>CAVUHP010000020.1:0-788656 GCA_963741425.1 uncultured delta proteobacterium
CTATTTTGCTCGTTAGATAACGACAGTAGTAACGGATCTTCAAGGACCAAGGACAAATCAGATAACGAATTACCACTTGCCTTTGTCAGTAAGCGCGACTCTGGGGTTGCTGCTTTACTAATTAAATTGCATTTGATTCCAATCAGTAGTTTTGAGCCGGCTTGGGCGGCCTATTACCAAAATCGTTGCGCCTGTTGTTTCTGCGTTGCGATCGATTATGGTTGTTATGATTGCTTTTCTTTTTCATAAGACAGTCCCATGAACAATATCCGTAAACAGAATAAGTCATGGTTTGCATGGCAGTATACTCCCTGCCACACGTTTTACATCTTGCCAAAATTACCTCCGTTTTCGCTATCAAGCGTGTTTGTTTTTCGAGCAACTTGTTTTTTCCAGTTGTCGAAGTGGGTGAGGATGACCGTTCCGATATGGAACTAGGCCTTACACAAAATTTCTCATCCGCCGCGTTCAAGGAACTTTTGATCAGGAGGACAGGCCGACAACGCCTGTTTTACAGGATTGATTCGGCGCTAAACGGCGCTTCTTTCATTCTAAACTTCTATTCGTGGATTACCGGTCATACAATAAATCCGCCCCGGCCCCTGACGGTTATTCTTCGAATATAAGTTATTGTTAGGCTATGCGCCTGTATTCGAGCCCGCTTCGACTCAAGCAATTAGAAAAGCTTGCTGGACCCAATTGACACAGCTATTAACGCCCTCGGAGACCATCAATAAGGTCTCCCTCCATTTACGTTCGCTCCTTTAATCAGAGACATCCGAGTTTTAGAAAAGTTTGCAACATTCTTACCCGGGTTTAGTAGTTGGCTCTCAGACAGAGAAGATCAACGCCTCTTAATTTGAGTACCCCCAGGCAAATAATCGATAGTTTTAATAACTCTTTCTTTCGGGCTGGTACCTGAAATTCGACAAAGTACCGACGAAGCTCGTAGAGAGCCCCTTTCTGTCTAAGGGAAGTTCATAACACTTGTGCAAAAACTTGTCAAACGTATACTCGTTATTGATAATTAAATTTAAAATTCCGCACCACAGGCGGAGCATCATGGATTGAAGTTTTTGTATCAAATCAATCACTTTGACTTTCCTAACCGCAATCTTTATCCTATGTCACATTATTCCGCGACTGGACCGGATACATGAAGCCCAGCGCCAAAATTTTCATAGCTGTTACGATTTTGATTCTGTCGTCTTGCTCTGCCTTGAATTATTTTAAAGGCGGAATCTATAAAGATTTAGACGAAAGCCTGACCATTGTCGGTCTGATGGAGAGTCCAAATAATTATCTTAACCGCGAGATAGTTTTCTCTGTGAGATATTATAAGAAAGGGAACCTGCCGTGTCCATTGGGATCGGATTATGTGAATTTCGTCATAGCCGACCGAGTAAGCTATATAACTCTTAATAAGGTCTGGATAAAAAATGAGAAGTCAAAAGTACTTGATACCCTCAAGGAAATGGAAACCATAGTAATGAAAGCCCGCATTTTTAAGGTTGATAAGGAGAAAGACCCCAACCTGGAAGCCCTTGAGATAATCAAAGAATGATACCTCACACAGTTTCGATCTACTGCGCGTAAGAACAAGACCGATGCTATCGGCCGCACAACGGGAGCACATCTTGCGAAAAACCCTTGTCACCAGCGCCTTACCGTACGCAAACGGCGACATACACATAGGTCACCTTGTCGAATATATTCAGACGGACATATTCGTTCGATTCCTTCGTCTTATTGGGGAACATGTTATCTATATCTGCGCTTCCGACGCGCACGGTACGCCCATAGAAATTAATGCATCCAAGAGAGGAATAGCGCCAAGTGAACTGGTGAATGAGTTTCATCTGCGGCATCGAGATGACTTTGCAAAATTCGAAGTCGATTTTGACGAATTCTACACTACCGATTCCGCTGAAAATCGACGTCACTGTGAAACGGTTTACCTGAAGGCCAAAGAGAAAGGGCACATCGTAGCCCGTGATATTGAACAATACTACTGTGAGAACTGTGGCCGGTTCTTGCCTGATCGGTACATCAAGGGGACTTGTCCCAATTGCGGATCCCCGGACCAGTACGGAGACGTGTGTGAATCCTGTGGCGCTACTTACCGGCCCACCGAACTCGTGGATGCTCGCTGCGCCATATGCGGGAAAGGCCCATCACTTCGTACGTCAAAGCATTTCTTTTTTCGTCTACAGGATTTTCGCGATTTCCTGATTGACTGGACCTCCGAACCGGGACGCCTACAGAACGAAGTAATAACCTTTGTTCGGAACTGGATCGATCAGGGATTACAAGACTGGGATATATCCCGTGACGGGCCGTATTTCGGGTTCAAAATCCCCGGCGAGCACGATAAATTTTTCTATGTGTGGTTGGACGCGCCTGTAGGATATATTGCAACAACGGAACATTATTGCGCGGCGATTGCAGATTGTAATTTTGAGGACTATTGGGTAAAGGCCGATTCCGATGCGGAAATCCATCATTTCATAGGAAAAGATATAGCGTATTTCCACACGCTCTTTTGGCCTGCCATGCTAAAAGCCGCGGATTATCGGACCCCGACCGCGGTTCATGTTCACGGCTTTTTGACAATAGACGGACGAAAAATGTCCAAGAGCCGGGGTACTTTTATAAGTGCACGTCAGTTTGTCGATTCCTTGGCTCCATTTTATCTACGATACTATTACGCGACAAAGTTGAATAATTCCATAGACGATCTGGATATAAATACCGAGGAATTCGTCAATCGGATAAACTCGGAGTTGGTTAATAATATTACTAATCTCACCAGTCGGGCTGTAGGTTTTTTGAACAAGAGACTGGATTCGAGATTGGGCACGATTCCCACCGATCTCGGAAATTTAATGGACTCTGTGACAGATTCCGTGGGAGCGGCAAGGGTTTACTATGGGAAGCTTTTATTCGGGCAAGCCACAAGGGAGATCCTGAAAATTGCTGATCTGGCCAATGGCTTCGTCCAGGAACGCGCCCCATGGTCCACAATAAAAGATGATCCCGAGCGTGCGAGAAACGATCTAACGTTTGTCGTCAACTGTATCAAAATCATTACCGTGCTTCTGAAGCCCATAATTCCCTCCTATTGTCTGAAGGTAGAGCAAATGCTCGGCGTGAGAGACCTCACGTGGCAAGATGCTGACTTTAATATGGAAAATTGCACAATAGAACAATTCGACAAACTCGCCGACCGACTGGAGATAGGACTCATGGAAAAAATGATTGATGCCAGTCGCCAAGGCTTCGCTGGGGAGACTGCTGTGGTTTTGCCTGAGTTACCTGAATTCAAGAAAGAGATAACGATTGATGACTTTGACGAAGTAGATCTGCGAGCGGGCAAAATTATCGCTGCCGAAGAAGTGAGCGCGTCGGATAAGTTAATCAAACTGGAAGTAGACCTGGGACTGGAAAAGCGTACCGTTTTTGCCGGGATAAAATTATATTATAAACCTGCTGATCTCTTAGATCTTACCGTCGTGGTGGTGGCCAATTTGAAACCCAGAAAAATGAGATTCGGCGTTAGCCAAGGAATGATACTTGCCGCTAAAGACGGCACGGGGCGGGTTCGGGTCTGCCAATTACCGGACACGGTTATTCCGGGTACCCGGATCACGTGAGATATCTGATTGATATTCTTCCTCAGTGGATCACATTGTATCCATTCAGTTACGCGGGGCGTGTGTTTGTCATTGCGAGGAGTGAAACGACGAAGCAATCCCCCAAGGTTGGAGATTGCTTCGCTCCGCTCGCAATGACAGTCTTTGGCCACCTGTGACTGAATGGTTACATCACTTTGATGAAAATTCTTGCACCACATAAAGCTTCACTGTAGAATCCGTGATATTTAGGCTTGTTCTTAAGTTACCATTCAAATCATCAACAATAACCAGGACCTCAGCAGATATATTCCTTTTTGCCAGTTTTCGGTCGGGATCGGGATCGGATTCACAGTCCGTTTTAAGTTTATATGCGGGTCATATCTCTTCCTGCATAGCATGAAGAGTTATTGCAAATCATCACGAACAACGGGAGGAAGGAGACACCCATGCCGGTGAAGATTTTTCTTAATGAAGACGAGATTCCCCGCCAATGGTACAACATCGCTGCCGATATGCCGAACCCTATGCAGCCTCCTCTGCATCCGGGAACGCTTCAGCCTGTCGGTCCTCAGGACCTGGCGCCGGTTTTTCCAATGAATCTTATCGAGCAGGAAGTGAGCCAGGAGCGTTGGATAAACATTCCCGACGAGGTCCTGGACAAACTGCTGCTATGGCGTCCCACCCCCCTGTATCGAGCGAAAAATTTAGAGAAGTTCCTCGGTTGTCCGGTAAAGATTTACTACAAGAATGAGGGCGTGAGCCCTGCCGGAAGTCACAAACCGAATACGGCGATTCCGCAGGCCTACTACAATAAAGTGTTCGGCATCAAGAGGATTTCGACGGAAACAGGCGCCGGCCAATGGGGTAGTGCTTTGAGTTTCGCTGCCAGTCAATTCGGGCTCGAAGCCAAAGTGTACATGGTGCGGATTAGTTATGAACAGAAACCGTATCGTAGACTAATGATGAATACGTGGGGTGCAACATGTATTCCCAGCCCCAGTACCGAAACCGCGGCGGGCCGCAAGATTCTCGCGCAAGATCCGAACTCACCCGGAAGCCTCGGTATAGCCATAAGTGAAGCTGTGGAAGATGCAGTGACCAGCGAAGCCGCCGGACGACCGCCAACCCGCTATGCCCTTGGGAGCGTGTTAAATCATGTGCTGCTTCATCAAACGATTATCGGCCTAGAAGCAGAAAAACAACTCGCCAAAGCCGGGGATTATCCCGATATCGTAATAGGTTGCGCCGGAGGCGGAAGCAATTTCGCGGGCTGCGCATTTCCATTCATTCGAGATAAGATCGCAGGAAAGCAGGTTCATATAATTGCTGTCGAGCCCACGTCCTGCCCGACCATGACAAAGGGACCTTTTGCTTATGATTTCGGGGATACTGTCCAGATGACACCTCTGTTGCCCATGCATACCCTCGGACACGCTTTCGTTCCTGCGCCCATCCATGCAGGCGGACTACGATACCACGGCATGGCTCCATTGGTTAGTCAACTTGTTATGGACGGACTGATCGAGCCCAGGGCAGTGTACCAACTTGAAACATTTAATGCAGGCGTCACTTGGGCCAGGACTGAGGGCTTCATAAGCGCCCCTGAGACAAACCATGCACTGGCGGCAGTAATTCAGGAAGCAAAAAAAGCCAAAGAAGAAGGCAAAGAGAAGACTATCCTTGTTAACTGGAGCGGCCATGGCCTGGTGGATCTCGCCGCGTACGACGCCTTTTTCCAGGGAAAGCTTAGTGATTACGAGTTGCCCATGGAGGAGATTGCTGAGGCGCTCAAGGCAATTGAGAACTTCCCCAAACCGAAGTTGTAAGCTGAGATCCGTGGGGGCGCTTTCATGCACAGGCGCCCCCCCCCCCACCCCAATCCTGTTGAGGGCTATACTCGTCAGACACACCGGAGACGTGAAGCAATTTCGTTGTTCGCTTCCGGAACGGTGGGAGCTAGGGAGGTATCTGCGCCCTGCGTACACACATGGCAAGTCTCTACGGAGGACTGACCTTGGGGTGAATGGTTGTTATTAAGCCTCCTACGAATTCGCGGGCATCGCCGGATTTGCGTCTGAGAGATCATTGAGGTTCCCGCACAAAACCCCTCCTAGTTTCAAGAGCAATGCTTCAGTTGCGAGCGGCCTCGGAATGTCATTGCGGGCGCTTTTTGGTAGGAGAGGCGTCTCGCATGTCCGTTAGAATGACCGGCAAGATGCCGGTCCCACTAGCAATCTCCCAAAGTTTCGGGGATTGCCACGGCCTTACGGCCTCGCAATGACAAATCTATAGCCCGCGTAACTGAAGCCTTACTTTCAAGGTCCTTTTACCCTCTAGGGAAATCTGTTAGATTACGTACATTGCCTTCTGAGGCTAATATGAAACCATAGGCGGACTGAATGTCTGATTCGCATCCGAATTCACCCGACTGGGGACGTGAGATTAGATGCCCCCGGCTGGGCGGGCAGATCACCTTCGAATATTGTCGGCTGGAAAATCAGGGACAACCATGTGCTAGAGCACTGACATGCTGGAATTTCTATTTCAACGTGGAAGACTATTTCCGCGGTCGGATGAGTCCCGAACAGTTTGAATTATGTTTTAACGCACCAATTAAGCCGAAAATGATCAGTCTGCTTGAACTTATCGAAAAGGCTCGCAAGAATATGGAAGAGAAAAGTGGTGGGAAATAATCTGTCTGAGGCTGCTTCTTAAACAGGGAAGGAAGCCGATATGGATTAATCGGGGGCGGAATTTCAATTCTCTCAATCCAGGCTTGGATAGCGAATTCAACAATGTCAGACGATTTTAAGCTCAAGATCAGACACAAAATGGAATCTCGGGGCATTTCAGCTTCAATCACTGAGATGTTTCTTCGCCTTTGCGATCAAACGAACCAAGAATCTGCTTATGTGCCGCTAGAGGACGTTATTGCACCGAATGCAAATCTTATTTTGGAGCCGCCAGCCGATAGAGAAAATTTAAAAAAGCTGGAGAAAAGAGGACGGGATCTTCTCCGATATACCGCCATTCTCAAACTCAACGGTGGCCGAAGTACCACTATGGGTGGCGGAATTCCCAAGGGAGTCTTGAAAGCAAAAGACGGGCTTTGTTATCTGGAAATTGCGGTTAAGCAGGTTCAAGCTCTCAATGAGAAATGGCGAACCAATGTGCCGCTGGTCCTCATGAACAGCTTTTTCACCCATGATCGAAGCATGGACTTGGTGGCAAATTTTGATATCCCGATTATGGCTTTTATTCAGAATGAAGTCCCTCGCCTTCAGGAAGAAACCCTATTTCCTCTGGAGACCGGTACAGAGGAAGACTGGGCACCTCCCGGCCACGGCGATGTTTTTGCAAGTCTTCATCGGCAAGGTTTATTGGAAAGTTTAATGAAACAGGGTTTTCGATGGATTTTCATATCGAATCTCGACAATTTGGCAGCCTCGGCAGAGCCTTGGATTTTAGGAGTAATCGAACGCAATGATATTGATTTCCTTCTGGAGGTGACGAGGCGGACTCCTGTCGATAGGAAAGGCGGCACGCTGGTAGTCCGGAACGGCAAGCTGGATCTGCTTGAGATCGCCCAGGTCTCGCCGGCCCAGAGAAACGAATTTATGGACATTGAACGATTCTCCGTTTTCAACACGAATAATGTATGGGTCGATCTGAAGGCGTTATCCAACCTGATTAGGAAAGAATCACTAGAACTTCCGCTCATTCAAAATCACAAAATGATCATGGATACGAAGGTTATTCAGCTTGAAACTGCAATGGGCGCAGCAATCGGCCTATTTCCTGGAGCGAAAGGTCTCAGAGTCGATAGAAGCCGTTTCTTCCCTACCAAGAAGGTCTCAGATTTGTTTGTTCTACAATCAGATGCTTGTATACTGGACTCAATGAATTGTTTGCGAAAGAATCCTTTGCGTCCGGCTTCTCTGCCGTACATGCCCAGGGTCTTTTTTGACCCCGACTTCCTGGATTCTCCCGACAGCTTCAGTAAGCGTTTCGAGGATTCTCGCTCGGTGTCGCTAATTTACGCGAATGAACTCGCAGTGACCGGTTCGGTATTCTTTGAAAAGAATGTAAGGATTGAAGGAACAGTGGAAATAAACGTTCCTTCCGGCGAGACTTATCGGGTTCGGAGTGGGGCGACACTTGCAAATGGGACTTATCCTTGACAAATTATTATCATTCCTGAATGGGTGACAACATGTTGTATGGAATTATTATGGCAGGAGGGAGCGGGACTCGCTTCTGGCCTGAAAGCAGAAAACGAAAACCTAAACAACTTCTTAGAATTCTTAACGACAGAACGATGGTGCGTGAGACTGTCGAGCGAATCCTGCCCGAGATCCCCTTCGACAGGATCATGATTGTCACGACTGAAAACTATTCAAATCAAATCAAGAAAGAAATTCCCGAAATCAGTGAGACAATGGTTGTAGCCGAGCCGCGGGGCCGCAACACCGCGCCCTGTATTGCTTTGGCTGCTTACAAGATTTTCAAGCAGGATCCGGAAGGCGTCATGGTTATCTTACCTGCGGACCATCTAATTGCCAATGAACAAGCATTCTTGCAAGCTCTTCGTACAGCCCATCAAGTAGCTTCCGATAAGGATTATCTCATCACATTCGGGATTGTCCCGACTTACCCGGAAACAGGGTATGGCTATATTGAGATGGGACAGGAGATCTCTGAAATCGGCTCAGATGGCTTGTTTCAAGTAAAGAGCTTCGTTGAAAAACCTGATCTGGTGACTGCAAAGCGCTATCTTAGACGGAGGAAACTACCTCTGGAACAGTGGAATGTTCGTGTGGAAAGCGTCCACCATTATTAGGTCTTTTCAACAACATCTTCCTTCCGTCAGTCGCGCTATGGAAAGCATCATGCCGATGTTAAACACTGCTCATGAGCCGCAAGCCGTCAGACAAGTTTACGAAACAATGGAGAACATCTCCATTGATTACGGAATATTGGAAAAAGCCGACAATACTGTGGTGATACGCGCTGAAATTGCATGGAATGATGTTGGAAGTTGGTCTTCTCTCTCGGATGTATGGGAGACTGACAGTGAGAACAATGCATGTCGGGGAAAAGTCCTCTGCGTGCAGAGCAAAGAATGTGTGGCCTTGTCGCCTCACAAAGTCACAGTCTTATTGGGTGTTGAAGATCTTGTGATCGTGGACACACCAGATGCCATTCTCGTATGTCACAAGGATTCCTGCCAAGACATTAAGAAATTGCAGGAATTATTAGTTCTGCATGGTTATGAAGATCTGTTGTGAACCCCGCGATTCAGAAATCAGTCTGTTTTGTGCTGAACGTGCAGGAGTCTGGTTTTCAAAGTGCGAGGAGCGAAATCCTGCGATTGGCTGGGAAATCGACAAAGCACCGGATTGTTTCCTCCTAAGTTACCAGAACACCTTTTTTCCTAGAAAACCCGACGGCTAAGTTTCATACATCCAGTTTGTCGAAAGGAAATATGATGACTGATGTAAAACCTCATTTGAACAGCTTCAAAGCTTACGATATTCGGGGGCGCATTCCTGACGAATTTAACGAAGACATGGCATACAAGATCGGGCGCGCATACGCGGCTTTCCTCTCCGCTTCGAAAGTATGCGTCGGCAGAGATGTGCGGCTGAGCAGCGAAGCTGTCAGTCAGTCTTTGTCGAAAGGTCTCGTGGATCAGGGGTGCGACGTGATTGATATAGGTCTGTGCCCCACTGAAGAGATCTATTTCGCGACATCTCATATGCAACTTGACGGCGGTGTGATGATTACTGCGAGTCACAATCCCATGGATTACAATGGGATGAAACTCGTCAGAGAAGAATCCAAGCCAATCAGCGGGGACACCGGCCTTAAAGACATCGAGAAAGCTGTGATTGGTGATGGCTTTAGATCGGAGGCTAAAAAGAAGGGCTCCATCGAGTCGGTGAGCACAAGAGACGCGTATGTGGAGCACCTCCTTAGCTATGTTCGTCCGGAAAAATTGAAAAGAATGAAAGTCATCATGAATTGCGGCAACGGATGTGCGGGGCCGGTTCTTGAAAAACTCAAACCAAAGCTGCCCATAGAATTCATCGAAATCTTTCCCGAACCGGACGGTAGCTTCCCCAACGGTATACCAAACCCTCTTCTGCCGGAAAATCGAGGAGTTACTGCTGAAAACGTGATTTCTCACAATGCGGACCTAGGCATTGCGTGGGATGGTGATTGTGATAGGTGCTTCTTTTTTGATGAAAAGGGCTCGTTCATCGAGGGTTATTATCTCGTGGGCTTGTTTGCTCAGGCATTCTTGAAAGATAATCCCGGATCGAAGGTTGTCCACGATCCTCGCCTCGTGTGGAACACCCAGGAAATGGTGAGAAACGCCGGAGGAGTGCCTGTCATGAGCAAAGCCGGTCACGCATTCATCAAAGAACGAATGAGACTGGAAGATGCAATTTACGGCGGAGAAATGTCCGCGCATCATTATTTCCGGGATTTCGCCTATTGCGACAGCGGGATGATCCCTTGGCTGTTGTTGATTCAAATTCTCAGCGTGGAAAAACGGCCGTTATCAGAATTGATCCAGAGCCGTATAGATAAGTACCCGGCGAGCGGAGAAATAAACCGCACAGTCCGGAACGGTTTGGCTGTGCTGCAAGGAATCGAGGAGCACTATAAAGGCAAGGAACTGGTCACGGATCATATAGACGGGCTGAGCATGGAATTCGACAAGTGGCGATTTAATCTGAGGCCCTCGAACACGGAGCCGGTTATAAGATTGAACGTGGAAACCAGAGCGGATAAGGATCTTCTCAAAGAAAAAACGGATGAACTGCTTAAGATAATTGATAGTCTGTCCTAAACCTTTTCAATCTATATAGCAATTGCCAAAAATGATGACGTTCTCTCGACCCGTCACCCCGGCGAAAGCCGGGGTCCAGTCCCGCGTGCAGCGGGATTGAAAAGACTGGATGCCGGCGTACGCCGGAATGACGGCATAAGGCCACCTCGAATCGGACAAAACTTTTGGCAATTGCTATAATGGCCAGGCGAGGTCGAAATGCGCGCATCTGATTGGAAGCTCATTGAAGATCTTCGCAAAAAAATAAATGGATCCATTGATGCCAAGGATTTCTTGGCGCTAAAGATCGCTGAAACATTCCAGGGCACTGGAAAAGAACTAACTGAAAAAGCAGCAAGGCTGAGGGGGGAAATCGCAATCAAATTGGCGAAGGAATGGAATGATACTCGTCTTCGGCTGGATAAGTTGTCCCAGGTACTTGAGGACTGCGCCAATTTGAGGCTTAAGGTCCTGGCGGACAGCATTCGAGACAGCCCGCGTTTCGAGGAGTTCAATTCTTTTCCCTTGTCAGCCTTTATGCAACCGCCGCGTCCCATTCGAACCGGCCTTCGTTATCCAGGGGAACCGGTGTACTACGTAAACGGGATCTGGACCGATAAAATAAAGGCAACCGCCGCAGCCGAAGCGCTGGCGCAACATCTGAGGCATCCCGTTTACTTGATTTACAATGCGTCAGGGGTCCGCTCACTTGTATCACAACGCGGCGTTCCGGTATTGAGGAAAACCGGGCTAATGGAAGTGGTATATGCTGGTATTTGGCCACTGTTGGCCTGCACAATGCCATCCGAGCGCCTGTCGGCGATGGGCAGAGGAAAAATTCAAACCAACGTGGCGACCAGAAAACTCACGAGCCTCTTTTATAATGCCAAGAAACCTATCTCCGTTGTGAGCCACTCGGAGGGTTGTACCATGGTACGCAACGCATGCTTCGCCCTTTTCCTGCTTAATAAAGAGGAGTGGGTTCGGGACAATCTCGCGTGGGTAACTACGGGTATCCCTCTACATGATAATGTCGTCTGGCCAAAACCAACCAAGTACACATCACTGATCGACAAAGATGATCCTGTCCCGAAGATGATCGGATTCGAAGATTGGGACCACATAGATCTGTCCATAGTGCGCTTTCAGCACGGGTTTGTGCAGCACTATTTGCCTAAGATCACGAATGAAATGATTTGGAAATAGAAAAACGTTGACAGGGGGCGGTGGTATTTACTATGGTGCGAGTTAGACCTGTCTAACATTATATGTCCAGTCTAGCACGTGGCACGTTTGTTGCAGGGGTACCACGTAGTTCGAGAGGAACGGAATCCTTGATTATCGTATTCGCACAATGGTAATACTAGGTATCACCACGCTTGGCGGCCACAGCGTACCTCGACGAGAAGGAAGGTGGACGGATATGCCGTTGATCAACCGCATGACTCCAGTTATGATAATGATATTAATCACATCGATTCTATTTTGTCCTGCCCCGGCCCTCACCTGGGAATTCACGATGACGGGGTCCTTTACTTGGACTCACGAATGGTATCAACAGCTAGGTCATAAGGGCTTTTTCGGACCTTACGACGTGGACAACGGCCCGGGTACAACGGCAAATCTCAACTTTTGGAACGGCACGCAGTTTGACACAAACATTACCACTAGCGCATCGGCGGGATGGTCTTATTTCAACGTTGAATTAATTCCGCAAATTCGAGTGAACCCGGCAATCAGGATTACCGGCAAATATCGGCTGGGCGCCTATAGCGTCCCACTGAACTCCAATTATTGGAGTCAGAGTTCCTACGGCGTAAACAACGCCTTTAGCGAAGGACAGTGGACCATGGCCTGGGTTACCGCGCAAACTCCCTGGGGCGTGTTCGCTATAGGGAAAAGGCCCTGGAGATTCGGGACCGGGCTGCAGTATGACGGAAACAGCCTTTCCTCAGAATCCATGACCCTTATTGTTCCGTACGGACCGTTGGGCATCGGAATCGCATATTATCCGTACACATTCGTAGGGACCCCCTCTATCACGTTCGCAGGAGCCCCCCCTGTTGGAACGCTCCCAATTCTGGCAGACCCTTTCGATTTGGCCACGGTCACGCCGGGGATCAATCGACAATATTTTAGCCGCGCGGACACGAGTGGGACTCTGTCAAGCTGCGTCCTGGCATTCCTGAGCTACTACAGTGGTCCTCTTAACGCGGGAATTATCGGGAACTACGGCAGCTTCCATATAGGGCCTGAAGCCCCGCTGGGCGCCACGCAACCGGTCGCCCAGGATTCGGAGTATTGCCATGGATCTTTCTTTGCCAAATACAACAATGGCCGCCTTTTCTTCAACGCTGAAGCAGCCTGGCTGTACTGGACCGACCGGTATTCGGATCCAACCGGTCTCTTTCTCCAAAACAACATTCCGAATACTACGAGGTATACCGAACAATGGCGTTACATGGCCGAGTTCGGATGTTTTGCCGGTCCGGCTAAGATCGGTTTTCTCTGCGCCACGACGCCTGGTCCTGATCGCAGGAATGGTATTTTCGTCGGAAAACAGTCCGCAGCTTTAGTCTGGCATCCCACTTTTGAAAATCATTTGGGTAGTTACGTCGTGTTCAGACCCTATGTCTTTTTGTTCATGTACAACTATGGGTCGGGGCTGAACGCACTCGATCTCTCCGGCTGGGGATTCTTGCGAGACGCTACTCTCCTCGGCGCCAGGCTGGATTACGCTGTGGCCGCTAACTTGAACCTTTTTGGGAGCTTTGCCTGGGCTGAAAGAACATCCAATGGCTATAGCTGGGGGTGTATAGGCCCGAACGCTGGAGCAGGAAACTTTCCGGCTCCAGTGGACGGCGATATAGATATTACCTTTAATCGCTATACGGCCTCGCCAAACATTCCTGACCGCAGCCTTGGTTATGAGATCGGCGCCGGTTTCGACTGGAGACTTCTGGAAGGGTTCAACGCCGGAATGAGTTTCGCGGTACTGGCAGCCGGGCAAATGGTTTAGCTACGCGTGCGTGGACAGATCGGTTGCAGGGTGGCAGACAGGCACGGCCGGAAACTTTTTCGGTACGCGACCTGGGAGGAGTATCGACGCAGTAATTGGGGGGCTGTTTACACTGACCTTTTCATTCTAAACGACCAATTCCCTTTGAATCAAATCATCAGCGTGGAGTATTCAACATGCAGAAATCATATCAGTTGTTCCTCGCTCTCTTGACCCTGGCGCTCATGTGCGCGGCCTGCATGGAAAGGTCGGCGTCGATCACCGGAAACGGCACGAAATTGCTAAACGACACATGGTTGGGCGATAAATTGGGTTTCTCTCAAAGAAGTTTGCCCGTGGTACCGTTGGACTTTTCCGGAACCTCTGTGACGTTTATCGGAACCGCGGAAATACCGGTTATGCTCCTTGCGGCAGAGGACGGAAACGAGGATGAGGGGGAATCTGTGGACCGCGCCAAAAAGGGTGATCACAAAGACGAGGACGAAGGCGCAGGAGGCTGGGATCGGGTATGGGACTCACCGATGCTGGGATGAGTTTTGATAAGTGGTGTGGCTGCAGGCATACAGTTTTACAAATTCCTGTTTCTCGATTTTGGTATCAGGTTTAGACATTGTGTCTTCACGCTTTCCGCCGCAAATCTAATTTCGTTCAAGAGGGCTCCATTCATCCATCTTACCCAATAAGTATTGTCGAGAAACCGATAATTGCGGCACCATGCAACAACCAAAGTAGCACGGAAAAGACTGCCCAAAGTGGCATCCGAGTCTTCGTTCACATAATATTCGGAGAATTAATCTGAGGAGGCCGAAATATGAAGAAATGCTTAGGCACACTTCTCTTTGTAATTGCTTGTATATATGCCTTTCCGGTTTATGCGGGGCAAGAGGGAACGGAGAAAGCTGGTATGACAAGAGAACACTCGCAGAAGGTTGCCACTCCAGCGGTAATAAAATGTAAAGTCGTGTTTCATTTGGATTGGGATGAGGAATCGAGACTGGTTCTGGCTTTGGGAAACATTAGGAACCTTTTCAAGGAAGTTCCTTCCCAACAATGCCGGGTAAACGTGGTGGCTAACGGCAAGGCCGTGACTCTTTTCCGTAAAGACAAAACGGGTGAGCGGGGTTTGGAAATGTCTGAACTTCAAAAATTAGGGGTCAGATTCAAAATGTGCCGTAATGCCTTAGCCATGAACAAGATTGACACCACTGATTTGCACGAAACCTGTGAAATTGTCCCTGCCGGCATACTGGAGCTTATCAACTTGCAGCAAGAAGGTTTTGCCTATGTGAAGCCCTAAAGATGAAGTTGGTATACTCCACTGTGGCGCCGACGTCACAATCAGTTCCCTGGGCTCTATGATTTAGGCTTCGCCGGGAACCCTGATATTTCTACGCTTTCCTTATGGCACTGGCGGCTCGTGCTTTTGGCAAAACGGCGCATCCCCGACCACCGGCATGTTGCATACCTTGCAAAGAGATTTCCTTACCGGATCCTTGATATCATCACACGCTTCTCCAGTAGTCGGATCAACATCCTTTTCCTTTTTTCCAGCCAAATTCCCTTCATTCTCCATCGGGAAAACCTCCTGATTAATCTTAAAGAGTTAGATGCGCATGTTATGCGCCGGGTTCCCTACACGTCAGATGCTAATCCGGAAGCGGAGAAACAACCCTCACCAATTTCATGCTTTTGTATTTGTCTCTAAAACCAGACGTCCGAAAATATATATGCTTATGGGCGGGGCAATCATCCGGGCGCCTGGATGGAAAAGGGCGCAATTTGTGCGCCCTTGTAAAATTACTGAAGCAAATTTCAAAATTCGCTTAAAATTTTATAGGTAAGTCTATTCTTCAAAAGCCCGAGCGTAGCCTGGTTCCGAACTGTCGTCTCGCCATGGACCTCCCCTGAGAGACTGTTCATCCCTGATTTTTTCGTAATGGTCGTACTCTTCCTGGCATTTTACGCATAATTTCGCCGCTGGGAAAAGTCTGAGGCGTTGTTCAGGAATCGGCTCGCCACACTCGTCACAAATTCCGTATTCGCCGTGTTTAATTCTCTCCAAGGCTTCTTCGATCTCTTTGATTTGCCTGTGTTGGCGCATCGATATCCTCGCGTCCAATTCCCTGGAGATCTCTCCTGTAGCCAAGTCGATTTCGTCTCCCTTTTCTATTGCATCGATGCTTCTTTCAACCTTCATGGACGCCAACTGATCCAGCAGCACCTGCCTCGGATTAAATGCGCCCGCAGGTCTAGTCGGCTTTTTTACTTCCTCGACAAGTTTAACGGGTTCCTCTACCACTTTGGGTTTACTTCTGGATGCAACTCGTTTCAGGGCGTCGTGGTCGATTATCCGATAGTAATTTTTCCCATTTTCTACTTTTCTTTCAAGCTGGCCCTTGTTCACTTTGCCTCTGACACTATTCGGAACTATGCCCAAAGCTTCCGATATTTGTTCACGGGTCATCCACATAATGATTCGCTCCTTATAATGACCTTCGTCCAGGTTAAATAATCATTCGCATGCCTCGGGGCAAGAGTACACAATGCAAATAATGTGAATATTGCCCTAATAGCTGCCCTGCTTCACAGCTGTTAACGGCAATGACTGCTTGCGCCGAACGGCTTGACAAAATTTCAAAAATGAGCTTTGAAATTTGTCAGACTTCAGTTACCTTTTTGCCCCTCTTCATGAAACTGCGCGTTGGGGGCGCGATTCAGGCGCGCGTATGTACGCGTCTTCAGCAAAACTGTCAATCTTTTTCTGCGCGGCAGAAGCAAATAAACGAAAACAATTCCGTATTGTTTACTTAAATCTAAGCCTCAGTAGGATCTGATGCAGAAAACTAACCGCGGTGGGCCGTCATGAAACTTTGTAGTTCCAATTGCTCCTGCTGATGAATTGTATAAATATCTTTTGAGGAGGGTATCCCGATTTATGCGAGATTTCGTGTTGGCCAGAAAAAAGATGGTCGAAGAACAACTCGAACGGCGAGGCATCCGGGACGATCGAGTGCTCGCAGCTATGAGGGAGGTCCCGCGTCATTTATTCGTAACTGAGCCGATGCAAGCAGAAGCATATGATGACAATCCTCTGCCCATAGGTGAGGGACAAACTATAAGTCAACCCTACATGGTGGCGGTTATGACGGAACTGTTGCAACTCCAGGGGACCGAAATAGTTCTGGAGATCGGCACAGGATCCGGATATCAGGCTGCTGTGCTGAGTAAGCTTTGCAAATGGGTGTACACCGTGGAACGAATTCAGAGCCTGTCGGAACATGCTGAACTTGTAATGAAAAACTATGGTTATAGTAATATAACATTTATAGTGGGGGACGGCACTGAAGGGTGGCCCGCGGCAGCCCCTTACGACGGCATAATTGTCACCGCCGGGGCCCCGAGGATACCAGACACTTTTATAAAACAGCTCCGGTTGGGCGGAAGACTCGTAATCCCGGTGGGTGATCGATTCTCCCAAACCTTGAAAAGAGTAATCAAGACCGAAGAAGGAACAGCAATCGAGAACCACACCGGATGCCGCTTTGTGGATCTCATTGGCAGGTGGGGCTGGTTTGTGTCCTAAAAAAGCCATCCAAGTTCGAATTGCTGCCGCCCTTTATTTCCGCGGCCTGAATTCATAGGTCCGGTTAAAGTATGTTATTGGATCAATATTAAACTATGGATATTTCATCGTTGTTCCAACCCCTTCAAGATTCAAATCTTGCTCATCTTAAGATCGAATCACCTTTCACAATCCCGTCCGGCATTGTCACTACCGTACCGTCAGTCATTGCCCGAATCGCTCGAGACGTGCCACAAATAGGTTTTTTGACGACCAAAACCCTCAGTGTCTCTCCGAGAGTGGGGTACCGCGAACCTGTGCTTCACGAATATTATCCGGGCTGCTTTGTCAATGCGGTAGGACTGGCAAATCCAGGAGCCGAGAGTTTCCTCGAAACCATGAAATCGTTGCTACCTCTTCCGGACAGCAAGCCGCTGTTTGTCTCAATCATGGGGGCAGATCCGGAAGAATTCCTGGAATGCGCACGAATATTGGATCCAATCGCAGACGCATTTGAGCTGAATTTATCATGTCCTCATGTAAAAGGAGCTGGACAGTGCGTGGGATCAGATCCAGGTTCAGTCAGGTCAATTATCAGGCTTCTTAAGCAACATCTTAACAAACCGATCATTCCTAAACTGTCTCCCAATCTGGGAGATATTGGAGGCATGTCGAAATTATGTGAGGCTGCCGGCGCGGATGCTCTTTCCTTGATTAATACTGTCGGCCCGGGAATTGCGGTAGATTCTCAGGGTCAACCGATCCTCACCAATGTTGTCGGGGGATTATCAGGCGCCGGGATATTCCCCGTCGGATTGAAAGCCGTTAGAGAAGCGGCGTCACTCATCAAAATTCCGATAATTGCTTCGGGCGGAATATATTCAGCGCAAGACATCATTGCTTACAAAGCGGCAGGAGCCAGCCTTTTTGCAGTAGGGTCCGCACTGGCAGGGATGACCACATCGCTCATAGCAGGTTTCTTCAAAGACCTTATAGACAAACTGGAACAGGGGGAAGGCGATCAATCTGTCCGAGGATTGCCCATCCAGCCCCTGACGGATTACTTCAGGACTACAGTTGTGGAGAACAGACCTATCGGAGCAGGCATTTTTATGCTCAGACTCAAGGAGGGTCCGATTTGTCAGCCGGGTCGCTTCTTCTTTCTTCGCTTACCCGGTGTGGGGGAAAAGCCTTTTTCGCCCATGTTCGATATGGAGCCCGCATACCTTGTCCGCAATGTGGGTCCGTTCACAGCGGCCTTGGAGCGCTTGAAGCCCGGAGATCCTGTTGATATGAGAGGACCGTACGG
This sequence comes from uncultured delta proteobacterium, assembly GCA_963741425.1. Taxonomy (GTDB): domain Bacteria; phylum Desulfobacterota; class Desulfomonilia; order Desulfomonilales; family Desulfomonilaceae; genus DATJPW01. Next base: position 18,364 of record CAVUHP010000020.1, read on the forward strand.
CAAGGGTTTTCCGCCTCCGGAAAAAGGCAAGTCTTTGATTCTAATCGGTGGGGGCACGGGCGCCGCTCCCATCATTATGGCCGGAACATCTTTCAGGAAGAGCGTTTCAAAAGCGTTTTTCGGATTTTCCTCTAAAATAGCGGAAAGTTTTGAACAGCAAGTCATGACCCGCATACCCGGCTCGCAGATCGTCAGCGATCCTCCCGGAAAAAACGGCGAGATTGTCAGGGCACTGGAGTCCGACCTGGCAGCGAACCCAGCCTTGTATCGAGATTGTGCCGCGTTCGTGTGCGGCCCTGGACCCATGATGAGCGCGGTAATTGACGCCCTGAGCCAATATTCCCCCAAGGGAGGCATCTATCTTGCCCGAGAGGATGTAATGAAGTGCGGTATAGGTATTTGCGGCAGCTGCGGAACGGAGAACGGTTTAAGATCCTGTGTAGATGGTCCTGTAATGCGTCACGAGTAAAAAAGGATACGTACTGGCGACCGAATTCATGACCGATAAAATACCGTCATGAAGCCACTGTCTTTGTTTGAAATCCCTCAGTTACGCGGGCGTGGATTTGTCATTGCGAGGAGTGAAACGACGAAGCAATCCCCCAAGCTGGAGATTGCTAGTGGGACCGGCATCTTGCCGGTCATTCTAACGGACAGGCGAGACGCCTATCCTACCAAAAACCGCTCGCAATGACAGTTTATGGCCGCTCGTAACCGAGAGATTACATTTGTTTCCCGAAAAATTATTGACTTCGTACACTTGTATTTGCTAATTCTAATATTTAAATAAAGCAAAAAAGCTCAAGTGAGCCACCTTTGCCTGACGAATTGCACACATTACACTTAGTATATTTGTGGGACATCAATTCAGTACCGACTTGTAAAGACAGACCCTCACTACCATATGAATATGCATGAATTAGCCGTTTGTCCGCCCGCTGCGGATTGCCGATCGCGAATTCAATCAAGGAAGGAGATTTCATGAAGCGGGAAATCTGGATAATTATGACTTTACTAATACTTACTACCGTTACAATGACTCTGATGTCAGCATCTGTTGCTGATGCCGGTAAATTGGAAGAGGCCATCGCCAAAACGGCGCAAGGTACGGGCGTAGGGCAAATCGATCCAAAAGCAGAGCCTGGTTTTATGGGCATTCCCGGAGCGCCTAGGCCGTCATGGGTAGTGGGAATAATTTGGGGAATTTGGGTCGGTTGGATCTTTTCCACGGTAGGAGCTTTCGGTGGAATAATGGCCGGGGTAGGTCACATCACAGTTTTTGGTTTGGCGGATTATGGCAGATCGTTCAAGGACACAAGCCCTGTTCTAAATAAATTGCTAACGGACTCCATTCGTACGAGCAACCAGTACCTTGTAGGCTTATCTTCCTTGATCTCTTCACTCACTTATTATCGGATGGGGCGGTTAGTCCTACCCTTGGGACTCTGTCTTGCCATTGGGGGGATCGCAGGCGCTTACCTGATTCCGTTCCTCACTGCCGGGAAGATTAACCTGAGTTCCTATATTGGTTATTTCGGTATTATCGTATTGGTAATCGGGGGTTTTCTTTTTTATGAGACAAGCGAAAGAGGGCAAAGGAGCAAGAAAGCTGCGAAACAAGCAGCCGCCGCATTCGAACGGGATCACATAAAGAGAGCGGCGGGCAAATCGGAACACGCGGATCGCGGAGTTGAGGTTACCAGTTGGGGCGCATCGCGCATCCACTTCACGTTTTATGGTGTAGAATTCTCGTTTAATCCGATCTGGCCTCTCCTTGGAGGATTCGTCATTGCTGCCATTTCCGCTTTTATAGGCGTGGGCGGCGGTTTTCTGTACGTTCCTTTTCTTACTTCTGTTGCAGGGCTCCCGATGTATGTGGTTGCCGGAACTTCCGCGCTGGCAGTCTTGGTCAGCATGATAACTTCGATTTTCACGTACATGTTCGTCAAGGGGACACCCATAGACCTGCTGTTCATAGGGATCGAACTTGTGGGAATCTTTGCCGGCTCAATAATAGGACCAATGACTTCCAAATACATCCCGGACATTTGGTTGAAGAGAATCTTTGTGGTACTGGCGGTTTATGTAGGTGTCGGTTATACTACAAAAGGATTCCTCGGATACTCGATCTTCCCCGGAATGTAATCTCAAAATCATGATTAAGGCGTGGCCAAAACCGTGGGACGACACGGAGACCACGGTTCAGCATGCCTGATCTATTGTCCTCAGTGATGAACTCTGTTTACACCCTGATAGATTCTGGTTTGATCTTTTTCTACCGGATCACCGGGTACGCTTTATTGGATTTTCTGATAGGCACGTTTGTCCTGGCCTTCATAAGTTTAATAGTGGGCGAACTTACTATTTCATGGGCCTTTCTTCTCTCCAGGAAATATATAGAGAAGATTTCGAGTGAAGTGACGCGCTATCAGAGTCTATCCGAAGAGGCGTTAGCGGCAGGCGACAAAACCGCTTACGTTGCTTCGAATAAATTGGCCAATGACGCATTCGGCAGATCATTCTTCATGCAGATTGCGCTTTCGGCCGCTTTCTTGTGGCCGATCTTCTTTGCGTTGGATTGGATGGGCCGTAGATTTGCAGAAATTGAATTCAGGATTCTATTCACTGATTATTCTGTGGGCTATATCTGCATATTTATAACCCTTTATGCGGCCGTATACATGATGTTTAAAAAGATCAAATACAAATTGCCGTATTTCAGGGATATAGGCGCTATTTTGAATAATTATAAACCGAGCGTAGGAAATCGGATGATATCAGATGAAGCCACCGCGGCCTCGAATTCGAACACCGGAAAATAACTAACTCAAAATTTAAGATAAACCCTTGAGGTGAGCCCAAATGTCGGAAAGAAACAAACAGACAGTGTACAGCGTTTGCGCGATGTGCACTGTACAGTTGCCCCATCGAAGTTGAAGTAGAAAATGGGGACATAAAACATATCTGGGGGAATCCACATCTCCTGGGAGGCCGCTATCTCTGTCCCAGAGGGGCCGCGGGGAAAGTATTCCAGAGCGATAGCGAACGACTCCAGCACCCCATGATCCGAAATGGAGAGAGAGGTTCGGGAGAGTGGAAGAAAGCAAGCTGGGATGAAGCGCTTGACTATATCGCGGATAAACTGAAGAAGGTTATCAATACTTACGGGCCTGAAAGTGTTGTACTGGGAGACAGGGGCGGCCCGTTCACAGATTTACAAAAGACATTTATTAAGGCCCTCGGTTCGCCCAATTATTTCAATCATCATGCGTCCTGTTCTAATAGTGTTCATAACGCGCATAACTCCCTGGCAGGTCACAGGCGGAATACCGTTGCCTATGATTACAAGAACTGCAAATACATAATCCTTTACGGAAGAAACATCCTCGAAGCCATCGGGACCAAAGAAGCCAAGGATTTCATTGACGGACTGCAAGCCGGCATGAAGTTCGTCCATCTGGATGTGCGCTGGAACTACACCGCGGCAAAAGCGCATCGCTTCTTTATGGTCAAACCCGGCACCGATTATGCCTTTAACCTCGGCCTCATCAACGTAATCCTGGCCGAAGGTTTGTACGACAAAGAATTTGTAGAGCGTTGGGTGATTGGGCTCAATGAGCTGAAAAAATTCGTAGAGCCATATACACCCGAATGGGCCTCGATAGAGACAGGGATTCCTGCCAAAGACATAAAGGCGATTGCCTACGAAGCCGCTGAGGCAAAACCGTCGGTCATTTTTCACCCCGGTTGGATGACTGCATGGACGGAAAACGACTATTACTTTCGAAGGTCCATTTACATTCTCCAGGCGCTCATGGGTGGATATGAGTCCAAAGGGGGCTATCTCTTCTTCAAAGGAGAACCTGCCGCGGGTCACAAGCCGGTTAAGATGCTTCAGGCAGCGGCGCCGAAGCCGGACAAGGAGCGGTTTGACGGCGTCGGCTCAAAACACAAACACTTGTCCGCTGATTATGGCATGGCTCAGATGCTGCCTCACGCCATCCTGAACGAAGATCCCTATCCGGTAAAGGCATTCATCTGTTACAGGTACGATCCCATGTCGTCCCTTCCGGACCCGGAGCTTTTCCAACAGAGCTTCAGCAAACTTGACCTTCTGGTAAGCATTGACGTGAACTATAGCCATACGGGTTGGTACTCTGATGTCATACTGCCGGAATGCACGTACCTGGAACGCACCGATCCTGTAATTTCTAAGAAAGGTCCGAAACCGGCCATCTGGATCCGAAGGCAGGCTGTAGAACCGAAATTCGATAGCAAACCAAAGTGGTGGATATTTAAACAATTGGCCGAGCGTATGGGAGTTGCGAAGTACTTCCCTTACGAAACCATCGAAGATTTGATCAAGTATCAATTGCAGGACACGGGCTTTGGCTTGGAGGATTTCGACGCCAAAGGTTACATTGAGCTGTCCAAAGAGCAAATCCTGTGGGACCGAAAAACCGGCCTCAAGTTCAATACTCCATCCGGTAAGTTTGAGATGGTCTCCAGCATGCTCGAAGATAACGGGAAGCCATCATTCCCGCCATACACAAGTCCCCAATCGCCTCCTGACGGCCAATTCAGGCTTGTGACCGGGAAGATCGCTACTCACACTCAGGGCACTTCCCTGAACAATTCTTTGCTCAATGAAGTTCAACACGAAAATACTCTTTGGATCAACTCCGGCGAGGCTAAGAAGCTGGGAATCAAGGCCGGCGATCTGGTTGAGGTCTCGGCAGGTGGAGTCGCCCATACTATAAAGGCGAACGTGACGGATTTCATTCACCCGGAAGCAGTCTTTACTCTGCACGGCTATGGTCGAGAAATACCACTCCAGACCAGGTGCTATAAGAAGGGAATGAGGGACAACACCCTCATGAAGGGCCTGCTCAAGATGACGATTGGAGGCAATTGTCCTATGACGGATTGCTTCGTGACAGTAAAGAAGGTGTCTTAGGATTTTGGCGAAGGAGTTTCACGATGAGTGATCATTATATATATCAGGATCAGAATAGATGCATAGGCTGCCGAGCATGCGAGATGCACTGCAAGACGAAGAATGACGTTCCGGTAGGCCCTAGTTTTTGCAAGATAATTCCGGTTGGCCCTCAAGTGAAGGGGGGTGTTCCCAGGATTCAATTTATTTTTATGCCCTGTTTTCACTGTGAAAACCCATGGTGCGTTTCAGCTTGTCCAACGGGCGCGATGCAGAAGCGGCCGTCAGACGGCATCGTGTTTGTAGAGCCATCGTTGTGCATCGGCTGTAAAGCCTGCATCACTGCCTGCCCTTGGGGCGCTCCACAATGGAATAAGGAGACCGGGAAGGCCTTCAAGTGTGATTACTGCAAAGACAGAGTCGACGAGGGCCTTTTACCCGCGTGCGTCACAGGATGTACCACCGAGGCGCTTAAATGGGTGGATCCTGCTGATTCATCGGAAGTGCGACGCGAGCGCTTCGCACGGGCTATCGCAAAGGATACGCCAAACCCGTAGGTCAGATTCGAAGACGCGTAATAACCTAAACGCCATAGGTAGTTCCTGAAATTAATTTTCCCCCACGATAACCAGGGAGCCATATGTCTGTTAATCCTTTATTTTCACCAGGGCCCGGAGCGGACAAGAATCGAGTTGTCTATGATGAGGAGGGCCTGAAGCATGAATCCTCCGCTCCATGCCAACTGAATTGCCCTGCCGGAATAGACATTCCTTCGTACATCGCCCTGATCGGTCTCGGACGATACGATGAGGCCATCGAGATAATCAGAAAAGATAACCCATTTCCGTGGGTGTGCGGCCTGATTTGCCCGAATCCATGCGAATCCTGGTGCCAGCGCCGACACTTGGACAAACCTATCTGCATTAAGGATCTCAAAGGGCTTGCGGCCAAGATGGTGATGGAAAAGCATCGAGGATATAAAATTCCCGAGCCTAAAAATCAATACAAGGAAAAAATCGCTGTCATAGGTTCCGGACCTGCCGGTTTGACCGCCGCGTATTTTCTGGCGTGGGAAGGGTACCCGGTTACTGTTTTTGAGGCAATGCCCGAGCCCGGCGGCTTGCTCATAGCGGGAATTCCGGAATTTCGGCTGCCACGGCATGTAGTTCGGCGAGAGATCGAGGCGATTCGCGCAATGGGTGTGGAGTTCGCGGTAAATACGCCGGTAGGTACGGATTTAACCCTGGATCACCTGAGGTCGCAGGGATATAAGGCTTTTTTCATCGGAATCGGCGCCTGGCAAAGCTTTAGATTGGGCATTGAGGGGGAAGACGACTATCCGTCCGTAATCACGGCGTTGGATTTCCTTAAGGGTGTAGCATTCGGAAATCGCTCAAAACCCGCTGATAGCGTTGCAATAGTCGGAGGTGGTAATGCCGCTGTTGACGCGGCGAGGGCATGTGTCCGTCTGGGTTGCAAATCCGTAAGCATAGTTTATCGACGCACCAGGTCCGAGATGCCGGCTCACTTCGAAGAAATCATTCAGATGGCCGAAGAGGGAATCCACATCCATCAATTAACGATTCCCGCTCGTGTCCTTGGCAGTAACGGAAAAGTTCAGTCTATGGAATGCATTATGGCCAGCCTCGGGGAGCCTGACGACAGTGGTAGGCGACGCCCAGTTCCTATCCCGGATTCAGCTTACAAGATGCCGGTGGAGGGCATAATTTCAGCCATTGGTCAGAAACCTGCTCTTGGTGATTTTCCAGGATTGGGCCGGCTCGAAATAACGAGAAAAGAGACCATAAGTGTGGCCGTAAATTCACAGCGGACCAATATACCTGATGTTTTTGCAGGGGGTGATGCAGTCACAGGGCCTGCAACGGTGGTTCAAGCGATAGGCGCGGGCAAACGAGCCGCGATAGCCATGCATTCATATCTTAGAAGTCAGCCCTTTTCCGAGAAGACGGTGCCAAAGCCAAGAACCATGGTGGCCCCTGTCGCTATGGATTACCATGAGAAAGCCTTTATACAGCGCCAGGAAATACCGCTCATTGATCTGGAGAAGCGGATCAACACCTTCGACCAGGTGGAACTGGGCCTGGACGAGATCGCTGCGCGCCAGGAAGCCAAAAGGTGCATGCGTTGCGACATCTGCGAACGCTGCGGCCAATGCGTAGAAGTATGTAGCGAGCGACTTGGAGTTTCAGCTATAAAATTTTATCACGCGGGCGAGAGTTCACTAATTCTGAAAGATTATGTGCGAGGCCTGCCCAAATGCATAGGCTGCGGCGCATGCGTAAACATCTGTCCCACCGGGGCTTTACAGATGCAAGATCGCGAGGGAGAGCGCCTTATCCTGATGTCAGGGACCGTCATCAATCGCATAAAAATGGAGAGATGCGAGGGATGTGGGGTCTATTATGTGCCGACCATTCTTTTAAAGCACGTGGCCAAACTCGTCGAAGCGCCTGAAGAAGCTTTCGACCAAAAATTGTGTCCGGAGTGCAAGAGGATCGCCAGAGCCGCACGCATTGCCGGGAGCACGCCGGATTTCAGCCGCATAAAAAAGTCCGACGTGTCGGTTTATTGAACCGCTCAAGATATAGCTGTCTCTACCTTGCCGGATAGAGATCGAGATAACGAGCGGATCAGTCCCACAAAAGTGATCCCCCACGCCAATAGCGCCACATAAATAAAATAGCGGGGGATTTCCATCAAAAACTCCAGGCCCATAACCCTCGATAGGTGAATCGTGCAGGTCGTGTACATTCCAAGTGGGAACACCAGGCTCCAGTATTCGGCCGAATATGCAAATTCGACACGCCGAATGAAATATCTCCAGACACTCAGAACGACCAAAAGCGGTATCCACCAGGTGGCGGTTACCCAACAAAAAAAGGTGAGCCCCAGTATAAAAGGCCTGAATGGCGCCAGGAATGGAATTGCTTGATCGATCTCCAGGAGGCTTGTTCCTGCCAGAGTCGTAATGGCCACTGCCCCCATATTAATCCAATAACGAGGCGTCAGATCTCGAGGGGCCAGCTCGTAAAACAAAAGGCGCTTGAAAATTAAAATTATGATTATTAAATAGAATACGCCTCCAAGCATAAAGAAACCCAATGCGAAGAATGCAAGCTCATCCTGATAATTTGCAAAATATGAGACTAAGCGGCTGCCGAGCACGGACAAAGATTCCGTACTCACTGTGGCAAGCAGCCATATTCCGTTAATCGCTTCTGCAAAACCGGGTTTAGCCGGACGAATCGCAAGCGCTGTAAATATGCTGTATATGAGCAAGAGCCAGAGACCTGATCCTAGAAACAGGAATAAAAGTCCGATACGAGGATTCTGATTGAGTAGGACGAATTGACTCCCTAGAATACAAGTCCCTGCCACAATCGTAAGATAACCAACACTTCGCGCATGATTGCTCATATCCGAAACAAATCGCTCATACCAAAATAACAGACGTGCAAGAAAGAGCGCCCACAAATTCACGTAAAAGATGATGTTGAGCCAAAATAACCCGATCGAAATCGTTTCGTAACCCAGCAGATGCGAAGCAATTGAAACAATCCCTGTGGCCATCACCATGGCAAAATAAGCAGGTGACAGATCGGCTATTGAGGAAGAGATAGTGAGATTTCTCACGTGATCTCCACGACTCGGCGCCTGAATAAAATAAATCTCCTGACTAAATACGTGATCGGGACACTCCAGATATGGACAAGCCGAGTAAATGGAGAAAATCCAAGGAGGGCCAGGGCTGAGAGTATATGAACTTTATAGGTCCATGGAACCGGACGCATTAGCTCCGGGTCAGGACTGAAGGTGACGATGCTGCGAATCCACGGAGCAATCGTATATATCACGTCATATCGCATAAAGAAGGCATTGAATGTTCCCCATCCCACAACAAACAAAAGCATTAAAAGCACAATGATGTCATTTAGGGATGACGTGACAAGTATCCGTGGTTTAACGAGGCGGCGACCAAGAAGGAGAACAAGCCCTATAGATGCCATTGTCCCAATGACCATGCCGACCGAGATAGCGGCTGATTTCATGGATGCGGGTTGTTATCCCGAATTTATCGAGGAACCATTGGGGCGTCAACAATCCGAAAAAATGCCCGAAAAAAGTGAATATGATTCCCCAATGAAAAATGAGGATTCCTATCCTAAGACTGCCTTTATCCAATAACTCGCTTGATTTTGAATTCCAGCGGAAAGGGTCAGCAAGGTAGCGGTAACTATGTCCGACCACGAAAATAGTCAGCGCTATGTAAGGATAGACCAGGAAGGCAATCATGTTGAAGGACCACATTATCAGTCTCCAGCGCATCCATTCCCACTAGTTAAGTCGCAAACCAATCGAATCAGGCAGGCATAGGGATTTTCCTGAGCTTCCAGCCGGCTTGTCAGCAGCTCTATTTCGCCGGAATAAGGGTTCAAAAGCTGATTTCTTCCAGGAATCGGATGCTGGTACACGAATTCGAGCATAAGGGGCAAGTAGTCAGGCAGATAAGTATTGGCGATTTCTAATCCGGCTGAATTATAGAGCTGATTCAATTTTACCAGAGCATGTCCACGTTCCTGAGTATTGCCACATTTGTGGAAAGTCAGATTCAGACATGTTTCAGCCCTCAAATCGAATGTTTCCGTGTAGATCTCTTGTAACCGGAGCAGGGGAGTCGATTTAACGTAAGCCGAAAAATTTTTGCACGCCGATCGTGCATCAGCACTGGATAATTTTTGAATCGCACTCTGCAATTGGTCTACATATGCGCCAAATTGCTGATCCGGAAATTGGAGCAAAATTGAAAGCACTTTGAAGACGTTATTTCCGGAGCTCGGGTTCATAATGCTCCCCTCCTTTCAATAATTAAAAATTTGATTCCTGGATTCCCATTTTATCTTTCACAGTCCTGAGTTGTAATTCCTATTACACCTCGCGAGGCGAAAACATTTTCAACCAATTCTCTCTTCCCAGTCGGCACTACAAATCGTTCTTTAAATTTGGATATCGCCAGTAACCGATACATCTCTTGTGCCATAGTTTCATTCATTCCTGTTTGTTCCAAAACCTCTAAATCGGCTGAGCCATTGACCCGAAGAGATCTCATGTACGAGCGCAAAGCGAGTAGCCTCCTGAGTGCCGAACGGACGGGAGCCTCATCTCCCGCTGTGAGCAGATTTGCTAAATACTTTATTGGAATTCGCATTAGGTCAATGTCGTCAGGTTTTTCGATGGATCGCTCGACCCCGTGCATCAACGGGCTAAGTGGAGGCACATACCAGACCATCGGCAGCGTACGAAACTCGGGGTGCGGCGGAAAAGCCAATTTCCATTCAACAGCAAGCTTATAAATAGGAGATCGTTGTGCGGCAGATATAAAATTATCCGGGATTTTCTGCGCTACCGCCTCTGATAGTATTTCAGGATCATTAGGATCCAAGAAGATGTCCACGTGAGAACGATACACATCAGGGCCGTTAATTTGTGATGCTGCATACTTGATCCTATCTGCATCGTACAGGAGCACCCCTACCGATCTAATGCGGCCGACGCAGGTTTCGGCACACAGCGTGGTCATTCCACTCTCGATTCGAGGATAGCAAAACAGGCATTTTTCGGATCTTCCGGACTTCCAATTGAAATAGACTTTTTTGTACGGACAACCGGAGACACAATAGCGCCATCCACGACAGCGCTCTTGATCAACAAGCACAATTCCGTCTTCGTCTCGCTTGTAAAGCGCACCCGAAGGGCACGATGCGACACAACTCGGATTCAGGCAGTGCTCGCAAAGGCGCGGGAGCCAAAACATGAAGGCATTTTCGAATTTGAGATATCTTTCGTAATCGAGATTGCAAAAATTGATATCGTCAGGTCCGGTAACAGTAGCGCCTGCCAGGTCGTCCTCCCAACTCGGACCCCAATGAATATCTAAGCTCTCTCCGGTGATTAAGTCTTTTGATCTAGCTGCCGGTTGGTGTTCCTGCGGAGGGCTGTTGATAAGTTTCTCGTATTCGTATGTCCATGGAGCATAGTAATCATCCAATTTAGGAAGATCCGGATTGTAAAAAATCTTCAAGAATTTTCTTAAACGGCCGCCGGCTCGAAGCTGCAGTTTGCCATCCTGCAAAATCCATCCGCCTCTGTTCAATTCTTGATTTTCCCATTTCTTCGGATATCCGATACCCGGTTTGGTCTCCACATTGTTGAACCACATGTATTCAGCGCCAGGGCGGTTGGTCCACGTGTGTTTGCACGGAATGCTGCACGTGTGGCATCCGATGCATTTATCCAGATTCAACACCATAGCCATCTGGGCCTTAATTCTCAAACCAGAGCACCTCCTTGGCTTTTCGGACAACAACTACAGTATCCCTTTGAGAACCCGTGGGTCCGTAATAGTTGAACCCATAGCTGAGATGAGCATATCCCCCGATCATGTGCGTCGGTTTGATCATAATTCGTGTAACACTATTGTGGCCTCCTCCGGTTTCATTGGTAATCGGTGAGCCGGGGATGTCATAGGTCCTCTCCTGGGCGTGGTACATTAAAGCCTTTCCTCGGGGGATACGGTGGCTAACAATGGCTCGTGCCAGGACAAGTCCATGCACATTGAAACATTCCAGCCAATCGTTATCATTGACATCTATGGAAACAGCGTCTTCGTTGTTGATCCATATGACTTTTCCGCCTCGGAAAAGGGTCAGCATCTCTAACGTATCCGCATACGTTGAATGTATCGACCATTTCGAATGCGGGGTAAGATAATTGAGCAGGATCTGTTTGCCACCGGTTAACCCTGCATCCACCTCGCCCGTTCCGCTAAAATCCAGGGGCGGCCGGAACAGCGGAAGAGACTCTCCAAACATCAGCATCCATTCATGGTCCTGATAAAAATGGGCTCGCCCCGTAAGCGTGCGAAACGGCAATTTCTGTTCAATATTAATTACGAATGCGGAATAGCGACGGTCCTCCGCATCAAGCCCGCTCCAGACCGGAGAAGTGATTACTTTGCGAGGCTGAGTAGTCAAATCTGCAAAAGTCAGCTTTTCGCCTTGCCTTGGGGAGCTTAGGTGCTTGAGATCAAGCCCGGACCGTTTCTCCACTATTTCCCATGCTTTTACTGCGACACTCCCGTTGGTTTCGGGGGCCAAGCGTCAGAATGGCTTCAGCGACCTGTAGATTAGAGTCCAATTCAGGCATTCCTCGGGTCAATCCTGGAGCCTTAACTGTTCCAAGCTTTCTTTTTAAGCTCTTCATATTCATCGGCAGCCGACCATAAAACGCCCTTTGCTCCAATCGGCATTTTGGTAAGAAGCGGTCCAAGAGCTGTCATCATTTTATAAGTGTTCGGATAATCCCGATCTACTATGCTAAGTGAAGGCATAGTTTTCCCCGGGATCGGCTCGATCTCACCTTTTTTCCAATCCTTCACGGTCGGCTGAGCTATTTCACCAGGCGAATCGTGAAGCAAAGGGACTGTCACAATGTCTTTGCGTTTCCCCAGATGAATTTCGGCCAGTTCAGAAAATTTTTCCGCTATCGCTTTGAACTGGTTCCAGTCGGTCTTGGTCTCCCAGACCGGGTCTATCGCGGGATTGAAAGGATGAATGAAGGGATGCAAATCGGTGGTGCTAAGGTCATGCATTTCGTACCAACTAGCTGCGGGAAGCACCACATCCGCATATAAGGCGCTGGTTGACATACGAAAATCAGTGGTAACCAGAAGATCCAGTTTGCCCTCATCGATTAGTTCATTCCGGGTGATTTCTTGATTTTGTACGGTGCTTTCTGACCCGAAGACCGAATTATGCGTTCCTAAAAGGTGCTTTAGAAAATATTCGTGTCCTTTTCCGCTCGCGCCCAACACATTCGCACGCCAGAGAAAAATTATTCTTGGAAAGTTTTCAGGGGCGTCCGGGTTTTCGATAGCGAAGTTGATTTCATGGTTCTTGAGTCTTGTAACAACGTCCCCCACGATTTCTTCATCGGTTTTAGCGCCTTTCTCAACAGCATTTCTGCAAACATCAAGTGGGTTGCGGTCAAATTGCGGATATGATGGAAGCCAACCTAGTCTGGCTGAAATTGCATTGTAATCCGCGGGGTGGTTAGGGACATCCGGCAGGAGCCAGCGGTGACATCACCGTCTTGACGTCCAAGGGATCATAGCGCCATTGACCGGTGGCAAAATAATAAAATGAGGTGCCATTTTGTTGTCTTGCCGGCCGTAGCCAATCCAAAGCAAACGCGAGAGTGGCCCAACCTGCAATTGGTCGAACCTTCTCCTGGCCTGTATAATGCGCCCAACCGCCACCGTTCACTCCCTGGCACCCACAGAGCTCGGTCAGGTTCAAGATGGACCGGTAAGCCATATCGCTGTGAAACCAGTGATTCGCGCCGGAACCCAGCAGGATCATCGATTTTCCGCGGGTCTTTTCTGCATTTTCTGCAAATTCACGAGCCACGCGAATAGCATCTGCCTTGGTCACGCCTGTGATACCCTCTTGCCATGCTGGGGTATAGGGCTTGAGATCGTCGTAATCCTTTGCACAGTCTCCCCCGTGTCCTCTGTCTATCCCCAGATTTGCAGTCATGAGATCGAAAACAGTCGTTACTAAGATCTCCCGATCTGCCACTTGTATTTTTTTGATCGGGACAACCCCAGTTTTCAGCTTGGGGCCTTCGAAATCGAAAAACGGTAATTGGACCGATACCCAACCGTCATTATCACCGCCAAAGCTCAGCAGAGGCTCAACTGTCTCATCGGTGATGGAGTTCAGAGGATGCAGATTCCACCGACCTTCTTCGTTCCATCGGAAACCGATGCTCCCGTTCGGCACGACAAAACCGCGACTCACTGTGTCAAAATAAACCGTTTTCCATTCTGCGTTGTTGACGTCATGACCTAGATCGGACGCGCGAAGAAATCGGCCGGAAACATACTGTTCATCTTTAGGATTTAAAATGACTGCAAAAGGGAGATCCGTGTAGGTCTTGGCGTACGAGGTGAAATATTCACACTGCCGATCGATATAAAACTCCTTGAGGACCACATGGGTCATGGCCATCGCCAACGCGGAATCCGTTCCAGCTCGAGCCGGTAGCCAAGTGTCCGCAAATTTGGCGTACTCCGAATAGTCCGGTGAAACTGCCGCAACCCTGGCGCCTCTGTATCTGACTTCGGAATAAAAATGCGCATCCGGAGTGCGAGTCATCGGCACATTGCTTCCCCAGACAATCAAGTACGTAGAATCGTACCAGTCTGCGCTCTCGGGAACATCTGTTTGTTCGCCCCAGGTTTGTGGAGAAGCAGGCGGCAGATCGGAATACCAGTCGTAGAAGCTCAGCATCGATCCGCCTATGAGCGAAAGGAACCTGGCCCCGGACGCATAACCGACCATGGACATTGCCGGAATAGGGCTGAATCCGAAGATCCTGTCAGGTCCATATTTCTTGATCGTGTAGATCAATGAAGCTGCAATGATTGTAACTGCTTCGTCGTGCGAAACTCGCACGAAACCGCCTTTGCCCCTCGCCTGCTGGATTGCCTTTCGTTTGATCGGATCTTCTATGATGCTTTGCCAGGCCGCTACAGGATCCGGATTTGGTTTGGAAGCACCCGGGTGCCAAACCCCGGCTTCTGATCCTGATTTGATTGCGGAACGCCACATCTCGAGCAGGTTCGAGCGCACGTACGGATATTTCAATCGGACTGGACTGTAAATGTACCAGGAATAAGTGGCACCCCTGGGGCAACCTCGAGGTTCATGGTCCGGGAAATCAGGCCCGCATGATGGATAATCGACTGCCTGCAGTTCCGAGATGATGATCCCGTCCTTTACATAAACGTCCCAGGAGCAGGATCCCGTACAGTTCACTCCATGAGTGGATCGGACTTTTTTGTCGTACTGCCATCGTCGACGATAAAAATCTTCCCAATCGCGTTTTCCACACCGAATCTCGGCCCAATTCTCGGCAATTTTTTCTGTCAGACAGGATTGCTTTTCACGAGGGCGAAAGAAATTAAGGGACGAAAGGAGATTCTCTCCGGACACCGAACTCCCCCTGGTTGCAGTTGTCCATAATGACAATTGTGAATATCAAGTTGTTCCTGAGGATTTGAAAATAGTGATTTACGATAAATTTTGTTTGTTACGTTTTGAGCACCTGAGTGACTGATCATTTGTATGGGCAACGGTTCAGTTACGTACGGCCAAAGAATGTCATTGCGAGCGGTTTTGATAGGATAGGCGTCCACAAATCCCCCCTGAATCCCCCCTTTAGTAAAGGGGGGTATGGGGGGATTTTGAACGGCAAGATGGCCGGTCCCACTAGCAATGTCCCAAAGCTTCCAAGATTGCCACGGCCTTACGGCCTCGCAATGACAAATCTAGACCCCGCGTAACTGAGGACCTTACTTGTATGAGCACAAAGTGCTTGCAAGCGCAACGGAAACTTGGTAAACTGATAAAGTTTCCAGAGGGTATGGTCACGACCCAACGGTGCAGCAAAAATGGACGCCAAACCCGGTAAAAAACCTAACTCGAAAAGCTCAAGAAAGTTGCCTTTGGACAAATTAACGCGGCAACGCATTATTGACGCGGCCCGACACCACTTCTTTGCCTTCGGTTTCCGGGGGGTCACGATGGACGATATTGCGGCCGAATTAGGTATGAGCAAAAAAACCTTATATGCGCATTTTCGAAGCAAGGCTGAATTGTTGCAAGCAGCGGTCATTGATAAGCAGCAGGCAATCGAAGCCGATCTGGACCGAATTACCTCTCAATCATCATCAGATTTTCTTGCTGCTATACAGCAGCTTCTAGCTAAGATGCAGCAGCATCTGGGAGAAATTCATCCGGCATTCTTGCGGGATATACGAAGAGAAGCTCCAGAAATTTTTGAATCTGTTGAGATTCGCCGTCGAGACCTCATTCATCGCTATTTCAGTAAAATCCTTGCTCAAGGGCGCAGGGAAGGAATTATCCGCAAAGATATTCCGATCAGACTGATAATTGAAACCTGGCTGGGCGTGGTGGAAGCAATAATGAATCCTGAGAAATTGACTGAACTGAACCTAACTCCTGAGGAAGGCTTTTCTGCCGTCATCTCGGTGATTCTAAAGGGTTTGATGACTGCGGAAGGGAGAGCGAAACTCTGATCACTTCCAATAGACACAATCGAATGACCCCACTTTGGATCGGAATCGCCCTGGCCTTGCTCCTTGTTGGCGGCTGCGGTCGTCAGCCAACCAATCGAGTGCAGGGCTATGCTGAAGGAGAGTTCGTTTATGTAGCCTCACCGCTCGCCGGTATCCTGGAAAAGCTGTACGTTCAGCGTGGAGACCAGGTGAGCGCGGGCGATCTCCTTTTCGACCTCGACAATACACCCGAAAAAGCTGCAAGAGATGAAGCGCAACGCCGGCTGGCGCAAGCTCAGGCAAACTTGCAAGATGCCATAAAAGCCAGACGTCCGTCGGAAATTGAATCCATCGAGGCTCAGCTTAAGCAAGCACGCGCGGCATTAAGCTTTTCGGAGGTAGAATTCGTACGGCAACAGAAGCTTCTTGAATCCGGCGCGGTTTCCACACAAGCCTACGATCGCGCGCAGTCGACCCGTGACCAGGACCGACAGCGTGTCGCCCAACTCGAAGCCGATCTGGAGACTGCTAATCTGGGCGCCCGAACCGATCAGATCAAGGCAGCAGAGGAAAATGTCCGGGCCCAAGAAGCAACGCTTCAGAGAGCAGAATGGGATCTCTCCCAAAAGCGGCAATCAGCGCCGCAAGCCGGCGTCATTTTCGATACCCTGTTCCGCGAGGGAGAATGGGTGGGAGCAGGTCGTCCAGTGGTAGCGTTATTGCCGCCGGAAAATATCAAAATTCGTGCATTCGTGCCGGAGACACAGATCGGGACAATTCATTACGGAGACACAGTGCGAGTCATTGTGGATGGCGTGAAAGATCCATTTATCGGCAAAGTCAGTTTTATTTCGCCTCGAGCGGAATTCACTCCGCCCGTCATTTACAGCCAGGAAGCTCGTTCAAAATTGGTTTTCATGATCGAGGTGCGGTTTGACCCGGCTGTGGGGAAAAATCTGCATCCCGGCCAGCCGGTTGACGTTGAATTCGGTTCTTAAAATGTCTGACGATTATGCAATCGATGTCAAAGGAATGACCAAGCGATTCGGGAACCTCACCGCGGTCAATCATATAGATCTCAGGGTTCGCACTGGTGAGATCTGCGGTTTTCTTGGACCGAACGGGAGCGGCAAAACAACATTTATTCGGATGATGTGCGGTTTGCTGCATGCTGATGAAGGTAGTGGAACTTGTCTTGGCTATGACGTAATCGCCGAAACAGAAGCCATCAAGCGCAACGTCGGGTACATGACGCAGCGATTCAGTTTTTATGAAGACTTAAGTATTGCGGAAAATCTTGATTTTGTCGCTAGAATATATTCCGTGGATAACCGCCGCGACACAGTTCAGGAAAGTATTGAGCGACTCGGACTCGTGCAACGACAGAATCAGTTGGCGGGTGAGCTTTCCGGAGGCTGGAAACAGAGGTTAGCTTTGGCCGCATGCATGATCCACCGTCCGAAGCTGCTTTTGCTGGATGAACCTACGGCCGGGGTGGATCCGAAGGCACGCCGTGAATTTTGGGAAGAAATTCATGAACTTGCCGGGCAAGGGCTTACTTTCTTGATAGCAACACACTATATGGATGAAGCAGAACGCTGTCATCGGCTCGCGTTCATTTTGAACGGTAATCTTTTAACCCAGGGCACAGTGGATGAAGTTGTGGCAGGGGCTAACCTGACTACTTGGGCGGTCACAGGTCCGGATGTGCTCAAACTCGCAGTAAGGCTCAGCGAAAATCCCGCGGTGGAGCAGGCCGCGCCTTTTGGCAATGCGCTGCACGTTAGCGGCGACAATCCCGAGGCATTGGAAAAGGCAATTGCTCCATTTCAAACCGAAGAGTACAAGTGGCGTCAGGTAGAGTCCGGACTCGAGGACGTTTTCATTCACCTCATGGAAAAAGCAAAGCGTAAATCGCAACATGATTAGGGACAGGTTTTCATTCGAGCGGTTTTGGGCCATCGTCGTAAAAGAGTTTATCCAGATGCGCCGGGATCGCGTCACATTCGGGATGATGGTCGGCATCCCACTCTTGCAGCTCGTTCTTTTTGGCTATGCCATTAATGCCGACCCAAGGCACTTGCCCACAGCAGTGGTGCTGGCGGACAATGGGCCGCAAGGCCGCACTCTCCTTTATGCAATTCAGAACAGCACTTATTTCGATCTCGTCCGCCAAGTAAAAACTGAAAAAGAAGCGCGTCAAGCACTGGCTCGAAACGAAGTTCAGTTTGTAGTCAATATTCCGGAGAATTTCAGTCGAGATCTCCTGCGAGGCGACAACCCCGCTATTCTTATTGAAGCGGATGCAACGGACCCGGGCACAACCGGGATAGCTTTGGGTTCATTAACAGCCCTTCTGAACACGGCCCTCCAGAATGATTTCAAAGGTCCGCTGGCATTCCTTTCCACCACCAGTGTACCCATCGACCTGAGGGTCCATGCGCTTTACAATCCCGAAGCAATTACTCAATACAATATAGTGCCCGGCCTACTTGGGGTTGTTCTAACCATGACCATGGTTATGATTACCGCGTTGGCCATCACGCGTGAACACGAGAGTGGAACTATGGAGAATCTGCTCTCGATGCCTACACATCCGGTCGAGGTAATGGTTGGTAAGATCATCCCTTATATTTTAGTTGGGTATATTCAGGTGACGCTGATTTTGGTAGCCGCTCACTTCTTGTTCACAGGTACCTATCCAGGGGAGTCTGATCCTTCTGTATGGTGCCGCACTATTTTTCATCGCCGCAAATCTGGCAGTCGGTGTGACACTTTCCGCCATAGCCGAAAATCAGCGACAGGCAATTCAGATGGGATTTTTCTTCTTTTTGCCGAATATATTGCTTTCCGGGTTTGCATTTCCGTTCCGCGGGATGCCGGTCTGGGCGCAATGGATTGGTGAAATTTTGCCGCTGACTCATTTTCTACGAATTGTGCGAGGCATCCTGTTGAAGGGGAATGGTGTGAGCGACATTATGCCGGAGATTTGGCCGATCCTGCTTTTTACTGCGGTGGCACTGATGATCGGCGTGAAAAGATACCGGCAAACATTGGATTAAAACCACTCAATTATCGAACGGCCGTGTACATCTCGCCATGGCCCTGAACCGGTACAAATCTTGCGACCTATATCCCGAGGACCGTCCCAGCATTATAGTGGCCGCCAGCAAGACAAGAAGCAGTTGGTTATTCGATTGGTAGGGGGTCATCCGTCCAACGAGATAGTTTTCGAGACACGCTGGAGGATCTTGATCGAAGCAGTCTGACCCAAAATCTGCACCATGGAAGGGGCCGACATGAGCCTGTGGGGATTGGTCGCTCAAAAACGGGTCTGAAACACTGGAAAGTGCCACAATCCCACAAAAACGTCGCACCATCTCCAAAATTCCACAGCTCTCACCCTGCCGTGCCCAAAAAATAAGACTGCTCGGATGGCCAGACCACTCCTCAAACAAAATAGACCGTGGATTCTAGGAAGTGGTCCAGCTTGAAGGTCCGCCTTGGATAGCCACGCATTCCCGGTTTTCTGTTACCCTCTTTATTACCCCCTTTTAAGGTTATTACCCTTTTTCCTCCACCTTGCGCCGGGACCACGTCCCAAGCATTCGACATCACCAATCTTCTGAAGTCTCCGAAGGACCAGCCGAATCATATCACGACTCACGCCAGGGCAGGCGCTCTCAAGTTGGTTAAGAGTGAACTCCATGGACATCGCATTTACGGCCGTCTCAATCATTTCAGTTTTGGTGCCCCGTGGGCTCTGGGTACGCCCAAGTCGTTCCTCGAATTCACGGTATGCGGTCTTCATGACAAACAGGATATAGGTGATGTACGGCCACGGATTGTGCTTCCCTTCATGCCATCCTATGGAACTCTGTTCCAGAGTTTCGTAATACCTTTCCTTGTTCTGTTCAATGATTCGCTCAAGACTTATGTAACGGCCCACCTCGTATCCGAGATGATAATACTGAAGCAGCATCAAAAGCCGGGAAACACGGCCATTTCCATCACGAAATGGATGAATGCACAAAAAATCTAGGTTGAAGCCTGCCAGTGCGATGAGAGGATGCGTCCAGCTATCATCGAGTGATTGTTTCCACAAATCAACCAGTTCACACACGAAAGCCGGGGTTTCAACTGCTGAGACCGTTTTGAACCGGACACGAGAGGTGCCGTCTGCATATCGCTCGACAATATCGCTGTTCTTGTCCTTGTAATGCCCAGCGTCCCAGATTTCACCGCGGGCCAACTGATGTAGCTTCAGCACTGTCTCTTCGTTAATCGGCAGATGCACAGCCTCCTCGTGAATGAGCCGAAGTGCCTCGCGGTAACCTCTAACCTCCTCCTCATTCCGGTCACGAAGTATCGGCCTACCAAAGACAATAGTGCCCACCCGTGCTTTATCAATTTCAACCCCCTCTATACGGTTAGAGGAGACTGCGCTTTCAATGAGCGCATGCTCGCGTAGAACTCGGAGACGTTGAGGCGACTGGCGTGTGAAAAGTTCCTGTTTGCCTCGCGATTCGCCCAAGTCGGCTAAGTACCAGGCGGTCGCAGCTGGGATCATTTGAGGCTTTGCCCGAAGCTGCCGGAGTGTCATCATATAGTCCGATCCTCTTGATGAGATCCGCGATTCTGCCCGACTCTTTTCAAATCAAATGGATATTTGGCTATTAAGAAATCAAGATCTGAATCGGCGCCAAATTCTCTTCTAAAATGCGAACCCAACAACGGACGTGTGAATTCTGCCATGTTGAGTCATCCCGAAGCATAGATCGGTTCGGTGAACGGGGCGTCCGTTCAAGCCATTCCACTTGTGCATGAACATATCCTCTCTTTGGATGGAATACAATCAGACATTCTTTCGTGTCGGTGTAATTAGACCTCTTAACAAATCCCGCGTTTTTGAATATGAATATTACGGAGCTGAACCAATTCAGGCTCGTTACTTGAGATACCGGCCCATAAAGGCCAATGTGCGTTCTATACGGCTCAGGTCTTTGAGCGTACACAGGTAATTGGACGCTTCGTGATCGCTTGACAGATGTGGCTGGCGGAGGGCTCCAGATAAGGACGGACAGTCATTTTCTACGAATTGTGCGAGGGATCCTGTTGAAGGGGAATGGTGTGAGCGACATTATGCCGGAGATTTGGCCGATCCTGCTTTTTACTGCGGTGGCGCTGATGATCGGAGTGAAAAGATACCGGCAAACATTGGATTAGAACCGGCGAACTTTTGGTTGTGCGAACAGTGAAAGTGGCTGCCGCCGGCGATCACAACGTTCTGGCGTTATGTCCTTAGTTAATGCACGCGCATGGAAATCAAAAATCGCTAATGTTATTTGCCGTGAGGAAATAGCTTGGAGGGATTCAATTGTACTGGTGGAATGTGTCCAAACTGGCGGAAGATCTCCGAGAGGGACGGGTCGAGGAAAAGGAGCGGTTGAATTACTTTGTACATGTTGCGTTGATTGTTTTAGATAGCGCAATTCTGAGCTAGTTCTCTATTTCCCTGAGACTTCCAATATAGTGAGATTCATACACGGTCATGCAATTGTTATCATCATTATCACAGGAACCATGCTCTGCTACAGAGCTAACAGAAGTGGCGACAACGCACGATTTTATCGGGAGGATGATCTGCTTGAGTTGGCCTGCCGGTATAAAGGTCGTAGTGCTGTCTTGGCTATCGCTGTTGCTGTCAATCGTCCTCAACAGCGATTCTGATATTGTTGTTAGCTTAGTATTTAGGCTCTTTTAGATCTGTGTTTATTGGCTGCTCTACAAGTATGTGAAGCTTGTTGCTCAACCGAAGGAGGCACTAGGGACTCCAATATGACGGGTTTAGGCGTCAGGAGCTCTATGACATACTGGCGTTATGTCCTCCGTTGATGCAGAGGATCATCTGCGAGAAACTGCCTCTTTAGTTAGGTGGGCAGGAAGATTGACCACGGAATGCAGCGGTTCAGCGGATTCTGAATTCCCGATCCTTGAAGCACTGGAACGAGAAGAAAGGGGCTAAGCGATGCCTGATAGAGTGGAAGCCGGAGGCGAAGGCGGAGCCGTTCACATCAGAGTCCTCTGCTCGGAAGGATGAATGAACACCCCTCCAACCGTGGAGTTGGTGAAGAAGATTGCTCAAGACTTGAATATCTCCATCAAAATGGAGACGGTGATTCGTCGGGTACTCAGGAACAAGCACGGGAACTGCGCTTCTTGGGAAGTCCTACGGTTCAAATCGAAGGACTAGACATCGAGCCTTCAGCCCGTGACAGCGTTGCCTTTGGTCTGACTTGACGCCGTTACGAGGCATCGGGCGTGCCTCCCGAAGAGATCGTACGGAAAGCACTGGTGAAGGTTTCACGGTAAGGGGTGGTCATCATTCTTATGATCGGTCCGCCAGGATGGTTGTTTCTTTATGTAGCTCCGTAGATGCGCAGGTTTAAAGCGACCGGTGTCAGTTGCTTACCACTGCGCTGAATGAACTAACCCCTTTTGCTTTTAGGTCTCTCACCAGATTCTCAGCTTCTCTTTCCGATTGGAAACTTCCTAAATAAAGCCGGTAGACTATCCCCGCTTTCGGCATCGCTGCGGGTCGAAGAAGAGTCTTGTACCCTAGCGATTTCCAATGGAGCGCCTGCTCTTCGGCCATCTGGGGACTGGTAAAAGCACCTACCTGGACGGAATATCGCTTCGAAGACTTGTCTGACTGTTGTGAACTCTTCTGGGCCTGGGATTCCGGAGATTTTTTAATCTCAGCTTTTTTCGCGGCTGAACTCGGCTCCGGTTGCACGCTCGCTTTCGGGGCTTGCAAAGCCTCCATAAACTTCCGAGAATCGCTTTCCTTGTCGGCTTTCATTGGGGCAATGATTTGCTCGAGTTGTTGCGAGTTCCGGTCACGCTCCGTCTGGTTATGACCCATAGCTCCAGGGGAATCGTCGCACGCCTTGCTTTCAGCAGATGCCGAATTTGCCCGGGCCGGGTAACTGAATTCAGATCGAGCAGGATCGGAGGCAATGGAGCTTTTGCCGTCCGCGGTCGGAGATCTCAGCAACCTGACATTTACGGTCAGGAGGACAAGCATTAACGCAAACGCGCCAATGACAGCAAGGATGAGGCGCCCGCTCTTGGGGGACTTTTTGCCCCCATCATTGCGCCTGACCCGTGCTTTTCTCCTTAAGACGGAGCGTTTTCTTCGAAAAAGACCCGGAATTTTCAAAAGGATGCTCACATTCTATCGGGAGCCGCTACTCCCAGGATTTTGAGGCCGTTGGCCGTAACTTGGCGAACAGCCTCGACGAGGTAGAGCCGAGCTTTTTTGATTTTCGAGTCCTCAATGAGTACCCGATTATCGTGATAGTACGAGTGGAATAGCTCCGCGAGATCCATTAAATAAAACGTGATCCTATGCGGTTCGAGCGCTTCCGCGGCTTCCGTCAGCATGTCCGGGAAGTCCCCGAGGTGCTTCATTAGCCCTAGCTCTTCCGGCAATGTCAAAGCCGAGAGATCCGGATTATCCATATCCGCATCTATCCCTCTTTCGGCCGCAATGCGAAATATGCTGGCCACCCGTGCATGTGCATACTGCACGTAATAGACCGGATTATCTTTGGACTGCTTTTTTGCCAGGTCCAAATCGAAATCCAAATGGCTGTCGCAGCGCTTGGTAAGGAAGAAGAAGCGCGCTGCATCCGCCCCGACTTCGTCCAGCACTTCCCGAAGGGTCACGAATTCCCCCGCTCGGGTCGACATGGATATTTTTTGTCCTTCCCTAACGAGTGTTACAAACTGGACCAGCAATACCCGCAAGGCATCTGGAGAGTGTCCGAAAGCCTCAATCCCGGCCCTGACTCGCGGCACATACCCGTGGTGATCCGAGCCCCAAATATCGATCAGCGTCCCGTAACCGCGTCGGAATTTATCCTCGTGATAAGCTATGTCTGCCGCGAAGTAAGTGGGCTCTCCAGTGGCACGGACCAGCACACGGTCTTTTTCATCAGCCTGATCTTCCATAACAAACCACAGGGCGCCTTCTTTGATTTCGGCTTTCCCGCCTCGTCGAAGTTCGTCCAGTGCTGCTGAGATGGCATTATCTTGGTGCAGTGTCTTTTCTCGGAAGTAGTTTTCATATGTTACGCCGAACTGTAGTAGATCCTCTTGTATACCGGCCAAAATTCTGTCGGAGGCAAATTGCGCCACGAGCCGGATCGCTTCGTTTTCGGGCAATCCCTCAAGTCTCTTTGCCAATGTTGTTTCCCGTAGCTCTGCCGCGAGATCGCGGATGTAATCTCCACGATAATGGTTTTCAGGAAACGGAATGTCCTCGCCCAGCAACTCCTTGTATCTTACGAGCACCGAACGACCCAGGATGGTCATCTGATTGCCTGCGTCATTAACGTAGTATTCAGTATCAACATCATGCCCGCAGGTTTTCAGCAATCGGGCCAGAGTATCGCCCACAGCCGCGCCTCTCCCGTGTCCCACATGCAACGGCCCGGTCGGATTGGCGCTCACGAATTCCAGCAAGATCTTGGGACTTCCAGTTTGAACGGCACGTCCATAATCGCCTTTCGCTTTGTGGATCGTGCCCAGCACCTCATGCCAAACCTTGGGCGCGAGAAAGAAATTGATGAATCCCGGACCGGCAATTTCAGTTTTTAACAGAAAATCCGACCCAACTTGCAGGTTCTCGCTGATAATTGCCGCCAGGTCCCGCGGCTTCATCCCGGTGGGTCCGGCTAAAGTCAATGCTATATTGCTGGCATAATCGCCGAATCGCGGATCTTTGGTTCGAGAAACTTCGATGTTCAGTGTCTCGGGGTTTGGAACATTTTGCAGCGGACCTTTTGCAGCTTGTTCGATGGCTTTACGGATTAGTAATCTAATGGACTCTTTCATTGAATATCGACCTCAGCTCGAAAAGCATTCTTACGCCTTCGGGCTTCCCATCGGAATAGAACTGAGTTTCTGAAAAATAATCGATTTGATTCAAAAACCGAACCGACTGGAATGGGCCTCATCGAATGTTAATCCGATTTTTTGTCAGGCTCTTTTTCCTGGTTCGTCTGTTTTAAAGTTATGTCCCTGGTATATTCTGCGCATCGAGTTGTGGTGGCTCCGTCCATGGTGAATTTTTTGTTACACGTTTGCCTCCACGCACACATTACGCATAAGCTGCGGTCATTTTCCATCGTTTCTCCTTAGGAAAATATGTAGCAAATCTATAGCTTATAATCAAGCTATTATAATATTGTTTAGATATGATATATTGGGATTACACCCGCTTAGTGATCAGACAGCCGGCCCTCCTTCAAGTTGCTTCCGCCACTAAGACGAAGTGATGAGCCGGAATTATCATGAACGAAACGTTATTCCGAGGGTCTTATTGTTCGAAGACAAGAACACTGAGTTTCAGCGGCGTGATGGAAAAATACCGCAGTAAATTAGTTTGCAGGGGCAAAGTATGATATTCCCCGGACACTCCGTTAATACCATGCACTCCCTTTCGGTGAGCCGCTGATTCGCGATGTCTAATCATTTAATCGGAATTGCCCCTGGACCGTGCTTGCAGTTTTTGGTAAAAACGAAGCTAAGGAGTGTACTATGGAATTGATTAATCCCGAACTTCTTCGACTGGTACCGGGAGAGTGCATCGAAGCGATGTTTTCCAAGAGCCCCGGCGACCAGGGAGAGATCGGTTTTTTTGTGCGCTCGGTCTCACGCATAAACCACCACAACGGAGATTTGGCTATAAAGCAACGTGGCGGACTGATCAAATACGACGATGTTTTCCTGGTATTGACAATGATCGAGGTTGAAGGAGAACAGACCGAATTTTTCGATATTTGGTGGAATTATCGGGCTCCGGGAATGCCGGATCATTTCCGGAAAATGACTCAACAAAAAAACCTGACGGTTTCTTTCTATACTGAGACTGGTAAGGAGTTCTCCATTGAGACCGACAACAGTTTCCGCAAATTTTTTTCCTATTTGCCCGGCGTGATCGATCAGGCAGAGCCCTGGACGGAAGTGGACTTCGATCGAGCGCTCCGTGGGTTTTGCGCACAGTCTTACCCCAAAGAGAATCTCTGGGAAATGATTATTCACAAGACGGAAATGGTCGACGTCGAAGCTGCACCTGTGGAAGGCATCGACGCTTATCCGGGAGTCATTCCTGAAGAACTGAAACCTTTTTACGATTATCTGCCTACACAGGGGCACTCAATCAAAATAATTCCATCCACCTTTGAGGAAAAAGCGCTCGATGGAGATCCGGAAGAGTTCCTCTTCCCCGCGCCGGTAAAAACGGTGCTTCGTTGTGGCATTAGATGGGCAAAGGGCTATCCCGTAGCTCCAATACCATTCATCCCGGGACACGGTCTGGCAGTTCCGCCGGATGATACCGAATATTAATAGTTGCTGAGTACTCTTCGCTTGCGGCGGTGTCCACTCTCCAACCGGATACACTATTTCGCTCTAGCGCCTGGAATTCTCCGCTTCGGCAGGATTCACTTTTGAGTTTTCTTATGTTCCTTTAGCTCTTTATTACAAAGCGAAAGATCTCGATACAAGGCATCAATTTTTGCAATTTGCTCCTCAGATTTTTCTTTGGGTTCTTCCTCGGGTTTAGATTCATCTTCCAGCTTGAGTATTTCCTCTCTAATTTTAGAGCATTCGGCAGCTTTGATAACATCCGGTCGGCAGGCTTGTTTGCATTCTTCGTCCTTGGCTCTTAAGTCCAAAAGTTTTTTCCGCAAATCAGTGACCTTACTTCTTATGTCGCGAACTTTTGTAAATTCCTTTTTCTCAAAAGCTGTTGTCAGATCTTTATCCTTGTCCGTGATCTCTCGTTGGATTTCCGCCTTAGTTTTTTCAATTTCACGGCACTCCTCGCATGTCATGGCGGACAATTGGACGGCAGTGAAAATCACGAGAGATCCTGCAATAATTGATATTGTGTTGATGTTTATCAACTCGCCTGCTCCTTTATAATCCCGATCATTACATAACGCTGCGTCCGTTTTCAATGCATTTGCTCAGAAACGTTGCAAAAACGTAGCCAGTCCCTGAACCATGTCTGTACCGGAATTAGAATTATGCAGCTCGTCTCCCTTTCCCCACATGTTACCATTTGACAAGTGTCTCCACTGAACACCCAATGAAAAGCTCCCCCCATGGGGCATACATTTCTCAATTCCGAAACCTCCCAAGAGGGACC
This sequence comes from uncultured delta proteobacterium, assembly GCA_963741425.1. Classification (GTDB taxonomy): domain Bacteria; phylum Desulfobacterota; class Desulfomonilia; order Desulfomonilales; family Desulfomonilaceae; genus DATJPW01. The sequence continues at coordinate 45,682 of CAVUHP010000020.1, forward strand.
AGTTCCACCTGGAACCTGAGTTGCGGTAGGTTTCGGACACGTAACCTAGACCCGCCCCGCTTTCCAGATAAGTATCCCATCCCATCGGCCCGCCAGGGAAAGTGAATCGACCTTTGGGCACCCAACCCAACTCGTACCCATCATGAAAATCCAATTTCTTTAGACGCTCAATGTTTCCCTCATAATAGAAAACATACGAACCAAGAAGGGCGACTTGGACCTCTCCGAACGCCGGGCCGCAGACGGTCATGGTGGGATATTTCTTCACGCGTTTACTGACCTCGAGGGTAGCATAATCAAGTTGGGTGGAAGTTCCGAAAGTCCTACCATAAGCGAGCTTAACCAGGTAATTCGGCGCAGTATTCATAGCACACTGGCCGATCGGAATATCGGGTCCACAGGCCATCGGTTCCTGCTGAAAGGGAGCTGCGACTCCCGGATTGCCATAGTCAAAAGGTATACCGGGCGAGTTGTCCCACCCGAACGCAGGCAACCAATTCACAGAAGCGAAACACACCAACAACAGGCCGACAAGCCTGAAAAGGCGACGAACCAACCTCACAGGGGCTCCTCCACGGATTAAATTGCACTCAACACATCAGACGATGCCGGGGTCGCTAACACGGTCCGCGCGGCGTGTCAAGAAAGAAAGAGCTTCAAGAAGCCGAAACAAGGCACATGAAAGATGAAACATTAGCGTCTTAAGATCTTGACAGCTCGGCTTCTCGTTGCTATTTCAGGTGTGGGAAATACCTACTCGTCGCCTGAAATTTATCTGATCGGTAGCAGATGCAGCGATGTATTAACGGTGGCAAAAAAAGGAGCGTACGCTTTCTTGGACGAATCACAACCTGAGAAGCCCCACAGTTTCATACGTTGGATTTCAAGTAAACTCGGACTTGGGCCCGGCCCTAAAGAAATCCAGCAGGTAATCGATGAAAGCGAAGAGCTTGGACTGATCACCCCGGATGAAGGAGATATGATCGAAGGAATCTTCGATCTCAAACAGACGCTTGCTCGCGAGATAATGGTACCCCGGACGCATGTAGTTGCTGTTCCAAAGCAGTCCAGCCGTGAACATATTTTACAAACTATAATCGAATCGGGGCATTCGCGAATTCCCGTGTATGATGAGAACTTGGATCATATCCTGGGAATTCTTACGGCCAAAGATCTTCTTCCGATATGGCTGAAAGGCGAACAAGATTTGGATGTCCCTAGCCTTTGTAGGCCGCCTTTTTTTGTCCCCGAAACCAGGGCCATCAAGGATCTACTAAACGAGCTGCGAGAAAAGAAATATCAGATGGCCGTGATTGTAGACGAATACGGCGGAACATCGGGGATTGTGACCATCGAAGACATTGTCGAAGAGATAATCGGGGAAATTCGCGATGAACATGATATGGAAGAAGATCCCTTCTTAGCTCAGCAGGACGGTTCCACTCTTGTCAGCGCAAGGGTAGGGCTGGACGATTTTGAAGAGCGCTTCGGGATTTCAGTCCCTAGGGACGGCTATGACACATTAGGCGGATTTATAACTCATTTCTTGGGTAGAGTTCCTGATAAAGGTGAAGAGATCCTTTATGAAGGATTGCGCATGGTCATCCATGGGGGTGACCAGAGAAAAGTAACCCGAGTCCTAATAACTTCTGCGGACGAGGGCAAGTTCCAAGACACCGCTGCTGATCAAGATCCCGGCCTATGACAGCGCTCCTGCTTGCTATGACGGGCGGTTTGTTATTATCCCTTGCTTTCCCTCCTATAGGTTTCGATTTTCTAGTTTGGATCGCATTTATCCCTCTATTTTGGTCTTTGCGCCTGGCATCACGCTTACACATGGCCTTATTTTGCGGCGCTGTTTTTGGATTCGTCTTTTTCGTGGTGGATTTGAGCTGGATCTATAACACCCTGATCACTCATGGCCATTTTTCTCCCGTTATGGCTGTGGCAGTATTCATGGCCATGATAATATTTCTCTCGATATTCCCGGCGATTTTTGCCTATCTTGTTGCTCTGTTTTCCGAAAATGGGATCGGTCTGGCCGCTGTTGTTCCATTTTTGTGGGTAGCTCAGGAATACATGAGGTCAGTGCTGTTCACGGGATTTCCATGGGATCTGGTCGGCTATTCTCAGGCAAACCATTTGCTGCTGGTCCAAGTGGCTGACGTAACAGGTGTTTATGGAATTTCATTTTTGATCGTGTTGGTGAACGCGACACTATGGGAATTGATTCAAGAAGTTCTTTATTCCAATACGTCGCTCCGAGCAGCGAGTCGATTCCACTGGAAATTAATTGCAACCAATGTTTTGGCCTTAGTAATTGTCCTTTCGTACGGGCAGATTAGGATTAAGGAATTCTCTGTTGCCGATCATGACCGTGGCGGTTGCAAAATTGGCGTCCTGCAGGGGAACATACCTCAGGAAGTAAAATGGGAAGATGCGAGTAGAGAAAAAACTTTTGCGATATATGAGGCGCTTGGACGCAAGGCTGTTGAACAAGGCGCCAACTTGCTGATATGGCCGGAAACCGCCGCTCCGGTTGTTTTCGGGACAACCAGTCGAGATTGGATGAGACCGGGTATTATCTCAGAGAGGCTCGGGGTTCCGATGCTTGTCGGCGCACCATCAATAAAAGCCCAAAAGATTGATAGCCCTTATTACAACAGCGCCTTTCTCGTCGATTCAACAATTCTTCAGTTTCGCTATGATAAAGTGCATCTTGTACCATTTGGTGAATACATGCCCTTGTCATCGATACTGCCCTTAGGTCCCGGCATTGCGGCTCGCGAGGCCGATTACGCACCCGGAGAGACGATGACCGTGATGCATTGCCGGAACTGCCCGCCATTCAGTGTATTAATTTGCTACGAAGCGATATTTCCCGAGCTCGCGCGGCTTGCTATGAAAAACGGAGCCAAACTATTGGTGAACATTACCAACGATGGGTGGTTCGGCGATACAGGGGCCCCCTACCAGCACCTCGCGATGGTAGGGTTGCGGAGTATCGAAAATAGGGTGTGGTTGCTTCGTTCTGCGAATACGGGGATTAGTGCCGCTTTTGACCCTTCGGGCAAGTTGGTGAAAAGCATTCCTCTTCAGCAGGAAGGCATGTTCACTGTGGGCGTGAATGAACCGGGCTTTCCGAATTCTTTCTACACTCGCTTTGGGGACCTTTTCGTTTATGCCTGCATCGGCATAGTATTCTTTTTCGTATTCTTGATTGTCCGTTTTCGGGGGAGGGGAAATTCATGGATCCAAATTTAAGGCGAACTACTATCAGAGTAGCGGCGGGAATTGCGGTCGCTGCTGTTCTGATATGGTTAATGATGTTGCTCGAATCGGTCACCACCATGCTGATGGTTTCATTCATCTTCGCCTATGTGCTGGACCCATCGGTGCGACGACTGGATTCCTGGGGACTGGGCCGGCATCTCTCGGCGTTCTTAATGTTGATCTTTGGCTTTTTAGTTGTGACAGCTGTCTTGGTCATTCTAGTTCCGAGAGCTTTTGAAGAGATCTCCGCTTTTTCTGCCGAGGCGCCGAAATATTTTTCCATGATTCAGGGTTTGATTGTTCAAGGGGCTGATAAGTTGCATATAACTTTGCCCCAGGACTCGCAAGATTTGTTGAACTTAATTGCAGAGAAGGGCAGACAATATCTCCCACGAATGGCTGCAATCACAACCGGAGTGATATCGGTTTTTTTCAAATCAACAATTCATATCCTATCGACCATATTATTTATCTTGCTCATTCCTATTATCACGTACTATCTTCTGGTTTCTTTCCCCGCCATAAAGGCAGGCGTTACAGACCTCATCCCTCCGTACATCAAGCCGCCTGTGCTGGCTAAATTGAACGAAATAGATTCGGTCCTTTCAGGATTTATTAGAGGCCAATTGACCATAGCCTTACTTCTGGGGATACTTTATACAATAGGTTTCTTGCTGATAAGAATAGATCTTGCCATAGTGCTCGGTGTATTGTCCGGTCTTCTTTGGATAATTCCGTACGTGGGCACGCTGTTTGGCCTTATCGTCGGCTCGCTTATGGCTTTTGTGAAATATGGGGATATATACCATGTATTGTATGTTATCGGCTGGATTGCGGCGGTCCAATTGGTAGAAGGGTATTATTTGACTCCCCGAATCGTCGGGCATGCTGTTGGCTTGCATCCGGTTGTGTATATGATGGCCCTGATAGTTGGCGCGAATTTGTTTGGTTTTGTGGGACTTTTGGTAGCCATACCTGTCACTGCCGTCTTAAAGGTGCTGTTATTAACTGCAATTACGGCATATCGCAATTCTTATTTGTATAGCGATCACGTTGACAAACCTTAGTCATGACGCAGGGAAAACTATATATAGTGGCCACGCCTATAGGCAATCTTGACGATATCACCATAAGAGCTATAGATGTCTTGAAAAAAGTGCATTTAATAGCGTGTGAAGATACTAGAAAGAGTCGGATACTTCTGCAGCGATGGAATATCCGGACGCCCTTGATGAGCTTACATCGGTTTACTGAGATTCGTAGGACCGAAACCATACTAGACCGGCTCAAACGAGGCGATGATGTGGCGCTGATTTCTGATGCGGGGACTCCGGCGATTTCAGATCCGGGTAGCAGATTAGTCAAGGCAGCTATCGAATTGGGCTTTGTAGTGACCCCTGTGCCCGGCGCTTCCTCCATTGCTGCGGCGTTGTCCGTGTCCGGAATGGATTGCTCTTCCTTTGTCTACCTTGGATTTGCACCTAGAAAAACGGACCAAAGAAGGCTGTTTTTTACTAATCTCCTTACCGAAAAACGGACAACAGTATTCTTTGAAACCGCCATGCGTGTTCAGGCGACCTTGACTGTTGCGGCGGAGGTACTCCCATCAAGAAGAATGGTATTGTGGAGAGAACTGACCAAATTGCACGAGGAATTCATTTCAGGAACCGCCGGTGTTATATTGGAATCACTTGAAAAGAAGCAATCTATAAAAGGAGAGATCACGGCTGTAATAGAAGGCGCTCCGCACGAGCCGGAAACGGAAGATCCCGATTCGGCTGTCAAGGATTTGATTTCTGAGGGATTTTCAGGTAAACGGTTGGCCGAAGAGGCTCACCGACGGTTTGGAATCAATAAAAAGGCGGCGTACAAGCGATATCTTGAAATGCAAAAATCATCTGCATAGCGACAGCCAACCCAAATCTCTGGACAATATTCGTCACAATGACGATAATTGTGATAGGCTGTTGGCTGTTTCGCAGGAGGGGATGTGTCCGATCAATCTCTTCGAGAACGATTTGGAAAACTACTCGATAACGCGGGTCACATGCTCTGGGAAGTGGATCGCGAATTTCGTGTGACCTTTGCCAATGACCTGTTGATAGAAACCTTCGGAGACCCGGTCGGGCAGTTGTGCTATCAATTCATGGCAGGTCGGGATGAAGTCTGTCTTGATTGCGGAGTGAAGCGAGTTTTTGAAGGCGAGGAGCGTATAATTTCAGAGCGCAAGAGATTTAAACCTGACGGCACGGCCATATGGCTGGAGCACACGGCTGTTCCAATCAAAAACGAAGCCGGCGAGATTGTTGGGGCGAGTGAGTTGACCAACGACACGACATTACGCAGACAGACTGAAGAATGGCTCAAAGATTCCGAAAGATTGTATCGTAATCTTGTCGAACAGGTACCTGATGTAATTTTTTCTTTGGATGTTGATGGAAAATTCACTTTCGTGAACACGCAAATTGAAAGATTCCTTGGCTATCCTGTTCAAAGCATTCTTGAAACTCCACTAAAGGATTATGTTGCTCCCGAGGACAAGAATCGCCTGCAAACAATGTTCGGCCTTCAACCCGAGGCTATATGGGATGAAGAGGTCGCGATCTTGGATGCACACGGGGAGCGAAAATTCGCCCGAATCCGATGCAAAGCGTCCTTTAATAATGGCGGTAACCCGCTGGGGTTTGAGGGTGTCATGCGGGACCGAACCGTGAGAAGGAAGCTGGAGGAAGAATTACGGGCTTCCAAGGAAGCGGTTCTCGAAAAAATAAAAATCATTGATGAGTTGTATGAACATATCGTTCAATCAGGCAAATGCAAAGCTATAGAAGAGCACACTGCAGAAGTAGCGCATGAATTGCGACAGCCTCTGGCAATTGTCGGAGGGTTCGCAAGGCGTATGGTTCACCAATTGGAACTTTCTCATGAATTTGATATGGAACGCCAGAAGCAATACGCGAATATCATAATAAGCGAAATCCGTAGGCTGGAACGTATCCTGGATCGCCTTATCGACTTTACTACACGCGGCAAACTTAGTCTCCGACGAATCAATCCGAATGATCTTATAGAGTATATTGTCAGCATCACTGAAGCACGAATTAAAGAGAAGGGGATCGATTTGCGACTGAATCTAGGAAGCGAAGTGGGAGAAGTGCCTTTAGATCCCGGTCGTTTCCAGCAACTTGTCCTTAATTTGGTCTCTAATGCAGTTGAGGCTTCACCGATAGGTGGCGTAATAGAATTAGAATCCGGAGCTTCCTTGCCCAGCGAGAAAGCTATCAAGACCGGCAAACTGCAATTCGAAGGCTTTTTTGAAATGAAAATCCGGAATTCAGGGCCGGTTATCCCCGACGATGTACTTCAGAATATCTTCAATCCTTTTTATACTACCAAGCAGCAGGGGACCGGACTGGGCTTGGTGGTTTCCAAGAAAATCGTTGAAGATCACTCGGGCTCTATCTCAGTGAAGTCCGATACCGAAGGAACGGTGTTTACGGTTTGGCTGCCGCTCACACAAAGAGATGAGGCTGCTAAGATTGTGTCGGAATTGGAATCTGCTTACGAATTTCAAGCCTGATTTAGAGCCCCTTGTTCTGCCAGCAGGTTTTGCAGTGCGGTCTTTATGTCGGGGAAGTTGAAGTTGAATCCTTTCGATTGAAGCACTCCGGGAAGCACTCTCTGCCCATTTAAAATCACCGAACCCAATTCCCCCATCAATAATTTGATCATAAGTCCAGGCGCGGGCATGAAAGACGGACGGTGCATGACAGTTCCTATTGCCTTAGCCAGATCCTTGTTCCGGATCGGATTCGGAGCGGTAAAATTAACAGCTCCGTCGATATCCGGCCGCGTAATGATAAACAGAGCCGCGGCGATCAGGTCCTCGATGTGGATCCAGGAAAACCACTGCCGGCCATTGCCCAAAGGACCACCCACGAAGAAACGGAACGGCATGGCCATTTGTTCGAGCGCTCCGCCGTCGTGACCCAACACGATTCCAAAACGGGTAATAACGACCCGAACTCCTTTTTCACGTGCTTTGAATGCCTCGCTTTCCCAATCAATCGCCAACTTTGCCAAAAAATCGTCCCCGGCAAGGGCGTTCTCATCGAGTTCCTCGTCCCCTCGGGAGCCATAGTAACCAACCGCGGATGTGCTCAACAGCGCCATTTTTGGGCCGGATTCCTTGGGAATGGCTTCCACTAGGTTTTTCGTGGTCAACATTCTGCTATCCCGAAGAAGTTGCTTGTATTCTTTGTTCCATCTCTTAAAAATAGAAGCTCCGGCAAGATTAATAAGAACATCGTGCCCAGCGACCGACTCCTGCCACTTTCCTGGCTTGGTCGATTCCCCCATGACGCGGGAAACTCCAATGGGAAGATGCTTTCCTTCGCCTCGAATGAGCGCGGTTACCTGAAATCCTTCTTTTACCAGGTTTCTACATAGGTTCGTCCCCACAAACCCGTTCGCACCCGTCATGAATATTCTCATGGTGTAATCCCCCTCGTTCGTGTGCGGAGAACCAATTTTCGTATCGCCTCGAACCGCACCGAAGACATTCACAATTTATACAGGTTGCCAAAAGTTTTGTCCGATTCGAGCTAGCTTTATATCGCCATTCCCGCGGAAGCCGGAATCCAGGAAAGATTGGTTCCAGGCTTTACTCAGGACAATCCCGCGGGACGCGGGACTGGACCCCGGCTTTCGCCGGGGTGACGAGTGGCAACACGCCATTACTTTTGGCAAACGCTATAAATGTGGGTTCGAGTCTCACACGCCATTAGGACCGGCTACCTGTTTTGAGGAATCATTTGCCCGCCCCAACGATGACTAACATTCCTTATTCTTCCTCAGCTTCTTGTCCCAGCACTATCGTAGGCAAATTTGAATGGCACTGCCCATTTGATGTCTGTTCCCACTCGCCACAGACTTCGTTTTCTTTCGCCGGTCGCGCTTCCACGATTTCGAGCTGCATATTGAAACGCCTTGCCCGACAACGGATGGTTGCAATCAATAATAATTGTATCCTCTCGAACTTCCTTAATTATGACAGTATCCGGGGCGTTGGAATGGTGGCTTATCATGGGCAATTCCATTCCGGGGTAAGGCGTCATTCCTTCGGGAAAATGAAAATCAGCTTTGTTTTTCTCAAATTCCAATTCTTGATGTCTCGGTCCAAAAGCTTCTTCCGCAGGCACCGTAAAGGACAATGTTTCACCGGTTAAATGTCCTATGAGCCGGTTCTCCAAGCCTGGGATCACCTGCCGATAACCTGTAACAAAGTCCATGATCTCCGGTTCGTTGAGCCCTTTGAGCACAGGGCCGTCCACAATTTGGACTCTATATTTTATTCTTACGTACCAGCCTAATTGTTGAATTTGCATTTCGGGCGATGCCCCTTCTGTCATAGTATTCTCCTTGAATATCCTTTGATGACCGTCTTGAATAATTTAGTGTCTCATCCAGCATCTCACCAGATGTCCGGATGATTTCTTCTCCAGAACCGGTGGCTGAACACAAATGGACTGTCGTTCGGGGCAGCGGTCTTGAAATGTGCATCCCTTGGGCAGATGGCGCAGATCCGGGACTTTCCCCGAGATCACGTACAATTTCTTCTTTTCGACGGCTGCTTTATCTATTCTAGGAATCGATTTAAGCAGACCCATGGTATACGGATGCTGAGGTGAAGCGAAGAGCGATTCTACCGGGGCTTCTTCCGCAATCATACCGGTGTACATCACTGCTACTCTTTCCGCCATTTCCGCAACCACGCCAAGATCGTGGGTGATGAGTATGATTCCGGTCCCTATCCTGGTCTTAATGTCATTCATCAGAGCTAGTATTTGTGCCTGTATTGTCACGTCCAGCGCTGTCGTCGGCTCATCCGCGAGCATCAGTCTGGGATCGCATGCCAGGGCCATAGCGATCACGACCCGCTGACGCATACCGCCGCTCATCTGGTGAGGATAATCGTTCGCTCGATCCTTCGGCGATGGTATTCCCACTTTGTCCAGCATTTCGACAGCCGCGGCTGCCGCCTCAGAGTGGCTCATATTGCGATGAACTCTGTATACTTCGGCGATTTGTTCACCCACTTTGAATACAGGGTTCAGGGAAGTCATTGGTTCTTGAAAAATCATGGAAATTCGATTCCCCCGAACTCGGCGCATCTCTGGTTCACTCAATTTCAGCAGATCCGTGCCTTCAAAGAATATCTCCCCTGAGACTATTTCCCCTGGCGCAGCGACGAGGCGCATTATTGAAAGTGCGGTCACGGTTTTGCCACATGCGGACTCCCCGACCAATCCCAGAGTTTCGCCTTGTTTCAGGTTCAGATCGAGCCCGTCCACTGCGGCCGCGGGTCCGTCATCGGAATAGAAGATCGTGCGGAGATTTCTTATCTTGAGTAGCTGATCCATTGTTGTTCTTAACCGTTTACAGCCGAGATCTCAGAGAATTTCATTCAATTTAGCCTTTGCAACTCTAGGTTCTCCGGAGTGAGTTTATTTCAGATATCCAAATGCGGAAGTATGAAGAATGCCCCGAAAAAGCCGCTCCCGAAGAAAAGCAGCGATACCAGGAGAGCGAGCACCAGGAACGAACTGCGGTACAGAAACGCATCCAGAGCGGAACAAATCCAAATTCCTATTGCGATCAGCAGCGAGGGCGTTTGTACATCGGTACTCGATATTGTGAGCTATGAAAAGGGGCACAAAATACAGCACTACGTTCAAAAAAAATAATAATCCGGCAAAAATTCGGCCTCTAACGATTTGGCCGAGGCCGGGAAAGACCAGAGACAAGACAGCGGAATAAACCCTGGACCGCCCCTTCTTTTCGGTACCCGCGTCGGCTCTTGTCTTCCATGCAGATCCCTCCATTTGCCGTTTATTAGCATAACGCCGTACAACAAAAGCCCTTCTAAGTCAATCAGTTGCCGATGAGGGTAGACGAGAGGTAGGGCAGGCCATGCCCGACGGGGAACCCACTGGAGGAGAAGGGGAAAGCAAAGATGCGGGGGAACCCGCTTTTTGAAAAAAGGTGCTCCGCGCACGGCGACCTTGCACCAGCGGGCATCGGAGTGTATCGAGAGCTGTCAGTATCAAGATGCATGTTGGCCCCACGCCGAGTGGGCCCGACCCCTCCCGCAAAAACTCTAAATGGCTGGCGGTAGATCAAAGATGGGCGCAGATAGTGTGAGTAGCTTATTGCCGGTAGCGGGGTGGGCTGGAGATGGATTGGTAGCAGTCCCGCGAAACGCGGGGTCGAATTGTTCTGAGAAGGCCAAAGGGAACCACTGAGCAGGCAGGATAAAAGAAAGACACGACGGAACACGACGAGGCTTCGGTAGGGGCAGGGCTTGCCCTGCCCTAAAAGGGCCTTGAAAATAGAGGCCCCGATAAGGCCATCGGGAACAGTAACAAAAAAGAAGAATGTCCCCTTTTCTCCGCCGGTGTGTTTCTCAGGTAACTTCGTCGGCGCGAATTGGATCAAGGCTTGCGCCCCCGGGTCTTTGAAGTGTCATTGCGAGCGTAGCGAAGCAATCTCCGTTCTCACACAAACAATGAGATCAGGGCAGACGCGAGCCTGCGGAGGCGGGTAGAGGGGATCAAGCGGGAGTTCCGAATGAACGACCTGACCCCATTCTTATAATTCCGCAATGGGAAGCATTTTATTTCCATTGCCTCCAAGGAAATGGATCATGGTTGAATTACCGTGTCAATTAAGCTAAGAGGAAATGGTTGAAACCCTTGATGTCTTCAAACCTGGGTTCATCAAAAAAACGGAGCCAAATGAAAAAGACAACTAAACAACCCGCCACAGAGGTAGAGATAGAAACGCTTATAGAAGCTATCCGCAACCTACACCGCTGCAAAGCGATGTGGATTGAGTCTGTCCCGGTTAAAGAGACATTCCAAGGTCAGGTAGTTTGGGAAGGGACGGTGCAAGTATTTTCTCTTTTCTGCCACCCCACCGCTTCACGCTGCTATGCTTGGTCTTATGTGCCGAATGAGAAAACCGGCAAGCGAAAATTCTTTGCTGTCCTTAATCAAGGGTCGGTCGATTCTCCGTTGAATGCGGTACGCACTGCCATTGTCGCTGATACCCGATAAGGAAAGTCTTAGGAGGGGAGGGTAAGTCAGTGTCAGGGAGGGGTCACCCATTAAGAGGGCCTCTGTCATGGAAAACACCTCTCATGGCGAGGAAGCAATTATTGGCCCCCTGCTGAGCTACGGCCGTGCTGCGTACATTCTTCGTGTTTGCCTGTATGTTTCCCACCTGGTGTCAGTGGGTCTAGCCTGCGGATCTTCATGCACCGGTCACCGAGCAGGATCGAGGCTTGCGCCCCCAGGTCTTTGAAGTGTCTTTGCGACCCCGTCGAAAAACGGGGGAAGCAATCTCCCAAAGCTTCGGAGATTGCCACGGCCTGACGGCCTCGCAATGACACGTTGGGATCTGTCATTGCTCCCACAGCGAAGCAACTTGCTTCATTTCTCGCATTAGCTATTGGGTGAGGACCAACAAGATTCGACTTTGACGGTGGGGCATACGGTGGGTTATGCTCACGGCAACGAAGCACGAGTACCTCTCGGCCACGTGCCGAAGTGTGGCTTCGGATGTTTCTTAAGCGAGACGATACGAGGCGTCCTTGATGGCTCACGAATTGTTCCGCGTTTTCCAAAACGGACGACCCGCGGGCATGCTGGACGTGGAGCGTGATATGACAGACGAGCACCAGACCGGGGATCACCCGGCCGAAGAATTGCGTGAGTTGCGCGTCAGAGTGGACAAGTTGACAAAGGCCGAGGCGGAACTCCGGGACGCATTACGGACGCTCCAGGAGACCGCGGTGTTTCCTCGGGCACTCCTGGACAGTGTGCCCGATCTGGCGTGGATCAAAGATAGTGACGGTAAATTCGTCCTGGCCAATGAGGCATTTGTCAAGCATTGCGGAGTGAGTCATGAAGAACTCATCGGAAAATCCGATTTCGACTTCTGGCCGCGGGAGCTTGCCGCACGGTACCTGAACGATGATTTGGAAGTCATGCGAACGGGCCGGTCGAAAAAGATAGAAGAAACTCTGGTGCACACCAGTATGGGAGAAATCTGGATCGAAACGATCAAATCACCGGTCCGAAATGAGGCCGGTCGGGTTATCGGTGTGGCGGGCATTGCCAGGAATATCTCTCAGCGCAAACGCTCAGCGGACGAGCTTGCACGAAGCGAAGCCAAATACCGGGAGCTGGTGCAGAACGCGAAAAGCATAATCATGCGGTTCGATAGACAGGGGAAAATCACTTTCTTCAACGAATACGCTCAGGAGTTCTTCGGCTTCACGGAGCGGGAGATACTGGGTCGGCACGTGATCGGGTCCATTGTTCCTCCAACTGAATCGACGGGCAGAGATTTAGAGGCCATGATTCAATACCTCATAGCCGAGCCCGATCGCCATTCCCTGAACGAAAATGAGAACATACGGTCAAGCGGTGAAAGGGTATGGATTGCCTGGACCAACCACGGTTTGTCGTCCAGCTCGGGACACGTGACAGAAATCCTCTCCGTGGGCACGGACATTAGCGCTCTGAAGAAGGCAGAGGCCAAGCTCCGTGAACTGGCGATAACCGACGGTCTCACCGGTTTATTCAACCGGCGCCATTTCATGGATTTGTGCAGCATTGAGATCGATCGAGCACGACGCTACGGCCATTCACTTTCGTTGCTGATGATGGACATAGACTTTTTCAAGTCCGTCAATGACAAGCATGGACACGGTGTTGGAGACGAGACCCTCCGTTTTGTGTCCAGGATCGCCGCGAGCAATCTACGGAAAACTGACATAATTGGACGCTTGGGAGGCGAGGAATTCGGCTTACTGCTTCTGGAAACCGATCTCTCCGGCGCCAGGACGGTTGGGGAGAAGGTGCGTCAAAGCATTGAGCAGCTAGAACTGAATACCGACCTGGGGCCGCTTCGGATCACGGTAAGTATTGGAGTGGCAAGTCGCTCGGACCGAGACCTTGATATGGATTCACTCTTCATACTGGCTGACAAGGCCCTGTACTCTGCCAAGAGAAGCGGAAGAAATCGGGTGGAAGTTGCCTGAAAAGTGCGCATCGCAGCAATTGCCTGCATTCGGGCGAGGAGTAGGGTGAGGGGGGGCTCAGGTGGTGTCCATGGATCTGCCCTTGATGAGGGAAGTTCACCGCGGAGAACGCAGAGAACGCAGAGAGGAAAGATGTATGAACGACCAGGACGCACAGGGATTTCCAAACCTGAGATTGCCACGTCGTTTCACTTCTCGCAATCACAAACCCGCACCCCATGTGACCAAAGCCTGTCATTGCGAGCGCAGCGAAGCAATCTCTATTCACATTCATGGCCGGAACAAATCCGAGATTGCTTCGTCACTTCGCTCCTCGCAATGACAAGTTGAGACCTGTCATTGGCTTGGGGTCACTTATTAAGAGGCGCTTTGTCGAGGAAAATACTTCTACTGACAAGGAAGCCATTGTCTCCCTGCTGAGGTACGGCTCTGTGTTCGGATGCCATGCATCATGTGAAAAATGGTTGACGGGGTCACCTGCGCGAGCTACCCTTGTAAAAGGGAGAGGAGCAGCCGCACAATTAACGTTAGCACTTTTCGAATGACCCGGCGCTGTTTCAAGCATAGGTGGTGGGCGCACGAACTAATTGCTGATAGAGAGCATTGGAAGATCTGCACATCAATGTGCCATTGCGAAATTAATGTAAATGTCCGAGGGGCAGAGCGATATCGTCCAATCGTCATTTCTTAGGCTGCTATATTAGCTATTAAGCGGGATTCGCCGACTGATGGTCTTCTGCTCGCCCGTACTATTTTGTCTGAGACGCAATTTGTATGAGTTTTAACTAATACCCACATATTCAACGGGGGTCGAGATGGTAACAATGACGAAATTTCTCGGTCGTTATCTGCTCGTAGGGTTCGCTTTCTCGCTCGTATGGCATGTTTCAATCTCGTGTGCGGCAGATCAAGATGCTGGAGCGGCGCCATATTCGTGGCAAAAGGAAGTATTGGCCACAGTTGGGGCGGTCCAGGGAGATACCAAAGTTCAGCGCGTGGGGGAGGCTCAGTTCAAAAAGATTGCAGCCAAGTCGCCCCTGTACATTATGGACTTCCTGTCTACGGGGAAGACTAGCAAGTTATGGTGGCAGGGGGTGTTCAATGCGTTCACCCCGTCGGACAGATGGAAGCCGGGCCCTGATGTGACACATGGTTCACTGGGTGCGGATTCGGTCTTCGGCTTCAAGCAATTTGAGCGGGCCGGGGCATCATACCGCTTTGTGGGGTACGTTCAGAAGGGGACGGTGCGCTTCATCAAGACCCTTCCCAACACAAACCCTCCGTCGACATTCACGATCGGGACTCACACGGCATGGATAGAGGTTCTGCCATCCGACCGAGCGGCCGATTTTATTGTCGAGTCCAAGAACGAGGCGCTCACGACCGTTACAGTGCTGTGGGGGAAGGTCCGAGTGAGAAATGTTTCGCCTCAGACAAAGGAATCCCGTGTGTTGACGTCGTGTCAGGAAGTCGACGTAGAGAGAGATCAGGAACCTGGTGAAATCAAGTGGGTTTCGTCGGATACCATGAAGGAACTGGTCAAAAGAACCACTATTCCCAGAACATTGCCTGAGGATGTCCCATCATGCGAGAGGCTGAAGTCGGAGGTGATCCTGGATCAGACAGAGGTATACTTGGCCCCTCCAGGAGTGGCGTTATATCCTGCCATCGTGCCGATACCTGTGGCGATCCCGGGAGAGAACCCCGAGTGTTGTCCTCCCGGCAAAATTTACAATCGCCGGACGGGCCAGTGCGTTTGCCCTTGCCCGGATGGTGAGCGGCCCCCGCCCCCGCAAGCTGGTAACGGCTCGACAGTTAACAGCGTAGGCCCGATAGGAACAGGGCCGTGCGGCTCTTGCCGCAGGGGAGCAGCCTTCAATTCGGAGACCTGCACGTGTGAGTGTCCATGCCCAGGCGGAGTTCTTCTACCCGGCCAAGGATGCGTCGCGCAATGCCCGGAAGGATATAACGTAGCGTACGACTCGAGCAATTCTCCTCCGTACAGGTGTTCCTATTGCGTGCAGTACCCGCCAGGCATTGTAGTCGATCCTATTCCGCCGCCTCTGAGCCAGTGCCAGGATGACACGCAGTGCGACCGTTGCCAGGGTTGCGTCGACGGTACCTGTGTCCCTAGAGTATGTAAAGAAGGCTTTTATCTTGACCGTATGACGTGCGAATGCCTTCCAATCACGGACGGCCGCTCTACGGGATGCTCGGAAGACTCGCAGTGTCAAAGGGTGTCGTGCCAGAAATGTGTGAATGGTCTATGCGTTTCGTCAGTAAAGTGTTCGGATCAGCAGCGGCTCAATCTGGATACCTGCCAGTGCGAACCGCTGAACGGTTCTACTAAGCCACCGCCTACGATTTGCCGCAATGATACTGATTGTCCCCAGGGATATACGTGTCAACAGGGCAATTGCGTGGCTGTCGTGCCCCAGCTACCTCAAACACCTACGGTCCCTGAGGTGTGCGATCAGGATAGTGAATGCGGCCCGGGATATGTGTGCCAGCATAATCGTGGGGCAAATCAACCAGGCAATTGCGTGCCTGAGCCTCCATCAACTCAGCTGCCTAAGCTGCCTCCATTGCCTCAGGCTCCTCAGATCCCGGAGCTCTGCGGAGAACCTGGTAGACCGGACGACAGTGACTGCCCCCCAGGATATGTGTGTGATTCACATAACCATTGCGTCAAGAAGCCGCCCGAGAGAAAGCGGCCCGCGAAAAAGCTTCCGGAAGTGGGGGCGCCTCAGTGTCGAAAAAGCCTAGATTGCCCCATAGGACAATACTGTCACAAAGGGAAATGCGTGAGTGAGGACGAACCGAGCGGGACGACCGGCTCGGAAGTCACGGGAAGTTACACGGGGCCGGGGAGAATCGGAATCGGACCTCAGTTCGGATACAGGGGTGGGAGGTATACAGCCTGGGTCGTCCGGTGTGCAACGCCAGATCGTGCCTCGAATAACTCCACAAATGCCAATTCAACGGGTCCCGAGAAGAGGCCGGGTAAACTAGGCCACTTTCTCGGGAGGAGATGACCTAAGGCTGAAAATTAAGCTCACAAGGCTGCGAAAGAAGCAATCCGTATCCGTATCTGAGGTTTCGCTTTCGTGGAACGACGGGCAGGAAACAGCAATGATAGCGAAAGCGAAACCAGTCCCAAATTATGGAAAGGGGAGAGATTCCAATGAAGAAACAGGCAATTGTTGCTCTAGCCCTATGTTCCGTATGTGGTTTCATCACTTTGGTCCTGGCTGCCGAGACCGCGAAACAAACCGTAAATTACCCCGAAGGTTATCGACAATGGCATCACGTGAAGTCATTGGTCGTCCAGAAAGGCCATGAGGACTTCGAAATGGCCGGAGGAATTCACCATATCTACGCCAACAAGAAGGCGTTCGACGCACTCACAAAAGGCAAGCCATATCCGGACGGGGCGGTCTTCGTCGCTGATGTGCTCACGGCGAACGAAAATGAGAATGTCATTACCGAGGGCCCACGAATATTCATCGGTGTCATGCAAAAAGAGTCCAAGCAAGCAGCAGACACCGGAGGATGGGCATTTGGGGGATTCAAGGACGATACAAAAGAACGAATGGTTAGTGATGCGAAGGCCTGCTTCAAATGCCACGAAGAACAAAAGGATACCGGCTACGTTTTCAGCAAGTATCGGAAATAATAATCGTATAAGGAACTCGCTTACTATCGTACAATTCCGGGGACACCATACGTAACTCTCCGTCGTGGGGTCACCCATTAAGAACCCTCTGTCAAGGAAAAATACCTCTACTGGCGCGGGAACAATTACTGTTTCCCTGCCGAGGCACGGCGTTGTTTCGTACATTCTTCGGCTTTGCCGGTATGTTTCTCAGGTGGTTAAAGGAAATTCACCCCTGAGGACGGGGAGAACGCGGAGAGGAAAGATGCACGAGCGACCTGACTCCACGGGTATTTCCAAATCCTGAGATTGCTTCGTCGTTTCACTCCTCGCAATGACAAATTGAGGGCTGTGGCCTGACGGCCTCGCAATGAGAGACTCCCGCATTGGATGCATAACTCGGCACCTGTCATTGCGAGCGCAGCGAAGCAATCTCCATTCTCATGCGTGGCAGGACAAAGCCTCTTTTGTCATTATCAGATCTGCTCTTGGCTCTGAAACATGAGTCAAGAGCAGACTCGACGCCACAAGCTTCGGCAAAGGCCGGGATCATGCCTGCGACACCATCGACAGATGTCTAAGGCGCCCTTTTCGATTCAGTAGTTGCCCTTTGGTTGACCTTTCTCTTTTGGCAAACACCAGACTTCTTTGATTTGGCAAAGTCTTGTGAGCATCTCTTCGTACTCTTTGTTAATAGCCTGTCTCTCTGTCAGGTCGATAGGCTGGATGAAGTATCCATGATGGCCGGGCATTATAACAAAGGGATACATGCCGCCGAGTTTCCCGCCGCCTATGTCTTCATTGGATACATTGGGGGCGTAGTACATGACGTGTGGATAGTTAATGGTGACGACACCGTCGCTTTCTTCCGGGTTGAAATAAGTCCTCAGGATCGGGGACAGCATATATGAGATGCCGGTTCGTTCCGGCGCTTTATAGTATCCCGTTTTGTAACGGTCTTTGATGATTTTCTTTAGTTCTCCGGGAGGAGTACCCTTGGCCTGCATCTCTGCCGCGTCAAAGAAGACTCGCATCTGTTGCTTGGCGCCCGCTTTGTCAAAGGAAATCGGGTAGAGAATATCATCTCTATATTCCGTTAAAGGCCAGGACCCCCTGAACGCATCATCGCCGGTTCGAGCAACAAAGGCGTGGAATTCATTAGTACCCTTGCGGGCAACTTCGAAGCCCTTATCAGGATTTAAAATGTATACTGTTGCATTGTCTCTGAGATGCGTCGGCAGTGCGCTTAGGGCTAGCTGAATTTCCAAATCTCGCGGTAGCGGCTCGATTTTATTCGTTGCCTTGGGAGTCCGTTTATCCTGTGCGCTGACTGTAAGCGAGAACAACAGACCTATAATTGCCACAAATGTCTGAAACTTTCTCATCTTGGCCTCCTTTTAGGATAAATCCTCTTTCTGACCATCAGGTCTGCTCTTTGCTCTGAAACATGAGTCAAGAGCAGAGTTGAGCACACAATGACCAACACAAGGTCACTGCATCCGCGGGCTAGTGTTGCCATCAATGATGACCAGCTCATGATCAACGTTCCACGATCTTCTTCAGTTTCTCGAGAGCGTGGTCCCACTGTCGCGCAATGACGTCGAGCGAGCGCCGCGCCTCTTCCAGTTCCGTTGGTTCGAACTCCCACAGCCGTTCGCGACCGACTTTGATGTCGCGCACCAATCCTGCATCTGCGAGCACGTGTAGATGTTTCGTGACTGCCTGGCGACTGATTTCCGTCTCGGATGTGAGCTGTTTAATCGAAACCGCTCCACCGGTACACAGGACAGCGATTAGGCGCAGACGCGTCTTGTCGCCGAGCGCTGCGAAGATCGGAGCGTGATTCGGCAACGACGAGTCCTTCGCAGGCGCCTTTTTGGAAGGTGCGCTATGGCGTGGCGACGTGTTTTTCAATATTCTTCATCTGTTCGTCCCAGCCGTCGCTGTTCATGCGGAATGCTTCCAAGCGACGGGACGGCGGAATATTGTCAAATCCGGATTCGACGACGGTCAGTAAGGTGCCGCCCTCGACTTCCTCCAGTTTGAATTCGACCAGCGTGGTCGGTTCTTTCGAATAGTCAACGGAAGGATCAGCAGGGTAGGGATGCCAGCGCCAGGAAAGCAACCGTTCCGGTTCCATGCGTTCGATCGTCATGTCAAGGACTATGTGCTCGTAACCGGGATAAGTGACCCGTCCTTGTACTCTCTGACCGACTGCAAAGGTTTTTCCCTTTAGCGCCACACCGAACCAGTCGCCGAATTCCTCAGCATTCGACAGCGCACGCCAGACACGCGACAGCGGTGCCTTGAGCAGGATCTTTCTTTCAATGCTATCTGTTGAAGTGTTCATGGTCCACCTCCTGATTCAAATATAATCCCCCCGGCGATAATATGCAACCTTTTGGTTGCATATTAGTGTGATTGGCATCACGTCGGGTCTTGGCCGATCTCGGTACAACCTCGACGGGCACGATCTGCTCTACAGGTAAGGATTCCTGGTCATTATGGAGTCGACTCCGCTCTTGACTCGCCTTTCAGCGTGCGAGCCTGCGGAGGCGAATAGAGGGGATCGAGCGAAGCCTGAAGATGAAGGACCTAGACCCCATCGGCTCCTTGGCATTTCGCTGTCCTGGCACGTATTCGGCCGTCTGAAATTATGCAGCGGAGGTTGTTCAAAGAAACGAGAGCTCAAAATCGCTGCGATGGTCCACGTCGCAGAATTGTTCTCCCGCGAATTGCCTCAAGTTGCAGACAATCTCCCGCGCCTTCTCCTCGTGAGCTACAACCCATTTCATGAAGTCGTCACGCCTCTTTCCTTCTATCGAATTCAGATATTCTTCTGCAATGGGGTAGATAATGCCTTCGCCATCTGACAAGCCAGTAAATTCCTCTGTCCCGGCCATCGGCTACACCTCCCGGAATCTTTTCTAATTAAGATGCAGGTCTAGCATTTCGGATTCATCCCTTCTCTGGCCTGACCGCAAGAACCGGTCCAAGATCTAGGTTGGCATCAGGGCGATATCTGTTCCGGGTCACCCATTAAGTATTTGTAATAATCTCAGGAGGTTGACCAGTCCATTCACAACCCAAGGGGACAGTCGCAGCGACGGGGAGTTTGAATCCAGTCCGAGAATCTTTTTCATCACAAGAGCATCTAAAACAGCAATCATGGGATATGCCAAATTGCCAAATTTTAGGCCGAGCGAGATATGGAGCCATCAATTAGGTCAAAACGAAGCAAGGAAGATTGCTACGATTTGCGTAACGCAAAAGAATCATTAGTGAGACAAGTGGCGGTCGCAATGCACGTGCCCGACGCACAAAGCGATCGGCAGTAAATCACACAAATGAAAATTGTACTGGCTTTGTTCGGAACGGGTCTCATCCTGATTGCTGAACAGGGCACTTCTAATTGTCAATTAACGGAGGATTGCAATGAAGGAAATGAGAAAGATTCGGAGGGCATTAAAGAGCAAGCCCATCGAGCGCATCATATAACCAAAGAAGGGTGTGGCGCATAAAACAAGGGGGTTTGAAAATGGTGGAAAAAGGTTTGACCCTGATACAACGGGTGGCAATCTGCTTCGGTGCGGGGGTCATAGGCGGACTGGCCGTGGTCCTTTTCAGCCACGTCCTGTTTGGATTCGGCATTAGCGCGGCATTCGGGGTAAAGGCCCCGGTATCCTTGAAATCGCCGGATATATACAGACCGCTGTTCTGGGCCGGGCTGTGGGGTATCCCGTTCGGGCTCTTTATAAAGACGGCCTGGAACCGGCTCTACCTGTTCGGTCTTCTATACTTCCTCGCACCGGTGCTGGCGTTGTTTTTAATCTTCCTGCCGATGAGCGGCGCAGGGTATTTCGGGCTTCAGCAGGGCGGGCCTATGTTCACAGTTTACCTGCTGCTGATAAATCTGCCCTACGGGATAACCACCGCGTTGGCCGCCAGGGCGATAATGGGAAAGGAACCGTAAGCATCGTGGACGAAATAAAAAAGCCTCTGGGGATCCGGGCCTAAGGCGATCGAGCGGGCGCTCCGGATGAACGACCTGACCCCACCTGTTAGAGGCTGTGGAATTCGGGAGGGACTTCCAGCAACTGGCGATCTGCACCCACGAACACGAATGTGATTGTGGCAGTGACCAGATAGTCTCGGGATTCACCTTTCCTTGCGATGATCTGTTTGGCGGCAACCGTGTATCGGGTTGTGCTCTCTATCCAGGTTCGAACCACGAGTAAATCACAGAGTTTTGCCGGAGAATGAAATACTATCTGAATTTTCTGGACCATGAACCAATAACCACGTTCATTGTAATCCAGTATGTTCGTCAAACGGTCTTCCAGGAATTCCCAGCGTGCCCTCTCCAGGAACTTCAGATAATTGGCATGATACACTGCCCCCGTGCAGTCGACATCGTCGTGATAAACCTTGCACTCGAACGTTCGCTCTCTCGACGACAGGGGTTCTTTTCCTACAGGATTCTCCACTTGAATTTTCCTTCACGATCATTCTTGAGTAAATGAAATGCCCCGTGTCCCCGGCGATTTGCCGGCCTGCCATCGAACCGAAGGTCATACAAACCATGTCGGACAAGGTCCGACATGCCTCCGGGGCCACCCTTCGGGAGTAGGCTGCGTAAACATGCATCGACCGGCAGGGACGCCGGTCGCTACCGGAATTCGAACGAGCCTCCCGAGCTGCTCTGCCCTTAGTATACCGCTAACCATATAATCCCGCGTTCTGCGCGGGACTTGCCGGAAGGCGTGCGGGTCCACTCGGCCTGCCGTTACATCGATCGACAATGAGAGGACTTAATACTCGCAATATTCTGTGATATACCGCCAGCCATTTAGAGTTTTTGCCGGAGGGGGTGCGGGGGAATCACGGCTTTTTGCACAAAAAGCGGGTTCCCCCGCATTTTTCCCATCCCATTTCCGCGGGTTCCCGGTGGCCTTCTCAGCGTCCCCTCCCGATTCTCTTTTCTCCTTCGTCATTCCCGGGCTGAGATCAATTCTTCAAGCCAGCCGTATGCAGCGATCATTGCTGGGAAACCCACAATAGTCGCGGAAAGCAGCACAGTTTGCAGAACTTGCTCCTTGGTCGCTCCTTCATCCAGGGCTCTCCTGGCATGCGATCGGACAGCTCCCTGTGAGCTCGCGCCTACGGCAATTCCCATTTGGATCAAATGTTGCGTAATCTGATCTATCGGCCCGGCCTGCGAGCAGAGTTCGCCCACCTTAAGAAGCGCTTCGGAAATACTACCGTGCCTCTCAACAAATGTCTTGAAGATATCCGGTAAATACATGGCTATAGCCTCCACTTCGATTTAATGCCAAGGTCCCCCATTAATCCGGTTAATTTAAAGTAGTATACAGTATCCTTACTTGATCGGCAGCTAAAAGCCTCCGTCGGCATTCGTTGACAAAACACAGGGAAAATCGATAATCTGCAACTCGTTAAACATTCCCCCAGAGGGCATATAATGAACCGTTCCGGCGAACCAGCTCTACAGCTTATCAAATCGATTTCACAAGTCCTGATCGGGAAGGAAAATCAGATCAAGCAAGTCATCGTGGCTCTTTTGGCTCGAGGCCACGTCCTAATCGAGGATGTCCCCGGCGTTGGAAAGACGCTCCTGGCGATTGCCGCTGCCCGCTCAATGGGCGTGCGATTCCAGCGCGTGCAGTTCACAAGCGACACGCTGCCATCCGATGTGCTCGGAGTAAACGTTTACAATCAGCGGAATTCGGAGTTCGAGTTCAAGAAAGGTCCGATATTCACGGAAGTGCTCCTGGCGGATGAAATCAATAGAACATCGCCGAGAACGCAATCGGCGCTTCTAGAGGCTATGGCTGAAGGACAAGTTTCGGTGGATGGAAGCACTTATGCTCTGTCGAAACCCTTTCTGGTAATGGCAACTATGAATCCCATCGAACGATTCGGGTCTTTTGAGCTTCCCGAAAGCCAGTTGGATCGATTCATGATTTCCATCAGCCTGGGTTATCCGGATAGGGACCATGAACGAGAGTTCTTGGTCAGGGGCATTGAGCATATTCATGCAGATCAGCTTGAGCCGGTCACGGACGCATCCACAATAAAGAAGCTTCAGGAAATGGTCCATGAGGTCAAAATAGAGTCATCGGTTATGGAGTATTTGCTGGATCTGGTGAGGTCGACCAGGGAGCACCCGTTAATAAGGCTCGGAGTCTCTTCCAGAGGCGGCTTGCACCTCCGACGGGCGATGCAGGCTTTGGCTCTCCTGGAAGGCCGAGATTACGTGATACCCGGTGATCTTAGAGAAGTATTCCTCCCGTTGACATCACACAGAATACTTTTGAACTCCGGCGTTGCGGATGGCCAATTACGCGAAAGAAAAAAAGAAATTCTCAAGCAAATCCTTGTGTCCGTTATCGCACCGATATGATCTCGATCGTTGCCATCCTAATTTGGTGAGATCACCTTCGTAGCTGAGTTAAGGGTTTCGATTATCTCGAACATGTTGGTGACCTTGCCCGCGGCGAGCTTGTCCTTCAGCTTGAAGTGTTCGAGGCAAGTGCCGCACGAGAGCACTTCCACGCCCTTCTCTTCCAATAGGGAAATCGCTTCCACAGCTTCTTCATCGATTGTGGTGAGATTGACTCCGGAGTTGATGAAGACCATGCGCCACGGTAGAGGCGTGGAATCTATCATTGTCCTGAGAAACCCGCGCATCAGCTTGGCCCCCAGCTCATCATCCCCACGCCCCATGCAGTTGTTGCCGACGTATATGACATTTCGAACCTGTTCGGTCTCGGGCATCGGGCAAGGCAGCAATTCTTTTTGCGCAGCGGGTCCGACCGGCTCGCCACATTTGACTATCGTGATCTGAAACTGTTCGGGCTCACTTTCCTGAATCTTCACCTCGCATCCCTGGTTGCGAGCGAACCTCATGACGTTTTCCTTCGATGTGGTGTTGTCCACGAGCACGGTAAGAGGTCCGGGAACTCCTTTTTCGAGCGCTTTCTTTGTCTCCAGGACCGGCTGAGGGCACGCCAGGCCCCTGGCGTCGATAGTAACAAGGTTGTTCATAAAGATATCCTCCAATAAATAACTGTCCAGCCTAGGCCTCTCATGATACTATTTTGAGTTGAAAATCCAGCGGCGGTAAAATAGGTTCCGCCTCTGTTAGAAATCATGTTCAACTATAACATAATAATAATTGTGAGGGTAGAAATTTGAAGAGGCTCGCAATAATAGGCTTGGGTAATATGGGTTATGCCTTGATTCGTGGACTGGTTTCATCGGGCAAAGCATTGCCTGCTATGATCCATGCCTTTGATATCGACGCGGCCAAATGCCGGACCATAGTGGAAGAATTAGGCGTGGAGGCCGCTCCTGCCATCGGCGATGCAGTGACTCCAGATACCGACACGGTCATACTCGCGGTCAAACCACAAGTAATCGGACCGGTCTTGGAATCCATTGCTCATCAGGTACACAAACGACTCGTAATTATCTCCATAGCAGCGGGAATAACGACTGCATTCATCCTGTCGAAACTCAAAGGGCCTAGCCGTGTTATTCGGGCTATGCCGAATGCGGCCGCAATGGTATCAGCCGGCGCCACGGCCCTGTGCAAAGCAGGTACTGCAGATGACAAGGATCTCGCTGTAGCGGTGGACCTGTTTAGCGCGGTGGGCACCGCGGTCAAAGTCGATGAAAAGATGATGAATGTGGTTACAGCGCTGTCCGGCAGCGGTCCCGGCTATCTCTTCATCATCATGGAAGCCCTGACTGATGGGGGCGTCCTGATGGGATTAGATCGACCCACGGCCCGAGCGCTTGCTGTCCAGACAGTTATGGGCGCAGCAACAATGGCGACTACCGGAAATATTCCATTTAGTGAACTCAAGGACCGAATTACCTCTCCCGGCGGCACAACCATCGCGGGATTGCAAGTCTTGGAAGCAGGCGGGCTCCGAGGCTTGATCATGGATGCGATCGAGGCCGCGACAATCCGGGCCGAAGAACTGCAGACGAGCGATTAACAGGGATCATGGAACGCGAATTTCAGTGCCCTTCATGCGGAGCATCCAACACGGTGACAAATCCGGGCGTGTTGATGCGTGTTTGTGACTACTGCAAGACCGCTATCTACTGGGACAAAGAATCAGCCCTTCGAGCAGGCGAAAAATCCGTTGATTTGCCCGACTCGCCTCGGTTTAAGGTCGGCGCGACGGGCAAGATCAAGGGACGCTCGTTCAGAGTCCTGGGTCGAATTCACTACGCGCATGAGAAGGGAACCTGGAACGAGTGGTTCGTCGAAATGGAAAACGGCGAGATCATGTGGCTGACTGAAGATGAGAGGGAATTATTCCTTGAGTCGCCAATCACGCTGACTTCGCCTGTTCCTCCGCATTCAGAGCTTACGCCCGGGATGCGAATAAAGCTCAATGAAAAAGAAGGGGTAATTGAAGAGATCGGGGAAGCCAAATGCCTAGGGGGCCAAGGCGAAATCCCGTTCCAGGTAGAAATCGGCAAAGTTTATCCGTATGCGGACGGGTCCACGCCCGATGGAACTTCTTCTTTCGGATTGGAGTACGATCCGGCATCCGGAAATGTCACAGCCTTTTTCGGGCGGATCATTGATTTCAAAGAAGGCAAGCCCGCTCCGGAAGCACACAAGACCGGAGTATCCCGAGTGGGCGAAGTCATCCGTTGTGGGTCATGCGGAAAGCCTTACGAAGGACCTCGAGTCGAGACCACCGGGATGGTCGTCTGCCCGGCATGCGGCGCGGGCCTGCAACTGGATGAAGCTGAAATTAGAGTTGTAGGTCAGAACAAAGGCAAGGAACCCAAATTTACACTCAATATTGGCGCGGCGGTAACGCTGGAAAATACCCGCTATGAAGTTATGGGAAGACTCTATTACGTCGAGACGGAAGAAAATGTCCAGTACGGCTCGATGGAATATGTCCTGTAAATTCTGATTCCGGTTACTTATGGCTCTCTGAGGAAAATGGACATTTTACCTTAAGTCGCACGATCCACACTCGGATTCCTATCCCGCCAATACCAATAGCAAAAATGCAGGTGCGAGTCGGCAATGAGTCGTTCAAGATTTACGAAAGCGGCGAGGTAACCCTCCAGTGGGTCGACGGTGCTCTACCTTGGGTGGCGGCAGTTGGTGAAAAGACCCAATATACCCACCTGATCAAACCGCCCGATTATGTGGACCAGGAGATTACCGGGAATGAAGTCGAGCAATTCCGCGGTCGATATATAAACCGGGATGAAATGCAAGCTGCTGTTGGCGAGAGCGTGGAGCTGCCACCAGCCAAAGGCGTGTACTCTTGCCAGCCTTATGTGCCCTCCGGATGGCTGACAGGCTCCTGGAGAATCGGGGCCGCGTTTGTCGCTTTGAACATCCTGCTGCTCTTTTATGCTTTCTCATCGGATAAAGACACGCCTCTTATGCAGGAAAGTATCACGGCTGAGCAGTATTCTCAGGAATACATGACAAAGCCCTTTACTGTAAGCCGGAACGGGACCATCGTGTGCCTGCAAGGGCAGGCTCCAGTTAAGAATTCTTGGCTGGCAGCGGATTTTGCTCTTGTGGACGCAGAAGATCGGGTGATTTCGGAATTTGGCGGAGAAGCCTCGTATTATTATGGGCAGGATTCGGAAGGCTCTTGGACTGAAGGATCTTCGTCTTTCAATTCCTGCTTCAGGGTGGACAAAGCCGGTTCGTACCGTCTCCTGGTATATGGACAAGGAGGAAGCGATTATTCAGGCCCGTCCAGAAAAGAACCTCTGAAAATCAAATTGACCGCTGATAAAGTGATATCCTGGTATTTCATTATCCCGCTTCTGCTATCCGCCCTGGTGATGGTTTTCGAGCCTTTCAGTCGGATGACCTTCGAAGCTCGACGATGGCGTGAGGTCACGGCTGATAGCGATGATGACGGAAACGGCGGAGATGATGATTGAGGTAGGTGAGCTGATTCAATGAAAGGACTCGCTGCTAAATTCATTATAATTGCCATTCTTGTGGCTATCACCGTGACCGCCTACGGTGGGGCTTTTTACGGCTGGTTCTTGCCTAAACCGCTTGAGAAGCCGGTGAGCCTTCGGGACGAGTCTGTCCGAACCAGGACAGCAGGTCATGGTATTTATTTCCTGGGTAGAACTCATGCAGGCGGAGGGTACCGAGGCGGCAAATAGTTGTAGCGGAATAATACCTTTGATAAAGAATCAGGCTGTAAGACAAGTGTCATTGCGAGGAGTGAAATCCCGCGTTCCGCGGGGAAAGCAATCCCCCAAGCTTGGAGATTGCTGGTGGGACCGTCCCGCGCAGAACAGCGGGATTGCCGGTCAAATCCCCCCATACCCCCCTTTACTAAAGGGGGGATTCTGCTCCCCCTTTTCTAAAGGGGGATACAGGGGGATTTATGGTGACGCCTATCCCCACCAAAAACCGCTCGCAATGACAGTATTTGGACGCTCGTAACTGAAGGAATACCAGAAGTATTCTTCAAGCAGGCACCAGGTCCATGCCGGTAGATCATCCAAAAATAGCAGTCATCTCGACGGCTCATGAGTGGCACAAACGCCGTGTGCCAGTGACAAAGCCGGTAATCCCAATATGACGCAACGCATTCCCGGAATCTTTCTGCTAGCCGCGGTCTTCCTGATAGCCGTTTGCGGCCTCATTTATGAACTTGTCGCTGCCGCGCTCTCCAGTTATTTGCTGGGCGGCACAGTCACGCAGTTTTCTATTGTTATTGGAATTTTCCTTACTGCTATGGGTCTTGGCTCATACTTGACCCGTTTTTTCCGGAAAAACCTGACTGACGTGTTTGTCGGAATTCAAATCGGAATCGGAGTTTCAGGCGGGTTTTCAGCGGCTGTGCTCTTGTTCACATTTGCCGCTTTGCCTTCTTATTTGCCGGTTCTCGTGATCGTCCTGACCGTAACCGGAACTCTCGTCGGGATGGAGATCCCATTACTCATCAGGATTCTCAAAACCCAGGAAGCGCTGCGGCTCACGGTTTCCAACGTACTGGCTTTGGATTATATAGGGGCGCTTATTGCTTCCTGCGCTTTTCCCTTGTTGCTGGTGCCGCATGTCGGACTTCTCAGGACTTCCTTTCTCTTCGGCCTTATTAATATCGCTGTAGGGGCCGTAGCGCTTCGAGTGCTGGCCCCATTTCTTCGCAGAAAGAGGCGATTGGCGATAATGGCGGGGTTTTCCGCTGCCATGTTGACTGCGGGGCTTGCGGGTTCCGGCGCTTTTACGTCAATGACCGAAAACCTGCTTTACCAGGATGACATCATTCTCACGCGACAGACCCCATATCAAAGATTGGTAGTTACCCGGTGGCGCGATGACGTCAGATTGTTCATTGATGGAAAGCTCCAATTCTCATCCGTGGACGAGCACCGTTATCATGAGGCCCTCATTCACCCGGCTATGACTGCATTGCCCGGCGCGATGAAAGCATTGGTCCTTGGCGGCGGGGATGGTATGGCAGTGCGCGAGTTGCTCAAGTATCCGAGCCTGCAAGCGGTAGACCTGGTGGACCTGGACGAGGAGATGATCCGTCTGTTTCGAGACCGGCCGCTGCTGGCAAGCCTTTCAAATGACGCACTCTCAAACCCGAAGGTGCGTGTTCATATTGACGATGCGGGAAAATTCCTCGAGCAATCAACCGAATCATGGGACATGATCGTTTTGGATTTACCGGACCCAAATAATCTCTCACTGGCTAGGCTTTATACGAGAAGCTTCTATAAGCTGCTTTCTCGCCATCTCGCAATTCACGGAATAGTGGTTACTCAGGCTACGAGCCCATATTACGCGGCAGAGGCTTTTTGGTGCGTAGTGAGCACCTTCGAGCAGACCGCCATCGGACCCGAGAGTGAAAGCCGCTTTAACGTGTACCCGTACCATGCTTATGTCCCCTCGTTCGGAGACTGGGGATTTGTCATGGCATCGAGGGGAATGCTCGAGCCTGCGCATCTGAAACTGCGTGAGGGCATTCCGTTGAAATTCCTCAACAACGATCTGCTACCTACCTTATTCGTATTCCCCAAAGACAGCACGGCCCCACCAGGTATTCAGCCCAATCGACTGGATGACCAGGTGCTTGCGAAATACTACCGTCGCGCCTGGAGAAAATTCGGACCATAGGCCACTTTGGAAGAACTATTCCGGGGGAACCCGCTTTTTGCAAGAAGCCGGATTCCCCGGACCCTTCTGGCAAGAACTTTTATTATTGCTGGCGGCAGGGTAAACAGGGTTTCCACGGTAGGGCAGTCCCGCGTTCAGCGCGGGATTCCAGCCTGCCGGTTTCTTGGCTTTAGTAGGACCGGCATCTTGCCGGTCATTTCCAGCGCTACCCGAAACTGCCGTATTCTCGGTAGCCACCGCAGATAGAGGCCCCTAGAAGGGCAACGTAACACGACAAGGCCTCGGTAGGGGCAGGGCTCTCCCTGCCCCAAAAAGAGCCTTGAGAATAGGGAAGAAAAAGAAGAATGTCCCTTTTTTGGTCGGATTGCTTCGTCGCTTCGCTCCTCGCAATTACAAACGCCGCCTATTTCACGTTTCACGTGCTTATAGTCCGTGATCCAACTGCAATCTATCCTACTTTTCTTCCTTCTCATCCGGGGCTGTATAAGAGAAATGTGACAAAATAATGAGCCACTTGTCTCCGCGTTTTTCAAGAACACCGGTCCAACGGCCCGGGACCGAGAATTTCTCATTGCCCAGGTCAACTTTGGCCATTAATTCGGCTGCGAACCACGCCTGGTCGCCTTTGGTACTGGCAGTAAGCCAAGTCGGTTCCATAACTACCGATTGGATCTGAGTGAATTCAGCCTGATAAGCCTTCTTGATAGCATCCGCTCCCATGTATCTGCCTTGAGGGCTGCTGTCGATAAAAACTGCCTCGGCCGCGATCATGCTCATTAGGGCATTGAGATCCTTCTTCTCGTAAGCCTTGGCATAGGCAGTGAGCCAGTCTTTGACCTCTTTTTCAATTTGAGTGGGTTCGGCTGCCCATGCAGATACCGAGGCAAAGGCTATTAATAATAAGGCAACCGCGAATCGCATTAATTTCATTTCTTATTTTCCTTTCTATTAGGTGAATAGTGGCTTCCAGTCTACATCAAAGGGCCTACTTGAATTCCACCGGCAAGTCAAGACCGAATAATGAAAAGCACGCGTAGGATGCGGTAAACGAAGTGCACCGCATCCGTCGAGTACATTCTCTGAATTCAATCCAATGCGCGGCATATCTTCAACAGCCCCGGCCGAAGAGGATACAAACCCCGTCGCGCATACTCCTGAAAACTTGGATACGGCTACTCAGCCACCTACCGAACTCATCTTGCCACATTACTTTTCCACGAGCGATGCGGTTTGCTCCGCTCACCACATCCTAGGGGCTGATCGGTTACCGGGAGCGACAAAGGATGTCATTGCAAGCGGAGCGAAGCAATCTCGCTAAGCTTCGGGGATTGCCGCGGCCTTACGGCCTCGCAATGACAAATCCGGACCCCGGTAACTGAAACTTTACAGGCTCGATCCCTCTCAACTTGACTTCAGAAGCAGGATTTATTAATTTGAGATTACGTGTAACACAGCAAAATCTCAAACAGGAGAGAGTCATGACTGAAAAATCCCAAGCTGCAGCTCGGCGGCCCATAGCCGCGACCTCCCTCATGAAGAACCTGATGGCAGACCATTTTCTCTCCCTGGACAAGGCTAAAAAGGAGGGAACTCAAAAGGTGGCGTGGTGCACCTCGGTTGGACCTGCGGAACTGCTCCATGCAATGGGGTTCCAGGTCTATTATCCGGAAAATCATGGGGCTCTGTTGGGAGCCACCAGAATGGCCACGGATTTTATTCCTGTCGCAAATGCCATCGGGTACTCCCCGGACATATGCTCCTACCTCACTTCGGATGTGGGCGCATATCTTAAAAAGACAACTCCTTTGACAAAGGCCTATGGGATCGAGTCGGTCCCCAAAGCTGATGTGCTCGTTTACAACACCAATCAGTGTCGTGACGTCCAGGACTGGTTCTCTTTTTACGCAAGGGAATGGAATGTCCCACTTATTGGCGTTCACACCCATCGGAATGTCGGGGCTGTTGAGAAGTATCATATAGAGGACCTTGTCGAGCAGATGAAGGCCATGATCCCCACGCTGGAGAAGGTCTCCGGAAACAAGTTCGATATAGATCGGCTGCGAGAAGTGGTGGGGCTATCATTGGAATGCACAAGGCTCTGGCGCAAGGTATTGGAGTATGGAGCAATCAAACCCGCGCCTATAACCTTCTTTGATGCGACCATACACATGGCGCCCGCGGTGGTCCTGAGAGGCTTGCCCGAGGCGGTGAATTATTACAAGACCCTTATCAAAGAACTCGATGAGCGTGTGAAGGACAAGATCGAAGCTGTTCCAGGCGAGCGTCACAGGGTTTATTGGGACGGGATGCCGATCTGGGGAAAATTAAGAGACCTGAGCGAGCTATTCTTATCTCTGAAGACCAATGTCATAGCATCGACCTATTGCAACAGTTGGATTTTTGACGCGTTCGATCCGGCACAACCGTTCGAATCTATGGCTAGGGCGTATACGGAACTGTTCATTGTACGAGATGAATCATACAAAGAAGCGTATATGGATAACTGGATTAAGAATTTCCAGATTGACGGCGTGATTTATCATGACGCGAGGACCTGCCCTAATAATTCCAATAGCCGTTATAGTATGCCCCAGCGGATGAGTGAGCGCCTGACGCTGCCGACGCTGGTAATTAACGGCGACCTGAACGATCTGCGCTGCTATTCCGAAGAACAGGCAAAAACCAACATAGAGGCTTTCATAGAGCAGCTCGACGAAAGACATCATTGATCGTCTGAGACATAAGGCGGATTCACCATCGAGACGTGAAGATCGCGGAGAGTGTCATTGCGAGGAGTGAAACGACGAAGCAATCCCCCAACCATGGAGATTGCTTCGCTGCGCTCGCAATGACAGTCTGAGATGTCTGCGGTGAATTACTGCTTTGAGGCAATGAGATGACAATCGAATTGGCCGGCGGAGTCGACGTGGGCTCCTGCACCACGAAGGCCGTAATTGTAAATAATCAGAGGCAAATATTAGGCAGCTCTGTTCTCTACTCCGGGACGGATTTCCAGGCCGCCTCCGGGGAAGCATGGGACCAGTGCCTTCAGCAAGCCGGCTTGAATGGGGAAGATATAAAGAACGTCGTATCAACCGGGTACGGGCGAAAGAGTGTTTCTTTCGCGACCGCCAACCTCACGGAAATCTCGTGTCACGGTCGAGGTTGTTTGCACTTTTTCCCCGGTCCAATCACTGTGGTGGATATCGGCGGCCAAGACAATAAAGTGATCAAGCTGGACGTCCGCGGTCAGCGCGTTAGTTTTAAAATGAATCGAAAATGCGCTGCGGGCACCGGGGCTTTTCTGGAAGAGATGGCTGTCCGACTTCGTTTGCCGATCGAAAAATTGGACACATTAGCTCGGGAAGCTGACGGCGAGGTTTCTCTCGGCAGTTATTGCACAGTGTTTTCCGCAACCGAGGTCCTGGAGAAAATAAAGGGAGGCCATCCGGTGAATCGCATCGTGCGAGGGGTCTTCACCTCAGTGATGAAACGAGTAATGGAGATGGATACTCTCACCGATACGGTTGTGCTGACCGGCGGTGTGATCGAACACAACCCATTCTTGGCTGAACTCATCCAGCAGCAGACTCCGAATCCTGTTCGTATCCCGCCGCATCCGCAGATTACGGGTGCTTTGGGCGCGGCCCTTTACGCGTTGGACGGAGGGCATTGAGGCTTGATCTCAGATACCAAATTCGTAATCGGGATAATCACTGGTTTCACTAATAGATGCACTTCCCTGCACTTTTAAAATGGGATAGTAACTCCACCATGACAAGCGGCCAAAGACTGTCATTGCGAGCGAAGCGAAGCAATCTCTATTCTCATGCATAGCCGTACCAAATCCGAGATTGCCATCCCGCGAAACGCGGGACTTCGCTCCTCGCAATGACACGTTCGGGGCTGGGGGCGCTGCGTGCGCCCCCAGCAAATCGTAGGCGGCCCCGCTGTTGATTGATCTCTCGTTAGTCAATTTGTTCAACCAGATAATTTTGTAAGTGCGCTTACCACATACAAAAACTAAATTGTTTCTTTGCGTCCTCTGCGTTTCTTTCGTTCTCTGCGGTTCTTATCTTACATGGTCCTGGAGATTCCCTATGAGCTTTACGGCAGACGCTTTAAGCAGCTTCATTGAAAAGCAGATCTTTTTTCCCGATCCGCATCTGGATTGCACTCCTGCGGAAGCCGCTCTTGATTTTGAGGACATTTGGTTCGAAACCAGTGATGGCGTGCGTCTCCACGGTTGGCTCGTGCCGGCGCCATCGAGTCCCGCGCTCCTCCTCTTTTGCCATGGCAATGCCGGCAATATTTCCCATCGGGTAGATAACATTCGGAGACTATACGACGCGGGGATTAGCGTTTTCATTTTTGATTACAGGGGATATGGCCGAAGTGGGGGCCGGATCACCGAAGCCGGATTCTATTTGGATGCGGACGCCGCGTACGAGCTTGCCCGGAAGCGTGCTGAAGCAGCAGGTCAGAAGTTGGTAATATTCGGTCGCTCTCTAGGCGGTATAGCTGCTGTGCATTTGGCCTCAAGCCGTTCTTGCGATGGAGTGATATTGGAATCAACCTTCACCCACATGGCAGCTATGGCCAAGGAGCATTTCCCATTGCCGGTCCCGGAGAGCCTCCTGCGAGACAAACTGAACTCCCTGGATCGAATTGATCGTGTGACCGCTCCGATCCTGTTTTTTCATGGTGACTCCGACGATATAGTTCCGTTGCGTTTGGGCCAGGAGTTATATGCCGCAACCAAGGCTCCGAAAGAGTTCGTAACTCTGGTCGGCGCGGGTCACAATGATACCTATTTTATTGGGGGCCCGGAATATTTCAGGAAGTTCCGAAGCTTCATTGACAAGCTGTAAGCCATTAAAACCAGGGAAATCGATCCGCAGATTTCGCAGCCCGTAGGATGTGGTGAGCGGAGCGAACCGCATCGCTCGAGGAAAAGTAATGTGGCCAGATGAGTTCGGTACGTGGCTGAGTAGCCGCACCCAAGTTTTCAGGAATATGCGCGACGGGGTTTGTATCCTTTGGCCGGGCCTGTTGAAATTACGCCACGCATTGAATTGAATTCAGAGAAATGTCACTCGACCGATGCGGTGCACTGCGTGTACCGCATCCTACGCGCTTGACGCCTAACCGGTACAAATCCCGAGATTGCCACGTCGCTTCGCTCCTCGCAATGACACGTTGGGGGCTATGACCTGACGGCCTCGCAAAAACAGTTATATCTCCGCTTTTTAGCCAGGCCGTTCCCTCGATACGATCTCCTCGATCTTTGAGGTCAAATCCACTCCTTCTTTCTGCAGCTTGCCACCTGCCAGACTTTCTTGTCGCTGACCACAACATTTTCGAAAGCAAGTTCCCGGATCGCCCCCCTGAGCAGCGGAAGCTCCCGAATTTCTCCCTCTTCGCGGATCTTCTTGAAAAGAGCGTGATTTTCCCTAATCTCGATGGCAGTCTCCGGATTTATTTCCCGGTTCCACTGTTCCCACAGAGGCTCCCATTCGGGGCCTTGAATCGGAAATCGGCAATAAGAAATCACCGGACCACGATCCAGCTCTTCGGTGACAATATGGACCATTATTCCCTGTTCGCGTCGCATTTTCAGCGATCAGTTGATGGATTACTTCCTGCCAGGTGCCGCGAGGTCCCCAGGGCAAAGCCGGATGTATGTTGACCAGGACAAGCTCCTCAAGTTCCGGTTTGCCTATAATAAGCATGTATCCTGCCATTACTACAATGTCGATCGGCGGGAGCAGATTTATTGTGCTTGACGACCTCCCGACCATATAAATTGCGCCACTCCTCAAGCGCAGCGGAAGGCTCGGCCGCGGAATTGCTCTCTTTCAAGCCACTTTTTCCTCAATTCCGGCATGAAACGCACATGGGACAACGTTGCAACAGGGATTCCCTTACTCGCGGCCAGCTCAAAGAAAAGCTCCCGTTCACGATATTCATCATTGAACGGGCCGTCACCGGTTTCTCGATGGCAGAATATCCATTCGATAGTCGCGGGGATATTGTTGGCGACAAGGTCCGTGTGGACTGTTTCCAAGAGATTCCGGGCGGCGGGGTCCCGGCCCGTGCTAAACCAACCTATTTTGAGCGCCATATGGCGTACCCTCTTTTGAAGAGTTGTTTTGGGGAGGGCCTTTTTGCAACAAGGCCTCCCGAATCCCCCTCTTTTACTGGTTCCCAGGCGGAGCCTTATTTGCGCTAACTTAAGGGCAGTTATGGTTCCGTAGGAACTTTCTGAAAGTAGCCCGGTGATCTAGAAACTGTCTCAAAACTCAGAATAGAGAAAGAACCGTGCCACGATACCAATGCAGAGACGGAACCCACCTGAAAGCGCATGCCGTGAAACTGGTGGTCGGTAGCAAACAGCCACTGTAGGGGCGCCGCTTGCTGCGCCCTTTCTGGGCAGGGCAAGCCCTGCACCTACGGCGGCATCGTGCCACGATTTTGGCAGACTCAAAATTCTGCGACAGTTTCTTTATCGCCGGGTAAAATATCCCCTGGATCCGATTGTTCTCCTCACCGTCTCAGCCTGGGGTCGAGGGAATCGCGGATTCCTTCGCCCAGCAGATTATAGCCCAATACCGTTACAAGGATTGCCAGGCCGGGAAATAGTGACAACCACCAGGCGATTTCTATATTGTCTTTTCCCTCCGTCAATATATTTCCCCAGGATGGATCGGGCGGTTGAACTCCAAGGCCGAGGAAGGACAGGCCGGATTCAACCAGAACCGCGGCGGCCACTCCCAATGTCGCTGCCACCAGAACCGGCGCCATAGCATTGGGGAGGATATGTAGAAAGATAATACGCAGATTCCCCGCACCCTGACTAATCGCCGCCTGAACGAAATCGCGTTCCCGGATGGTTAAAAATTCCGCGCGAACGAGCCGCGTTACTCCCATCCACGATGTCACTCCTATGATGACCATGATATTCCAGATACTCGGCCCGACAAAAGCTATAACGGCAAGGATGAGAAAGAATGATGGAAAACAGAGCATAATATCTACAAAACGCATTATGATCGTATCGGGTATCCCCCGGTAATAACCTGAAATTGAGCCAAGAAATGCTCCAATAAGAGTTGATATACCCACCGCCACAAATCCGACACTCAATGAAACCCGAGATCCGTAAATCATTCGTGTGAGTATGTCCCGACCGAGAGCATCCGTGCCCAAGAGATGCGCCCTGGTCGGTGGAGCCAGAATATTGGTCGTATCTATGTCGTCGGGAGCATACGGCGACAGGATAGGAGCGGCAATGGCTACTGCGAAAAGAATGGCCACGACTATTAATCCGGCCACCGCCAGCTTGTTCTTTGCTAATCTTGCAGTGAATTCGTTCAAGATAAACTCTCAATTAATCCAAATCTTGGTATGAAAATCATTACTCTCCCACACGAATACGAGGGTCAGCGAAAGAATACGAAATATCCGCAATTAGATTGCCGAGTAGAGTAAGCACTGCTCCGATAACGAGTATCCCCATGACTGTCGGGTAGTCCCTACCCATAACGGATTGATAAAACAACTGTCCCATACCTGGAATTGCGAAAATTGTTTCAATAATGACACTTCCACCGATGAGGCCGGGAATTGCAAGGCCGAGAAGGGTTATTACCGGCAACAGCGCATTCCGTAATGCATGGCGGAATATCACCGTGCGTTCATCAAGTCCTTTGGCGCGAGCAGTGGTTATATAGTCCTGCCGAATTACTTCCAGCATGTTGGATCGCATGTACCGACTCATGCCAGCCAAACCGGTAAACGTGGCGATAAATACCGGCAGTATGAGATGCTTAGCAAAATCAAGAAATCTGCCGACCTGCGACAGCTCCATATAATTCAACGACCTGATTCCCGAAATCGGCAGCCATTCCAATTTAACGCCAAATAAGATCATGAGCAAAAGCGCCAGCCAGAAGCTTGGCATGGCAAATCCCACAAAAACAAAAACTGTAGTTGCGCGATCAAAAAGAGATCCTTGTTTGACGGCAGATTTGACGCCAATAGGAATGGCTAAGGAAAGAATTAGAAGCAAGGAAACTACATTTATGAAAATAGTTATGGGAATGCGTTCGAGTATCTTATCTATCACGGGCCTGCTATCCGGAGAAAATGACGTTCCGAAATCGAGCACAAGCATGTTTCGAAGCCATTTTAGATATTGAACGTGCCAAGGCTGATCGAGCCCGTAATGCGCTCGTATTCTTGCGATAGTTTCCTCATTCATATTCGGATTGAGATCGGTCATAAGGCTGGTAGGATCACCAGGGGCCATTTTCATCACTGTGAATGAAATTATGGTAATACCCAGCACAAGTGGGATCATTAACAATATGCGTTTTAATATGTATATGCCCAATTAGACCTCACGGTTGAATCTGATATTTCTGAAGCGGCTTTGGCACATACCATTCTATGAAATTATAATTTATGCCCGCAGGCGCTGGTTTTATCCCTCTAAATCTTGAACTTATGATAGGCAAAGTATCCCCAACATATAGAAATGTATACGGCTGATCTTCTGCAATAATCGCCTGAAATTCGTCATAATACTTTTTTCGCTCATCTCGATTATAAGTGGACGCTCCCTCATCCAGGAGCCTATCAACTTCCGGATTTTGATATGTAATGAAGTTAAGTTGCGTTTCTCCGATTTTTTCTGAGTTCCAAATGTCTATCTGATTCGGCTCCGGTCCTGTTTGCCATCCAAGCAGGCATGCCTCGAAATTCCTTTTGTTTATGAAATTCTTAAGAAATGCGGCCCATTCGTATATTCGTATGTTAACGCGGATTCCTACCTTTTTCAGGTCCCTTTGTATTATGGTTGCGGCGTTTTCTCGAAGCTTGTTTCCCTGGTTCGTGATGATCGTGAATTCAAAAGGCTTGCCATCCTTATCCAGAATTCCATCGCCGTCAGTATCTTTCCATCCGGCTTCGGCAAGCATTTGTTTTGCTCTTTCGGGATCGTACGGAAATTTTTTTACATTCGGATTGTACCAGAAAGTGTCCGGTTTAAATGGCGTATACGCGGGTTGGCCAAGGCCCAGCAGCACACCCTGAACAATGCTTTCCCGGTCGATGGCCGTAGTCAGCGCCTGGCGCACTTTCTTATCTTTGAATTTCCAGTCCTTCAAATTATATCCAAGATACGTATAGCCGAACCCAATATACTTGTACTTTACAAAGTTCTCCTTGAACCATGCAGTATCGGTTTGCCGTTTATATTGAAGTGGAGTAAGACTCGTCAGGTCGAGTCTTCCGGCCTTTAATTCCAGGAACGTGGTCGCCAGATCCGGGATTACACGTGTCATAATCCGGTCAATATAAGGCCGCCCTTCGAAATATTTGTGATAGCTATCCAAGACTATTTTTTCACCTGTTGTCCACTCGGTGAATTTATAAGGACCGGTACCAACCGGGTTCCGCTTGAGAGGGCTTTGGTTTACATCTTTGCCTTCAAGCAGATGCGCAGGGAGCATCGACTGCCCCCACGAACCGAGCGCCGGCGCATACGGTTTCTCGTAAGTAACTTCTACTGTATAAGGATCGAGAGCTCGGAATTCTTTTACCCTGAGAAAATCTGTCGCATAGGCTGTGGGCGTCTTTGGATCTATTATAAGCTTATAAGTATATTCCACGTCCGACGCTGTGAACGGTCTGCCATCCTGCCACTTGACGTCCTTGCGCAAATAAAAACGTATTTTCAGGTTATCGTCGGATATATCCCATTTTTCAGCCAAATCACCCACGTGATTGATATCTTTGTCGTATTTCACTAACCCATTATAGATATACCCATTAATGTCCCCGCTCGCGGCATCGGAGGCCAGAACAGGAAGCAGCACGGTAGCATCGCCTATGCTGCCCTTAATCATCATGTCACCGTACGCGGGTTTATTCATTTCCGGGGAAGGCGCTGTGCCGGCTGGCGACTCCGCTGCCACCCCTGCCGGTTTTTCCCGATCCGAACAGCCCAATAAACCGATTACTATCGGGAGCAACAGAACCAAATAGGCTTTTCTGATGACCATTTTCTCCTCTTGCATGAACCGGCGAAAATATAGTCAAAATAATACTGTCTGGCAAGTTATCTCCTAGGTTCTCCGTAATCGTTCGGTCACGTGCGGGAAAGACCGTAAAACATATGGTGCGGTCCTGTTATTGCGAGCGCAGCGAAGCAATCCCTATTCCACGCCTAACCGGTACAAATCCCGAGATTGCCACGGCCTGACGGCCTCGCAATGACAAACCCGCACCCCCGCGTAGCCCCAGACCTGTCACCGGGAATATTTTCGGAAGTTCCGAAGCTTCTTTGACAAACTATAAGCCACTAAAACCAAGTAAATCGATCCGCAGATTTCTCAGCCCGTAGGATGTGGTGAGCGGAGCGAACCGCATCGCTCGAGGAAAAGTAATGTGGCCAGATGGGTTCGGTATGTGGCTGAGTAGCCGCACCCAAGTTTTCAGGAATATGCGCGACGGGGTTTGTATCCTTTGGCCGGGCCTGTTGAACGTATGCCACGCATTGAATTGAATTCAGAGAAATGTACCTCGACCGATGCGGTGCACTGCGTTTACCGCATCCTACGCGTGCTTCTTGGACAAACTGTAAGCTGCTAAAACCAGGGAAATCGATACGCAGATTTCTCAGACGATCGCAGATTCAAGAAGCCGGCAAAAATATGTTTTCTCATCTGCGCACATCTGTGGAATCTGTGGATTAGATGCTGAGATTGCCACGGCTCGCTCTTGCCGAACTACGTGCTGAGCACTACTTCATGGTCAGGAGAGCGCCAATTGGGACATTAACGAAAGGGTTCGAAAAATGACACGCTTTGATTTCAATGACGAAGAGATCTCAATGATGAGAGGCATTCTTGAGACCTATTTGCATGATCTGACAGCAGAGATCTCGAGCACGGAAAAGCTGTCATTTCGAGAAGATCTCAAGAAAGAAAAACATTTTATCCTGGATATGCTCGGGCGAATCGATAAAAAGGCCGCATGAAGATATAGGGGAAAGCTTTTTAGGAGTTTTCCCCTCCTGGCCGGTTTCCTGCGTCGAATCGAATCACGGAATCAATTTTATTCTCGGATGGGGGTAACCGAACTCTTCTAATGTCGTTGGTGGTATTCCTGCAAAGAGCTTACGCGAAACTTGTCGCCTCGCTTCAGAGATCGCAATCCTAGCGACAAGGCGTTAGCCCCGGCCAACGTGGTGAAGTACGGCACGTTGTGATGCAACGCTGCAAGTCGTATATGATACGAATCACGAAATGATTTCTTATCCGCGGCGGTGTTTATCACCAGCACTATCTCGGAGCGATCTATCAGGTCGGTGATATCAACTTTACCTTCTTCGTGAACCTTTCCAACCAGAGTGCATTCAATTCCCGCGGTTTGAAGTGCGGCCGCGGTGCCTTCCGTGCATACGAATGAAAAACCGCACTCTTGCAGCCGCCGAGCCACCACTACTGCGAGGGATTTGTCTTGATCGGCCACGCTCAGGAATACTTTTCCATTTGTCGGAATGGGAAAATCCGTGCTGTACTGCGACTTCAGAAACGCCGGGCCGAATTCCAGGTCAATCCCCATGACCTCGCCGGTGGACTTCATTTCGGGACCCAATATCACGTCTACTCCCGGAAATTTTATGAACGGGAAGACAGCCTCCTTTACACTTACATGCAAGGGGACTATTTCCCTTGTAAATCCGATATCCTTTAGCTTCTTGCCTGCCATTACACGTGCCCCGATCTTGGCAAGAGGCGCTCCGATAGCCTTGGAGACAAACGGGATTGTCCGGGATGCTCTGGGATTAACCTCAAGCACAAAAATTTCGCCATCCTTCAATGCAAGCTGCAAATTCATCAAGCCTTTGACTTTCAGTTCCATCGCAAGAAGTCGAGTGATTCTGCGGATCTCGTCCAAATGATATCGGCCTAAACCATATGGAGGCAGAGAGCAGGACGAATCCCCGGAGTGTATGCCCGCCTCTTCGATATGCTCCATGATTCCGCCGATAACCACTTGTTCTCCGTCCGCCACTGCGTCCACATCGATTTCAACAGCTCCGGTAAGGTACCCGTCCACAAGTATCGGATGTTCCGGCGACGCCTGAACCACCGCAGTCAAATAGTCATTGAGGTCCTGTTCAGTGTGCACTAT
Source organism: uncultured delta proteobacterium (assembly GCA_963741425.1). Taxonomy (GTDB): domain Bacteria; phylum Desulfobacterota; class Desulfomonilia; order Desulfomonilales; family Desulfomonilaceae; genus DATJPW01. The sequence goes on from CAVUHP010000020.1 coordinate 87,094, forward strand.
CTCCATGGCCCGGCCGCCCAAAACATAAGAAGGCCTGACAACCAGGGGATAGCCAATCCGTCGCGCCACATCCAAAACTTCGGCGTATGAATGAGCGATGTCATTAGGAGGCTGATTTAATCCCAAAGTGATCAGCATATCTTTGAAACGTTTACGATCTTCCGCCCTGTCAATAGCATCGGGCGACGTTCCGATGATCGGGACACCAGCATTCCAGAGCGGTACAGCCAACTTCAAGGGCGTTTGGCCACCGAACTGGACTATTACTCCAGTGGGCTTTTCGCGTTTCACGATCTCCAGGACATCCTCGAGAGTGAGCGGTTCAAAGTAAAGCCTGTCGGATGTGTCATAGTCGGTACTGACCGTTTCAGGATTGCAGTTGACCATGATTGTTTCATAGCCGTCTTCCTTCAGCGCGAAAGCGCCGTGGACGCAGCAGTAATCAAACTCGATGCCCTGGCCGATTCGATTGGGGCCGCCGCCCAAAATCATGATCTTCGAGTTCTTGGTAACGTCCGACTCGTCCTCTTCCTCGTATGTTGAATAGAGGTAAGGCGTGTGAGCCTCGAATTCCGCTGCACAAGTATCGACGCGTTTGAAGACAGCCGAGACGCCGAAACCTTCTCGCAAGTCACGGATCTCCTGCTCGGATTTTCCGGTTAGGGTGCCCAAACGGATATCGGAAAAGCCGTAGGATTTTGCCCGCCGAAAATTGTATTCTCCGTCCTCGCCTTCCAGAAAATGGTTTCCGGAGATCTCCTTTTCCATTTCGACTATCTGTTGCACTTGCCTGAGGAACCAGGGATCAATTCGGGAGGCCTCGTACATCTCGTCAATTCCGATACCGGCCCTGATAGCATCTGCCAGGTACCACAACCTGCCGGGACTGGGCCTGCGAAGATGCTGCAATATTTCGGATTTTGAAAGCCCTTGCGGCAGACGAGGTTCCAATCCATAGGAGTCTATTTCCAACGAACGAATAGCTTTTTGGAGAGATTCCTTGAACGTCCGGCCGATGGCCATAACCTCGCCGACCGATTTCATCTGGGTAGTCAGAGTGTCATCAGCCGCGGGGAATTTTTCAAATGTGAACCGAGGTATTTTAGTTACCACGTAATCGATCGTGGGCTCGAACGATGCCGGAGTTTTCAGAGTTATATCATTGGCGATCTCGTCGAGTGTATATCCGACCGCGAGTTTAGCGGCTATTTTAGCTATGGGGAACCCCGTGGCCTTGGAAGCCAGAGCGCTGGAACGGCTCACACGAGGGTTCATCTCAATCACCACAACTCGCCCGGTGTCGGGGTCCACCGCAAATTGAATGTTAGAGCCGCCGGTGTCTACGCCGATTTCTCGAATTATAGCTACGGACTGATCTCGAAGAATCTGATATTCCTTATCGGTCAGAGTCTGGGCAGGCGCCACGGTTATAGAATCGCCGGTATGGACCCCCATGGGATCGAAATTCTCGATTGAGCAGATTATGACTACATTATCTCCACCGTCGCGCATTACCTCCAATTCGAATTCTTTCCAGCCGAGCACCGATTCTTCCACCAGCACACGGTGAACCGGTGAAATCTCCAATCCCCACGTCGCGAGCTCCTGAAATTGATCTTCCGAAAAAGCTACGCTCCCGCCAGTACCGCCCAAAGTAAAGGACGGTCGAATAACGTTCGGGAATCCGACTTCACGGGCGATTTTCCAGGCCTGCTCAATGGAATCCGCGTACCCGCTTCTCGGCAGGTCCAGACCTATGTTGCTCATGGCAGTTTTGAACAGGTCCCGATCTTCGGCTTTCCTGATGGCTTCAATCCCGGCCCCGATCAGTTCTACTCCGTACTTTTCAAGAACACCCGCCTCATATAGCTCTACCGCACGATTCAAGGCTGTCTGGCCGCCAAGTGTTGGAAGAAGCGCATCCGGACGTTCTTTTTCAATTATGGTCGTGAGAAAATCAAGTTTCAGAGGCTCTATGTAAGTAGCATCCGCAAATTCCGGGTCGGTCATAATGGTGGCTGGATTGGAGTTAACCAGCACCACCCGATAACCCTCCTCTTTGAGGGCTTTTAAGGCTTGAGTGCCGGAATAGTCGAATTCGCAAGCCTGGCCGATTATTATAGGGCCGGATCCGATCAGCAAAATGGAATTGATATCTTTTCTCTTGGGCATCGCGCAGTTTTCCCGGGTGTCGAGGGATTTATTGATGAGGCATTTTCAAGCGCATACATCCGGCAAACTATATTGTCCATGGTTCAAAATTGCAAGCGGCACTGTCTTTCGAAAGTAATCGTTCAGTCACGTGCGGGAAAGATTGTAAAACATATGGTTACGGGCATGTCATTGCGAGCACATGTCCCGGGGCCTGTCATAGCGAGTGCGTAAACGCGGCATGTCATTGCGAGCGGAGCGAAGCAATCTCTACTTTATGCAGGGGCCGGAGAAAATCCGAGATTGCCATCCCGCGAAACGCGGGACTTCGCTCCTCGCAATGACACGTTGAGGGCTGTGGCCGTGCCAAATCCGAGATTGCTGGTGGGACCGGCATCTTTGCCGGTCATTTTAATGGACAGGCGAGACGCCTGTCGAAACATGGACTTCTCGCAATGACAAACCCGCACCCCCGCGTAGCCCGAGACCTGTCACCGGGCATATTTTCGGAAGCCCGTAGGATGTGGTGAGCGGAGCGAACCGCATCGCTCGAGGAAAAGTAATGTGGCCAGATGAGTTCGGTATGTGGCTGAGTAGCCGCACCCAAGTTTTCAGGAATATGCGCCACGGGGTTTGTATCCTTTGGCCGGGCCTGTTAGAGGTATGCCACGCGTTGAATTGAATTCAGAGAATGTACTCGACCGATGCGGAGCACTTCGTTTACCGCATCCTACGCATGCTCAAAATTGCAAGCAGGACCGCTACCTTGACCAATCCTCAAGCTTTCAAGATCTACTTTGAATGGCCAAGTCGCAAAAAGTATCGGGAATGATGATATTCTTAAAATAAGGGTGGAATCGAAAACGTCGCGATTCAAAATTCAGAAATGACAAGTATTAAAGCAAGATATGCAGAAGTCCGGGATTTTTTGAGTGAAGCGTGGGCCCTGGGATGGCCCATGATACTGGTGATGTTTTTCCAGTTCTCCATCGGTATTGCTGACGTGTATGTCGCCGGATATATGGGGACTGACGTGCTGGCGGCTGTCGGATATGTTGGTCAACTCTATTTTACTCTGATTATTCTGGCAAACGGGATATCCGTCGGAACCGTTTCCATGGTTTCCCAGGCATTTGGGGCAAAATCTACTGAGGGCGTGGGAAATGTTGCATCTCATTCACTAATTCTTGGAATTGCAATTTCAGGCTTGCTGACCGGCCTGGCCCAGGGCTATACCGAGGGACTTGTATGGCTGGCGGGCATGCCTGAAGGCATTCAACCCATTGCGGCGGCATTCATCCGCATTTTTTCATTGGTCTTGGTTCCTACTTACGTCATGATCATATCTGCCGGGATCCTGCGCGCCTCCGGTCGGATTCGCATGGCCATGATAAACGGCGCAGTAGCTGCCAGTCTTAATGTTCTCGGTGATCTGATATTGGGCTTCGGATGGGGACCGATCCCCGCGCTCGGGTTCCGCGGCATTGCCTGGTCTTCGGCTCTTGCCTCTACAGTCGGGATGACCCTCAATTTGCTGTGTGTCTCTTATGGTCCTAACGGAATTTCGTGGGGCTCCATGATCCGCCCATTGGGGCCGTGTCTACGAAATCTCATAAAAATAGGCGTACCCACGGCGCTCCAGCAGACTGCATGGAATGCAGGGACTCTGGTGGTTTATTTCCTCGTGGGGAGCCTGACCAAGGGGCAGATTACGGCATTGGCCGCTATGGCCGCCGGAATGAGAATAGAAGCGCTCATATTTCTTCCTATTTTCGCGTTTTAACATGGCTAGCGCGGTGCTTACCGGCAACAGGTTGGGATCGGGCGATACAGCCGCCGCGCGCTCGGGCGCTAAAGCTGCCGCGCTGCTGTGTCTGGCCATCATCATTGTCCCTGCATTCTTGATTTTTGTTTTCGCTCCGTCTATTTCAGCACTCCTGGCTTCCGATCCGGAAGTTCTGGCTGAGATGACGCGCTACTTGCGTATCAATATGCTGGGCATGCCGTTCATGGCCATTGGTATAACTTTCGGAGGGGCGCTCCAGGGAGCGGGAGACACGCTGGCGACCATGAGGATCATATTCACCGGCATGTGGCTGATCAGGATTCCCTTGATCCTCGCGGTCATGCACGTTTTTCATGCAGGAGCAGTGGAGATCTGGTGGTGTATGACTTTTTCGATTGTCATCATGTGTGGTTTGTTGGTGAATCGATTCCGCGGAAATGCTTGGATTGCGGCATCATTCGATCGAAAAACCAAGACCATGCTTTGGGAAGCATGCCTCGGAAGCACAATGGCGCTTTCGGACGAATCGTCGCTAGCCGGCAAAAAATATGAACATCCCCAAGGGTTGCAATCAGTGCCCGAAAAGGGCTCATCCACAACATGTCTTTAGCGGCTTCTAAGACCGCGTCGTTGCGAGGCCGTCAGGCCACAGCGTCCAACTTGTCATTGCGAGGAGCGTAGTCCCGCGTTTCGCGGGATGGCAATCTCAGGATTTCTTCCGGCCACGCGTAGAATGGAGATTGCTTCGCTCCGCTCGCAATGACAGGTCCGCGTTATGCGCTCGCTATCACAGGCCCAAAGGTGTTGTTGCGAGGCCGGCAGGCCGTGGCAAGCTCCGAAGCTTGGGAGATTGCTTCGCTTCGCTCGCAATGACAATCCCTACCATGTCATTGCTGCAAATGATTGTATGAACACACAATTGATGTTGCAAATCTTGCGGACAAGTCGTATAGATACTACATAAAATCACACATTACATTCGATTATCGCGGCTTGCGGGGAGCCGTTCCTCAGATACTTAGTCTGTAGCAACCAATTCTGTAAACAATCCACATTCTGACGATTTAACGCTAAAACAAGGAGCAAGAAAATGAAAAGAGCTTTTCTCTTCTTGGCTGTGGGAGTGCTTTTGGCAGTTGCTATTTTGATTTCGGGAAACGCTAATGCCGCGTCTAAGAAGATAGCGGTCATTTGGGACACGAAGTCGGATATGACTAATCGGGTAATGATGGGATTTCTGGGCAAATTGAGAACATTAGCACCCGACATGGAAGTCAAACAATATAGGCAACTTAAGGACATGAAAGAGGTCGAGCAAGTATTTCGGGAATGTGAAAACATAATGGACGGCATTGTGGTGCTTCGTTCCTCGGGTGCAAAATTTCTGGGAACAGCTAATCCGAAGGTACCCTGCTTCATCGGATCCACGAACAATCCGGTTGAACTGGGCGTCATGAAGGACTTAAATTCCCCATCAGGAAAGGTCACCGGTGTGACATACTTCATTCCGTACGAGAAACGTTTTCAAATCATCATGAGCCTTTTTCCTTCCATCAAGAGCATAGGAATCCTGGTGGAAAAGGGGCATCCAAGCGGTCCCATAGAGGCGAAAGGGACGGAGGAGCAGTGTAAGCGGCTTGGAATTGCCTATAATGAGGTAGTGGCAACCGATTTGAACAGCCTGATTGAGGGGACGAAAAAGCTCATCGGCAAGGTGGACTTGATCATCATAAGCAATAACCGGCTCGTGATGGATAACGTAACCAATTTGCTGCCGATTCTCAATCAGGCCAAAACCCCCACCTTCTCGTTTGCCGACGCTCCTGTCAAAGCGGGCGCAGTGGCTGGAGTCGCTGCCGATGATGTGAAACTTGGCGGGTTTCTTGCTGAATCAGTGGTAGATGTGTTGGTAAACGGGAAACCGATCTCGCGGGTCCCTGTCAGGAGCGATCCGGACCCCAGAGTAAGTATTAACGAGTCGATGATGAGAAGTCTCGGGCTGAAATTTCCGGATGCGATTCTGAAGGGAGCTGAAATAGTGAGATAGGGACTCGATGGCGAAGGGGGCAGGTCTCGTCTTGGCCCTGAGAATAGAGATTGCTTCGCTTCGCTCGCAATGACAGCGTTTGCCACTGCGAGGCCGTCAGGGATGGCTACGCAGGTAGCCCGGGTGCACTTCATTTCTTTCGAACGAGATTTACCAGTCTTCGCCAAACTATGGCACAGCCGATTGCCAACTTGATCATGAACGTGCCGAAATCGTTTCCAGCCACGATATGCGCATGAAGATGGAACACAACCTGGCCTCCACCACGGTTCACGTTTACGAAGAACCGATAACCCGATTCCGCCACCCCAAGATCCTGAGCGATTTTTCTGGCGATCTCGCCCATATGGGTAAGAATCTGATCCCCTTCGGGAATATCGTTGAACGTGGGCACATGCCGCCGCGGGACAATAAGAATGTGAATCGGCGAAGCCGGATAGGCGTCGTGAAAGGCGACTACCAGCTCATCTTCATATACCTTCTCAGCAGGGATTTCGCCCTGTATGATCTTGCAAAACACACAATCGTTCATGTAGTGGCCCTCAGCTATACTACAGGCGCCTACGCGCTGATGTGGAGCTTCTCTGGCGAGCAAATGGCAGTGCAGGTGAAAGATCACTTGTCCTCCCCCGCGATTAACATTGAACAAGACCCTGTACCCGGTGTCAGCGACCCCCATTTGGTGCGCTATCTTCTGGATGGCCTGACCGATATCCGACAGGATTGCGTCTTCAGGACCGATGTCATTAAAAGTTGCAATGTGTCGTCTAGGAACAAAAAGAATATGTATCGGATACTGCGGCCTGGCATCCCAAAAAGCGACAACGGCTTCATCTTCATACACAATATCAGCCTGAGATTTGCCTTGGACAATGTTACAAAAAGCACACTCGGATGATGAATCGCCCATCGGGACAACCTCCCCAATTGTTTTATGAACCCGATTCAATCCCGCGCGATCGGAAAAATCCAAAAGTAAGGGCCGTATCCCTGCCCGCCAATTAACCACCGGGCATGGAGAGGCTGTCTCCAAACTCAGAATCGAGAAAACATCGTGCCCACACTTCTCGTTCCCAGGCTCCGCCTGGGAATGCATGACCTGGAGGCTCCGCCTCCATTATAGACCAGAATGCCAGATAGTTACCGGGCAGAGCCCGGAATATATGGGTTCCCAGGCGGAGCCTGGGAACCAGGAAAATTATCTTATCTGCCAAAATCGTAGCACGATGCCGCCGTAGGGGCAGGGCTTGCCCTGCCCAGAAAGGGCGCAGCAAGCGGCGCCCCTATCAGTGGCTGTTTGCCATCTACCGCCAATTGCAACAACATACGACATCCGGTGGGTTCCGTCTCTGCATTGATGTCGTGGCACGACTTAGGGTTCACGAAGAATTCTGAGACAGTTTCTCTTGCCTGTAATCCCGGTAGGATGGGCTTCCAGCCCGTCTATTAAATCGGACGGACAAGAGCCCCATCCTACCAAAACATGACAGGCAAGATGCCTGTCCTACCAAGACCGGTGCGGCAAAATGCCATCGCCACCAAATCGTTTTCTTTTTCGCTATTTTGTTGAGAACCCCCATAGAATAGCTTTGCCTCATAAACTGAAAAGAATTTTGCTCCTTCTCTAGCTGGTTCGATCAAATGCATCGAGGGAAGCTTTCATTGCCCTATCGCGAGCCCAAGACTCGATCTTCTGTATCCGTTCCCGCATTGTTCTGGAGAGCGGCACAATATTCCTGAACCCATTGGCCAGTATATGTTCCGTAAGTTCTTCATTTCTTGATTTTGCTTCGAACAGAGCGGAAATCACCCCTTGCTCGATTTCCGCGCCATTTAACCCCTCGGTGGAAGTAGCCAGGTACTTCATATCAAAACGGGACGGATCCACATTTCTTTTGCGCATGTGGATCGTGATTATTTGAAGTCTCTCATCCTTGGATGGAAGCCCCATATAAAAAAGTTCGTCGAATCTGCCCTTGCGAAGGATTTCCGGTGGAAGCACCTCCACTTCATTCGCGGTAGCCCCGACAAATACTGGAGCGGTCTTCTCCTGCATCCAGGTTAGAAAAAGCGCCAGCACCCTCGCCTCTTTCCCGCCTTCCTTTTTTTGCTGCTGGTTTGCGATTCCTGCTTCTATCTCGTCAATCCAGAAGACGCACGGCGCCACAGCCTCGGCTGTTTTGATGGCCTTGCGCATGGCTTCTTCCGGAGGTCCGGCAAGACCGTCGTAAATTTTGCCCATGTCAAGCCGCAAAAGAGGTAGCCTCCAATAGGACGCGATAGCCTTTATACAAAGACTTTTGCCGCATCCACTGACCCCCATGACGAGAATCCCCTTAGGAGCGGTCAAACCATGCTTTGCAGCCTCGGGATTGAACGCGTCGCCACGCTCTTCGAGCCATTTTTTGAGATTAACGAGACCCCCGATTTCCCATGACCCAGCCTGCGCGCTGACAAATTCCAGTACACCACTTTTCCTGACCAGCGCCTGTTTCTGCTCGAGTGACAATATCCACCGCATCAACCGTAATCGTGGTTCTGTTCGTAACCGCGGCGTGGAACGCGTCCTGGGCCTCATTGGCAACAAATCCCATGGCTGCCCTTATCATTTTATCTCTGAGGTTACCATTGAGTGATTGGGTTAGCGATTCTTTGGCGGGACTTTCCCGAATGCACGATTCCAAAATTCTCTCGAGTTCCTCATAAGCGGGGAGCGGCACATCGTCTATCTTAAAAATTGAATAAAGCTCCTGAGGCAGGTTCAAAAAAGGACAGACGAAAAAGATTTTGTTACGGCTGGAGCGTAACACGCGGGCGCAATCTTTTAATTGTCTCAGAAGTTGAGGATTATTTCCGTTCAGGAAAAGGTGAAGGTCCTTACAGATAAGCAGGGAAGGCTCTTTGATTCTCATGAAGGTCCCAAGAGCCTGCGTAATATCTGTAGTTTTTTCCAGGACCTCTTTTCCACGCGTTAGCCCATACAAGCAAGACCAAACATATAGTTGGAGCTGTCCGGCGGAAGCTTTTTTAGCAGCGGATGCTACAAGTCTTTCGACCCGCTCCTCCTCTTCGGATATCAAATATATAAGCGACGTCTTACCCTGGATAAAATTTACGATCTTATCAAGTATCATTACACCAACCTTCCAGTAGAAAATGCCACAATTATTAAGGTTTCACAAGGACGAAGCGAAGTGGTATATAATGAAATCACCAAAGAAGTTAGGCCTGAATCGCTCTCAAGTAATAGGAATTCCATATATGTTCACCGCTAAATCTGATTCTTCGGCCGGGAGGGCTGACATACTTTTCCGTATAGTCGTGGGCACAGCCGCGGCTTTTGGAGCCTTGTACATAGGCCTGTATTTTTTGCGGGAATGGGAGATGACCCTGGCCGAGATCCCCATGTTCGTCCCGATGATCCATGGATTTGTGGTGCTTGAGTCCATTACTATTGCGTTCCTAGCACTGGGGAGTCATCGAGCCCTACGGAACCCGGTTACATATTGGATCGGTATCGCATTTGCGTCCATTGCCATTTTCAACGTGTTTTACATCCTGTCTTGGCCCGGACTTCATGCTGACGGCCGCCAGGTAATAGGATTTATACCGGGAACCGCCGCATGGATTATTCTCAATCGCGCAAATTGTGTTCAGCGTACTACTTATTGTGGGGGTTACAGTTCGTTGGCCCGGAGCACATTCGTTAAAGGGGAGAAGCTGGACGTGGTCGGTCGTGAGTTGGCTCGTTCTGACCACATTAGCTAATGTGCTGCTGATATCGTTTGAAGATTACCTACCGTCAATGATTGGCCCGGGCGGGACATTTACTCTCCTGCAGCTGGTCATCGTGGGAGTAGTGGGCATTCTATATGCAACGGGTACCGTGACCTTTACTCGATACTACCTTCGATCCCGTGACATACTAACCGGTTATATCGCTCTTGACCTGCTGCTCCTGTTCTATAATTCGGTAGGCATACTGATGACTACGAAACGCTATACCCCCATGTGGTATACGTCACGGCTGCTGGCCATTATTGGTGGCATAATTGTTCTATTCGGCCTGCTCTGGGCATATGTACGTCTTTACCGGAAAGAGCAGGAAAAGAGCCGTGACCTGGAAGCTAGTATCCTCAAGCGCAAGGAGGCGGAAGAAGAGAACGAGCAGCATCTGGAGGAACTCCGCACGGTATTGGAGCATCTCACTGAAGGCTTGGTAATTTCCGACCTGGACGGGAAACTCTATCACTGGAACCAGGCGGCCATTGAAATGCACGGTTTCAAGAGTCTGGATGAGTGCCGGCGAAGTCTCCCCGAATTCGAGGGAATCTTTGAACTTTCCAATTCTGACGGGCAAATTCTGCCTCTGACGCAATGGCCGCTGGCTCGTATTCTGGCAGGCGAGACACTGAGAAATTGGGAGATTCACATTCGGCGCCCGGGCAGCGACTGGAAGCGCGTTTGGTTATACGGCGGCAGTCTCGCTGTGGATAGCGTTGGCAATCCTCTCCTTGCAGTTGTCAGCGTAACCGACATAACCGAGCGTAAACTCGCGGAAGAGGCCTTGCGGGAGTCGAAAGACAAACTTGAACTCCGTGTGGAAGAGAGGACTGCTGAACTGAACGAAGCGGTCAATGCTATCGCCGCGGAACGACAGCGACTTTATGGTGTTCTGGAGACACTGCCCGCGTATGTGGTGCTTTTGACAACTGCTTATCGTGTTTCCTTTGCTAATCGCGTTTTCCGGGAGCGCTTCGGGGAATCACGGGGTAAACGATGTTTTGAGTTCCTCTTTAACAGAACCGAACCGTGCGAGATTTGCGAATCGTACAGGGTTATCGAAACAAGCGCTCCTCATCATTGGGAGTGGACCGGCCCGGATGGCCGCAATTACGATGTATTCGACTTTCCCTTTACCGACACGGATGGCTCTTTGCTCATTCTGGAGATGGGCATAGACATCACCGAACGCAAGCAAGCGGAAGATACTCTCAACCGCACATTGGCCGATTTGCAGCGATCCAATGCAGATCTTGAGCACTTCGCTAACGTGGCCTCGCACGATCTGCAAGAACCATTACGAAGCGTAGCAACTGCTCTGCAAATGCTCCAAGAAACAAATAAAGGCAAATTGGGAGCGCAGTCCGATCAATTGATTTATTATGCCGTCGATGCGGCGAAGAGAATGAAAGCTCTAATCCTAGACCTGCTCACCTATTCTCGAGTGACGACTCGCGGTCAATCATTCGAGCCGGTCATCGTTGAAGAGGTATTAAATCAGTCGATCTTAAACTTGTCAGACCTCATAAACCAGAACGGAACGAAAATCACTCACGATCAAATGCCCATTATTAAGTGCGATTCCACACAGCTTTTACAAATTTTTCAAAATTTAATAGGCAACGCGGTGAAATTTGGTCCTTCCGAATCGTCCAAAATCCATGTGTCGGTAGAAAAGCAAGGGAGTGAATGGGTTTTCTCAGTGGAAGATAATGGGATTGGAATCGATTCGAAATATTTCGATCGTATTTTTGTTATTTTTCAGCAACTTAATAAGAAAGGGCCTTTTCACGGAACCGGCATGGGATTGGCAATTGTTAAGAAAATTGTCGAGCGTCATCGAGGACGTGTCTGGGTAGAGTCTAAGGTTGGTGTTGGATCTAAATTCTATTTTACGATGCCGGATAATGCGGCTGAATGAAATTTGATCCAAAAACGGTAATCGTTCAGTTACAGACGGCCAAAGAATGTCATTGCGAGCGGGTAACCCCACGCCTGTCATAGCGACCCCGTAACCTGAGGCCCTGTCATTGCGAGCGCAGCGAAGCAATCCCTATTCCACGCCTAACCGGTACAAATCCGAGATTGCCACGGCCTGACGGCCTCGCAATGACAAACCTGCACCCCGAGCCCGTAGGATGTGGTGAGCGGAGCGAACCGCATCGCTCGAGGAAAAGTAATGTGGCCAGATGAGTTCGGTATGTGGCTGAGTAGCCGTACCCAAATTTTCAGGAATATGCGCGACGGGGTTTGTATCCATTGGCCGGGCCTGTTGAAGGTATGCCACGCATTGAATTGAATTCAGAGAATGTACTCGACCGATGCGGTGCACTTGGTTTACCGCATCCTACGCGTGATCAAACGTCTCGTGTTTTCTCATCTCCGCACATCTGTGGAATCTGCGGATTAGATACTCAGATTGCCATCCCGCGTTCCGCGGGACTAGCGCTCCTCGCAATGACACGTTGGGGATTGTCATCCGGCAATGCGCTCGGTATAACCGCCCTGAAGGACTTTTCCCTCCCGAGTTATCACCCAGTCAAAAATTTCCCGTTCGCTTATTTTTATCAAACTTCCTTTTTCGAGGTCTTTTCGCAATAACGGCACGTTCTCGACGTGTCCGGCCAAAAATTCTCCTTGCCAGGTATTCAATGATACCCACATCCACTCGAATTGGCCGCCCTGCGCCGGGAAACCGATCTTAACTGCATAGACGCGCCGGTCGTGCCCACCCTTTTGGAAGCTTTTTTTGAAAATAGACAATTCCTGTCTGGCTCTTTTATGGCCGTCAAGCAGATTCTGTTTCAGTCTATTCGATTCGTCATCCTTCCGGACCGGTTCGCTCTTGTTTTTCTTCGCGGGGCCGGATGAATCTGCGGGTAGATGCATTACAAATTCCTCGAGAACATTGGCTATCTTAACCGGATCTAGTGGATCGTCGCCGGGGCTATAAGGGATTAACTTTAGGCTCCCTGTCGGAAAATGCCCTTCTTCGTCACTCGGGCGCGTCTGAAACCCCAGAAGCAGAGGTGTTCCCTGAAGTACTAATGGCTGTTGAAGGTCTTTTCCCCGATTCCGCATGGACAACAGAGATTGCGCGGCCAAAGTCATTATAGCGCGAGCAGGAGTGGCCAATTGAGAGGGCACTTCCTCCATTTCCATGTCAGGCAATCCGAATTTCTGCATACCGTGAGTATGAATCCAAAGCAGCCTCTCGCCTTCATCCAAGGTTTCGAATTGGACGTGTGATTCTATCGGGAATGCATCCGGATTCTCGGCCATTTTTGTCCAGGCTTCCGTGCCCCACAAAATATGGGCTACGGCGTCTTGGACTACTCCGGAAGTTAGGGACCTGACGGCTTCTGCCAACCGAACCATAAAGCCCAAGTGACTCGTGCCTGAAAATTTGGCCAATGATAACTTGAGTCGGACTATCGTAACGGCTTCCCGAAGAATTCGGCGGTCCCCGTCAGATACTTCCCTGGAATTGTGCGGAATGATCTCTTCAGGATAGTCAAAAAATTCTTTCGCATCCGCCTTACTGATATACTCCACCGCCAAAGCATTATTCTGGATAAACATGTCCAGGAAGACCAGGCAGCGCTCGTTCTCTTCTTGACGCAATTTGTTATCGGTAAGCCGATCCGTAATACGGTCCCATTCCGGGACTTCTGTTTCCGGGGTATAGATCCAATATTCGACTAGTGCATTATTGGGTGAATCCTTTGTGGTAACCGGTTGTTGAGCACCCGGCGAGCTACCAAGACGCGCCGGTGGTAAATCAGCATCGGTTTTGGGACCATCGGTTTTTATAATAGGTTTTGGCTCATCCAGGGGTCTATCATGGCCATCCCCGTGCACTATCTCTCTAAGCCACCGGACAGCGGACCCGGTTTTGAACAGTCCTCGAAGTCCGGCTCCAGGACCATGCGCCAGCTTACGGCGCACCTGTTTGACCAAAGGATTCCGCACGTCCAGTTTGGGATGCGAATTGAACAGCTCCTGAGCCTCATCCTTTTCGCCTATTTCAATAAGGGCCAAGGCGATACCGGCCACATCTTCGTCGTCAATAGCCTGGCCCACAGTCTGCAAAAGGGTCGCGCCTGTATCCGCAGCGTCTCTAAATTTCTTCTGCGCTAATAACGAGCGGAATAGGTTATGAAGTACTTCAGGATCTCCAGGCGTATCCTCTAGACTCCGGACCAGGAATTCCTCGGCTTTGCGGTGCTCTCCCACCGATGCATATCCGATCCCGAGCGCTTTGTTGGTTTCCTCTGTAGGTCCGTAATGCCGAACAAGAGATTCCAGTGCATATACGACTTCGAGACGGATATCTCGACCGTTGAGAATCCGTTTGGAAAAGGCGAGCATCTTATGGCGAGCTTCTTCCGGCACCGATTCCTCTTGCTGAGGCGCCCATTCTTTTGGAACCTTGGCATTGCAGTGTGGACAGTTGAGAAAATTATCAGATATGGATAAGAATCTTTCTTCAGACAGAGTTTGGATATATCCGCATTCCGGGCATTTGACGTGCAGCATTAACACTCCCTCAACTGTTTAAGCAAAGCTCCATGGCTGCGGAATGTTACAGCCGGTGTTGAATGAGTTACTTTCATAAATTTAAACAAATGTCAAGGATTACAATGCTAATTGTATACAATTTGGTATGGGTTGGGCTGTTCAATACCCCCTTGTGCCGGATCTATACAAACACAGTAGCTGTCGATAGACTCCGGTGGGAATCGTTAGGCCCTCATGGTGAATTGGCGCAATTAGCTCAGGAGGCGACTCCATAATGTGCGGTATAAGCGGAATAGTTGATCTGACAGGCAATTCCAATGTGCATTCGGTGGAAGCCATGACTCAGGCCCTGCTTCATCGAGGACCTGATACTGGAGGAATTCACGAATACAGGGACTGCATTTTCGGGCACAGGCGTCTTTCAATATTGGATCTCTCTGAATCGGCCAAACAGCCCATGATCTCGCAGGATGGAATGACAGCTCTTGTTTTCAATGGGGAAATATACAATTTTCAGGAAATCCGGTCTCGTTTGGAATCCCTTGGTCATAGATTTCGAACTACATCGGATACCGAAGTGGTTCTGGAACTTTATCTCGAAAAGCAAGAATCCATGCTTGATGATTTGAACGGTATGTTCAGCATCGCCATTTGGGATGAACGTCAAAAACGGCTCTTTCTCGCGCGCGATAGGATGGGTAAGAAGCCGCTGTACTACTGTTTTCAAAAAGGCAGGCTCAGTTTTTCGTCGGAGCTTTTTTCTTTGCTTCAGGACGCGGTAGTGCCGAGACAGATTTGGGATCAGTCGCTTATGGAATATCTGCTGTACGATTTTATTCCCGCGCCTCATACTATTTTTCAACACATAAACAAACTGCCGGCCGCTCATATGGCGATGTTTGACGCGAACGGGCTGGCTGTAAGCCGATATTGGGCCCCGCCCACGCCGTTGGAGGCATCGGATTATCAGGCCCAATCAAAGTTGCTCGAAGAATTGCTTTCAGATGCTGTCAAGTTGCGTCTCATTGCGGATGTTCCTCTCGGATCCTTCTTGAGCGGCGGCTTGGATTCGACTCTGATCACATCTTTAATGCAGAGGAACAGTTCAGAGAAAACCAAAACATTCAGCATATCCTTTCCCGGGACTACCCATGATGAATCCACCTGGTCGGATCTAGCTTCATCCTTTATCGGAACGGAACACAGATCCTACCCGGTGGAATACGAAATCGAAAAGGTCTTTTCGCAATTGATACGGCACTTCGGTGAGCCGTTTGGTGATTCTTCTGCAATACCAACCTGGTATTTATCCAAACAAACCCGGAGACATGTCACTGTTGCTTTATGCGGAGACGGCGGAGACGAGCTTTTTGCCGGATACGAGCGGTACTTGGCGCGGCGCTTGGATCTGATTTATGATCGCCTGCCCGCTCTGCTTCGGGAGAGACTAATCGAGCCGATTATCGATCGGCTCCCGGCAACCACCGATTATTACGGGACGAGTTTAACAAAGAAACTTAAACTATTCTCGTCCGCGTCCCGCCGGATACGCGAAGAACCACTTGCGGTGATCCCCAGGACTTTTTCATTGAATCAAGCCCATAGCCTCACCGGGATAAACTATGACATCAATGCGGACCCGGTGATTTCTGCCTCCAGAGAATTTTTGGGTCTCGACCCGGTAAGTCACATGATGTTCACAGATATGTATACGTATCTGGCCGAGGATATACTCACCAAGTCGGATCGCATGAGCATGGCCCACGCGCTGGAAGTCCGCAGCCCTTTGCTCGACTACCGAATCGTCGAACTGGCCTGTCGAATGCCGCTCGACTTTAAGCTCAAGGGCTTGACTACTAAAAGGATTCTCCGAGACGTGGCCCGAGATTACGTGCCGGAGCCGATTCTTAAGAGGTCCAAGTACCGGATTCCAGGTACCGCTGGGACGATGGTTCCAAGGCGACCTGAGGAATTGGACCGAACAGAGGCTTATGGATTCTCGGCACAATTTCTTTGATAAAACCGATGTGGAACGGCTCTGGGCGGAACATTTGAGAGGAAAGGCCGATCACGCGCATAAAATCTGGCTACTCATGTTCTTCAATGAGTGGCATGAACAATTGAAGGCCATTGAATTTATCTAATCCGCAGATTCCACAGATGGCCGCAGATGAGAAAACACGAGACCTTTGAACTCAAGCGATAATGGCATACGTTTGCCGGTCTCTTGAATCAGCGTTCGTCTGCGAAACCTGCGGATCGATTTCCGGGAAAGCAATCTCAGGATTTGGTACGGCCACAGCCCACAACGTGTCATTGCGAGGAGCGAAGTCCCGCGGAACGCGGGATGGCAATCTCGGATTTGGTACGGTCATGCGTAGAATAGAGATTGCTTCCCCCGTTTTTCAACGGGGTCGCAATGACAGGTGTGCGCTTTTAAACCTTATCGGTTCATAATCCTTTCGGTTGTTACAAGCACCAATGTAAATATCATATCCAATTCAAACCAACGCGCGATCGAGCTATCAAAGAGCACTGATACGGATGCAGGAAATTCTTCATCAGCCCTCCACAACACATACGTCACCGGAATAGTGGGGAAGGGCAAGAAGCGCATGGCCTTGTCCCCATGAGGTACGGGAACGGCCCCCAATTCCCGGCAGCGAACCTCGAATCCATCGGGATCGTTGCCGTAAAACTCTGTAATTGGCGCAGTATGCAGTGTGTGCGGCCCTTGAAAGAATGTGACCCCTCCAGGAAAATCTTTTTCACTGACCTCCTTGCCATCCGGGGGACCCGGATTCTTGGCTATCAGATAGCGTATCAACAGGATCTGAAACTCTTCAGTTAATCCGCGCTGAGGATTAGGCTTCACTTCTGTGATTTGCTCCCGGACCGGATCCACGCGATAGACCGAATTCAAGAATTGCACCTCATAGGCTTTGTTATCAGCAGAGGCTTCAACTCCGGGCCGGTGCAAAATGTCTTCCAGCGAGCGGCTTCTAAGGTCTTCCCAATGCATTGGATTTGGCGCAGCACAACCCATGTTTGGCTCCAAGCAAAAATTTGGTTTCTATAATAAGAGACCTGTCATTGAGCGTATCATACGGAGCCTGTCATTGCGAGCGTATCACGCCTGTCATTGCGAGCGCGGCGAAGCAATCTCTATTCTACACATGATCGAACAGAATCCGAGATTGCCATCCTGCGTTCCGCGGGACTTCGCTCCTCGCAATGACACGTTGGGGGCTAGCATGTCGGGAACGGCACAATGTGTCTGCAATAGAGGCGCTAAGAAAACCACCGGGAATAGGGCCCCGAGAAGGCCATCGGGAACCCGCTTTTTCTGGTGCTCCGCGCACGGCGACCATGCATAACCGGGCATCGTGCTATATCGAAGGCTCTCGGCCTCAAGATGCATGTTGGCTCCACGCCGAGTGGGCCCGACCCCTCCCCCAAAAACTCTAAACTGTTTGAGGTGTGCCACAGAATCGTGCAACCTATCGGCAGGGTGATTCATCGACGCTGCTGTAGGGTGCGACCGGCGGTCGCCCTTTTCTCTGTGTCCGCGAACAACAAGCGGATATGGCACGAATTCGATTTTCAATCGTAACATCGCGGCATTTGTAGGGGAAGACCCCCGCGTCTGCCCTATCTAGAGGCCCCGAGCCCCACCGGGAACAGTGGCAAAAAAGAAGAATGTCCCCTTTTCCCAGGAAAACTATCATTTCAAGACCTGACCCCGAATCCTGACTTATTTTATCATCTGTGGAATCTGTGGATTAGATACTGAGATTGCCACGTCGTTTCACTCCTCGCAATGACAAACGCTGGCAAACGATCGGCGCGGAGGCCGGCGCCGCTACCGAAGCCAGGAAAGAGTGCGGCAATGACACGCTGGGGGCTGTCATAGCCAGCGTATAATCCGAGGCCTGTCGTTGCGAACGCAGCGAAGCAATCTCTATTTCTCATGCGGGGCCGTATAAAATCCGAGATTGCCACGTCGTTTCACTCCTCGCAATGACACGTTGGGCGCTGTGACCGTACCAAATCCGAGATTGCCATCCCGCATTCCGCGGGACTTCACTCCTCGCAATGACAAACCCGGTCCCCCGCGTAGCCCGATACCTGTCACCGAGAATATTTCCGGAAGTTCCGAAGCTTCATTGACAAACTATAAGCCTTTAAAACCAGAGAAATCGATCCGCAGATTTCTCAGACGATCACAGATTCAAGAAGCCAGCAAACATATGTTTTCTCATCTGCGCACATCTGTGGAATCTGTGGATTAGATACTGAGATTGCTTCGTCGCTTCGTTCCTCGCAATGACAAGTTGGCGAAGGCACTGCCCAGAGTCAAAAAAATTATATGATCGGCTCGCAACCAGTGGAAATCGCATTCAACACATTTTCCAGGGAATCTCTTGAAAAAAATTTCGCGGGAACTTTCTCCGGCGGTGGTAACTTATTTTAGTATGAGATTTCCGAGCCGGTGCTCGGGAGTCGAAATTATGCTCCTGGAGGCAATCATCGCCTCATTTTCCGGTAGGGCTCCTTGACTTTAGAGAAAAAGTTAGTAGACTATATTACTAAGGAATCGGGCTGTTCCCGTCAGGATCTAATTTGAAACGTTCAATCGCTCTTATCGTATGCTGTTGTTTGGTGGGTGTCACTGCCGTGCCGGCGTTTGCCTTACCGTGCTGCTGCAAGGGATTGGCTAAACATGCGGTTGTGGAGAAAGCAAAAGCCCGCCCTTGCTGTGAGAGCAAAAGTTCGCCGGATCCCGCCTCCAATTCCAAAAAAATGCGGCCTTGTTGCGCAACCGGTTCCGGACACGTAGGGCCGGTATCATCGTCAGATTCAGCTTCCGACCGTTCGTGCTGTTCGGGTAATACAATAAAGAAAGAGTGTCGAGTATGCCGCTGCCTGGAGCAGATGCAGATCGTGGCGCTCTCAGGAACCGTAACACCCGAAACGGATATACGAAATTCAATAGGCGTTCCAGTCATATCGGCTGTTTTCTCTTCACCAGACGTAGTCTACGTCTCTGCGGCTTCAGCAAATTCAGATTGTCGCGGCGCCCCCATCGGTCTCCGGACCTGCAACCTCCGCTGTTAATCTCACCTTTTATATTCTTGAGCGTTCTTCTGTAGTTTAACCCGAGAGATTCGGGGAAACTCCGGATCGCGCGTCCATTTATTCAACTCATTATCCAATTGTCCTGGATGAAAAGAAAATCAGGAGTGAAAGCATGTCTTCAGACAGACAAATGAAGAAGATTGATCTCGAAACACTTGACCGGGAAGATCGTAAAGTTTCTCTAGGCAAATTGCGCAAGGGAATCATAGGGTTGGTCCTGCTCCTTGTCGTTGCCGGGGGAGTCTACGGAGGTTACCGGCTTGTGGCCGGCGAGGTAGTGGCATCGCGTTTTGCTGTAAACAAGATGGTTTGCCCCGCGTGTGTTATCACCGTCACAGAAGTTACGGAAAAGCTGCCCGGAGTCGTTAAGACCGACGTGAGCCTGGCCGGTCAGGACGTGATGGTGAAATTCCGAAATAATCGGACCAATCCCGATGAAATCAAGGGGGCGATAGTCAAGGCTGGCTATCCCACAATATTGGATGGGACTTTCAAGCCTTCCGCTGGCGGAATCGACGATCCGTTGGTAGCGAAAGTCAATGGAAAACCTATTTTCGGCAAAGATATGAAAACACCCATGGTGGTTGACGATCCCAAGGTCAAAACGGATCAAGCGTCCGCCTTTTTTTCAGTAGTGGGTAAGGAAATTCTGCTTCAGGCTGCCGACTCGAAAACAGTTGTGGTTCAACCTAACGAAATAGATGAGGAGATCGCAATTATTGCCAAGAAGCAGGGAATTTCCCCCGAAGAACTCCAGCAACAGAACATTTCCAGGTTTGGTTCGCGGGAAAAGTTCTTACAGATAATGGCCCAGAGGCTCGCGCTGCGAAAGCTTTTGGACGAACACGTTGTTCAAGGTGTTCAGAATTCTGAAGAAAGGAAACGCAAAACTCTTGAATGGGCAGGCGCTCTCTTCAAGGATTCCGATGTGGAAATAGTCGACCCTGCCATCAAGCAGCAGGTGCGGTCCATAGCAGGTCAGGAGGATTGGAAGACATTCTGGCCCCGCATGGTTTCCGGCGAAACCGAATTAAAGAACCTTTTGTTCCAATAGGGCTGGAAAGCCGCTTTCATTACTAATTAAGAGAAAGGATAAAAAATGAAATACGAAAATATCAGCAAAAATTTCGTCGTCGCTATGGTCGTTGCGGCTTTAACAGCTCTTATGATTTTCACAGCGGTTTCCGGGGCCATGGCCTGGAATTTTTCCGTGCCTGCCCAAGAAGTTAAGCCTGCGAATGGAGTTTTCAGCTTTCCTGCAACTGCCTTTCAGGATGGGAAAGCCAAATATTTTCAATTCAGCCCGTCCGCTAACCAGAAAATTCGCTTCTTTGTGGTCAAGAGCACTGACGGCACAATCCGAGCGGCATTTGATGCTTGTGACGTTTGTTGGAAATCAAAAAAAGGTTACGTTCAGCAGGCGCATGACATGGTTTGTCTCAACTGCGGCATGAAGTTCCGCACGGATAAGGTCAACGTTGTCACTGGCGGCTGCAATCCTTCTGCCCTGAAGAGGACCGTTAAGGACGGCAACATAATTATCACCCAAGAAGATGTAATGTCCGGACTGCGATTCTTTCAGTAGGAGGTTTCCATGAGATTACGTGATATCGCCTTAAATAATCTGCGGCGTAGAAAAGCCAAAGTCTTCTTTCTTGTCGTGGGCCTGTTGGTCGG
The DNA here is from genome assembly GCA_963741425.1 of uncultured delta proteobacterium. Taxonomy (GTDB): domain Bacteria; phylum Desulfobacterota; class Desulfomonilia; order Desulfomonilales; family Desulfomonilaceae; genus DATJPW01. The sequence goes on from CAVUHP010000020.1 coordinate 108,198, forward strand.
AGTGGCCGCTGTAGTAGCGCTCCTGACTACCACCAGTACCTTGGAAGAAGACATTGCTCATAAAATGGATGAGTTCGGGGCAAACATAATAATAACTCCCAAGTCCGAGGGATTATCGCTTACATACGGCGGCTTGAATCTGGGAGGACTCTCATTCGATACGAAAGAAATCTCCCAGGAAGATGTGGCCAAAATTGCTACTATCCCCATGGCTGCCAATCTCAGGATAATAAGCCCCAAGGTTTTTGCGGTCTTTGAAAAGCAAGATCAGAAAGCTTTAGTCGTGGGAGTAGATTTCGACCAAGAGTTGTCGCTGAAGAAGTGGTGGAAAATTACCGGCGAAGCGCCCTCATCCCCTAACGACATCATACTGGGTAAAGAAGCCGCGGACCGGTTCTCGTTGAATCGTGGTTCTCCCCTGGAAATAAACGGGAAGAAATTCTTCGTGTCCGGGATCCTGGAGCCCACAGGTTCACAAGATGACAATCTGTTATTCATGGCGCTTCCAGTCGCCCAGCACGTTTTCGGTAAACAAGGGAAAATAGGCATGGTCGAAGTGGCGGCTCTTTGCAAGAATTGCCCTATTGCGGACATAGTCGGTCAGATAGCGGAAAAAATGCCCACAGCGAAGGTTACCGCGGTCCAGCAAGTCGTTGCCGGACGTATGGATACCTTGCACAGCTTCCGCAAATTCTCTCTTGGTATTTCAGGCTTGGTGCTGCTGGTGGGCTCTATGGTCGTTTTTGTGACAATGATGGCCAGCGTAACCGAGCGCACGAGAGAAATCGGCATATTCAGCGCAATCGGATTCCGAAGAACTCACATAATGAAGATTATTCTGTTGGAAGCCCTTATCGTGTCGTTGTTGGCCGGGATCGCCGGCTATGTCGTCGGAATCGCAACAACTCAAGCGCTTCTCTCATTCCTGACCGAGGAAATGCCCCATTTTTCTATCGATCCTTTTGTGGCTGCGGGAGCGGTCTTTCTTGCGATAGTTATAGGTCTGTTGGCCTCGATCTATCCCGCCATGACTGCTTCGAGGATGGATCCAAGCGAAGCTCTGCGCACTTTATAAGGAGGCTTTTCAATGAGTTACATCATAGCAAATCAAATTGTTAAAGAATTCGGCCAAGGCGCCGGCAAAGTGACGGCTGTCCGAGGGATCGATCTATCTATCGAGCAAGGTGAATTTATTTCGATTATGGGAGAATCGGGTGCAGGCAAGAGTACGTTTCTTTCCATGCTGGGAGGCCTCCTGAGTCCTACGACCGGTGAAATCGTAATCGGAGGAATTGACATATACAAACTGGGTACGGACAAACGGGCGGATTTCCGGCGTGAGTTCATGGGCTTTATTTTCCAATCGTTTCAGCTCATCCCCTATTTGAATGTCTTGGAAAACGTTCAGCTCCCGTTGGCAGTAACGCATCATTCCGAAGCCGACAAACAGACGCTGGCATTGGCGGCATTGGAACGGGTAGGTCTTAAAGACAAGGCCCATCGCCTGCCCAACCAGGTCTCCGGCGGCGAGCAGGAACGGGTTGCAATCGCAAGAGCTGTGGTCAATGAACCGCCCATACTTTTCGCGGATGAGCCCACCGGAAATCTTGATTCCCGGAACTCTTCGGAAGTGATGAATCTGCTCACACAGCTCAATTCAGAAGGTCAGACAATAGTCATGGTGACGCATAGCAGGAAGAACGCGGATTACAGTCATCGGCTGGTTGAAGTTGCGGACGGCACGCTTTTGGAGCATCAGATGATGCGTGCGGTTGTGTAATTACAAGGACTGCCACTGAGAGCAAAACCAGTGGCTCTATTAGAATAAGGAGAAATCTTGTGAAGACGATAGCTTTAGTCAGTTTGGTTTTATTGGCGGGTTTGCTTCTGGTTACGACAATCCATGCAGCGCCTAGCTGCTGCGATCCAAAGCAGGGCCAAGCACCACAATCGGGGCTTTTTCCGATTGTGCCACAGGCGGGCAACACAGCTCCGGTAGCGCCGAGGAATACCTACAGGCAGCAGGCTCAGCCTCCGATGACGTACTTCCCGGCCGCGGCTGTGCCTGTACAAAGAGCCATTCCGCAGACTAATCCGGTAGCCGCGGCTTCCGGACCGTGTGGATGCGGTGCTCATAGTAAAACTGCCAACTATCAAGTTTCGACGGGAAGCTGCTGTGGCGGAAATGCATCTTACGGTCGGGCACCTGCCATGCCACAAGCGGGGTCACTCCCGAGTTGCTGTTCAGGCAAGACTCAAGCGGCCGCTCCCGTCCCGGGTTGCTGTGCGGGCCAAATGAAACCGGCCACATCGGCCCCGAACTGCTGTGCAGTTGGGCCGAAATCAGAGGCACCTGCCCCGAATTGTTGTGCAGGCCAAGTGAAAGCCGCAGCGCCCAGCCCGAATTGCTGCGCAGTCGGGCCGAAGACCGCAGCTCCCGCGCTGCAAGTTCCTAAAGGCACGGGCAAAGCAGCATCTTCACATTTGCCCTTGCACGCGCAACCCGCAGTGGTTCAAGCGGCTGTTCCATCAAATTTGTTTTCCGCAATGAAAATTACAACTAATGGGACACCAGTACCTGAGATTTGGAAGCCTTTGGTAAAAAGTATCGGTCGAATACGGTTCGCTTTTCCCCTGATTATGTCCGGGAAGAGCGGACCGATTTCCGAGAATGAATAGTGCGAGAAAATTACTGACATGCATCCAATGCGGACCATTGACTTTGAACAAATGAAACACAGCACGACCTCACTTAGTCTTCCTTCAGTTACGAGCGGTCGAATACTGTCATTGCGAGCGGAGCGAAGCAATCTCCAGCTTGGGGGATTGCTTCGTCGTTTCACTCCTCGCAATGACAAGCCACAGCCCACTCGTAACTGGGGGGTTACTTTACTTAATTCTTTTCAGTTGCGCTTGTGGACAAGCCTTATTAGAATTCTTGAAGTGGGGAGTCCCTGTCTTAGAAAGATTTCCTCCCAGCGCAAAGTAAATCTCCAAGATTTCTCCCGGACCAATGTTGATGCTCTTTTGGCCGCGAGGTGCAGAGTATGAATCCAACCGATTTGAAAGATTTATTGTCCGGAGATCGCGGAAAGGCGATTCTCGATTTTTTATACACAACTCGTGGAAAAAAGATTCTTGTTGTAGGCCTGATAGTTATGGCGTTTGCGATAGGCCACTATTGGCCGTCAGGCGACGAGACCAAGCCTGCTGCAACTCAAACGGGAGTTTCCGTAGCGGATCAACACGATCATGATGCTGATAAACCGGCCAAAGATGCAAAAAAACCCGCCCTTTGGACGTGCGCCATGCATCCGCAGATTAAGCTTCCTCATCCCGGGAAGTGTCCGATCTGCTTTATGGACCTTGTTCCCCTTGAGACAGGCGGCGGGCAATCAGACGTAAGCCTGACGCAATACGCCATGTCGAATGCCGCCAAAAAGTTGGCTGAGGTCGAAACGGCAGAGGCCAAACGCGGAACGGGCCAACGTAATAGTCCGAATGGTCGGGATGGTCGTCGAAGCCGAGCCCAGGGTCGCTGCCCTTGTGTCTCGAGTCGATGGTCGGCTCGACGAGATCTACATTAATTTCACTGGGGAGCAGGTCGTTAAGGGCCAGCCGATGGTGAAGATCTGGAGTCCGACGCTGATCAAGTCGGAGGTCGAACTATTTGAAACGCTTCGAGGGGGTGAAGGAAACGATCCATCCATGATTAAGGGATCTGAGGAAAAGCTGATCCAATATGGCCTTACGCAGGACCAGGTCGACCAAATAAAGAAAAACCAAAAACCGGACTTGTACATAACCCTCCGTGCCCCCATTACTGGGGTAGTCACCCAAAAGTTGGCAAATCTCGGCCAATTCGTAAAAGAGGGGCAGGAAATGTACATGATCAACGATCTCTCTGCTGTATGGGTCAAAATGGACGCTTACGAGAGTGACTTGCCGTGGATCAGGTACGGTCAGGATGTCGTGTTTACAACTCCGGCGGCGCCGGGGCGGAAGTTCTCCGGCAAAGTATTGTTTGTGGACCCCATGCTGGATGTGAAGACCCGCACGGTGAAAGTCCGCGTGGAGGCGGATAATTCCGATCTGACATTGAGGCCGGGAATGTTCGTGAGTGCAGAACTTGCAGCCGAAGTAGACGCCCAGGGAAATGTGATCAAAAAAGAATGGGTCGGAAAATACGTCTGTCCGCTTCATCCGTCAGATAATCCCAGCTCCGAACCCGGAATCTGTCCGGATAGCAAGATGCCGCTCAGACCGCCTTCCGCTTACGGTTATGCCGACATCAAAGATCCGGAATTGCCGCTGGTCATACCCGCGTCGGCGCCGTTGATAACCGGCAAACGAGCGATAGTCTATGTAGAGGTCCCAAACACTGACGAGCCCACTTACGAACTGAGGGAAGTAGAGCTCGGTCCGCGGGCCGGTGACAAATACGTCGTATACAAGGGACTAAAAGAAGGGGAGAAGGTCGTTTCCAGAGGTAATTTCAAAATTGATAGCGCGATGCAAATAGTCGGCAAGCCCAGCATGATGCATCCGCCCGAGAAAAAAGTGATCCAAAAAACTGCACCGGCGGCAGAAGAGGAAATAGTCGAGAAGATAAGCGCCCCTATCGAGTTCCTGCAACAGTTGACGCCCGCTGTGAAGGATTACCTGATTCTGAAAAACGCTTTGGTGGATGAAGACAGTGAATTGGCCGGCAACAAAGCGAAGGATCTGGATGAGGCGCTACATGGAATCAAGACCGATCTTCTGGATCCCCAAGCCAAGGAATCCTGGAATCGACTCTTTCAGGAGATGCACAAACCAATTGAGAAGATCGCGGAAAATAAAGACTTAGAAATCCAGCGACAAGCATTCGAAACGCTCTCCGAGTCATTCGCGCGGATGATTATGGGATTCCGCCACGCCATGCCTCAGCCCCTTTTTCTATACCATTGTCCTATGGCATCTGATCAGAAGGGCGCTTACTGGATAGAGGACACTAAGGAAATCAGAAATCCGTACTTTGGCCGTCAATCTTTCAAAGGGCCAGGAGATGTTCAAATGCGGAACACTGGAAGAAACCATACCTCCTGAAGGCCCGGCGAAAGCATCCGCCGAAAAGAATCAAGAAAAGGCTACTGTGGATGGGCAAATTGAAAAGGCGCCTGAATCGAATCCGGACGCCAAGGATTCGGCAAAGGGAGAACAGGGGCATAACGACAGCACTCAGTCCGGTCACGAGGGGGAAGCAAAATGACTCCCACTCAGCAACCGCCACATGTTGTTCACAATTCCCCCGTCATTGATTCATTTTTCGCCAGGTTCATGGGCTTTTGGATCCAACAGAAGCTTCTAGTGGTTATGATATTGGTCGGAACCGTTCTTTACGGGTTGATGGTTGCGCCCTTTGACTGGCAGATCCCCGGTCTACCGAGGAATCCCGTCCCAGTGGATGCTATTCCCGATATCGGAGAGAACCAACAAATAGTTTTCACTGAATGGGCCGGACGTTCCCCCAAGGACATTGAGGACCAAATCACATACCCTTTGACTGTTTCCCTACTGGGCGTACCGGGGGTCAAGACTATCCGGAGCAACTCTTTTTTCGGGTTTTCCACCATTTACATAATATTCAAGGAAGACGTCGAGTTTTACTGGTCTCGTTCCCGCATACTCGAGAAGCTTAATTCCCTACCCGCCGGCACTCTACCCGAACAGGTGCAGCCTACGCTGGGACCGGATGCAACCGCTCTGGGTCAGGTTTTCTGGTACACAGTGGAAGGGGAAGGCTTCAGCTTGGATGAATTGAGGACTGTTCAGGACTTCACCGTTCGGTACGCTCTGCAGTCTGCCGGCGGTGTAAGTGAGGTTGCTTCCATTGGGGGCTACGTCAAGGAATATCAGATAGATGTAAATCCGGATGCTATGAGGGCTCACGGCATAACCCTCCCGATGATCTTTGACGCTGTAAGACTTGCTAACCGAGATGTCGGTGCGGGGACGATTGAAGTAAACCGCGCGGAGTACACGATACGAGGGCTCGGTTTCATTCGTTCCGTCGAAGATGTGGAAAATGCTGTCGTCAAAATGACTAATAACGTTCCACTTTATATCAAAGATGTGGCCACTGTATCTCTGGGGCCGGAGATGCGACGCGGGGCCCTGGACAAAGAGGGCGCCGAGGTTGTAGGCGGGGTGGTGCTGGTGAGATTCGGCGAAAATCCACTCCAAGTAATAAAAAACGTCAAGGAACGAATTAAGCAGATCTCTCCCGGTTTACCCAGCAAGACACTTGCGGACGGCAGGGTATCGCAAGTAAAAATCGTTCCCTTCTACGATCGCACCCATCTTATTTATGAGACGCTGGATACGCTGAGAAGGGCCCTTGGTGAAGAAACCCTGGTGACGATAATCGTCGTTATCGTCATGGTTAGTCATATAGTGAGTTCCGCTCTGATTTCCATGATCTTACCTCTCGCTATTCTGGGCACGTTCATACTGATGAAAACGTTTGGGATCGAAGCCAACATCATGGCGCTGACCGGAATCGCCATAGCAATCGGCGTCATGGTTGATATGGGGATCATCCTTTGTGAAAATATTTTGAGGCACATGGATGAGGTTAAGGGGGAGCGTTCGGCGAAAAATATGTTCCGCATCGTCCGCGATGCCTCCGCGGAGGTTGGGGGCGCTGTAATAACTTCATCACTTACCACCATCATCTCATTTCTTCCCGTATTCACTCTTACCGGCGCTGAGGGGAAGCTCTTCAAGCCGGTCGCCTATACCAAGACATTTGCAGTTGGCGCCGCCCTCGTTTTAGCGCTGGCTATAATACCACCTTTGGCTTACGTGCTGTTCTCGCCGCGGACATGGCGGCGCAACACACTCCTTATTGTCAACTGCGTGATAGCAGTGCTTGGAATTTGGCTTGGCGCTACTCTTTCCTGGTGGGTCGGCGCAGCAGTGGCCTTTGTAGGAGTTTTCAGACTGGCCCGTCAGTTTGTGCCCGAAGCATATTCCGAAAAAGCCCCTACGGTGCTTAATTGGATCGCCCTGGCATTTGTTGTTGTTTTGCTGTCGGAACACTGGTTGCCACTCGGACCGTCGGGCGGACTGATCCGCAACGTAATTTTCTGCTCGGGAATAATTTTCGGTTTGTTAGGAATACGAAAGATCGTCACTCACTATTACACCTCGATTTTGAGGTGGACCTTGGCGCACAAAATGAAGTTCCTGGCAATCCCTGTTTGTCTGGTGCTCTTCGGCGCGACCGTTTGGCTCGGATTCGATTACGTTTTCGGGTTTGTTCCTTGGACGGTGAAGAAGGTGGCAGTATGGGACAAGCCGGTCGCGACGGCCCAGCATCTTCAAGCGACCGAGGCTAAAACAGATGCTGCTTCCTCTCCTCCAATCCCCGGGGGGCGGGATCCCGTTCGGCAGACCTGGCTATGGTCCAAGCTGATGCACAAGTTTCCGGGTCTTGGCAAGGAGTTTATGCCCGATTTGGATGAAGGATCTTTCTTGTACATGCCGACCACTATGCCTCATGCGGGAATCGGTGAGGCCCTGGATGTTATTCAGAAACAAGACATAGCCATTAGAGCCATACCCGAGGTTGAGTCGGTCGTAGGTAAAATCGGAAGGGTGGAGAGCGCTCTCGACCCCGCCCCTCTCTCCATGATTGAAACAGTCATCAATTACGTGCCGGAATACAAAACTGATCCGGAAACCGGCGAGCGGGTAATGGATCCTAAAACGGGCAAGCCGATTAGAAACTGGAGGCCGCAAATCAAGTCGTCCGCGGATATCTGGAAGGAGATCCTGAAAGCCGCGAGCTTGCCTGGAACTACTTCGGCGCCGAAACTCCAACCCATAGCCGCGCGGGTCGTGATGCTGCAGAGCGGAATGAGAGCGGCCATGGGAGTGAAAGTGCGCGGCAAGAGCCTCGCTGAAGTAGAGCAGGTCGGGATGGAAATTGAGAAATTTCTCAAAGAAGTACCCTCCGTGGAGCCCTCATCGGTTATTGCGGATCGCGTGATCGGTAATCCGTATCTTGAGATCGATATAGACCGCAAAGCCATTGCCCGGTACGGTATAAAAATTCAGGACGTGCAGGACGTTATCGAGATCGCTATCGGCGGAAAGCGCCTTACGACCACCGTAGAAGGTAGGGAGCGTTACCCTGTGCGGGTCCGTTATCAGCGGGAGTTGCGAGACTCTCTTGAGGCTCTGGACAATATACTCGTCCCTGGCATGGAGGGAGTCCAAGTTCCCCTAAATCTTGTTGCGCATATCAGATACGCTCCTGGCCCCATGACGATTAAAAGTGAAGACACTTTCCTCGTAAGCTACGTCCTATTCGACAAAAAGCCGGACAAAGCCGAGGTCGACGTTGTACAGGCTGCAAATAACTATTTGCAGGACAAAATCAAAACAGGTGAGCTGAAGCTTCCTGCGGGGTCCTCGTACACATTTGCCGGGTCATACGAGAGCCAGGTTCGGTCCGAACAGACACTTCGACTTGTGATCCCATTAGCGCTTGCATTAATTTTTTTGGTTCTCTACTTCCAGTTCCACTCGGTCCCTACCTCGCTTAACGTATTTTCAGGGATTTTCGTAGCCTGGTCAGGCGGTTTCTTGATGCTCTGGCTTTATTCGCAGCCTTGGTTCTTAGATTTTCACGTCTTTGGGGTCAATATGCGAGACCTCTTTCAGGTGAGGCCATATAACCTCAGTGTGGCGGTTTGGGTCGGATTTCTAGCCCTTTTCGGGATTGCTACCAATGATGGTGTGATTATGCAAACCTATCAGGATCAGGTTTTCGCGTCCCGCACTTTTCATTCAGTGGACGAGATCAGAGAAGCCGTGGTTGAGGCCGGAATGAAGAGGGTCAGGCCCGCTCTCATGACTACTGCCACGGCTGTGCTCGCTTTGATTCCGGTTTTAACCTCCCAGGGGAAAGGAGCTGATGTAGCCGTCCCCATGGCGTTGCCCCTTTTCGGTGGGATGACCATTGATATAATTACGATCTATGTGGTTCCCAATATTTACTGCCTCATTAAGGAAATTGAATTCAAGAGGCAATCTCGAATCATCAATTAACGGAAAGGAGCTTTGAGATGTCACCAAATTTTAGGACGTTATTGCTTCCGGCGCTCGTTTTCACCAGCATGTTGTGGATGGCGGGCAATACAACCGCCAAAGTAATGGACCTTCCCGATGGTTCCAAATTAGATACCGCAGGCGAATGCCCTATTTGCCATATGGGCGTGGAACACGGTGTTCCCGGACCTGCTGCCGTGGTCTTCAAGGACGGTAAAGTAGTCGGGTTCGACGGCGCGGGTGACATGTTCCGGTACATCCTCGAGCCGGCTAAATACGGATTTGATGCAGGAAATATTAAGAATGTTTACGTGACGGATGACACCACCAAGAAATTCTTGGACGCAAAGACTGCGCTTTATGTTTTGGACAGTGATGTCCAAGCCACAATGGGCTCGGAAGTGGTGCCGTTCTCCAAGAAAGAAGACGCGGAGAAATTTAAAACCGAACATAAGGGTGAGAAGATTGTCGCATATTCGGAAATAACATTGGAAGCGTTAAAGCCGAAAAAGAAGATGTTGAAAATGAAGCCGGATTCGGGCCACGGCTCCATGCCCATGCCCAAGCATTAGGCGGGAAATTTAACCATTTTTTCGGCTATTGATTAAAATTCTTCACTGTAGTAGTGACGATCCGAATGGCCGTACATCGAAGGCCCGGGGTACAAACAGGAGCGCATATTGTGACTCAACAAGGTGTGATTAAGAATATCTCTTCTTCCGAGGCACACAAGTTAATCGAACTTGTTGATTATTCGGAAGGAAAAGTGGTCAGCAGGACGTTGGCGCAAACGGAAAGCATGAGTCTGACCCTGTTCGCGTTTGACAAAGATGAGGGGTTGAGCACCCACTCCGCTTCGGGAGACGCCTTTGTCCAGGTCCTTGATGGCGAAGTTCTGCTGAATATCGGCGGGAAGGATGTGGTCGCGAGAACAGGAGACGTAGTGGTCATGCCTGTCAATGTTCCGCACTCGGTACATGCAACCACGCGATTTAAGATGCTGCTGACCGTAATCAAAAAATAATTGTGCGCTTGAGGACGCAAATTCGATTTCCGGATGTAACGCGTTTGGACCTTTATTCGTCTTGTGTATAGTCCAAACCAGATGAGGATAAAGTTTGCAGCCGCTTACGTGTCGGTGACGCCATCGGGCCGCAAACAGGATAAGATATGATTTTTTCATTACAAAAACGTTTTGCTCTTTTGCTACTGCTGCCTGTGGCACTGATATTGGTATTGGTGGGTGTGGCGGGATTTTTCTATGCCAGGGAGTATCTTCTCAAGCAGTGGAAGGATATTGCCCGTCTTGAGCTCGAAAAAACAGCTCACGTTATAACTATGCGATTGGATGAGAAACTGGAACTCATAAATCTGATTGCCAAATCAGAAAACATTCCGAATCATTATATTACTCAGGCTTATCTTATCCAGCAACTTGCCCAAAAACCGGGTGTTCTTTTTGTGGATATCGAACCAGGGAAACCCCAATCAAACAGCTCACAGCAGAGCTCCTCCACCGAAGCCCAGGCCGAAAGCGATCTTGGTGAAGGGCTGTATGTAATGGAAGTCTGTGAAGAATTCGGATTTTGCGCTCCGACTACCGATCCGTACGCACTAGATCGAACCTTAAGAATAATTAAACCCATTGAAGATGAAAATACGGGCACTACCAAAAAGCTGCTCGTGCGCATCAGCTTTGATGATTTTATGGAACCGATCAGGAGGATGGTTCATGCCGAAGGCAGCAGTGCCTGCCTTGTCACAAGTACCGGACAACTGCTGGCCCACACTGACAAGTCCATGTCATCCAGGAGGATGCTGGGGGAAACAGGCGATCCTTTGGAAAAACAGGTGTTCAAGGAAATCCGCCGGAAGTCATTTGGCACTGTCTTTGGGCAAGGGCCATCCGCCCGACGTTGTCGCGGGTTTCTACAAAATTCCTTCATTAAATTGGTACATAATCCTCAATTTGAAAGGTTCGGAGGTGTTGCGGCCCATAATCGAATTCCGGTTCTATTACGCTATTGCCGGTATGGTGGCCTTGTTGGTTATTCTGATCCTTATTCGAGAAACGACCCGATCTGTGGGCACCTCCATCAGTGACATCTCGGCAGCGGCCTCGAAAGTCAGTACCGGCGATTACAATGTGAAGCTGCCTGAAGATAGATCCGACGAAATAGGGGAACTAAAGCGCAATTTTAATATAATGATGGACGGTCTAGAGCGACGAGACCTGATTGAGCAGACGTTCGGACGTTATGTCGATAAGAAAATTGCTGAAGAATTGATGAACAAACCCGAAGCGCTGCGCCTTGGCGGAGAAAAACGAAAAGTCACGATAATGATGTCCGACTTACGCGATTTTACGTCAAAAACGGAGAGGCTCCAACCTGAGCAAGTCATCAAAATGCTCAACAGATATTTTTCCAGGATGATCGCCGTGATCGAACGATATAAGGGCATTATTGTAGATTTCTATGGAGATTCCGTTTTGGTCTTCTTCAACGGTACCGAAGCCGATACACCAGCCAGAGCTATGACCGCAGTGGCCTGTGCATTGGACATGCAGCAGGAAATGAAGGCGTTCCAAAATGAAAATGCTGCCCGCGGACTACCCGAGCTGTCAATGGGCATCGGAATTCATACCGGCGATGTCATCGTAGGCAATATAGGTACAGAAAGCCGGGCAAAATACGGCATCGTCGGATCTCCGGTCAATCTAACCGATCGAATTCAACACGTGGCCGGATACGGCAAAGTCGTAATTTCCGAGGCAACCTATAATACAATTTCGGCCTGCGTAAATGTCTCGGATGAATTTGTGGTTTGTCTGAAGGGAGTGGAAGAAGACCAAAAGCTGTACGAAGTGGAGTCCGTAGCGCCTGATTGCGCCCAATGCGCTCAATGCGTTCAGTTGGCGTCAGGATAATTCGTTTCAGAAAATAATGCCTGCGTATCCCACAAAACTCGCGCCGGGCATGATGTCACTGCTGGTGTAGTATTCGATGAGCTTCCCCTCCTTGGCCCCGTTCCGGACGGCGCTCTCGATAACCGAGGCGATTGGACCCGCAGAACAAGTGTTGCGCTTGGCTCGCGGATCTTGAAGCAGACCTTGAGCATCCATTGCAATGGCTTGCCGGATCAAAGAGTGATCGTTTTCATCTTTTACCCATTTTACTGCCGAGGGCCCTGTCCCGTGCGGTGTAAATCCATAATTCGGACCATAGTGAGTAAGATCCGCTGATCCCAAAAAAACAGCTGACAATCCCCGCGATTTGAGAAGCTCGTCCACCGCGGCCGCAAACTGGACAGCTTCTTCCGATGACGGCGAGTGGGTCGCAATCAAAGGCACTCCATCGAAAAAGCGTTTTAGGATCGGAAGCTGAATCTCAACAGTGTTATCGGTGAATCCGGGTCCGGGATCCACGGCATGACCCTTGGCAATGAGTTCCTGCGCTAATTCGGCATCCAGAGCTTGGGTGCCCATCGGAGTTTCCCAAACATCTTCCGTATAGACCATAGGGGTGCTGTTACCCCCCAGATGTCCACCGTAAACAACTACCCGATCGGGAGACCGTGCTCCGGAAAGAACGCTTATCACGCGAGCCGCAAGCTTCCCTGAAAAATACCAGCCTGCGTGAGGAACTACACCCCCTATCCAGGCACCTTCCGGCGGAGTGAAACCTCGGAGGAAATCATCAATTTCGCGTTTGCATTCAACGGCTGAATCAGGGTACCAGCCGGTGGGCAGGGACCTGCTTCGTACTTTCATGACGCTACCCCCCAGACCTTCCTATGCACAATTAAACGATTATCTTTATCCCTCTAGCCTCTGCTCGTTTGCCCGCCCAATCCATCAGATTTGCGGGCGGTTCATCTCGCTCTGCCTCGGATTTTGGAACCAGGCCGATTGCTCCAGTGGGGCACGTTTTAGTGCAGACACCACACCCGATGCATCGTTCAGGAAGCACTTTGTATGAGCCGTCCTCCTCGGCAATAGCCTTCATTGGACAACGCTCATCCGCGCATACGCCGCAGGCAGCACATTCGTCGCTGTCGATCAGGGCCACAAAATTGCTCTTTGCCATTAAATACGGAGCATTGAAGTATTTGATTCCGCGAAGAATTCCACAGCAGCACGAACAACAGTTGCACACATACATGTGACCTGATTTCACATTGTAAGTCGTGTGGACAAGGCCCTCTTCTTCGGCCTTGGTCATTACCTGCATAGCTTCCTCTCTGGAAACGATCCTGCCTTGGCTATACTTTTCAAACCCATCCTCTTGCATCGAAAGCCCCAGGCAGACCTCTACGGAATGCGTACAGGGATGCCCTTGCAATGCCGCTTCCTTCCTGCAAATGCAATCCTGCAATTGAAATGCTTTTGCCTTTTCCAGCATCTGCTTTACGTCTTCGTACCTATGGACTTGGTGCTGTGCATCTATCGTAGCGTTCACGGGTACGACGTGGGTCAACGAAGGGGTAAATCCACCTAGACGTGACATCAATTTTGGAGCGTATTCTTCTACTAAGTCGGCAAGTTCTTTATCTATCCGATTCAGTTGGAATTCGAAAATCCCTATTACAAACGGCATTTGCAAATAAACTTGATTATTGAATAGTTTAGTAGTGCCGATTTGGCCTTTGACCGCCATGTTGTCCAATTTGCTCTGAACCTCGCCTAATGGTGCGCCCAATCTTTCAGCTATGGCTTCGGCGGTTTCGGGAATCAGTTTTAGCTTTAGCCAGAATTCAGCTTCCTCCGGAGTAAAAATTTTTTCCAGAATTTTCAGCTCAACGCCGCTTTCCGCAGCAGGATAGCCGTTTGGCATGTCGTCGAGCTTCTTAGCCAGCACACGATAGACCTCTTCCATGTAAAACCCCTTTTGCGATAGATTGCGAGATTCCGGAGTCCAGATTCCGCACGGGTGCTCCGCTTTAGGCGAGAGCCCCAATCCAGTTTTTCTTACAACTAATGATCTATTCTAACACACTGGTGTGCAATTAACTAACCAAAGAACGACTTCCTCACGTACGGTTACGGGTGTGCCGTTCGTCTAAATTAAAGCGATACTGAAAGAATTATGTTTGTAGCTATTCAAGCAAATTGGTCCGCAAAAGTTTGTTGGAGATAGACGAGACTGCCCTTAAAACTAAGGCATGTGCCCGTGATCATCTGCAGGGACGCAATTCATTGCGCCCAATAAGAGGGCGTGGTGAATCACACGCCGTCACTCATATTTTGCCAATAGCCACCGTGAGCGTTCAAAACATCCTTCAATTCGAGGCGGGTATCGCTCCCTGATCATCCGATTTGCAGTTCAGAATACGCTTCAGAAGCCCTCGAAGACGTTTATGCTACGATCAGGCGAGGTCGAAGCGGTCAAGGTTCATTACCTTGTTCCACGCCGCCACAAAGTCGTGCAGGAACTTCTCGTGAGAGTCCTCACAACCGTAGACTTCCGCCAAGGCCCGCAGTTGGGAGTTCGAACCGAAGATGAGGTCCACACGGGTGCCTGTCCACTTGACTTCGCCCGTTGCGCGATCACGACCCTCGAACTCGTCTTCGTCTTCCGACGTTGCCTTCCACGTCGTGCTCATGTCGAGCAGATTCACAAAGAAGTCATTGGTGAGCGTCTCTGGCCGCTTGGTGAAGATGCCGTGCCGGGACTGTTCGAAGTTGGCATTCAAGACGCGCATGCCGCCAACGAGAACCGTCATCTCAGGAGCGGTCAGCGTCAGCAGTTGCGCACGATCGACCAGCAGTTCTTCTGCCGATACGGCGTATTTGGTTTTGATGTAGTTACGGAACCCGTCTGCAGCCGGTTCGAGTACGGTGAATGACTCCACGTCGGTTTGCTCCTGGGACGCATCCGTCCGTCCCGGCGTGAAGGGAACGGTCACATCGTGACCGGCTTTCTTGGCCGCTTGCTCGACACCTGCGCATCCACCCAGGACAATCAAGTCCGCGAGTGACACCTTCTTCCCGCCGGACTGCGCACTGTTGAACTCCTTTTGGATTCCCTCAAGGGTCTGCAGCACAGTCTTCAGTTGGGCAGGCTGGTTGACTTTCCAATCCTTTTGCGGTGCAAGACGAATACGAGCCCCGTTCGCGCCGCCACGCTTGTCGGAACCACGGAACGTGGATGCCGACGCCCAGGCGGTCGAGACCAGTTCCGAGATCGACAGCCCCGAGGCAAGGATCTTGCTCTTGAGGTTTGCGATGTCCTGCGCGTCGATCAGCTTATGATCGACTGCGGGCACCGGGTCTTGCCAGATGAGCTCTTCTGCCGGAACCTCCGGGCCGAGATAGCGTGCGCGCGGGCCCATGTCGCGGTGCGTCAGCTTGAACCACGCCCGGGCGAACGCGTCCGCTAACTGATCCGGGTTTTCCATGAAGCGCCGTGAAATCTTTTCGTACACAGGGTCGAACCTCAAGGAAAGGTCCGTGGTCAGCATGGATGGCGCGCGACGCTTTGACGGGTCGTGCGGATCCGGCACGGTGCCGGCGCCTGCGCCGCCCTTCGGCTTCCACTGGTGCGCACCGGCCGGGCTCTTCGTCAGTTCCCATTCGTAGCCGAACAGGTTCTTGAAGAAGTTGTTGCTCCACTTCGTGGGCGTGGCGGTCCAGATGACTTCCAGGCCGCTGGTGATCGTGTCGCAGCCTTTACCCGTGCCGAAGCTGCTCTTCCAGCCGAGGCCCTGCTCCTCGATGCCCGCGGCCTCGGGCTCAGGACCGACATGCGCCGCATCACCGGCGCCGTGGGTCTTGCCGAACGCGTGGCCGCCCGCGATGAGGGCCACCGTCTCCTCGTCGTTCATCGCCATGCGAGCGAAGACATCGCGGATATCCCGCGCCGCAGCGATCGGATCCGGGTTGCCGTTCGGGCCTTCCGGGTTAACGTAAATCAGGCCCATCTGCACGGCGGCGAGAGGATTCTCGAGTTCACGGTCACCGGAGTAGCGCTTGTCGCCAAGCCACTCGCTCTCGGTCCCCCAGTAGGTGTCCTCTTCGGGCTCCCAGACATCCTCGCGCCCGCCGCCGAAGCCGAAGGTCTTGAAGCCCATCGACTCAAGCGCGCAATTGCCGGCGAGGATCATGAGGTCGGCCCAGGAGATCTTGCGGCCGTATTTCTGCTTGATCGGCCAGAGCAGCCGGCGCGCCTTATCGAGGTTCGCGTTGTCGGGCCAGCTGTTGAGGGGCGCAAAGCGTTGGGTGCCGGATCCCGCGCCCCCGCGGCCGTCGCCGGTGCGGTAGGTGCCCGCGCTGTGCCACGCCATCCGAATGAACAACGGCCCGTAGTGACCGAAATCGGCCGGCCACCATTCCTGCGAGTCGGTCATCAGCGCATAGAGGTCCTTCTTCACGGCCTCCAGGTCGAGTTTTTTGAATTCCTCAGCGTAGTTGAACTCCTCGCCCATCGGATTGCTCATGTGAGTGTTCTGATGAAGAATCTTGAGGTTCAACTGGTTCGGCCACCAGTCCCGGTTCGACGTGCCTCTGCCGGTTACCTGTATGTTTGCTCCGCCCGTTACCGGGCACTTGCTATCTTCATTCATAAAGTTTCCTCCTTTCGTTGTCCGAACTTATGCACCGTCCTGCTATGAGTATCGTGCTTCGGTGCCCATCTGTCTAATTAACTTCAGCGGACTTATTAATTGATTTTGGTGACAATGGGAGACTTTAGGGATCGTTAAAAGAACGTCGCACATTTCTTGATCGCAAAATCCGGGGCCGGCTGTCATTACATTCTGATTATCCGCGACAGGGATACCAACATTACTGGTCAGTTTTATCTTTCCAGACATGTTGACGTCCTCATTCATTTGATTATAGACCGGAATTATGCGGCGGGCTCGCCATTCTGGCCCTCTTAACACAGTCGAGGGATCGAAGGATGCCCCCGCTGATCCGAAAAGGTTTCCGTAGTATTGTCCCACGCGACCCGACGGAGGCAAGACCGGCGTCACGTTGATGAAAAGGCCCCTTTTGTCCTGTTTTTGAGCGTACCTCCCCGTCCGCCACTCCGTCATCCTATATCGTCCAGTAAACCTCACGGGAGTGAGGCTGCCAAGGCTGGTGGCTGGTCAAAGGCTACCTCAAGAAAGGAACGATAAATCGGTTTCTCGAGAGGTATTCACATTATTTTCTCAAAGCAGTCGATACGGATACGCCCTCTTGGTCCATTGATCATTGGGATATTCCGCAGCCAATTTTTCATATGCTCCCTTGAGAGGCTTCGCGTCCTTAGGTACTTTTGTAAAGAGCTACTCCCCGAAGATAAATGGCCTCGGGCGCACAGTCGCTTTTCGGATAGTCTCTTAAGATCGCATCGAAAGTTGAGATTGCTTCCTCAAAGCCTCCCGCTTCAAAGTGAGCCTTACCGATTCCAAGTAACAATGACGGTATCAATTCTTCAGGGGACAGAAAACCCACAGTTCGGTGGCTCTCTTTACCGTCCCAATCCAAGGTGACGATGGTGGGGGTCCACTGGACATTAAAATCATCAGAGAGCGGTTTCTGGTTATAAGCTACTCTGACGGGAATTACTCTATTCTTCAGAAAATCACCAACTTTGTCGTCGGGATACGTAACCGCATCCATTTGCTGACAACCAATTCATCCCGGGTTGAAAAAATCCAGGACGACATTTTTCTTCTCAGCCTTCCCACGGGACAACGCCTTCTGAAAGTCGGTTTCCCATTCGAATTTAATTGCCATGTCCGTTCCTCCCCCTGGGGATGAAAACAATCCCCTTTTTTATTTCATTAAGAATTAATATGTTCATTGATAAAAAGCCGTCAACCGGAGGCATTCCAGGGCCTCGACTAAGTCGTGAATAAACATTAGTATTCCAGGTCATTGTCGGCTCAGCCGGCCGGTTGCCTGTTTTTTTACTGGAGGTCGCGCAGGTTGGAATCTTCTGAAAAACGTATCCTGATAGTAGCTAATTTCGGACACATGATGTCTCATTACAACATGTTCGTCTTCCCGAGTCTCGTTTTACCTCTGACTACCAGTCTGAACCTGGACCTCGCGCATACTTTGGCTCTTCCGTTCTGGCAGTATCTTCTCTTTGGAGTTACCGCGCTCCCCTGGGGGCTGGCCGGCGATCGCATAGGCGGGCGAGATATTGATGATCCTTATGTTCCTCGGGGCCGGTCTAAGTGGCTTGGCCGCGGCGATGTGGGTAAATTCGGCCTGGGAACTTTCTCTGGCGCTCGCGGGCATCGGATTCTTTTCGGGAATTTATCATCCTATTGGGATGGGCCTTATTTCAAAAGGCGTCAAGCGACTTACTGTTGCGATGGGATACAATGCGGTTTTCGGAGGCCTGGGATTAGTAATTGCTCCGCTGGCAACAGGCATTTTTAATTGGATCTCCGGACCGAGAGCTGCATTCCTGGCCCTGGGAATACTAAATTTGATTGGTCTCCTGCTGATGCTGACATTTCCTCTGGTCAAAACACAAACCGAAATGGAGAAAAAACAATCTGGCGGCGAAAATGGTCGTATAGGAGCATTCGTTGTTCTACTCATAGCAGCAGGACTGGCTGGGCTTGCATTTACAGGGGCGACGGTGATTCTTCCCTCCTACCTTGAGTTAAAAGGCACTCAAATATTTCGAGCCGCGTCTGCTTTTTGGTCAAGGGGGCTGTCCAGCAATCTTATAGCTACCTCGGTTACATCCGATAGTTTACGCTGTGGGTATGGTCGGACAGTATATTGGCGGCCATGCAGGCGAGCGTTACGACGCCAGGCTTATTTATCTCGATATACCATGCTGCTTGCATCCCATTCGCATTTCTAATGGCAGCTAACTCAAGATTTCACATTGGCCGGTCTTTCCATGGCGTACTTCTTCTTTCTCCTCGGAAACCAACCCTGCGAAAATACCCTGGTGGCGCGATTTACGCCTGAAAGATGGCATCATTCCGCCTTCGGCCTGAAATTCGTCCTTACCTTCGGAGTGGGTTCCGTGGCAGTCGAAGATGGCCGCCTGGATACAGTCGGTCTGGGGAATGGAAGCTATTTTCACTAGCTTTGGGTATTCACTTCCATATGCATTACCGCTGCCATACTTCTACTCATTGCGATGACTAATAGACCGGCAAAAGCCGGAATCAGCGTCAATGAGATGCGGGCCGCGGTTTAAAAAGGAGCGAACGGCATTGGCAGATCAGCATTGCAGATACAGACGGGAAGATTTCGGTGAATTACCGGTAAAATTGAACCATCTCACTATTTACTTGAATTTCAACGATGATTACGTGGAAGCGACCAATGTGTTGGATATGACCGCAAAGATACCTTTGGATCGCATTGAACTGGATGCGAAGAATTTGGAAATTGCAAAGGTAGAGTGGCTGCGGGATGGCGACTCTCTTGAAGATTCGGGAATGTTGTTGGACTTTGATTATCGGCGCCATGACAACAAACTTATCATTCCACTGCCGCATCCGATACATCCCGCCGCGGGATTTCGCGTGAGAAGCACAACCCGTTGTTTTCCCTCGGATAATATTTTAGAAGGAATTTATAAAGACGCCACCCCGCCCGGCGCGCCTCAACAATATGTGTCCCAATGCCAGCAATGGGGCTTTCAGCGAATAATGCCGATCTATGACGATTGCCGGGCAAAATGTACGATGACCACGACCATCGAAGCGGATGCACGTTACACCCATCTGATCAGCAATGGAAACATCAGTCGCGAAAGGAATCCGGAACGCAAGCCCGTGCCCAAACCGGGAGATGCGTCCAGACAGATCATAACTTATGAAAATAACATCCCGATGGCGCCGTATTTGTTTCTTGTTTGCGTCGGAACCTGGGACACGCTGATAGATAGCGTCACTTACGATAACGGTCGAACCGTTCAACTGGAATATCTTGTGCCGCCCGGAAGAGCTGCTCATGCCCGAATTCCGATGGATATTTTGAAACAGTCGGTGCTTTGGATAAAGAAGACACAAAATTACGAATACCTGTTGGACACTTATCGAACAATCTGCATGACCAAATCCAATTTCGGCGGCATGGAAAATATGGGGAACACAACGATAGTTACCGACGCCGCACTCATCGATGAGCATACATTGGATCAGGGCCTCCTATATTCTCATGCTGTTATCGTGCATGAATTCGAACATAACCAGTGCGGCAGTGAAACCACAATGGAGACCCCCTTCGACGTCTGGCTCAATGAAGCTTATACTGTTGACGTCGAGCGCCAGTTCTCAGCCGATCTTTTTAATCCCACATTTATCAGATTGACTCAGGTGGACAGCATTCGAAATCCGCTTATGGGTCCGCTCGCCATAGAGGACAGCGGTCGAGCGGGGCGCATAGTGCGAGATAGTTTCAACGATCCTGATGAATTGATTGACGGAGTGACCTACGTTAAGGCCGCGGAAGTAATAAGAATGTTGAGGCTGATTTTGGGCAAGGAGAATTTCCTCGCAGGTAAGGAGCTTTATTTTTCCCGTTACAAGAACTCCAATGCCAACACCGACCAATTTTTTGCTTGCTTCGAGGAGGTTTCCGGCCGATCTCTCGACCTGTTCAAGCAAGGCTGGCTCTTCAGGATCGGCTATCCGGAGGTGATTGCTCATACTCAATATGACGAATCCAAAAAGGAATTAAACGTCCGTTTCAGTCAGGATCCTGGTGATAAGGAACAGGGTTTCCACATTCCCATTGAGTTGGCTCTGATAAACGATCGTGGTGAAACAATTCCGGGAACGGAAAGCATGTTCGAACTTAAGGAAAAAACAGAGAATTTGGTTTTTCAAAACATACAAGCATTTCCCTCGGTTATATCGTTGAACCGGGACTATTCTTTTTACGGCACGTTTCGATATGAAAATGCCACTCCTGAAGCGCTACGGCTCCAGGCTCGCATTGATAATAATGAATTTAATCGAGTGGAAGCAATGCGCCGATTGACGGATATTCAGCGTATTGCGCTGCTGCTGAATCCTGCTCACGAAATAGAGCGGGATTGGGTCTCACTTTATGGCGAAATCCTGGCTGACAGGAATTTACCCCCAGGACTGAGAATATATCTCTTGCGTATTGAAGAACAGCCGCTGGACAGAAAATACGCTGCCTGGTTCCAGGAATTGGTAATGGCAAAAGAAAGGCTGATGCTGGAGGTCAACAGAAACTTCAGGGATGAGCTATTGGAATCATTTCACAAATTGGACTCGTATAAGCCGCGAAAATCTCCACGTGACGGGATTGAGGAACGCATTCTCAAAAATGTGCTTCTGGATTTAATCGCAATCGACGATTCAGCGGAAAGTCATGAATTAATACTCGAACATTATCGATCCGCTACTACGGCCAGCGACCGAGTGGCTGCTCTTTTAGCCCTGAATAGAAGCTCTTCAAAGGAGAGACTCGGCTTGCTCGAGCAGACGTATAATGCCTGGCATCAACATGTGAGCGGCTATGCCAATTACCTACGCATCATAGGGAGCGGGACCCGAGATGATGCTTTCGACATGATCGAAACCGAGAAAAAACGCAGTACGTTTGACATCAATCAACCCACGTCGGTGCGGGCGCTTTTCTTCTCGATGGCGACAAACAATAAAATGGTATGGACGGACCGAGGAATACAGTGGCTGGCAAATACAGTGATCGAATTGGCAAGCATTAACGGTTACAATGCCAGCCGATTGTTAAATACCTTTCAGCAAATCCGCAAATTAAAGCCGGATTTGCAGAATAAAGTGAGATCGGCCTTGGCCGAGATTGTGGATAAAGTCCCTCGGAATATCAGCGCTACAGTTCATGAACAGGCCAAATCGTATCTGGCGTAAGCTAGGCCGCCGAAGTCGCCCGGCGTGACCAAAGACTGTCATTGTGAGCACAGCGAAGCAATGACAGGGCGCTGAGAAGGCCACCGGAAACCCGCGGGAGGAGAAGGGGAAGGCAAAAATGCGGGGGAACCCGCTTCTTGAAAGAGGTGTGCGCACGGCGACCATGCATCAGCGAGCATCGTGCTATATCGAAGGCTCTCAGCTTTACGATGCATGTTGGCTCCAGCCGTGATCCGCACCCCCTCCGGCAAGAACTTTTATAATTGCTGGCGGTGAGTCAAGGGTGATGCAGATACTTCCAGATGGTATGACGGCCCATGGCAAGAGCAATCTTTTGACAGTCCCGAAGGGACTCCCCAACAGTAGCCACGGGTGCAAACCCGTGGAAAAGATAATGTCGAAGACACAAGACCCTGACGGGGTCTCCCATTCCCTGGCCCCGAGAAGGCCATCTGGAACCCGCTTTTTCTGGTGCTCCACGCGAAAAGAAGCAGGATTTGGTGGCGACGGGCATCCTGCCCGTCACGTCTTGGTAGGACAGGCATCTTGCCTGTCACATTTAATAGACGGGCTAGAAGCCCGTCCTACCGGGATTAAGAGCTGGAAGCCGTCCTACCATTCTGAATCACGCCCCGATCCTTATTGATTACGGCAACAAAACTTTTGAGAACTACTATAGTCAAGAGCGTACCTGAGCCTCGCTCTCCGCTCACTTTGCCGCTTCAAGAATTAGGTATGATGTCCCCGGAATTCGTGTGGGCTTCCGAGCGCCCCGAAGGGGCGGCCCAATAATAGCCGTGGGAGCAACCCACGGAAAGGATTAGTATAAGACCAGCCAGGACCTGGAAGGGGCATCAACCGGTATCGGTCATGATCGTGCAGAATGCAGGCGGCCAGGGAGGAGGAACACCTTCCTTTTCCTGTGCCAGTGGTCTGACGACCACGGCCATCCCTGGCCCGATCCTCGCTGGTGGCGGTCAATCTCCCTTGCTCATCCCGCCAGTGCCTTTCACTACGACTGCAACCTTCAATTCGGTTACCGTGACATTTACAAACGGGCCTCCCAGCCCAAACGGCAGTTGCGGCGTGCAGCTTGTGGACAACACATCCCAATTTACTGCCTCTTTCATGGTTTTTGCTCCGGGGCAAACTACCCAGACGCAGTCGAAAGCTGCATTTCCGGATTGGTTCAACGGTACCGGGTCTCCAGGCGCAACCACGTGGACCCAAATGTCTATCAGCAACCTTGCAGGAAACCCAACGTGGGACCCTGGTGTGGTGACGGTGACGTGGTGCCCGTGACGGAAAACCTAATACCAACAGCGGATGGAACCATTACAGAACATTCATAGTCTATGGTAACCCGAGAGCTGTCACCGTGAATATTTTCGGAAGTTCCGAAGCTTCATTGACAAACTATAAGCCACTAAAACCAGAGAAATCGATCCGCAGATTTCTCAGACGATCGCAGATTCAAGAAGCCGGCAAACACATGTTTTCCCATCTGCGCACATCTGTGGATCTGTGGATTAGATCCTGAGATTGCCATCCCGCGTTCCGCGCAGACTAACGCTCTTCGCAATGACAAGCTGGGGACTTTGACCTGACGGACCAGCAATGACAAATCTACACCCAGCGTAACTAAGGGTTACTTTCAAAGAGTGTTTTTCATTGACCCGATGGCGCGACCACCCCTATACTGAAAAATGGAATGCCCTATTTACCGGAGTCAGGAGTGTCGGTCGTGTCCAATATAAGACTGTCAGTATTCTTCATACTTATCGCGTTCGCCTCCATGAGCATCATAGGCTGCGGCGAAAAGGCCCAGGTGGCCGCGCCTGCTCCACCGGAGGTCATAGTCAGCCATCCGCTGAAGAAGGAAGTCACCCAATATCTTGAATTTACAGGGACAACCGCGGCTCTGGAATTTGTCGAGATCAGAGCAAGGGTCGAAGGATGGTTGGAGAGTTTTAATTTTACGCCTGGATCCCAAGTCAAAAAAGGAGATCTGCTTTTTGTCATAGATCCCAGGCCGTTCCAGGCCCAAGTGGATCAGAGCGAAGCGGCACTGAAAGGGCGTCAGGCAGATCTACAGTTGAAGCAAGCGAATTTAAATCGGGCAAAACAGCTACTCGCCAGCGCCTCAATCAGCCAATTGCAGTATGACATTAATTTTGCTGAAGAGGCAGTGGGTGCTGCCCAGGTTGGAATCGCCAAGGCCGATCTGGAGAAATCAAAACTGGACCTCGCGTACGCAAAGGTTAACGCTCCGACCAGTGGTCGCGTCAGCCGCAACTATGTGGATATAGGGAATCTTGTAGGGGCAAAAGACAAGACGCTGCTGACCGAGATTGTGAACGACAGCTCGGTATACCTTTATTTTGATGTCAGCGAGCGGGACCTGCTGATGCTAATGAGGAAGTGGCCGAAAATCGAAAGCGCGACTTCGGACAGGGAGAAACCTGCTGCTTTCCTCCAATTGGCCGATGAAACCAGCTTTCCGCATGAAGGAAAAGTGGATTTTGTAGAATCGCGAATCGATCCGAGCACAGGCACCCTGCGGGTTCGCGCAATTTTTTCCAATGACAAGGGGCTTACTTGTTCCAGGGCTTGTTCGGCCGCGTTCGAGTTCCCATAGAGCAAAAAGAGGCCGTCCTCGTGCCTGAGCTTGCAGTGGGTATCAGCCAGGCTGGAAGGTATGTTCTTATTGTAAATAAGGATCAGGTAGTAGAGCAGCGGCTCGTCAAGACCGGTCAGCTCGAGGGCACACTCAGGGTTGTTGAGGAAGGGCTTGGCATGGACGAATGGGTGGTGGTCAATGCCATCCAGCGGGCAAGACCCGGAGCAAAAGTTAGTCCGAAGGAAACGACAATATCTGAAACACCTCAGGCCTCCGAAAAGGCGGCTCCATCCTCCAAAAAATAGTGGAGATCAATTATGCTGAGTCGCTATTTCATTGAAAGACCCATTCTTGCCTCAGTTGTATCTATTCTGATTGTTTTTGCCGGCGCAATTTCTATGTTCGGCCTGCCCATCGCTCAATATCCTGAAATTGTTCCGCCAGTTGTTCAAGTAACCGCGTATTACCCCGGCGCGGATCCGCAGGTAATTGCCGAGACGGTCGCCGCCCCTATCGAGCAGCAAGTAAACGGCGTCGAAAACATGCTCTACATGTCGAGCCAGAGTGCTGCTGACGGGTCCTACACGCTCAATGTTACGTTTGAGCTTGGGACTAATATCGACATGAACACCGTGTTGACGCAAAACCGCGTCTCCGCGGCGATGGCCCAGTTGCCCGAGGATGTCCAACGACAAGGCGTGACAACGAAAAAGGTCTCCAGCGCCCTTATCATGGTCTTGAGCGTCTTCTCTCCGGACAATCGGTATGACGACCTCTTCGTGACGAACTACGTCACGATAAATATGAAAGATACCTTGAGCCGGATACAGGGCGTCGGCAACATAGTTTTGTACCCGAGCAAGGATTACTCCATGCGGGTGTGGCTCGATGCGGATAAACTGCGGGCCAGGGACCTCACCGTTGACGATGTGGTGAACGCGTTGCGCGCGCAGAATGTTCAGATCGCAGCAGGCCAAATCGGCCAGGCACCCGTCCCCAAGGATCAAGTCTATCAGCTCAACGTAAACACTCTGGGTCGGCTTGCGAATGTCGAGGAGTTCGAAGACGTAATTATCAAGACCGGCGAAGGCACCAGGGCTATTCGTGTCAAGGACGTGGGGAAAGTCGATTTGGGCGGCAAAGCATACGATTTCCTGTCGCTGTTCAACGGACAACCTGCGGCCACTATGATCGTCTACCAGTCGCCCGGTTCCAATGCCATAGAGGTCACTAACGAGTTGAACAAAGCGCTTGAAGGACTCAAAAAGACCTTCCCGCAAGGACTCGAGTACCGTGTCATCTACAAAATTGCCGATTTTGTGAACGCATCAATTCATGAAGTTATAAAGACTCTTTTCGAGGCTTTCGTACTTGTAATCATAGTTGTTTTCATCTTCCTGCAGAGCTGGCGTGCTACGCTGATTCCGCTGATCACCATCCCAGTGGCTCTCATAGGCACGTTTGCGGTAATGGCCTTGCTGGGATTCTCCATAAACATGGTGACGCTTTTCGGGCTTGTCCTTGCCATAGGTTTAGTTGTGGATGATGCAATCGTCGTTGTGGAGAACGTTGAACGCAATATGGCCGAGTCCGGCTTGAGTCCCAAAGAAGCTGCTATCAAATCAATGGAAGAAGTCAGCGGCGCGATTATCGGCATTACGCTTGTGCTCATGGCTGTTTTTGTGCCACCGGCCTTCCTCGGAGGCATCACCGGCCAGCTATTCCGCCAATTCTCACTTACCATTGCAATTACCATGTTCTTCAGCGCCATAAATGCGCTGACATTGAGTCCGGCGCTTTGCGCCCTGATCCTGAAGCCGGGACATGGATCTAAGAACATTTTCTTCAGGACCTTTAACAATGGTTTCACGCGTACGACCGATTTGTACGCGAAGGTAGTCTCCATTGGGGTGCGTCGTGTAGCTATTGTTATGATTATGTTCGTGGGCCTGGTAGTGCTCACGGGAGTGACGTACAACCGGGTTCCCACTGGATTCCTGCCTCTGGAGGATGATGGTCTGGTCCTGGTCAACATCCAGATGCCGGATGGCGCAACGCTGGATCGAACTTATAATGTAGTACAGCAGGCAGGGAAGGCTCTCAACGAAACCGATGGAATCCATGCATGGGGCGCACTGGTCGGCTATTCGATGATCGATGCCGCACGATCCAACCTGGCGACCATCTTTGTGCCGCTCAAACCGTGGGAAGAGCGCCTGGAGCATGGGCGGAGTAGAGAAGTTATCATGAAGGAACTGTCCGGGAAGTTCCAGAAGATATACGACGGGTTTGTCTTTCCCTATACCTTGCCGCCTGTACTTGGATTAGGCACAGGTGGCGGGTTCGAGATGCAACTCCTTGATAAGGGAAATCTGGGTTTTCAAGCACTGGATCAAGCCGGAACAGAATTGGCGCTGGCTGCGAAGCAGCAGCCGGTGCTAACCTCGGTATTGTCTACGTTCCGATCCACATATCCGAATGTGTTCGTCGACATCGATCGCACGAAAGCTCTGGCGCTCAAGGTTCCTCTCCAGAGCGTGTTCAACACACTTCAGACATATCTTGGATCTACTTACGTAAATGACTTCAATAAGTTCGCCAGGACATGGCAGGTGAGAGTCCAAGGGGACAGCATGTTCCGACGCAACCCGGAGGACATATCACAACTGTTCATGAGAAGTCAGGACGGGAAGATGATTCCTTTGGGGACCCTGGTAAATACCAGATACGAAGTCGGTCCGATGCGTGTGGACAGGTACAACCTGTTTCCTACCGCAAAGATTCTGGGTGAAAATGCTCCCGGATACAGTTCAGGCCAAGCGCTCCAGACAATGGAAAAGTTGGCCGACAAGATTCTGCCGCCCGGCATGACATACGAATGGACGAACATGGCATATCAGGAAAAAAAGGCGGCTGGAAAGGCGGCGGTAACATTTATCGCGGCTATTCTCGTTGTCATTCTGATACTTGCCGGATTGTATGAAAGCTGGGCCGATCCTATCTCAGTCATTTTAATCGTGCCCCTCGCGGTATTGGGGGCTGCTGCCGGCCTTCTGATAGGGGGAATGGACAACAACGTATATACGCAAGTGGGGCTTGTGCTGCTCGTTGGATTATCGGCAAAAAACGCCATTCTGATCGTGGAGTTTGCTCGGGACCTCCGAGCCAAAGGACAGGGTGTTCTCGAAGCGGCTATAGAGTCGTCCAGACTTCGATTCCGACCTATTCTTATGACTTCTCTTGCCTTTATCCTTGGGGTCCTCCCTCTCGTGACCGGAACCGGGGCTGGGGCCGCCAGTCGCCAGTCGGTAGGAGCCGCGGTATTTGCAGGAATGATCGGCGTAACGGTCCTGGGTGTTTTCTTCACGCCTGCCCTGTACGTTCTCATGCAGAAACGTTGGAAGAAAAGCCGTCAGCCTTCAGAGACTATTTCATCCAAGTCGTAACCCGAGGCTTGCCTTACAATGGAAGTATCTCTCCTCCATTTCACTTGGGCTATCGGCTTGGGGCTCGTAAGCGCGGTTTCTCTACCCTTAGGCGCGTGGGTAGGCATTAGAAAACTTCCCCGACCCACAGCTCTCTCCATTCTCGCGGCTTTTGGCGCAGGGGCTCTATTTGCAGCTTTGACGGTCGAACTGGTAGCGCCGAAAGTGACGGCAATTTCCCATAATGCTGGCGCTCATCCGTCGGTGGAAGCGTACGAGCATTTTTTCGCGCTTCTCATCGGCTTGATCGTTGGAGGCATACTCTTCGTAGTGTTGGATCAGATCGTCAACGCGCATGGAGGGTTTCTGCGCAAAACAGCAGCGACTCTGGCCCACCTTAGAGATGACAAGCGTCTGAGAATGAAAGAGTCATTAGAGGAGTTATCGAAATTCGATCTCCTCCGCACCCTGTCTCCGGAACACATAAACGCTCTGGTGGAAATGATTCGCCCTGTGACGTTTTATAGCGGCGAGACGATCGTGAAGGCCGGTAACGAAATCGCCGCTCTCTATTTTATAAGATCCGGCACGGTGGTAGCGAGCCGCTGCGCTGCGGTCATATTGCCGACTGAGGCTCAGGAAATCGCCGAATTTTCGCCGGGAGATGTCATAGGTCTACTCATCCTTACCGACAGTCCAGCAGTGATGTCTGTTACCGCAAAAGGCGCCGTGGAATGCTTCGAACTCACGAAGCACGATTTCGCAAGACTAAGACAAATCTCGCCGGAATTTGACCGGGTGTGCCGGCAACTGGCTGCTCAAAGACTCGAACAACTTGAGGGATATCAGGCTTCACGAATCGAAGCGGCTCGAACATGGGCCTTGCAGGCTGAGCGGTCATTACGCGTAAGCTCGGAGTTTCCTAGCGCATTGCAGCTCAAGTCAGAATCAGAGAAACACTCAGGAGCCGCTCTTGCCATTTGGCTCGGGATACTGCTCGACGGAATACCGGAAAGCCTTATAATCGGGGCTGGTTTGGCTGATCTGGTTGTGGAACGCGCGCACATGGTGGACCAGCTGCGGTTTCTCCGTGTCATTCCCTATACTCTGATAGCCGGCCTGTTCCTGTCCAATTTTCCAGAGGCGTTATCGAGCGCCGCGAATATGCTTAAACAGGGCATGAATCACAAGAAAATCATGCTGATGTGGGGATCGCTCATGGTTATGACGGGAGTTGGGGCGGGACTTGGATTCCTCCTAGGAGGCGTTCTACCGCTCACTTGGATCGTATTCATTGAGGGCGTCGCGGCCGGAGCGATGCTAACCATGATCGCTTCCACCATGATACCGGAGGCAGTCCATTTGGGAAATCCTCACGTCGTGGGTTTAAGCACGCTCGGCGGGTTCTTATCGGCAATCCTTTTCAAGCTACTGGAATGACCTAGCGTTGAGGTTTATGGCGCCATCTTGTGACGGAGGACCAATTTTCAAGGAGCGCGGTTCGACCCAGAGCGGGAGAAAGAATTAGTTAGAGGAACAGCCGATACGCCATGTAGGAAGATGCTCAGCAGCACGGTCAGGGTTATCACGGCGAATTCTTTTTCATATCCGGTGATTCCAATCGCGGCTACGGCCATAAGCGCATACAGGACGGAAGCGATTCCTCGCGGGCCGAACCATGCTATCATCCAAACTTCCCGCTTATCCAGACCGGTGCCGAGGAGGGATAAGGCAACAGGGACCATGCGGATCACCGTAAGGCTCAATATAGCATACAATAACGCCCATATATCCCAATGACCAACCATCACCGGAACCATCGCAAGTCCAAAGAGCAGGAAAACGAATAAAGACATTTGCTGGCCTTCCGCCTCGCCGAACTCCTGGATTCGTTCACGTACTTCAGGTGTTTGAGTGCTGAGAAAGAGCCCCGCACAATAGGCCGCGATAAAACCATTACCGTGAAACTCCTCTGCAACGGCATACGCAAGCACCGCGAGTGACCCGGCGACGAGTCGTTGGAAGGTAGGCTGCATCCAGCCTCGTTGCGAGGCCACTTCGACCAGCCTGCCTCCGCACCAGCCGACGAATATTCCCGCGACAGGACCCAGGGTAAGCTGCCGCAACTACAAACAAAAGCCATGAACCCGATCCGTGCCCGGCATGTTCTCCTCCGGAAAGGGCAGCGATACACATCAGGATTGGAGCCAAAGCGATCCCGTCATTGAGTCCGCTTTCCACATTAATAGCCTGTCGCATTCTCTCGGGAAGCTTTTCGCTTGTTACCACGGCCTGGCCGAGCGCTGCATCGGTGGGGGAAAGGATTAGCCCCACTAATGCGGCAAGCCACAGGTTTTGATTGTTGACGAGCACGGCCGCTCCGCCGAAGCCTAGCAACATAGTTAGCGGGAGTCCTATTCCAAGCAAACGCAGCGGTGTCCCTCGCTGCATTCTCAGTGTGACCAACTTCACTGTTGAAGCATCTACAAACAAAATTACTACTAGGGTGATTTCCGCGATCAGCTTCACAACGGTGGCGCCAGGCTTTATATCCAGAAGATTGAAACATATGGGGCTGGCCAGGATTCCGATTCCGGCGAAAACCATCGGCCCGGTAATCGGGGACTTTTCGGAAATGCGAGAGATCAGCCCGTACAGGAAGATCAATAGGGCCGCGAAAATGATGGTAGGATAATCGGTCATGAGCTTATTCCACCTGCCGGGTCGCGGTTCACAAGTTGTTAGGCGGAAATATCCGAATCTTTCTTATGGTTTAAGCCAGAGTCGCTAGCCTGCATACGGCGGCCCACATAGACGCTCAGAAGGTAGGCCACCACAAGCCATCCGAAAAACTGTCCCATAATTGCTTCAGTTATGGCCAACCTCTGGGCGAACTCAGTTTTGGGAGTGATATCCCCATATCCCAGGGTGGCGAGAGTAACGAAACTGAAATATACGAATTGTGACGCTCCTCGCTGTAAAGCTTGCAATGCAAACGATTCAGGATGGAACCAGTCGAGTATTGTGTAGATATGCGCGTAGAACATTCCGAGGATTATGTAACAGTTCACGGCTGAAATGATTAGCTGGTGGGTGACTTCCTTGGCTTTTAGCACTGCCGAAAGCATCAAAGAGCCGCACCATGTATATAAAATGACCGTGAACAGCAAAAGCGCAATCCCGATCGGCATACGTTTGGCTTCTAGGATGTCCTCAGGAAGAAGCTTTCCCAAGATTATTGCAATCGCTACTGCTGACGAGGACACGATGATAATTTTTCGGGAAAGGCTTCTTGGGGTGCTGAGAAGCCATGCTCCCACCACACCTATCACTGTGAAAGAAAGATTCGTAAGCGCATCAGGTATTAGCGGGTCTAGAAGCAGAAGTCCGACAAACAAGATGAGCACTAACGTGGCCTTTTCTTGCAGGATCTTCTGATGAATGTTCATGGCTCCAGCTCTCTTTCCGATTGTCAAGCTTCGGTGCGGATATCATAATTTCGGAAAAACAGGAAATATTTTGGGCTTCATGGACCGGAATTGCTTCGTCACCTCGGTCCATTGCGACCCCGTTGAAAAAACGGGAGAACCAATCTCTATTCTCAGAAGGAGAACCGTGTCCCCCTTAAACGATTGGCAGCAAGCACTAAAAATAGGATATCATATTCGATTAACACGAAGTTGCCGGGTCGTTCTTACCCGGCAACTTTGCCTTAAGCCTCTGGAATTATGAATTATAAAAGTACTTAGAATCCGCAGATTGAAGGGCAGGGCTTCTCTTCCTTGAGGTCCAACTCAGCATCAACGCATTTCTTGTAACAATCGAGTTCCTTTTCTTTGCCCAAGAACGGCTCCTGCTCTTTCATGAACTCCAAGGTCTCTTCCGCCACAGCTATAGGGCGCCTTGCATTTTCTTCCATAATAATCACCTCGGCAATCTCCGTTATTATTTTGAACATCATTTGTGCAATGGAAAGAGATCCGGATTCGACTTTTCTCGAAGACAGAGCACGTCATCCGCATCATTTATTCTCGACCGCGGCTTTCGGCATGTTGGAAGTCTTCTTTGTCAAAAATCGTGTGGAACCAAATTTCTCCTGCTGCATCAATTATCTGTAAGCGGGGAGAATTAAGAGGGGGTGAGGGAATGGAAAACAAAACAGATAAATTGTTTAAGAATGCCTCGCAGACTATATTCGTAATTTTGGTATGTATTTTAGTATTTACCGGTTGCTCGTTCGCGGCCGGCTCGAAATCGGATATCGTCGGAAAACCTCAAAGAATTCAGGATGCCGGGAAACTTCAAAAGGTTATGCATGATTTGGTGCAAAAGGCTTATGCGCAACATAAACAGATAACCCAGTGGCACGAAAGCGCGCGGTTAGAGAGCAAGAAAATGCAAGCCAAGAATTATGGACAGAATAATAAAGCTCTTGTTGCAACTGCGTCAAAACGTGCGTGTCAAATACAATTAGCCATGGCACGGACTCCGGAGGACATTACTATTCCGGGATGCCGTGTAACCGGCAAAACTCGATAATCTCTCGAGGATGTCATCTGCAAATTGGGTATCAATAATCAGCTTCACGTACCATTTGTCAGACCATAGTTTCAGTCTATCGTAGGATTGGCGGTCTCGGTCCCCAGGGTCCACGAAAATCCCGGGCAGTTCCCGGAACTCCCATACCGACATGCACCCCGTAATGGTTTCTATAATCTACAGCTCCTTTTCCGTCGGGCACCTCAATGGCAATATAAATCGGATTTCTATAATTATCGTAACCATATGTGGTGCTGCCATGCGTCTGTCTGATTTCGACTACGCGACCGGAAGCATCCCGCACCTGTTCTTCTGCCATACATAATGCATGAACCAGAGCTATTGCAACAATGCTCACAGAGAGAAGGAGAGTTTTCATTATTGATACCGGGTACTTTTCATGATTTGCTCTCTAGCTTACCATAATTAGCTTGTAAAATCAAGATTATAAGTGTGTTTCTGCAATCGCTTTGTTACGTACTGTTTAGATTTGTCATTGCGGGTCCGTCAGGCCGTGGCAGTCTCCTAAGCTTGGCGAGATTACTTCGCTCCACTCGCAATGGCAGATTCTGGCGGCTCTTCTAACTAAGGAGTTACAGCGGAGCTGATTTTTTTGTTGACTTTTCAGCAAAAGTTTTGCTTTAATGTCAACTAGCTTAGTAGGCAGATTTAACAATCCAATAACAACTAGTGCAAGCCAAAGCAGGATTTGACAGGGACGGGGGCCTCTCACCAAATAGGACAAAACAGCTCCGTTCAACTGACCTCACACGTCCGTGAGATGTGGGGGGATGCAATTTACACAAAGTTGAATTCCGCGGGGGAAGGTGGGGATGAAAATCCGAGGGCGATCCAAGGTTTTTCATCGGAAGATCGGAGGTTGCCTGATGCCGGGGGCCTTTGGTATCTATTTGGCCCATCATTCCAAATATGATTTCTCGCCTGTTTTCGTATTCTTTTTAATCCACAAGATCCCTATCCACGATAAAGAAGCCGACTGCCCCGGAATGGAGGGATCGGCTCCTACTGATGATCGATCCGAATGCGTGTCAACGCCAGGAGGTTGTCATGTGGTCGTCTATTTTTAGTAAAAGGCCCAAAATGTGTCGACCGTTGAGGCTTTTGCAGCAACTCGAGGATCGCATCGTCCTCGATGCGGCTGTGAATCCCGCAGTTCAAAACAATTCGGCAGATCACCCCAATCCACAGGCGGATACCGCCAAGACCGGAATGCCGGCCGTTGATCAGATCGCTTCGTCGACCGATGTCTCCACAGCGCCTGCGGCTTTGCCGGACAATCTCAATCAGGTTTTCCATAAAGACCAGAACGTAGTAATTATTGCAAATGCTCCCGCCGATGTTCACGGGGGGCCGAAGCCGACCGGCGCTTCGGATACCCAGGTGCTGGTAGTTGAGTCCACCTTGCAGCACGCGGATCAACTCGCGGCGGCCGCACAGTCGGGCGTGCTTACAGTCTTGTACGACGGTTTGCATGACACGCCCGACGGCATTCTTTCCTCGATTGAAAGTGCGCTTGGGGGCAAAAAGGCCGAGAGCATCGCATCTCGCGACACACGACCTTGGCGAAGGCCGATTCCATCTCGTCGGCCAATATACTGTCAGCCCTAGCACATTAACTGACACTGCGATGCAAAGCTTCTGGACTGGTGTTGGCAACCTGCTGGCCCCGGACGGCCGGGTGGACTTGCTCGCGTGCAGCCTTGCCTCAACTCAAGCGGGAAACCAACTTATTTCCGAGATGCAGAGCCTCACCTGGCACACCATCGCAGCTTCGACAGATCCGACAGGTAACCCCGCATACGGCGGGGACTGGTTATTGGAGCGGGGCGGCGTGGATGTCGCTTCAGAGTATTTTGTGCCGAGCCAACTGGACAAATTCGACGGGATCCTTGTGAATCATCCTCCCGAGTTGAGTCTGAATAGCGGAGCAGGCGCTCTGGATCCTACCTTCGGCAGCAACGGCTTGGTAATCGGGGACCTCGGTGGAGCGTATTCGGCTGCGGTCCAGCCTGACGGCAAGATCGTGGTCGCCGGTTATGTGCTACTCCGGCTCATATACTGACTATGGCCTTGCTCGTTACAACACCGACGGGACCTTGGATTCAGGGTTCGGCACCGGTGGTGTTGTTACCGTTGATTTTCAAAGTTCTATCGATGCGGCATGGTCGGTGGCAATTCAGCCTGACGGCAAGATAGTGGCGGCTGGACCTGGTGCTGATGGATTCGCACTGCTGCGGTTAAACGCCGACGGGACCCTGGATTCTACGTTCGGCGGCGACGGAAAGGTAACCACCGATTTTAATGATCCAGGAGAAGGCGCGAATTCGGTAGCGCTCCAGCCTGATGGCAAGATTGTGGTAGCCGGGTTGGGCCAAAAGATCGAAATGGCGCGTTACAGCAGTGACGGCAGCTTGGATACGAGTTTCGGTGGTGACGGGAAGGTTGTGAGCTCGATTTGGGGCAGTTATCCACCGGCCGTGGCTATTCAGTCGGACGGCAAGATCGTGCTGGCCGGAAGCGTATATAGTGAAACTTCCTTTAACGATTTTGCCGTGTTGCGTTACAACAGTGACGGCAGCCTGGACACGAGTTTCGATGGTGACGGCATGGTGACAACCGGCTTCGAGTACCAGGGGGATGTCGGTCGAGCCTTGGCTATCCAGCCTGACGGGAAGATCGTGGTAGCCGGGATGGGACTTGATCCCTCGGCAATCAGTGGCCCCTCCCTTGCTCTGGTGCGTTACAACTCCGACGGTAGCCTGGACACAAGCTTTGACACCGACGGCATAGTCACTACCACTATTGGAACAGGTGGGGAAGCGCTTTCCGTTGCAATTCAGCCGGACGGCAAAATCGTGGCGGCTGGATTTACATTCCTTAATCCGTATTCTTCTGACTTTGCCCTAGCGTGTTTTAATGCCAACGGTAGCCTAGATACGAGCTTCAATGGTAACGGCAATGTGACTACGGACGTAGCGGGCTCATATGATTTAGCGTATTCAGTCGCCGTCCAGCCTGACGGAAAAATAGTCGCCGCGGGGCATGCTAACGTTGAGGGCTATTCTCACTTTGCCTTAGCTCGTTACAATGCGTCATTCTTGGACTACAACGACAGCACGGGGACTCAAATTATCAATCCTGAGATTACGCTGTTCGATCCAGATAACGACAATATGGTGTCTGCTGCGATTCGCATCAACGGAGGCTACCAGAGCAGCGTAGATACGCTCAGTATCGATTCCGGAGACTTGGTCGGAGGAGTTGTGTCGAGTTGGAATCCGGACACGGGTACGCTTACCCTGACCGGCTCCGCGACTACGACGGATTATGCATCGATGCTGGAACACGTGAAGTACACCAACTCCGGTCCGGATCCAAACATTAGTGCTCGGACGATTGCATGGACGGTGAATGACGGAATCGTTGATTCAGTGCCGCAAGCGACGACAATCGCCGCAGTGAACGATTCACCAAGCGATATCAGTCTCAGCAACAGCAGTGTGCTTGAGAATCAGCCTGCCGGCACTATCGTGGGCACATTTTCCGCGACAGACCCAGATGTCGGAGACATCCACACCTATACACTGGTTTCCGGTGACGGCAGCACAAATAACGCGTGGTTCACGATTCAGGATGGCGTTTTGAAGACCAAAGCGACGTTTGATTACGAGTCCAAGAATGTCTACGACATCAGAATGAGAGTCACGGATAGCGAGGGCCTTTGGTATGAAAAGCCACTGACGATCAATGTAACAGATGTGAACGATGCGCCGATTGCTAAAAATTTTAATCCGAGCCCGTCTAATCTGAATGAAGATGTCGCCACTGCTTACCGGTTCCCTCTCAGTGGGAACCCGGTGGAGGCATCACAGACGCTGACATTCCACATTGCTGATCTGTCCTCGCTCCATGGCACGTTGTACAAGGATTCGGGGTGCTACTCAGCTACTAGGCCTGAACGACACGATACCGGCATCCGGTCCGGGAGCTGCGACGGTCTATGCGTATTACAAGCCTGCCCCCAATTACAACGGCCCGATGAGCTTCCAGTATTACGTTACTGATGACGGTGGTGGAACCAATCAGAGCGCGAATGCCACGGATAGTCTCTATGTGATGCCGGTGAACGACTCGCCAGTCATCACCCGGCCAGACAGCGCGACTACGTCTGGGCCATCTAGTCCAATCACGTTTAGCATCGCCAACGGGAATCCGATCTCCATATATGACCTGGAGACCGACCCCGCAAGTGGCATCGCCGCTATGTCACTGGATGCAACACACGGCACTCTGACGCTCCACAGCATAACCGGACTTCATTTCAGCAAAGGGGACGGCATTGATGACACTCAAATATATGTTGCGGGAACATACAATGACATCAACAATGCCCTAGACGGCCTTGTTTTTACACCCACAGATCACCAACCGGCTTTAGGCAGCATCCTCATCGGAACTCGTGACGCCCAGGGTGACGGCATGGGTGGATGGGGTCGCAGAGCCGATAATGTGGATATCTATATCAACTCCACAGAGGCTCAGTGGGACGTGAATCAGCCTCCTGTGAATACCGTTCCCGGGGCGCAGACCGCAAGTGCGAATAACCCCATCGTCTTCACAGGTCCTGGCAAGATGTTCTCAGTTAGCGATGCGCAGGCCGGGAATGACGCTGTGGTTTCCGTGACGCTGACTGCCTCAGGAGGGTCGTTGACGCTTTCTGACACAAAAGACCTGCGATTTACCGAAGGAGACGGCATCAACGACGGGAGGGTAGGGTTCTGGGCGACGATTACCCAAACCAATGCCGGCCCTGGATGGACTCGTGTTCCAGCCGTTCGCGGATTATACAGGCCAAGCCGGCATAACGATGAATACCAGCGATCTCGGCCACACAGGGACAGGCCATGCCAAGACTGACACCGATTCTGTCAACATAACCGTAACAGGGTCCCAAGACCAGGCTCCTGTGAATACGGGACCCGGCCCTCAGAGCACGCCAGTGGATACTCCGATCGTGTTCTCCGGATCAGGCAAGACGATATCAATTCTTTGACGCTGATGCAGGAACAGCGGATGTTGGCGTGAGACTGACGGCGGCTCACGGTACAGTCTCACTGAGCACCACCTCTGGGCTTACCTTTGGTACGGGAGACGGTACCAATGACGTGGAGATGCGATTCATCGGTAGCATATCGAATATCAACAACGCTCTTAATGGGCTCGTCTTTACTCCGGACACTGGGTACTCGGGGTGGGCCGACGTCGCTATGACCACCAACGATCTTGGCCATACCGGCCTGCTCTACGGCGGTATCATGAGCGACACGGACAAGGCGGATATAACCGTGGGAGTTCCTGAGAGCGTTCCGTCAAATGTCGGCCCCACATTAAACGCACCTTACTTTCAGACTACCCACGACGAGGTTCCCATAACGTTCGACCTCGCTCATGGAAACCAAATATCTATTTCCGATCCTGACGTGGGGTCACAACATGTGGGGATGAAAATTATCGCGGTCAACGGTCTAGTGACGCTCCATGGAACCAATGGCCTCTACTTTTCGGAAGGAGACGGCTTGGCCGACCGGACTGTCTGGTTCCGTGGTATGCTTGAGAACATCAATGCTGCGTTGGACGGAATGACTTTCACACCCCTGGACAATTATTCCGGCGCTGCCTACATGAACCTCTATGTTAACGATATCGGGAACACCGGCACGGGGGGTCCTTACATGCCGTCGGTGGGTATGAACATCTGGGTCTATGCGTACAACGACGCGCCGGTAGCCACGGTTCCGGCTCCAATGGACGTAGCGCCGGGTGTAGACGTGCAGATGTCTGGAATTTCCGTCTCTGACATTGATGCAGGAGACTCCTCGTTGCAGGTAACGATCGCCGCGAGCCACGGAACATTGACCGTGTTGCAGTTAAGCGGCATCACCTTTAGTGCAGGCGACGGAACGTCAGATGTGACGATGACTTTTTCAGGCTCTCAGACCGATATAAACGTCGCGCTGGCTACGCTGCATTACAGGAGTGACGCTGGCTACGCCGGGGGGGATGCGCTCAGCATCACGGTCGATGATCAGGCCCATAACGGGGTCGGCAATTACGGCTTGCCGCTGATAGCAAGTAAGACACTCGACTTGATGATTGGGAACCAGGCCCCGACCGACATCAACTTGAGCAGCAGCAATGTGGCCGAGAACCAGCCGGCAGGGACAACTGTAGGCGCGTTCTCCACAACCGATCCCAATTTCGGGGACATCCACACATACAGCCTGGTCTCGGGGGCCGGTGATACTGATAACGGATGGTTCACGATCCAAGGTAATGTGCTGAAAACGAATGTGAATTTTGACTACGAAATGAAGAACAGCTACAGCATCAGGGTGCGTGTCACCGATGCCGGCGGGCTAACCCACGAAGAACCGTTTAGCATCAACATAACGGACGGGAATGAACCGCCTGTCGCAACCGGATTTGACCCGAGTCCTACGAACTTGGGCGAGGACTTTTCCGGGACGTATGCATTCCCGTTGAGAGCCACTCCGGTAGAGGCTTCTCAGACCGTGACGTTCCATTTTGCTGATGTTTCGTCTCTGCACGGCAGTCTTTACAGGAATTCCAATGCCACAGGGCTGATAAGCCTCAGCGATACTATAGCGGCTTCCGCGCCCGGAGCCGCGACTGTCAATGTTTATTACAGGCCTGATCTCAACTACAACGGACCGGTGAGCTTCCAGTATTATGCGACCGACGATGGAGTCGGGACGAATCAAAGCGCCAATGCGACAGACAGCACTTTTATATTGCCTATTAATGATGCCCCGACCATAACCGTACCCTGGTCCGTCTACACGGTGTCGGACCCCATAACCTTCAGTTCCGCAAATGGGAATTCCATTTCTATAAGTGATGTCGACGTGAATGACGCCGGTGTGGCAGTGGAAACGGCGCGGCTGGTCGCCACGCATGGCGTCATCACTTTGCATGGTACAACAGGGCTGGTCTTCAGTGTGGGGGACGGCTCTACAGACACGGAGATGATCTTCCAGGGTACGATCAACAACATTAACGCTGCACTGAACGGCCTTGTCTTCACTCCTACCGATAGCGTGCCGTCTTTGGGCAACCTGCTGATCAGCGTCGCGGATAGCGTCCAGTCAGGGATGGGCGCAGTTGTTCCGGGCCAAAATACGGTAGATATTTACATAAACAATCCGGCCGCGGATGCGAACGATGCGCTGGTAACTCTTTTTAATGAGGTCTCAACCCCATTCACCGGGTTGACAACTCCGGCGAATACTCCCCTGACGTTCGGCGCGGCCTCAGGCAGGGTTATCTCGCTCTCCGATCCCGATGCAGGGGCCGAGCAGGTGCAAGTGACGCTATATGCCGGTTTGGGTTCAATAACTCTTTCTCAGACCGAGGGTTTGACATTCATAAATGGAGACGGGATTAATACCGGATGGATGTGCTTCCAGGGCACGATGAACTATATAAATGCTGCGCTCGACGGCATGGTGTTCCAGCCCCGTCTGGACGCATGTCCGGCAGTGCATCCATTCAGATCGGGGTGAATGATCTGGGTCATACAGGAAGCGGCCACCCGAAGGGTGATTTTGATGTCATAAATGTATCGGTAACCGGAATCCTCAACAAAGCGCCTGTAAATACGGTATCCGGCTCGCTGAGCACTGCGGTGGAAGCGCCGATTGTGTTCTCCCGGTCCGGGTAAAACTATATCAATTTCCGATGCCGACGTAGGTACATCGGACATGAGAGTAGTCCTGTTCTCGCCTCATGGAACACTGGCGCTTAACGGGGACACCGGTTTGACCTTCACTGAAGGCACACACTCAGGTAGTTCTCGTGTGGCATTTACAGGAGCTCTGCCTGACATAAATTCGGCGTTGAACGGGCTGATATTTACGCCCGGGACCGGCTATCAAGGATGGGCCGACTTCTTTATGACTACGTATGACGTGGCTCATAATGGTTTGTGTAGAAGGCGGTTTAGCTTAAGATATCGATAAAGTCGACATAACTGTCAGGCAGGCCGCCGAGTCTGCCTGTGAATGTGGGGCCTTCGATCGCTGGGCCGCATTTCGCTACCGTTATGGACCAGACGCCTCATAACTTTCGACTCGGCTCATGGGAACCGTATTTCCATTTCGGATCGGATGTGGGGTCCGGCACGATGGGGTTGAAGATTGTCGCCGGTTATGGCGTAGTGACTTTGCACGAATCGCCCGGAATCACACTGATCGAAGGAGACGGGTTTGCCGACCACACTCTGTGGTTCCGAGGGACGGTTTCCGACATCAATACTGCCCTTGACGGCATGACTTTTGCTCCTCTGGATGGGTATCAGGTGCCACGTACATGAACATTTATGTCAACGACCTCGGCCAATCGGGCACCGGCGGGCCGTACCTGGCGGCGCTGGGGATGAGTATCGCAGTGTATTCGGCAGGCGCCAATGATTCACCGATTTATACCGGCCTTAGTAACAGTAGCGTCGCGGAGAATCAGCCTGCGGGCACAACAGTAGGCCGCCTGGACGCGATCGAACCTGATGCCGGCGACGCCCACACGTTCACTCTGGTGCCAGGAGCAGGTGACATCGACAATTCGTCCTTCACTATCACCGGTAATACACTCAAGGCAAATGCCACCTTTGATTACGAGGCCAAGAGCGCTTACAGCATCAGAGTTCGAGCCATGGATATAGGCGGGCTCTGGCATGAGGAAGCCCTGACGATAAATGTGACAAATGTGAATGAAGCGCCGACATTGGTGGCTCCCATCCCCGACGTGACGGTCGGCCACGATGCACCTGATACGGTCTTCAACCTCTATCCGTATTTCCACGATCCGGAAGACAGCGCCGCACAGCTTAGTTACACAGCGGTAGGGAACACGAACCCGGCACTGTTTACCGCTGTAGACATTTCACATCCCAACCAGTTCAGGCTTGACTACGCTACAGGCGTTTCCGGCGCCGCTGACATCACCATTCGAGCCACGGATACCGGAGGTCTTTTTGTTGAGGATACATTCCACGTGAATGTTGTGGCCAATATTCGGCCTGTGGCCTACGGGTCGAATCCGAGCGCCTCTTACCCTTACGCATCCAATTTAAACGAGGACCCGCCCTCGGCCTATCAATTCCAATTGAGCGGGAATCCGGGAGAGTACTCACAGACGTTGACATTCCATATTGCGGATCTGTCTTCGCTGCATGGGAATTGTTACAGGGACTCCGGGACCACTCAGTTGTTGGGCTCTTAATGACACGATGACAGCGTCTGGTCCGGGAGCTGCAACTGTCAATGTGTATTACAAGCCTGACCTTAACTACAATGGCCCGATGAGTTTCCAATACTACGTTACCGACGATGGGGGGGGGACCAATCAGAGCGCGAATGCGACGGACCGCATTTACGTGATGCCGGTGAATGACGCTCCAATGATCACTTTTCCTCAGACAATTAACATAACCGGTTCCCCGGCTCCTGATATAATATTCAGCACGGCTACCGGGTACCCGATCTCCATCTCCGACCTGGAGACCGACCCTTCCGGTGGTCCCGGTTACACCGGACTTATCGGGGTGGCGCTGGAGGCGACGCATGGGACGATCACGCTGCATCAGACTACCGATCTTATCATCACCAAAGGTGACGGCTCGGATGATGCTAAAATATGGTTCGCAGGTTCGACCAATGCCATTAACGCCGCCCTGGACGGGTTGGTTTTCCATCCCACGAGTGACGGCGTCGGCAGCCTGCTGATCGCTGTCAATGACTACGGCAAGACCGGTTTTGCTGGATACGGTCTCAGTGGAGGCTCCGTGGATATCTGCATCAATTACACGGCCGGTCCCGGCGATGTTAATGACGCTCCAATCAATACAGTTCCAACCGCTCAGACAACCGCTGCCAACACACCCATTGTATTTAGCGGCGCGGGCAAGACATTTTCAGTCTCTGATCTTGATGCGGGAGACTCTCAAATCTCCGTCAGGCTGTTCGCTCCGCAAGGTTCCTTCACCCTGTCCCACACCAAAGATCTTTATTTCAGCGAAGGTGATGGCATCAATGATGGAAGAATGGCTTTCTGGGGCACGGTTGAGAACGTAAATTCAGCGCTGAACGGCCTGATATATCAACCGCTCACCGATTTTTCCGGTCAGGTAACCATTACGATGGTGAGCAACGATCTCGGCCATACGGGTACAGGCCATATTCAGAGTGATACTGATACCGTGACTATAACAGTGACCGGGACTCAGAATGGCTGGCCATGGATTAATGCTCCCGGTCCTCAGCGTACGCAGGTGGACGGTCCAATAACCTTCATCCCCAATGCCATCACGATCGGGGATTCGGATGCGGGCACGTCGGATATGTGGGTCAGATTGTCGGCGGCTCATGGCACAATTTCTCTAAGCGGGACCTCGGGGCTCTCATTTATTTCCGGAGATGGCTCGAGTGATGTTTCGATGTCATTTACCGGGAACACTACAAACATTAATAACGCCGTGGGTGGACTGACCTTTACTCCAGATACCGGTTATGAGAGATGGGCCGATGTTTCCATTTCCACATGGGATATGGGGCATACCGGACTGGGAATCTCGTCCCAGGTTTTGGCCAATAACAAAGTAGATATCATTGTTGGCTACCCTGGAAGTGTTCCGACAGATTTAGGTCCCAAGATATCGGGAGGCCACTTCTTTACTACACAAGATGAGACTCCACTGGTTTTTAGCCAGACGAACGGAAATCAAGTCTCCATTTCCGATCCTGACACCGATTACGTTGGGATGATTATCGCCGCGAGGAATGGAGTCTTAAGTGTCAATGGTACCGAGGGGTTGACAATGATAATCGGAGACGGTTCGGAAGATCCAGTTCTCGGATTCACTGGTACCATATCCGACATCAATAATGCTCTGAACGGCATGAGTTTTAAGCCTGCGGATAATTATTCCGGCGTAGTCGCTTTTATTAATTTTGAGGTTACCGATTTTGGCAACTCGGGGATGGGCCCCGGCGGGCCTTACGGATCCGGGCTGAGCATGGGCGTTTGGGTTAGTGCATATAACGATGCGCCTGCAGCGACCCTTCCCGGTCCTATGGATGTAATGTCTCATACGGCCACGCCAATCACCGGCATCTCGGTAGCGGACATTGACGCGGGTGACAGCTCGTTGCAGGTCACCGTCGGAGTCAGCCACGGCGAGCTGACCATGTCGCAAATAACGGGTCTTAGCTTCACGGTGGGTCATGGAACAACAGATGCAACCATGACATTCACAGGCTGTCAGGCTGACATAAACGCCGCGTTGGCTACCCTGAGCTACACAAGCAATCTGGGCTACTCGGGCCCGGATAATCTGAGCATTACAGTCAACGACCAGGTTCACAACGGGATCGGCAATTACGGGGCGCCGCTGATGGATACGAAGGCGGTGGTTATAAATGTCGAATCCACGAATCAAGTCCCGACCGACATAGGTCTCGACAACAGCAGTGTGGCTGAGAACCAGCCTTCCGGGACGATGATCGGGGCCTTCTCTACAAGCGATCCTGATTCGGGTGATATTCATTCTTATGCCCTAGTGACCGGCGCCGGTGATACGGACAACGCTTCCTTTACGATAGACGGGAGCACACTTAAAACTGGCGGGTCTCTTGATTACGAAACGAAGGACAGTTACAGCATCAAGGGTAGAGAACCACCGACTCTAGGTGGCCTCACCTATGATAAGGTCTTCACCGTCAGTGTGATCAATGTCAACGAGGCCCCGACTGACATCACGGGGGTTCTCTCGGTCTCTGAGAATGCAGGAGACAACGCCGCAGGGGGGACACTGAGCGCGATCGATCCCGATAGCCCAAAGACTGCACAGACATTCACGTACGCCTTTGCCGAGGGCGGCGCTGACAATACGCTTTTTGATCTGACCACCGGCGGTGTATTGACCGCTAAACACAGCTTTGATTATGAGTCCAAGGATTCGTACAACATC
This sequence comes from uncultured delta proteobacterium, assembly GCA_963741425.1. Lineage (GTDB taxonomy): Bacteria > Desulfobacterota > Desulfomonilia > Desulfomonilales > Desulfomonilaceae > DATJPW01. The sequence goes on from CAVUHP010000020.1 coordinate 152,779, forward strand.
AAGGTCACAACGACCGATCAGGGCGGACTTTCGATAACCAAAGATCTTGTCGTGCCGGTGGTCGATGTTAATGAGAGCCCGACTGGCATTAATGTCAGCAGCGCCAGTGTTGCCGAAAATCAACCTCCCGGCACCACTGTAGGCACCTTCACTTCCGTTGATCCGGATATTGGCGGCTCGCACACATACGCCCTGGTTTCCGGACCCGGCGATACTGACAACGCCTCGTTCACCATTGACGGGAATCAACTGAAGACCGGCGCCAGTTTCGATTACGAGACCAAAAACAGTTATAGCATCAGGATAAGGACTACCGATCAGGGCGGCCTGAGCCATGATGAGGTCTTCACTATCAATGTCACGGATGTGCATGAGAATCCTCCTACAGCGCAAGGCCCGACGCCGGACCCGGTGCTCGACGAGGATAGTTCGGTAGCCATCACACTACACGGAACTGATGCTGATAATCCCGACTTGGGTGCGGTAGGCTTTAGCATTGTTTCCGGCCACGATGTGCAGCATGGGACGTTGGTCGCCGGCGCATTGACACAGGACAGCCCCGGCCATTATTCGCAGGTGTTCACATACACTCCCACACCTGACTGGAATGGGTCTGACGGTTTCCAGTTTGTCTTCACATCTGAAGGTGAATCTACCCAAGGCGTCAATGTGGCTGTCACTGTTAATCCTGTGAACGATGCTCCCGAAATTACGGTTCCGGGTGATCAGAGCACCGGAGTGGATGCGTCCTTAGTATTCAGCACAAACACCGGAAATCCGATTACCGTTTACGATGACGCGGGAACTGAACCAATCAGAATCGGTGGTCTGTACGTGAATAACGGCACATTGACATTGCATCAAACCACTGGGTTGACCTTCCTTCCCACAGGGCCCGTACCTGCAGGTGATAGTTACATTAGATTTACTGGAACTGTAGATGCGATCAACGCTGCGCTGGATGGGATGATATTTACTCCTAACTCGGGCTATTCCGGATGGGCCGAGATATACATCGGCGCGTGCGATTTGGGTCACGGAGGGCCAGGCGAGCCTCTGTATACTATGAACAAGGTGGATATCACCGTCGGTAGTCCCGGAGAGCTACCTGTGAACAGTCCCCCTGAGAACATTGTTCCCGGTGCTCAAACCACGAATGAGGACGTTCCATTGATCTTCCGCGGTTCTGACCACACGATTTCTATTCATGACGCGGATGCGGGTGATGCTCTCGTCGGTGTGAAGCTGATTGCTCAGAATGGGACGTTGACTCTTTCGAGGACCACAAACCTGACGTTGATCGACGGCTCGGGAACGGATGATGCGATGGTCTTCTTCGCGGGCACGACTGCCGACATTAACAGTGCGCTCAAGGGGCTCGTGTTCAAGCCTCTTCCCGATTACAGCGGGGAAGCCGGACTGTGGGTGCAAACGATTGATTACGGAAACCAAGGCACAGGAGGGCCCTATTCCGATCTGGATTGGATTGCAGTGACCGTCGCCCCCGTAAACGATGCACCAGTTAACCACGTCCCGGGATCTCAAACTGTTCCTGAGGACACCGCCTTGATCTTCAGCTCGGCTATCGGGAATGGGATATCCGTGTTCGATGTGGATGCGGGAGGAAATCCCATTGAAGTACATTTGACATCACACAACGGCACTCTGACTCTGGCGCGAACAGAGGGCCTCAGTTTCAGTGAAGGCGATGGAATCGCGGATTCGGACATCACCTTCTCGGGCAGCATCGATCATATCAATGCGGCGCTAGAAGGGACAATTTTCACCCCGAAGCCGAATTTCAATGGTGATGCTTACATCAAAATCGTAACCAACGACCACGGGAACACCGGTGCGGGCGGTCAAAAATACGATACGGCTCACAGTGGATATCTCTGTTACTCCAGTGCCGGACAACCCCATCGCTGGTGATTTTGATTTCAGCGTAAAAGAAGATCACGTCAAGACAATTTCCGGGTGGAAGTTCGATGACGCTGACGGTGATGCCGCTCAAAGCATAAAGATAACAGCCCTACCTCAACACGGGACCCTCTTCCTCGATTCCAACGACGATGGCCAGGTCGATGCCGGAGAGGCCCTATCGCTCAATCAGATCGTAAGCTGGGCCGACGCAAAGATAAATCCCAAAGTGAAATATGTAGGCAACCCGGATTATAACGGCGCTGATTCGTTCCAATACGTTGTTAAAGACTCATCGGGATCTGAGGGCATGGCCTCGACAGAGACGGGAACGGTCAATATCACCATCAATGCCGTCAATGATGCGCCTGTAAACTCCATGCCCGGGCTGCAAGTCGTCAATGAAGATTCAGCGCTTGTTTTCAGCTCTGAACAGGGCAATCTCATCTCCGTGTCTGATGTGGATGCAGGTGCAAATCCTGTCCAAGTTCATTTAACCGCGCAGAACGGTAATCTGAGTCTAGCCGGGACAGCGGGGCTGGTCTTCAGTGAAGGCGACGGATCCGCCGATTCGAAAATGACCTTCACGGGGAGCATCTCGGATATTAATTCTGCTCTTAACGGAATGAGTTTTATGCCTGATCCCAATTATAGTGGAGCTGCCCATGTAAAGATCGTCACTGACGATCTGGGCCAAACAGGCTCCGGATCCGGAAAATCAGACAGCGATATCGTGAATATAATCGTGAATGCTGTAAACGATGCCCCTGTGAATTCTGTGCCAAGCTTACAGACGGTTGGCGTAGGCGATATCCTGGTTTTTAGCAGCGCCAATGGAAATAGGATCTCCATTTCTGACGTTGATGCCGGCTCCGATGAAGTTCAAGTCACGTTGACATCTGCCAATGGGACGTTAACGCTCTCCCGGTTCAACGGTTTAACATTCATTGACGGAGATGGAAAGACGGATTCCACAATGACTTTCAGGGGCAAGGTAAATGCGGTCAATGCAGCTCTGAATGGGCTGAAATTTGACCCGATTCTCAGCGGAGCAACGGACATTACTATAATCACAAATGATTTAGGAGCATCCGGTCTGGGGGGACCGCTAACAGACCAAGACTCAGTGGAAATAATTGTGACAAATCCGTGACTCGCAATTTAAGCGGGTCGCTGAGTACCGGATGTAGCAAGGTCTGTTCTTGTGTCACGTTTCAGAGCCAAGATCAGACCCCACACATCCTCGTTTTAGGGTTGGCCTGGGAAAGAGAAAAAATCCCTCCATGCCCGGGTATTGGGGGATTTTGATCGAAAATTCGGTGTTCTGCGCGGGACGGTCCCACCGGCAATCTCCGAAACTTAGGCAGATTTGCTTCGCTCCACTCGCAATGACAGATTCTGGCTGCTCTTCTATAGTTCTCAAAAGTAATCACGGATTCGCTTTTGAGTGCCACTGATGGCTCGCCTAGCAGTGCTGTTCTCTTCCGACAGAACTATTGAGAACTGAAAAACCGCTTGACAGGAAATGAATTAACTCGTACTTATTCTTTTAATAAATACTTAATATTTTCAGTACCGATCTACTCGCGGAAAGGGACCCTCAATGGCTCAATTACCCGAAGTAAAGAAGCATTACGGAAAACTCAAACTCTTGATAGATGGTGAATGGGTGGATTCCGAATCGACTCAAATCCACGAGAATCCGAATCCCGCTACTGGCGAAATCATAGCCGAATTTCCGACTGCAACGAAAAATGAAGCACGGCAAGCAGTGGAAGCCGCCCAGCGCGGCTTCGAAGCTATGAAAAGAATACCGTTGCGCGAAAGGGCAAAGATGCTCTTCGACATGAGACAGAAATTCGAGGAGCATTTTGACGAATTAACGCGGGTCCTGACGCAAGACCACGGTCGTACTATCAAGGAATCGGTAGGCTCGGTCCGAAGAGTGATTGAGAATATCGAATCCGCTTGCTCCGCGGCGTACGGCCTGGTTGCGCGAAACGAGCACCTTGACGAACTGGCCAACGGCATTGATATGTGGTTAACGTGGGAACCTGTGGGCCCTTTCCTAATAGTGACTCCCGGTAATATCCCTATGCACGCCTGGTCTTCCTTTGTCCCATATGCGTTTGCTGCAGGCTGTTCGGTGGTAGTCAGCCCAAGTCGGCAGGACCCGGTGGCAGCCGAGTACATTTCCCGCGTGACATTGGAGGCCGGTTGGCCCAAAGGCGCCCTGAATATGATTCACGGCGGCCGTGAAATAAATAAGTACATTCTCGAGCAGCCTGAAATCCAGGGATTGGGCTTTATCGGATCGACAAGAGCCGGATGGGATCTTTTTAAGCTGTGCGGTCAACTTGGTAAAAATTCCTCGATTAACGGCAATGGCAAGAACACGGTTGTTATCATGCCCGACGCGGACCCCAAAACGGTTGTTCCGTATGTGCGTCAGGGATGTTTCGGTATGACAGGTCAGCGATGCCTCGGTTCGGATAACGTGGTGGTCATTGGCGACATCTATGATGAGTTCAAGCAGCGCTTCGCGGATGAAGCAAGGAATATGAAACTTGGCTACGGCTTGGATCAATCGACCGACCTGGGTCCGTACTGCACGGCATCGGGTCGAGACAAAGTCGCAGCATGGGTGGAACGAGGTTTGGCGCAAGGAGCGACGATGGTGCACGACGGCCGAATTCTCGGGCCGCAGTTATCCAAAGGCTTCTTCATGGGCCCGACCATCATCGAGAACGTCAATCCTGATATGGACATCGCCAAGGAAGAGGCTTTTGGCGCTGTGGCCGGTCTGATTCGAGCCGACAATCTCGATCAGGTTATAGAATGGATCAATGCCAGGACCGATCTGGGCCATTCCGCGTGTATTATGACGGAAAGCGGACGCAACGCACGCAAATTCGCACGCGAAGTTATAGTCGGCAATGTCGGCATCAACGTGGGAGTGCCTCAACCATACGCGTTTTTTCCCCTGGGTTCCAAGCGCAAGTCTTTCTTCGGCGGCGCCAAGAGCAGGATGGCGTCCATGAGGCTTTTCCTTGACGAGAAGACGGTGACCGCGCGCTGGGTCTAGTTGCTAATCGGTTTCCGGCAGAGATTTTTATTGACAAGCGCAGGAAAATATTAAATAATACTTTTTATCTTAAGTAATACTTAATAGATCTCTGGGAGTTTTTTTATGGGCCTGGAGGCAAAAATAGGCCAACGGATAAAGGTGCAACGGCAGAGCAACAATTTAACCTTAAAGCAGTTGGCCGAAAGGGTAGGCTGCACGGATGCTTACCTGTCCCAGATTGAAAACGGGAAAGTTTCCCCTTCTATCTCGAGTCTTAAGAGAATAGCCGATGGACTTCAAACCAAAATAACGGATTTTTTTGTGGAATCACAGGATGATGAGCCTGTGGTTTTGACCACGGATCGCAGGACTGTTCTTTCCCTTGAGCGATGGAACGCCAAAATTGAGTCACTGGTGGTGAATCCCAAAAATAAGCGGATGCACCCATTCTTCACAACAATAAAACCCGGCGGTGGTTCACACGGGCTTTACAGCCATGTGGGCGAAGAATTCGGAATTGTTTTGAAAGGTGAGCTGGAAATCGATTTGGATGGCGTCATTCACCGAGTAAAAAAGTTTGAGACCTTCTATTATAATTCGTCACAACCACATAGCTGGACCAATCCGGGCAAAACTGAAACAGTAGTGGTGTGGGTAATCAGCCCGCCTAGTTTTTAGAAGTTTATCAAATATGAGCAGGCTTGTGCCTGGTCGGAACATTCCCAACATGGAGGAGTGAAGCATGCATCGCAACGGAATCATTCTATTGGCAATTGCGCTGTTATTCTGCTTTTTATCCGAAGCAGCTGTCCAGGCTCAAGACGCCAAGCCGTTCAAAATCGGTGTGGCTGTTTCGCTTACTGGCAGATTCGGCAAAGACGGCACGCTGGTGAGAGATGCCTATACTCTCTGGATGGACAAGGTGAATGCAGCCGGGGGAATTAATGGGCATAAAGTGGAAATGATTGTCTACGACGATAAGAGTGATGCTCCTACAGCCGCAAAACTGACCGAACAGCTCATAGAGAGCGATAAAGTGGATCTGCTCCTGGGTGGGTTCGGGAGCGATGCAGTCTTTGCAGCGAGCGCTGTGGCCGAGAAGCGCGGCTATCCGCTAATCAGCGGCGGGGCAAGTTCCAATAAGCTCTTCGAAAGAGGCTTCAAATACTATTTCGCCACGCTGGGCAAAGCTACCGAAGAAGTCCGCGGCTGTGTAGATTTCTCTCAAGCTGTTCAGCCCAAACCTAAAACAGCAGCCATTGTGGGAGCCGACATTCTCTTCACGTCCTTGGCCTGTGAGGGGTTTAAGAAGTATTGCGGCGAAAACGGCATAGAGGTCGTTCATTTCGAACTGTTTCCGATGTCCCTTGAGGACTACAATTCGTTATTTCTAAAAGTCAAAGCCAAGAACCCCGATCTTCTTCTTGTAGGCTCGCACCTTCTGGTTGCTATGAAGACAATGAAATCCCTCAAGGAAATCGATTTCAGCCCGAAGGGTGTCGCATTCAGCTATGGGCCGACGGTTCCTGAGTTCATTGGGCAATTGAAAGGCGATGCAGAGTACGTGATGGCGGCATCGGAATGGACTCCTAATATGCCGCATACGGGCGCCGTGTTCGGATCGGCACGAGATTTTAATAACGCCTATTTTGAGAAATTTAAGCGAAATCCCGATTATGTCGAAGCGGCATCGGCAGCTGGGGCGTTGGCTCAACAGATGGTAATCGAAAAGCTCGGGCTGAAGCCACCGTTGGCAAACAAAGATCGACAAGCAATAATGGAAAAACTGCATGCCGGGGTCTTTGACACCTTTTACGGAAAAGTTCAGTTCGGCCCGGACGGAGCTAATGTCGCTCATCCACCCGTAATGGTCCAGGTTCAAAATGGAAAACTTGTGAATGCGTTTCCTCTTGAGTTTGCGGAATCAAAAATCTGGTATCCGTTCAAACCTTGGAAAGAGCGATAGATCGGATTTATTGGAATATTTTCTGTGGAAAATTTACGGGGGGAACTTCATTACGAGTTCCCTTCCTGATTTTCGCTTCCGCCGGAACGCGGCGAAATTTCGCAGCATTTTAAAAACATGGACGCTGTACTAATTCAAGCAATAATCAATGGTCTGCTGCTAGGCGGTGTTTACGCAACGTATTCTGCCGGTTTTTCGCTGATTTTCGGAGTCATGGGCGTAGTAAATCTCGCTCACGGCGAATTGATCATGCTGGGGGCATTCACTTCTTATTGGCTGTTTATATGGTTCAATATCGACCCATACTTCACGGCCCCGATTTCGATGGGCGTTCTTTTTGTTCTCGGTTACGCGATACAAAAATTCATAATAAATCGTGTAATCGAACTGCCCCACATCATGAGTTACATTCTAACTTTCGGCCTACATTTGATTGTTGCTAACACCGCCCTGCAGCTATGGACACATGATTTCAGAACTGTCACTACAACCTATTCCGGAGCGAACGCGGCTCTTTGGGGCCTGAATATCCCATATGCGCGACTGATCACATTTTTCTTAGCGTTGGTCATCATTGCGGGTTTGTGGTTTTTTATGTCTCGAACGGAAACCGGTCGAGCGATTCGTGCCACATCAATGGACAAGGAGGTGGCGCGAATTATGGGGGTCAATATTCGTGAAATTTACGCGATAACCTTCGGAATAGGCGCTGCCATAAGTGGTCTTGCGGGCACTCTCATATGCCCTTTTGTTATTATCTTCCCTGAAATGGGTCTTAATTACACGATAACAGCATTCTGTGTGGTCGTTTTAGGTGGCATGGGTTACATGCCCGGGGCCCTGTGGGGTGGGATCATACTTGGGTTGGCCCAATCTTTAACCGCTACTTATTTGAGCGCCGGGATTTCGGTGGCTATTACGTTTCTAATTCTATTCGGTATGTTAATTTTTCGCCCTTCGGGAATCGTGGGCAAAGGGATTGTTGCTTAAGTAATTCTGAATAAGCGAATTTAGACATGCGGCAAGTCAGCACCTCAAAAACTTTTTGGATTTTATTCATTCTCGGTTCTGTAGCTGTGGGACTCATTCCTTTTTTCACGAGTTCCGAATATTCGCTACGTATCAGCGCCGTAGTAATATTTTGGATCGGTATGTCCGGTTGCTGGAACATCATGAGCGGCTATACCGGGTACATTGATTTTGGACCGGTGGTCTATTTCGGGATAGGTTCATATACCACGGCCATCTGCATGGCAAAATTCGGGGCGCTGTTTTTTCCCTCTGCTAATTCTCTCGGGAATCGTCGCCGGTCTAATAGCTCTGCCCATTGGTATCCCGACACTTCGTCTCAAAGGCGCTTATTTCGCAATTGCCACGTTTGCGTTCGCTGAAACTATGAAACAGATAACTCTGGAGTTTGATCGGACTTTCGGGGTGTCATTTTTCGAAGGAAGCCACGGGATAACTCTGCCCATAAGCGGTCATGATAACGCTTTCTTTTTTTACTCAATATTTGTGGTGACTCTGGCGATTGTCCTGGTCCACTATTTCATAGAGCATTCCAAATTCGGTTACGGTCTAAAGGCCATCAATGAAGCAGAGACATCCGCTGAAATTTCAGGAGTGAATACCACAGGCGTGAAGCTCAGGGCATATGTAACCAGCGCATTCTTTCTGGGAATATTGGGCGGTATCGAAGCGTATTGGATCACATACATAACACCGCCGGATGCGTTTAGCGTGCACAAAACGGTTCAGATGGTAATTATGACCCTATTGGGCGGTATGGGAACTTTCTTGGGGCCGATTGTTGGGGCTTCTTTTTTGACCCTGTTGTCGGAGGTGCTCGGCACAAAATTCGTCGAGTATTATTTGATAATGGTTGGGGCAATTATCATCGGAATCATTCTAATTGTGCCTAGAGGCATAGTCGGCACGATCAAAGTTAAGAAAGGGCTGAGGTTCATCTGAAGTTGGATACGCCGGTTCTTGAATGCAGAAAGGTCAGCAAAAACTTTGGAGCGCTCGCTGCGGTTCAGTTGGTGAGCTTTGCCCTGAATCGAAATGAGATACTCGGAATGATCGGCCCTAATGGAGCCGGAAAAACAACGTTGTTCAACTGCATCATCGGGATACATCCGCCGGACGACGGACAAGTGATTCTTAATTCCAAGGATGTTACAGGTCGGAAACCTCACGCCGTCTGTAGATTGGGATTAGCAAAAACTTCCCAGATAATGGAACCTTTTCGAACGATGTCGGTTTTCGAAAATGTCCTTGTGGGGGCACTCTACGGTGGCCAAATGGGCATGAAAAATGCCCGCGAGGAGGCCGACCGAGTGATCGAACTCGTCGGGCTTAAAGAAGTAAGCGAAAAGCCGTCTGCGGCGATTTCCGTTCCTGCTCGTAGACGTCTGGAACTGGCCAGAGTCTTAGCGACCGGCGCAGAAGTGTTGCTGCTTGATGAAAATATGGCGGGCTTGAATCCGTCGGAAATCGATGCGGCATTAGAGCTGTTGAGAAAGATTCGGCAAACAGGAAAAGCATTGGTGGTCGTGGAGCATATAATGCAGGCAGTCATGGGCATATCCGATCGGATTATTGTCCTCAATTACGGCGCCAAGATAGCTGAAGGAACCCCTGAACAGGTTGCGAATAACGAGGAAGTAATTGAAGCGTATTTGGGACGGAAGGCGTCTTAGATTTTAACCAAGTAAGGCCTATTGAATGGATGAATCGCTCTTGAAAATTTCCAATATGGATGTCTTCTATCGCGACGTACAGGTGCTGCACGATATTAGCCTTGATGTAGCCGAAGGAGAAATTACAACCGTTATAGGTCCCAACGGAGCCGGGAAGAGTACACTGTTACGCACCATAACAGGTTTTGAGCACCCGACCGCGGGCTCCATTAGATTCGATGGAAAAGATATCGGTACGATTCCGCCCGAAAAAACAGTGCGACTTGGATTGACTATCGTGCCGGAGGGCGCTCGAGTCTTCGCTGATATGAGTGTGCTCGACAACCTCAAGATGGGGTCCTATATTAAGACAGCACGCCAGGCAAGAGAGCAAAGCTTGGAACAAGTTTTCAGACTATTTCCCAGACTATTTGAGCGTATTGACCAAAAAGGCGGTACTCTCAGCGGCGGTGAACGGCAGATGTTGGCTATCGGTCGGGCTCTGATGTCGATTCCCAAATTGCTTCTGCTGGATGAACCATCGCTCGGTTTGGCGCCTATGCTCGTGGATTCAGTTTTTAGAGCGATCAAGGACATAGCCGATTCTGGCGTGACCGTCATGTTGGTCGAACAGAATGTCCATTATTCCCTGGAAATATCACGTAAAGCGTATGTGCTGGAGAACGGTCGTGTGGTGATGGAGGGCTCAGGCCCTGAACTGATGAACGACGATCACGTTCGGAAAGCATATCTAGCTCTGTAAACGAGGATCATCTCAATGTCCCGAACGGCAACCGATAAACCTCTTTCACGGGTAAACATCTCCTTCGTGCTCAACGGCAAAGCCGTGACAATAGAAGTGGACGCCTGGGAAACAGCTCTCAATGTCATTCGAGATCAATTAGGTCTCAAAGGAACAAAAGAAGGATGCGGCATCGGGGAATGCGGGGCATGCACTATACTGCTCGACGGAAAGCCGGTCGATTCCTGTCTGATAGCCGCCCCTCAGTTGGATGGCCGAGAAATCCAAACTGTAGAAGGATTCGGCAAAAGTGAAGCTCTAGGGCCGTTGCAACAAGAATTTTTGTCGTGCGGCTCGGTTCAATGCGGTTATTGCATGCCCGGCATGCTCATGTCATCAAAAGCCCTTTTGGAAACGAATCCCAGGCCAACTCGGGAGGATATAGTAGAAGCGTTATCGGGTAATTTATGCCGATGCACCGGGTACATGCAAATATTAGAGGCAGTTGAAGCTGCCGCAAAGGAAAACTCCGGTCACAGGTCGGAAAAGTGAGAACCAGATTCGAATATTTTCGACCAGAATCTCTAATAAGCGCCCTGCAATTTCTTGACGCCCATGGCGATCAGACTTCCTTACTGGCAGGCGGCACCGATCTGATGATCGCCGCCAGAAACGGGGAATTGAAAAGCCGATTCGTTTTGGATATTTCCCGACTTGACGAACTAAACCGTATCGAGAAAGTAGATGGTTTGTGTGCGGTCGGAGCGGGCGTTACTTTTACAGAAATCTCCAATTCGCCGGAAATATTGGCATCCGCCCCAGTGCTGGCCCGAGCGGCTAAAACTGTGGGAAGCCCTCAAATCCGCAATCTTGGGACAATTGGCGGCAATGTAGCCAATGCCTCTCCCGCAGCGGACGGCGTCCCGCCTCTAGTGGTTCTCCGTACCCGGGCCCATATTCGGAGCTTCTCGTCTGAACGAACTCCATTTGTGGAAGAATTAATTACAGCGCCCTATCGCACGAGCTTGAAACCGGACGAGCTGATCGTGAGATTTCTCATTGAACCCATACCCAGTGGCTGTCGCTGGAGCTTTCAGCGTATTGCCCGTCGGAAGTCGCTCGCCATAGCTCGGGCTAATGTGGCGGTATTGGCGGCACTAGACCCTCAAGGCGTTGTCGAAGATTTAAGATTGTGCGTAGGTTCTATTTTGCCGCAACCCGCACGCATGAGAATGGCTGAAGAAACTCTGAGAGGTAACGTTCCCAATCCTGAACTGATTCGTCGGGCCTCGGAAACTGTTTCTGCTGAGATGATTCGTCGCAGTGGCATACGGCCTACGACCGAGTACAAAAAACCTGCGGTCGAAGGGTTGGTAATAAAGGCTCTTTCGGAAACTCTTTTGGAAAAAAAACACCATGCCTGAACAGGCCTTGAAAATTGTCGGTCAAAGCGAACTGAGGATTGGAGCTGTCGAAAGGCTCTCGGGTGAATGCCGCTTCGCCGCCGATATTGACATGGAGAGTGTTGTCGCGCTGCAAGTATTGCGGAGTGACAGGCCGCACGCTCGCATTGTCCAACTGGATACTTCAGATGCGCGGCGAGTCTCCGGCTGCCTTGCCGTATTCACCGCCTCGGATATTCCGGGCCGGAACCGTCTGGGGATCATTAAGAAAGATCAAAGATTACTGGCTGACGGCAAGGTCCGGTGTGTTGGTGATGCGATAGCTCTGGTTGCGGCGGAGACCTTAACGGCTGCTGAAGAAGCTATCAAAGCCATCCGGGTTGTTTACGAGGATCTTCCCGCGATCTTCGATCCGGAAGAGGCTCTTAAATCCGGCGCAGCCCCGATCCATGATGAAGGCAACCTCTTGGGACGGCGGGTGACCAAACGCGGAAACCCTGAGGCGGCTTTCAGAGAAGCGGAAATCATCATTGAAAGGACTTATACTACTCCTGCAATCGAGCATAATTATCTCGAGCCTGACGCGGGCCTTGGCTACTTGGATTCCGATGGGGTACTGACGATTTACGCTTCTACGCAGAATCCTCATTATGATCGGAAGGATGTGGCCGATCTGCTGGGACTGGAAGAGCATCGAGTGCGCATCATTCAGGCCGCCACCGGTGGTGGATTCGGCTCCAAACTGGATCTCAATGTTCAGGGCTTTGTTGGATTGGCTGCTTATCTGCTGCAAAGGCCCGCCCGATTGGTCTACACTAGAGAAGAAGCCTATCTTTGCACATCCAAACGCCATCCATTCAGGATCCATTATAAAACCGCAGCCACGAGGGACGGTAAACTGATCGGGGCTGATGTTCGAATTATCGGTGACACAGGCGCTTATGCCTCATATGGACCGGCAGTACTGGCTCGGACCGGGAGTCATTCCACTGGTCCTTACGAGGTGCCGAATGTCCATGTAGAGTCAATTTTCGCTTACACCAATAACCCGATGTCCGGGGCCATGAGAGGATTCGGAGTTCCACAGGTTGCTTTTGCTCATGAGTCCCAGATGGATCTGTTAGCTCAAGAGTTAGGAATCGATCCGTTTGAAATTCGCCGAAGGAACTGCTTTCGCAGAGGGTCAATTACTGCAACAGGACAGGAACTCAAAGCCAGCGTGGGTATTGAAGCCACCCTTGAGGCGGTTAAATCCTATTATAAAGAATCAGTTGAGAACAAAGCCAAAAAATCGCCCGCGATACGTCCGTCGCGGAGTCGGATTGGGTTCTATGTTTTATGGTATCGGCAACACAGGAATGCAAAATCCTGCCACTGCTGAAATGGAATTGAATGATAAGGGACAAATCGTTTTATATACTGGCGCGGCTGATATGGGCCAAGGCTCTTCGACTGCGCTCGCCCAAATTGCCGCAGAGCAATTAAATGTTAAGCTCGAAAATATTCGCCTTGTAATCGCGGATACTGCACACACGACATCCGCGGGTGCTACTTCTGCAAGCAGACAGACCTATATTTCAGGGAATGCGGTGCTTCAGGCCGCTGGCGAACTCAAAGAAATGTTGGTCACTGAAGCTGCGGGTATGCTGAAGGTCAACCCAACCGAATTGGTAGTCCAAGCAGGAAGCGTCTATATGAAAAATCATCCGGAAAAGATGGTTTCATTCAAGGAAATTGCAGATCGAGGCAAGCAACGTGGGCTACAGTTGAAATTTCAAGGCTATTTCAATCCGGAGACAACCGCCTTGGATGCTGAAACAGGGCAAGGGATTCCATACGCAACTTATGCATTTGCCACCAATCTGGCCGAGGTTGAAGTGGATGTCCTCACAGGAGAAGTCCGGGTCGTCAGAGTTGTAGCAGCTCATGATGTGGGAAAGGCGATTAATCCATCTAACGTCAGAGGCCAGATCAGCAGCGGCGTGGCAATGGGAATAGGATTCGCTCTGATGGAAGAGTTTATTCCGGGCCGGACCGAATCCATGAAAGATTACCATATACCGTGCATCGCCGACATGCCGGAAGTTATCCCCATAATCGTAGAGGATCCGGAACCTACCGGTCCATTCGGCGCAAAAGGCGTAGGCGAGCCCGCACTCATTCCCACAGCGCCTGCTGTTTTGAATGCTATCGCGGACGCGCTCGGCGCACGTGTATACGATCTTCCGGCAAATCTAGAGCGAGTTTTAAAAGCAAGTCTAATGTCGAATAGCTATAAGGAGGGATCATGTCTGGAACATTGATCAAGAATATAGGTACATTGGTCAGCGGGGACATAACCGACCCGATTCTTAATGCAGACGCGATACTCATCGCTGACGGTAAAATTCAGAAGATCGGCAAGGCCTCAGATCTCGAAAAATCTGACGTGGAGAAAGTGATCGATGCCGGTGGGAGCACTATTACTCCGGGATTGATTGATTCCCACTGCCATGTGGTGCTCGGTGACTACACGCCGCGCCAGAATCAAATAGGATATCTCGATAGTGAAGTTCATGGCGGAGTAACCACGTTTATTTCCGCGGGCGAGGTGCATCTTCCAGGCAGACCCAAGGACCCGGCTGGCACTAAGGCATTGGCTATTCTTGCAGCAAAGAGCTTCGCAAATTTCAGACCCGGCGGCGCTAAAGTTATTGGAGGCTCGGTAATACTCGAAAAAGGGCTGAAGGAAGAAGATTTCGCTGAGATGGCCCGCGAAGGAGTTAAAGTAGTGGGCGAAATAGGTCTCGGTTCAGTGAAATTCGCCGAGGATGCCGTCCCAATGGTGAAATGGGCGAAAAAATATGGAATGACAGTCATGATGCACACCGGCGGAACCTCCATACCTGGTAGCGATACTGTGACGGCGGATCAGGTAATCTCAGTCGATCCTCACATAGCCTGCCATGTGAATGGAGGCCCGACGTCAGTATCTCCTGAGGAAATAGAAAAGCTGGTACGGGACACTTCATATACGCTTGAGCTTGTCCACTGCGGTAATCCCAAAGCCACTGTCGACGCGCTGAATTTCGGTCTGAAATATAATGCCCTGGGTCGTTTCATTATCGGGAACGATGCTCCGTCCGGAACAGGCGTGGTACCGCTCGGAATTCTTCGTGTGATCTGCATGGCAGCATCTTTAACTAAAGTGAAACCCGAGCAGGCCCTGTGCATGGCAACAGGCAATACGGCCAAAGTTTTCGGTCTGGAGACCGGATTTGTGCGCGAAGGATTGGCGGCCGATCTTACGGCCATGGACGGTCCAATGGGATCGATCGGGAAGGATGCTCTCAAGGCCATAGCAGCGGGTGATGTTCCCGGCATATCGATGGTTATGGTCGATGGTAAAATACAGGTCATGGTAAGCCGCAACACACCGCCTGCGGTAAGAAAGGCAAAAGTGCTCTAGCCGGGAAAAAGCATTGGTCGGGACAGGCGCGCCATACCGTTCTTATTATACAGCGCAGGATGTGACGAGCGTGCAGCAAGCCGCATCACTGGCGAACAAATTGGGATAATGAAGTGCAAGTCATAATCGAAAAATGTAAAGGCTGTGGGACCTGCGTTCTGGACTGCCCTCAAGGCGCCATAAAAGTGGTGAAAAAAAAGGCCACCATCGGAGACAAATGTTCGGAATGCAAAGCATGTATACGGGTCTGTCCCGAAGAGGCTCTGTTTTCCGAGGACGCACCGATCCCGGGCGCAGTAACCTGTGAGGCCTGCCCGATAAGATGCCGCATTAAAGAGGGATACTTCGGCGCATGCCAAAGATTCATCAATCGAGACGGATCTCTGGAGCGCACTGTTTCTTTAAAAACATATGAAGAAGTGAAGCATCTTGTCGGCCCTGATTGGAAACCGGCAATCCGACAACCTTTGATAACCGCCATAGGGGCCGGAACAACGTACCCTGACTGCAAGCCGGCGCCCCATATAGTTCACTCAAAAGTTGATGGAGTGGACGTAGTCACTGTGGTCACTGAAGCGCCTTTGAGCTATTCGGGAATAAAGGTCAAAGTCGACACTGATACAAATCTAGGTGAGGAAGGTGCCAGTGTCATTTTCCGCAAAAAGAAGGTCGGTCACCTGACTACAGAAGAATACGGTTCCAAAATCTTGTCCCTGGGCGGCGTAAATCTGCTTACTGGCCCGGACGGGCTCAGTATTGCAAGACTTGTCTGTGATCTCGCCAACCGAAAGAAAGTGAACGTCCGTGTGGAAGGAGGAAGCCGGCTTGAGCTTCAGGTAGGCACACGTCCCGTAATAGATGGAAAAGTTGAGGATGTAATGCGCGTCGGCTGCGGGAGCGCCACACTGGGACTGTTTGCCGAGCTTTTCAAAGACGCGGCTGACGAAGTGATAGTACTGGATTCACATCTGACCGGACTTATGACCGAGCATGCAGCCGGTCTTTACGTGGGTGCCAAGCCAAGCGGGGTACGCCTACGGTTTAAGCAGAGCACCCCTGGGCGCTATTTTGGAGATCACGGGAAAGGCTGGGGCGGGACTTCCATAATCAATCCACGCGACATCATGGAATCGATAGATATGACGGTTGCCAAGCCCGGCATGAAAATCATGGTCACTGAAACCACGGGCCGAAATGCCGCTATGTTCCGCGTTGTACGAGAAGGCGAACTGGAACAGATCGACCTCACACCCACTGCGAAGAGCGCAATAGCCGAACTCGCAGACACGTGCGAGGAATCGCGGGTCTCGGCAATATACTGCGGCGGCAGTGGCGGCAGTGCTCGTGCGGGAGTGGCGCGTTATCCCATTAAGCTGACCCGGGCTGTCCATTCTATGAAGGCCCGACTCACCGTGGGCGGCGCTGGTACATTTGTGCTTCCCGGCGGCGGCATCAACTTCATGGTGGACGTGGAAAAGGTTATGCCCGGCGCATTTACCTGGGTCCCCACACCTGCTACTGTTTGTCCCATTGAGTACACGATGACTCTTGAGGACTATTTGGATATGGGGGGCCATGATCAGGCGATCAGGCCTTTTACTTTAAAGGAATAGCGGAAACACGAGTGTGGGAAAGCCGGATTCTAACTCTGGACGACCGGGTGGTTCTCGTGGAATGCGGGCCGATGCGCATGTTTATCGATGGGTCTTACGAGGGAGTTCGACAACCGGAACTTTGCCGACGCGCGGCTGAAACCGCTATAGGATTTCTTGAAGAGATAGCAAACCATTGGGATGCTCTCAAGATGCCGGCTATCAGTTACTCTGCGGGGCCTGAAGGACTGCTGGCTCATACGATGTGGTTAGCGGCATTTACGATCGGGGACAGCGATCTCACGCCTATGGCTGCCGTGGCGGGAACCATAGCGGATGCTACTGCGGATTTCCTGGCAGAATCGGGATTGACCCGAGTAATCGTTAATAACGGCGGTGACGTGGCAGTTCGAATGAGCAAGGGAGAAGAAGTCTACGTCGGTATTAGACCTGATGTTAATTTGCCCAGGGTGAGCCATCGGCTGCTTCTGCATTCTGAAGATGGAGTTGGAGGTATCTGCACAAGCGGCTTGGGTGGAAGAAGTTTTACAAGAGGTGTTGCTTCGGCCGCAACGGTATTTGCAAACCGGGCTGCAATTGCGGATGCGGCGGCCACATCAGTAGCCAACGCCACATCTATCAAAACAGCAGAGGTCGATAGACAGTTTGCGGATAAGATAGATCCGGATACGGATCTGAAAAGCATCGAAGTGACTACTTCCGTAGGAAGCCTATCGGAAGATGAAATAGACACAGCTCTGGGACAAGGGATCGCAAGATCTGAGGAGTTGGTCAGCCGGGGCTTGATAAAAGGGTCATGCGTTGCAGTGAAATCCAGGATGAGATGCACGAAGAACATCTCAGTCCTGTTGGAGCCCCTTCCTGAATAATGCCAATATTATGAAAGGAGATATCAGCATGGAAATACGCAAGATCGTAAAAATCGTAGAGGAAACTCGAATGGAAATGGGTAAATCCGTGAATCCCCCCACAAGAAGAGCCGCTGCGGTGGCAGTGATAAAGAATCCCTTTGCCGGAAGGTATCAGGAAAATTTGGAAGAGTTGATCAATGTGGGTGAAGAACTGGGAGGTATGCTCGGGAAAATCGCCCTGGAAGCCTTGGGGATTCCTCCGGAGAAGGCCGAGAGCTATGGAAAAGCATGTATAGTTGGACCTATGGGAGAGCTGGAGCATGCCGCGGCAATTATGCATCCAAAACTTGGGGGACCCTTCAGGGACGCACTTGGCGGAGGAAAAGCCATAATCCCATCCGCCAAGAAGATAGGCGGACCAGGCACTGAAATTGACGTCCCGGTGCATTATAAGGATGCAGCTTTTGTTCGCACGCACTTCGACGCCATGCCCGTGCGTGTTCAGGACGCTCCCCGGGGCGATGAGATAGTCGTTGCGCTGGTAGTGACTGATTCGGGGAGACCGTTGCCCAGGGTGGGTGGCCTTCTGAAAGATCAGGCGAAGAAAGAGGATGGGCTTAGATAGTATATCGAGCGGAAGAAAGAGTCTCTGTATTGATTTCTTGCGTCAATTATACCATGTTGCCAAAAGTTTTGTCCGATTCGAGCTAGCTCTATATAGTCATTCCGGCGGAAGCCGGAATCCAGGAACGATTGATCGGAGGCTCTATTCAGGACAAAGTGTGGACCGCGGCCTTCGCCGGGGTGACAAGTGGCAACACGCTATTACTTTTTTCCTGCTTCCCAGGCTCCGCCTCATATGCGCTAACTTAAACGTTCTGATCATCTCGTCCCATCGGGACGAGATGATAGTAGCCCGGTGATTCATCGCCGGGAAAGCGTATTCTTTAGATTTCTAGTCCCGTGAGGGACGACTGATGTATTAACGCCGGCCATAGCTTCTTCAGTCGTCCCCATGGGACTGAACGGCCTTTACTGGAGCCGCATTCTTTACCCGGCGATGAATCACCGGGCTACTATCAGAGGTTCCTACGGAACCATACCTGCCCTTATGTTAGCGCATATGAGGCGGAGCCTGGGAACGAGAAGTACCGTGATATTGTTTCGACGCTCCTCGAAATAGGCTGATTCGTTTCCAATCCCTCGCTGAAACGATCTTCCTATAGAATTTCTATTATCCAGGTCTTGTTCATCGACCATTCCCGACGCGCCATTTTACGATCTGTAAAAATTTTGGACAGCCGGACGTACACGGTTTGGGTGGCACGTGTTTAATACGCTGTGTTGTTAGTAGTCTACAGTTAGATGCCCCACAGCCACTTTGCTGGCATGATCCTTGCTAAACAATAATCGAGCATTTTCCTAAATTTTCCGAATAGCACACCACAGTTCTTCTTGCGAAACATGGTTCAAGGGTTGCCGCCCCGGGGACTACCCATGCCCGGACTTTGCAAGAAATGGACAAGACGGGATTGCTAACAATTTAGGAGAATTAGAAAATTGCTGACCAGGGACCTGTGTGGTTCCGATTTTTTCAATGAGCAAGAGGGGAACACGCTTATGAGAAGAAGTTTACTACTGACTGCTATCATTTGCGGTGCAATCGCAACACATTTTGTGGTGCCGGTTTTGAGCGCTGATACTGCTGCCAAAACCGCTTTGAGGGTGAATGGCGCAGCCATGGCTTCAGATCAAGTTCAAAAGTGGGCCAACGCTTTTATGCAAGCCAACCCTGAAGCCAACGTGCTGGTAATTGGGTCCAGTGCGGGGAAAGGCTTCGAAGCCCTTTTCGAAGGAAACGCGGATATAGCCCTGGCAAGCCGAGCCATTTCAGCGGAAGAGCAAAAAAAGGCCTCAGACAAGGGCCTGGTGCTCGCGAACAAGCTTATCGGTTACTCAGGGATGGCTGTAATGACTAATCCGAAGAACACGATCAATGAACTTACCCTGGAGCAACTTCGTAAAGTTTTTACCGGGGAGTACACCAATTGGAACCAGGTGGGCGGACCTGATGCACAAATCAGAACGTTAACCAGACGCATTCCGGAATCCGGCGGCGCTGTGTTCTTCATGCAAGAGGTACTTCAGAACAAGGCGTACGGTTCGACTACAGTTTTTGCGGAAAGCTGGAACTCCATAGTTCAGGTTTGCTCCGCAGCCAATGATCTACCGATAGGAATCGGTCCGGCACTTATCGCCAAGTCGCAAATCAAACTTTTAGGCATCAAGTCGGATGAAAATTCGCCTGCCGTCAAACCCTCGGCAGATGCCTTAAAAGATGGGTCGTACCCGATCATTATAGCGATTCTCGAAAATAATTTCCGATTGCCATGAGATTTATCTCGCGTTCGGGTCAAAGATCTGATTTAGGGTGGGCATGGGACGTCTTACGAACATGCCCAATGGGGAGAACTGCTCGCTGGCGGAATTGCACACTGCGGCCGGAGCTGTTCCCTCGCAACGAAGTCATGTTCGGATGATGGCCATCAAAGCGTTGCTGTTGGGGGGGTCGCACGACTATGTGGCCGAACTCTACGGCGTAAGCCGGAGGACCTTGTCAACTTGGGTAAACAGATTCAACAGCCGAGGGATTGACGGGCTCATCGAGCAACGTCGATCCGGGCGGCCGCTTAAGATCAGGCCCGAGAAGGCAGACCAATTCCGACAATTGATCAAGCATCCTGATCGTGCCAACGAGACTCACTGGACCGCGCGAAAGTTTCATGGATATTTGACCCGAGAGCTTGACCAAGAGGTTGGTTACAGCACCGTGGTGCGCTGGCTGCATGACCAGGGCTTTGCTCTTAAAGTTCCTCGACCCTGGCCGAACGGGCAAGACCACCAGAAGCGGAAAACCTTTCTGGAATGGCTCGGAGAGATCTTAGCAAACTCAGACATTGACGCCTGGTATCTGGACGAGACCGGGATAGAAGCAGATCCCCGTCCTCGTCGGCGCTGGGCTCAAAAGGGTGAAAAGATACGCCTGCCCTACGAAGGGACTCACATTCGCATGAGTGCGACAGGAACGGTCTGTCCGAGAAGCGGGGAATTCTATTCGCTTATGTTCAGTCATTCCGATACTGAAATCTTCCAGATCTTCTTGGATCATGCCAACGAGGATATCCGCTTTGAGCGCAAACGAAATCTCCTGATAATGGATAACGCAAGTTGGCACAAGAGCAAATCCATCAGATGGGGCCGTTTTGAACCCGTGTTTCTACCGCCCTATTCGCCTGACCTCAACCCCATCGAACGGCTCTGGCTCTTAATGAAAGCCGAGTGGTTCTCCGGTTTCTTCGCAAAGACCCGAGACGATCTCATTGATCGCCTCGGTGACGCCTTAACCTGGGTCACCGACCGCAAACTTACGAACCAAAAAACATGCGCCATTCGGAAAAAACTTTAGAGAAACGCTATAATCCTATACATATGTATTGGAACAGTAAATCGGAGGACGAACGGATCAAGAGTTTTGTTGAATATTGCGCGCGGGAAGGGTTAGGGAATTCCGCGAAACAAGAGAAATGACAGAGGAGTCGTGCGTGAATATCCAGCACGGGCACTCTTTAATCCCAGGTTGATACCGCGAAGCTCGGCAATGCAATGGGCTGAGCGGTTTGCCTGGTGGTCAGGTAAAAGAGGAATTTACCCAAGCGAGCAACAAGTTTCCTTGTAAACGATTTCGAGGCCCCGCTGCTCGGCTTCTTCCAGAGCTGCATGCGAGGGTAGGGCAATAGAATTTATCCCAGCCCGGACGGCCAGTACATCCAAGCTCTTTCGGTAAGGTCCTCTTGGGCGGGCGCAACCTAAGGATGCTTTAGGGCCGGGCATTTCCAATCTCGCCCGGGCAATGAACAACGCCACTTGTTCCGGCGGTGGTGGCTGGATTGCCGCCATTACAGTTCCGCGCGTGGGAACGATTACCACCACAACGTATTTATTGATCGGATACTCCCGGAGCATTTTCAAAGCGGCCATTTCCCCGCGCTGCCGGCCATAATGGATTCCGAAGATTATGTGAGGAATAATCTCAAGCCCCGCTGTGGTTAGCGAGTCCATGGTTCGGCGTACCGACTCGGTTCCCTTGGGCAGATGGTACACATCACCGGCTGTATTATCATCGCCTATTACGTCCACCAGAGCCTGGTCTACTCCAGCATCCTTCAGGGCGCGAGCGATCTCCAGATCGGTCTGGCCCACGTGTACGGTTATTATTAGATCTGTCGTTTCCTTTAGCTCTCGAATCGCGGGTATGAATTGCTCCCACGGAAGTCTGCCCTCTCGATCGCACCCGCCGGTGACGAGAATTCCGTGGTCGCCTCGATCCACGGCTGCCTGCCCTTGCAGTTTCAGATCATACGGGCTCAATGCGTGTTCCATCGATCGCAGGAGCGTCCCTTTGCAATGATCGCAGTCCAAATCGCATTTGTCGCCGGTTATGGAGACCGCACGGTATTTGCCCCTGCGTCCATCCACTACGAACATGCCCGGCAGATAGGCGGTCAAACTCGAACCGTGCCTGGCTCTTGATTCGGCCCAGGCGCGTTCGGAAAATGATAAAAGTTCCTTTGATTCGACTTGTGAATAACCGTTCTTTGTCATTTATTTATTCCATATGAATTGAAAACCGCTTGAATTTAGGAACCCTCTTGCAAGGCGAGGTAGGGGATACGCCAGTCAGTTCCAGGAACATGCTGCTTTGTGAACCAAATTGCCCACGGCACGACCATAAGAGCCAGAAAGAGTGCGACCCACCAGAATGACTGCCATTGAGCAAGGCTATTTGCCGGGTACGGATCACCCAGAAACATATCGGCCCCTGCCACAATCCAGGCAATTCCGTTATTTGCCATGTGGACGCCAATCGGGATAAAGAGAGACTTCGTGCTGATGTAAAAGATCGACATTACATACCCGATAAGAAAGGCCCCGACAAAATTATCAGGATGCAGTAACGCAAAAACCAGTGATGATCCAATCATAGCTCGCCGCACGTTCCACTTGAGGGACCAGCGCGTCAACAGCAAGCCTCGAAAGAAGAATTCTTCGACAACAGGACCTATCAAGACTATAACGAGAAAATTCAAAATGTTCGCAGATATATCCGCGTAATCAGCGGACGGGATGATCATCGGAGGACGACAAAATAGACACCAGTCTACGAATTTGGGAATAAGGTAGGAGAGAGGGAGGTACAGAACATAGTTTCCGACAATAGACATGGCCATCAAGGGAAATGCCACTAGCATCGACCGTCTCAGAAGCGGCCAAGCCGGCTTAGGCCCGAGCAGCGCTCCGGGGGACAACTTTGTCAGATAAAGCAAGTAAATAACGCATAAGAGCACGAAAATCTGAGAAAACACCATGGACAATGCGATTCCCAGCGGCGACTCCAGCTTGATTCCCCACACGGCCCAAACGATACAGCTGGGAACCAAGGTCGCTATAGCTGTAAGCAGTAGACTGGCGAGTAGTGTTCTGCCTCGAATAACGACAAACGGTGCGGCATCTACTTTCGGGTCCAAATTTTCAGTTGCCGGACCTAAATCCAGCTTTATGTCAATGGCTTCTTCAAGCCGCGCCTGGCGCTCGTCATAATCTTCCTGGCTCAAGTAGCCATGTTTTATAAGTAAAGGGAACACATGAGGCAGTTTGTCGGTCAAGAGGCCAAAGGTCCTGGCTATTTCTCCATCCGACCATCCGGCTCTGACCGCTTCGGCGATCTTCCGGGCCAAAACTTTCGTGTCAGTGGGCACAGAATCTTGGGTTGACGATGAGTTGCGGTCGGGTTCAGTTTGAGCGAGGAGGCCCGCAGTAAACAGTTTCTTCTTGAGACTTTGAATGCCCCTATCGCTGAGCGTGTACTTGATCATCAGTTGCTCGTCGGTCATTCCGACTCTGATGTCAGCAAGCACGTCTCGGGCTGGAACGGATCTCTTTGGAGCCATAGCCATGTTTCAGGTCTTCCCCTAAAGCTCGAAGTGATACCCCAACACGGATCATCGAATCTTATCTAAAAAATGCTTAAATAGTCCAGATAATATAATGGCTTAACCGAGCATAACAAAAGGCTGGTAAGCTTGGGTGCGGTCCGGGAACCCCTTTTCAGGGTCATCGAATGCGTTTTTTGTAACCTTTGAATCCGATCCACGTCTGTTCGCACGTGGCTACAAAATCCTGGTCGTTCCAGGACCGCATCATGTGCGTCCGCTTGGATAAGGCATGATTGATGACGCCGCTGTAAGCCCCGCGGATTTGGTCCTGGTATTCGATCAAGGTCTCCCAGCTTTCAGTCTTTAACGCGGCAGCAGCGGCACGACCGGCCAGCTCGCCGGAAAGAATTGCCTGGGGAATTCCAGCGCCTGTAATCGGATGCGTAAGGCCCGCGGCATCCCCACAGAATATCACATCATCTACGACCAATTTTTCGCGGAGACCTGAGACAGGTATTAATCCGGCAGAAATAGCCAATCGGCCCGGCCTAACCATGCCATTCTTATGAAGACCGTCCAGAAATTTTTCCAGCAACCGCGAAGCAGTTGAACCTGAGCGTGGAACCACTCCGATGCCGACGTTCGCTGTGGTTTCTTTGGGAAACAGCCACCCGTATCCTCCCACAAAATTTCGGTCGAGGAACACAAACGTATCCTCTAACGGGGAGTTGAGGGGAACCTCCATTTGCAGACCTTGCAGAAGATCCGGCCGCTTCATTCCCAAGATCGCCGCCACGGTAGAAGCTGCGCCGTCCGCTGCAATGGTTAATTTCGGGATGACAAGGCTTTCTTTTCCACGGCTTTGAATTATCCATGAACGATTCTCACGGCCTATTACTCGTGTGGCGCTCAATACCATGGCTCCATTGAGCGCAGCCTTACGAGCTAAGCCGCGGTCCAATTTTATGCGGTCAATCATAAAACCGGGAGACTGTATCCGGCTGGATTTGAGAACAGTTTCTGAAGCATCCCGGCGGCTTGCGTCCAGGATGCGCGTTTCCATAAAAGCAACATTTTGAACGATGCAACCACGATCCAGTTCGAATTCCGAGAAGAGTCTAGCCGGTACGAATTCCCCGCAATGCGGCTGTTCACCGATTCGCAATTTTGCATCGATCAGCAAAATACTACAACCCGCCTGGGCTGCCGCAGACGCTGCACGAGAACCCGCAGGGCCGGCCCCAACAATAAATATGTCACATTCGATTTTTTCACGCATTGAGATATCTGAGGGTCTTAGTAATGAGTCCTAAATTGAGGTATGTCTTATTATCAAAGTTGCCTTTATAAGCCTGTGAAGCCTTGCCCAAATCATAGCAGGTCGCGCAATCCAGATTGACCAGCACGCCCCTTGCCCGGGCCTGTTCCATTTCCGTTTGGTGTTTGGCGTAGAAAGGTTCACAGCAAGAGCCTACGTACATTCCATCTTCCCGGGCGCAGGTTGTGCGAAGGACCTCCATAAGATGCTCGAAGCTTTGAACAGTGATCGGATCCATGGCGAATGACCGTGCTATTTCGAAGCATTCTCCAATCTCGCATCCGCCGCACTCATCACATCCCGGCATTTCGCGATACGCGCAGTCAAGATTCTTTGAACAATAAGGCAGAAGAAGCCAGCGCGGCTTGTGATGGTAGAATTCATCAGGATTCAAATTCAACAGAAAAAGATCGTTGATTTCAGTTGGTGAAAAACGGCCGTCGAGCAGAGCCAGGCGTTCCGCAGCGGAAGCAATCGCGGCGGCGACACGGTCCGATTCGATGCCGATAATCTCACCCGACGTCGAGCTGAAAAATGATTCTACTGCATGTCTCAGGGCATCAGGCTTCGCGACGACACCCACAAGTGCTGCCTCCAAATCATAGATAATGCGCTCCGGCCTTGCGAAGAAGTCCCCAACAATCAAAGCCTGCCGCACTCTGCGGCCTCCGGGGGCCATCCACAAATGGACGCGCAATGTTCCGGCATCAGTTTGAGTGATGGATCGTATCGGTTCTCCTTCACGGGGCGGACGGGAACGTGACATTACCCATTTCGTGCTCTCGAAGTAATCGATTTCCTCTGCGAGACGTCGACGTTCCTCCGGGGTGAGTCCGCTAGAAATCATTTCGGCCCCAAGCTGTTCCTGGAATTCCGCGGATATATCTTCTTTAATAATATCAACTGACGGAGTAGGGGTCAGCAAATCTGAAAGGAAACAGATCCGCTCCATCAACGACTCGATTTCACGCTTCTTCAGCTTTTCCACCGGTACACGAAGAGCTTTGAGGAACAGTTCGACTTCGTTTTCAACCAGGACTGTTCCTTGAAACATTACCCCGCCCGAAATCATCACTCCCCCCGTTCCGGAAATTTTGCGACCGTCAACTTCGATATCATTACGAGGTCTGAAAACGGCCGGAATCCCGAGTCGGGATATCCCGGAAGCGGCTATGGAGCAAATCTTGCTCAAAATAGTTTCATAAGAGCCTCTACAGGGCTCTTCACCGGGAATACCAAAGAATTCCCATCCCAATCCCGATTCTTGAAACAGGATAGCGCCGCCACCGGTGTGACGACGATTAATGTCAATGCCGGCTGTCCGGCAATAGTCCTGCCGAATCTCCAGTTCTACATCCTGGTGATAGCCAACGAGAGCGGCGGCAGGTTTGAATTGCAAGAAACGAAGAGTAGGAGGACTGGCCTGTCGAGCCACTTCTTCAAGAATAATCTTATCCAAGGCCATGTTAGATGCGGCAGAGAGTGGCCCAGTGTCCAACAGTCGGAATGATTTCAACAGGGTGGCCTTTTCCCATATTCTCGATCAGGAGCAATCCGAACAAAACTCCTCATCGTAGATCATCTAAACGTATCTCTTCAGACCGCACAATTACTGCTGCTGCGGTTGTTTTTCAAGGGCAGGCATGGCATCGAATTCCTTTACGACCTTATCCGTCAAGTCAGGCAGGTCTCCTGAAAACATCATTGCCTGCTCCGAAAAAACGGCCGTGACCCCTTCTTCTTTAGCAACCTTCTCGATAGCCGATTTTATCTGGGGTCTGAACACATTTTGTAGCGTTCTTTCTTTAAAGGTCAATTTAGCTTGCAGAGTCTGTTGTTCATTCGTGATTTCTTCGATTTTGCGCTGGAGTTCAGCTTCAATTTTATCTTTTTCCTCTTTTTTCAAAGGAGATTTCTCGTCTTTCAATTTTTCTTCCAATTGATTGATCTGGGTTCTCATTGCGCTAAGTTTAGTATTGGACTCCATCTGCAGCTTCTTTATTTCTTCCGTAGCTGCTTTTGCCCGTGCCGAGTTGTTGATTATATTTTCCCAGCTCACTTTGGCGAGCTTAAGATCAGCCGAGTGTGTGGGAATGGCTACCATCAATGGAACAATTAAGCACAGCATCGAACCCATAAGAACTTTGATATAAGAATTCATCTGAAGCTCCTTTCGCAATTTCATGCAAAGAATAGAGCAAAGTTACAGTTGTGTCTACGCCGATTCAACAAAATATCGTTTCATTTTTGTTACATTAAGAATGGATAATGCACAGTCGGCCTGATTTCGACTGATGTGGAATGATACCAATCCGACCGGCCAAACAATCTTTTTCAGATTCAATCCAAGCCAAGTTTTTTTTCAATTTCGGAAAGGCGATCGTCGATAGAATTGAGTTTATCAACGATTGTCTGAAGGATTTCAGTCACGGATAGCCGTTCTATGTCTATTGCGTGGGCCGGGGGAACCACTTCCTCGATTATAGGGTCTATTTCCTGCACAGCTACTTCTTCAGTTGGGTCATGAATTGCGTTCTCGGCCGGTTGGTCCGAATTGATCGATACTTTTTTCCCTATGAATTTCTGCAAAGATCGAATGATTTCTATAGGCTTATCCACCGCCCTACTCGCGGGCTCATTCACCGGCTCATTCACCGGTTCATCCACGGGCTCATTCACCGGCTCCTGTGCAGGAGAGGTCTCCGGAGCGGCGGGGGCGGCCGTTTCATGCTGGAATAAAGGGACACCTTTGAAGAAATTATTAAATTCTTCTTTGGTAAGCTCACCCCCTCGATAAAGGGGGTAAAGCACCTTGGCCAATTCCTGTTCCGAAGTTCTGTACCGCTTGATCAATTCCGACTTAAGCATGCCGCCCTTTATTACTTCCAGGATCTCGGATGGTGTTATGAGATCTTCTAATTTGGCCATGAGATAGTTCTCCTGGTAATTTAAAGTTCAGTATAATTATATAGTGTAACTTACCGAAAATCAAGAAGATTAAGTTTTGGTTGCAAAAAGAGTTGCATTGGGCCGTTGACTTGTGAAATTCCTCTTCCCCGGATGGACCGGAAATATCTCTACGGGAACCGGAGAAATTCATAAGTATCAATGATGAACCAAAAATATAAAGCCGTTGTATCTTCTGATTGGAGTGAGTGCCTGTCGCCGAATGGCCCTTTTGATCCAATTGCATTTAATTACCCTGCGCTTGAATCCAAACTGAAGCGAATATTCCGGGCGTACACAGGAAATGCTATTTCACTAAAAACAGCACTTGGGGAAATAGAGCGCCTGCTGCCCAACGATTTCACCGCTGCCCGGATGGATGTTTATTTAGACGCCCGGTTTCAAACGTACAAGGGTGTGCCGGAACTCATTGAGTGGTGCATAGGGCGGGACATACTGTTCATGATAAATACAACGAGCACACAAGGTTATTTCCAGCGAGCGTTTGCCAAAGGGCTACTTCCCAAAGTGCCACTCGTGGCGGCAAATGCAATGATCAATTTCAGCAATCCAACCGAGACCACTTGTTACAAATACTTGGTTACTGAAATAGAGGATAAACCCAAGAACACGGCGGCAGTGATGAGCGAATTCAAAATACCCGCAAATCGGGTGATAGTCATAGGCGATAGTGGTGGAGACGGCCCGCATTTCGAGTGGGCTTTCAACCAAAGAGCATTTCTTATTGGTAGTATGACTAAGGATTCACTGTCTCAATACTGTCAGTCAAGAGGAATACGCATAAATAGGTCTTTCGGGATTTCTTATGGACCGGGCGCAGTTCGAGATCTTGAAAAAGAAATGGCCTTTGATTTTAAGGAATTGGCAGAGCCAATACTAGCAGCGACCGGCTTGTGACTAGGCGGCTAATCTTAAGATAGATTACTTCTGGTGCCCAGGCTCCGCCTGGGAACCAGAAGTAATCAGAGGGAAAAGAAGCATGAAATTCTTTATTTCTATTTCACTGCTAATTATTGCGATAATCCAACCGCAGACAACGAGCGGCGTCGACTCCGGTCCTCAACACAGTTCGCTCGGGGAATTCAGGGGAATGCGGTACGAAAACCTTTATACTAAAGTGCCCACATCGGGAAAGCTGGTTTCGATCAAGATAACAGATACCGGGAAGATTTATTATATTTGTAAAGAAAAGTCAGGATTTGTCATTTACAATCTGGAAATCCGGCCTCCGGAAGGATTTCAGGAGAAAGTTCAGCAAGAATGGAAAAAGAAGACTCGCAATTGGACCAATATAAATCCGGATGAATTACTGGCCACCAGGGAGATTTTCGAACGCGAACTAAAGCGGCAATTATATAAAGACAGCGAAGCAGTGTGGGTCCGCAACGAGATCATCATCGACGAGCCCACCAAATCGCAGTCCTCAGATCAGTAGGCGAGAATTGAATATCGGCCGATTAGATTACCTGCAGAATCGACATCAGAGAATTAGTTTGGATGCGAGTGATTAAAAAACCAAGGCTAAAACCGTTGTTTATAGTTTTTGAAGGAATAGATGGGGCCGGAAAGTCCACTCAGACAGCCATGCTGGCCGATCGACTCCGAGCAGATGAAATCCCTTTCATCCTGACCGCGGAGCCTTCCGACGGCCCGACAGGAAGGCTAATAAAATCATTGAAGGTCAGGCCCAATCCTGAGGAAGAGACGCGTCTTTTCACGGAAGATCGTCGCCACCACGTTCAAAATGTGATACTGCCTGCTATAAAAAATGGAAAGACTGTGATCTGCGACCGATACGTGTACTCTTCCGTGGCTTACCAGGGTGCTCGTGGCGTTGATCCTGCCGGAATTCTCGCCGAAAACCTTCAGTTTGTTATGCCTGATTTAATTTTTCTCTTGGAAATTACAGTAGAAACCGCTCTCTCCAGAATAAGCTCCGGTCGTTCCCACGGCTTTTCGGCATTCGAAGCTCGATCCGATTTAGAAGTAGTTCGTGGGATATACGAGAGCATAGCGGATCCTGCGATACATCGCATGAATGGAGGCCTGGCACCTGACGAATTACATCGGGAAATAGTCCGGATTGTTGAATCCAGGTATGAAGAACCATAATAATTATTAAAACTAAGTTCCGCAGAATGGTTCGACGTCGAATTTATAATATTGATTAACGTATGCTCATCAAAGACTTAATTATATGTTGATAACAAATTGACAGAACTGCTGTTTATCTGTTATTATCTTGTCGGATTATTTCAAGGTAGAGGATAAGGATCAGACGATGCGCACCATTCGGCTCGGGCTCTTCATAATATTGACATCTATTTTGTTCCTGAGCGTTTATTCGCTTTCTATTGCCGGCGATTACCACCCGCGATTCGTTCGGAATTATCCTCCTGGTTATTATGGTACGTGGTACTACGCTCAAAGATTTCAAGAAACAGACAAGCCTCGTGATCCTCTTTCTGCCGAGAGGTATCGGTGGGATCGATATATGAGCCGAATAACCGATTTGAGTTTCCCATACTACCCGATCCCTTATGAATGGGATTACGGAACGGACCCCAACACATCGCTTATCCATACATATCGTAGTTTTAACTTGCCGGATTATAATACCAACGATTGGTGGTGAGATCCCGGATTTACACTCCCCGGAGATTGCCACGGCCTGACGGCCTCGCAATGACAAATCCCAGCGTAACGGATCGGTTAAAAGTGTCATTGCGAGCGCAGCGAAGCAATCTCTGTTTTATGCGTGGCATTTCCAAATCGTGAGATTGCCATCCCGCGTTCCGCGGGACTATCGCTCTTCCAAATAACAAATTGGCGCCTGTCATCGCGATTGTGGAACGATTACGTCCTGACCCCTCGCTTGAGACCCCTCGCATCTACCTCGTGGCCGAAGAGATCAAACGTTCAATGGAATGGCTCATCAAGCGTTTTCAGGCGCCTCCCGATTGCCCTGTTAGTGACCGAGGCGCCGTGATTTCAAAACCGGACCGCAAAGATATTGGTTATACTGTGCAAGGATACCGCCGCAGAATTAAGTATGGTGTCCCCCGAATTGCCAGAACCAGCGGCGCCAGGATGCAGGGTTGATATCACCGCATTAATAGTGGAAATCCAACACATAGGAATCGTAACCCATCGCGGCATTCAATAATCGCTGATTCTCTATTTGCACCCGAGCGTCTTCTTCAGTGCGGGCAACCTGCTGACCGGAGCGGGCTCCCGCCGGCATTAACGTGGCGTCCTGAAAAGCCCGCTCTGCGTTCCTCCATGCTGCCGAGACTTGGATGAACTGACGAGCAAGCTCTGCTTTATCAGAACCAGGCTTCATGCCTTGAGCCGCCTTGCTCAATCTGGTCAACTCCTTCACATAGTACTCACTCTGCTTCCTATAAAGGGTTGCGGGTGAGTCGACCACTCCGAAGAATCTGCCGCGCGCGGGTTGAATCCGCGGTACCGGTCCAGCGCCAGATGGGGCCGTATTCTGGCCGCCATCTCCACCTAGTACGGCCACGCCACCGATCCTGTTAGGACCGTGTGGCGAGACAGGCCTGTGCCCCATGTGTTGGCGCATACTCGCTCCACTGTCGCTTCCTTGGCCGGCATTGTGGGCCCCGTGCTGTCCACCAATCTGTCCAGCGTCGACATGCGCCGAGCCTGAGCGTGAGTCAGCGCCCCACGCAGGGCTGCTCTTAAAACCGGAGAAGACCCCAAAGGCCACGAGCGAAATCAATCCCGCTGTAAGAAAGATTCTGATGAATCTCATCATGGCTTACCTCCTAAAATGATCCGATTTCATCCTGGCGCCGCTTGGCCCAACTCTATTCGCTTAGACGCAACGCGCCAGCGAACGTTATGAATGCTCGGTTATTCGGAAGAATACCAATGGCGTCACTTACTCTTACCCGCGCGTCAGCTCCAATCCCGGCTTGAGGTCAGGTCTGCTCTTGACTCACCTCTCCGCGTGCGCGCCTGCAGAGGCGGGTATCTTCCTGTAATAGGGGCGGGTTTCAAACTCGCCCCTATTCTAAATGAAACGACCTGAACACACAGGGGTTTCCTGGAATGAATAAGCGACCGGAGCGGAGGCCGGGCGCTACCGGAACTAGAAGCTGCCGCGCGGATTGAATCGGGCGCAATGCTTCCATTATAGACCCGGACCTGTCATTGCGAGCGCACCGAAGCAATCTCAATTCATGTGCATGACAATTTGAAGCTGTGCTGGCGTATCGAAAGGGAAACTCCTTGAACAGTGGGTTTTGGAGGGGAAGTCGCAGGTTCAAATCTAACTGCCGGCCGACCTTGATTTACTGCCTGTTTACTGCTAACCAACTATTGAGGATTTCAGACGCGGAGTTGAATAAAATCAGCGGGGTATTGGCGGAGAGAGAGGGAGTCGAACCCTCGGAACACCTTGTGGGCATTCACGCGATTTCCAATCGCGCCCCTTCGGCCACTCGGGCATCTCTCCATTAGAATGATTAACCAATAATAAACGGCATACAAAGAGGGGTCAAGGAGAAACGCTCATGCCGCAGAATTCCCATGCCAATCATCGAAGCGGCTTCGTTGCAGTAGCGGGCCGGCCGAATGTCGGTAAGTCCACGCTCGTGAACCGTATACTCGGCCGCGAACTCTGCATAGTAACTCCTAAACCGCAGACGACAAGGCATACGGTTACCGCCATATACTCTTCGCCGGACGTGCAGATGGCGTTGCAGGATACTCCGGGAATACACGCGGCTAAAACGCCTCTCAACCGCGCACTTGTGGCTGCCGCGGTGAAAACGATTGGAGAAACGGATGCCATTCTATTCATGGTAGAGCCGATGCCGGAAGTTCATCGAGACGACCTGCGCATCGTTGAAATCATTAAACAATCCAAGGCTCGATGTGTGCTGGCCATCAATAAAATCGACACTGTGGAACGATCGTCTTTGCTCCCGGTTATGGACGCTTATTCCAAAATACATGATTTTGAGCAGATTATCCCGATCAGTGCGACACTCGGTCTGGGTGTGGATGAACTGGTTAAGGCGCTGATTGAATTGCTTCCCTTAGGCCCTCCACTCTTCGCTGAAGACGAAATAAGCGATTTGCCCGTGAAATTCTTTGTTGAAGAATTTATCAGGGAACAGATCACCAAGAAGACGGGCGAAGAGATTCCGTACAAGACCACAGTTGTTGTCGAGAGTTTTAAAGAAGAACGCGGTCGAGTGATGATACGGGCGGACATCCACGTGGAAAAGCCAAGTCAAAAGGGCATTCTCATCGGAAAAGGCGGCCAGATGCTGAAGCTAATCGGTACGGCTGCCCGGAAAAAAATCGAAGAATTCCTCGAGACCGCGGTGAGGCTGGACTTATTTGTAAAAGTAACTCCTCACTGGACCCGGAATCCGAGACAGCTTAGCGAATTTTTGGATATCAGGAGCAGAATGTGAATCGTTCTACTTGCTACTCCACTTTGAAGAAAGATTCGTCGAAGTCAGGCTTACCTTCATATTTTCTCATAAAGAAACCAGGAGCCATATCGGCGTTCATGAGGATCTGAGGATCCACTTTAACGCCCGTTTCATGGAGCGCGTTGACGACCGCCTCCGGAGACGGCGGGCAGGTTTTAATTACCCACATCTTGTCGATCTCGGAATGCTGCTTATTGGCCTCGTAAAGGCACTTTCCGACTAGTATGGTCTTCTTCCCCGGGGTCGGTTTCATGAGTTTGCCGGTCAATACTTCCACATCGTCCCACGGCTCGCCTTTCCAGGCCATTGCAATGGCGCCCATGATCACCCCGGTCAGTCCCGAGCAATAGGTGCAAATAGTAAGGTCATATTTCGGATAAGAAAGGCCCTTTATCCCCATTTTGTCCATAGGTACGGGAAGCGTGCCCTCTTCATTATAGGCGAACGAGTATTGGAGTTTCATCCCGACATCCTGAACGCTCTCACCGACGATTTCCAGATCCGAAAGATCCAACGGCCGACCTTTTCGAGCCGCGACGTTGGCCAGGTAAGGGACCTCCGACAGATCGAATCCCAGGATTTTTGCGCCCACTTTATCCGCAGAAAGGGTATCCGCAGAGCCGACCAGCAGATTGCTTCTCCTGATTTTGCCGTCGAATGAGGGACCCCTTTCGTTAGTGTAGATCCCGTCCAACAGAGTGAACCCGCCAGGAAGTTTATCTGATAGTTTTGAAACCCAAAACGGCAGATTTTTGTCCGGATCCGCTGAATGGCATTTCTTTCTCGAATTAACGTCTATAGTCCCTTTCAGGTTCTTGACCCCGAGAGTCACCACACATTGGGCATGAGTTTTAAGGACCGGCACATTGACAACAAAATCGCTGTGAAGAATATCAGCATTGAACTTCAGCTCCACCCCATCGCCAAGGTCTACTTTTTCAAAGGGTCTGCTAAAAACATCGACGACCTTCACGCCATAACGCTTGTTCAGAGTGTTGTACCCGAGCGATTCATGCGAGTGCGCGGCCGTTTCCCTATCCTTGGGATCGTACACGACAGTGCCTTCTCCTATTGTGATGTCTTCGACACCTCTTTCTTTGAGCAGGACCACCATATCGTGAACAACGCGGGACGTAGTTATTACGCCCCATTTAGGAAAAGCTATTTTTCTGGTCCAGAAGACGACGTTAGGTTTTATAAACACTTTGGAGTTGGAGCGCAGGTTTTCCAATCCGTTGCACAGATCTACCGCACGACGGACGGATTCCAATGGCTTTTCATATCGAACTATCGAGACTTTCTTTTTTTCCATCGCCATTACCTCCGGTTGAGCACTAGATTAAACTGGGTAGAGAAGGAATCGAGATCGAATTTTTATCCACTTGTTCAGCTCTTGCTGCCATTCTTTTTCCATGTCCGATACAGAGCGGCCTTGCTCCAGATCCATGCGAATTTTGGAGTCGCCTATAATAACATCAATAGGCAGTTTGTCGGAAACATATTCATATGGAGGTTCGATCCATTTAAAATCTTGCGGATAAAGCTTCAATATTGCGGCAATTATTGCCAGCGAGCACCTGTATGGCCGATAAATCCGTCTGTCCTGAACGTGAATCTGAAATCCCTTGCAGAGTTGTCCCGCCCATTTGTCGAAAGTTGGGCTGAAGCCGGTCTCTCTAAGAATGACGCCTTGCAATGTCTCAGGTTCGATTGCTTCTATAAGCGCTCTGGGCTCGATGTAAGGCGCACCGAAAATCTCAAACGGCCTTGTGGTTCCACGTCCTTCGGATAAATTGGTGCCTTCGAGGATGACCTGGCCCGGATAAACAAGAGCAGTTTCAATTAGAGGCATATTAGGTGATGGAAGTACCCAGGGCAGCCCCGTGTGCTCAAAGTACATATCTCGATCCCACCCTGCCATCGGTATGACGCGCAAACTACATTTGATGCCATGTTCTTCGTTATACAAATGCATCAGTTCGCCCAAAGTTAAACCATGACGCATCGGTATCGGGTACGGGCCGACGAATGATGAAAATTCCTCATCGAGAAGATTTCCTTCGATATCGCGGCCGTCTATGGGATTGGGACGATCGAGAATGAGAACAGCTATGTCGGCCTCGGCGCATGCCTCCATTATGTGCATCGCTGTGGCAGCGAACGTGTAAACACGGGTACCCACATCCTGAAGATCGATGATAACCGTATCTATGTCTTTCAGCATCGAGGCAGTTGGTTTTCGGATTTCAGAATAAAGGCTAAAAACGGGAATTCCCAATAAAGGATGTATTGCGTGGCCGGTTTCGACCATGTTGGCTTGCTCTATCCCGGCAACACCATGCTGCGGGCCGAGCAGAACCTTGAGACGGCCGGGAAAAGCATTGTTCAGAAGATCGGGAGCAGGGCGCAACCTCGAATCTGTCGAAGCCTGATTGTACAGAAGCGCCAGATTGCCGGACTGAGCCAATAATTGAGGATGACGTAAGAGTCTTTCCAGGCCGGTGGTCAGCATTTGCGACTCTTTGCCGAAACGCGTGACCACCGACCCAGGGTAGGAATCACTCCCATCGTCCACCTCTGCGGCGGCGCATATCTATCGCATTGCCATGACTCCAGACCATGATCGTCTTTTCGCCTTTTCCTCCACCTACGAATGAATTCAGGATCCACGAAACAATACTCACTATGATGGAAGCGAAAAAAGCAGACCAGAACGAGGCCACATACATACCTGGAACGATTGCTCCCGCAAGCTCAAAAAGCAGAGCGTTAATGATGAGAATGAAGAGTCCCAATGTGAGTATGGTGAGCGGGAGAGTCAGTATTATCAATATCGGTCGAACCAGCGCATTGAGTATACCCAGAATCGCCGCAGTTAACATGGCGCTGCCAAAGCTCTCCACGCGCACGCCTGAAATCAGGTAAGGAACAGCCAAAATGGCCAGAGTCGTGATCAGCCATCTTATCAATATTCCGGTCATGTCCCTTGTCTCTCCTCAATATCAACGATGATATTGCCGACTGGTCTCGGCCTCCCGACCGAGTGCTCGATCGATATTACCCTGCTGATTCTTTACTTCCCTCGGCCATCTTCATGAACGGAGTCAACAGATCGATGGGGACCGGAAAGATCGTAGTAGAGTTTCTTTTCAGCAGCCACCTCCACAAGTGTCTGCAAGAACCGGAGCTGCAATGCGGTTGGCTCTTTTGAAATGATTGCCGCCGCTTCTGAAAGTCTGGTCGCAGCCTGGTATTCACCTTCAGCATTGATAACTTTGGCTCGTCGTTCTCTCTCGGCTTCAGCCTGGCGCATTATTGCACGTTGCATCTCCGCCGGTAGATCTATTGCCTTCACCTCGACCATACTGACCTTTACTCCCCATGGATCGGTATGTTTATCGAGGATCTCCGCCAACTGAACATTGATCTTTTCTCTTTCAGCTAAAAGTTCGTCCAGCTCGGATTGCCCACAGACGCTTCTGAGTGTGGTTTGCGCGAGCTGAGATGTGGCATAAAGGTAATTCTCCACCTCGATGACGGCCTTGGTAGGATCTATGACCCGGAAGTAGATGACCGCGTTGACCTTCACTGAGACGTTGTCACGCGAGATGACGTCCTGGGCCGGCACCTCCATGGCCACAGTCCGCAAACTAACCCTCACCATACGATCGACCACAGGAATAAGAATAATCAGACCCGGCCCCTTGTGATCTATTACTCTACCCAGTCGAAATATGACGCCTCTTTCGTACTCGTTGAGTATTTTCAAGGCCATGAATAGAAAAATGACTACCAAAAAAATAATGATTCCAAGACCCGTTTGCATTGGACGACCTCCTTGGTATTTGCATAGGATTATTAAATAAAACTCCTCACCTAATCATCTCCGACTTTTATTTCGAATAAATAAAAAATGCACATAGTTGACGAGATTGGAGATCAGCCGCTCACTTCCTGGGTAACAATCAATGACAGGTTCTTCACGCTGATTACCCTTACTCTTTCACCCTTGGGAATGTGCCTGTCCGCTCGGGCATTCCAAACTTCACCGTGTATGGCTACTCGTCCCCCTGCATTTACATCGGTCATGGAAATACCAACTTCTCCGATCAGTCCCTCCTCACCTGTCCGTGGCTTTGACAGCCGTGCCTTCACTATTAGTCCTAGCACAACGATAAAGAAGAGGGAAACCGTCGCGACCATCGGAACAATAACGGTCCACGAAACTTGCATGGCCGCTTCTTCCGTTTCAAAGAGCATTATCAGCCCAAGAGTCAAACTGATTATGGCACTTACCGCAAGCATGCCATAAGAGGCAACTTTGAGTTCCAAAATAAAGAAAATCATAGCCAGAATAATTAGTAAGATACCAACATAATTGACCGGAAGCACTTGAAATGCGAATGCGGACAGGGCCAGGCAGATGGCTCCTACCACGCCCGGGAAAATCAATCCGGGGCTATAGAATTCCGCCAAGAGTCCGATCAGACCTCCCATCATCAGCAAAGACGCCACATTGGGGTTGGCCACGACATCGAGGATTTTGAATCGCCAACCAGTAGCTACTCTTTCAATCCGAGCGTCTTTCGTTTGGAGAGTATAGGTCTGGCCGTCTTTATCTATCTTCTTTCCGTCTATTTTTGTCAGGAGATCCGGCACTGAATCCGCTACGAGATCGATGACCTTGATGTCAAATGCTTCTTTCGCCGTAATTGAGACGCTTTCTCTTATGGATTTCTCGGCCCATTCAGCGTTGCGGCCTTTCTTTGTTACCATCCCTCGAAGAAACGCGGTCAGATCGTTCACAACTTTGTCCGACATCGTTTGAGGTATGTCCTGGCCGCCGCTGGCGACCGGATGGGCCGCACCTATGTTGGTTCCGGGAGCCATTGCTGCGACATCCGCAGTCATAGTGATGAACGTGCCGGCAGATGCTGCCGATGACCCGCTTGGCGCCACGTACACCACGATCGGCAACTTGGCACTGGACATCTCTTTGATGATACTTTTGGTAGTCGTGACAACGCCGCCGGGAGTATCCAACCGTATAATTAGGCAGGAGGCCTTATTTGTTGTGGCTTTTTCAATGCCTTTGGTTAGGTAATCCAGCACGGCAGGGTTAATCGAGCCATCCACGTCCAGCAGATATACGAGGGGCTTATCCGATTTTTCTTGGCCCCAGGGCGTTGTCAGTTGGCCTTGTGAAAACACAAGTCCGCAAATGGTCATAATAATGAACATTACAATTTTGTTTCGGTTCATATTTCATCTCCAGGGCGCAGGGCTACAATCCAAGCATGCCCATAACCTTTTTTAAATCCGCCCAGGCCTCTGCCTTATAACGTTTGCCGGAACCTTCTCTTAAGAGAAAAGAAGGATGATAGGTGGGCATAACCGGTATACCCCGCCTATCGTGGAATTTCCCGCGAAGTTTTCCAATGGGCTCTCCTGTTTCCAGGAGAGTATTCGCTGCGATCTTACCAAGAGCCACAATGACTTTGGGTTGAATAGCCGCGATTTGCCTCTCCAAAAACGGGAAACAGGCTTGGATTTCAAGAGGAGCCGGGTTACGATTACCCGGCGGCCGGGATTTAACTATATTTGATATGTACACCTCTGATCGATCGAGGTTCATAGCGTTAATCATCTTTGTCAATAGCTGACCGGCTCGACCGACAAAAGGCCGCCCCTCACGATCCTCATCCGCTCCGGGCCCTTCTCCGACAAACATCAATCGAGCCGACGGGTTGCCCTCGCCGAATACTATATTCAAACGGCCCTCATGCAGAGGGCACCTGGTGCAGTCGCCCAGGTCCTTTCGTATATCTTCGAGGGTTTCGACATTACGTTTCTTGCGAGGCATCAGCACCTCGGTCATCCCAAGATTTCGCTGATACTCAAGGTAATTGCGGGCCAGTTGAGCCAAAGATTGATTCTTCAATATGTCACGTTCAGCGTCTGACACTACGTTCCCGCCTTTTTCCGCATTTCTCTGACGCGATCCAAAATAGTATCAGCCACCTTTTCTTTGGACATTATATCCAATTGTTCTTCACCGCCGTCACGGTAAAGCAGCCGAACAATGTTCGTGTCATAGTCAAAACCGGCTCCGGCCTGGCTAACATCGTTGAGAACCAGCATGTCCAGATTTTTCTGTTTCAACTTCCTCCTGGCGTTTTTAACCGCGTCTTTGGTTTCCGCGGCGAAACCCACCAGAAACTGGTTTTTGTGTTTCTTCCGACCTAGAATTTTGAGGATATCAGGATTTTTCACAAGCTCCAGAGAGGTTTCCGCCTCATCTTTTTTTATCTTACTCTCTCGGGCGACTGCGGGCCGGAAATCCGCGACCGCTGCCGCCTTTATAACCACGTCAACCCCGGGAAACGCCTCCATCACCTGGTCATGCATTTCCAGCGCAGTTCTGACGGGAATATGCCGGACGCCCTCGGGCGCAGCCACCTTCATAGGACCCGCTATGAGCGTAACATTCGCCCCACGTGCCGCGGCTCTCCTGGCTACGGCGACCCCCATCTTGCCGGATGACTTGTTTGTCAGGAACCGGACCGGGTCCAAAGGCTCCTCCGTTGGGCCGGCCGTAACAAGTATTCGTTCACCCTCAAGATCTCGAGGGGATAAAATGGATCTGATTCGCGCCATAATAGTTTCAGGTTCCGGCATCCTGCCTTCGCCTTCCCAGCCGCAAGCCAGCCAACCCGATTCGGGTTCGATAACATTATAGCCCAATTCGTGCAGCTTCCTGATATTTGCTTGGACAACCGGATTGCGGTACATGTTCACATTCATGGCCGGGCAGATGAAAATCGGTGATCTGACGGCCATAAACACGGTTGTCAGGAGATCGTCGGCTATACCGTTGGCGATTTTTCCGATCACATTGGCGGTAGCCGGTGCGATAACTGCGAGATCCGGCAGATCGGCTAAAGAAATGTGTTCCACCGACGGCAAGTGGCGGTCTGCCCACATATCTTCATGGACCGGGTTCCCGCTCAAAGTTGCCAAAGTCATGGGGGTTACAAAATTCGTTGCAGCGCGGGTCATCACAATGTGAGCGTCCATCCCTGATTGCACGATAAGTCGCACCAAAGATGGCGTCTTATATGCCGCAATCCCGCCGGTTATCCCCAGGAGAATTTTTGTGCTCATTGAAGACCTTGAACAAAAAACTGCACTGTCATCAGTTTGAAAGAAAAAGCTTGGAGCACCCGATCCAAACACATTAAACTTTTAATTTTTATAGCAACAGGCGTTGGCGCTGTCAATGCACACTGCTGTAAGCTTGTTGACAGTGCCTGTTTATCTGTGGAATTATATTCCCCTGACAAAATGCTTACGAAACCATGCCAATGCTTATTCAGTGCGCCCGTAGCTCAGCTGGATAGAGCAACGGACTTCTAATCCGTAGGTCGCAGGTTCGAATCCTGCCGGGCGTACCAAAGAAATCATAGGGTTACGATCACAGTGCCGTGACCCTTTTGCCCTTTTACTGAACCCTTGCTGCAGTCGGAAAAGAATAATTACGCAAAGACCCGCCAAGCTGATGTTTTGTCTTATGAGGTTGATCGGCTTTTCTCTGCTTGTGACCCTCGAGGAGGTGACGCGCGGTAATAACATGGGGGACTGTGTTGAGTGAAAGAGGAACGGCAGGAAGAAAATTAACGCGATAATGAACTGTGAAGCTTGACGACGTGAAAGCGGCTCTGTTAACATTTTACGTAAGGTCTAACTTGGTGAGGAGGAAAAAGCGATGGCAATAATTAGTATTTCTAAAGGTTCGTACACCTATGGGAAGGAAATCGCGGAAAAAGTTGCTGACAAGCTGGGTTATTCATGTCTATCTCGCGATCTGCTCCTTGAAACCTCAGACCAGTTCAACATTCCGGAATTTCGACTGACAAAAGCGCTTGAGGACGCGCCTTCCATCTTCGAGAGGTATACCGGTGAGAAAGGAAAGTACCTGGCCTTCATCGAAGCAACACTTCTGGAACACGCTCAAAAGGACAATATCGTGTACCATGGGTTTGCAGGGCATCTCATCTTGAAACGGATCAAGCATGCGTTTTGCGTGCGCATCACGGCAAACATGGAGCTGCGGGCCAAGTGTGTGACGGAACGTGACCAAGTTTCTCACGAGGAAGCCTTACGACTTCTGACAAAGATAGACCAGACGCGAAAGCAATGGGGGATGTGTCTATACGGCATTGATCTATGGGACTCGAGTTCCTACGACCTCGTCGATAAATGTCGACAAGATAACACTAGACAACGCTGTGGATACGATCTACCGCGCTGCCGGATGGGAACAGTTCAAGACTACTCCTGAATCTCAGGCTGCCCTTGATGAACTTGCTTTGGCTGCGACTATGAAAGCCAAACTGTTGCCAGTAGTTCCCGAAGTGGCAGTTGCGGTTCACAAGGGGACTGTCTCCGTGACGGGCAGGATAAACCCCGACATAGAAGCCAGAACGATCGACGAGATTAGAGGGATTGCCAACACTTTACCTGGTGTGGCGGATCTGAAGATCGACCTGGAATTGAGTTGCACCACGTGTTCTCTAATAAGGAATAACTATTGCTAAATCGGAGGGACTGAAGGCTTACGACTAGAGTCGAGGGGAGTCTGACACTAGATTTTCGGTCCTTCTACGATCGTAACGCAGGTAGAGGAACGAGCGGCCCACAAAATGAGTGGACCAGCGAAGGTGGTTTGTGGTGCGTGACTATCCTTGATCAGAGAGAGGTGCGCCATGATTCCAAAGAAGATCCTAGTTTTGTGCCGATTTTTCGGAAAATAGTCGCCCCGCTTGGGAGCTGGCAGTCGACTATGCGAAAGCCTTTGGGGCACGGCTTCTCGTCCTCCACGTAATCGATTTCCCTGGCTATGTTGATTGGTCCGAAAAGCTATTTGAGATCCCTGAGGTCGCACAGCGAGCCGACTAATGAGAGCCTGGAATTGATGCGGAAGGAATTCGCTCATCTGGTGAAGGATGTGAAGACCTACTGCCGAGTCGGTTTGAGTGCCCGAGAGATTGTTGCATTGGCCCAAGAAGTATCTGTAGACTTGATCGTGGTAGGGACTCACGGGCGTACAGGTGTGAAGCACCTTGTCATGGGTAGCGTTGCCAGAAGCGTTTTGGAGACGGCGCATCGTGCAGTGCTCATTGTGGAGGCCCACGGCTGAAAAAGGGGAATCGTTCGACAGCTCCAAGTAATCTCCCGTGCTAGTAAAGATGGATGGCAACCTCGCAAAGATGCTTTCCAGCCGCACTATCCTTTCTTGACGGGACATGTCTTCTGAAAAAGCAGATGAGTAGCCTGAAAATGGAGGATTCATTTCGAAGCCCCCTGTCCTGGGCATGGTTCCGAGCGTTTTGAGTAAACAGCTTCAAGCCCAGTCATGAATTCTGTCGGTTCTACCGGGACTGGAGAGATGGCATATCCCCCGAATTTGGCACAGAAAAAAATCGCCCAAGGCGAGAGACTGAGGGAAACGGCTGAGAAAGACGACCCTCCGACACTGAATACCATGAAACGAGGAGAATTGTTGGGAATTCCCATTTCGTCTGACGACATACAGTCACACGACAGGCTCCCGGAAGATCTTACATGGCAAAATCATCGTGAGGTTAAAGAAAAAAGCTTTCTTGCAGGGGTATCAGGATCGATATGTTCGGCATTGTCGAGCAGAGCCTAGGAGGTTTAATTGTCACGTCCAGCTACAGGTTCGGCCCTGCCGTAGAGGCGCTTCGCTTCCTCCGTGACCCTTACGACGAACTCCGTCTTGCCCTCCGTATAGGCTACGCGGTCCCGAGGGAAAGCTACCGCCAGCCTTATTTTGAGCAGACGGTACTCCTCTGCCACGTCAGGGTGCTCAATGAGATAATCTCTAAAGAGGAGTCTATCCCAGTGCTCGAAATGGGGTTCAATCATATGTATCTGATGAGTCCGGTTACCATTTGAATCTCTCTTTATGAACCATGCATAGAACGGAGGAATATTGCCACCCCATGTGGGTCTCCACCTATATTCGTACCCCTGAGACTCAAGGATTGGCACTATCCGTCTTCGAGTCTCTTCCAAGTCAGTTACCTCCACCAGCATGTCAATAATGGGCTTGGAGGCTAAGCCTGGCACCGCAGTGCTTCCGAAATGCTCTATCCTGCCTATCAACTCACCAGGAAGGCAAGATAAGAGATGCTCCTTCTCTTGGAGGAACAAGGAAGGCCATTTAGGATCATACGGCACGACGACAACCTCGTTTTGTACTAGTATATGGAAGCGATCCTCAACTAACTCCATTTAGAGTATTCCATGTGAGCCAACCGGCACCAAGAAAACCGGAATTATGCAGAGGTCTAGTGATTTCTGGGGTCTTGGAGCCAGTGGGTGGTGTGTATAAAGTCGTTTGATCCCGGGAAGTCCCCTGAATGGTAGCCCAGAACGCCCCTTACTGCGAGAATCATCTTCATTGGCTGAAAACCAAGTTTCTACGAAGTATTTCAAGTAACTCACCGCCCGAGTGATGTCAACTAGAATCGTGCTCGCTGCCTTGCCGGAGAAAGCTGCTGTCCCGCATCGGACAGGTGTTCCGCCTGCCCAAGGCAGCACCGATAACATGGAATACATGGGCGGCAATTCCATGGAGCCCTTTATCTGCCGTGATCGGACCAAACATTCAGGAAAGCCAGAGTCTGCTCCGCGAGGACGCATCCCCAAAGACATGATCGTAGTGGACTGGATGTGCAGGAAACTGAAGACCAAAGAGGGAAGGAGGATTTACTCCAAGCGAAAAGAGGGCGTGGAAGCAGTTTTCGGACAAATCAAACAGACCATCAGTGGTTTCCGTCAATTTCTCCTCCGAGGATTGGAGTCGC
This sequence comes from uncultured delta proteobacterium, assembly GCA_963741425.1. Taxonomy (GTDB): domain Bacteria; phylum Desulfobacterota; class Desulfomonilia; order Desulfomonilales; family Desulfomonilaceae; genus DATJPW01. The sequence continues at coordinate 197,114 of CAVUHP010000020.1, forward strand.
AAGCCTTCTGCGGTCAAAGAGAGACCGGAGCGAGTCGAAGTTCACTATAATGAACTTGTCTGATGCTACACGAAAGAGCCAGCATGTAAGGCACTGCTCTGATTGAGCGTTCACAATATCCAACCCTTAAGCGAGTGTTCAGCAGGGACTTCGCCACGTACCACGTCAAACAAAGCCTCAAAAAAATAAGGGGTTGACACGGTCCCCAAATTACCCTTAAGCTAGAAAACTAGGTTTGCCCTTAGGATTATTTCCTAGCAAGGGTTAGTGTCGGTCAATCTGAAGGAGTTTGTACGGGCCGAGAACGGTTCTTCTTGGGGGCTGGAACTTTGTCCCGTCAATATGTCCCGAGTTTCGGTCTGAGACTTCACCGTCAATTGTACTCAAAGCCTTAACAAAGAGCTGGGGGCCACGGGAAAGCATCGAGTGTCTCGGAAACGACACAAAGAGAGCTATCAATGGCTCATTCGGGTGGGCCGCAAATCGGCCTCTAAAGGGTCGGGCGGAGGGCCTGGACGAGCTGGGCCGGCGTTTGCCGATTTCTTTGTGGAGCCGTTTCCTCTGGACTTTTGGAAACTCGAAAGGTCGTTCGCGAGGACGCGTCCGACCCCTCTTTTGGTCTATCCCAGTTGCATAAAGAGCTTTATCAAGGGGGTCCGGAATCGAATCCATCGACCACTCTCACAGCGACATCGATACACTTACTTCACCTTCATCGCTCTTCTCCTAATACCTTCCCCCACCTTGTCTGATTCCATAGCCACTGACGCAAAACGTTGCTCTCTACTTCGCCGGATCTTCACCCTGGATGACGGGTTTTTTATTGTCGCCGTCACTCAGAGGGTCAGGCGCCGCTATTCCAGATCGGAATCGCCCGAAATACTCGGACGTATCGTATTCTTTATCACCGCAGTGGGCCGATCCCCTCCCTCTTTTGCCACGGCGTGAGAACGCCTCGGTTGAGGTCGTAGGTGGCAACGCGGTTACTTAAGAAAAGGTTCATTGTTTCGAAAAACAAACGCACTAATGGGCGGGGTCTTATGCTGGGCTATTGGGTGGCTGACGGACCGATAGATTTGGTTGCAGTGTCAGCGCAGACGGATTTGCCTAGCAAGGGCGAGCATCGCTCGTAGGGCGATTGAGAAGGAGTAAGAGCAGTGGCTGAAAAAAAGGAAGATTGGGCTGCAATAGCCAGGAATCCCAAGTTCAGAGAGCTTCACAGGAGAAAAGCATATTTTCTCTTTGGTTGGTGGATTTTTTCCAGTATCTACTATTTCCTCCTCCCCATCGGCGCAGGAGCCGCTCCGGGACTTTGGAGCACTAAACTGTTGGGCAACATCAATTTCGGGTACTTGTTTGCTCTCTCCCAGTTCTTTGTTTCTTGGGCCATAGCGCTCTATTACGCCGCATGGGCGAACAGGGTTTCGGACCGGATTACCCAAGAGCTGATTTCCGACCTGAAACTGCAGTGAGGAGGATTGCAAGAATGAAAAGAGTATTTATAGCGTTGACTCTGGCTCTATCGCTGGGCCTGATCATAGGACATCTCTCAGCCCCCGGTGTGGCTATGGCGGGTCCAGAGAGTGCGATTTCAGCAGCAGTAGTGGCTCAGCCCGCACCAGCCGCGACCCCGACCAAAGTGGAAGCGCACAAAGGCATCACTATCACAATGTTCATCATTATCGTTTTGATAACCATGTACATTGTGTTCTGGGCTGCAAAAAAGACCAAAACCACTGCCGACTTCTACGCGGCTCGCGGGGCCATCACCGGGTGGCAAAACGGATGGGCCATAGCGGGGGATTATATGTCCGCTGCCTCGTTCCTGGGTATTGCGGGCCTTATATGCCTCTACGGATATGACGGCTTCATGTATTCGGTGGGATGGTTGGTCGCTTACGTGACGGTGCTCCTGATCGTGGCCGAACCATGCCGAAATGCAGGCAAGTACACGATGGGAGACATCCTCGCCTTCAGGGCATCGCCCAAGCCTGTACGTGCGGCTGCCGCGTTCTCGACCGTGGCCGTTTCCATCTTCTACCTGACCGCCCAGATGGTCGGAGCGGGCATGCTCATGAAGCTTCTCCTCGGCATCCCCTTCAAGTTGGCAATCTCAGGTGTGGGCTGCCTCATGATCGTGTACGTTGCCTTGGGAGGAATGATAGCCACCACTTGGGTTCAGATAGTGAAGGCATGCCTTCTTATGACCGGGGCCGTATTTCTGAGCTTGCTGGTCGCGGCTAAGGCGGGATTTAACCCATTACAGTTTTTCCACGACGTCGCCAACAGTCCCCAAGTCCAGGATTGGGTGAGAATCCAGCTTCTCAAAGACGCTGTGCCCCAAGCGGGTTTTGACTACGGCCAACGGTTCCTCGAACCCGGCTTGTTGATGAAGGACGTGTGGGACCAGATCTCTCTGGGCATGGCGCTTGTGCTGGGCACCGCAGGTATGCCTCACATACTCATGCGTTTCTTCACTGTGCCTACCGCGCAGGAGGCACGAAAATCCGTTATCGTAGCTATGTTTCTCATCGGCACATTCTACATAATGACGACTCTTCTGGGTTTCGGATCGGCCATTCATGTCAGCCCCCAGCTCTCGTGGGCTGTGGACAAGGGCGGCAACATGTCCAACCTGCTTCTGGCCCAGATGCTTGGTAACAGCTTCTATCCTCTTGCTGGAGACGTACTTCTGGCGTTTCTATGCGCGGTGGCCTTTGCAACCATTCTCGCGGTTGTGTCGGGCCTGGTGCTCGCTGCATCCGCGGCCATTTCCCACGACATTTACGTAAACGTCATCAAAGGCGGCAAAGCCGATCAGCATGAGCAAGTCATGGCCGCGAGGATCACCTCTGTCTGCGTCGGTGCTATAGCGGTGATTATCGGGATCTTGGCTGAAGGGCAGAACGTGGCCCACCTGGTCGCGCTGGCATTTGCCGTGGCATCTGCCGGAAATCTACCGACGGTTGTGCTCTCTCTGTTCTGGAGGAAGATGAACACCGCAGGAATCGTAGCGGGCCTGCTGGTAGGTACGGTGGTGTCGGTGGTTCTTGTTCTAGTGTCCCCCAATATGATCTATCCGAAAATGGTCGCGGCGGGGGACCAGAAGATATACACCGCTCTGGAACAAAAGCAGGCCGGCGGAGCGGCTCTTACTGACGTCGAAAAGGCAGAAATGGCCAGGGCCAAAGCCTCTTACGACAAGAACAAGGACGGCACCTCGTTCATTTTCGGTCTGGATAAACCCCTATTCTCGCTGAAAAATCCGGGGATTGTCTCTATTCCAACAGGATTTATCGCCGCTATTGTTTTTGCGCTCCTCTTTCGTAGAAAGAAAGAAGAAGACGCGTTTGACGAGCTTTATGTTCGCCAGAATACCGGCATAGCAATTGCCAAAGCCGTGGAGCACTAGGATCGAGGAATACTTTTTGTCCTCAGGGGAAGGTCTAGACCTTCCCCTTTTTCGGGGCACAGAGCTTTCCCTAATCGACCATAGGGCGTCGCCGGATGGAGGACGACGCCCAAATCAATACGATACCGCAAGAGTACACTAGAGAATATCCGGTCGGCACGCCCTCAACTTCGACTCTGTGTGTTCAGGTGTCATCTATGTCACAAAACCCCTACTGGAGGTCAAGATGAAGTATGAGGAAGTTTACAGGGAGTCTTTGGCGAGCCCCGAAAACTTCTGGGGCCGGGCGGCTGAGGAGATCGCTTGGGATCGTCGCTGGGAACAGGTTTTGGACCGATCGACGCGCCCGTTTTACCGATGGTTTCGCGGTGGTATGCTGAATAGCTGCTTCAACGCTGTCGACTACCACATCCAGCAAGGAAGAGGCGGTCAGACAGCCGTTATCTACGACAGCCCTGTAACCGACACTGTTAAAAAATTTACCTATTTCGAACTCAGGGATCGTGTGTCCAAAATCGCGGGTTTTTTGAGAGGACTGGGGATTGAGAAGGGCGATACGGTGCTGATTTACATGCCTATGATCCCGGAAGCTTTGATGTCCATGCTTGCCTGTGCCCGCATAGGTGCGATCCATTCAGTGGTCTTCGGTGGGTTTGCCCCGCGCGAGTTGGCGATTCGCATTGATGACGCAAAACCGAAAGTTATACTGTCGGCCTCCTGCGGCATCGAGGTTCAGCGCGTCATTCCCTACAAGTCGCTCATTGATGAAGCCATCGAAATCGCAGACCACAAGCCAGAAAAGTGCGTTATGTTCCCGCGGCCTCAAGCCGAGGCGGAGTTGAAACCGGGGCGGGATCTGGATTGGTTGGAACTCGAAGCTAATGCAGAGCCGGTGGACTGCATCTCTGTGGCTGCCACCGATCCTCTGTATATTTTATATACTTCCGGGACCACAGGTAAGCCGAAGGGCGTGGTGAGAGATAATGGGGGACATGCCGTTGCTTTGAAGTGGACCATGAAACATATCTATAACATAGGTCCAGGTGACGTATATTGGGCAGCCTCGGATGTCGGTTGGGTAGTCGGGCACTCCTATATAGTTTACGCGCCGTTATTTGTGGGAGCCACCACGGTTATTTACGAAGGCAAGCCGGTTGGCACACCTGATCCAGGCGCATTTTGGCGCGTGATTTCTCAGCATGGCGTCAAGGCTCTCTTTACCGCACCCACAGCAATAAGGGCCATCAAGAGAGAAGACCCTTCAGGTGAAAATCTTAAGAAATACGATATGTCAAGGTTCGAGACGCTTTTCCTGGCCGGGGAAAGGCTAGATCCGGACACTTATTATTGGGCAACGAAGTTGCTCGGCATGCCGGTGATCGATCATTGGTGGCAGACTGAGACCGGGTGGGCCATATGCGGAAATTTCCGAGGTCTTGAAGAATTTTCGATAAAACCGGGTTCTGCTACCAAGCCTATGCCCGGCTACGACGTCAAGGTCCTTGACTCTGGGACAGGCGAAGAACTCGGTCCAAACCAGAATGGCGTGATCGTCGTGAAACTACCGCTGCCGCCGGCCACCTTGCCCACACTCTGGAACGATGATCAGCGCTTCATCGAGTCTTACATGAAGCCCTTCCCCGGGTACTACTTGACCGGTGACGGCGGATACATTGACGAAGACGGATATGTCTTTGTAATGGGCCGTGTGGACGACGTGATAAACGTAGCGGGTCACAGATTGTCTACGGGCGGAATGGAAGAGGTATTGGCCAAACATCCTGACGTCGCTGAGTGCGCGGTAGTAGCTGCGGCCGATGACCTCAAGGGACAGGTACCGCTTGGTTTCATGGTGCTCAAGACTGGAGTGACGCGTTCCAAAGATGACATTGTCTCAGATGTGATCAAAATGGTTCGTAGCGACATAGGAGCGGTTGCCTCTTTCAAAAAAGCAGTGGTGGTGAACCGACTTCCGAAAACTAGGTCCGGTAAGGTGCTCAGGTCAACAATGAGAAAAATAGCCGATGGTGAGAAGTACGCAGTTCCTTCGACAATCGATGATCCTACAGTACTCGATGAAATAAGTTCTGCTCTAAAAGCGATTGGTTACGGGAAGAGATAAAGCTGTTGGAAGGCTCATTGTAGCGACGGACAGGAAAATTGGGTTGTACGAACGAATAGATAAAGAGGAGCAAGGTTCAGCCACCGGCATAACCTTGCTCCTATCTCGCGGCAACCGGCTACTGAAGTCGCCTCGATTATTCGCTTCATCACAAGGCATTATTTGGAAGTAGCGCTCCTCCAGCCGACGAGGTGCCCACATGAAAAGGATTGGAGCTCTGTTTGCCAGGTATGAGTTTCAAGTGCTCGTGTTTTGCCTCGGCTTAGTTCTGTTCAGTTGGCCACTAGTGTCCTCTTCGGACCTTGATCGCATAACCTCTATGTTTGTCTATCTTTTTGTCGGTTGGACCGTAATCATATTCCTTCAATTCCTTATAAGCAAAGTTCTAACGCCCCCTTCTTCTTCCAAGCAGACTGACGACGACATATAACTGAGGTTCTCCGTGATTGACCCCTTTTCAGTCTTGATTGTCTTTTGCCTTTATATGGGGGTGCTTTTTCTCACAGCCTTGTGGGTGGAGCAGAGATCTGCCGAGGCCAAGAGCCCTGTCGACAATTCAGTCATTTATTCGCTTTCTCTTGCGGTTTACTGCACTGCCTGGACATATTACGGAAGCGTCGGAAAAGCTGCCACGTCCGGATTCCTCTTCCTTCCCATATATCTCGGGCCAACTATAGCTATAACGCTCTGGTGGATAGTGCTCAGGAAGCTGGTCAGGATTAAGACGATTCACCACATTACTAGTATCGCAGATTTTATTTCAGCAAGGTATGACAAGTCCCTTGCAGTGGGCGCCCTCGCCACGTTGATTGCATTAATAGGAATCATGCCGTACATCGCATTGCAGTTTAAAGCCATCCTTACGACCTTCACGATAATCACCTCCGAAAAAGGGGGTCCTCCGTCGTGGATCTCTCTTCATCTGGGTCCTGTCGTCGTCGGTCTAATGGTGGTTTTCACTATAGTGTTGGGTGTTAGACGGTTAGACCCCACAGAGCGGCACCCTGGTCTGATAATGGCAGTGGCGGTGGAGTGCCTGGTCAAGCTCGTGGCTTTCCTGGCCGCAGGCATCTTCGTAACATACTTTATGTTCAACGGGTTCGGCGACATATTTAAGCAGATTTCGACGAACCTTCCTCCTCAGATTATCTACATGTGGAACGAGGATCAAGCGTGGTCGGTCACTTGGATGACCTATCTTATTCTATCCATGTCTGCGATTATGTTTTTGCCGAGACAGTTTCATGTCAGCGTTGTTGAGAATTTCAATGAGAAGCACATACCGCACCGCACTTTGGCTCTTTCCCCTTTATATGCTTCTCATCAATGTCTTCGTATTCCCTATAGCTATGGGAGGGATACTCAAGGGTTACAGTCCCCTGGAAGCAGACACATTCGTCCTAGGGCTGCCGCTTCACGCCGGTCACACATGGCTGTCTTTGCTGGTTTTCATTGGAGGGGCTTCGGCAGCCACAGGCATGATAATGATAAGCTCCATCACAGTCTCCACCATGATTACCAACCATTTTCTTTTGCCACTGGTCGGATGGATCCCCGGACTTGCGTTTCTTCGCAGAAGACTTCTCCACTGCAGATGGGCAGCTGTGGCCATAGTAATTCTAATAGGGTATTGGTTCGAGCGCCAAGTGGGCGAATCATATATGCTCGTGAATATTGGAATGATATCGTTTGCGGCGGCATTTCAGTTCGCGCCGGCAATAATTGGAGGAATTTTCTGGCGCCGCGGCAACAAAGCGGGAGCCCTCATGGGGCTGGCCGCAGGGTTCGCAATCTGGTTTTACACGTCTCTTTTGCCCGCGTTTGTTCGAAGCGGATGGATAGCTTATAGCTTCTTGGACGAGGGGCTCTGGGGGATCCGCCTGCTCCGCCCCGAACAGTTGTTCGGGGTTTCGGCCATAGGTTCGCTTACGCAGACTGTGTTTTGGTCGATAGTATTCAACGCAGGTCTGTATGTTCTTGGATCCCTAGTCTTCAAACAGAGTGCTACGGAACAGGGTCTTGCGGAAGATTTTGTAGGGGCCTTAACTACGGGGCAGGCTCTGAGCAGATCTTTGCATCGTGAATCCCACATAGACCTCGCTTTAAAGACCCAGATGGTTTTTGAACTGTTCAGTCAGTTCTTTTCAGAAGAGGAAGCAAATTCTATGACCCGGAAGTGCCTTCGGGAGGCCCGTCTGGAGGCTAAAGAGAGAATTTCAATAGTGGAATTGGCACAGCTACACAGTGAGGTGGAAAGGCTTCTGGCGGGGTCCGTGGGAGCAGCGACGGCTCATCGAATGCTGGGTCAATCAAATCTGTTTACCGAGCAGCAAGCCAGAGACCTTTCAGAAGTATACGCGGAAATACTCGCAGGTTTGAAAGTCACGCCGGACGACCTCAAACGTCGGATCGACTATCATCAGGAAAGGGAAGCGCTTCTCGCCCAACATGCCTCAGAGCTTGAAGAAAAGGTCCGAGAGAGAACTCGAGATCTCGAGGCAGCCCAAGACGAATTGATAAAGAGGGAACGACTATCGGTATTAGGTCAGCTTACCGCTGTGGTCAGCCACGAGCTTCGAAATCCACTAGGTGTGATCGGCTTCTCAGCTTATTATCTTAGTCGGAACATTAAGGAGCAAGATGACAAAGTGAGAAAGCATCTCAACCGCATCGGAGAACAGGTAGGACATTGCGATCTGATCATTGATGAACTTTTGGAATATACCCGAGGTACCCAAACTTCGCTTGTGACAGGTGAGATCAATCCCTGGTTGGAAAAGGTACTCGATCAGATTGCCGTTCCAAAGGGAGTCAGCGTAAAGCGCAAGTTGGCTGCAGCACTTCCTCCGGTTCGGTTTGACGGCGAAAAGTTGCGCCGCATGGTTATCAATCTCATGGAAAACGCCATTCAGGCGGTACTGGCGCGTAGCGCTAAGGAAAAAGGCGGGTATTATAGGCCGTTCGTCACAGTCTCTACTACGATGGAAGACGGTGCGGTTCGTATCGAGTTTCAGGATAATGGAATCGGCATGGTACCCGAACATGCATCGCGAGCCTTCGAACCCCTGTTTACGACCAGATCGCGAGGCACAGGGCTAGGTCTCGCCGTGGTTAAGAAAATAGTAGATGAGCACCGGGGTCACGTGTCTCTAGTGAGCCATCCCAATCATGGAACCACGGTAGCAGTGTCATTGATGATCGAGCCGCAATCCGAGATCAGAGCGGACTCGGACGAACGGTAGAACCAGAGGTGACTATCGTGAATAAGCGCGTTCTTCTCGTAGATGACAACGAATTGTTCCTCGACAGCGCCAGAGACGTGTTGGAAGGTGAAGGATATGAAGTAGTTACGGCAGATAGCGGCGAAGCTGCGTTAGCTCTCGTCAGAGCCGGACACTTTCCGGTGGTCGTGATGGACATCAAGATGGCTGGGCTCAACGGGGTTGCAACCTTTATAGAAATGAAAAAGTACAGACCGGGAATCCGAGTTATAATGTGTACCGCCCACTTGATGGAAGATATGATTCATAGGGCTGAAACGGAAGGAGCATTCGCAGTCCTTAAGAAGCCCTTCAGAACCGGGGCATTGCTTGAGGAGATGGAGCGAGCCTTCAAGGACGAGTAGCAGCCCGGAGCACCGCGTGGAAAGGAAAGTTTTGTCATTTAGATCCGGGTTGCGCGTCATTATTCGGTGTGTCGGTGAGGATCAACTGCCATGACTGTAAAGCATTTTTTGCGAAAGATTTTTCCGAATAAAGTCCGGCCCAGTGAAGAGGCTCGGAGAATTCTCATAGTGGATGACGATGAAAGTCTGAGTGATAGCCTAAAAGATATCCTTGAGGGTGAAGGCTATGAGATTTTTCTGGCTTATACAGGAGCCGAAGCGTCTGAACTGGCTCAAGAAGTGTCACCCCAGTTGGCCATAGTGGATCTCAAGCTTCCTGATGGTTCGGGCACCGTTTTACTCTCTGAATTGAACCGCGTTGCGCCCAATATTACCTGTATCCTCATGACGGCTTACGCGGATGTAGAATCTGCCGTTCTTGCCATTGAAAGAGGGGTCTTCTACTATCTCAGGAAACCGGTGGACCCGTCGGAGATGGTAGAACTGGTGGACCTCGCTTTTGAGACTATTCGTCTCAAGGAAGAAAAGCGTGAGGCTGAGGACGCGCTCAAGGCCAGAAATAAGGAACTGGAGGAAATTGTGGAGCGCCTTCAGAAATTGACTGGCCCGAGTGACAGCTAACGATTTAGAAGAGTCCCAAAGCGGTTCGGCTGACTGAATACAGGTCTCTTAGTGTGTGACATCCAAAGCCTTGCATTTTTTTTACCACAAAGACGAACAGACAAGCGGCTTGAAACGCGTCTCCAAGAGCGTCGTGCTGCTCGAATCTTGGCAGATGGTACTTCTCCGAGAGCACCTTCAGGTTGTATCCAGCCGCCACTTCGATTCTGTCATAATGGCTTTCCGACCTTCGCTTCTCGTAAACTTGGGCCAGCTTCATAGAATCGAGGCAAGGATTTCGTAATCGGCCTCCCATGAGCCGGCGCGAAGCTTTGTTCATGAAGGCCATATCCAGTTGGATAAAATGTCCTACTAACAAGGCGCTGCCCAGGAAGTCCAAGAAATCAGGCAGCACCTTTCTCAGTTCCGGCGCGCTTTCGATCTGATCCGGCGTTATGCGGTGAATTAGCGTACTCACCTTAGGCATGGACCGCTTGGGCCTCACGTAAGAAAAGAAGTTGTTTCCCGTGATTATCTTTAACCCTTCGATGCGCACAGCGCCAATTGATACAATTGCGTCGCGGCGTAGATTCAATCCCGTCAGTTCCGTATCCAGTGAAACAAACTCATAAGTTTCAATCGGCCTGGTTGGGTCAAATCTCTCGAAGTACTGATTATTGGCAATGATTGCGGCGTGTTTGTTCTTGCGAGTCCACGGCCACTTCAGCTTCACGCGAATTCTCCGATGTCACTCAGCGGTCTGATAACCGAAAATATGCCGAATGAACGCACAGGCAAGCACGCATCGTTCGGCAATGGTCTTGATGACAATTTAGTTCGCAAAGGCTCAATGTATAGTCACAGTCAAGAAGAATGGTGCAGTGACGATTTACGCTCGCTTGGGGAAAGCGTCTCTTCAGGCGAGGACGGCCAACCGCCAAGTCTCACCACAATGCAAGCCATGCCCGGGCTATTCTAGGATCCTGATCTCGTTCCTCAGGAATCCTTGGATGCGGTTAATCACCCCAAAGGCATCCTTGAGTGTCTGTTTCTCACTGTCGGTAAGATCAACCGGATCGATGTAATTATCTGGTTTCAGTCCAGCCAATAGCCTTCTCAACTGATGAACGAGCCGCACATGCATCTGAAATTCGTAGGCCTCACGCACTTCCCAATGAAATTCTTGAGGGATATGTCCATCATCAGCCAAGGCTTTCAGCCTCGCAAGTGTATTGGTCTCCTGGACACCGTATTTCAATGCCATTACACGGGCGAAATCCACAAAAGGGACCAAGCCGCGAGTCTTGAGATCCAGCCGATTCTTGTGCCGGCCGTCTTTCTCCACGAGGAACTCTCTGAAAAAGGTCAGTGGAGCCTTGCCGGTAAGACAATCTTTGGCGAGATGCATTAAGAAGAGGCCTCTTCTCAAAGCCACCTCAGCCACAAAGTCTCTCAGGCTCTCTCCGAGAGAAACGTTGCCGTAAGTCGGTCGGAAGTCAAAGAAGATAGTAGCATGAACGACAGCTTGAGGCTCGGGAGCGGCCATCCAGCGGTCAAAATAGCCCCGCCAAACCTTTGAAGGTTTGCGCCAATTAGGGGTGGACGCCATCATCTTTCCTTTGCAAAGCTCATACCCACAGGCTTCGAGATGCTTGACAGCCTCGTTTCCAAACCGCCGGAAGTACAGTTTGGTCGTCTTGATCCGTTCCCAATCTTCGGGGGGGTCCTCATAAAGCAGCGCGTTGTCTTGGTCGGTGGCAAAGGTTTGTTCTTGGCGGCCTTCGCTGCCAAGCGTGAGCCAACACCAGGGATAAGGGGCAGGCCCAATCTCTTCTTCCAACAACGACAAAACACGAGTCACAATATGGTCGTTCAGAACCGCTACCATCCGGTTGATATCCTGAGCTTTTCCCCCTTCCTGAATTAAAGTGGCAACAACAAGGGGCACTTTTTCCCCAAGGGGATAGAGTCCCTCGATTTTGCTCTGCGATGCTATTTCCTTGAAGAGAGAGATCGGGGAGGTCCCCTGCTGAATCATTATGTCGTGGGTGGTTATCATACCTGCAATTTCGCCGTCTCGCTCTACTGCCAGATGGTGAACATTCTGATTCATCATCTGTAGCAAAGCGTCGAAAGCCGGCGCAGTTTCGGGTAGAGACCTAATCGGAGAGGAGGCTATAGAGGCTACTGAACTGCTATAATCCAGACCTCGTGCCACAACCTTGGTCCTCAAATCGTTGTCGGTGACGATCCCTACCGCCTTGCCGGATTGATCCGTGACCAACAGCGAACCTATCGACAAGTCGGTCATCTTGCGCGCGGCAGCCTGTACCGTTTCGTCGCCACTTATCTTTTCAACCGGCCTTCTGACTGCATCTTTAACTCTGGCAGTGAACAAGTACAGTCTGCGCCTATCCGACTTAACTTTCTTCTGGTCTCGAATCTCCGCATACACCGCTCCAACCACGTCGGCGGAAAACCTATCCAAAAAATATTGTGCAAAAGCCGGATGGCTGTGTACCAGCCTGAGAAATATTTCCCTTTCCAGTAGATAGCAGAAGGTGTCCTCTTCTGCCTTAACCGTATGATTGGCCCTGGATTGTTTGATGATGCCCAGTGCTCCGAAATAGCCCCTCTCTCCCACGAAATCCACCAGCTTTACTGAACCGTCCGGTTCAATGTGATGGACTTTCACTCCCCCCCGGGTCACGAGACGAAAGTGAGTCACTTCGCTTACGTTTTGTTCCAGAATGATCGTCCCTCTCGGATAGAAATCCTGGGTAAATTTTCCGGAAATCTCTCTGAGAACCGATAGTTCCAGGTCCTTGAACGGCCCCGTCTGAGTTAGGAATTCCAGTACCACTGACGGGTCAGCAGCGGGGATTATGTTTTGCTCGTCCATTGACTACCTCCACAACTGATTCAACCTCCGATGAGATACCGAGGCAGCTTATCCAAGTTCACTTCTTACATGCGCCATCAATCGCTGCATGACCGAAAAAGAGAACTGAAGAATTTTGCGCTCCAGCTCCGAGAGTTCGGCCACTAATACAAAGTTGGCCGGCTTTCGTCCCGCCTCAACCATTCTCAGTTGGTGCACCAGCGCGAGATGGATATCAAATTCGTAAGCTTGGCTCGCATCAGTGTACAGGTCTATCGGTATATGACCCCTGTCCGTAAGCAATTGCAATCTCCCCAACGTGTTGGTTTCTCTGATAGCGTACCGTAGGGACATGATGCGAGCAAATTCTACAAAGGGAGTTAGTGTCCTGGTCTTCAAATCCAGCATTTCGATCTTTGCGTCGTCCCTTTCGACGAGCGAATCGGCATAGAAAGTGACCGGCGGCTCGTTCAACAGAAAATATTTTATAAAGTACTTCAGGAAACGCGGATGCCTTCTCGCTTGGCTGAGCACACTTGTCCGGAGATCTTCGGCGAGGTCTGCGCTCCCCGCCACAGCACGAAAATCAAAAAATATAGTTGAAAGGAAGATGTCCGGCGGCATCGGGGTGACTATCCATTCTTCAAAACACTTAAGCCACGATCCGAACTCTTTTCGCCACCGCGGATTGGAGGACATGAACTCGTTCCTGCATCGAGGGTTACCGGATTTTTCTAAATGTTCAACAACTCGATCTGCAAAGGTCGCGAAATATTCTTGAGCAGCCGCACGAGCTGTTGAATCAGGCATGGATTCAAGGATCAGCGCATTGTCCTGATCGGTTGGTAAGGTCTGCTCTCTTCGACCTTCGCTCCCTAACCCCAACCAACAGTACGAACAGGGAGGGTGGCCAAGATCTTCTATTACAAGCTCAAGAACACGGCTAAGCAGATGGTCGCTGAAGACCGTGAGCATTTGGGTAATGCTCGCCGCTCTTGCTCCGGCTTCCAGCAAGTTGCGAATCAGGATTGGTGCTTTCTGAGACAGACCGTAAAGGCCCTCTGCAGATCGCTGCACGGAAATCTCACGGAAAAGGTGGAGCGGGGAAGACCCTAAATGAACCATCATATCTGCGGCGTTGACGATTCCAATAATTTCTTTGCGATGCTCCACGACAAGGTAGTCTACCCGCTCTTGAATCATCGTGACCAGGGCCTCAAAGCAATAGGCCAACGCAGGAACTGTCTTCACCGGAGAGGACATGATCCGATCCACCGAAACCCCGTAATCGAGGCCCTCGGCTACTACTTTAGTCCTTAGATCCAGGCTGGTTACCATACCAACGATCTTGCCGGCCGGGTCTAGTACCAACACGGAACCAGCTCCCTGTTCTGCCATGAGAGCACCTACCTGGCGCACTGTCGCTCCCGCTTCAATAAATTCCGGCTGATGCTTGATCGTGTCAAACACTCTAGTATTGAAGAGATGGAGAGATCCTTCTGTCCGAAAACTTACCTTTTCCGTCCTTAACTCCGAATATACAGTCCCCATCATGTCTTCAGAAATGTGTTCATTGTAATAGGCTTCAAGGCTAGGGCTTGTATCCACTAGAAACAGGAACCGATCTTTTGGAATCAGAAGGCAGAAAGTGTCTTCCACTGCTTCTACGTCAAATTCCGCCTTTTCCCGCGCTGCAATCGAAGAAGCACCAAAGGATGCCCCTTCCCCGCAATATTCTTTAAGCGTAACCACTTTCTTGTCAGTGGACATACTGACTTTGACGCCGCCTGTCTGAATCAGGTGAACATGAGTGACGTCGGTAACGCCCTGCTTAAATATCAGCGTCCCCCTGGGATAATGTTCGAGCACGCACTCTCTGCACAGACTTTCTACGGTCTCTCGATCAAGGCTGCTAAACGGCATGGTCCGACTAAGGAATTCGAAGACCTCGCTAGGAACCACTGCGTAGCTGTGCTCTGTCGATTCCACGTTCCTCCTCCCACATGAATACCTGCTTAGCTCTTCTTGAAGCCTCAATTGAGGTATTGCGCTAGCTATTTTGGGACTCCAGAGCACCCGGGGAGGTTGCTTCCTCGGGCTTCAGAGGCCCTCACCGATTAGGTCAGCCTATTCATTTTGCGCTTCCGTATGCACTGGCACACGATTCTCGTCGTTTGGGTCGAATCATCTGGAAACTACGAAAGCACTCGAGATCAGCCAAGGTATCTCGCACGAAAAGTTCGGAAATTTTGAATATCCCATAATCCGCTGATTTAAATAGGCTTTTACTTATTTAGCCGAAAGCCCGAAACTTTTTGTGGCGATCTTGCTTGACATTTGAACCTCATACCGATTAAGTTCGTCCGACAATACATCATAGTGAACTCTTGCGCAACGTCCTCCAGATACGGGGAACTCCACAGGTCGGTCATGTTTCCGTAATGAAGGTGGGGATGAAGTCTTTCCTTCCTAAAGGGCAGTCTAATAGGTGCACAGCGAGCCGTTCCCTGTTCTTCGACTTTCCGAAATCATTCTCTGCGGAAACCTCGACAAATTTTTTGAGCGGTATTAGGAGTCCATTCAATGCAATCGGCCGTTGCGTTGGCGGGGGCCTTACGGCCGGCTACCGTGCGATGTGTGGGTCGTTAGGTTTCGAACAGATCCGATATTGACATCCTGATCGTTTGCCGTGGTCGGCAAGTGAGCGACAGGTTAGTTCTCCAGTGGCTCTCAGAAGCTATCTGCAAAAAAAAACATTCGGTGGGGACGTGTGACTGAGGCAATGCACTGCATACGTGATCTCGCACGGCGCCAGTATTAACCTAACGGGTTCTGCGTCGGGATTACCGACATGTTCGCTCGTGTCGGTTCACCGACGAAAAAACAAGACGAGGAGGGTCATTACATGGAGAATGCTACGAAATGGTACGACACCCATCTGGAGGAGTATCGAAAGATCGCATACATCAAGAGCATGGAGGAATACCAGGAACTGTACCGGCGGTCGCTTGAGGACGTGGATAAGTTCTGGGGTGAGGCAGCCAAAGAGTACATTTCCTGGTACAAAGACTGGGATTTTGTGCTGCGTTATGATTTTGAGAAGGCCAATATCGAGTGGTTCGGGGGAGGTGTGCTTAATGTCACGTACAACTGCCTGGACAGGCATCTGGACCAACTCAAAAATAAGGTGGCCTATTATTGGGAAGGAGACAATCCAGCCGAGTCAAGGGTCGTAACCTATCTGGAGCTGTACAATGATGTCAACAAGTTAGCCGCTGTGCTCAAGTCTCAGGGCGTCAAGAAGGGGGATAGAGTAATCATCTACATGCCTATGATTGTAGAACTCCCGGTCGCGATGTTGGCTTGCGCTAGAATCGGAGCGATCCACAGCGTCATCTTCGGCGGATTCAGCGCGGAATCTATTGCCAGCCGTATCGAGGATTGCAAGGCCAAGATGGTGATTACCGTCGACGGCGGTTACCGGGCAGGGAAGACGCTGAACCTGAAGGCCAATGTGGACGAGGCATTGGAACGTTGCCCTGACGTCGAAAAGGTTATCATATTTAATCGTGCCGGCTTGGACCTTAAGCTTGACCCCAAGAAAGAATTTTGGTGGCATGAATTGATGTCTGACCCCTCTCTACCCGCCTATGTAGAGCCGGAGCGGATGGATTCCGAAGACCCATTGTTCATTCTCTACACGAGCGGCAGCACCGGAAAACCCAAGGGAGTGTTGCACACCCAGGCGGGCTATTTATTGCACGTCGCCATGACCACCAAACTGGTGTTCGATCTGAAACCAAACGAGACATTCTGGTGCACCGCGGACATCGGGTGGGTAACTGGTCATAGTTACATCGTGTACGGGCCGCTGTGCTGCGGATACACCAGCGTCATGTTCGAAGGCGTTCCAAGCTATCCGGACTTTAACAGGTTCTGGGAGATAGTTGAAAAACGGCGAGTTGACAAATTCTATACCGCCCCCACGGCTATCCGGGCCCTGGCCAAGGAAGGAAGCGCACACGTAGAAAAGCACGATGTTTCGAGCCTCAAGCTTCTCGGAACCGTGGGAGAGCCCATTAATCCTGAGGCGTGGAGATGGTACCATCATTATGTGGGGCGTGACTGGTGCCCGATTGTGGACACATGGTGGCAAACTGAGACAGGCGGTCAGCTAATGACGCCATTGCCCGGAGTAGCCCCGATCAAGCCGGGTTCTTGCTCATTCCCCTTTTTCGGCGTCGATCCGGTCATCCTTGATCCCGAAACAGGTGAAGAGATTAAGTTCCCCAATCAGGAGGGGGCCTTATTCATAAAGAAACCGTGGCCAGGGATGATGAGA
Source organism: uncultured delta proteobacterium (assembly GCA_963741425.1). Taxonomy (GTDB): domain Bacteria; phylum Desulfobacterota; class Desulfomonilia; order Desulfomonilales; family Desulfomonilaceae; genus DATJPW01. The sequence continues at coordinate 214,096 of CAVUHP010000020.1, forward strand.
ACTGTGTTCGGAGATCATGCTCGCTTCATAGAGACTTACTTTTCCAAAATTCCAGGACTGTACTATACCGGTGACGGTGCCAAGAAAGACGAGGATGGCTATTACTGGATCATAGGCCGGATAGACGACGTCATCAATGTCTCCGGTCACCGGCTGGGAACCGCAGAGGTAGAGTCGGCTCTCGTTCTCCACAGCGATGTGGCGGAAGCGGCAGTCGTCGGTTTTCCTCATCCAATTAAGGGGCAGGGCATTTATGCTTTTGTGATACTTAATACGGGAGTATCGAAGTCCGAGGAGTTGAAGAAAGAATTGGTCAAGCTTGTGCGAACCCAAATCGGCCCGATTGCCACTCCGGACGTGATCCAGTGGGCTGACGGATTGCCCAAGACACGCAGCGGCAAAATAATGAGGCGTATCTTGAAAAGAATCGCTGCAAATCAGATCGAGGACATTGGAGACACCACTACCTTGGCGGATCCTTCTGTTGTGGACAACCTGATAAAGGAGCGTATCAAGATCAACTAGCAAGCAACACTTCAAAGACAGACGCCCCGCAACATTTGCAAACGCATTTGGAGGCGGGGCGTCAGGTCTTTACATAGCGTCCCAGGGTGTTGCTCTCCTGACTGTAGGGCGTTTAGCTGCTCTTCTCTTTGGAAATTTGCTTCTCCCTTGCAACCGCGAATTTGACCCTCAAAAACGGTTGATGATATAGTGTTGCGCAAATCAACCGGGCACGCTTATCCGTTGTGATCCATAATCAATTATTCTTCACGGCAACCTATCTCAAGAAGTCGGCGAACCTCACGCTCAGTACGGCTCGTGCAGCCTCTACCGGGGTGGAGGTTACTCTCATGGAGTCTGGAGCAGCGAAATGAGCTCCCTCAACAGGACCCGGAACCGCGACAAAGTTGGCTGCGAGTTTGAGGTAGGGATTTGCGGCCCCGAATCCTCTCCTGATATCAAAAAGATGTATGACGGATTCCTCATGCTGGCAATAAGCCAAGGTCTTCCACCCGCCGAAAAGCAAACAAGGGATCGATGGATTGAGAACCTTTTGGAGTTCGGGAGAAACGTCCTCACGTGGGTGGAAGGAAACGCCGTAGGACATGCAGCGATTATCCCGGACTTCGATAGGGGACACGGGGAATACGTGATATTTGTAAGCGAGCCTTTTCGCAATCGCGGACTCGGCACAGCTCTCACTCAGCTCGCTGTCGAGGACTCACGATCCATTGGATTGAACAAGCTTTGGCTTACCGTAGAGTCCTACAATTTCATAGCGCTAAGACTGTACAGAAATGCCGGCTTCAAGGACGTGGATCATGGGGAACGGGAAATTACCATGATGCTCAGGTTGTGAATAGTGATGCATTTGGAATTATTGTCAGGGCTCTTGTCCGAAAAGGGGCTCGTCTTGCAAGCCCAAGAGATCTCCCTCGGGGAGTCCTAATTCACGTGCTCTCAAAACCCTACGCAGCAGCTTGCCCGATCTGGTTTTGGGAAGCTCGTTAATGAACTCCACTTCAGCTAAGTGTACGGCAGAGGAAAGGTTGGGTTTGACGAAGGCCCTAATCTCATGCCTTAACCGCATAGAAGGTTTGAAGCCCTCCGACACTGTGAGAAAAGCCTTCAATGAAGATTTTCCAGGAGAAGCATCCTTGGAGATCACCGCTGCTTCATGAACTGCGGGATGCCTGCACAGCACCTGTTCAATCTCATAGGGTCCTATAATCTTTTCACCGATCTTGATGAGATCGTCCATCCGTCCCTGGTGAAAAAAATAACCATCTTCGTCCACGATAGCCATATCTCCGGTCAGAAACCATCCGGCGAGCCTGAAATACGCTTGATATCTGCCAGTATCCTGCCATATTTCTCTCATCATCGCAGGCCATCCCGGTCTGAGAGCAAGCTGGCCCAAGGTTAGCATCGGCAATTTCTCTCCATGTTCGGAAACTATGACGGCCTCGACCCCCGGCACAGGCTTCCCCATTGATCCCGGCCTGATGTCCATAGTGGGGAAGTTGGCCAAGCATATCATTCCGGTTTCGGTCATCCACCACGTGTCGTGCGGTGACAAGCCTGTGTTGCTCCGGACCCAATGGAACAATTCCGGTCCCAATGCCTCCCCGACAGTGCAAATGTGGCGAAGATTGGAAAAGTCGTATCTTGGCGGCAGGTCCTCTCCGGCGTCCATAAGTCGTCTAATTGTGCTCGGAGTCGTGTACCACACCTCCACCTTGTGTTTCTCCAATGTGCGATACCAGCTTGAAGCAGAAAACGGATCAGCCATGATTATCGACGTAGCACCACACAACCAGGGAGCAAATGTACCGTAAACTGTGCCCAAAACCCACGCCGGGTGGGCATCGGTCCACAGTACGGAGCCCTCATTGAGGTCAAGCACGTATTTCGCGGTGAGTTTGAGTCCTACCATATCGTGATGAGCATGTACAACCCCTTTTGGGGGACCTGTCGATCCTGAAGTATAAAGAAGATAGAGTCGCGCGTCGCGTTCAACCAACACAGTCTCAAATTCATCCGCCATCCGTGCAGCCATGCCTTCGATTACAGACTCACCTCTAAAAAGTCCCGGCGCGGGGCCTTCGGTCAAGAGAATATGTTCGACGTTGGTCATTGCCTCAGGGGGAAGATTCTCAGCCAGATCCGGGTGCGTCAATATGGCTTTTGGCTTAGCATTATGTATGCGGTCCTCCAGTTCATCAATGACCAACGTGGGGTAAAGTGGGCAGAAGACTGCCCCGATGCGGGCGCAGGCAATCATTGCGAAATAGAGCTCGGGGCAAGGATCAAGGTAAATGAACAATCGATCGTCCTTGGTCACACCATAACGAGACAGCAAATTGGCCCATTGGCAAGAAATTCTTTTCAAGTCGAGATAGGTGAAGCTTGTTGTCTTACCCGCCTTCTCCAAGACCAGAGCTATGAGGTTTCCTCGGAGCGGAACATGACGGTCGATAGCCTCAAAAGCTATATTCGTAAGATTGGAGTCCTCCCACGCGAACTCGGATTCCGCCTCCGACCAAGAGAACGAACTGTAGGTTTCGCCGTAGGATCTGAGGTTAGCGTCACCTTGCTGGGCTTTGATTCTGGATTTGATCATGAGCCGGCCCCCTGAGATTCCATCAGTCCACCCATACGCCATATTTTGAATGAAAACTTCGGGCGGTTGTCAACAGTTGCTCCCCCGTGGGCGTGGTGTTACGAGGAAGTTCGACTGGACGGCCTGATTCTGTCAGGACTTTAAACACTTCGCGAACCGACTTGACCAGCGCAGGAATCCTGTATCCTCCTTCCAGAGCTAGCAGCAGTGGCGGGTCACCGACTTCGCGCTTGCGATCCAGTATCAGCCTCGTCAGCATGCCGAAGACCTTCTCGGATATCTTCGCTCTGCTGAAAATATCCTGCTTGTGGAGATCAAAGCCCGCGGCCACAAGAATCAAATCCGGTTGGTAGCGCCGTATCGCTTTTCCGACAACTTGCCGGTAAAGGTACAATAGATCAAGGTCTTCAATAGCCTTGGTCAGCAGCATGTTGACATTGTATCCTTCCCCCTTGCCGGCGCCGGTTTCCTCCCACTCCCCGGTGTATGGGAAGATGTTGGTATAGTGGGATGAGATGTAGAGCACCTCCTCCTCCTGGTAGAAAAGCTCCTGCAACGCATTGCCGTGGTGCAGGTCCCAGTCCACTATCAGGATGCGCTTGTAGCCGTATTTCCTCAAGGCGTAGCGTGCCGTTATGCCGAGGTTGTTGAAAATGCAAAACCCGCCGGCCCTGTCGGGTTGAGCATGATGTCCAGGCGGGCGCACCAAAGAGAAGCAGACGTCAAACTCGCCGGAGCGAAGCGCCTCCAAAGCTGTGGTACACCCCCCCACCGCCAGCCATGCTGCCATATACGAGCGCGGAGTGGTGGGGGTATCCTGGGCCAGATGGGTGAAGTCCAAATTGGCCGTATGGAGCACTTTGTCTACGTATCCGGGCGTGTGTACAAGCTCCAAGTCGGCCAGAGTGACTGGTTGAGGCTTGATATAGACGACTTCGCGGGAAAACTCTGCATCCATCATGCTGTAAGTATATTTTAGCCTGTTGGGATGTTCGGGATGAATAATGCCCGTTTTGTGCTCGAGATATCTGTCATCTCTGATTACGCCGATCTTAAGCGCCATCGCCAGCCTCAGAGCAGAAGTGCCATTTGTCTTTCGGACAGACCTTCATCGCAAAAGTGAAAGCCCATTTTCGTGTATAGCTTAATCGCCTTGAAATTATCCGACTCGACGGTTAGCCAAACTGTTCCTAAGCCCAGCGCCTTTGCCCTTTGAATCGCCATTTCCGTGAGCGCCGTCGCGAGACCGCGTTTCCGGTAAGGACGGACGACAAAAATCACGTATTCGCCTTCGTGCCTTTCCCTGTCCGGCATAAGAACTCCATGTCCTACGATCTTCCCCTCTATGATCGCAGCATAGTTCTCGCCTCTCTCTAGGAGAGTTCTAATCCACGCGAGTCGCGCTGGTTTGTCTGTCGGCGGGAGGCCCTGAGCTACTTCCTCAGGCATAAATGTGTCATACATGTCCAGGAGGCGAAGAATGTCCTCGATGCCACAACCTACCACAGTGAACGGCATACCGAGTTTGTCATGGTAGGTCTTTTGCTCCGTCTCGTCCATAGGATTCTCTTAATGATGCGCGAGCCTGGCATGCGAACTCTTAGCCCGCTGATATAAAATATGGGTGACCGGTTGTCTTGAGTGGCCATTCGGAGGAATCGTTACACTTCGAGTTCCAAACGCCCTCTCACCAGGCTTTCGACAACCTCCGGCGAGGCAATTGCGGAGAAGCCCTTCAGGTTTGCAAGATCGCCCGTCGCGATTCTTTCAAGGATGACTCTGAGGATCTTACCGCTGGGGGTTCGCGGCAGGGTGTCTACCCACTGAATAACGTCTACTTCCGCGAAGTCAGCGACCGTGTTTCGCACTAGATCGACAAGCTCTCTCTTGAGTTCATCCGACCTTTCTATGCCTTCTCGAAGGTGCACAAAAGCGTACACTCCACTCCCTTTCACGGGATGCGGATAGCGGACCACCGCAGTTTGCGCTACTTTTTCATGCTGAACGATCACGTATTCCAACTCTTGAATTCCCAGTCGGTGTCCTGCAGAGTTGATCACATCGTCGATGCGACCGACTATCCAATATTGACCATCTTCATCCCGCTTGGCTCCGTCTCCCGTAAAGAACAGCCCCGGAACTCGACTGAAATTGCCTTGCAAGAATCTGTCATGGTCCTCGAAGATTGTTCTAGCCATGCCGGGCCAAGCTCGCTCGATACACAAGACTCCTTCCTGGTTCGGAAATTTGGCTTCCTCTCCCGTGCTGGGATCCAATATTAAGGGCTTAACTCCGAAGAATGGAAGCGAGCAACAGCCGACTTTCAATGGGGCAACAGCGGGAAAAGGAGAGATAAGGATCCCACCTGCCTCAGCCTGAGAATACGCATCTATCACGGGACACCGTCCACTTCCTACCCGATCATGAAACCATTCCCACTCAGTCGGACCGACTGTCTCGCGCATCAAGGCCAGCAATCTCAGAGAGCTGACATCATGCCGGTCTACAAAGTCGGGAGCATTCTCGGCGAGAAATCGAATCGTGCTTGGGAGGGTGCAGAATTTGTTGACTCGGTGCTTGGCCACAATCGCCCATAACCTGTCCGAATCCGAGAAAACAGGATTACCCTCGAAGATCACCGAGGTAACCCCGTTCAGCAATGGCCCGTACACTCCATAACTGTGCCCGGATATCCAACCTATGTCCTCTGTATTCCAAAAAGTTTCGTCGTCTTTCAAATCGAAGACAAGGCGTGTTGTCATTGATGCATAAAGCAAGTACCCGCCGTGGGTATGAACAAGCCCCCTGGGCTTGCCGCTCGGACCGCTTGTGTACAGGATGAAGAGCGGGTCCTCCGAGTCCATAGATTCCGGTGCCACGTATGAAGGCAAGTCGGGATCGGAAATTGCTTCGTGCCACCAGGTTTCATGTGGATGCTTAAGCTGAATGATCTCGCCGGTATGCTTCAGGTACTATTACTAGTTCCACGGTTGTGGAGCTTTCGAGCGCCGCGTCAACTTTGGGCTTCAATGGAATCGATTTGCCATCGCGAAAACATCCGTCGGCAGTAATTACAACCTTGGCACGGCAATTTTGAAGGCGATACGCAAGGGCAGCTACGCCGAATCCTGAGTAGACCACACAGTGGATAGCTCCTATCCTTGCACAGGCGAGCATAGCGATTGCCAATTCAATCACCATCGGCATGTATATGACAACTCGGTCTCCACGTTTGACGCCCCTGGATCTTAGGAAAGCGGCGAACTTGTTGACCCTTTCGTACAGCTCCAAATACGTTACGGTGCGTGATTTATCCGGTAATTCGCCCTCCCAGTGGTAGGCAGGCTTGTCCCCCAATTTCTCAATATGTCTGTCCAGGCAATTGTATGCCGCATTCAGTATTCCGCCCTCGAACCACTTGATTCTCGCTTCTTCGAAGTCGGAGCTGACCACAACATCCCACTTCTTTTCCCAGGAAAGATATTGCTCTGCCTGCTCCGCCCAAAACTCATCCGGAGAGCTCAGCGATCTCTCGTAAAGCGTATTGTAGATCTCCGGGCTTTTAATGTAAGCGATTCGGCGATACTCATCGAAGTGGGAGTCACATCGTTCGGGAGCTTGAGACATGCGATCTCTCCGTTTTCTAAGTCTTAAGTGGCAGAAGAATCAGGACGACCAGCACGCGTCCGGTAGAATGACGCGATCCAAAACCGTGATCAGTTTTACACGATACCCTTATAGATAGCAACATGGTTTACGGTGCGTTGGCAACCACCGGTTGGGGAATAGGTCAAAGTGACGGATGTGCGGAGCGTCGGAAAATCCGAGTTCTGGAGCGCAGGCTTAACCGTTCAGTAGACAGCGATTTTGAACCTGCTTGATGTCGTTTCGGCTATTGTGATAAAAATGTATTCCAAGTCAAATTGGTACGAAACCCGTATTCTTGCAAAAGGATCCCAGGGAAGCATGAAAAGAATCCTTGCCGTGGACGATGAACCGGATATTTTGGAAATCGTCGAGGAAGTTCTCTCTTCCTATGACATCCAGACAGCGGCAAGCTTTCAAGAGGCCAGGAGACTGCTCGTCACAGAAACCTATGACATAGTAATTCTTGATATAATGGGGGTGCGGGGCCTCGATCTGCTCGACATCGCAGTAGAACGAAACCTTCCCGCTGTGATGCTCACAGCGCATGCCTTCGACCCTGGGATGGTAATGCAGTCTATGTTGCGGGGAGCGGTGTCCTTTATCACAAAGGAGAATATTGACAGACTTGACACCCTATTGGAAGAGCTGTTCGATCTTCTCGAAAAAGAGGAATCAACGTGGGTTCACACCATGAAACGTCTAGCGCCGATGCTCGATGCTTACTTTTCTCCGGAATGGCGCGATGCATATGAGCAAATGGGACTCCTTGATTTTTGATGCTGCTATGCCTCTAGAACGGAAGCGCCTTGTTCCTGCCCTGCAATCACATCAACAGATATAGTCCTGAATTTATTCAGCTCGGTCATCTTTGACCTGACTCCCAAGAACCGGTCCAGGTTTTGATTACGGGAAATGATGCAGAATGAGTGCTTCCATCCAATGGACTGAAACTACATTTAACGTCATGACCGGCTGCACTAAAGTCAGCAGAGGTTGTTTCAATTGCTATGCGAAGCGGCACGCTGAAAAGCTGCAGACCGACCGGAATCCTAGGACCGCCATGAAATATGCCAACGGATTCAGATTCACCGTTCACTATCGGGCGTTGGATGAGCTGGAGCAAAAACTTCGCAGCTGGAAAAAGCCCCACAAGATATTTATCAACAGCATGAGTGATACCTTCCATGAGGAGGCGCCAGAGGAATTCATACAGCAGCTTTTCACAATCATGGGGAAATACTCAGGTCACATTTTCCAAGTGCTGACCAAACGTGCATCTCGCATGGCAGGTGTGACGACTGGATGGACATGGCCGGGGAATGTGTGGGCTGGAGTGACTGTTGAAAGCAGTCAGTACCTTAATCGTATGAATTATCTGCGTTCTGTTCCGGCAAAGGTTAGGTGGATCAGTTTCGAGCCTCTGCTGGGACCGATTCCTAAAATTGACCTCACCGGAATTCACTGGGTGGTTGTTGGTGGCGAATCCGGGCCGAATCCACGCAAGATGAATCCTCAATGGGCCAGAGGCATAAGAGATCAGTGCGGGAGAGCCGGTGTGCCCTTTTTCTTCAAACAGATGGGAGGGGAGGGTCCAGACAAGGGAGGGGACTTATTAGATTGTGTCAGGCAAAAAGAATTCCCTGACCAGGAAGTAGCGGCATTTTCACAGTCCCAACAGCTAAATATTCCATTCGACTGATTAGAGAATCCTTACTAGGAATTCAGATCGAGAGGTATGGCGCCACCGTAACATCAAGGAATAAAATCAAAACTCAGAATTCTGGGGACACCATATCTATTTCAGATGGCCTTTGCCGAGCCTTGAGGATCAGGCATTCCGCGGCGCATCGACCTCACCAGGACCACCTCAACGGGACCAACCACTCAGCCGGCAGTTCCATATAAGCCGAGTAGTCATCGCCACCAAAGAAAGTGAGCTGCCGACGATTACCACGCTGAGTTACATAGTGCGGAACTCCCGGTGCGACAACTCGCGCCAATCCAGCCATACCCTGAAAATAGCGTTCGGCACCGTACGATGTCACGAATCAAGTATGGTGTCCCTGGAATTTACGGAAATTCTCTGGCATAATTGGAAAGAATGAACTCGACGCCGCGGGCGGCTGTTTGGCGATTGCTCACGAATCCCGTTGCGTCCGCTCCACGATCTTTCGCAGATAATCGCCGGTATACTTTTTACTCAGGATCTTCAACCTGCGATAGACCTCTTTTCGGTGCCCCAACGCGATTACCAGTACCAAAAGCAATTCGTTCTCAACCACGTAGACGACACGATAGTCGCCCACCCTGACGCGGAAAAGTTCCTCGTATGCCCCCAATTTCTTGGAACCAACCGGGAATGGATCGTCGGCCAGCGAATCAATTTTTTGGCGAACCCTTTTGTAGATAGATGCTTCGAGTCCTTTGAGCTGATGCTCGGCTTTTGGTGAGAATACAATTGTGTAGGACAAATTATCTCGCCGAACTGTCTAATTCTGCCTTCAATTTTTCCCAGGGAATGAGTCTGCCCGTTTTCTCGATCTCTTCAAACGCCTCAAGGGATTCCAGCAAATCAACATAGTCTTCGAGCTGCTCGAACAACTCAAGATCTTCTATGGGGATCATGGCTGCAACCTCCTTCCCGTCACGGGTCAACTTAACCCTTTCCTTGCCGTTGGCTACTCGATCCACCAGGGCAGAATAATCCTCTTTTCTTGCTGGGGTCGCTGTCTTACTCATGGCGTTATCTCTCCTTGGCCGCTCAAACTATATTGTACTACATTCCCTTCATCCGTGCATGGATTCTTTAAGTTTTGATTGCTCAAAACTCATCGGCGGCTTACCAAGGAAGTTCCAAATAGCCACATGTAAAGCTCTGCTGAGCGTCAATCCGCGTTCCTCGCGCGACTGTGGGAAAAGCCGTTCAGGTTCTTCGTCCAGCGTTGATGCTATTTTAAATTCTGGGGACATACTTGGAACCATATCTATTTCAGATGGCCTTTGCCGAGCCTTGAGGATCAGGCATTCCGCGACGCATCGACCTCCACCTCCCCAGGAGCACCTCAAGCTTTGAGAGAAAGTCATCTAGTAGGTCATGAATCCGGGTGGAGATTCATACCTTGAATGGCAAGTCTGAAGGATTGCCCAGTTCCCCCGAAGCATCTGCGGGAAAAACGTGTGATCTTGCTGAAATGGATAGCTTTGCCTCTCGGCGTTGGTGATTTGCCGGTCTCATTCTGGACTTCGATCAAAAACATGCGCGGCGAAGCCTATAGCGCGAAGTGAGTAAGTGGTGTTTTTTATGGAAATCATGGATTGCAGCATAAACGAATAGAGCGATTTTTTTACAGGGAAGAATTTCACTTGACAGGTTACGTGGAATGTAGAGTATCAGGGGTACAAAATATTCTGGGGTACCGTACACCAGACAAGACGAGCAGGAACGTGACCGATCATCTCAAAGATTTTGTTATAGAAAATCCAATACTGATCAGGGATCAAATCTATGATCGGATAAAACAGGAGATTCTTTCCGGCAAGATTTCTCAAGGGTCTCGGGTCCTTGAAGGAAGGCTCGCCAAACAGATCAACGTTTCCAGAACTCCCGTCAGAGAAGCTCTGCATGTATTGGAAATGGAAGGATTTCTCGAATCATTCCCGAGAGTCGGGTATAGGGTAAGACAGGTTACCTATGAAGAAGGGATGGAGATCCATGAAATACGGGCCGTTCTCAGAGCCTCTTGCCGCCAGCAAAGCCATAGAGAGCGAGGATCAAGACTATCTCTATGCCCTGGAACAGAATCTTGCCCAATCTGAGGTTGCAGCGAGGGAAGAGTTGGGGGCCTTCTTGCTATGTGACGCAGAATTTGATGAAATTATCGTTCGCGCTAGCCGGATGAAGACTCTGCTGACCGTCTGGGGCACTCTTCGGCAAAAGCTGATTCTCTATCGGATCGAGGCGCAACATGCCCTCGAAACGAGACTGAAGAGCATTGAAGGACATCGGCAAATCCTACAATGCCTCAAGGCCAAGGATCCCGAAGGGTCCAAAAAGGCCATAAGAAACCATCTCGAAGACTCAAAACGCGCATTGAAATACATTAGGTATACGCCCGATCAATAGGAGCGCAGTGTCTCAGTTCACTACACTGGGGATTATTCTTACGGATACGGAATAAAGGGATATCGGAGGAAAGCGTGGGAAAGGATTATTATTTATATTCAAGCCGCAAACAGAAGGTGTATTTCTCACTGCCTCCGCAATGGTCCCTGTCCCATTTCATAGAGACTCGAGAAGGTGTCTCCACACCCTCTGTTGGACGGATGGCTCAGCAAGCGCTCGAGGAGCCCCTTGGAACGGCTCCCCTGCGAGATTTGATTTCCGGAGCCAAGAAGGTAGCGATTCTGGTGGACGACTGGACTCGTCCTACGCCCGTCGCGGATATCCTGGAAGTTCTGCTCCCTTATTTGATCCGCAATGGCCTTCCCAAAGAAAAAGTCACTGTCGTTATAGCGCTTGGAACTCACGTGAAGCTGACACCGGAAGAACTGGGTGCGCGAGTCGGAAATTCGGCGGCATCCGTCTACAGAATCATACAGCACGACGCCTGGAGCGATGATCTTGTGCCCATTGCTCTACCTGAAGATGGCCATGTAGTAAGAATCAATCCGGAAGTGGCTCAGGCGGATGTGAAAATAGGAATGAGCTCGATCTTACCTCACCCAATGGCCGGATTCGGGGGTGGGCCAAAAATCGTGATGCCCGGAGTGTGCGACTTTGAGTTTATCAGGGACCACCACATGAGGCACACCATTCATCCGCAATCCGCAGCCGGGCTCACCGAAGGGAACCCTTTCCACGAGAGTTGTTTAAGAGCAGCGCAGGCCATCGGTTTGGATTTTTCCATAAACTGTGTGTACAACCAGCACGGCGAGGTCGTCCACATGATAGGAGGAAGTCTGGAGGCGGCCTTCGCGAGCGCTGTGCAGGCATGTTATAAGACGCTCGGAGTCAGGTTCGATGAGAAAGTAGATGTCACAATCACTTCTACCTATCCGCACACCCACGGTCATCAGTTCTGCAAGGGTCTGGATGCGCCTGATCGCGTCACCAACGAAAACGGCGCAATCTTGATGTTCGCACCACTGGTTAAACCGGTATCGAGCGAATTCGTCGACTCATTTAATCAGCTCAAAGATAAGTTTGGTGCCAACCCTGCAGAATACGTGAAGGAGGCAATGGGTCAAGGTAAGCCGTTCTTGGCGGATAAGCCCGTAGAGTTCAATATGGCGATGAGCAGTGTGATCCTGCGGCCGAAAATAAGGACCATACTGGTGTCCCAGATGGTTTCTGAGAAGGAGGTTCGCACTATGGGGTTTGACTATGCGCCGTCCGTTGAAGAAGGGGTGAGGTTGCTTGGAAGCGAATATCCCAACGCACGTGTGGCGATATTCCCATCAGGCGGTTTGATTATTCCTATAGCCTAATATAGCGCGACTTAAGTTTCTTTTATTTCATTTGGAATGCCGGGCTGAGTATCCAATGTTTCTGGAGATTTTCACTCGAGTTCTGACCGCCGAACTAATGTTGAGAAGATGTCCCAAAGCGAGATTGCTTCGCTCCGCTCGCAATGACAGGTTTCGGGTGACGCTGTCGTAATGGCAGGCCCAAACTTGTCATTGCGAGGAGCGTTAGTCCCGCGGAACGTGGGATGGCAATCTCGGATTTGGTACGGCCACGCATGAGAGTAGACGTTGCTTCGTCTGAAGCGCTAGATTGAAGTTACAACGGGAGATCGGGACAATGGCAAAGGCTAGGGTTATCGTGATCAACGGGAAAGATAACGTCGCCACCGCCCTCGAATCGTTAAGACGAGGCGCTGTGGTCGCCATACAGATCCAGGACAACATCGAAAAGATCACGCTCGTGTCGGACATCCCCCCTGGTCATAAATTCGCCTTGAGAGACATCAAGAAAGGCGATTCCGTGATCAAGTACGGAGAAGCCATAGGGCAGAGTCTGGCACAAATCGCCCGGGGTGAACATGTCCACGTACATAACGTGATCAGCAGTCAGCGATTGAGAAGAAGGCCATGAAATTTCAAGGATACCGCAGAGAAGATAACAGAGCCGGAACGAGAAACACGGTGCTTGTCATCCCCAGCGTCGGCTGTTCGCAGGAAGCCGCCCGTGCCATCGCCCAACCTTTCAAGGGGGTCGTCTATCTTCCGAATATCCTGGGGTGTGGCCAGATGGGGGAAGATCGTCACACGCTCAAGAGGACCTTGACCGGCTTCGGCCTCAACCCGAACGTCGTCGGTGTATTGATAGTGGGGCTTGGATGCGAGGAGCTTGCCGCCGAGAATATTGCGGAAGGAGTCCGGCCAAGCGGCAAGCGGGTAGAAGTGTTGGTGATTCAGGAAGTTGGGGGAACTAAAAAAACCATTTCGCTAGGCAGGCGCATCGTCAAGGAGATGCTCGCCCATGCTGCCAAACTCCGTCGTGAGCCGATCCCGCTCCGGGAGCTGATTCTCGGTACCGAATGCGGCGCTTCGGATTTCACCTCCGGTCTGAGTTCCAATCCGGCGGTGGGCGCTGCCTGTGACATGCTTTTGGCCGAAGGCGGAACGGTTATTCTTTCGGAGACCCCCGAACTGATCGGCGCAGAACATCTGCTTTCCAAGAGAGCGAAGACCCGCAAGGTCTCCGGGCAGCTTCTACAAGCCGTTGCCTGGTGGGAAAACAGGGCTGTTGAGGCAGGGCAGAACATCCGAGAGGGCAATCCTTCCCCCGGCAATATTGCCGGAGGCATTACGACTCTCGAAGAAAAGTCTCTCGGGTGCATCTACAAAGCAGGGACAGGGTCACTTCAAGAGGTGATCGCCTACGGCTGTCGCCCGAACAGGAATGGATTGGTATTCATGGACACCCCTGCTCATGACATCGAGCAACTGACCGGTATGGTGGCCGGGGGAGCCCAGATGGTCCTCTTCACCACCGGTCGGGGTACGCCTATAGGGTCCCCAATCGCCCCGGTCATCAAGATTACCGGTAATAAGGATACTTATCTGAAGATGAAGGAACACATGGATATCAATGTGAGCAGGGTACTTCAGGGAAAGGAGAGTCTGACCGAAGCTGGAAGGCGGATCTTTGAAGAAATGATCCTGGTCGCTTCGGGCAAGCCGACCAAGGCGGAAAAACTCGGGCCAGAAAGATTTCTGCATATTCAAACTGAATCCGAACATTTGATCTAAAATCCCCTCATTTGGCCTCGTCCATGGGGCCGCTGATAATGGAGCGTAAAGATGAGCCAAAAGCTGAGAAGCAAAGCTTTAAGCCCTGACGTGCCACAATATTACATGCGCAGGGTCTTCTTGAAGTGCCTAGGGGCGAGCGATGAAGATCTGGAGAAACCCCTTGTTGCCATCGCCAATACCTGGAATGAGATCCTTCCCGGGTCACATCATCTCGATCGTATTGCCGCGGCCGTCAAGCGAGGAATCCGTGAGGCCGGAGGATTTGGGACCATCTTTAACGTCCTGGCTCCCTGTGATGGCCAGGGGAGCGGAAACGAAGGCTTCAAATACATCCTTCCCAGTCGGGACCTGATAGCGGGATCCGTGGAGATGATGGTGGAGCATGCGAGCTACGACGCTGTGGTGATGATCGGGACCTGTGACAAGATCGTGCCGGGTCTTATCATGGCGGCCGTCCGCTGCAACATTCCAACCATTATCGTCACCGGCGGCTACATGCCTGCGGGGCGGTATAAAGAAGACAGACTCGATGTCTCTTCTATGGGAAAGTATTTTGTCATGCACAAGCAGGGCAAAATTACCCGGGAGGAATTGCGCGAGATCGAAGGATGCGTTTGTCCCGGTCCTGGAGCTTGCTGCCTCATGGGCACAGCCAACAGCATGTGCATTGCCGCCGAGGCCCTGGGTCTTTCACTGCCCGGAAACTCGGCCTTGTGCGCTACCGACCCGGACCTTGAAAAACTGGCTGAGGAAGCGGGCCGGAAGGTGATCTCGCTATTGTGGAATGACGTGAAGGCACAGGATATAGTCACTCCGGCCGCCTTCCGCAATGCGGTGAAGGTCTGCTGTGCTACGAGCGGCTCCACCAATCTGACCCTCCATTTCCCGGCTATCGCCCATGAATTGGACCTCCCCTTCACCCTGGACGATTTTGAAAATATCAGCCGGCAAACTCCATCCATCATGGAAATTAAGCCATCGGATCCCAGGTATCTCATGGAGGATTTCGAGCGGGCCGGGGGTTTGCAGGGTGTCATGAAGTCCATGGAGTCCCTCCTGGATACGAGTGTTGATGACCGCGAGCGGCCAATCCCTGGGAGAGAATCTCAAGAGAGCGGAAATCAAGGATTCGGAGATTATCCGTCCACTTTCCAATCCGAAATCCGAGAATGGAGGCATTGCTGTCCTAAAGGGTAACATGGGCGTCGCCGTGGTGAAGCAGACGGCGGTCAGACCTGAGATGCAGACGCACAGAGGTCCCGCCAGGGTTTTCGAGCAGGAAGAGGATTGTGTCAATGCCCTGTTGGCCGGGCAGGTCAAGGAAGGCGAGGTCTTAGTTATCAGGTACGAAGGGCCCAAGGGAGGACCCGGGATGAGAGAGATGGTGATGGCCACCTGGATGCTTGTAGATTTGGGACTGGACAGATCAGTGGCCATTCTCACGGATGGGAGGTTTTCCGGCACATCGGGAGGGCCCTGTGTAGGGCATCTTGTGCCCGAGGCCATGGTCGGAGGCCCCATTGCCGTGCTTCGCGATGGAGACCTCATCGACATCGATATTCCCGCGCGGAAAGTCAGTGTGGAAATCAGTGATGAAGAAATCAGGGAAAGGTTGGCCTCCTGGAAGCCGCCCCAACCCAAGGTGACCAAGGGCTATCTAGCTCATTTCGCCAAATATGCCGCAAGTGCGGACAAAGGCGCTTATCTCGAATAAGGATCTCCGGACCCCGGCTTCCACCGGGTGACGGACAAGAGATTTTTCAGCAAACTGCTAGCGTCGGGATGCGCCAAAAGCCGAAGCGCCAGAGTCTTAGGTGCAAAGGATGTGCATTGCCACGAGAAATTCGGTCTTCGAAAGATTGACAACTCCTGACGACCGAAGAGTTTCCTTTTTGGCAAATTTTATGTTGACAACTGTTGCCTATACGGCAACAATCCCGCCATTGACTTTGCGATCTTAGTGTTGAAACTGGGAAAATTTATAGTCTTCAAAAGGGAGGGTAGACCTATGAAAAAGGGAATCATTCTGACCATTGGTTTAGTGTCTCTTGCCCTGTTTGTGGCACCACCTTCTTTCGCACAAACGAGCATCAAGGTGGGTTTTGTCGATACCTATAGCGGTCCGCCCTCGGTTTATACCTTCGATGTGCTTGATGGGTTTAAGATGGCCATCGAAAAGGTCAATGCGAGTGGGGGCGTGCTCGGGAAGAAGATCGAATATGTGACGCGCGACGAGAAGTTTAAGCCCGACGTCGGCCTCGCGATGGCCAAGGAACTGGTCATGAGGGAGAAGGTTGATCTTCTTGCCGGCACGATTAACAGCAGCGCCACCCTTGCAGTATCCGATTTTGCGAGGAAGGAGAAGATCCCGTTCATCTGCAGTTTTGCAAAGAGCGAGAAGATCACCGGGGAACAGGGGCACCGCTACGTCTTCAGCGTCGCTGAAAGCACGAGGATGATCGGCAAAGCGGCTGCCGTCGTGCTTTCAAAAAAACCATTCACAAAGTACTGGCTGGCAGGTGAGGACTATGAATACGGCCACTCCGTCGCTGAAGCGACCTGGCGGTATATAAAAGAGATGAAGCCTGACGCTCAGCTCTTGGGACAGACGTGGTGGAAGGTCGGAGAAGCTGACATTGGGTCTTACCTTGCACCCATCGTACAGGCAAAGCCCGATTGTCTGATCATGGCGACGGGAGGATCGGGAAATTTGATTTTCATGAAGATGGCGAAGGCCATGGATCTTCCGAAGGAGATGGCTGTTGACCTGCATACCTCCATTGAGCTCTCCAACCTTCAGCCCCTGGGGAATGAGGCGCCTGAAGGCGTCTACGGCACAGTCAATTACCTCTACTACTATCCTGAGACGGCTGAAAATAAGGCGTTTGTGGATGAGTTCAGGAAGCTTTACAACAGGCCCCCGAAGGTGGGAGCGCTGTACGGCTACGCCCTGGGGCAGCTTGTAATAGGGGCCTACCAGAAGGCGGGGGCCGTGGACAGGGAAAAATTCATCGACGCCATGGAGGGCTTGGTCGTAGACAGCCCTGTCGGCAAGCTCGAGATGCGCAAGTGCGATCATCAGCTGATGCTTCCGATGTTCTTCGGCGTTACCAAGAAGACCCCCGACCATGATTACCTGATCGCCACGGATATAGTGACAATAGCGGGCAAGGACTATCTGCCCGCCTGCGACGAGATCATGAAAGTAAGGAAAAAGTAGAGATTATCTAGAGGAAATCGTGGATCTTCTATCAGCCATCTGCTCGCCGGGGGTTGTTTGTCAAATCCTGATGGGACTGAGCCGGACCGTGATCCTTTTCATCGTCGCTTCCGGCCTCAGTCTTATCCTCGGTGTCCTGAGAATTCCGAACATCGCTCACGGGTCTCTCTACATGATCGGGGCTTTCATGGCCTATACGGTTTCCCGCCTATTCGGGGGGGGAGCCGCGGGGTTTTGGATGGCTCTCCTGATAGCGCCCCTCGCCGTCGCGTTCCTCAGCTTTATTTTGGAGCGGGGCATCTTCTGCCGCGTGTACGACAGAGAACATATCATGCTCTTCCTGCTCACGTTCGCCTTCGTCCTCATATTCGGCGATCTTGTCAAGATGGTCTGGGGATCCGAATACAGAACTGTCCCCACGCCGCCTTTCTTTCAAGGCGCAATCCGCATACTCGGCATGCCTTTCCCTATCTACAACTTTTTCCTTCTTCTTGTGGGGCCCCTTGTCGCGATCGTGCTCTATTTTCTGGTCGAGAAGACGAAAATAGGCAAAATTTCTCGAGCGGCCGCGGTCGACAGGGAGATGGTAGCTGGGGTCGGGATCAATGTGGGTCGCGTTTTTTGCAGCGTCTTCGTCATCGGCTGTTTCCTTGCGGGACTGGGCGGAGTGCTTGTTGCGCCCATCGTTAATGTTTCACTGGGCATGGATCATACATTAATCATGGAAGCCTTCCTGATCGTAATTATAGGGGGACTGGGCAATGTCTGGGGTGCGCTTTTGGGCGCCCTGATATTCGGCCTCACCGCGTCCCTAGGGATTCTCATATGGCCTCAGTTTGGCATAGTCTTCCCGTATGCAGCGGTAATCGTCGTCCTCAGTTTTAGGCCGACGGGCTTGCTACGATCCACCTGGTGAGAAAAACCCATGGGAAGCGTTAACCACAAATCCATCATCTCCGTGATCGTGATTGCCGCGATCTTCGCTGTTGCGCCCTTCGGCCTACCACGATTTTATGTGTATCTGATCGCTCTCATTGTCACGACAGGCCTCCTCTCCAC
Source organism: uncultured delta proteobacterium (assembly GCA_963741425.1). Taxonomy (GTDB): domain Bacteria; phylum Desulfobacterota; class Desulfomonilia; order Desulfomonilales; family Desulfomonilaceae; genus DATJPW01. The sequence goes on from CAVUHP010000020.1 coordinate 232,410, forward strand.
CAGCCTCAACTTCGTGCTGGGTTTCGGCGGTATTTACCAGTTTCATCACGCAGTATTCTACGGTGCGGGGGCGTACGCTGCCGCGGTGATGATCATGAAGCTCGACTATAGCCCCTGGATCGGCTTTGTGGTCGGCCCTCTGGTCGCCGCCTTTCTGAGCCTGGTCATCGGCCTCGTTTGCATCCGGTTGTCGAAACTGTATTTCGGGATGCTTCAAATCTCGTTGGGTTCCCTGGTGTGGGTAATCGTCTATCGATGGTACAGTCTTACGGGGGGGGATGATGGTATCCACGGGATTTCCGTTCCGGCGATCCTCGAGTCCCCAGTCGCCGCTTACTACTTTACCTTGATCGTGGCAGCCATCTCGCTGTTCATAATGTACAGGATTCTCCACGCACCGTTTGGGAGCATTCTTCAGGGGATTCGGGACAACGTGGTACGAAGCCAGGCGGTCGGCGTGAATGTAAGGCGACATCAGCTCATCGCGATCGTGATTGCCGGATTCTTTGCCGGCGTCGCAGGTGTTCTTTTCGTGGTGGTCGACAATTCGGTTTTCCCCGATATGATGTTCTGGACCCTTTCGCTCGAGATCACGATCATGGCCCTCCTGGGGGGCTGGTATACTTTTCTGGGACCGATGCTTGGCGCTGCCATAATCGTCTTGCTGCGAACCTTTGTCAGCACGATTACCGATTACTGGGCATTAGTTCTCGGCCTCGTTCTCGTATTTGTCATTCTTTTCCTGCCCGAGGGGGTTCTGGGCAAGGTCTTCGAGATCTGGCATGGTCGCCAACTCGGAAAAACAGGCGAGGTGGAAGAGGCAAGGGAAACGGATTATGCTTGAGGTGAGGAACGTAAGTAAGTCCTTTGGCGGCTTCATGGCGGTAGACCGGGTAAATCTCGATGTCGAGCAGGGTGAAGTCGTGGCGGTCATCGGCCCGAACGGGGCTGGGAAGACAACCCTCTTCAACTTGATTACGGGGGTCCTGAAGCCGAATGAGGGGCAGGTGATCTTCAAGGGGGAAGACATCACGGGTCTTCCATCACACAAGATGTGCAAAAAGGGGATCGCCCGCTCTTTTCAGATCGTTAATATCTTCCCGCGACTAACCGTCTTTGAGAACGTCCAGATCGCAGTCTTCGCGGAAAAGGGTAGAGATCTTACCTTCTTCTCGCCGTCCAGGAAGCTAGCGGTGGAGGATACTTATGCGATACTCGATAGTGTCGGATTGACTGGAAAGGCAAAAAGCATCTGCGGTTCCCTGTCTCATGGGGACAGGAAGGTCCTCGAGATCGCTATCGTCCTCGGCGGAAGGCCGGAACTTGTGATTCTGGACGAGCCGACTGCCGGCATGTCGCCAGAGGAGACAGGGCGGTGCATCTCTCTTATCCAGCGGCTTTCTACCGAGCGCGGCCTCACCATCCTTTTCTGCGAACATGATATGGAACTCGTTTTTTCCATCGCTCAACGGATCATGGTCATGGTCCGGGGTTCCACCATCATCCAGTCAGATTGCACGACCGTCCGGTGTAACAAAGAAGTGCAGAATGCTTATCTGGGAGAGGATTAGATCCATGCTTCGGGTCGAAAATATCCATACCTATTACGGCCTTTCTCATATCCTTTTCGACGTCTCCCTCTCTTTGACCGAAGGCGAGATCGTGGGGCTTCTCGGGAGAAACGGCGCCGGCAAATCGACCACGATGAGGAGTATCGCTTACTGGACGCCTCCCCGGCAGGGATCGATCACATTCAAGGGAAGGCCGATTGCCGGAACAAATCCTTTCCGTCTCGTTCGGGAGGGGATCTCCTACGTTCCGGACGACCGGAGGGTGTTTGCCGATCTCTCCGTGGACGATAACCTGGAAATTACCTACCGGCGAAACAACGAATGGCCCAAACAGAGGGTGTACGATTTGTTCCCTGCCCTTTCACACATAAAGACGCGGACCGCGGGAAACCTCTCGGGCGGGGAGCAGCAGATGCTCACGATTGGAAGAGCCTTGATGAGCAGTCCGGACCTCCTCCTGCTGGATGAACCTACGGAAGGTTTGGCTCCTCTGATTGTTAGGGAGTTGGAAGAGCAGATCCTGGCCTTGAAGGATGCGGGTATTAGCATTCTGCTGTCGGAACAGAATGTGAAATCGGCCTTGAAATTGATCGACCGGGTCTATGTGATCGATAATGGGCGTATTCGGTATGAAGGCACAGCAGCCGATTTTAATCAGAACGTAGAAATCAAAAGAAAATACCTGATGGCATGAACGGGGGCGAGTAGTTTCTTGATGGAAATCAGGTGATCCTGGATTCGGAGGAGTTATACCCTCAGTAGAATGGCAAGTTCACCCGGCGCTGGCTTAGAACAAACCATCCCTGCAGAGGACCGAATAGTTTCCTTTTTGGCAAATTCTCAGTTGACAAATGTTGCCTACAAGGCAACAATCTCCGCCATGGACGAAAAAACCATCTGCCAAAATATCAAGACTCTTCGCCTCACGCGAAAGATGACCCTGGACGATCTGTCCCGCCTCACCGGTCTGAGCAAAGGATATCTGTCGAAAGTGGAGCGTTCCGGCAAGCTCCCCCCTTTTCCACCCTCAACCGGATTGCTTCAGCGCTCGGGGCGGAGACTGTTTCTCTGTTTAACGAGCAGCCTGAAGCACCTGACACACGGATCGCGATTGTGCGCAAGAACGAAAGAAAGGCTATTGTCTCAACGGGATCCCTGTATGGGTATAGATATGAAACTCTTGCACACAACAAGTCCGGCAAGAGCATGGAACCCTACATCATCGAGCCGGCATTCGAAGAAGAAGCCATATTCCAACATGAGGGTGAGGAATTGCTATATGTCTTGGAGGGTACCCACGAATTCACGTACGATGGAAAGAAATACATCATGCATGAGGGTGACTGTGTGTATTTCGATTCAGGAGTGCCTCACACAGGAAGAAGTGTCGGTCGCGTGCATGCGAAACTCTTGGCGGTGATGTCCCGTAAAAGGAGTGGACACGGCACTTCTTAATGGAAGACTCGATGCCATGAGTTGTAAGGAGTTTTGAGAGCGGAACTCGAACGAATCTTCAGACACGGAGGAACGATATGACGCCTCAGGAACAGATGGAAATCAATAAGAAGAATGTTGCGGAATTCTACGATCTTATCATTAACAAAAAGGACTTTGAGTCTGCCCGGAAGTTCATGGGGCCGCGTTACAAACAGCATAATCCATTAGTGGAAGATTATCCCGAGGGTCTCGGAAAATTTATTAGTTGGCTTAAAACCAATTGTCCTGGCGCAAAGAGCGAAATCCTAAAGATCTTTGCGGATGGTGACTATGTTATTCTTCACGTTCATTCAGTTCGGCCGCCGAATACACATCGGGCTATCGTTGAGATATTCAGGCTCGAAAACGGTAAAATCGATGAACACTGGGACGTGATACAGGAGGTCCCGGCAACCTCTGCGAATCCAAACGGAATGTTTCTGATCTTTTAGGGCCTAGACACGGCCCGATATGCGCTAGCTTAAGGGCAGGTATGGTTCCGTAGGAACCTCTGAAAGTAGCCTGGCGATTCATCGCCGGGTAAAAAATGCGGCTCCAGTAAAGGTCGTTCAGTCCCATGGGGACGACTGGAGAAATGGCAGGCGTTAATCGATCAGCCGTCCCTAATGGGACTAAGAACTTTGAGTTAGACGCTTTCCCGGCGATAAATCGCCGGGCTACTATCATCTCGTCCCAATGGGACGAGCGGACCAGAACGTTTAAGTTAGCGCTTATGAGGCACGGCCCGGTTTCTTGGATAGGTGGAGGGGCCTTATCAGAGACAGAAAAATTTTCGCCTCCACGGTGTTCCCTCTCGCCGTGCAAATGGAAGACGGTCTTTCAGTTCTATTGATGGGAGGTGGACAGAGGAAGGGCTGATTCAGAATTCCTGTTTGGGCAGGCGAAATAAGGATGAAGTGAAAAATCTGCGATCTTGAATTCCCGAACTTAGGCGTCGGCTGAAATTGAGCAAGGAGGACACATGAGATTGCAAGGCAAGGTGGCAATTATCACGGGTGGTGGCAAAGGTATCGGCAAGGCCACTGCTCTTGCTTTTGGCCGGGAGGGCGCCAAGGTGGCGATCGCGGCACGGAGCGTGCCCGAGCTGGAGAAAACGCGCGACGAGATAATCAACGGAGGGGGAGAATCAATCTACATCCAGACAGATGTTTCGGATGAGACGCAAATTAAGCGTCTTGTTACAGAGACAATCAGGCAGTTCGGCCAGGTGGATATACTGGTGAATAACAGTGGCGTCTCAGGTCCTACGTCCCGGGTCGTGGATATGGATCTGACCCAGTGGAACGAAACCTTGGCGGTCGACCTGACCGGAAGCATGATCTGCGCACGGGAAGTGCTCAAAAACATGATCGAGCGAAGGACAGGTAACATCATCAACGTTGTTTCCGAAGCAGGAAGGTCCGCTGACGGAAGATCCGGATATCCGTTCAGGGCGGCCTATTGCTGCGCAAAGATGGGCCTCATTGGCCTTACAGAGACACTTTCCGTCGAGATGGGGGAGTACAGGCATCCGCGTGAATGCCCTCAGCCCCGGTCCTATTGTGGGAGAACGCATTGTTAACGTCATCAAAAAGAGGGTTGCAGAGACCGGCAAGACCTTTGATGAAATGATGGCAAGTTTGGCTGCCAACAATTCCCTTAAAAGATTAGCCACGGAAGAAGAATGTGCGGCCGTAGCCCTCTTCCTCGCGTCAGATGAATCGAGTGGTGTGACAGGACAGACCATACCGGTGAGTTGCGGTCAGCACGTGAACTTCTGATATAAGATGCCGAGACCAAAGTCTAACAAGAGATTGAGGAACAGATTAAAGATGGAGAGAAACAGCAAGGAGGTGCGGCTATGAAGGGGCGGCGTTTTGCTTTAAGCATTGTGGTGGTCGCGACACTGGTTCTGTTTGTCGGTGGGCTGACAAGCTATGGAGCTGATAAAGTCATTACCCTCAGGTATGCGAATCTATTTCCCCCTGCAAGCAAAGTTAGCGTCATCTCGGACGAGTGGTGCAAAGAGGTGGAGAAGAAGACCAACGGTCGAGTGAAGGTGCAGTACTTCCCCGCGGCGTCTCTCTCACGTCCCTCCGAGACTTATGATGACGTAATGAGAGGGGTTGTGGATATAGGAATGAGTTTTTGCGGATATACTGGGGGACGATTCCCCCTCACCGAAGTGATCGACCTCCCTCTCGGATACAAAAGCTCATACCAGGCAACGAACTTGGCGAACGCATACCTCGAGAAATTTAAGCCCAAGGAATTTGACGGTACAAAAGTCATGTATCTACATACTTCGCCGCCTCATCGTCTTTTTGCCAAAAAGCCGGTGGCAAAATTGGAAGACCTGAAAGGCCTCAAAATCAGGTCAACCGGAACCAGCGCAGAGGTAGTCAAGGCTCTCGGTGGCGTCTCTGTAGCCATGCCGATGTCGGATGCCTATGATGCGCTCCAGAAGGGCGTGGCTGATGGGATAGTGGGTCCTTTTGAGCCGCTGATTGGATGGAGGCTCATAGACGTGGTGAATGACGGTACTTTGTTTAGCTCGGCATATGTGAACGTTACGTACGTCGTTATGAACAAAGACAAATGGCAATCGATCCCTCCTGAAGACCAGAAGATAATCGAACAGATCAACCGGGAATGGATCGAAAAAGAGGGCAAGCTCTGGGACCAATTGGAAGACGAGGCCCAAAAGCTGTTTTTGGATAAGGGCAAGAAAGTAATCCAGCTCTCCGGCGAAGAAGACGCCCTATGGACCAAGCGTCTCCAACCCGTGCTGGCCAAGTATGTTGAAAATATGAAAGCCAAGGGTCTGCCCGGTCAGGAGGCTTTGGATTTCTGCATTGAATATTTAAAGACGCATCAGAAATGATGATCATTCGATTACCGAAAGCGTGACACACCGGAAGAATGGTTTGGGCGCCTCGCCGGCTTGCGCTGTCCCACGGCATGCGACATTTTACATCTTTGCGCCGCCGGCCGAGCAGACAGTGACGCCCACCACTCGATGCGTCCTGACCTGAGGGAATTCCTCATAACAGAATGGGGACTGCGACGATTTTGGGAGTCCAAGCACGATGAAATCGTTTGTCAAAGTAATGACGCTCACCTCCCGCGGAATGTCGGCTATTGCAGTTGCCGCTCTCATAGCTATGATGGCGCTGACGCTAGCTGACGTAATTCTGAGGGGATTCGGCCGGCCGATTCCCGGAACCTATGAACTCGTAGGTATTCTTGGAGCCATAATTATAGGTTTCTCTCTTCCGTACACGACAATGACTAGAGGGCATGTCATCATGGACTTCCTTACAGAAAGCCTGCCCGGTCGCACCAGGACCGCGCTCCATGTACTCACGAGAGTGCTCGCCATAGCGTTTTTCATCATTGCCGGTTGGAATCTGTGTCTGCTCGGGCATGGCTACAGCCGAGTAGGCGAAGTCACGTTAACGCTCAAACTGCCTTTGTACCCTGTTTTTTATGTGGTTGCTATTTGCTGTTTCATTGAATGCCTGATGCTAATTGTTGACCTGATGCCCGCCGAAGAAGGATCGAAAAAATGAGCGTGGAAACCATAGGCTTTCTCATAATTGTCCTACTGTTCGCCCTTTTTCTTCTTGGCCTGGAAATCGGTTTTGCCATGGGGCTTGCCGGGTTTATCGGATTCGCTGCTATTGTGAGCGTGGACAGCGCAATGATACTGGTAGCGAAGGACATCGCCAGCGTTATCTCGTCATACGGCTTCACCGTCGTTCCGATGTTTGTGCTCATGGGACAATTGGGGGCCAGTGGCGGCGTGGCGCGAGGTCTCTATGACAGCGCATACAAATTTGTCGGCCATGTCCCCGGGGGCTTGGCCATAGGAACCGTGGTTGCGGCTACCGCATTCAAGGCTATTTGCGGCTCCACTCCGGCCACCGCAGCGACCTTCGCCACTGTCGCCGTGCCCGAAATGGATAGGTACGGATATGATAGAAAACTCTCGTGCGGAACCGTCGCCTCGGTTGGTACGCTAGGAATATTAATTCCGCCGAGCGTAGTTTTGATCATATACGGAATAATAACAGAGACTTCTATAGGCAGACTTTTCTTGGCCGGTCTGATTCCCGGTTTGTTGGTCGCCTTGTCTTTCGTCGTAACCCTGGTGGGGTGGAGTCTGATCAACCCAACGTTAAGTCCAAAAGGTGAAAAGTCCAGTTGGAGCGAAAGATTCGCCTCGCTTCCCCCGGTTCTTTTAGTGCTCCTGGTATTCCTGATCGTAGTGGGCGGTTTGATGGAGGGATTCTTTACGCCGACCGAGGCGGGGAGCGTGGGCACCTTCGCCGTATTGTTATTGACCCTGGCTAAGAAGGACATGGATCGGAAGAAGTTCTTCAAGGCGGCCGTGGACACATTGCGCATAGCCTGCATGGTCCTCATGATGGTAGCCGGCGCGACGATTCTGGGGCATTTCTTTGTGGTGACCAGAACGCCGTACATTGTCGCGGAATGGTTAATAAATCTTCACGTCCATCGTCTCATTATAATGCTGATAATTGTCGCAGTGTATCTGATTGGCGGATCTTTTATCGAAGATCTGGCGTTCTTGATCCTTGCAACCCCGATCTTTTTGCCTATTGCCCTCAAACTTGGGTACGATCCCGTGTGGTTCGGCGTGATTGTCTGCGTCGTCACAATGATCGGAATCATCATACCGCCTATGGCCATAAGCGCATTTGTCGTCTCGGGAGTTACAGGCGAACCGATAGGCAATGTCTATAAGGGCATTTATCCATACTTGATAGGCATGTCTATTTGCCTTTTGATCTTCCTGCTTTTCCCCGGGATCTCTTTGTGGCTTCCCAACCTGCTTATGAAGTAATGCGTCCATTGATCAGATGAACGGCCTGTAGTGCCTCTGTGGGAGCTACTTAACGGAACCGGTCGTATGATCCGAACACAATAACGAGCCATCTTGTGTTGAATAAATCGTGCTACGCTCAAAAAGGTAGTAAAATCTCTTTCGGGCTTCAGTTGCATGGCAAGAGGATCAGGACGCGGAAGATGGCTAAGGCACTTATAGCAATGCTCATAGGTCTGTGGCTCGGTTTTCAGGGAGTAACACCGGCGGATTCCAGTGCGGATTCATTAGACATAGGCAAACTTTACTGCTGTCGTTTCGATTGTCCTTCGCGTCATTGCGAGGACCGGGCTCGCGGCTGTTACTACATAGACAAAATAAGGTGTTTACGATGGGTTGCGTTCGGGAATGCCCGAGTAGTGCAGAGTTGTGATGAATGTTCCTTTCCTCGGCGGGATTTTGCCCCCTAGTATCGCATAAACATTATGTCACCGTGGGTCTTTTTTAGGGTTTATCCTTCAGGATTTTGTCTTAGCCTTCCCGCTCTCTAGCTTACGCGAGATTGCCCGCGCATGATCAAAATATTCCTTCGCCTTTGACTGTTGACCCCGCTGTTTATATAGATTCCCCAGGTTATTGAATGTGTCCCGCTCGCCCTTGACATCTCCGATTTGTCTCGCTATCTGCAGAGCGGACTGATAAAAGCCTTCAGACGACTGGTACTGCTTCAATGCAACATGGCCTTTGCCAATGTGGTCCAGCGTAGTCCTCTCAAATTGCCTCGTGCCGTCGCCAATGCATTGTCACAAAATTCCAGAACCTTCTGGTGCTGACCCTAAATTCTGGTGACACATACTTATCTCAGATGGCCTTTGCCGAAACTTTAGGACCAGGCTTTCCGCGGCGCATCGACCTCCCCAGGACTACCTCAACGGGACCACCACTCAGCCATCAGTTCCATATAAGCCGAGTGATCACCATCACCAAAGAAAGTGAGCTGCCGACGATTACCACGCTGAGTTACATGGTGCGCAACTCCTGGTGCGACAACTCGCGCCAATCTAGCCATGCCCTGAAACAGCATTCGCCACCGTCGGATGTCACGAATTAGTATGGTGTCCCCGGAATTCCAGAGGGCTTCTAGCGCATTTTTACTCTACGCGACCCGCATTAAAAGGCACTTTCGAGATTATAATAATAGCCCAACATCATTGTCAAAGCTTTTGTATAGTCGTATGGACTATGATTTCTTATCCGTTTGTTTACATAAACCGAAACAACCCAATCTTTGGCTTCTTCAACGCCATTAAAGGTTTCATGGGAACCTCGGATTTCCAGCATTGAACAAACGCTGAAGAAATCATAGTCCATACGACTATACAAAAGACTTTCGATTTCAATCGATGTTAATACTATGGGGAATGGATCAACCACGTGGTCGCTGGTTAAAGATCCACTTTGATTTACAAAAAATTCGGCGCTCTTCAGTACGGGCCTTCAGTTCATCTCTGTTTAGCCGCTACTTTCGAACACATTCGAATTATAAGGACCGAATTTAAGACACTGTCGAATTTGTAACCGGCTGATAACTCGGAGATACCCATTCTTGGAGCCTGTTTTTCGGACACATTCCTATTTTGCCGACCCTTTCGAATCTCACTTCAAACGATATCAATGTGATTAACTAACTGAAAGCACAGCTTATATGTAAAAACATTATTCACTTGTCATAGTTGGCACAGAAACTGCAACGCAGGATGCAGGGTTAAAACATCACCACTCTATAATTTGAACCGCTTTTGATCTGTAGACTAGTAGAAACTATTGCCTGCCAAGGCTCTCGGACCCAAATCGGGAGTCCTTAAACAATCGGGAGGTATCCTCCGATGAAAACTAGAATTAGTAAAATCGCAATTGGACTGACCACGATCTTTCTCTGTCTCGGATTAATTGTTACTGCTACCGCCCAAGTCATAAATCAGGATTCGGAAGAGGTCATGATCAAGAGCAAAGCGATGATTACAGAGGGTTCTCAGATGATGACGGCTGCTGAAAAGATCATGCGTGAAGCCGAGCAGATGGCAAGAGACGGGCAAGACTCTTCTAAAGCGCGCCAGATGATGGCCAAAGCTGAAAAAATGATGTCCGCGGGCGAAAAGCTCTGGGAGCAGGGCTTGGAAATGGCGGACGGACATGAACTAAGCAGAGAAAAGAGGATGCCAATCACGGAGAGCGATAAGAACGCCATTCACGGGTCAAAGATCATGCGGACAGGAATGATGATCGCTGAGGCAATGCTGGCTCACAACCCGAACCCGTTGGGAAAAGGCCTGAAGATGGCAGACAGATCGGAAATACTTGCGGAGCATTGAAATCCACATTTCCGACGTTGCTCGATCTTTGTGCTACAAGACTTTTGTTCTGACGAATTATCACTCTCCGCTTGCACAGAACGCGAATGGCGAAGCTTGGAGCCATCTCAGGGAGGGTGACCAACTTTCAGCCGCCCTCCAGAATTCATGCTTCGGGTTCGTTCAGTATGGAATTATTTGTCCTCGCACCGATCAGCATTCCGGAAGGTCAGATAAAAGAATCAGAAGGAGAATAAAACGGGTCTAAATATCGCTGAGAATCAGTGAATTGCGTTACACAGTGGTGGAAGCAATCAAAACAGCTTTGCCTATCCGGTAGCGGTGCTTTCGCGACGGGGAGCCGGAGTCGTCGGTCCAAGCAAGTTTGATATGATTGTCCCCCAATGCGACAATTACGTAGTCGCCGTCGGGCAGCGTACAAGCAGAAAAGCGGTCACGCCCGAAAAAATTGTATTCCGCCTTCAGACCGCCCAAGTGAACGATATCTCCGATTTGCATAGTCCGTCCTTTCGCAAGATGGACACTGTCCACCTCCCAAGCGTACCACAGTGCACATTGGTAATCATTGAGGAGCTGTCTGCTCGATTAAAAAGGGTGCCTCTTCGGGCTTCTCGATTGCGGTCGGGGCAGGTTCTGACGTGTAAGATTGCACGTGTGAGAGACGAGTCTCAGATCTGCTCGTTCCACCTTCCTCCATTATTCCCAGTAAACCAATATTACCGCGAAAATGTCACAGATGCTAATGTTTATAAACAATCAGATGAGAATTCGCCGTGGCAGGCTCTCACCTGATCCTCATGAGAGGCTATAAGGAGGGTGGATTACCAGTTTGATTGTATCCAGTCTCGCCGCCAACTTCCGGAATTGGTCTTGGGACGAGCCTCTGCTACCTTCAGGCTCCGGCCTCCGAGATCCTTGCAATGGAGTTCCCGGATCGCCTTGAGACCTTCCTCTCGGTTGGTCATTTCAATGAATCCCCGCGATCTTTTTGTAAATCGATCGACGATGACTTCGGCGCAATCTACTTTCCCGTAAGCTTCAAACAAGCCTCGGAGTTCGCCTTCTGTGGAATCCAAGGACAGGTTTCCCACATAAATTTTCATACTCATCTTCCAGCTCCTACAAGAAAGGCACGTCGCACGTTTTGCGAGGGTACATTTGCAGTTATGAACAAGGGCTCTTTGTGAACGGGGAGAGTCGGCTGGAATTACGTCATAAAGTCCTCGGCACGAGTGCCTATGTCCCAGGATCTTAACCGTTGCATAACACCCGTTGTCCCTGGCGGGAGATCTACCGTAGCAACGCAAGTTAAGAATTATATTATTAATTATAGTGGCGATGTTCAATTTGTCAAGCATGTGGAGGTCATGAACCGGAACGTTTGAGGAAACCTTCGAAGCAGTCTTTTGGCATCCATATTCGCTGCTGTGGTCCTGAAGGGCCAGAAAGCGAACTCAACCGTTTCGAAACGACCGGCAGAGACGCCGGCCGCTACCGGAACCAGAACTTACCTGTGCCGTGGAACCAAACATGAGTCTAGATACTGAGGACTCGCGGTACTCGCAATATTCTGTGATCTGCCGCCAAACATATAAAAGTTCTTGCCGGAGGGGTCCGGGTCCACTCGGCGTGGAGCCAACATGCATCTTGAGACTGAGAGCCCTCGACACACTGCGATGCCTGCTGATGCATAATCGCCGTGCGCGGAGCACCTTCTTTCAAGAAGCGGGTTCCCCGGATCTTCTTCCGTCCAAAAAAGCGGGTTTCCCCGCATCATCGATTTCCCTTCCCGCGGGTTCTCGGTCTCTTTTGCCTTCCGGCGCCTGGCAAAGCAATCACTTCGATGAAAACATATCAACCATTGCATCGCCGATCCGATGGCCGGACAGCACAATCTGCCGCTCTGCAACTTCTCTTGCCTTGTCTATGTAATCAGCAGGAAGCACAGCGCCGTCATCTTTCATAGTGCTGCCACGCAGGGTCCCCATTCGATAAACATTCTCCACGGCAATCGTATAGCTCGTAAGAGCCCAGTCCCTGAATGACTTGATGGCTAGCTGTTCACCTAAAGCCTCACGTTCCAACCCACGTTTCTTTCGCAATGAGGTCGCTTTGTTGCGGACTGCCTGGAACTTGGCAGAGCCGAGGACGAGACCATCCCAGAGTTGGTGTAGGCTAATACTTGAGTCGGTCGGCGTCACACGAACGTAGAATCCGGAGCCTCCTCGATCTCCCTTCGGTTCCGGAAACTGCTTGGTAACGAGTTTAATGGTATGGAGCGGTTGATGAACGTCGCCGATAAGGTGAAACATCCAGCATAATGCTACGGCACGAGCTTTCTTTTCTGCCGTGGTAGACTCCGCAATTGAGCGATTCTTTGGAAAGGCGCTCAATATGCTATCAGCATGAGGAATCTTCACCTTCTTCTCTCCGGGGCTGTATGGGATCTTCACGGAATGCCATGCCGGCCTATCGTATTCAGGATATTTGCCGCGTACGTAATCAGGCCACGTTGCAGCGAGCATGAACAGATACAAGTCTCGGTCTTCCTGTGGAAGCCGGCCCAGTTCCTCTTGCCATTTGGACTCGAAGTGTGGATGCTTCTTTAAAAGCTGAACTATTTTGGCTATGACTTCGGGGCTGCGTTCTCTCAGGTCAGCGTAGGCGATTGCGGCAGACGTCATATGTCCGGCGTAGTTCCATGCCTGGCATGTCGGAGTTGCCGTCAGTATGCATATCCCGAATAAAAGTCCAATCGCTGCTCGCATGCGAAAAAACCCTTGAATCTCTAAAGACGTACTGATCCGTTTCCGACGGCCTGCGCCTACCCGATCCTGTTCAGGCATATGATCAATGAACGGCTATGCGGCCCTGGATCCAAGCGCAAATTCCTGATTACATCGGTAACACAGATCTATTTAGCATACAAACGGTTTCTCCCTGGCGCTGCGGATTGTTACACAATGACGACCGCCCGCTGTGGATCAGAACGCATGCCACCTGCAAGACTGAGAAATGATGAAAAAGGCTTTCGGGGAGGCATACCCTTCTCAGGGCAAGGAATCAAGTCTGCTCTTGACTCACCTTTCAGCGGGCAAGCCTGCGGGATGCGAATAGATCGGGTTGATCGAATGAGCCGGATGAACGATCTGACCCCACCATCCACGCAAGAAGCGTGTTCCCGAAATTTCTCCCCTTCCATCCAGCCGCCGGGATCTTTCGCATGCCATTGACTGAGGTCAGAGTGCTTTGGTCAACTCGTGAAGAACTGTGCGCGAAAATCATGCCATTTGGATTCATTGTCTGAATTTTCGACTGTTTCTAATTTCATAACTTGCTAATAAAACAACCAGTATAAAATTGCGTGCCAGATTTTCGGACAATTGCCCCATTTAATGATCCACCTATCTTTGGTGATCAGAAGCGAACCTCTTGAATTCACACGTAAAGAGCCGCCATGCACAAATTGGCATAGATGTTGCTTATCATAAAGCTGAAATCTGGCATGACAATTACTCAGCAGTTTTTGGGCTGTTCAGTAAGGGGGATCAAAAGTTTGGGTGGACCTGCCGCTTGGAGGGCGCCCGCATGTAATTAGTATCGGGCTGATCGACTTATGCTTATTCCTGCGATCAGTTAATTAATACCGATATCGGCTAGAGGCTTGGGAATCGCATAGCTACACTGTGCGATGAACGTGAATCCGCCGATGATAATCAATTGGCGGCCTTCGATCGCTTGAATGAGTTTGATGGGGGGATTCTCAATGAAAGCGAGATACTCTTTCTCCGGCATGATCCACAATATAGATATCCTGGAATACGTCCAGTTTCTCATTATGATCGGAGCCAGGACTATTCTTGAGCTTAGGCTTCGTCGCGGCCCAACGTCAAAGCTTTTCATAGACCATGGACGGATTCTCCATGCAATATCGGGTGATCTGGATGGAGAAGACGCCTTCTACCGGTGCGCTCAATCTGAGGGGGGTGTCTTCACACATTTTCCATGGGCCGAGCCAGCAATGAGAACCATAGATGCATCCGGAGATTTCTTGTTACTCGAGGCCGCCCGTAGAAGAGATGAGAAATTGGCCGCTGGATAGGAAGCAAAGAATGCGGCGGAACCTGCGGAAAGGCGGGAACAGAAGAGAAGATGCGGGGGAACCCGCTTTTTGAAAAAAGCCGGATTCCCCCGCACCCCTTCCGGCAAAAACTTTTATATGATTGGCGATAGATCACAGAGTATTGCGAGTACCTTGACATAGGCTGTATCCATTCCTCTCGGCCCAAGATGCATGCTGGCTCCGCGCGGAGTGGACACCGCACTCCCTCCGGCAAGTCCCGCATTCTCGCGGGATTATATGGCTAGCGGTGTATCAATGCTTGAATGTTGCTCTTCGGGTAGGACAGCCTGTGGCCGCCTAGGTCTTTCCACCGCCATTTGTTGAGATTATAGAAACCTGAACGTGTCTTCGTTGAAGATACGAAAATCATCAAGGCTAGTCAGCTTCAAGCTCCAAATCAGGCCAAATCTTCCTTATCCAATCTCTGCCGACCGGTGAAAAGCGACCTCCTCCGAAGGCCATGAAATCAAAATAGAAATGATTCTTGCAGACTCGGCAGCGGAACAGCGTGCCATATGCGTCCTCAACAACGACCTCAAGACGTGAAAGCATTTCACGGCGCCACGGATCACGGCAGGCATCACAATACCCGTCAAGAGGATCTACTGTTTTTTCAGCATCCATTCTGTGATGATACCTCTTGGGGATCATTCAGAAGATTAGGCTTGCTAATCCCTGCTGTAAGCTCAATTTGCACACGATTCAACGGGCATTCGAGCCACGATTGCTGGAACCCGCGGAATTTCCTGGGGACGCCCCGTTGGCCGGCCAGCGGCATTATGAGCCAGACAACCAAAGCTAGCGCCAATAGCAGAGCGGCGATGACGATCAATCCCGCTAGTTAGATCTTGGCGCCCAATCCGCTTCCTTTCTTTCTTGCCCGATTTCTTTGTTTTTGCCATTTTCGAATGTTCTGCCACATTCATTCGGGAATTTTTCTGAAATAGCTTGTTTACAACCAAGAGACCGATGAGTTAACGTCACTCTCGTCAATCCTTATTGCAGAATCCGCGTGAACACACAATGACAGAAAAAAATGTATCCGAGTCTGTGATTACCGGCACACAAGACAATGGGCGCATAGCTTTTGCACCTGAGCTTGCCAGCTACGTGATCGCGGCGCTAGCGGTTCCGCTTGTGCTTCGTTTTCATCTGCTTCCGACGGTTTTTGCGGGTTTGGCCGTTCATGTCCTGACCGTCAAACTCGCCCGTCGTTTGCCCGTGCGATGGGGCGGAATGTCGCATAAATTCTCACTAGCAGCAATAGTGATAGTCGTCGTGTTGGGCCTGTTTGGGCTGAGTCTGGCCCTGTGGTCGTTTCTGCGCGGCGCACACGGGATGGCGGCCTTGTTGGTGATCGTAGCGGAAACCCTGGAAAATGTAAGACGCACACTACCGCCCGATATCGCGGAATATATTCCGACCACTATTGAAGACCTGCGCTGGCAGATTACGGATATTTTGCGCGAGCATTCCCGCCATGTCTCAGCGGCTGGCATGGCCGGCGTAAGAACATTGGTTCACGTCCTTTTCGGTATGGTGATTGGAGGGATGACTGCTCTTCACCATTTCGATCCTAACGATCGCTGGTCGCCGTTCGTTGCTGCCCTGTACGCCAGGACAGGAGCGCTGGCGGACGCGTTTGAAAAGATCGTATTTGCTCAGGTAAAGATTTCCGCTCTCAACACAGTCTTCAGCGTATTGTATCTGATGGTGATTCTACCCTTTTTCGGCATTCGCTTACCTATGGTGCAGGTCCTTGTCCCACTCACATTTGTAGCCGGGCTTCTGCCTGTGGTCGGGAATCTTGTCTCAAACACGGCTATTGTCTTGATAAGTCTTGGCGTATCACCAGGAGTGGCTGTGGCTTCGCTCATTTTTCTGGTCTTGATTCACAAGCTGGAATACTTCTTGAACGCACGCATTATAGGCGGAGAAGTTCAAGCCAGAGCATGGGAGCTACTCTGCGCAATGCTTGTCATGGAGGCTGTATTCGGTATAGCCGGGTTGGTAGCGGCTCCGGTAGTATACGCGTGGATCAAGGCGGAGCTGAGGAGCAAGGATTTAGTTTGAATCGACACCGATCGATAGGGCGCTGAGAAGGACACCGAGACCCCCTTTTCATGTAAAGGATTATTGCATTAGCTCCGCAGCCAGTCCTCAGTTACGAGACAAACGGAACGGAGCCCCGGAGGGGTCGCCCAATAGTAGCCGTGGGTGCCAACCCACGGAAAGGATCAATATAATGAGAATCAGGACCCTGGCGGGGTCCACCAATCTTCAGAATGGGAGACCCTTTCAGGGTCATATCTCTTCAACATTATCCTTCCCACGGGTTTGCACCCGTGGCTACTGTAGGGGAGTCCCTTCGGGACTCTCAAAGATTTCAAATGTGTGCTAATGCAACGATCCATAAAATAAATGAGGAGAGTGAATGCGAAGATTATCACCTATTTTTGTGGTCGCAATTGTTGCTTTTGTATTATCCGGAGTGCTGTACGCACAATCCGCGGATCATTCCGTTTTCCAGGTCTCAACATACCACGCTTTAAAACAGGGCATATTGGACGGTGAAACGACTTTCCGAGAACTGAAGAAACACGGAGACTTCGGTCTGGGGACATTGACCGGGCTGGATGGAGAAATGGTGGCCCTGAACGGCGAATTCTTTCAGATCAAGGCCGATGGCAGCGTTCATTCCATTCCGGACGATGCACAGACGCCGTTTGCAGTGGTGACTTTCTTCAATCCCGACAAAAAAGGGTCCTTGCCCAAAGTGAACACTATCAAGGAGCTACAGGCCGCTCTGGATGACATGCAACCAAACAAGAATAGCGTATTAGCGATAAAGATTACTGCCACTTTCTCGCAAATAAAGGTCAGAAGCATACCCAGGCAGGAAAAGCCGTATCCCACACTGGAGGAAGCCCTCAAGCATCAAACCGAATTCGAGTTGAAGGACGTTCGGGGCACCGTCGCGGGCTTCCGATTTCCCGGTACATGGGATGGTGTCAATGTTCCAGGAGATCATTTGCACTTCATTGCCGACGACAAAAAAAGCGGCGGCCATGTCATGGATTGCACTGCTGATAAGGCAGATATTGAAATAGCAGTAGTGTCCAACCTATCCGTGAAATTGCCGAAATAAAAAGAAGTTTAAGTAAGGTAACGTTATGGATCTTCATCTTTAAGGCGGTACGGCTGGAACTTGATTCGTCCTCCCGAAATACGTGAATTGTACGTTGGATGCAGGGCCAATCTTAATGACCTGCGCGACGGTTTTCATAATGAACCTTTTTGTGCTAGAATATATGTGTAATCAGCAAAAATCCTAGAATGAACCCTCGACTTCATTGCAAGTGACTGAATTTCAATATGAAGACAGACGTTAGAAAAAAATCAGAGATTCTTCTAACAATTAGTCAGAAATTGGTCTAAAATTCACACAGATGAAAAAGAGCCTTGCTGATGGCTCAGAGATATTATTCTTGACTGTTCTTAATCACTTATAATCGCAGGAGAGGAGAAATCAAAATATGAGATTTCCAACATATATTATTGCGATCTTGGTCGCCCTGGCTATAGTTGCAAGCATACCTGGTTTAAGTTTGGCGCAGGAAAATCAACCTGCGCAGCTCCAGAGCAGTCCCGAAAATCCACCACTTCCTCAGCTCCAAGGGGGAGTGGGCACAGTGGTTCGAGTGGATCAGCCTGACAATTGTCTCCGCATAAGGAGCGGCCCCGGAAATTCCTACGATGTTATCGGATGCGCCCCTATGGAAGCGCAATTAAATCTTACCGGTGCTTGGAGTTCAAACGAATGGGCGCAACTTGCGGGGAAGGGATGGGTTTACGGACCGCAGATTGAAACAGATTTGCGTCCCCCTCGAACAGCCTTTTCCTCACCTCAGATCGACGTTGTGGTTGAGGAAGGGTATCCGGTCTATGATGTCGGCTACCTACCGGATTATGGGTACTCAACATACTGGTATGCTGGAATCCCGATAGTCGTTTACGCAGCCAATATATGGTGGAGACATCATCCGTGGTGGTCGAAAAATTGGGTTCATAGCCACAGAGCATGGAACTGGAGCCGAAATTTCCAGAATAATAGGAGAATCGTTACTCCAACGGCTAGAGGTTTCACTCCCACGACCAGAGGTGTCACTCCCACGGCTAGAGGTGTCACTCCCACGGCTAGAGGTTTCACTCCTACGACTAGAAGTGTCACTCCCACGACTAGAGGTGTCAATGCTGCTAATGCCGCCAATTTTTCCAGGAATGTGGTTACCCCTAATCGTTCATCCGCCAACATAAACGCAGTACGTTCGGGGGCAACAAATGCGGCTCGTTCGGCGCGTACCTACTCAGCCCCTAGCAGCTATCGCGGTAATGTTGGGGTGAGGCAGTCTAACGGACCTAGCCGCCGTCGATAATTACAATTAACATCCGATTCAAAAGACCGGAAGTCATCCTCGACGCAGTGGCTTCCGGTCTTTTTGGTTCTCGGGATTATCCCATTGGCGGCCCAGCAGCTACTATTCGCCAGCGCAGAGGTAAAATCCACACCAGTATTTCCAAGCCATCATCGTCGTTCTGAAAGGATCGCCACCGGTGAAGGCTGCAGCGCAAAGGGAGACAAGGCAATGGGAGGTGAAACTTCCGAAAGGAGCCACAACAAAGACGAACCATCTGCGCCATGGAATTATTAACGCGGTCTGTTCGGATGAGAACCGGCAGAATTTTGGTTGACGGTGGAGCGGACGGTGAGGTAGGTTCAGCAGCAGCAAAAATGTAGCTTTCTCAGGACGGTGACGAGCGTTTTGTCTGTGTCCGGTCGTGTGTGGCTGGAAACCGAGACTTTTTCAGGGGCAGCGGAGATATCCCTCGACTCCTGTAGAGTGCGAAAACACTCACCATGGCAAGACCGCATTATTTGCGATTACAACCTCTCTAGTTTTACCAGCTTTTCTGCGAAGGAGAAATCTATGAAGAGATTCGTACTACCGGCTCTGGGATTGATCCTTTTAACAGGCATGCACGCCTTTGCGCAAAAAGATAACGTGGTGATTGCCACAGGCGGTATAGGCGGGGTTTACTATTATTATGGCACACAGGTAGCGGAGATATTGAACAAGAACGACTTGGCCTCCGCTACCGCGATGCAAACGGCTGCGTCCGTGGACAACATGCTCCTCATTCGCGACAAGACGAATGAACGCAGGCATACCTTCTTCTTTGCCACTGTTTTACCGGATACGGCCTATGTGACCGTTAAGGGAGCCCATGAAAAATTCACGGAAAAACCTGTCAAGGCCGCGATACTGTGGATGATGTATCCCAACTACCTGCACATTATCACGACCGATCAAACCGGGATAACCAAGCTTTCGGACCTACAAGGAAAACGGGTTTCCACAGGCGCACCGGGCTCAGGGACTGAATTCACTGCTCTTAACGTGCTCAACGCGGCCAAAATCGATCCCAAGAAATTTCAAAAGTGGGAAAAGCTGGGGGCCAAGGAATCGGACGAAGCCCTTACCAACGGGACCATCGATGCCTACGTCTGGTCTGGGGGACTACCCACCGGTTCCATCGTGGAGACGGCCAACACCTTGAAACGCACAGGGACCAAGCTTGTCATCGTGCCGCTTCCTGCAACGGATCCCGGCGTAGTCGAATTCCAAAAGGAGTTTCCAGGCTTGAGCGACTTGATGCCCATTCCGAAGACGGTTTATGACACGGCCACCGATACGCCCACGCTCACATTCTGGAACATGTTCATGTGCCCCGCATCTACTCCTGATGACCTGGCCTACAAAACGACCAAGGCGGTATTTGAAAACCTCGATACCTTGCGTTCCTCAGTGAAGGCTGCTCAGGACACGACACTGGAAAGTACCGCAAAATTCATCGGCAAAACCGCCATTCCCTTCCATCCGGGCGCGGTCAAATATTTCAAAGAGAAAGGTCTGGTGAAATAGAGACGATGCATGGCCAAATACTGTGTAACGCTAGGCCTTCTGCTGATGTGCCTCGTTTCCGGTCTCAAACCTGCCGTCGTAAAGACTGAAGACCATTCCAGATTGCTGGTGCTTCTGCGCTGGCAGTCCGGTCAAATCCGATTTGTAAACTCGGTCACGAACAGACCGGTTGCCATTGATTTTCGGATAGGTGGGCTCTTCCACGATTTTGTGGTGAGCACGGACGAAACAACGGAAGGCTACTACACGAACGGGTTGTATGACCTGAACGACCTTGTCGCCAAGGATTCCACGGATACGTTACGGTTCTGCTCTGTCAGTGGGATAAGGCTGAAATTGGGCTTCTACGATTTCGACGTGAAAGACGGTTGCTTGGAGGTGAGGCTCTTATGGAAAAGATAGTCAAAAAACTGGTATACGGCATTGCGATTGTCGGGACTCTTTACCATTTGTACCTGGTAATTCATCCTTACACGCCCTTTGCCCACCTCCACATTTCAGTTCTGGACCTGACGCAGGTCCAGAGGGCAACTCACGTCTTCTTGATTGCTTTAATAGGCTATTTGCTGAGTTTCGTACAAACAAAGGACAGAAACATCGGTGGAGGCCTTGCACTTGCCCTGCTTACGGGCTCGGTCCTGTTTGAGTTCGTCCAATTGTCGATGCCCACTCCTTTAAAGATCTTTGCCGTATTCGTATGGGCCTGCACAATGATCCCCCCCATGATTCCGTCCACCCAGAAGCCGGCGAACATTATATGCGCAGCGTTGAGCTTTTTACCGTTTCTCTATCTGGTCATCAACTACGAGACGCTGATCTATCGCGCCATCACCCCCGAACCGTGGGACCTGGTGATGTCCTTAAGCGAAACGCTGCTCGTGCTTGGGGTGATCTTCCGGTTGAGCGGTCCCATCATGCCGATCCTTGTGATGCTCTTCTTCCTCTACAACCTCTACGGCTACCTTCTACCGCCCACGTGGGCCAGCCCCGGCTTTGATCTCGACATGCTCCTCGGTAAGATGTACTGCGAGACAGAGGCGGGCATTTTCGGCACGATTACCGGCGTTTCGGTTAAGTACCTTATCTATTTCACCACTCTTGGGGCGGTCATTGCCAGGATGAATTTCGGGGAGATCATAGCGAACACAGCGCTCCTCTGTGTCGGCCGAAGCCCTGCCTCCCCCGGCAGGACCAGTTCCATCATGGCCGTACTCATGGGTATGATCTCCGGTTCGGGCGCCGCAGACACCCAGTTTGTGGCAACTCTGACAAAGCCTCTTTATGAGAAAGTAGGTTACGACGTACACTATGCCGCAGGAATCGTCGCCACAGTGGGGACCATCGCGTATATTACCCCACCGGTCCTGGGGACGATCGCCTTTCTGATGGTGGAGCTATTGTCTATCCCGTACTCCCAGATCATCGTCATGACCCTCGGACCGATGCTCCTCTACCTTTTTGGGATTGTCACCTATAACGAACTCTATGTGAGGAAGGCCAAGCTTCCGCAGACGACGTTAAGGTCGGATATCGATTTTTCCTATTTCAAACGCTACTGCTATGCATTTGTGCCGATCCTGTTCATCGTCGTGATGATCTACAGAGGTTTCGCCATCAGCATCACAGTGAGCTTAGCGGCCACGCTTTTCGTGATCTTCGCCTTTGCGGACAAGACCGTCAGACCCCCCGTAAAGAAAGTGTTCGATGCCCTTTCCGAGGGGATCATTTTCCTTCTTCCGATAGCCAGCGCTGTCATTGCCGCCAACATGATAATGGCCATGATGGTCATGAGCGGGCTTGCCTCAAAGTTCTCCCTGTTTCTCATGAACGTGAGCGGAAGCAGTCTCATCTTTGCGACGTTGTTTACAGCGTTTTTCAGCCTCCTGTTGGGGATGGGTGTCCCTCCTATAGCCACTTATGTCCTCACCTCCGCCCTCACCGCGCCTGCCATACAGAAGTTGGCCGTGATGAACGGCATTCCCGAGAATGTAGCGCTTATGGCCACGCATATGTTTCTCTTTTATTATGCTGTGCTGGCCGAGGTGACGCCACCAGTAGCCCTTTCAGCTTATGCCGCTGCCTCGGTGTTTGGGACCGACCCCATTAAGACCGGCGTCTATGCCGCCAGGGTCGCATTACCAAAGTACCTGCTCGGGCTTACCTTCATCCTGTCTCTCAGCGGGACCAGCCTCTTGATCCTTCCTACCCTTCAGACGTTTCCGGTGGGTGAGGCAATAGTTCAAATCGCCATTCGATTTCTCCTATCCATCTTGGCAATCTTTTCCCTGAATGTGGCCGTAGTCGGATATTTCATGAAAGGCCTATCCATATCCACCTTCGAGCGGATCGTCGTCGGTGCATGTGCGGTCCTCCTTTTTTATCCAACCTGGCAAACGGACGTGATCGGGATCGTTGTCCTTGCCGCTTTCATGGCAAAAAAATTGGTAGAGCGCCATAGGGAAACAGCGGCAAGCCGCGCATACGCGGACTAGACTTTCACACGCCGCGGCCCCCAAACAAAAAGGAGATCAGATGAAAGTAGTTCGTTTTGACAAGGCCGAAACTTACGAGCCTGAGAAAGACTGGAAACGTGTAAGCCTGTGCAGCGAAACAGACGTGTCCGTGGAGTACTTTGTAAAGCCTCCGGAGCACGCGTCCCCTCGACACCAACATCTCAGCGGCCAAGTAACAATTGTTCTGAAGGGCAGGATGATCATTACGACAGACGATGGGTCAGAAGAGCTTAACGAGGGGGATGCAGCATACTTACCTCCAAACGAGCCGCACGGTATAAAGAACGCACTGACTGAGATTTCCATCGGCGTCGATATTTTTGTGCCGGGCAGGTCATTTGACTTCTGGTTGAAGCGAAAACAATCGTAAGGGGCTACTAGGGCATGCGATTACTTTGATCAAAGGCGCACAATAAAGCATCCCCCTGCACATGACGTCAAGCGCGGGCCTACCGAGTGACTTCAGCCTGATTCAACGCAATCATTAATTCGTCACAATCTGGTGCAAATGACCATCAAAAGAGCCTCTGAGGTGGAGAAGGCGGTCGGATCGTCCGCCGCCGACGATCAAGGTCTTGCCCGCCTATACATCAAGATGTTAGACTTTTCAGGACCGGTTGGGGGAGATTAGTTTTCAGAAAAAGCTTCCTCGGAAGCTTCACATCAATAATGAGGCGAAGACAATGCCAAAAGTAATGATTCATCCGGCGACGTATGAGAATGTTCGATCTGCCGTTGATCGGGCATTTGAGCTTTTCCCCTTGAACTTGCAGGGAAAAACCGTGTTCATCAACCCCAACGTGCTCCGGGCTTCTCAGCCGGAAGAGGCGATCGTAACAAATCCGGCCGTGCTTCGCGCTGTTGTGGAAAAAGTGGAAACGCTGAAACCGGCATCCATCGTAGTAGGTGATAATCCGGGTCTTTTCAACTATGGAGCAAATGAGCAAACCTTCATGGAAAGTGGTCTTACGGATGCGGCTCTCGGGCACTACAAGAATATAGGGAATGATGCCCAAGCTGTGGATTTTAATCCCACGTTCGTGCCCAAGGTCAGCGTCTCACGGATCGTACTGGATGCAGATGTTATTATTAGCCTGCCGAAATTCAAAACACACGGCTTAACTGTAATGACCGGAGCCATCAAGAACTGTTACGGTTTTTTACCCGGAGCGCAGAAAGCCAATCTCCATAGGGCGGCCGGGAATCCCGAACGCTTCCACGAAATGTTGATTGACGTATTCCGAATTAGAATTCCCGACATGTTTCTGGTGGATGCTGTGGTTGGGATGGAAGGCAACGGTCCGGCTTGTCCGGATGTCAGGGATATCGGCCTGATTTTAGCCTCGGACAACGCTGTAGCTTTGGACTCGGTTATGGCGAGAATGATGGGCTTGGAACCGGGTCTGTTGCGATTCCTTCAAAAAGCAAAGGAAGAAGGTTTAGGGGATTATGACCTGAAGTCAATTGAAATAATTGGTGAGTTGAAGCAGATTCCCGATTTTAAATTACCTCTCTTGGGCGGTGAAGCTATTTTCCACAATAAGCCTGTTCAGGACTTGATACGCAATCGAACACTGGTCCGGCCGAAAGCTAATCCCGATTGGTGCACAGGGTGCGGGACTTGTGTGGATCAGTGTCCGGTATCGGCCCTATCCATGTGTGATCAGGTGCCCACAGTGGATCCGGACAGTTGTATCACTTGTTTCTGCTGCCAGGAAATCTGTCCTGAAAAGGCCATGAGCTTGGAATGAGCAGGAATTTAGATTAATAGGATCTCACGCATGAGAGTATTGCTGATAAATCCCAAATCACCTGAATCGTTCTGGACTTTTCGGGAGGTATGTAAATCTTTGGGCCGCAAGGCTTTGACCCAGCCGCTCGGTCTAATTACTATGGCGGCCTTATTGCCTGCAGAATGGGAATTGCGCCTGATCGACTGCAATGCGCGGGAAGTAACCGGGGCAGACTGGGATTGGGCCGAGATGGTCATGCTATCTGGGATGATCGTCCAACGAGATAGTCAGTTTGCACTGATCCGGGAAGCCAAGGCAAGAGGCAAACTGGTCGTGGCGGGAGGACCCTATGCTACTTCGCTCCCTGACCAAGTTTTGGAAGCGGGCAGCGATTTTCTGGTCAAAGGCGAAGGAGAGAGCAGCATTCCTGTTTTCTTGGAAGCACTGAAGAACGGGCAAACGACAGGAGTCATTGAAAATACGGAAAAACCCGACATGCACGAGTCTCCGAAGCCGCGGTTCGATCTTGTCAATTTTGATGATTACATTGCCCTGGGCGTCCAGACATCCCGCGGGTGTCCATTTGATTGCGAGTTCTGCGACATTGTGAATCTTTACGGCCGAAAACCCAGGTACAAAAGGCCGGACCAGCTAATCGAGGAACTGGAGACAATCTATCGACTCGGGTGGAAAAGAGAAGTCTTCATAACTGACGATAACTTCATAGGAAATAAAACCCATGCCAAAGCCATTCTCGAGAAGCTCACTCCCTGGATTGAGGCTCATGGCTATCCATTTTCGTTCTGGACTCAAACTTCAGTCGACCTCGGCCAGGATTTGGACTTGATCGATCGCCTGACCGCGGCAAATTTCAACACTGTTTTTCTGGGTTTGGAATCTCCCGACGAAAAGGTCTTGACCTTAAACAGGAAGCTTCAGAATATTCGAAATCCTCTTCTGGAGTCGGTCAGCAACATAAATGCCAACGGACTTTCAATAGTGGCCAGCTTTGTCATCGGATTCGACGGCGAACAAAAGGGCGCCGGTGAAAGAATTTGTGATTTTGTGGATTCAGCCGGTATTCCGATGGTGGCGCTGAATATATTGCATGCTTTACCAAATACAAGACTCTGGCATCGGCTCAAAGAAGAGGGGAGGCTTCTGGAAAGCAAGACTACCGGGAATACATCCGGTTCTCGTCCTAATTTCATCACCAGTCGCCCTGAATCCGAAATCGTGGCTGAATACCTGGCTGCATGGGATTATCTGTACGAACCGTCTCACTATCTCGAACGCGCTTACCGCTTCTTCTTGAAGATGCGGCCGACAAGAGCGGCGATGGGACAAACGAAGCCCTTAGCTGATTCTGTTCCACAACACGCCGGACCTTCACTTGTGCAGATTGCGCAGGATCTGTACCGGTTCTTGCGGCTCGTATGGAAACAGGGAATTCGTCCTAGGTACAGGGCGCAATTTTGGAGGCAGTTGGTTGGCGTATGGCGGAGAAACCCTAGCCGGTTCGTAAAATACCTGAATGACTGCGGTCTGGGAGAGACTCTGTTTCCGCTCAGAACAGTCGTTCGCCGGAGCCTCCAGGACGTGGATTGAAAACAGGCGTAATGAGTCTCCTCCTATCGGCTCGAATCGATGGTTAGGCCCGATTCGGGGGATTAAAAGATAAAGGGGCCTTTTTTTCAGGAGTGGGTTCCTCTTATCCGACATTTCATAACAGGTAGAGAACAATAGGCGCAGTGTAATTATGAGCAAAGACAGAATCGTCGTTTTGGGAGTGGGTAATATCCTGCTGAAGGATGAGGGCGTAGGCGTGCGGGTGATTGAGGAATTGCAGCGCCAATATACCCTGCCTGAAAACGTACGTGTAGTCGACGGCGGGACACAGGGGCTATGGTTGCTTTCGACGCTTGAGGAAGCAGACCAGCTTATTGTTGTTGATGTGGTTCTGGGTGGAGGCGAACCGGGAACCATGTATCGGCTGACAAAAGAGGATCTTCCAAAGGGACTCAGGGTCAAACAGTCGGCCCATGACAGCGATCTTGTAGAGGCTTTGAATTACTGTGCTCTCCTCGAGATGGGACCTCGGAATGTTATAGTAATCGGCATCGAGCCGGCAGATATTGAACCTTTCGGAGTTGATTTAACAGAAAAGATAGCAGAAAAAGTGAATGAACTGGTATTGCGAGTAATTGATGAACTAAAGGCGCTTGGAATAGAATCGGAAAAAAAAGTTTGAAACAATAAGACTCGATATGGTATCAAATTAACTTAATGGTCGGAAGTCCCGCCGGGTTCCTCGGCGCCCAGTTTAGACATTTATTTATTGAATAGAGGAGGGGATTTTATGAGCAATAGGACGAAGCTCTTAATCGCGCTCGTATTGTGCGCCGCCTTTATCTCAGTGGTAACCTTGGTCTATGCAGCTACCAAAGCTCCGGAGCAGGACATTGTTATCCACAGTAAGGATGTGTTCAAGGAACCGAAGAAGACCCCGGTGACCTTTTCACACACCAAGCATAAAGAACAGAAATGTATCGAATGCCACCATGAGTTCAAAGATGGCAAGAACGTTTGGCAGGAAGGTCAGGAAGTAAAGAAATGCTTTGCCTGCCATAAGCTTGAAGCGCAAGACAAAGTCGTAAAGCTCGAAAAAGCCTATCATGATAAATGCCAGGGTTGTCATAAGAAATTGAAGAAAGAGAAGAAGAAAACCGGACCGACAACGTGCAGCAAATGCCATCTGGGAGCCGCTGATGAAGGGGAAGCGAAATAATTTGCTCTGATCATGATTATTTTACCGCAGCCCCCTTCATCTCCGGAGGGGGCTTCTTCGCGCTTACTGTTAACTTAGGTTTTTGTTAGATATAAGAAAGGACAATCGGTCTATTCGGTCTCTTGGACGTGAATTAATAAAGCCTTTTACGGTTATTCTCGTTTTACATCGCGAAGGAGTTTGGAATGAATCGAAGAGTTTCCAATTCTCGAAATTGGAGCTGGACAACTCTATTTGCCGCCGGCTTTGCCCTCCTCACAGTCTGTTTTAGCAGTCCTTTAGCAGCAGCCCAAAATGAAGACTCGATGAATTGGCAGTTCTCTGCAACCGCGGCCATATTGAAGTTGGCGCAGGCTCGACCGACTGAGCCTGGAGCAGGAACTGGCGCATCGACCCCTGCGACTCCAGCTCCGGAGCAAGCTCCTGCACCTGCAAAATCGGAAGAATCAATTAAGAAAGCCGAACCTGAAGAGTTGACTAATCAAGCGTGTATGGAATGCCATAATCCTGACATCCTTAAAATGTCTCGCGAAGATCAGCTCGAGCAGGTTGTTGTCGAAGGTGAACCTCTTCCGCCCAGGCCCAAACTGCCGTACATTTTTGGGGAAATGAATCTGGACATACGGGCACGACAGTTTTCGGCGAGCGTGCATGCGGATACTACATGCGTGACTTGCCACAAAGACATCAGCGAAGTGCCGCATCAACAGCGTGTAAAAAACGTCGATTGTAAAGAGTGCCATGATGAATCGGTTGAATCCGCCGAAGCCGGTGCGCACGGCAAGAAACTTTCTCCGAAGGCCCCGGAATGTATAGGGTGCCACAATGTACACTACGGGCAAGCGCAGAGTGATTATCAGAAGGAATTCAAACAAAAAGTTTGTATTGATTGCCACAATGTCACTGGCAGGAAAATAGACCAGAGCCACAAGAATTTATATGAATTCCAGCAGCATCTGGCGAAAATGGAATGCATGATTTGCCACAAGGGGCGGAAGGCTGGTGTCCACTATATACCTCCTGTCAAATTAAAGGTGGCACGCTGCGAATCCTGTCACACGAAATTCACGATGCTATCTAAAGAAGAGAAAACTGCCGGGTTTGCCGACTACATCCAGCAGACCGGCTTCACTAATGCAGATGCGCTCAAGAAATACGGCTATATCCTTGGAGCTAATCGTATTCCCGCTTTGGACGTCATTATTATTTTGGCTGTAATTGCCCCGATGGGGCTACCAATAGCTCATGGTGGACTCAGGTACATCACACGTCGTCGGGAACCCGTCCACTTGCCGGAGGAAAAAATACTAATCCATCCTCTCACAGAGAGAATATGGCATTGGTTTCAAGCACTTTGTGTGGTCACGCTCATTATTACAGGAATAATTCTTCACTGGCCGGAGAAATTCCAAGGCTGTTTTGATTGGGCAGTGCGGATTCACAACTGGTTTGGCTGGGGGATGGTTGTCGCCATGATTGTGTGGTTCGTATATAACCTCACAACGGGGCGAATATCGCATTATATCCCGAAGAAGGGAGAAATTCCCGGAGGCATGATTATACAGGGCCGGTTCTATCTCGTCGGAATTTTCAAGCACGAACCGCACCCCTTTGCTCCAACAGAGGATGATAAATTCAATCCGCTTCAAAAGATCACTTATTTGGGAAAGCAGGCAATACTGGTGCCGATTCTGGTGATAAGCGGACTCATGTACATGTATCCGGAGTTTTTTAAGGGATTCATAGATGCTATTGGAGGAATGAAGGTTTTGGGTACGGTTCACTTCCTCCTTGCCGGTCTTTTTGCGTCATTCCTTGTTGCGCATCTTTATTTAGCAACTACAGGCGAAACGGTGGGTGAAAACTTCAAGGCCATAATCTTCGGTTACGGTATCAAATCTGACCATGAGGAGCATAAGGTATAATGATCGTTTAAAGGCAGAGCGCCGATCCTAGTCTGATAATTTAGCGCTTGCCGAAAGAACCGGAAATCAGTTCAGCCCAGCTGTCGTCACCGGGAGCAGGCGGTCGGGAAATGTGCGGATGGGATTTAAATTCCGTCCGTTGACTCAATCCTGACAATAGGCTGATCTCTCGAGTCAGTGGCGTATCTCTGAAATCCAGAAAACGGAGCAGTCTTCCCAAATTCTGATCCCACCAATCGCTTTTCAGGCTTATCAGTTCAGGCACTTTGAGATGAGATCCTCGTTCAAGGTCCCATCTATACTCTGCGAACGGCCAAAATTTGTATTTCGCGAAAACAAGAAACCCTTTTCGGTAACGTTTCTGAATGGAACTCACCATTAAGAATTTACGTTCCGTGAAAACCTCATCATCACCAACTGAAATGTAGCCTCTAACCGAACCCTGCTCGGATGATCCCTTGTTTCTATCCGTTTTGGAAGAATAAACAAAAAAAATGTCTAACTCTTCCACTCCGCCGCCGGAGCCGTATGTGAAAAACGGTCGAAAACTATAGCGAGTGTGGCCTGACTTATAATGGTGATAATAGGTAAACAAAGGCCACATCACATCAATCGTGGTGGAAAAACAGGTTTCCTGTTTGATGTACAAAGGAAAAGGCATGGACGTGTATGACGAGGCCTCAGTCGTACCTGGATACCTTTCCAAATGCTGGAATAACGGCCATAAAAAGAACCAGCTACGATGTTCACGGCGTATCGAATCCGTACCGAAAAGCGGCCAGATCTTGAATGCCGACCGGCCGGGACTGCGTGCGACAGTAATCAGAGGCCACAGTAGCCGAATCGTTTTCGCATCATCATCGGTACTTTCCGAGTAGAGGGGAAAAAGGAAGAAGAGACTTTTATCCGAGCCGCGTCTGAATGTGTAACCGTAAAAGGGGAAAAGGCCCCAATACGGCTGCCCCATATCAGAAACGCCTTGAAATGCGGTAAGGCAACGAGAATAGCTATCAAAAGGCGGGACCTTGGACACGTAGCTTTCGAAGAACGGCGTAAATCTTAATTTACTCCTGAATTTGGATTCTTCGCGACACCCGAATGGGTAAAAAAGGTCCAGCCTATCGTACAAACCCGGAACCGATGTGCGGAAAAAAAGAGGGGGTAGCCCCCAACCTTCAGCTAAAGTCCAAGCTCCATTTGGGGATCGAGGGTCAATCCTTCTTATAGTAATGTCCGGGTCGAGCGCAAAAAGAGTTCCAGAGCCGGTCAGCTGCAAGAAATCGTAAGCAGATCCGGAAGCCGGCGTGGGCTGAAACAGCATAGTCATGGAAAGAATTATCGGAATAAAAGCCAGTAACCAGGATGCGTTTTCCCTATTTTTGCCCGTAGCAATTGGGCCGGATTTCAAGAAGGGTACTCTCCGCTTTGTGTTCAGTCGAGGGGTCGTCAGAGAACAAGATGGGTAAGCTTCTCATCTGAAGACCGATCCTAATATGATTGCGAGAGTGCTGATGGGGGTGGCTTCGGAAATATCTTCCGCTGTCTTGCTCATGTTTCTGATTGCTCGACGAGCTTCGAAGTAGATTTCCGGATCGTTTATTAATCGGCTAACAGCTCCAGGGCCACGCTGGACACTATTCGTAACACTGCGCAGGTCTCGCACGAGAGCCGAGGCGTCACGATACAGTGACTCATCTACTACCATTCTTCCCAAACTCCCCCGTCCTCCCCGGACGTCTCCGGTAACGACTTCCAGGTCTTTTGACGACTTGTTGAAACTTTCTACCGTGCGATTTATTTTGTCCTGGTTTCGGGCGACAATTTCATCGATTCTCTTTGTGGCATCATGCGTATTGTCTATAGTCGAGTTAATTTTTTCCTTGTTGCCTCCAATGAGATCGTTCAAGTTCTTGAAAACATCGTCTGAATTCTTGAGTACACTGGCAATCCTGTCTGAGCCCTTTTCATCTATGAGCACTTTGCGCGCATCCCGGGCCATTATTTGCAGATCCTGCGTCATTATTCCTACATTTTCGACCAATTTTTCCGGATCGTATGGTTCAACGACTTGCGCTATCTCCTCACCTGGTTTCAGCTTCCGAACATTGGGCCTGCCTGGCTCGATAACCACGTACCGATCGCCCAATAACCCTTTGGTCTTCAGAGCGATTTTTGAATCCTCCGGAATGACGTTACGGTACGAGTCGTTAATTTCGAGAAGCGCCACAGCCTTGCCGCTTTCCGAATCAAAAATAATATTCTTGACCGTCCCTACTCTTATTCCGGCAATTTGAACTTGAGCGCCGTTTACAAGACCGTCTGCGGATTTGAAACGAGCTTTGAGAATGAACCCTTCTTTCTTTCCGAAATCCAAAACATTGAACCACACGTACACGAACACCGCGGCCGCTACTACGAAGAACAGTCCCACTTTTGCTTCTGTCGAAAATCGATTCATCAGGAAACTGCCTGCTTTACTCGATTGGAATCGGGCCGCTTGCCGAACCCGTTATGAATTGCTTGATAACCGGATCCGTGCTGCTCAAAATCTCTTCAGGAGATGCTTTTGCGGAAATTTTTCCGTTAAACAGCATCATCACTTCATCTGATATTTCCAGCGCTCCCTGAACATCATGACTGACAAGAACATAAGTGCTCAAGCGCTGCTTGTGAGTCTCAACAATCAGCCTGTAAATTAAGCCTCGCGTGATAGGGTCCAGCCCGCTCGTAGGCTCATCGAAAAAAACGATATCCGGCTCCAATGCTAATGCTCTGGCCAAACCCACTCTCTTTCTCATTCCACCTGACAGTTGGCCCGGGAACTTATGCTTGTGCTGACTCATGCCCACTTCAGCCAGCTTTTCCTCGACTTTTTCCGCGATTCCTCGCTGTGAGAGCTTCAAGTGTTCTCGCAGGGGGAACGCCACGTTCTCTTCCACAGAAAGAGAATCAAAGAGGGCCGCATCCTGAAACAGCACACCGAACCTGCGGCGCACTTTGTTCAATTCAGTGGATTTCATCTTCACTATATTTTTGTCGTCGATGTAGATTGCTCCACTGTCCGGCTTTTCCAGGCCGATCATTTGTCTAATGAGAACTGATTTTCCTCCGCCGGATTTTCCTATAATGGTGGTTATCGAGCCGGTTTTGATATCCAGGCTGATTCCATCCAGTACGTGCTGTTCTCCATATTTTTTGTGGACCTTATCTAAACGAATCATCCATCATTCCGACCCGTCGCTTCACGATTTGTGAAACATAAGGTTGGTCATTAAGTAATCGGAAATGAGAACCAAAACCGATGACAGCACGACGGCGTTGGTAGTGGCGATTCCCACTCCTCTAGCTCCTCCGGTCGCATAGTAACCTTTGTAACAGGCCACCAGTGCCGTGATCAGCCCAAAGAACACGGCCTTGACTGCGCCGTGTCGGACATCGTCAGGATCGAGGTAATATCGGACACCTGACATAAACGCGCCGGTGTCCACGCCTAAATAGTGCGTGCTGACCAGATACGCGCCGATCATGCCGGCCAAACTAAAAATCAGGGCCAAAATCGGCATAACTATCGCCGAAGCAAAGATACGTGGCACTATGAGATATTGGATAGGATCGACCGCCATACT
This sequence comes from uncultured delta proteobacterium, assembly GCA_963741425.1. GTDB lineage: Bacteria > Desulfobacterota > Desulfomonilia > Desulfomonilales > Desulfomonilaceae > DATJPW01. Next base: position 265,370 of record CAVUHP010000020.1, read on the forward strand.
CTCCAATGCGTCTATCTGTTGCGTATTTCTCATGCTGCCGATTTCTGCGGTCATGGCTGAGCCGACCCGTCCGACGATCATCAGCGCAGTGATCACCGGACCAAGTTCACGCGCCAAAGCTAGAGCCACGGTTGCTCCAACCATGGATTGAGCCCCGTACTTGCTCATCCCGATATAACCTTGCAATGCGCTAACCATGCCCGTAAACGCTCCAGTTAAAACTATAAGCAAAACCGACTGGGCCCCGATGAAATCCAGTTGCCTGAAATACTCTCGATAACGGACCGGACGCCGAAAAAACCACGCTACACTATGACCAAAGAGCAACAGCATTTGGCCAATAGTCTCGAACATGCTGCCGCCGCTCCTCAGAGTGGAAAGAAACGCGGCACCGATGGAACTCAAAATCCGAATTGGAGCAGATGTTTCGGACAAAAAATACCAACCCTCTAGGGACCACGGCAGATCATAAAACTTGCCGTTGGCTCCCAATGCCCATTCTGCCCGCGGGTTAAACCACCTTGGCTAAGGGCGCACATACCTCAATGGGCAGTGGCTTGTTGGCCACTAATGAAATATGTTATGCCTTATTGGGGCTGGCAGCCCGCTGGTTGTGTTATTCTAATCCTGTGGATCAAAGAATGTCAATATCTTTGTGATAAAGTCCATATATGATAAATAACATTAGAGTTTATTATTAACCATCGCTTAACTATTTAAAATTCATGCATAAATGTCAAAGCCAGCTTCCCGCCTTGAGTTGCTGTTTTGCAGTTGCATATCCAACGCGGGAGTGATATTGTGAGCCTTTGCAACCGCTAATTATAATAATATCAACAATATAGGAGAGAGTATGCCTGCGGCGGATTTCGTTCACCTCCATGTCCATAGCCAATATTCTTTGTTGGATGGAGCCATTAGAATCCACGACTTGGTCACGAGGGCTAAAGAATTTAAATTGCCCGCTGTGGCTTTGACCGATCATGGAAATCTTTTCGGCGCTATGGAATTTTACACACAGGTTCAGGCAAGCGGCATCAAACCTATAATCGGCTGTGAAGTCTATGTCGCACCGGGGTCTCGTTTCGATCAATCAGCTCGCCAGGGAGAGACCACGTCGCATCATCTGATTCTCCTTTGTGAAAATGAAAAAGGGTACCGCAATCTTTGTGTGTTGGTGTCAAGAGCCTATCAGGAGGGCTTTTACTATAAACCCAGAGTGGATCGAGAATTACTTGAGGAGTTCAATGACGGGCTTATTTGTCTGAGCGGATGTTTATCGGGAGAAGTTCCGAAGAGACTTCTTGCCGGTGATGAGGAAGGAGCACTGGAAGCTGCCGAATGGTACCGGAATCTGTTCTCGCCTGCTCGATATTTCCTGGAGGTTCAGGCGAACGGTCTGGAAGAGCAGACGAAGGTGAACCGCGGTCTCATAGATTTGGCAGGAAAACTCGACCTGAAATTAGTCGCTACGAATGATTGTCATTACCTGGATCGGGCCGACCACCACGCTCACGAAATTCTGCTTTGTATTCAGACTCAAAAAAAATTGGATGACCCGGACAGGATGAGATTCAGGACCGATCAATCGTATTTTAAATCTCCCCAAGAGATGGCACGAGATTTTGAGCACTTGCCCGAAGCTCTAACGAACACAAGACTGATCGCTGAGAGGTGCTCGCTTTTGCTCGAGTTCGGAAAACTTCATATGCCGAGATTTGATGTCGGACCGGGCGAGTCTTTAAGGAATGAGTTCAAAAAACAGACGGAAGCAGGGTTTGAGAAACGCATTGCCAAATTAAAGGAACGCGGTGAAGTCGATGACACTGCTGATAAAATTTATAGGGATCGGCTGGAATATGAGATTCGGCTCATTCAAGAGATGGGTTTTTCCGGTTATTTCTTGATTGTGGCCGACTTCGTCGCTTTCGCAAAAGATCAAAATATACCGGTAGGTCCCGGCAGGGGCTCGGCAGCTGGTTCTTTAGCTGCTTACTCTTTGGGAATTACCGATATCGACCCCATACGTTATGATCTGCTCTTTGAACGTTTTTTGAATCCCGAACGCAAGAGTATGCCTGATATTGATGTGGATTTCTGCATGCAAGGGCGTGACCGAGTAATTGAGTATGTCTCGAGCAAATACGGTAAGGACAAGGTAGCGCAGATAATAACGTTTGGCCGCATGCAAGCCAAAGCGGTGGTCAGGGATGTCGCTCGAGTTTTGGGTTTTCCTTATGCCGACGCGGATCGACTTGCCAAGCTTATACCCGATCGACTCAGTATAACTCTGGATCGGGCAATCAAAGACGAACCAAGGCTCAAGGATTTGATTTCAAACGATCCGAAGGTTGCAGACCTGATCGGTACCGCTCGGAGGCTTGAAGGATTGAGCCGCCATGCTTCTACTCATGCAGCAGGAATCGTGATTTCGGATGAACCTCTGGTGAAGCATTTGCCTCTGTACACGGGTAATAATAAGGAAACCGTGACTCAATTCGACATGACGTGGGTTGAGAAGATAGGTCTGGTGAAATTTGACTTCCTTGGACTGAAAACGCTTACAGTCGTGGATCTTGCAATTCGATTGCTGGAGAAATCCAGAAACATAGCTTTGGATATCACTTCGATTCCTTTGGACGATGAAAAGACCTTTGACCTGCTCTCCCGAGGAGACACGCTGGCTGTATTCCAGCTCGAATCCGCCGGGATGAGAGATATATTGACCAAATTTAAGCCATCGGTTTTTGAAGATTTAATAGCAATTCTCGCGCTGTATCGACCGGGACCGTTGGAATCGGGGATGGTGGATGATTTCATCGATCGAAAGCACGGCAAGATTCCTATCGAATATCCGTTACCTGAACTGGAATCGGTTCTTAAAGAGACTCATGGTGTAATTGTTTACCAGGAACAGGTGATGAACATTGCCAAATCGCTTGCGGATTACTCATTGGGAGAAGCCGATCTCCTAAGACGGGCCATGGGGAAGAAGAAAGTTGAAGAGATGGCTGAACAAAAAAGCCGTTTCGAGAAAGGCGCGGAAAAAAATAAGATAGACCCGAAAAAAGCCACTTATATATTTGAACTTATGGAGAAATTTGCCGGTTATGGATTCAACAAGTCCCATTCCGCGGCATACGCCATGGTCACTTACCAGACCGCATTTCTGAAAGCGCACTATCCTGCGGAATTCATGGCTGCGCAATTGAGTTGTGATGCGGCCAATACCGAAAAAATAACGCTGTACATTTCCGAATGCAGAGAAATGGGCATCGAAATTGTTCCGCCCCATGTCAATAAATCCTTTCAGGATTTTCATGTGGCAGATGAAAAGATTATATTCGGCCTTACAGCAGTGAAAAATGTGGGGGAAGGAGCGATTGCTGCCATCTTGGACGCACGAAATGAAGGCGGGCCGTTTTGCTCGTTACAGGATTTTGCCCAAAGGGTCGATCTAAAAAAGGTGAACAGAAAAGTTTTTGAAAGCCTAATCAAGTGCGGGGCTTTTGACGAATTAGGCCTGTCGCGGCGCGCTATGTTCGAGGGCCTGGATTCTGTTTTGGATCAAGCGTTGAGCTTTCAGAGGGAAAAAAACGAGGGGCAAGTAAATCTGTTTGCCGGCGGCTGCAGCCCTGGTGAAAGTTCGGATTTCATTATGCCTGTCTCGGAATTGTCGGAATGGGACGAACTGATGACACTTTCCTTTGAGAAAGAACTTATGGGTTTCTATATAACCGGACATCCGTTGATGAATTATGAGGAAGTAATAAAGAAATACACGAATGCGACTTGCGCCGGTTTGGTGGATCTTCCTAGTTCATCGCAGATCAGACTGGCAGGACTTGTGAAGAGGATCAAAGAAATCAACACCAAAAAAGGCGACCGAATGGCCTTTGTTTCATTCGAAGACCTGACGGGAGTAACTGAGGTAACATTTTTTTCCGAGCTCTACATTCAGAGCTTGGATTTACTCAATTCTTCGGAACCTTTAATTTTGTCCGGTTTGCGGGAAGGCGATAAAGAAATGCCAAAAATCTTGGCCCAGGATATATGCCGGATTCAGGAAGCGCCACGCAAATTCAGCAAGAGTATCAGGATAAAGCTTTCCGCGCGTGAAGTGGATGCAGATCAAATCAAAGATCTTAAAAGCATTCTATTGCGGCATAGAGGCCGACTCCCGGTAAAACTACATGTGGTTATACCTAATCGAACCGAAACGGTAATTAATTTGTCGCCCCTGTCATGTGAACCGTCGGATGTATTGCTCAGCGAGGTGCAGAACAGATTTGGTTATCAAATTAATTTTGAATAAAATTTGTCTATTCCGAAGTTATCAAATTCATGGATAACGGGCTGAAAAGATACGGATGGAAAGGTAATACCCTTATCCCGTATCCGTAGACGCCGGTTTCATCACAGGGAATCGTTCCCGAGAAACGCCACACTCCCTCGGATATTTGTTCGCTACTTCGCATAGTAGTGATATCGCGATTGGCCAGCTTGTCCCCATCATGTCCTGTAAGTCCGTGTGTAAGATCCACGACCACTTCTTCATCCCTCAATCCGCCGAGCCGAATGGTAGCCGTCACATCCAAGTCTTCGCCCAGCGCAACCCGGTCGCCGGCCGGTAATGAAACATCCAATATTTTTACGTCCTTCCAAAGATTTCTTACCCTTTGTTTCCAGTCTCTCAATTCTCGGGCCCGAGCTAAGCGATCCTCTCCAAGGGCCTGATGCGCTTGTCCGGCCTGGATATAATAATGTTCCATATAGTCTTCAATCATGCGATGTGAATTAAATGTAACGCAAATGCTCGCCATGCTGTTCTTCATCATATCAATCCACGCGTGTGGAATGCCGTCAGGCCCTCGATCGAAAAACTTCGGTACTACCTCATTCTCTAATAATTCGTATAGAGAATTGGCATCAAACTTGTCCTGATAATCCTGATCCTCGAATTCCTCACCACCACCGATTGCCCATCCGTTATTACCATCGTACGCTTCAGGCCACCATCCATCCAAAACACTGAGGTTTAGAGCACCATTTGCAGCAGCCTTCATTCCCGAAGTACCGCAGGCCTCGTACGGTCTTCTGGGAGTGTTCAGCCACACGTCGACTCCTTGAACGAGATAGCGAGCAATGTTGATATCATAATTTTCTATAAACACGAGCTTGCGATGAAACCCTTCAGATCGGGATTGGTGGATAACCTTTTTTATCAGCTCCTTTCCCAACAGGTCCTGAGGGTGGGCTTTGCCTGCAAAAATAAATTGCACGGGGCGGCGTTTGTCCGAAATTATTTTAAGAAGTCGGTCCGGATCACTAAATAGCAGCCCCGCCCTCTTGTAAGGCGCGAATCTTCGGGCAAATCCTATGGTTAACGCCTCGGGATTCAGAACTTCGAGGGCGCGCCTGATATCTACGCTCGAAGCCGCTTGAAATCCTTCCGCCGATCTCATCTGACCCCAGAATCGTCTGCGACAAAAGACGACGAGCCGTTCTCGCCTGGTTTCATGGACTTGCCAAAGCTGCTCTTGGGGTATGTTATAGATTCGAGACCATATTTTTGTATTATCCGGCTCCTCTATCCATTCTTCTCCCAGATACCGGGCAAACAGCTCGGCCAATTCCTGCGAAACGTAGGACGGGATATGGACGCCGTTTGTCACATATCCGATGGGTACATCTTCTTCATCTACATGCGGCCATAAATTTTTCCACATTTTTTTGGAGACACTGCCATGTAATTTGCTCACGGCATTGACTCCCCTGGATAAACGTAGGGCAAGCACGGCCATGGAAACCGGAGCTAATTTATCGTCCGGATTTTCGCGTCCTAGATCGAGAAGATCCTTTACTGTAATACCAAGTGATTCCACATAATTTTTGAAATACTTCTCTATAAGGTCGGGCGAGAACCGATCTATTCCGGCGGGCACCGGAGTATGCGTTGTAAATATTGTGGAAGCCGCTATTGACTCAAGAGCCACGTCAAAGGGAACCCTATAGGTGCTGATTGCCTGACGTATACGTTCCAGGGCGGCAAAAGCCGCATGACCTTCGTTCAGGTGGTACACGAACGGCCACAATCCCAGCAGGTGAAAGGCTCTGGCCCCGCCTATTCCCAGAACGATCTCCTGTCGGATGCGCATTTCATTGTCCCCGCCATACAGCTCGGCTGTAACTCGCCTGATGTCTTCGGAATTTTGGGGATGATTCGTATCCAGCAAATATAAAGGGATACGCCCCACCTGAATCTTCCAAATAAGTACTTTGGCGTTTACGCCCGCCAAGTCCAAATCGAAGCTGGCATGTTGGCCGGTTCCGTCCATAACCGGGGAAATAGGCAGATTATAAAAATCGTTCTCAAGATAAGATTCTTGCTGCCACCCGTCTATGTTGAGGTACTGTTTAAAGTACCCCTTCTGATAAAGCAGTCCCATCCCTATAAGAGGGAAGAACAGGTTGGATGCGCTCTTAAGATGATCGCCGGCAAGCAGCCCCAATCCGCCGGAATATACGGGAAGGCATTCATTTAAACCAAATTCCATGCTGAAGTAAGCAATACGATAATCGATAGGCCGGTCAAGCTTGAATGAATACGCCCCCGCGCTGCCAACGTAATCCTCGAAGGCCTTCTCAGCTTCCAGAATTCGCTCCCTTAAACTGTAATCTTGTCGAATATCGGCTTTCCTGGCTTCTGATAGGTTGGCCAGAAGCAGAACAGGGTTGTGCCCGCACTCTTCCCAAAGGTCCGGGTCAAGAGCTTGAAACAGGCGCTGGATCTCAGGGTTCCAACTGAACCAGAGATTCATGGCTATATTGCGCAGACCCTGAAGTTCGTCAGGAAGATCCGGCTTAACTATGAGATGTCGCATCTGCATAACAACGACCTCTTCCGTCCTATCTTACCGGACAGATTTGTAAAATCTGGGCTTTAAAATCAATTCTGTACCAGGCGACCGATTAAACTGTCAAGCCCGATCAATTCATGTGTCTGTATGAACCTGAAGGACCTTGTTTGAATTCGGAGCATGGTTACAACGACACCGGTATAAGTAATTCCTCAGCTAGTCGGGGTTTATATTTGTCATTGCGAGGCCGGCAGGCCGCGGCAATCTCAGGGCCTGGAAATCACCGTGGGTCCGGGTCGATCGTCTGTAGCGCCCTCTTAATCCCCTCTATCGATTTCGCTGGCCGCACGCCAGAGGTGACTCAAGAGTAGACCTGACGGCCAAACTTGGGATCGGCGCCCGATGGAAACCGTGATCCTGATTTGTTGTAACAGAGGAGTAGGAATGGTTGTATCTCCCTGGAATTTTCCTCTCGAAATAGCCGATTTAGTTTATGCTTCGCTTTAGCATGATCTAATTTCGAGAAGAGTAGTTAAGGAGATTACTTACTTGTTCTCTAGGTATTTTCTCTTGGAGCCCCTCGTTTGTTCTTTTACACATACCAAGAACAATTTGGGTCCATAAAATTTGCATCTGCAGATTATTTATAGCCTGATTGCGTTCATATACTTGATACGAAAGAAAACCCATTGTAGCGAGGAGCGCGAAAACTACTAAAATAAGTATTAATTTCTCTCTCATCGATCTTCCTTTCAGGATCTTACTATTTTTATGACGATTCCGTAAAAAGCTTCTATTAATTTCTCTGCATAATATAATACCCAAATGGCAAGGCTCGCCGTATAATTCGGTTTGCAAGGCCTTCCGGAAGAGAATTGACCAGCAGTGGTCACAGATGGGGGTAGCTGATGAGAGCGCTTATAATTGTGATCTTGGCGTTACTGGCAATCATTTTCGTCGGCGGATCCCTGAACATCGGGGGCGCCCCGATTTTCAGCACATTGATTCACTGCTTCATACGGACATTCTTATGGACCTGCATTCTTCTGTTTTCTATTTTTTTTATCGTGTAAACACAACGCCGCGAAGCATTGTACGCAATCGGTTTAGGAGCATCAGCAGAAGCTGTCGGCCTTGACAGAGCGGCTATCAGCGGAAAATTGACAAGGCTTCCGAATAGCGGGTATTTCTTTAACCTCGGTTCCCAGTCTTCATCTTTTCCCCCTTGTTGTGGGGTCGTGAGCAGTCCTTGACTCATGCCCCACAGCTAACAGCAGACCTGATAATGACATACGAGGCTTTATAGTTGTCGCGGGGCGACGGCGAACGACCGGCGCAGCGAAAATCCACATCGCAGATCCACCGAAACGATTTGGTAGGACAGGCATCTTGCCTGTCATGTCTTGGTAGTCCCGCGCAGAACGCGAGATGCCGTCCGATTTAATAGACAGGCGGAAGCTAGTCCCACCAGCCTGCATCACGCCCCGATCTTTACTGATTATGGACACGCCACCTGGATACAACAAGCGCGAGGAAGGGACGAACACGGACGTACCTCAGCAGGGAAACAATAATTGCTGCCTTTGCCGGAAGAAGCGTTTTCCTTGAAAAAACAGTTAGGAGCCCGGCGGGGTCCACCAATCCTTAATGGAAGACTCCTCTAGGGTTTCTTAATATCATTCCCTTACCACGGGTTAACATCCCACGTACGAGGGGCTACTTCGGGAAGTCCTAGAACGATTCTCACAGCTCCAAATGAGCCAAGAGACCCCACCGATCACTGGACAGGCACGCTACCGGCGGCGAGCCCTCATAATCTTGGTCGGGTGCGTACCACCGTAATAGCCCGCGTAGCCGTAGCCGCCGTAGCGATAGCTCCGTACCACAACAGTAGCCGTCGTAGACGCCATAGCCTCCGTACCCACAACGGTAGCCGCCATAGCCTCCGTAACCGCCAAAGCCACCGATGCGTCCGAAAAATGCCGTGGAGTCGGTTGGCACCATAGCTGTCAAGGCAACAACTGAAACGACGAATGCGCTAATCAGCAATACTTTTTTCATGATTTACCCCCGAATTTTCGATGAGCAGTTTTCCTTGGAGTCCGGCTTCAACAAATTCCCGCTGACCGGAGTCTACGAATGACTCGGTAATACTACCGGATGTTCATTTCCAGAACCGGCCAAACGTCGTCTTGTTTGACACCTCCATCATTTTTGGAGAATTTGCCGAGCCGCGTCCCTTGATTTCTATCTGATCCTTTCGATGCATAAAAGTTTCATTCTTCGTCCATAAAAAATCTTATTCTTTAGGGACTGCCCTTCCTCGTCAGCAGCGAAACAATATTTGCTTCCCCGCCCAGAAGAAGTGTTTTCCTTGACAGAGGACCTCTTAATGGATGACCCCTTCCGCTTAAGATCAAGATTCGGAAACAGTGGCCTAAGATCGGTGTCAATTTGACAAGAAAGAATCTCTTGTCGCTGGCTCCAACCTTTTAGAGTATCTGTCTGGACAATCGCATTGCATAGGTCTTGCTGGCGGGGCCCGGATAGTGGAGGCTTTGATCTTGGACACGGCGCAAGTGTGTATTATTTTTGGAGTAGAAACGGACAAGAGTATGGAGGAATAAAATGAATCGATGGGCATTAATTCTAGTAAGTATGATTGCCTTGTTTGTTGTCTCTGTCTTCCCATGCGGGATGTTAGGCCAGACTACTCAATCTTGGACGGCGACGCTTAGCAGTGCCGGTGTCGGTAGTCATATGCAATATGCGCAGCTCCGTTCGCCGGGATTATTTGACAGGGGGAGCTGCGAGTTGAGTTGCCGTGATCGATATGGAGGACAATCGACATGGACCGGCGATCGTACACAAAGCGGCACTAGCGTCGATTATTTGCGATGTTCTAACCAGTGCGACGTCAGGAACTGCGAATGAACTAGAGCGTTCTAGGAAGCAATATTAGATGTATCATGCCCTTACACTGTCTCAGAGACACCTGATGGATTTGACGGATTGTGGGGTAGAGTTTGCTCTTGACTCATGTTTCAGAGCATTTGCGGTTAGTCACGCGTCACATGATTCGAATCGGCTTCGACCAATCTCTGGGGCACAGCTCTTCTTTAATTCTGCGGGCGGTATCATTGGCAGAGTGATTTCGGGAACAGCCAATTCTGAGAACCGGCTTTTCAACCATTAATCCCATAATAGCGATCAGGAGCCACAACACGCGCCAACCCAGCCATCAATAGACAGTAACACTCTCCCCCGGCCCTTTCATGAATTAAGTATGGTGTACCCGGAATTCCCGGAATTCGGAATTGTCCATATCTATTTATATAAATTTACAGAGGTCTTCGTTTTAAATGGTGAAACTTTTCCTCCAGTTCGCTGTCAGCGTCAATTTGAAGGGGGAAGCAAATGGAATCTCTCAACGATTTGATCAGAATGGCGCAAACATTCTTGGTCAGTGGCTTTGATACCGACGCCTTTCTCCACTGGCAAGGTCTTGCCTTCACGGCTCTTGCGGGTATGCTAGGCGCTAATCATTATTATACCCGGAATTTCAAGCGGTTTACTTCAGAGAAAAAGTCACTGGGCCTGCTTGCGGGCGAGGGCATCCTTATTGCCGCTAAAGAAGAAATGCGCAAAGGCGACAACGAGTCACGCCCTAAACAGCGCACGGGGTGTATTGGCATTACGCTTACCTGATTGGTATTTTCCTGTCCGAGCTGTCCCTGTCTACGCTTGTTTGTCACATAAAAAAAAGTTTTGGGGTTTGGTCTTTCTTCTTGAGAGTCAAAATACAAGACCTGACCCCGCTACGAGAGGTTTGGGATGCAAATATAGGCAGGATAAAGGACTACAATTGGAAAAGTCGACAGATCAATTTTGGGTATTAATGCGGACCAGAACCGCATGATTGAATATTGCTTAATTTCCAGAAGGCCTGTGGGGGGCGACCAGTTCGCCGTCCAATGCGGAAAAGGGCCGCACCAGGATGGGCTTTTGCCGCTTGAACACCGTGCGACACGGCAGGCTCATCGTGGGGTTGTTCTTGTTGGCACCGGTTAGTTTTTTCAATGTGGTTTCCTCAACGCCATAGACCAGGTTTCCGATGTTGGCCCAATAGATGTTCCCGGCGCACATGACGCACGGTTCGAACATCATCACAGTGTATCTCCACAAGTAATCGGGGCTGTACACGCGAACGCTCGCCGTGAGAGCTCTGTTTCGGCATCCGCGATCGAACTCAGGTTTCCCTGTTTCATCAGCACCTTCTCGCCATCCGGCGCCACAAGCACTGCGCAAAGGGGTGGTGGCCAAATTCCGCCGTTTCCTGGCGACCTCCTTGGCCGTTCTCAGATGTTTCAGGATCTGCTCATGATTGAGAGGAAGACCCTTCGGTCGAAGAGGGTTTCCAGTCACCGGATTCCGCCTTTTCCACGGCATGCACCCGACGCGCCGGCAGAGAGACAGCGGTCGCGAAAAGGATCGCTCCGGTCGTTGCCGTAGCCTTGAAGAAATCACGTCTTGACTCTTGCATGTTCTAGCATCGATTGATGAGACCAGGCCGAGCTGTAGGCCGGCAGGGCGTGGACGTGTGCCCGTGCCCGAGAAGGCCATCGAGGGAGATTACTCCTGATCCTTGCCCTATAGCCGATCTTTGTGGATGCCGGCGGAACCCTCAGGGAAAAGGGCTTTTTGATAAGGCAAAGCTTTTGATGGATTGGAGTAGATCGCCGGAATTATGCCGCTAATATTGATTTCGTAGCGTAAGACTATGGGTTAGGGTCTGCTCTTGACTCATCTTTCAGGTGCGGTGAACACTAAAGAAAAGAAGAATAGACTCCTTTAATCCAGGAGACCTAAGGAGAATTTCAAGGGAGGGCCTCCGAACGAAAAACAATGGAGTCCCTTCCAGGGCTTTCTCTTCCCCACATCTCGTATATCCCCGCGTGTCTGGGACTGCTCAGGAGGGGAATCCCTCCAGTAATCTTGGGGTCAGGTTTTGAAATGACAGGGCTTCAGTTACAGAACAGAGGAATCGGGGACGCCTGAAAATTCACTACAGTATTATCGGAAAACCGATTTCGGGAACAGCCATTCCGAGAGCCGCCTTTTCAAGATACCCATAATAGCGATCAGGAGCCACAACACGCGCCAATCCAGCCATCAATAGACAGTAACACTCTCCCTAGGTCCTTTTATGAATTAAGTATGGTGTCCCGGAATGCCGGAATTGTCACCAGAATTCACGGAATTCGTGGAATCTATGACTCGCATGATTCGGGGTCACGCATGATCCGGGGTCAGGTCTTGAAATGATAGTTTTCTTGTGAAAAAGTGACATTCTTCTTTTTTGTTACTGTTCCCGTGGGGCTCGGGGCTTCTAGATAGGGCAGACCCATTGGCGTCTGCCGATTTGCGCGCACACACGCCGGGTGCACCGTATAGAAACCTACGGAAACCACATCATAGTGCTCAACGGTCAGGCGTTGCCAAGGTTCAAAGCGACGGGGTCTGCGGCGCAGGGTCAGTGTTCCGAGCGCTTGGGGCAGATAGCGTCCTCGGCTATGAGGTCCATGATCTCTCGCTTTGCTCGGCACACGACGTAATCCATAGTCTCATTGCGAGGAGGACAACGACGACATCCCCAAGATAATCAATACGCGCTTTGAACCCTTTGACTTTCGGGGACACCCTGCTTATCCGGTCTGCAGAGGATTCAATCTCAGGGACAAAACGGGGTGATTGGGTATTAACCGAGACGCACGGTTTTTCATGCTCATTCGGAGTGGACTCCAAATTCCTCAGGCTTCGGGGTGGATCGATGAGAGGGCAAGCCTTCAGGAACTTGATGTTGTAAAACGGCTTGCCAGGGACGGCTCGGCACCATCCGTTGTGATGCGAGTCGCAGGAGCCGCAATCAAAGTCCGGTTTGTCAGCCTTTGGATAATATACGATGTAGGGCGGGCGTCGGGTCAGGCGGCAAATCTTTAACGATCTAACGTTGTAAAATGTCCGTTTGCCTCGGTCATAACCACAGCCCTCATCATAAGACTTGCAGGAGCCGCAATCGGTTCAGATTTGTCAGGCCTCGAGGAGAATGAGATGTCGGGCGGAGACGATATAATCTCGGGCTCGGGTGAGCATGCAATCTCAGGGACCGCAACGACGTGTTTTGTGCCTTTCCGAAAAGAGGAATTGTCAGTTAAGAACTCTCGAAAATCTTCATTTCAATTCACTCCTGATGATTTTTGAAAATTTTTGGCGTATGCAAAAGGTATCTCTCCAAAATCACACCTCAAACCTATGATCCGATCATTCTTGATGAGGTATCCCCCTAATATCTTTGTTAAAGTGATGACTTGGTGACGACTTTTGACACCTTAAAGTAAGATATATTCCTGATATTTACGGAGAAGTGATGAGGTGACAACTTTACCCCCCTATTCTTAGTAGAAAAAACGATATAAATAGAAAAAGGGGAGAGAGGGAAAAATAGTAAGAAAGTATGGAGCGGATATAGGGTTAAAATCGTCATCTCATCACTTTCCCGGTAATCTCATATACTTATACCATTCCAACTTGTCACCGACTCGTCACTCTTCCAGTAATTTCGCAGCGTTACCCATTTCAACTTGTCACCAACTCGTCACCGGTTCGATAAGGGGGTCACTTCGTTTCAACATCAACAGCCTTTTCAAAGCATTGTTATTCCACGAAAGGCATTGCCGAATTTGGTTTTACAAACAGCACACTTTTCCCGTTGTCCGCTCCATAGCCTTGCGGAAATTGATGTTGTCCCAGCGGTTCATATCCATTGTCCTTGGCCCCAGGTGTGGTACACCGGATGAGATCTTCAGGAGTGTGCTGGGGGAGTCATCCTCGAACACCGTCACGTGCTCTTCCACGAAATCGATCACCGGGTCGGTTTCCCGCTTATATTGCTCCAAAGCTTCCTTGGCGGCCGAAGGCTTCATGAAACGGCCCGCATCCTTCAAGAAGAGTTTGTAACCGCCGATCGACCAATTGAGCACTCCGGAAAGCTCCGTTTGGATGATGCGCCTGGCCCTCTCTCGATCCCATTTTGTCAGGCGGGAAGGTCACGTTGAACGGAAGAATTATCCAACGCCGGAAATAGCCGTGAGACTTGTCCGTAGAACGCGGGAGGTTGTTGCACGAGAGCACCAGCTTAACAAACGGACGGAACACGAACGGGTCCTGGTTCTTGCGTTCGGCAGTAATAGGGTCGCCGGTTATAATCGCCTTCGGCCCAGCGCATCGTCAACCAGGCCTTTGGATTCCACCTCGCTGATGAAATTAACCAGCTTATTCTGCAGCTCCGTAAGCCGGAACCGTTCCTTGAGGTCGCTCAGATGGAGAGCAGCGAAGTTTTCCCGGCCAATAAGCGCTTCCAGCACGTCGGTAATGACGCTCTTGCCGTTGGACCCTTCACCGTAAAGGATGAATGCCTTCTGGTGCGAATTATCCGGCGTCAGGCAGTAGCCCGCGATTTGAGCCAACAAGTGGCGGGATTCAGGATCGGGCAGGATTTCTTCTATGGTTTGCAACCATAGTGGACACTCAGCGGCCGGGTCGAATGCGGTCTCAGTCTGGACTGTGGTCAGGACCTCGGGAGTATGCGGATCCAGGGTGCCAGATTCCAGGTTCAGCAACCCATTCTTCAGGTTCAAGACACCGCGGGGATTCACAGTGTCAGGCCTGACAAAACTGACACTGCCAGGACTTTTCTGACCGCGTCCAGGTTGCTACTTTGGACTTGCTCTCCAATCAGCTCGATTGTCTGTTGATCGATTTCCTCCGGGTAAACTTGGGAGTAAACACCGCCTTCATACCGGTAAATTTTCCAGTGAAAGCCTATCACAGGGGCTTTGTTGCGGATAACCTCCACATAGGCCAATGGCATGAATCTTGTCCGGATTCGTTCTCTTCCGATTTGGCCTTGCTGTATTCCGCAATCTGCTTGTCTAGTTTGCGCTTGCCGTAACCGGGAAACCTCTTGTCGATGACTGAAACGTAATCATTCCACGTCAATTCCGGTTGTCCCACGACCAGCTCCAGCAGAGGCAAAAGCGCCTTGTACCTCTGTTTGGTCGATCCATCCAGCGGAACCGTATCGAGTATGCAATCAAAGAAATCTCTGCGGGGAAGCTCCCGGAAATCATCAGCCGTATGGGTTTTAAAGTATGAATTGGGATCAACCTTCTCCTGCCCGGTATCCAAGGGCAAGCGTATGATTTCCACTTCATACCTGGACTGGAAGAGCTTTTAGCCTGCCTTTAACGCACCCTTCCGGCCTGATTCGTTGGTGTCTGAATCGAAACACAGAACAACCTTCTCAACCTGTGTCCGCTTCAGCGCATCCAAACGGCCATCGGTCAATCCCTGGGTTCCAAACACCGCCACGGTATTGCCAAATCCACGGTCGATCATAGTCAGCGCATCGATTATGCTTTCAACCAGAAAGATCTGTTTCGCATTGCCACAGCGATCGAGGTTCCACAGGGTCGCGGGAGTCGGCGAGTCCGTGGTCTCGGGATAAATGTGCGGTGGTTTCCGTTTTTATCAGGGCACGCCTGTACAACGACACGATCTGACCGTAGCGCAGGATCGGAACTATGAGTCGGCCTGAGAAGAGGAAATTCCCGTTCTTCGAATAGACACCGGCCCTCTTGGTACCCTCAACGTCTGGCGGCCGATACCTGGACGGGAAGAAACCCGACTCGCCCCTCTGCTGTAGCTCGGCTGATTCCTCGCCTTTTCAGGTACACCAGCGCCGGTTCGGGATTCTTCAGGGCATCATGAAAGATACTGGAGTAGATCTCAGAAATCGACCTAACGGCCTCGTAATGCCTCTGAGACGCGGGATCCCTTGTCGGCCTAGGTAATGCACCACGGTCCGCAATCAACTCAAGGGCGTCCCCAAAACCGTATTTCAGGACATGTTGGACAAGCCCGATGGAGTCCTCATGAAACCCGCACGAAAAGCAGTGGACGTGATCCGGGTAGATCTTGCAGGATGGATGCTTTTCGCCGTGGGCCGGGAAAGGATCATACTGTCCCCATTGACCGACAAGCCTAAAGCATTCATAACCTGCCGCAGGGGGAGGGCATTGCGATATTGGGTGAAATCAAGAATCATGGCTGCCGCCTTTTTGCGAGCCGAGAGGGAATAGAAAAAGGGAAATGAGCGGGAAACCGGGGCAAGGGAAAGAATGCGGAGGAAAGAAGAAAGAAAGAGAAAAGCGGGTTCTCCCACATTTTCCCTTCTTCCTCTCCCGCATCATCACGCCTTCACCGACCGGGCGGCTTTTGTTAGGGCGTGGCTGCCTTTGAGGAACTCTTTGGCGTAAGCGACCAGGATCCCTTCACAGAGTTTCGCGAGACTCTCTGCGTGTTGCGCCGAAAAGAAAAGGATGATACCGATTAGACCAGGTGCAGACTGTTCTCCAAATTGAATTTGGGTGCGCCCGTGACATTTCGCCAAAATCCGCGACAAGCAAATCCGCAGAAGTGCATTCAACCAGAATGTAGAATTTGTGCAACGATCGGGCTCGCTTCAGTTCAATCTCAAAACGGGGGCGGCCGTTTGTCAGGCTGTTGAGCAGGTCGGGCAAGCTCTTTCTTTCAATGCCGATCAGATGTTCAAACCCAAGGACCGAATAATCGCCGGAATCCAAGCTTCCCATAACGCACGGACGCTCGAATAAGCCCTCATAACCGAACTGCTCCCGGCTGTCCTGCACGATAATTATCTGAGTATCAGAGTTCATCGGCTGATCCTATGGAACGGGAATGGGAAAATGCCGGGGAACCCGCTTTTTACACAAAGAGCGGGTTGCCCCGTTTCAGGAAACGACAAGAATCATATGTGTTCGCACTGTGCATCACGGTTTGCGCGGAAGATTTTGATCCGGCGCTTCAGTTCGGGCGCGATCTCAGGCAAGCAAAGCTCTCCAGTCTCCAATCGTCCCCATGTGTTCGGGTGGCATTTGACGGCCTTTGCACAGGCCCCTATGCACAACCCGGCTTGCTGTCTAAGCGCCCTCGGATCCATAGCGCCGCCGTCATATATGATAGTGTCGGCCATTTATTGCCTCTTATCCGGGCCCAGGCTTTGAATCCATTCGGAAACATCGGAAGGAAGGAACAAATAAAATCGCCCAGCCTTCCGGTATTTCGGCCCGCTGCCCTGTTTTAACCAGCGGCGTAGCGTCACGACGCTGTATCCGGTGATTTCGGCAAGATCCTCTAACCTCAAAAGGTTTTCCATTGCGGTCTCCTGTTGCTCGAAGGTTCGAGTAGACTAGAGCAAAAAAAATAGGCGACTGGTCTCAAGCGCCCATTATTTGAAGTTTGCTGCGTATATACTCATAATGCGGTTTTACCGCAATAAAGCTGTGACTTGAAAATCCCGGGTTATCACTCATCTGGTAAAGATTTGCCGCCAATTGAGTTTGAGGAAGAAACCGGACACGAGACATCGGAATACTGCTCCGTTTCGGCCCCTTTAGAATATCAGTCGTAACTTCGATCCACACATTGTAATTGTGCCACTCAAAATATGACTGGAACGGCCGTTTGTCTGCCCTATTGGAGTCTAATAATTGCTTTTGATCGCTTGATAGTCCTGCTTTATCAAACGAGAACTGCACCGCAAGCTGATCCGGCAAGGCAACTTTGCTTTTTGTTCTTGCGCTGAAGCTCCTGAGACGGACGCCCGCATACGAGAGGCATCTGAAAATGGTTAATGCGGTCAAATCAGCATCGTCGAGTTCGCAGCCAAGCGGGTCTCTGGCCTCGGCCTTCACAGCAGGCCAAAAAAGACCCCAGGCCATCCATGTTTGAATCCCCGATTTGGTGAGCCGGTGCTCATCATCGTTAAATATGTGCTTGTCCGCGTCGTTTATGGAAATCATTGCAAGACCCCCAATGATCGATAATGTGGCTACATTAACATTCAAGCAGCATCGCTGTCAAGCTTTTTAATTACCGAGAGGATACCTACATGCCGAATTCCCAAGAATCGCACGAAGCAGGTAACTTACTCCGGCTTGAGCCGACTCTTTGCATGAGCGGGCCGGCCAATGTTCCGGGTAGGCCTCCCAGGCGGAGCCTGCGAACCGTGACTCTCGCGCACTCCTCTTTCTCTTGCGGTGGCAATTACAATGATTTACCTTTAAACTGTTGAAAACTTTGCTCGGATAATGATTTGGAAACCAGAGAGCTTATTGCGCAGATAGGCAGGCGAGAGCCGCTCAACCCCTATCAAGTAGCAGGTATGGCAGCGGTGTTGGATCGCTGCGGCACCCACTTCGGTGAAGGGACCACTTTCGAAGTGGATCGCCTGGAAAACGTCCTCATGGTCCTGGATCGAACCGGAGCTGAGGCCGCTCCATATCTGGTCGATGTCAAACAGACCGACTCGAAGGTTGTTCTCTTTCCCAAATTTCCCGCTGAATCACTCGAAGAACTCGTTTACCTTACTTCGTTCCAGGGTAGGCGCGAGGCAATCAGGGAAAACCTGATCCCGGTAATTTATGAAATTCCGAACTGGCTCGATCTGGTCAGAACGCTTACACGATACTCCCTCGAACGAGATAACGAAGCACTTGAAGGGCACCTGTCACAGATTCTCGAGATCCTGCTGAATTTCCTCTGCGCGGCGAATCTCCAGCCTTTTGATGCACAGGCCCGATCTGAAGGGGAATATGCGATCTGCAGGATCGTAGAAAGCATACTCAGGTCAACGGACGAAAATAGCTTACCCGCGTATCTCCCGTTTGTGCAGAAGGCTATGAATTTTCTGATTTCTACGGTTTTTGCAAATCCTTCCAGTTCATTTGAGCGCCGGGTCCTGGAAGTAGCGGGAATCAGATCGGCATTGGCAAAGCGGACTGATGGATCGGGCCGGGAGCTTATCCGAGAAATAAATTTAATGGCCGCTCGGGCACTTGTCACCGCGCTGGGGGAAATTCAGCCATGCCCCTCGGACCTACTGGCGAACCTTGAACAGGCTGTTGCTGAAACCGATTTTCCGGAAAAAGAACGCTTCTACACGGAAATCTTGGCGCGTATAAAACTGCACTGCGCGGAAGAGATCGAATCGAGGCGACAGGTATATACCGCAGCCCTGGAGGACAGCGCGCAACTGGATGAGGCCCAAATTACCGAGGGCATAGCTTTTATTAGTGGACTCGCCGCGCAATGGAAGCTGATCCTTTCAGCGTTTCAGGAGTTTGTCGATGCGCTCCCGCCAAAAGCTCAAGAGGCGTTTTCAAGAATCTTGGCCATCCAAATCCTGGAGGTGGACAAACAGGAAATCAAAGACCTCCTTATTGAAGGGATTTGCCAGATCGTCGTCAGGCTTGAGAAAACAGGGAAACGAGCCTCCCGGGACCTGGTGGACTTTTTCGCCACGCTGTTCCTCGACAGGGCTTATTCTTCCAATAACACTGACGAGGTAATCTCCTCTTTGAAGGCGATTGAAGCGCTGGGCGTCACCCTTGCCCGGGCGAAATATTTCCTCATGGCCGATGTCCTCATCGAGCACCTTGTGAAAAGGCCTCTCATCTTTCCGAAAGAGACAAAGTACACCATTGAAGACGATGACACCGGTGAACCATTGGTTGTTGCCGAAGAGGCCGGAATTACACAAGCTCACGTGCAGCATATCAAGAGCTTGATGGCCATTGTCGCTGCCAACCCGAGAATAATGCACGGGGCTATTCCGTATTTAACAGTTCAAATTGAAATCGGGCGAACCCGATTATGTGATGAAGATCTGATTCAATATTGGATCTCAAGCTTGCTGCGCGCCAATTCGCCTATAACTCATTTTCTCATCCGGACATTGATCAAAGCAATCCCGTATTCTTTCAAAGATATAGGTCCTTTGGATTCGCTTCGGCTCACTGCTGCCGGGTTGGCAAAGGAGCTAGCGAATCGAGGGGTCAAGCCCATCGGCAATTTCCTGGGCAAACTGCGCGGGGATATTCACTGGCGCGGTAGCATTGAAAATTTTTATTTTTGCCAGGGCATAATCAAATACTTTGCCACAGGCCAACGTGAAGCTTTGGCTGAGTGGATGCCTCAAGAGTCTATGCCTTATTTGACCCTTGATAAATGGTGCTCGTCGGAAGAATCCCAGGGGATAAACGAACTGTGCAGCCGGATTTTTGCCGATCTGAACATAGACCTTGCCGATAAAGATGGCATGATGGCATTGATATCGCTGGACACTTCGGTCTACAGGAAAAATGATACATGGCCGGAGTTTTCAAGGCGAATGGTTTTGGATGTGATCGACCTGCTCCAGGGCCTGTACAACAAATATTTCGTTCGCGCGGCAGGCAACGTCCGGTTCAGGTGTAGTTGAAGATCTGGAACGACTCGATCGAATTATTGAAGAGCGTAGAGAACTGAAAGAGAGATTCCTTACACCGGATATACGCGAACCTATGCCGCCGTGGGTAACGCTCACCGAAGGGACGGAAGATTATGTTCGAGAGATTGAACGGATCAGAAAAGAGCAACCCGAAACCCCGATAATTTCGCGCTCGAAAAAAGCCGGTCATGCTTACGCTCAAAAAGCTACATACATGGAACCGCGATTCGAGGCGTTCAATAAAGACCTCTTGTCCGAAAGCTTTCAAGAAACCCTCGCAACGACCATAAACAACATATACTTTGATGAAATCACGCATGAGAATATGCCCCTGGCTCTTACTTTTGTGGACCATTTGGTCCGCGGCTTATCAGTAAACGGCCATTCCAGTTACTACTTGCTTCAGGCGGGACGTGATCTGCATTTCGCCGGGGATTTGGGACTTACCTTGGACAAGGTGAGGGATCTGCTCAAAGTGATTAAGAGCGAACTGGACGATATTCATGTCTTTTATCGTAACTGGTTCGAGGGGCCGTTCGACAATTTTCTCGCTTTTTGTCCTATGGAGCGACTCCCGCGAAAGCTTAAGGATCTGACGACACTCAAAGAAATTCCGGATACGGACTTTTTCCAGAATTATCTGAAGACCCTTTATATCTCGGATCTCCAGGCCAGAGACGGCAATCTCCGTGTACTGGAAACGTTTGTGGATAAAATTGAAGGATTCTTGAATCAGCGACTCGCGGAATCCGGCAGAAGAGTTGTGGAAACCGCAACCCCGGCTCACCCACCGACGTCGTTTTATTTCCCGGATGAGCCGGAGGTTTCTGCGTGTAAAATCGGATTAAAAGCTTTGCTGTTGCGCTTTGCGGAGAAGACCCCTCCTTATTTCGTCATAACCACTGACCAACCCTGGAAAGACGCGGGAAAATTGCTGGCCGATGCGGCATTCCGCGAAGGGCTTAGCCAGGCCGTCGAGGAATTGGGAAAGCGCTGGCGAAGGAAGCTTGGCGATCCTTCAAATCCTGCATTATTCTCGCTGCGTTCCGGCGCCAGGATCAGCATGCCGGGTATGATGACCACGATCACCAATGTGGGCATCAATGATGAAATAGCCGAAGGCCTCGCCAAAATAGTGGATACATGGTTCGCTTACGATTGCTACAGGCGCTTCTTACAGGAATTCAGTCAATCGGTCTTCGGAGTGGAGCGAGAAGAATTCCAGGAAATAATAGATGACAGCAAGAACCGACTGCGCATAATGAGCAAAGCCCAGATGAGCCCGGAGCAGATGAAGGAGGTGGCGCTGGAGTACAAGAGGCGGGTCGGAGAACTTGCGCCCAAGGCTGTAGAATTACTCGATAACGGGCAATTTGTTGACATCCTGATTTATTGCGCTGTCGCTGTTATGCGATCGCCCGAGAGCCTGCCGGCTCGTAAATACAAGGAAGCCGCAAGAATACACGGCGATTGGCGTACGCCTGTAATCGTTCAAGGCATGGTCTACGGTAACATGGAACGCGATACCTCCGGGACAGGCGTGGTGTCGTATAATCCGTTCAGTATGGATTTGAGGGGTGATTTTGCGCTGGCGGATCAGGGTACTGATGTGGTAGATGGTAAAGTGCCTACAATCCCAGTTTTTGATTTTTGGCGCAGCCAGGAGACTCTATCCTCGCAAATGCCTGATGCCTGGAAAGAATTATCGTCAATTCTCTTCCGGACAGCCGAGCGTTTGAGTTTGGACACACGGATAGAATACACGATCGAAAAAGGAAAGGTGTATGTCCTTCAAATTCGCAAAGACAGAGAGCGAAAAGAAAGGGTTCAGTCTCTAAAAGATTTCGGATATCCAATTATAAGCCAAGGCACTGGTGTATCAGGCAAAATTTTTAGAGGGATCATGGTGACGGACCGGAATCAGATTGCCCCGTTCAGGCATATAAATAAAGCTCAGTCGATAATTGATGCCATGAACGAACAGCTCTCCGAACGGGAAAAACTTGACGGGTTTATTTTCGTGGTAAACGACCCGATCCCCGAGGAGATAATGGAGGAAATTTTTTCGCTGCCTGTGAATACAGGCCTGGTCAGTCGTCTAGGGGGGCGAGGCGCGCACGCCGCGGATATCGCCAAGGCCCTCGGAAGAGTGTATGTGGGGCAAGTGCGCCAGATCACAAAGTTCGCGGGAAAACCGGAAACGGTAACCTTTAATGATAGGGAAGTTGTTGTTGGGACGAAGATGATCATCCATGGCCGTACGGGAGAGATAGCACTATACGGCCCCGCCCTGGAGGAGAGAAATGGTTGACCGGCATTCCATAGGTCGGCTGCTCCTGGAAACAGGAAGAATTAGTAATGATGATTATTCCACAGCAATACGCGAATCCAAAAAATCCGGCAAATCTCTACATGAAGTACTCCTTTTTAGCGGCAAAATTTCAGTGGATGAGTTGTTCCAGGCCCTAACGATTCATATGGATATCACGCTGCTCAAAGAGGCCTTGGGTATTCAAAAGGATTCGAACCGCCCCAGGTCTTCCTGGCGACCACTGGGCTCGTATTTGGAGCGGATATCTTTACTGTTCAAAATGGGAATGCTCATGAGCGGGGAAACCAACGTCGGGTCACTTTTGGATTTGCTCGTTCGTGAAGCACCTACTGTAATGAACGCGGAACGCGCCACGATATTCCTAGCCGATTATGAATCTGAGGAACTCTATTCTCACACCGGTGTAGGATTACATCACGATCAAATAAGGATTCCGTGGGAATCAGGTATTGCGGGCTGGGTCTTCACTCACGAGGAATGCCTCAATATTGTCGATACTTATAACGATCCGAGATTCAACAGGGCAGTCGATCCTCGGACCGGTTTTAGAACAAAAAACCTTCTCTGTGTCCCTTTGCGCTCCCCAGGTGGCGCGGTAATTGGGGTTTTCCAGGTGCTTAATAAACGGGCCGGTGTTTTCACCCCTACGGACCTGGAAGTTTTGGAGATTCTGGCATCGCAGGCGGCACGCTCCATTTCACAGGCCATGGAATGGAATCGTTTGCGAGAGAAGGCCTCTCTTTTGAAGCAGGAAAATCTAACATTGAAGCGGCAACTGCGTCATCCCGATCCACTTGGAGAGATTGTCGGCAATACGTGGGCCATGCGCGATGTTCGCGGGCTAATTGAAAAAGTTGCTCCCACAGACGCGACGGTTTTAATTCAAGGAGAGTCGGGAACAGGGAAGGAATTGGTTGCTCGAGCGGTGCATAAGCTAAGTCCCAGAGCTGAGCAGCCATTCATCTGCCTGAATTGTGCCGCTGTACCTTCCGAACTTATTGAGAGCGAACTATTCGGGCACAAGAGGGGCGCCTTTACAGGAGCGGTGGCCGATCAAAAAGGGGTCTTTCGAGCGGCCCATATGGGCACCCTGTTCCTGGATGAAATAGAAGCAACTTCCCCACCAATGCAGGTGAAGCTCCTTCGGGCATTGCAGGTTGGCGAAATAAAACCGGTTGGCGAGACTGGTAATCAACAGGTTGATGTACGCCTCGTGGCCGCCACTAATACCGATCTCGACACTGCCGCGGAACAGGGCCTTTTTCGGGAGGACCTGTTTTATCGAGTCAATGTTTTTCCGATTACGCTCCCCCCCTTACGAGAAAGGGTCGAAGATATCCCCCATCTGGTTCGACATTTCTTGGATAAATTTACCGTTCAAACGGGAAAAGTAGTTCGAGGGGTCGATCCTGTAGCAATGGAACTTTTGAACCGGTACCCTTGGCCGGGCAATGTCCGAGAACTGGAGAATGAAATAGAACGCGCCCACATTTTGTGCGTGGAAGGATCGAGCCTTTCGGTCCGATGTCTCTCGCCCCGGATCACCACATCTCCGGAGAGCCTTACGGAAAAGCCCAGAACACCACGAACACTCAAGAAGGCCATCGACGAATTGGAAGAAAAAATGATCCGTGAGACTCTGAAAGATTGCCTGGGGAACAGGACCCTCTCTGCAAAAAGGCTAGGCCTCTCCAGGCAAGGATTGATAAACAAGATTTACAGATATGAAATCGACTTATAACCCTTCGGATTTTCGTCTATTATCTCTCAGAAATTTGGTATTCGGCCAACCTGTGCTATAGTTCCCGCTCGGGAAAATTGCAGGTAGGGGTTATGGTTAAATTCAGTCTAGTTTTCTTTTGGGCAGCACTATTTGTCATTGGATTACTCCCGGAGTGGAATCTCCTGGCTCAGGATTTTCCGTACAGCGTTCCGAAAGCGCCTGAATTTGATGACCGCGGAAACCATGCAGAACCTGAACCGGCGGATACCTATGCGCCTCGAAAGCGGTCCAAACGCCGCTCGGAATACACCGAACAGGAGAATCAGACCGACCTTCGCTCGGTGCGTCCATATACGCCGAACGGTCCCCAATCTGCAATGGCTCCACCGAAGCCTCGTCCTGAGGGTCCTGCCACGGGGTACGCCGCGCAACCGGCGCGAAACGAGCCCGGTTATGATTTTCAACCGGCTCCTCCCCCTCCGCCGGCAGCTTCCGCACCTCCGCCAGTAGCTTCCGCACCCTCGCAGCAGCCGGTTGCTGCAACTCAAGGACGTCCTGACTGCTCGCGCTTTCCGCTCATGATTGCGCAAGCTCGTTCCGAAGCTGAAATGAGAGCGACGGCACAGATGTATCTAACTTGTTTGCTCAAAAGCGGTTGGAATATGGATCAGGCCAGAAACCACGTGATAATGACCATCGAAACTACCTTCAGAGCAGCGCGCTAAAACGACCTATTATGATATCTTGATGTAGGCAATTATGATGGAGTTCAGGCCAATCTTCTGCGGCACACCTACCTGAAATCATGACCTGTATTGCCCGCTTACTTGGACGGCAGACTCAATGCAAATTGTTTTGCCTTGATTAACCATTGATTCAAATTATCGTCCGACGCGAATCCTCTCTCATCGATCATTATCCAACCCTTCATGGCCCGGCCCGTAATATCAAAAGGCTTGACGTACGGTAGCTCGAATGATTCCTGAGCGCTTGCGTCCCCGATTCGAAGGATCAGGAAATCTTTATATACACCACAAAACATATTCCCGTTGATTAGATGACAGATTCCACCGAACATCTTTTTCGCGACCGTATTTTTCCAACCAGATACGATTTGGTTTACGCGTGCCTCCAGTTCTTCATTGAATGGCATTCGGACGTCCTTTCACCATCATCTATTTTTGGCCCCGCAACATCGTTTATATTTTCTCCCTGATCCGCACGGGCAGGGCGCATTCAATCCCGGCGCTACCGGGGCGGGACTCGCGGGCCTCGAGAAGTTCTTTCTGTTGGACCTGAAAAAAAGCACAAGTGAGTAAACACTTATACCCACCAATACAGCCCAAACGAGAATCAATCCTACGGTTTCCCGTGCATCGAACATTCCGGTTCCGATAATGGCGGCAAGAGCGGCACTCCAAACGGACATCCATATGATTTCATACCAGGGGCTTTTAATTCTTTTCATAGGTAAATGCTCTTACAGTTTCCCGACGTATCGGTCAACATCACTATCTATTCGTGTGGCTTATTTAGTGATATGGTGCATCACTTATCCCCTGAACATTAGAGGATCCGATTGGCTTTTCTCTTTATTAACGTAAACCATGACGTGGGATATGAAGCGTCGGAGAGCATACCCATTTCCATGGGTTATATTCTTGCCTCAATGAAGAAAAACGGGTGGCGCGGCGTAATTCTAGACGATTTGCGTGATCGCCCCCTTTCCTTAGCGAATTTGGAAAAATGGATACGTCGTCTGGATCCGCCGGTCATTGGTTTTACAGCATATCAGAGCACGTTGGATCGCATCCGGTTCTTTTGCAGGTACATCAAATCGAGACATCGCCGCATTTACGTGGTTCTCGGAGGACCCCAGGCGATAGTTGCTCCTAACGATGCACTGAAAGAATTGGAAGACGTGGACGCTCTGGTTCGAGGCGAAGCGGAACTGGTGATGCCCGAAATGGCCCGATTGTTAAATGCCGCAGGAACGCTCGAGCACGTAAACGGCATAACATACCGCTCCAACGGACGATTGGTCGACACAGGACTTGGTCCGGAACCGCCGGACGACTTGGATTTATACCCGTCACCCTACCTCACAGGCGTATTGAATCTGGAAGGAAAAAATACTGCGATTTTGCTATCTTCCAGAGGCTGCTCTCATGCATGCCGGTTTTGCGTCACTCCAAGAATTTGCAAAACTAAAGTCCGCTACCACTCAATCGAAAGAGTGCTTTCGGAAATGGAATTCCTATCCAAAATGGGAGTTGAACGCTTTTGGTTCGCTGACCCAAATTTCACTCAAGACAGGATCAGGACAGAGGAACTGCTCCGGAAAAAAATCGATCGAGGGATTTCTACACCATTCTGGTGCCAAACCCGTTCGGATTTTGTAGATTCGGCCCTTTTAGAAAAATTGCATGAAGCCGGCGCGGATACTGTCGCGTTCGGCCTGGAATCAGGAAGTGAAGACGTTCTCGAAAAAACAAATAAGAGAATACAACTGGAGCATCTGAAAGAAAATGTAAAAAAGGTCCAGTCGTTGCGCATGGACGCGGAGCTGTTCTCTATTTTTGGACTTCCCGGTGAGACCATTGAGGATGCCCGAAGGACTATCGAATTCGTTCGCTCCTTAGGGGTGCCTATTCAGTCGAATTCGGGTTCGCAACAGATGCAGCTCTACTTCGGATCGATTTATGAGAAACAGCCCGAGCGCTATGGTATTAAGCCCGTCGCCGGATACAGGCCGCCTTACATCTCCGCGGGGGATCAATATGAGACGGAAAGCATGTCTCAGGCCGAAATAAAAAAGGTGCGAAACCTCTGGACCCTAGCCAACGAACAGATAGAAAGGGACGTCTACTACAAGCAGCGGATCTTTGATGTAATACAGTTTCTTCTTGAGAATGAGGACGATTTGCACGAGGAGCCTGCATTCTGCCATCTTGGAGCACTTGCTTCCAATGCTATCGAGGAATTCGATCTCATGATTCATTTCCTTGAGGCCGGCGAGAGGGTACAAGCTAATAGCAACATCCTGAAAGACACCGTGTCGGGGATTACCATATTCGAAGAAACGGACCAACCTTCAGGTCCCGCGGATCGCGTCATTTTCGATTCGCGCAGTTGGATCGACAATATCCCATTCACCGGAATATCAGGAAAATACTGGGATGTACTGCTCGGAAGGGGGCTTTTGCTACCCGCCTTTGAACAGGGTCTTATTGGAGTAAGGGATGGGGAGGAGGCCAAATTCTTCTTTGTTTTTCCCGAAGATTATTATCAGGAAGAATTGCGCAGTAAGGAAGTGCAAATCCACGCCAAAATACATAAAGTTTTCAAAGTGCTACAGGTCGAAACCCTTGAGCAGATGAAGAATCTCCGGATCGGAAACAGATTCGCGTTCGCGGATTTGGATCTGCTGAAAGAACAGAATGAGATTTTATATTATTTGGCATTGCGCGATTTCGACCAACAGGAACTTTTGAAAAAACCGGGGCATTTCCTTAATCTTGTCCAACGACTGGCGAAGCTTGGCAAAAGAGCCGATATAGATCGCATGGCCGGACTGCTGGATCGGAAGCCCGCGGCTCTCAATGCTTTGGCAGACACCCTGGCTGGGACCGGGAAATTCTCATGGGCCCTCGGTTATTACTATGCGGTGTCCGAAAGCATTCGGTCCTCAGGTACTCAAACGGGTACACTGTCTTCTTGGAATGGAAAAACCTGATGAGGCAATGAAATTGCTGGAGACCGTGCCCGAAACGCCGGACATGCAATTTCAGGAAATGCTCTTGGAATGTCTCAAGGCAGTTCGCCCGGAATCGGATCGTATACCGTCTCTTGAACATAATGTATTGGAACTGAAAATAAAGGCATCTCTTGATAGAGAGTCCATGAGAGGTGGGTCCCAGCCCTCGCCTCTGGTACACGGATTGGATGCCGACCGATCTGAAGGCGCTTAAAGCGGCATATGATGGGCATAGTTCCACGCGTTATATTGCAGATAATCATAAATCACAATATGAGATAACTTCTTGAATAATCCTTTCAGATGCTTTTCAACGGGAGGTTCGGAAGATGACTCCAGATCCGACGAGTAAGGAAGCGCTGGTCACGTATGAACTCCGTGGCCATATTGGCTTGATTACGCTCAATAGGCCTGGAAAGCTTAATGCAATGAATTCGGCATTGTGGGAATCACTGGGAGAAGCTGTCAAAGCTGCCGAGCGGGACACCGAGGCTCGCGTAATTTTGCTGAGTGGGGCAGGGAAATCCTTTTCAGCGGGACTAGACCTGAGCTCTGAAAATCAGGTGCTCTCGACAATTACCAACCAGGCTTCCGCTGCTCAGAAGACTAAATTCTTTGAAGAATTGAAACATATTCAACGCATACATGATGATTTTGAGCAGCTACGTCAGCCGACCATCGGTGTAATTCACGGGAATTGCTTGGGCGCGGGTTTAGAAATAGCTCTATGCTGCGATTTTAGGCTCTGCTCCGCAGATGCTAAGTTTGCTCTTCCGGAAGCAAAATTCGCGATCATTACAGACGTCGGCGGACTTCAACGCTTACCGAAGGTAGTCGGCAGAGCACACGCTCGTGAAATGGCTTTTCGCGGCAATCGAATAGACGCCGATCGAGCCCTGGCTATTGGACTGGTCAATTATGTCTATCCCGATAAAGAAACACTAGACCGCGCGGCCGAAGAAATGGCGCTCGAAATTGCGAATAATGCCCCTTTGGCAGTGCAAGGTGCAAAGGAGGTATTCCTGTACAGCGAAGAAGCCACCTTGGAGCGGGCTCTGGATTACACTGCCGCCAGATCGAGCATGATATTACCTTCGGAAGATTTGATGGAAGCGATTTCTGCGTATATGCAGAAGCGAAACGCGAAATTCAAAGGCGCATGACGTAACCAATCTGAATAAAAGAATTAGGAGGTTTCTGTGATCACGCGACTTTTCGAACCAATCACTATGGGTCCCATGCATTTGTCCAACCGAGTTGTCATGCCGGCTATGGCCCTTAATTACACGCCCAACGGCGAAATGACCGATAAGTTCATAAACATGTACGCTGCGCGTGCCCGCGGGGGCACAGGATTAATAATAATCGGCGGCGCTGAAATCGATGACGAGGCATCAGGAATGGACCTGATGTTGTCCATCAAAGACGATCGCTTCATTCCCGGATTGCGACGGCTCACGGATGCTATTCATAACGCCGATTCAAAAGTCGCTGTACAACTGTACATGGCCGGCGCTTATTCCGTTTGTAGCATGAAAGGGCTGCCCCTGTTGGCTCCGTCAGAGTTTACAAGCTACTTTACACGGCAACAGACGAAGGCGATGACATTGGAAGAGATCGACCGAGTGCAAGAGGATTTCGCTCAATCCACGCGAAGAGCTAAGGAAGCCGGTTTCGACGCGGTAGAAGTGCTTGCTTCTGCGGGTTACCTCATTTCTCAATTTTTGTCGCCCAAGACCAACAAACGGGACGACGACTATGGCGGCCCTCTGAAGAATCGTATTCGGTTCGGAGTGGAGACTATAAAAAGAGTGAAAAAGGTGGCCGGCTCTGAAATAGCAGTTATCGTGCGCGTGGCCGGTAATGATTTTGTTCCAGGGAGCCACACTAATTTGGAAGCCCGAGAGTTCGCGGAGGCCGCACAAGACGCCGGAGCGGATTGCATCAATGTGACGGGTGGGTGGCACGAAAGCAGAGTGCCGCAAATCACAATGGATTTGCCCCAGGCTGGCTACGCTTACCTGGCTAAAGGGATCAAAGAACGACTTTCAGTCCCGGTGATTGCGTGTAACAGAATTAACGATCCATTTATTGCCGAAGAGATCCTCAGGGAAAATGTGGCAGACCTCGTGGGCGTCGCCCGCGGAATGTTGGCTGACCCGGAATTCGTCAACAAAGCCCGAGAGGGCAGGGCCGATGAGATTCGCCACTGCGTTGCCTGCAATCAAAATTGCTTTGATCACGTTTTTAAACTTCAGCCGGTTGGCTGTGCCATAAATCCGAGAACGGGCAGAGAAGCCGAAGTCAGCGTGAGCCCTGCATCTAAACCCAAGAAAATTCTTGTGGCAGGCGCAGGACCCGCCGGTTGCGAATTTGCCATTACGGCCGCACAGCGAGGACATCAGGTGATACTCTGTGAAAAACAGAATCACATCGGCGGGCAGGTGGAATGGTTCTCACAGGTAACGGGGAAACCGGATTACCGATACCTGCTGGACTATTACATGACGATGCTGTCGAAAACGAACGTCCAACTAAGATTTGGAATGGAGGTTACTCCTGAATCCGTGGCTGAAGAACGGCCGGATGTCGTGGTTGTGGCGACCGGCGCGGCCCCATTCAAACCACCCATTGAAGCTGTCGAAGCGCCCAACGTGGTTCAGGCATGGGACGTCCTCCGAGCCCGCGCTCATACCGGAGCCAAGGTAGTGGTAGTCGGGGGGGGATCGGTTGGATTGGAGACTGCGTTGTTCTTAGCGGAGAAAGGAACAATTTCCCCGGAGCAGCTTTATTTCTTGACGCTTCACGAGGCCGAAACTCCGGAAGTTTTGCGAGAATTGATGGTCAGAGGCGTGAAAAAAGTGACTGTGATCGAAATGGCCCCAAGATTGGGCCAAGACATCGGACCTACTACTCGATGGGTGCTCCTGAAAGAGCTCCAATTACGGGGAGTTAATCTCATAACTGAAGCGAAAATGAAGGAGATATCTTCTGAAAATGTGGTGTATACCGATTCCAAAGGAAACGACGTAACTCTCCCGGCAGATACTGTAGTGCTCGCCATGGGGTCTCGGCCTGAGAAGTCTCTGGCTGTCGAGCTCGAAGGGAAGGGCATCGATATTCGTGTGATCGGCGATGCAAATAAAGGGGGTCGTGTTGGGGGCGCAATAGAGGCTGGATTCAATTTGGCTTGTACGATTTAGGCAATTATTATCGGCAAATTGCTTGACGAGATCCATCACGTTGTGATTAAATGGCAAATGTAAAGATTTGTGTGTAATTATTTAAGGGGCTGCTTAATGGGGACCGATTGGAAGCGATTCTTGAGGTCCGTCGCGTGTTGTTTTGTCCCGGTGATGGGTTTGGTTGTCGGGATACAGGACTATGCTTCGGCTCAGAGTGGTGGCGGCTCTGTGGGATCGATGATTTCGTTCCCACTTGTGGGATCATTTGAGCCGGTTACAACTCTCGAAAAATTCTGTGGGCCTATCCTGCCCAAATGCGGCATCGGCAATACGTTCCGTAGCGAAATGGGGACCGGGTACGGCTTTGCGAATGTATTTTCGGCTAAGTTGACAGGAGGCGGTTTGGACTTGGACCTGCTCTCCTATGCGGCATTGGATCAGGGACCATCGTACACTGACATTCGCGCGGATCTGCGTCTGTGGAGGTTCGGCTTGCGAGGCAGTTATTACTATTTTGATAATAAAAGCATCAACCATAGGTTGGCCAAATTACAGTGGAGCGGTGTCAGGCTCGGCTTGGATCTGGATGCGGTGCAGCATGAATGGCTTACTTTTGGAGCTTCCCTGGACGGATATTTGGTCAACCCGAGCTTAAACGGGAGCTTTTTCACCACCACGACTGCAGAAGGTAAGTTGGCCAATCTTGATAGTATCGATCTAACAGGGGGGAAGCCTTGGACATGGGGACTTTATTTTAGGTATATGCCTCCCGCTATACTGGGTATGCCTGTTCATTTTGACGCGTATTACAATTTGCCTCTGGCAGGCTCAAAATATACCTCTTATGGAGCCACCCTGGTATTCCGCCCACAGATTTATCGTTTCGATCTGGCCTGTAAATTGGGTTTCGATTGGAGCCATCTTAAATTTTCTGATTCAGCGACCATAACGAGTTTTGGAGGGCCTGCAAACTGGGAATTGGATATGGAATGGAAGATGTTCAAGGTCGAGTTTGCCGCCTACTTCTAAGATCTTCCTCTCACAGAGCAATTTCAAACATCCCAGAAACGCACAACTGGTCCGACCAGACTCTCGACCCATCGAACGAGAAATTGATATCGAACAGACTATTGGTCAAAAGATGTCCACCGTGAGTCAAAGTCCGCTTCAAATCCAGTTCGATCCTAGTGGCAAGCCTGCTTGAAGATATGAAGCTCAAACTTGTGAGCAGATGCCAACAATGTCCATTGGTTATTTGCTCCGTCACTCTCCTGCCTTCACGAAGCAGGTGCAAGTCTTCATTCGTCCCACGAACTAAAGCGTAATCGAATTGGAAATCTAAGCGAACCCTGCTCATGGGAGTTCTCGGAATTCCGAAATTGAGAAATGTGTGAAAATTGCCGCCAAAATAAATGTGGTAATACCACTGCTTGAATTCTATCCCGTCTCCGGGCAAATCCACGGGCCATCCGTTGAGGGCGGTTTGAGTTCCGTCATGGGTGGTGAAATAGAAATATTGATACCTGAGACCGACCAATGGAACTGCATTAAAAAATCGGGGGACAGGATTGCCCAAACCCGCAGCCAGATCCAGAATAATCCCTCTGTTCAATCTGCATTGTGACTCGCTGAAAACGGTTTTCTGAGAGAGATTTTTCTCGTCGTCCCAGTCACTATCCTGCATCTTGAGGCCGCTCTCTCCGGATATGTTTATCCAACCCTCTCCGATTATGGACCACCAACTGCCTCTACATCGACTTTTAAGACCAAGAAACCACTGATCTATGGGAAATTCCAATCGACTTAGAGGATCTTGCTGGGGCGGAAAAGGGTTGGGGAACTGGTAAGAAGTAAAGCTGTTGAAAAATTTCTTTACGCCGACCTCATTTGAAAGTCCGAACCATTGTGGAGGAGATTCGGATGCTGGACCGACGAGATAGGTGGCTGTTGGATAAGGCACAACATTCTGAGACTTAGCCCAATCAGCGCCCCCAAAGACCAAAATCAACACGAAGCACAGTAAAACACGACGCACTAAAGCCATACCCATTTTGTCCTGCTGAACCGGATCGGCCGGTCAAATTTAAGGAAGTCAAAAAAAAAATATGTGCGACTATATGGCAACTACTGATGCAGAGGCATTGAGTCGCATCAAATTTTAAAGACCGTTTTCTAAAGTAACGGTTTAAATTTGCTCTAAAACTGAAAATGTTGTTTGATTAAATTGATAATATCATAGGTATGATAGATTAGTCAATCTACAATTTAAATTAGATATTATTAATGTATAACATTGTAGTATCTAAGTAACATTCCTCAATATATGACTGATATATCATAGGCGGTAATTCCTCAGTTGCGAGGGTGCTGTGGTTTGTCATTGCGAGGAGTGAAACGACGAAGCAATCCCCCAAGCTGGAGATTGCTTCGCTCCGCTCGCAATGACAGGTATTTGGCCGCTCGTAACTGAAGGAATGCCATAGGCGAACGTCTGATCAACAAGCTTGAGCAAAATTGTCGCGGTTAATTCTTCTAATATGAACAGAACACCCTATAATTACACAATAAATTGTAGTTATTTGTACTGAAATGTTGATATTCAGGGAAAGTGTCGGGAAGTTGTACCAGTTGCCAAAAGTTTTGACCGACCGTGGCTTTGATTTGGGAAACCGACTGAACTCGCCAAACTATTTCTCGGCTGTACCGGGTTGGGTGGGAACCGATCCGGCCTTTTCACGTAATTGTTTGACCCAGGGACGTACCATTACCGCGTGAGGGGAATCCCCGGCTTTTTGAAGAAAAGCCTCCCATGCTTCGAGCGCGGCCGGGTAGTCTTTCAAATCATCCCTTAGCACGATCCCCAGATTAAACAGCGCCAAGGCGTGGTCCGGGTCCACCTCCAGGGTTTTTCGGAAAGCGTCGGCTGCTTCTTTGCTTTTTCCCATTTTGCGGTACGCGACACCCATGTCGGTAATCACATCCGCATTTCGGGGATCCACGGCTAGCGATCGCTGATATATTTCCACGGCCTTTTCATAATTGCCCATGTCGAAGTAGTCGTTGCCCAATTGAACCAATGCCTCGGCATTATTGGGGTTCACGGCCAACATCTTTTCAAGACCCACGATTCGAGACTGAACGTCCGATGCGGTGCTTTTTTCACGCATACCGGGAGCAGAAACTGACTCAGGCGAGCCGTGTTTGTCGAGTTTCCAAGCCGAAAAGACCACGCCACAAACAAATCCGGCAACAAATATGCCTAGCCATGAGACGAACGATCTTTTTTTCACTTCAGCCACTCCGATCCGGTTTGCACCAAAGTAGCACAGCTCAGAATTTGTTGGAAGACCGGACCGCAAGAGCATGGGGCGGTACCATGTTAACATGAATCGATTTACAACCGTTTACCGTCCATCGTAAATTCGTATAATGGTGCTCTGATATAAACGTACATGGAGGACCCGAAGGAGGTATTTTTATGGAGGATATAAAGAAGAAGTACAGGACCATAATGGATGACCATTTCCCGCGGACAATGAAGATTACATTCGGCGATCAGACTTTGGAGTACACGAAAAAGTCCTGGAAGATCCCTGAGTCCTCGGGTGATCTGATAGAAAAAGGTCTTCGCTACGGTGAAAATCCAGGCCAGGAGGCGGCTCTGTACGAGCTCACCGGAGGCGCTCTGGCACTCGGAGATTGTAAATTTATAACCCCGGGTTTGGGTTTGGTCAGTTCGACCACGGAAGCCCAGATGGTTCAATCAGGGAAACATCCGGGGAAAATCAACTTCACGGATGTGGACAATGCTCTGCAGATTTTGAAATATTTAATGAAACAGCCGGCGTGTGCCATCATGAAACATAATAATCCCTCGGGAGTGGCAATTCACGACAGCCTCACAGAAGCTTACAGTCGAGCTAACAAGGCTGATCGAATAGCGGCTTTTGGAGGTGCAGCCGTATTTAATCGTGCCGTGGACAAGATCACGGCTGAAATGGTTTCCGAAAATTACCTGGAAGTAGTGGCCGCGCCGGACTATGCTGAGGGAGCAGTGGAAATACTAAAGCGCCGGAAAAATCTCCGTATTCTTGCTCTTCCGGGTATATCGCGTTTGGAAGAATATCTCGACCTGCGTTTTGTAGATTTCAAATCTTTAATGGATGGAGGAATAATAGTCCAACAGTCTCAGATTAATGCTATTCGGTCAGGCTCGGATCTAAGCCCCGCTAAAGTGATCTATAAAGATAAGGAATACGCCATAGAACGCGCACCAACTGAAAGGGAGATTCAAGATATGGTCTTTGGTTGGGCAGTCGAGCAGGGTGTCAGCTCCAATTCTGTAATCTATGTAAAAGATGGTTGCACGGTGGGTATAGGAACCGGCGAACAAGATAGGGTGGGTGTGGCCGAATTGGCCGTCATCAAAGCCTATATTAAATACCGGGATTGGCTGTGCTTCGAAAGATATCAGGTCCCATTTAATGAAATGAAGGACAAAGCAAAGCGAGAAGAAGTCGATAACGAAACCAATGAGCGAAAAGCCGGATTGCCGGGATCCGTGATGGTTTCTGATGCCTTCTTTCCATTTCGTGACGGGGTCGAAGTCGGCATAAGCCAGGGAATATCAGCCATAGTGCAGCCGGGGGGCTCCGAAAGAGATTTCGAATCAATTCAAGCCTGTAATGAGGCAAATCCCAAGGTCACCATGATGTTCACTAATCAACGTGCTTTTAAGCATTAAGACAAGATTGATCCGGAGGACCATTGCGCAAACAAAAGGCAATATAAATGAACAAAATTTTGTGGATCTGCACTGCCGTAACAATGCTCTTTTGGCCGGTCGATTCTATCGCCCTATCTCGGGAAGATCTGGATAAGAGAATCCTGGACTGCGATCTTGTGGTGAAAAATGCTTTAGGAATGCCGGATCGCGGAATCCCGGTTGATCTACTCCAAAGATGCCGAGGCCTGGCAATTTTTCCGGGTGTCATCAAATTAGGGATCATAGTTGGAATCGATTTCGGCTCAGGAGTCATTTTACATCGAAACGAGAAAACGGCTGAATGGAGTAAACCGGGTTTTTTCACGATTCGGACAGGGAGTTTGGGGCTTCAAGTCGGCGCACAGTCCACCGATCTTGTTCTGTTGATAATGAATGAGCAGAGCTTCAGGATCATGTTGGAAGACAAGTTCGCGTTGGGAGCGAATATCGCGGTCGCAGCAGGCCCTGTAGGTAGGGACGCGTCCGCTGAAACCGATATGACTTTAACTTCCGGCATACTTTCCTATTCCAGATCGCAAGGGATTTTCGTAGGCTTATCCTTGAAGGGAGCCGTTTTGGAGCCTGATTCCGACGCTAATTTGGCATACCATGGCAACGGTGTTTCAGTTCAGGATATTTTTTATGGAGGGCAGGGCTCTTTAACCGACAATGCCCGGACATTGCTGGAAAGCTTGAATGCAGCTACTCAATGATGCGCCCGTTGAACGGTGCCTTGACAATGTGCAGCAATGACACTATGTTATGAGTCAATTTTAATGAACCGGGGCTCTGATTTTGTTCTCAAATTCATGTAATTGTCGTTCGCTTCAGTGTGAGACCTCGTTGGGGACAGACTCGCTTATCTGTGCAACCAGCTTGAGTAGTCCACATGATTGCGCACACGGTGTACCGCGACCTGAAATTCCGCGTCAGATTACAATATGGAAAGCCGCGTTGGCAGCAATCCTTTGCTCTGCCTGCGCGTGCCTCCTATTGCCATCCGGTGTTCGAGCCCAAACCTTTCAAAATACTCAGCAGGCTGTTTCTCAAACTGGTCCCATGATAGTCGTCATGAAGAGCGCACAGACTTTGGAATTGCGTGATAACGGAGGAAAAATCCGGAAATTCAGGGTATGCCTGGGCATCAATCCTGTCGGCCCGAAAAAGATTACGGGTGACCAAAAAACGCCTGAAGGAGACTATTTTATCTGTTTCAAATCTACGGAGAGCAGTTTTCATCGTTTTCTCGGTATCAGTTACCCGGGGGCCGCGGATGCACAGACCGCTTTTGAGCAAGGATTGATCTCCCTCAATGACAGAGATTCCATCATAAACAGTGCAAAAACTGGAAAGGCGCCGCCCTGGAACACGAAACTTGGCGGCTGGGTGGGCATTCACGGCTATCCCACTGAGTGGTTTAAGAGAGTGTGGGTAATTCTTTACTATCCTAAACCTCACAACTGGACGGATGGCTGCATTGCGATGTGGAATTTCGAGGTGGAAGAGCTGTTCAGCAGAGTGGGTATAGGGACTCCGGTAAGAATATTGCCTTAGAATTCGGCTGTAGTGACGCACGAGCGTGCGCCACTACAAACTACAGCAAGGCCGCCTCAGACGATTGGCAGTTGCTCTCACCAAGGAATCTTCGTCTCAGGCGGGAATTTGATCTCATTCCAAAGCTCGCCCCAAAGTTCTTTGAACTTTGGGCCCAACCTTTCGGCCAGTTTCGGCCAATGCATTCTGTTCTCTTGCACTTCGGCGAGTATTTCCGCGACCAATTCATTGAGACGGGAAAGCTCGTCTTTGGGCAGGAATGAAACCGCTCCCCTGTCTATGGATTTCTGAAAACTTTCCGGGGTCAAAGCGTGAGCGGTCAGCATAACAGCGGGTGTTTTGTTTGCAGTGGCAAGGTCCAACAGTTCAAAACCGTTCACACCCATGATGTCCAGAATAACGAGATCGAAACGGTCCTTCTCCAGGAATTCCTTAGCTGTTTTGAAATCCATAGCAGTGGTCAGGAGAGCTGTTTCCAATTGTTCCTGGATTACTTCCAGCACATCCTTTTCATCATCCACCGCCAGAATTCTTTTTCCATCGATTATTTCCAGCCCCGCCATAGTAACCTCCATTGACTGCGTGACGGTTAAAAACCCCAAACTTAGGTCGAAGATCCGACTGTACTAAGCGCCAGTTTTTTGGGAGCGGTGATCAACACCAGAAAATCCACCACCAGGCAAAACGTCATCAGCCCACAGGAAATCGCGACCCCATAAGTGAAAGGGTAGAATGGTAGGCGAAGAGTTTCTGACATTTCGCCACTAAGGCTTAACATGTGGGCATAAGAAAACAATTCCCAGGTTGCGGCAAAGAAGAAAACTATGCCCAACAAGAGGCTTATACCGGTAATCACATGCCTAGTGTTGGCCGAAAATTTGCTTGAAAGAATGTCCACGGCTATATGACTCTTTTTCAGTTGCGTATATCCGAGTGGCAGCGAAACGACCAGAGCGCTGAGAAATGCAACCAGCTCATGCCACGACAATGGATTTCCAAGCAACCGCATGATCATATTCACGGCGGCTATGACCATTGTCAGCACCAGGCATACCCCTCCCACAAATGCAAAGACATGATTTAGGAATTCATTTAACTTTATAAGACCTTTCATAATGATCTCCGAGCCGGAAAAATGGCGACCCTCTAAAGAGGGGCGCATCACAAAACACACGTAAATCAGTATGCCACAAATAAATTAGTTATTCCAAAACCGTTGCGCCAGAAGCGTCCGGAAGGAGAATCACCGTAAGGCTAGTAATTCCCTCCGGGCTTCTGGATTTAGGTACTGTTTTTGCCTGACGATATGATGTTATTCTATGGTTTCCCCTTCAGTTTAATCACATCATCCAAAATTTTCTTTCCGTCAAGACCGGCGGCCTTGGCTCGATCGAAATATTGATTTTGGACGTTCTCAACTTTTACCTTCCACTTGTCGAGTTCTTCTTTCGGTATAGTTATGAACTGGACATTCTCCTCTTTTTTAGACCACTCCACGGCGTCATCCGCATGCTTATCGGCGTATTCTCCCGTCCATTTGGCTTGTTCTCTACTCAAATCATCAAAGACTTTCTTAGCATCTGCCGGTAGCGCATCCCATTTTTTCTTATTCATAACTACCACAAACGGTACCACCCACAGGTCCGCGTATGTGACAAACTTGCAGTACTCTGCGAATTTCATGTCCTTGAGGACCTCGAGCGAGCTGACAAGTCCTTGGACCACTCCTTTTTGAAGGGACTCAGGGACCTGAGACATGGGCATCCCTTCCGGAGCAGCGCCCAACGCCTTCATTATATCAACACCAGTGCCGGCAGCCCTCAGTTTCAAATCATGAAGATCCGCAAGATTGCGAACCGCCTTCTGAGACATGATGCTGGCCGTCGCACACGTAAAAGCAGTGAGCACTTTCACTTCGTCCAGCGATTTCGGTTTGTCTTTTGCATACAAGTCCCACATCGCCAGACTGGCTTCAGCTCCGCTCTTGAACAAGAATGGAAGGTCCATAACCTCAAAGAACAAAAATCTACCCGGTTGGTAAGCCGTCGCTAAGCACCCGATATCAGCTACACCCTTGACCACTCCGTCATACATATTTTTCGGGCCCAATAGCGTTCCACCCGGGAAAGTCTTAACTTCCACTTTTCCTTTTGTCCTCTCACGGACTTCTTTTGCCCATCTTTCCATCTGAACGCACGGAAAAGTTGGGGCCGGAGGAAAATTGGCATATGTCAGAGTAATTGCGTCTGCCCCTGCTGTTGAAACCAGGCAGGGTCCGCTGGAACCAATGAAAGCCACCATGGCAATTAGCAGAGTCCATAACAACGTTCGTCCTTTCATCATATGCACCTCCTGATTGTAAATACCAGTACCGACTAAATTGCAGCGGAATCGACATCTAAGACGAATCTAATTTCTTGTTGATCTCTCCGGTATTGTTCTACGTTCGTTGGATGTTCGGAGCATGAATGATTAACGCTATTGCGGTGGTGTCCCAAACAATCAAATAACCGGGCGTCTGGGCCAGGAAATCCTTACCATTTTTCCTTGGGAGTGACTCTGTAAGTCGTCACCTGTACTCCACTATGCTTTTGGCAGTCAATTATTTTCTCCAAATTCGGGCTTATGGCAAATGAGTTTCAGATACCGGCGGCCCGAATTCTAAGGATGCGAGCTAAAATAAGTCGAAACCGGAGAATTATAGTTGATCGTTATGCCCGCGGTAATGTATCGTCAGGAACTACAGGAAATCCCGTTTCCAAAAACTGGTTTTTGCCGCATCGTCCCCCGCATTGAGGACCCGCCAGTTTATCGCTGGGTTCCCGGTGGATTGAGCATACTTTCCCGAAAGGGAATCAGGAGGCGCAGCGGCGCCAAAAGCGATCTAACAGATGTTCCTGCAATTCGATCATGTCACAGGAGCGGAAAAAGCACAGATCCTCTCTAAGAAAATTTACCGGTTGAATTCTCTATAAATGATCGGAGTTCAAAAGGAGACGACTGATGGTAGGCTTACTCGGGATAGCAATTCTTTTAGCACTCATGTTTTTAGTCGAGCTGCCTGTCGGGCTCGCCATGGGACTGGTCGGCCTGGGGGGATTATGGTATCTCCTGGGCCTGGAAGCCGGGATGTCCGTGGTGGGAACCGAGCTGTGGGGAACATTTTCTTCTTACGGATTGAGTGTTATCCCGTTGTTCGTCTGGATGGGACAGATATGCTTCTATTCCGGGGTCAACGAAAATCTTTATAATACTGCATACGCTTGGATGGGTCGCATAAGGGGGGGGCTTGCCATGTCAACGATCATGGCATGCGCGGGATTTGCAGCGATATGCGGATCCAATACCGCGACCGCAGCTACGATGACCGCCGTGGCGCTTCCGGAAATGAGAAAGCGTAATTACGAACCGGCCCTGATGGGAGGTACAATTGCCTGTGGAGCTACTCTTGGGGTCGTTATCCCTCCAAGTGTTGTGCTTATTGTCTATGGGATCTACACCGAGCAATCCATAGGAAAACTTTTCTGGGCCAGCACATTGCCTGGCATTGTCATGGCCTGCGTTATTTTGCCTGGTAATTTACATAATGTGTCTTATCGATCCGGATAGAGGCCCCGCAGGACCAAGAACAACAATACTGCAAAAAATTAAGGCAATCCCCGGCGCGTTTCGAGATGATTATACTTTTTTCGCTGGTCATGCTGGGGCTCCTTACGGGCGCGTTCACGCCGACGGAGGCAGGAGCTGCAGGGTCTGTGTTTGCGCTTGTCCTCGCCCTGATACGGCGAAAATTAAGCTGGAAGGGATTTGTGGCATCAATAGTGGACACCTTGAAGGTCACCTGCATGATCATATTGATAGTGGCAGGGGCCGTGATTCTGGGACGTTTCCTCACAATAAGCGGTCTGCCGTTTCTGGTCACGGAGTACGCTTCACAATTGCCGGTTCAGCCCTGGGTTATAATGGCTGTAATACTTGTGGTCTATGGAATCGCCGGGTGCGTAATGGACGCCCTCGGGTTTCTGCTGGTTTCAATACCGATCTTTTTTCCTCTTGCAATGAAACTTGGCTATGATCCTATCTGGTTTGGAGTAACCCTAAACGTGGTAACTACAATGGGCGCTGTTACTCCACCTGTAGGAATCTGCGCTTACGTCGTGGCGGGAATGAGCGGCGACATTCCTCTGGCAAAAGTATTCAGGGGCGTTATATGGTTTCTGCCTGTATACGTAATCACATTAATACTACTGATAATCTGGCCGCAGTTGGCGCTGTGGCTGCCGTCCTTCATACAATAAGAAGCGTGTTTCGAACGTAAAGCCCCACAAGGCTATTGCGAGAAATAAAAAAGCTCATCTACTTCGTATTTAGCTTGGCATCGGATCCGGGGGGTCTGCAACAGGCCCCCCGTGCGCCAGACTCCCAGAGTGCCCACCTGACTTCGCAGCAATCTCACCCCTATTCATTATCAATGAGATCCCGTGTTAATTGTGGAGAATCAGGGCTGTCTGGTCCAATCCATGAAATCAGTAATTGAGCCTGCCATAATCACCTATAATATAGTCGGGTTGGTGCAGTTTTCACGACATATATAAAGTTTTGGTTTAATTACTGCATTCATATTTCCGGTATAATTTGAAAAATTTTGTTGCATTCAGCTCGCTCTGTGATATTAGTCCTCCGCAACGAGACGTCCGCGTCTCAAAACTCAAGGAAACAGGAGTTGAGCGATGAAGAAGACCTTAATGCTGACGATAATTTGTTCGATTTTTGTCGTCGCTTCATGCCTGAACGCCAATGCAGACGAGGTTTCGGCCCAGATACAGGCTCTGGAACAGCAAGCCGCGCGGATGCAGAGCCAGATTAATCTTGCCAAGCAGCAGAGCGATAGCAACCTCAGTGCCCAGATCACTTCGTTGAAGGCTTCAATTGACAGCCTGATGGGTCAAAGGGTTCAGTTGGATTCGCACATCGCAAGATTGGAAAACCAGATTGAGGACCTAAAGCAGAGTTCAGCCACGACGGTCAACAGACAGGTTAAAGACTATCAAGCGGAAATCGGCAACATTAAGCAACAAATTGGTGGCTTGATGTCGAAGAGCGGCACTGACCCGGCGAGAAAACTCGATCAGGGTCAAGTAAGCACGGCCGGCCAGGATGGAAAATAGTACGCCAATCTCTTTCCGCATGTGGTCTCAGGTTAAATTGGGCGCTTCCGGGCTTTCCGCGATAGGAGCCCGGAAGTCCCCATGAATTTGATTTAATATTTCTCCCTACCATTAATTTTGTGTTTACCGGGGATTCTCATGGAGATTCCTCTTCACTGGCTCCGCGCCTCAAAAACATAACATAATGCTCAATTATAAGGCAATAATAAAAGTATATTATGCTAAATAGTTGACATATCAGTTTAAGTATGGTAGGATGCGTTCGTGATGCGCTAGATTTGGATACCGGTACATAAAATATGGAACCTAAATTAAAATGGTTGGCTGCTATACTCGTTCCTATTCTAGCGTCGTGTTCTTCCACCGCTGCTATAGTTAAGAAAGACAAAGAAATAAAACCGGTACCTAAACAAGAAGTCGAAGTAGCCAAAACCGCTCCTGCCGGCAATCCACACCAACAAGGCGCATTTCACATCGTAGGCACAAACGAAAGTCTTCAGCACATATGTAACGTCTATGGATTGGATCTTCCAAAAGTCGCCAAGGTCAACAGAATACTCGCCCCCTATTCATTAAAGCCCGGAGATACCATTTTTTTGCCTGCCCAGGCCCTTTTGGAAGAAGAGCCTGCTTGCAGCAAGAAGGGCAACTCCCTCGCATGCGCAGAAAAGAAGAAAACCGCTAATATCTTGGCACAAGCCATTAGAGGCCTTAGAGACCCTGCTGTGCCTGATCTGAAATTTCCCGTATCGGGAGGAGTTCTGGCGTCGCCATTCGGGCATCGGTGGGGACGATTGCATAGAGGACTGGATATAGCTGCAACTTTAGGTACGCCTGTGCTGGCTTGCGCGGACGGTCGAGTTATGTTCACCGGGAGCAGGAAAAGATTTCGTAGTTATGGAAACACTGTGCTGATTGATCATGGCAAGGGCGTGTACACCTACTACGCGCATCTCAATGATGTTAACGTGATAAAAAGTCAGAGAGTGCGCCGGGGCCAAAAAATTGCCACGATAGGCAATTCAGGCCGCTCGACAGGACCTCACTTGCATCTGGAGGTCCGTGTGGCGAATAACATGTTTAACCCTCTGGCATATTTTTCACCTGTAGAACTTGCCCGGACGCAAGTAGCCAAAAGGTTTGATGCTTCACCGATGGGACCTGTTCGGGCGAGGTGGCAGATTCCCGACCTGCTCACGGCCAATCGTTAGAACTCGGGTTTTAACGGTCGTGATTCTTATGCAAAATCCCTGTCGATTAAAATCCTTTAGTCTTGACACTTGACGTGATTTTTACTAATTTGGCACTGTCGAAGGTTGGTGTTGGTCTCTCACTGCTTTGATAATTCCATTTTTTCCAAGAAGTGTGAGATTCGAATGGGGGACACCGCAGTGTAATAGCTACTGCGGGGTCCGAACTCAAAAGATAGCTTTTCCTCGCGTCGACAGGAAATCCAAGGCTACGTAACGAAAGGAGAAAACGACATGGCCGAAATAGGACATGGAGGCAAGGAAATCGTCGAGCGAATTATGGCCCCGGCTGAAGCAGC
Organism: uncultured delta proteobacterium; assembly: GCA_963741425.1. Taxonomy (GTDB): domain Bacteria; phylum Desulfobacterota; class Desulfomonilia; order Desulfomonilales; family Desulfomonilaceae; genus DATJPW01. The sequence continues at coordinate 309,674 of CAVUHP010000020.1, forward strand.
TCAGAAGATAAAAGGCCTCAAAGAGATTCCAATCCGGAGTCAACTAGCGAATGAAGTAATCGATATCAGTTATGGTTGGTTCTCGCCTCTTCAGGGTTTTATGGGAAAAGCGGACGTGGACTCTGTCTGCAAGAATATGAGACTGGCCAGCGGTGTTATTTGGAGCATACCTATCGTCTTCGATCTTTCCGACAAAGAGGTCGCTGATTACGGCGTAAAACCGGGTGAAACGGTTTTGCTCACTTTCGGCGGCAATCCCATGGCGATTATGGAGGTTGAGGAAGTATTTGGCTATGACAAAAATGCCATGGCAAAATCTGTGTATGCTACTGACGATCCCAAACATCCGGGATGCGCTCGTACGTTTCAGGTACAAAGACAAATTTGTAGGCGGCAAAATAACACTGGTTAATCGTCCGAAAATCAATGCGCCGTACGATCCTTATTTTATTCCGCCTCTGGAAATGAGGAAGCGGTTTAAGGAAAAGGGATGGGAACGGATTGTAGCGCATCAGACCAGGAATGTCCCCCATACCGGCCACGAATGGCTGATGAAGGGCGCATGGTTCCAGGCTTATGCAGAATTGCCGATAGAAAAGCCGCTTGTGGGAGTCCTTGTCAATGCCATAATCGGTGACAAACGTAAGGGCGACTACATTGATGAAGCTATTATTCTGACCCAGGATGAATTGAGAAAATCCGGTTATTTTGGTGATCACAATCATCTTACCTCGCTCACCTTTTGGGATATGAGATACGCCGGCCCGAAAGAGGCGGTATTTCACGCTGCTCTAAGAGCGAACTTAGGATTGACTCACCATATGTACGGCAGAGATCATGCGGGTGTGGGAACATATTACGGCGCGTATGATGCTCACCACCTGTTGGAAAGTATAAAGAACGACCTGTCCATAGTTCCGGTGTATTCGATGAACTGGCTATTCTGCCCGCACTGCGGGGAGATAACTTCGGAAGGTCTCTGCGATCACAAGAAAGAGTGGCAAAAATTCAGCGGGACCGTTATCCGCAGCATCGTGCAGGACGGTGTCAAACCGCCACGGTTGATATACAGACCGGAAGTATTTGATGTGATGATGGAATGCGGCGAAAAATACGGATTCGGATCCCCCTTTGTTGGCGATGATTATCTCCAGAAGAGAATACCGGTTTTCGAAATCCCACCCATGAAATAGGAGGTGACACTATGGCCGAGGATAAATTCCCTATCAATATTTGGATTAACGAAGATAGATTTGACAAACTGGCAAAAGCCGGGTTGGGAAGCCTTCCCGAGGAAATGTTGGCCGGCTTAAAGGTGCTACGGGTGTACGCAAACGCGACTGAAAGGGATAAGATTCTGAAGATATTCCCGACTGCTAAGTATGACAGTGCGACAACCAAGAGCATCGAGCTTCTCCCGAGGGAAGTAAAAGACAAGATTTTCGACAAAGTCGTCGAAAAGAAATCAGTTGATATAATGGCCGAGTTTCTTAAAGCCTATTAAACGTTACCGACTGATTGAATAAGGCACCGCGAAAAAGAGGGTCATTCCTGGCCCTCTTTTTGTTGTTACTGACTTCTCATTTTGAGGAGCTTGACGAAGGGCCTGACATAGGGCATAAAGTTTGGCATCTAGAGCCCGACGAGTAACGAATCGCCGGGAGCTCCAGCAAGGGGCTGATGGCCGAAAGCCTTTCCACTAGCCGGTCGGTTTAAGTTTTTGGTTCCGACTAAACAGTCTGGCGGTTGATTCGTGCTTGGCTATTCTGCGGCTCACGATCTCATAGGTCCACGAACAAATTGCAGTAGTTATAATGAGTGATCTGTTCGACAAATGTGTTTCCTTCAACCGCGACATTGAAGCAATGTCGATGGGTTTTTACCCCTTCTTCAAAGCCATATCGAGAATGGATGGGCCTCACGTCACTATCGACGGCCAAAATCTGATAATGGTGGGTTCCAACAACTATCTGGGCCTGACTACGCATCCCAGAGTGCGACAAGCCGCATTGGATGCCCTAAAAGAGTATGGGACGAGCTGCTCGGGATCTCGTTTTCTTAATGGAACTCTTGAGCTGCACGAGAAACTTGAAGAATCTCTGGCTCGCTTCGTCGGGAAGGAAGCCGCACAGATATTTTCAACGGGTTTTCAGACCAACCAGGGAGTGATTGCGCCCCTAATAGGTCGTAGCGACACTATTGTCATGGATCGTCTAGTCCACGCGAGCATAGTTGATGGGACTCGATTAGGTTTCGGCCGAGTTAGACGCTTTCGTCACAATGATATTGAATCGTTACGCCGCAATCTTGAAGTGAGTAATGATTCCACCGGTATACTTGTGATTGTGGATGGCGTATACAGCATGGAAGGTGATATAGCCGCTTTACCGGAAATAGTCGCCACGGCCAAGGAATTCGGCGCGCGAATCATGGTCGATGATGCTCACGGGATAGGTGTTCTTGGAAAGTATGGCAAAGGTACTACCGAGCATTTCGGCTTGGGCGAGGAAGTGGATTTAGTGATGGGCACTTTCAGCAAGTCTCTGGCATCATTAGGCGGCTTTGTCGCTGGGGATGCAAGGGTACTTTCCTACATTAAACACCACTCCAGGGCGCTAATTTTTTCCGCGGCCATGCCGCCATCATCCGTTGCGGCTGTCCAGGGTGCCCTTGATGTCATTGAAACAGAGCCTGAAATTCTTGAGAGACTCTGGAGCAATACGAGGTTTCTCACGCAAGGGATCCAGGGGCTCGGTTTTGAGATTGGGCCTACACAAACGCCTGTTGTGCCCATGGTTATTGGTGATGATATCAAGACGGCGATTTTCTGGAAGCGCTTGTTTGATGAAGGATTATATACTAATTGCGTTATAGCCCCTGCTGTTCAGCCAGGACAGCAGCGGATCCGCATGTGCGCGATGGCCACGCACTCTACGGAGGATCTGGAGCAAACGGTCGAAATATGCGGACGGGTGGGTAAGGAGTTGGGAATAATCCAATGATGGAGATCTTAAAATGACACAAAGCAGACCCGTAAGAAAAAGGACTCGCTTTTTGCCGGTAGCATGGAGTTTGATTTGCTTATTCTCATTAATCGCTCCGTTGCTACTGATTTCCGCGCCCGCAGTCGCTCAAACCAATCCTGTGAGTACGACGGATCTCCCACCGGCATCTGCCGCAACTTCGTTAACTGGGGTACCCGATCCAAAGGGCGCTCAGGTTTTGACCACCGAAGAGTATATAAGGCAACTCGAAAAAATGCTTTTGGACATGAAGGAAACGGGAGAAAAGAACGAAACTCGTTCTTTTTACATCAAAATGGTGACATATGAGCTGATCGTGTACTTAAGATGGATTGTAGTTGCGCTGTTGGCCATAGCGTTGGTCTTTCCGGTTACCATATGGCTGATGAGTAGGAAGCGCATACTCGGGCTTTCCGGTTTCTCAGACGAACTGGCAACGACTCTTTTGACAGTCGAGGAGCGCCAAGCCAAGCTGGCCAATATCTTAAAGGAGATTCAAAGCGAGGTTGATTATTTGCACACCATGTCTGTGCCTGACCTGAAAGGCCTGATCGCTCAAGCGGAAAAATATCTGGAACAGAATGAACGCGATCTGGAGAAGGCAGGCAACCGGAAACGACGCAGGGGCGGACCGGAATCCACTCCGCCTAGCCACTGATTAGTTCTTAACTATTGTCCATATAGAATATTTCACAACTAATATTAGGTTCAGGGCAGGCAGTACTCAAATATGAGCCTCCGTAGGTTCGCAATTAATAAGACGCTGCTTTTCAAGTTTTTGTCAATTTCATTATCAGGTCTGTGCGTTCTGGCCGTATCCGAGATAATAATCGATCATTTACCTCGAAAACTTCTCCCGCATGCACATTCTAGAAAACACATTTTCTATTCACCTGAGTTGGGGCTCATCACGAATGAGCCTAACTCTATACAAGTCGTTAGCAGCCCCTGGGTGTACAATAAAGTGACTTACAACAATTACGGTTTTCGAGGACCGAACTGGCCTTTGCAGAAGAAACCCGGAGAAACGCGGATCGCTATCCTTGGGGATTCTTATATAGAAGGTCCGGAAGTCGCATTTGACGAATTGCTTACCAGTGTACTCGAAACGCGCATTGGTTCCGGCACTGTAGTCATGAATTTCGGCTTGTCCGGGTCGGGGCAGGCTGAGCAGATTCCCCTTTACAGGAATCTCGTGACGAAATTCAAACCTGATGTTGTAATTCATTGTGTAACGGTGTCCAATGACTTCGAAGATAATGTCCAGGAATTGAGCCCATTACAATCAAAGAATTTCCTTAAGCTTAAAGATGGTGAACTGATTGAGATACCGCCACCACAGTGGGTGACCTGTATTTGTAAAGAGCCGTGGTGCGCGGTTACCAATTTTTTTTCAAATCTGTCGCTCTTTAAATTGGTGTATCGTCAATTGGACGCTAAGAAGAGTGCTCCCTGGGAATCCTTTTTTGCCATTGGTAGTGCCTGCGCAGCTGATAAACGGTCCTCATTGAATCGTCTTGAGGCATTTGACACTCCGGAGTACGGAAACGCGAAGAGAGTCATGGCGAAAGCGCTATTGAACTTTAGAACAATGTGTGAGAAGGACGGAGCTCATTTCTTATTAATGAGCCCTTCAGGACTCTGGACGTTTCTGGCTCGGGAAGAGCCGAATTTAAAAACTAAAAGTGAACACCTTGCAAAACGGTATACATGGCTCGAAGAATTTGCCAGAGAGCATTCTTTTGCTTATCTTGATTTGAATAAGTCACTTCTTCAAGAGTCGCTAAGTATCGGATTACGTTGCGACGATATACATATTCCGTGGGATGCTCACTGGACACCCCTTGGACACAGACTCGCAGCCGAATCCGCTTGTGAAATGCTTAAGTCTTATCGTTTGATCCCGTGATCCTCATATTGGCTGTGACTAAAGCGACAACGGCATAAGGAGCCGAGATGAGAATCCTTTTCCTACAGTCTCTCACCTATCCTTTTATTGGGCTCATGCCTCTGTCCGCTGTCCTCAAGAAGCGGGGGCATGAAATCCGTCTCCAGATTCTCAACATGGCGAGGCCGTCTAATGGTGGGTGCGATATCCCCACCTGGATAAATGGTTCCGGCGAATTTGCAAGGTCAGAATTCCTCGTATTTACGACGCGTTGTTCGTACTATCCTTCTATAGTTACGTACGCAGGGCGTACAAGTTAACGCGTACGAAGGCTCTTGCGAAGGTGATCACTAACGCGTGGGAAGCGCTTCGCGCGCGTGCGAGCTGACCTGATTCGTACCTCGTCCAAGGCCGGACCGGGAGCTGCCACTTGCCGGAAACAAATAATGAACCATCGGCCCCTCGGCATGGGCGCTGATCTACTTCTCTGAAGTTAGCATTTTACTTTGTCTTCACGAATTTTTCAAAAAACCCCACTAAACCGACCAACCACTGAGCAGGATTTTCTTAATTAAGGATTACCACTTAATTTAAATGTATCAGAAGTCATAAGAAGTTAAACGAATTTCTTTATTTCTATTTACTTTTTTTTGCCTTGATGATAGGGATCATGGCTGATTTTGTCACGGCACTACCGAATGCCGGCGAGACGCTCCCAGTCGAACCGTGCAAACTTGAAGGAGCGGCTGATCGGTGTCTATCGTTTGCAGAACCTCTAAATTGTCTTGTACCTCGGGCCGCGATGTCGCACGAATTAATTGGAGTGCACATTGTCCAGGCAAGTGGACCAGCCGGGTCATTAGCTTCACTTTTGCCCTGAGCGGGATTTCATGCATCCAATGTTGGGCGGCTCCGCCGATTGCGGGTGAAATCCATCCCGGCTTCGTTTATACAGTCACTCATTTGCATCCGGCTGCTTATTTCATTTTATTTTTGATATTCATGCTGTCATTAGCGAATTTGGCTGCTCGCGGTTGGATACCCATTCAATTTCAGTGGGCTTTACGCGTGTTCGGCTTTCTGGGAGAATTTGAAAAAACAATTCTCAAAACGGTCAAAGTCCAAGATTTTAAACGCAAAAAGCGGCGCGCTCCCGTTTCAGGACCACCGGAAGGTATGAAGTTTAAGGATATTGACAGCAGCGTGCTCGGAGTACGCAAGCGCCCTAAAACGAATCTGCACGGGCGAGGATCAGTTGTTCCGACACCTCTTGAAGGCATCAATCATCCAATGCCTCGTTTTATTTCTCGAATTACACAGCGATCTGCAGCCCGCAAGCTTTCGATGGAAAAGCCCCGGCAGTCGATTACCGAACAATTCAAGCCTTATCCCATTAGAAATCCTGTATATCAGAGAGAAAACGAACCTCGCGTACAAGGGCAGTTAGTAGTTTCCGGGACAATCACGGATTCTCAAGGTAATGGATTGGGATCGGTGATCGTCTACTTTACGGATGAGGACGGGAATCGGCATGGTCAATCGTGCCGAAGTCGCCCGGGCAGTGGCGATTTTTGGCTGTTCGCAAACAGACCCGGAAAATATTTGCTGCACGCATATAAGCGTGGATATGTAGTTCAGGCTCCCGAGGATCTGACACTTACAATTACGGACGGCAAAATAGATGGATTTACCGTACGTATGGCGGCAGAGGAATGTAAAGTGCGAGGGCGCGTATTTAACATTTCATATGGAAGCCCTGCTTCAGATGTGGAAGTGAGATGCGTTTGCAAGAGCAGCTCTCGCAATTCATCTTGCCGGACGGACGAATCCGGTGAGTTCTGCCTGAGAGGAGTTCCGCTGAATACAGAGTGCGAATTGCAAGTGCGGGGCGCTAACGGCACTTTACTGGCGCGATCCGAATTTTTCGAAACTGCGCCAAAAGACGAAATCGAGCGGGACATAATTATTCCCGGATCTTTAGACGAAGAGCCTGCCGCCGGAGAATCGTTAAATCAGGTTGTGACGTGGGAACAGGGAATCCCTGCGGAGTGACAGGCACCAGATAACCAGCGGTCAAGAGCCGAACAAATCACTCCCCAGCATGCCTCATGGACAATCCGATAATGTCATAAAGCTTATCACCTCGGGACTATTTTTCAGTTTTCCCGCCACAATTCGCTTTATCCTATTTGTCCGCTCTCTGACTCCTTTGATTATTGCCTGAACTGCCGTACCATCCACTAATAGATCCAACTTATTCAGGAATGGCACTACCTGTGCATTCGGGCCAATGCCCTTCAGCGCGCCATCATTGTTGCTCAAAAGCCTGGCTACAGATTCAGCACTGATTTCTTGTCCTCTGCGCAGTTTAGTCAGCGCCAAGAATTTCTCAATTCGAAATACCCGGTCCTCATGTGCAGGTTTTCCTATACAGTCGAGCCCTACAACGGGGACAACCAAATTGGTGAAGCTCGGAATTACGGGTTCCCAATCTTCCGGCGCTTTGATAGATCTACCCGCAGCCCCATCAGCTTCCACAATGATTTTATCTGCCATGTTCAGAAGCTTGGAGATTATTGTGTCAGGAATTCCGTCCAGTTTGCCGTGCGGAGGAATGATTGCCCTGCCAATGGTAACATGTCCCAATCGTGAAAGCCGCTCTGGTAATCCTTTGAGGTCGGGGTCCTCTTCAAGAAGCAATACCTGCGGTGATTGATTGAGGGCTGGAGGAAAGATTTTGGTGCTTGTCGTTGTTATTACAGTCCCATGCTGGGCCAAGATTTCACGCGCCAAGGCGTACATCAAAGATGTCTTGCCCCCGGCGCCGACAAGCGCAATGACCCGAATCTGGGAATTTATTCCAAAATTATGCAGCCAGGTTTCTTTTTCCGACATAGTCTGACAGCCGCTCTCAAGATCCGACAGGCAAATGCCTTCACCATCCGGGCGGACATTCACATCTGCGCCTCTGCTGATCAAATCCAGGGAGGGGACAGGCTGTACCGTATGCGGAAAGAGTCTGCATTACCTGAAATTATCATTGGGCCTTTACAGTAATCGTACTTGTAGAATTCCAGCAAATAGACGCCCCTGTTCTCCATTACATAGCACTTGGTCTGTTTGCCCCAGGTCACCCACACCTTAAAGTTATCCAGCCGCTCATATGGCGAAGTGCATCTGATGTCGTATATCTGAACATAGACAGGCCCGATATGGCCTTCCGGCCAATTGATCAGGTATCGTGTGCCACGGGCCCCGGCAAGGGCAGGCACAAGGAGAATCAGGAGAACAACGGCAACCCATGGAGAAAGCCTTTTTTTCATATCAATTCCTCTCGAAGGCCGCAGGCTGTTTATACATGCTAATGCAATATACCATAATTAACAGAATGTTGGAAGATATTTCTAATATTATACATTAGGATACGGGATGATGCTGGAACTCATCTGCCACTAATGATAAAGATATATTCAGATTTCGAAACTCTATCCCGAGCGAGACTGGGGCACCGTAGCATGACTGAAGGGGCAACATCAAAACTGCGCAGGCTGGTTTGGCTGGATGTCATCGTCGGCTTTTGGATCAACCTTGTAGGAGCAACCTTAACATTTATTTATTTCAATTTCATCGAGTCGGGACTGCAGTCCTTACCCTATCGCCTGGACGCCGGCCCTCGAACAATTCTTTTTTTCTTCATTGCGGGTGTGTTCGTAGCAGCAACTACAGCTCTGGCTCTGAGGCGCGTCCGTCCCAGTGGATTGTTGCTGGAGATTGATGAGGATGAGCCGGATTCTGAAAAGCTGGAGTCCCTACGGCGGCATCTGATGAACATGCCGTTCAAGACGGTCATCCGCAGCGCTGTGGCGTGGGTTGCGGCCGGAATCATTTTCGGGATTCTGCAATTCTTTGTTCAGGAGCCTTCTACGCGGACGTTATTCCCAAGTATTCGTGTTTTCATAGCAATTGTCTTTATCGGAGCTCCTTTCACGATCATAACAGCTTATTTTGCTTTGGAATGGTGGGTCAGACGGAAGATTCAGGCACTTTTCCCGAAAGAGGCGCTTGTTAGCGTCCCGCAAACGGTAAGAATAAACGTGTTACCTAAAATGCTGGTGGTCTCGCTGCTGACAGGAATTGTTCCTGTTTCCATGGTCAGCTACATAACACTTTGGGAGATCCGCGAAACGCAGGCAGGACGCGTGGAAATGGCGGACTTTTTGTCGCAAATGCCGCTGGTCATAGGCTTTCTTCTCGTCCTTTCACTGGCGATCGCAATCCGCCTGTCAACCTTTGTCGCTCAGAGCGTGTCGGAACCTTTAAGGCAGGTGAGTTCGGCCATGGAACGGATCAGCAAGGGTGACTTGGATTTGAGCGTTCCGGTTGTTTCCAATGACGAGATCGGTTCTTTGGCCGATGGCTTCAACAAAATGGCCAGAGGTTTGCGAGAAAGAGATTTCATCCGGAACACTTTCGGCAGTTACGTCAGCCCGGAAGTAGCTGCGGAGATCTTGAAATCGCCTGACGCTTTAAACATTGGAGGGGAATCACGTGAGGTTACTATTCTCATAGCTGATTTGCGAGGATTTACCTCCTTGGCTGCCTCTGTTTCGGCAGACACTGTGGTGAGACTGTTGAACCGTTATTTCGAACGGATGATCGATATAATTATGATGTACGGCGGTACGGTGGACGAGCTGATGGGTGACGGAATACTGGCCTTTTTTGGCGCTCCCAAACAACTCCCGGATTCCTCATTGGCCGCGGTCCAATGCGCAATCGAGATGCAGATTGCAATGGTCGGTCTGAACAGTGAGTTGAAACAAATAATGCCGGAGTTGTACTTTCCGGAAGAAAACCCTGACCTGTTGTCGGTGAGAAACATGACCGGTTTTTTAGCTCACTTGTCAATGGGAATAGCGATTAACAGAGGTCCTCTAATAGTCGGGAATTTAGGCTCTGATAAGCGTAAGAAATACGGTGCGGTGGGCAGTGCGATCAATGTTGCGTTTAGAGTCGAGAAATATGCCAAGGGAGATGAAATAGTAGTTACATCCGCGGTTTATTCCGGAGTAGCTGATGTTGTGGAAGCGTTCGAAATGCCTGACATAGAAATTAAAGGCATAGACACCCCCGTGTCGCTCTACAGGGTCATCGGAATTAAAGAAGAAATTGGAATCGATCTGTAGAAGGACAATCCCAAAATTCATTATCTGAAATGATTACAATCTCGCCGGCGTGTTCTGAGCCGCCTCTCAGTGCTACGGGCGGGGGAGAGCGGATACGCGTTGATTTCTTCGTGAGGTGGTCTTTATCTCTGTCTTATTAGGAATGACAATCTTTTCTCCGGTACGCAATTTATTTCGAAGATTCACATCCGGGTTCAGGTTCGCGAGTTCTTGCTTAGTGGTGCCATATCGCTTGATGATATTTCCTACACTGTCACCTTTATGAACAATGTAAACAGTATGGTGCCCCTTTTGCTCCTCTGGCAGATCCGTCAGCTTCTCTGCCAATAATTGCCTCTTTCCTACCGGGATTTGAAGAAGATATGCGTCTCCTTCGGGCGGCGTCAACCCTCTACGCAGGGCGGGGTTCATTTCCGCTAAAATGGTATGGGGCATGCCAATCGCTTTGGCCAGAGTCTGAATTGAGTAACAGGATTCAATAGGTATTTGTTCGTTTTTCGAGTCTTCAATCGTCGAATTCTGTGAGGCAAAACCGAATTTTACAGGGTTCTTGGCAATATGTGCGATTGCCTGGAATCTGGGAAAAAACTCTCTGGTCTCCCTCTTGAGCTTGGGACTTGCGCAAACCTCATCGTAGTCGTCCGCATCTTCCTGACAAAGAACTTGATTGAGTTTATTTTCCCCTGAATTGTAAGCGCTCAATGCAAGCCGCCAACAGCCGAACATTCCGTAAAGATCTTTCAGGTAGAGCATGGCGGCTTTTGTTGATTTTTTTGGATCCAACCGTTCGTCAACCCAACTGTCTACTCTTAGACCGTAACTCCGAGCGGTAGCAGGCATGAATTGCCACATTCCCAGAGCATTGGCGCGGGAGCGAGCCTCCGGATTCGCGCCTGATTCGAGCATGAACAGGTAAGCTATATCTTCAGGCAGCCCGTGTTCTCGAGTGATATTCTTCACCATAGCCAAATACGGCTCAGCGCAAGCCAGATATTGTTTCATGGTTTCACGCTGGTCATACGCGTATTGACGAACGAACCTCCTTACCCTCGGCGCATTTTCATCGGATGGTAAAGCTGGATAAGTTGTAGTGGTGGTGGTTTTCTTCCGTTCTCCACCAAGAGGGAGAGCAATAGCCTTTGAGAGTGCATTGGCTACGGCAGGGCGATAATCGAGATTCTCTTTAACGACAGTCGCTGTGGAACTGCACCCCGTGACCAGTGCAAATAGAACCGGAATAGCAGCCGCACCAGCGGATCGCCAAAACGCTACTATACGCGCCTCACCAGGAATCCCCAATCGTAGATCGGGAATCACCACCATTCCTCCTTATATACACATGCGAAAAATTAAACCGGACAGCCACATATTTCGCCAATAATACCATACTTTACAATTCTGTCAACTTGAAAAGCCCTGAAATGCTCTTGCCATGCTGGGTTGACAAGAGAGAAGGAACATCCGAACGGCCAAGAGCCGCAGTACTATTTCCAGGAAATAAGTTTTGAATAATCAGGTTATCAAGAAAAAATGAACCGAAGCGAAGTGTCACCTGCTTCAAGCATCCCACCCATAGACCTGATGACCGAGCCGGCAGCAACTAGGCCGAGGTGACTATCGGAGTGAACGGCGAGCGCTCCTTCAGGTATTCGCCCTTTGTTCCACAAAAGGTGCATTCCTGAAGTACCCTCGACTTCAATTAATCTCACCTGTAGAGACTTATCGTATTCAATCCCCGCTTCCTTATGCCATTGCCCGATAGCGCTTATAGCATCTCGTGTAAATGCCAGACCTTGAACAATTGCGCCCTCAATTTTGCCAAATTGTTTCAGGATCAGCGGAAGAGGATCGGCCGCTTCAATACCAACTTGTATCCCTCTTGCCGTAAATTGTTGTGCCATTAAGCTGTAGGTTCTAGTAAAAATCGTGTGGAGATCGGCCGGCGTTCCTGACCCTGATAGTCCTCTACGACTGAATGCGCGAAACGTCTCGAGCAAATGGGAAACTTTTTGGATCTGGGACGTAACTATGCCCAATCGCTGGCTGAAAAATGCTTTTTCATCACTGGTCAGACCAGCCGCTTCTATTTTGAGTTGAATGACTTGCGAGGCAATCATGATAGCATTAAGGGGTTGAGCAATTTCGTGAGCAAAACCTGCGAATAGCTCTTCGAAAGCGGTCAATTGGAGTACATCCTCATCAGCCAATGACACTTTAATGTCCATTATTCCTCCACTTTGAAATCATAACATGTCGTAGGCTTAACTAATGTGCACAAATTCGGACGCGCTTCATCTTACAATATGCACTGTCCTGACGAGAATTGTTATTCAAATAATATAACAAATAGACCTACCGGATATAAATGATTTATCAGATTTCCCGATCAGACTGCTTCCTTTTTCAGAAGAAGTCGATCAGCTCAAAAACAGAAGAATTGCGGTTCGGTTTGTCTGCAAGTTGTGCGGGGGCTTACCGTTGGCAAGTCGACCTTCTCGCGACCCGTCACCCCGGCGAAAGCCGGGGTCCAGTCCCGCGTGCCGCGGGATTGAAAAGACTGGATTCCGGCTCACGCCGGAATGACGGTATAAGCCCACCCCGAATCGGCCAAAATTTTTGGCAATTGCTAGTGCGCCAGGCAAAGCTTGGCATCTCTTTCGGGGTGAGAGTCCCTGACGGGTAAGGCCTAACCAGCCACCCGTATCGAGTGTTGCGTATGCAACGGAGGAAGTCAAATAGATCGATGCAACTTTCCCTCAGAGAAGAGGAAAGCTCTGCGCGACACCTTGAATGGCCGAACAATGCATATGAAGCGTACACAGAGAATCCTGTGGGCCGCAGGGGAGGCCGCATTCCCCTAAGCGATTCAGCCTCGTTACGCCAATAGAGCAGGTGGCGACGGCGTTAGTGTTCCGGAAGCCAACACAAAGGGATCGTTACAGGTGAGATCCTGGAGGGCCTGCCGGGGTCAGAGAGCGTGGCACGCAGGAAGAGAGATGTCAGGAACCTGGGAGGCCCCATGGTTTCCCCCACGAGCGGGTAGGGTGTTCCAACGCAAGAAACGAAGGGCACCTGATGGATCATGGGGAGTCAGATCGCTTCATAGTACTCTGAGGCGGTAGTGCCGACCACATGGGGAAGGGAGCGACAGGGCTGCGTAGCCCGCAAAGGAAACATGAGCCGGACTGCTGAACCGAGGTTTCTCATGCCAACCTCACTGCGGGGAATAGCATTATGGTGCGGAAGCGAGCAGTCCTGAAGAGCCCGGTGCGGGAATACCGCACGCCGGGAACTGTGAGGGGGCCGTCGGGTAACCGGCGGTCCTACCTCGATTATAGCCGAGCAACGAAAGCAACTCCGGTTTGCCTAGTCATCCCCCTCGATAAGCGGCTGAATCCGAACTTGAACCATAAATTTGTGGATGGGATTATATTCGGCTAACGGCTGGATTACCGTCCCAAAGCTATCGCTTGCGGTTAAGCTCCTTATGCTGAGTTTTCAAGCAAGTTGGGCTATAATCCGGCTTGGGCGCGGCACTAACGAGCGGTATTTTGGATTCTCCAATTATCGTGCGAATTCGACAGCCCTTGCCTCACGGATCACTACAATCTTTATCTGGCCGGGATAGGATAATTCCTTCTCTATTTTTTTGCGAATATCGTGTGCCAGTAGTGTCAGACCGTCATCACCAATATTTGTATTTTCCACAATGATCCGGATTTCTCGCCCGGCCTGAATGGCGAATGATTTACTAACACCTTTGAATGAATCGGCTATTCTCTCAAGATCTTCGAGACGCTTCACATAGCTTTCCAGCATCTCACGACGGGCTCCGGGTCTCGCTGCGGATAAGGTGTCAGCGGCCTGGACCAGGACTGCTATAGTGCTGGTAGGCGGCTCATCCATATGGTGAGCTGCGATGGCATTGATAATAAGGGAAGACTCGCCGTATCGCCGTGCAACATCGGCTCCTATTGCAGCATGGGCGCCTTCGACTTCATGATCAATTGCCTTGCCGATATCGTGAAGCAGCCCGGCTCTTTTGGCCTTCTTCTGATTTAACCCCAGTTCTGCCGCCATGATTCCGCATAAAAAAGCCACTTCGATTGAGTGCTGATATACATTTTGAGCGAAAGAAGTTCTGTATTTGAGTTTTCCCAATAGCTTAATCATTTCGGGATGTACCGCGTGTACACCAACATCGAAACTAGCCTGCTGACCGGCTTCTATGATTGCTTCTTCCATCTCCTGAGTGACTTTTTTGACAACTTCCTCAATACGGGCCGGATGAATGCGACCGTCGTTTATCAGGCGCTCCAGTGATATTCTGGCCACTTCTCTTCGGAGAGGATTATACCCTGACAAAATAACCGCTTCCGGAGTATCGTCAATGATCAGGTCAACCCCGGTTGCAGCTTCTATGGCTCGAATATTTCGGCCTTCACGACCGATGATGCGTCCTTTCATTTCCTCACTGGGGAGTGGGACAACGGAAACCGTGCGTTCGGCTATAAAATCCGCGGCATATCTACCAATAGCTGAGGCAATGATCTCTTTAGCTTTCTTGTCGGCGTTAGAATGTGTTTCTTCTTCGATTTGTCTTATGACCCGGGCACATTCTATCCTGGTCTCGGCTTCGACCTTTTGGAGTAGCATTTCTTTAGCTTCGTTTGCAGAAATGCCGGCCATTTCCTCCAATTTTGTGTTTTGTCTGTTTACGAGATCTTCAATTTCTCTCTCTTTATCTTTAAGTCTTTTGTACCCGGCTTCCACTTCTCTCTCACGTTTGCCGAGTGTATTTTCCTTATTTTCAATTTGGCCGCTCTTTCTTTCGAGGTTCTCTTCCTTCTTGAGCAAGCGCGATTCTCGAGCTGAAAGTTCGGTTCGTCGCTCTTTTATTTCATTTTCTAATTCTGTCCTGGCCTGAAACAGCTTGTCCTTGGCTTGTAAGAGCGCCTCTTTCTTAGTTGTTTCAGCCTCTTTATTTGCAGATTGTATAATAGAATCCGCGTAGGATTTGGCTGTTTGGATCCGGCTCTTGTCCAGCATTCGGGTCACGGCGTATCCGGCCGCGAAGCCAATCGGAGCAGCGACAAGGGCAGGAATCAGAAATATGATCGATTCCACAACCCCTCCGTCCAATATCTAAACGGGACATTAACAAGAGGAACCACAGAAAGGATGTCAAATATGGGAAGACTGGTTAAGGGTAAATTTTGTTAGGACCGACTATACCCGTTTCAACTGTATATATCCCCACCGACTCTCCATCCAGAGGCCTCCGTCCGCGTCCCGGCTTTCGGTGTGTGTTTACACGCGGTTAACAAATTTTATAGGATCCCCCGCAATCGGCCGTGTGGACGGAATTTTTGAACCTGGTTTCCCAGGTGGGATCCTGGCGATTGCTTCAGGCTTCCTGCTTCGTGACAGGCATGCTCACCACAATCGGTTTTAGACCCCTTGTTCCGAGTGTTGGCTCAAAACATTGCCGTCCTTCACGTACCGCGCAGGGGATTCTCTGCTGATCACACTATGCGATCAATGGCTTTTAAGAGCCTGTCGGTTTTTTCCTCCAGTTTCTTTATGGTTACTTCTTGGGCGTGCTTATGTTGAAGCATCTCATCAGTTATGTTCAAGAGTGTTAAAACTAACAAATCTAATGTAGACGCCGCTGAGGTTTTCTTCCTAATGCTCTCCGCCCGCTGGCTTATAAAAGCCGCTAATCTTTGGATCTCTTTAGAATTCCCGTATCCAGTTACGTCGTATTCACGGCCGAGCAGATCAATTTTGACGGATTCGGGAGAACCCGCCGAATCGGCATTCAACTCGACACTTCTACCGGATTCGTGCTCTTTCAGTTGAATATCCTCCGCTGCTCTTTTGTGACTCCGGATCCAGTAAACCCTCAGAAAACCGGTAATCTCGTAATTTGTTACTTACTTTCACGTCCGAGGTTACTACAATGTCTTTATTCTAGCTCTAAATTACAGGTAAAGCGAGAGGCGCTTGTCATTATTGTAGAAAAGCTCGGCCACATTGCCACCAAAATTAGGTGACACCTTTTAAGATCCGCTTTAATTATATTTTGTTAGCCAAATGTGTCAAGAAGTATCTTGAAGGAGACTCATAGCGGGCCATATTGGTAATATTCTTTTATCAGGGCTTTCGGATTTCAGACGTCCTGTTTATCGGCATGTTGCTTCGCAGATTCAAAAAGTCGCTGCACTTTTCTGTGGAACGTGTTACGACCCATTCCCAGCAGTCGAGCCGCCCTGAGTTTATTTCCGCGACTTCGTTGAAGAACTTTTATGATTAACCTTTTTTCGACTTCTTGCATAATTAAAGGGTGTATTCCTGTAACATCGTTGTCTACCAGGTATTCCACCAAAACATCTATCGAATCTCCTATATTTGATTTCAGAAGCTCGCCGGCCTTCGGTTTCTGCCGCGTCTTCTTCAACTCCTGTTGTTCGGAGCCGGTATCGCTTTTATCCAGTTTCATATTGTCCCGAAATTCTGGTCAGGAGATGCACCTATTGGTGCCCATTCTCGTTGTGTCAAGGCGCACTGCTACTAGTGTTAATTTTGGCATTACTGTTTATCAGCTTTCGTTGGCCCTTGGCCTTCCCTTAATGGATAATTTCTCTGTTTGCTCCTGCAAACTGCCAGACTTCGAGGCGGAACATCCTTCGTGATTGTGCTTCCTGCCCCGATTAAAGATTCTTCCCCTATTTCCACGGGGGCCACGAACTGGACGTCGGATCCAATGAAACAGCGGTCATTGATAACGGTTCGATGTTTCTTTTTTCCATCATAGTTACAGGTGATTGTCCCACAGCCGATGTTCACCTTTTCTCCTATCTGACTGTCACCTAGATAGGTGAGGTGTGATGCCTTAGAACCTTCGCCCACCGTGGTTTTTTTCACTTCGACGAAGTTGCCGATGCGACAATTTTTTCCTATCATAGCTTCAGGTCTGAGATGGGCCATAGGACCGACCGAAGTATCATCCAGCACTGTTGCCTCATTCAGTCTCGATCCTTGCAGGACTTGCACACGGTCTCCCAGCTTGGATTTAATCACATAGACACCCGATTCGATAACGCATCCCTCTCCTATTTCTGTAGCACCAGTAATGTGCACACAAGGATGGATTATAGTATCGCAGCCAATTTTAACCTGGGCATCAATATACACTGTAGCCGGATCAAGTAGAGTGACACCCTCGAGCATCATATTGTGCCGTTTGCGATCCCAAATTACTTGCGAAGCATATGCCAATTCAGCCCTAGTGTTTATCCCCGTTGCTTCAATCGGATTTTCCATCAGATAAGCATGAGCAGGAATCTGCTCTTTTGCCGCTTCTGATAAAATATCAGTGAGATAGTATTCCGACTGCGCGTTTTGAGGCCGTATTCTCTCCACCAAGGTATAAAGCAGATCCGCATTTACGAGGTAAATTCCAGTATTGATTTCCTGCACATCTTTTTCTTGCGGATTCGCATCTGTCTCCTCGACAATTCTTCTTATGGTTTGATCCGGATTTCTTATGATTCTGCCATAACCCTTCGGATTTTCGAGAATCGTGGTCATTACTGTTATACGGCTCTCCTGTTCTTCATGATAGTTGATGAAATCTTGAAGAGTTTCAGGAAGAATCAAAGGAATGTCGCCGCATAAAATAAGGATATCGCCATTAAAGTTCTTTAAGGATTCACGTGAGGCGGCAACAGCGTGGCCTGTGCCGAGCTGCGGGTTTTGCAGAGCAAATTCAACTTTTTCCTCGATAACTGCCCTTTTGACCTCCTCCGATTGATGACCGATTACCACAACTATCTTCTCAGATCCGGGCAGCCGAACCGCATCAATAACGTATGAAATCATGGGCCGACCCGCAACGGAATGCAAGACTTTGCACACCTTGGATTTCATTCGAGTCCCCATCCCCGCGGCCAATATTAATGTAGCATGTGGTTTCATGATTCGGTTAAATTCTTTCCACACATGTAGGCGTTGCCACATTATCCACTTGTCAAAAAGCTGTCAAGGCCCTTTTGGACCAGTTGACATTAACCCCAAACTTTGGTCCGATGGCGGAAGAAACCAGTCAGATACGTAATTTCGCCTAAGAAGGAGGTCTCGATCTTGGAAAGAGCATTTAAGATCGCTGTGCTGGGGTCGGCTTCGACACCTCGGGATTCATCCGAAGGCGCAAAGGCTTACACACTGGGTAAACTAGTCGCAATGGAGGGATGTGTTTTATTAACAGGTGGCTGCACGGGGCTACCCCATGCCGCTGTTACTGGGGCTACATCGGCGGGGGGGCCGACCGTTGCAATTTCTCCTGCAATAAACCGGAAAGAACATGAATCAGTGTACGGATACCCGTTAGATAGCCATATTATTCTATTTACAGGTATGGGACGGAAAGGTCGTAACGTGGTGCTTATAAGAAGTGCTGATGCCTGTATTTTTCTCAAAGGCGGCATGGGTTCGCTTAATGAGTTCACAATAGCCTTCGATGTTATGGACAGAACCTCCGCGATAGGCGTGCTCGTTGGAGGAGGCGGACTGACTGATGAAATTCCAAGGCTTGTGTCTCTCGCATCGAGGCCGCCACATACGTATTTGATCGCAGACCCGAACCCTGAGCATCTGTTGGACAAAACTCTCGCACATCTTCGAAGCTGGCAATAGCCGGCCGGCATTCCGTCAATTCTTGATCGAGAACCTGATTTTCTAACGATCTTGATATGATAAAAGTTGACCCTAACAGAAATATTTGATAATAGTGCAATATTACATTTGCAAATTCTGCGCGCGTTCCTGTTAAAAATGGAGACCTCATGAAAATTTTGTCGTCTGAGCACTCGCCGGTCGAATATACGGTACCAGGTAGCCCTTTGCCAAAAAATGAGCTTGGGCCAACAAATGGAATCGGAATCGCTCGTTTGATGCGCCGGATAAGTTCCAGGAAAACTGAAATGGGCTCGTATCTTCCTGGCAAGGGGTCTGCTCTTCTGCGAAAAATTCCGGGTTCGGCCCATCCCGGGTTCATGTTGATTTTGGGATTGTTAGCTTTCTTGGTTAGCTCATTATCTGCGATCTCACAAATGTCGGGTGATCTTGAGCTGGCCGTGAATATGCATAAAGCAGGAAACCTGAAAGATGCAATCGAATTCTACTCCGAAGCGATCCGGAAGAATCCGAAATCTGCTGAGGCGTTCAACTGGCGCGGGATAGCTTACGACGATTTGGGCGAAACAGATAAGGCTCTTAAAGATTTTAGCGAAGCTATCGAGATTAATAATAGTTATGCTGACGCATACAATAACCGCGGTGAAATCTATCGCAAGAAGAAGATGTATCGAGAAGCGCTGAATGACTATTCAAAAGCACTGCAGTTGGAACCAAATTTTGCCGAAGCTTATTACAATGTGGGGATTGTCAATGAAGCCGAGAACAGGCCTGGGCCTGCTATCGCGAACTATGAAAATTACTTGAAAAATAAACCCGATGCTCCAGATAAGAGCGAGATTGAATCAAAGATCAAGACCTTAAGGCAGGCAGCTGCGTCCACTCAACGACCTGGTTCATCTGCTGTAGCTCAAAAGCCGGGCGAATCGCAACCGGCTCAGCCACAAGCCGCTCCCAAGCCGGAGGCACCAGGAGCTGCCAAACCGGCCATCCCGCCAAAACCTGCCGTGCCTGGCGTGGCCGGAGGCACTCAGACAAAACCGGGAATGCCCGGTGTGTCCGCCAAGCCAGGTGCCCCTGGCAGTACCAGGAATGCCGAGTGTGCCAGGAATGCCCGGCATGACGCCGACTAATATTCCCGGCATGCCCGGTGTACCGATAGAGATGCTGACCGGCATGATGACGGGTTTGGGAATTTTGGGTGCCATTCTCCCGATAGTTTTTTATCTATTCTGTTCCTTTATGCTTTTTTTTATTGCCAGGAAGACAAATACTAATTTGCCCTGGCTAGCGTTTATACCCATCGCGAATGTAATCCTGATGATAAATATCGCCGGCAAATCTCTAAAATGGATTCTGCTGTTTCTCGTCCCAATTCTTGCCCCGTTTCTTGGCCTCCTGGCCCCTATGGATCCGACAGGCGGGATTCTCCTGGGATGCCTAATGGTGGTTCTGATCCTTGTTCCCATGGTGGCATGGCTATTTGTTAGTCTGGGGATCGCGAGGGCACGCGGGAAGTCGGCTGTGTGGGGAGTCTTGCTCTTCCTGCCATGTACCAACATCATCGCGTTGGCTTACTTAGGTTTGAGCGACTAATGGCTGAGCCAGCTCAACGGTATGCTGCCTAGAATTGATATGAGGTGGTCCCGTAGAGACCGACCGAAAGTAGCCCCGCTATTTATTGGCGGGAAAGTGCCTCACCCAAGATTTCAGTCCCGTTATCGGACGACTGACCATTGAAGCCGGCTTTAACTCCTTCAGCCGTCCCTATAGGACTGAACGGCCTTTACTGGCGCCGAATCCTTTACCCGGCGATGAATCACCGGGCTACTCTCATAAGTTCCTACGGAACTATGAATGCCCTTAAGTTAACGCCTAAGGTCCCGTAGGGACCGTCCGAAAGTGGCCCGGCAATTTATTGCCGGGAGAGCATGAACTACAGCCAAGGAGTCCCGTCGGGACGACTGAAATTGGATTTCACTGCGTGGCAAACACATATTTTGCCTTGAATATTCACGCCGTTTTCTGCACAAAAGATCGACAACCTTCCCTTGTTCATGAATTTGAAGAACGTCTTTGGGAATACCTAGGTGGGATTGCAAGGCAAATGGCATGAAAGCCTCACTGATACCGGCAATGAATTGCCGGCCTACTATCGAGTCGTCCCTCCGGGACTCAGGATAGCGGTTGACTGATCGAAACAACTCTGGTCCCGGCCTTGCCGTAGGAACGACATAAGGATGTTCGGAGTTGGACTTTTCGCACGTTGATTTCTGTTTGTGTCAACGCTCAGTCCAGGTTCCACGATTATGAAGAATCCTGGCCTACCATCCAATCATTTTCTTCAGGACCGAATAGTTTCACGAGAGCTTTTAATAGGTCCTCAAGAATTAGCAAATCTAAAGGGCTCCACCCCCGAAGGAAACGCTGTACGATTTTCTTCAGTCGCCAGGTTGGACCTGTCCCTCAGCTCGCAGACACAAGATTTCTCTCATTTTAACCAATTTTCACTGACAGCCCTGAATCTTTCCCGCGATCCGGTCCTCGTCGGGATGACACTCACGCACGGTCCGGAATCCGAAGGTCCGGGAGGGGCTCACATTTCTCTTTCGGGCGGCCGCGAGGAACTCGTTCCGGGAGTGTGGCGTGAACTCAAGTTCCCCATCGAATGCTTCGGCATTTACGGCAGACCGGCAGGTTGGAGCGATGTCCGAAAAATCCAACTGACCTTCAGTTATGAGCGTACTCACACAGGATCCAAGGAGCTTGAAATCGCCTTACATTCTTTAGAGGGCGAATTTCGAGAAATTCCCCCAGGCCCGAGATTAACCCGTGAAGGCCTGGCATCCTTATTGACATCGGAAATTAATGGTGCTTTGCAGACTCTCGCTTTCCCATCGCATCGTTCGGACGATTCGGGCCTTCTAATTCCACCACCGCACAGATACCCGCGAGAAAATGCTGATGAAATTCTTACCGGAAAGATCATGGGCCAAAATGTCGAAAACCCGATCCGGTGGGATGCCAATCCTTTAGGCGAATTGGAATGGACTCATTTTTTGCATCGCCACCATTTTTTAAAAGAGTTTCTCCTGAGGCTTTGTGAGACGACAAACGAATACTATGCGAAAGCGCTGGATCGCATAATAGCGGCGTGGATCCATGACAATCCAGTGCCTCTTGAATCCAACGGGGGTGCCGGCCCTTCCTGGGAAACTCTTTCTGTCGCGTGGCGTTTAAGAGAATGGCTCTGGGTTCGAGGCATCGCGTGGAGCTTCACCTCATTCAGCCGGGAGACACGTCTCCTAATGCTTCGATCAATCTGGGAGCATGCTAGAAGCCTAATGGATCACAAGGGCCATCCCAACAATTGGATTATAGTTGAATCAACCGCTCTCGCTCTCGCGGGAATCTGCTTCCCGGAATTTCATGAAGCTGAAACCTGGTTTGTGACAGGGCTTCAAAGATTACGTGAAGAACTTGACAAGCAATTTTTCGCCGATGGAGTGCATTTCGAAATTTCACCTCTATACCACGCGATATGTCTGCACGCGCTGATTGAACTCAAAAACGCGGCGGTGGCCAGGCAGGTGGATCTGCCTGCAAGATTTGATGACGTTATGGAGAAATGCGCCGAGTATTTAGTTGCGCTTTGTCGGCCGGATTTCACGTGGCCTTCGATCAACGACTCGGGTTCTTTTGATGCTGATTATTCAGCTCTGATGAGAAATGTCGCGAAGATTTTTGATCGTGATGATTTTGAGTGGATCGGCACAAAGGGGTCAACAGGAAAGCAGCCCAGCCGAACGTTCAATGTATTTCCGGATGCGGGAATTGCAACAATCAGATCAGGCTGGGATCGCGACGCAAACTTTGTACTATTCAGAGCCGGGCCACCGGGGGCAGCGCATATCCATTCCGACACATTATCCATCGAGATCGCCGCATTAGGGCGGCCCGGACTTGTAGATCCAGGCATTACCAAATACGCACCCGATACTTTAACCGACTATTATAGGTCCGCTGCCGCCCATAATGTATTGCTAATAGACGGACGCGGACCGAACCGGCCGGGAATTACATGGGAGAAAAAAATTGCCCCAGCCGGGCCGGATTTTGCCTGGTGGTCTGATGCATCCTTGAAAGCTGTAAAGGGGGTGTCTCGGGGTCCTTGGGAAGAAATTGATGAAGTATTCGAGCACGAGAGAACCATTCTTTTCGTTAAGGGCGAATATTGGCTTATCAAAGATTTGGTCACAGGGTCAGGCAAGCACGAGATAACAGGATGCTGGCAGTTTGCTCCGGGGAGGGTAGAGACAGACAGCACAACCTTTGCCTCGCGGTATGTGCACGCGCGAGGAGACTACTTTGAAGTAATTCCGTTGCTAGGACAAACTCCTGTTGAAATCGAGGTGTCTACCGGATCATTGCATCCACCGCGTGGCTGGGTTTCCATCGGAGGTACTGACCAACCCGCTACCAGGTGCGCCTACACGGTTCGAACATCATTACCCGTTTGCCTTGTGTGGTTGATATTACCTATTTTAAGAAAACCGAAACGCGAAATGAAAGCCGCACGCAGGGATGTAAGAAGCGGGGTAGAGATCGAAATTATCTTGCCTGACGGTCATAGAGACGAAATTAATTTTAGCGTCGAGCCTGGGCCGATTGAGAATAGTATTAGATTTGATCGCAGGCCCCTCAACGATTCGTGTGAATAAACGTGGAATCAAAAGGTCAGCTTTGTCAGGCGCCGGGAGGCGCCGTATACAATCAAATCGCTATTCCAAGGGGAGGCAAGTGGAACCGTCGCCAACAGTTCACCCCAGAGAACCCGAAGACAAGCGATGCCCCACAGCATTCGTTGACACCTGTTGTCGACAAATTCCTGAATGACGAATAGTAGTATGGAATTACTGTGTCCCGCCCAGACCTAAGCCAATAGCCACCACGATTCCGGTAAAAATCAACCCACAGCAGAGAATCAGAGGAAGCAGAACGGCTGTCAAAGAACGAGCTGTTGTAATTCCATGGACCTCTCGAAGACCAACGATCACCAGGTACAGTTGCCACACAAGTGACACCGCTCCGCCCACCACCGGAACAACGTTGAAGAGTTCGGGACCGCACGAATAACACGCGACCCTGAATGTGGCCTCAAAATTCCGTTTCGCTGCCGCAACCAAGAAGAGTGAAGTGTGCAGGATGAATGCAGAAATCGTTATCCGGAGAAACACTAATATTGGAACCAAAATGCCGAGCATTACGATCCAGAAGCCGGGCAACTTCGTTGTTCCAAACCAGGAATGATCCAAAGAAAAAGCCCATACGTAACTTACCAGGGTGGCGAATGTCTCGATTATCAGGGCATATAGTAGAGGGATTAAAAACCCGCCCTCTAACGGCATCTTGTAAAAGAACTCCCGTGGCGTAAAAAGGCTCTCTTTAAGAGTACGCAACAGTCCTTCCCACAAACCTATTTTGTCCTGATCTTCCCATGGGCAATATCGATCCCCATCAGTGGATAAATCGATCTGCGGCGCGAGTTCGGCAGACTCATATGTGGGATGCTTTTCCAGTTCATGCCCACAAAAGGAGCAATATCTTTGCCCTTCTGTTGGATCCAAATCTCGACCGCAATGGGGACAGGTCACCACATCCTCCTTATTCAGGCATACAAATGCCACGCGATTAATCGGACCTCGGTGCGAACTTGCTAATCGCTCTCAAATCATGTGCTGCGCGATCCAATCTTCTCCGGCTACATCCATTACCGGGATCAAGCGATCAGAACCGTCAGGATAATGAACTGCTATTTTATTGCCTCGTGCCGATTCCTTGACATACCGCATCAAAATGCTTCCTATGAGACTCTCTTCCTCCGGTTCCGTTTGTTCCGGTGCGAGTACAACAGGACCTGGAAAATCTTTCGGGGCAAAGAGTATCCCTCTGACTGCCAGATCGGTAATTCGATTGTTTCTCGTCTTCATTTCGCCCGACCACAATTTTCAAACCGGGCCGAAGCCGGATATGCCTGCCCATTCGGAGTAGCTCAAGGTCTGATTTTGAGATATCCTCCTTGTCGTCCAGCAGATCCCGGAGACGTCTAGCAAATCCCGGGTCAGTGAGTAAGCAACCGCCTGCGGGCGGAGAATAGCCCGTTAACCTCAACTCGTCTGCTAGCGCTAATTGAGTCTTTCTACCACGGCCTGAGATGCCCAACAGTTGCTCGCGATCTACAAGCCCTTCGTTTTCAGGAAATGTGGTCGGAAGAATCTTGGCGGAAAGTGGGCGTAGAACAAGTCCTTCACAGCCGGAACGCTTGTCGATCAAGCGCATGGTGTGTTTCCGCTGAGACATAGGCCTTTGGCCCGCCACCTCACCTGTAACTATGAAGGACGCTCCCATGTCTTCCATCAGTTTCTTTGCTCTAACAAGTGTGTAAATCCGACAGTCTATACATGGATTCAGGTTTTTGCCCAACCCGTAACGAGGATTTCTTATGAGTTCAAGAAAGTCATCGCCCTTGTGCATGACAATAAGGGGGACTCCCAGATTTTTTGCCAGTATTTGTACCGGCGAATCCTCTTTGGTAACATTCAATGTGGAAAAAAAAGAGGCAAAATGGAGAGCAGTGACTTCGACGCCTTGACGCTTCACCAAGCTTATTGCCAGAGCCGAATCCAGTCCACCAGACAGCAGCGCTATAGCGGATATTTTTCTAGAATACATCGGCTGAGAAGACATAAATTTCGGCATCTGTCTCTTTCCAGGCATCCATAGGCAAACCGGCCTTCCGGCAGGTTTCTCGGAGAAAAGTAACACGGTCCCAATCTCTTTCCGCTGCTACCTGGGGCAATAAGAGGCCAGAATAATAGCCTTTTCGAATCAAGATCCCGTGCCGGCCGACTTCTATTTCTTCCGGTTTTTCGATCTTTTTTAATGGGGTCAGCACGGACAATTCAATATCCAGATAAGGGAGCTCGTCCTCGGTCACCGGGCGAAAGCGAGGATCACGGAATGCCGCGGCTTCAGCCATTTCTCTAATTGTCTCGTATAAAGCTGTTTCCGCTTCCAGTGATCCTATGCAACCTCGAAGCATTCCCTTCTTGTACACGCAGACAAATGCTCCTCTTCCCTCTTTAAGCCTTTCACTTGACGGCGAAAACTTGGGAATGGATTGACCGCGGGATTTCTGTTCAATTACCGCTCGAGCTATTTTATGTAGCTCAGCTCGATCTTCGTCGCTGAGCCCCAGATCTACACCGACGTTTTCTTTTTTAGGCATCAGATCTTCTCCCTGCATGATTAGAGGGAATTTTCGCTGACCCAAGAGTCACGGGAAGACCGCGAGCCCAGCAAGCCCGGTGGTCTCTTCGAGTCTCAGCATTAGATTCATATTCTGGACAGCCTGCCCGGATGCCCCTTTGACCAGATTGTCTATCGCGACAGTCGTCACTACCCAGTGTGTGCGCTCATCCACCTCGACGGAAATATGGCACTGGTTGGAACCTCGGACCATCGCGGTGTCGGGATATACTCCTGCGGAAAGGATCCGAATGAACGGCTCGTTTTGATAGAATTCTCTGAACAAATCTCTGAGTTCCTTCGAAGATATACGAGACAGCAACGGAAGATAAATAGTGCTTATCATGCCCCGACTTGCGGGGATGAGGTGCGGCGTAAATCTCACTTTGAGAGTTCTTCCAGCGAGGTTCGACAGTTCCTGTTCCATTTCCGGTATGTGTCTGTGACCGATGACTCCATAGGGCTTAAAACTTTCAGCAGTTTCGCAAAAACTTGTATTAAGTTTCGCCCCTCGGCCGGCGCCGGAAACCCCGGATTTAGAGTCCACTATGGGACAAGACGTATCGACCTGAGAGCTTTTCAGAAACGGCGCTGTGCCGAGTATCATTGTCGTTGGATAGCATCCCGGGTTGGCAACCAGATCCGCGCCCCGGAGCGCTTCCCGATGAATTTCCGGAAGGCCGTAAACCGCTTTTTCGAGCAGCTCAGGGTCCTTGTGTTTGCCATACCATTTCTTGTAGACATCCGGATCGTGAAGCCTTAAATCTGCAGAGAGATCCACCACTTTGAGACCGGCTTCGAGCAGCGGCCTCACAACTCCTGCCGATTCCCCATGAGGTAGCGCCAAAAAGGCCACGTCGGCCTTAATATTCAATTTGATTTGTTCAATACGTGATAATCGGAAATCATTTTCCCCGTAAATGAACGGAAAAACTTCTCCAGCCATTTTCCCGGACCAACTTTGAGAACTCCCACCAACAATTTGGACCTCGGGATGTTGCGAAAGTATGCGTACAAGTTCAATACCGGTGTACCCGGTAATGCCGAAGACCACTGCTCTAATCATTTCGCTTTTCCTATTGGGGCATAAAGGGCAAGCCCATTATGTAGAAGAGTCAGTCAGCCCTTTTAAAAAGCACATATCTATATTCAACTATCCAGTCTATAATTGGGCGCTTCTTTCGTTATGACTACTCCGTGGACGTGGGATTCCCTAAGTCCGGCCTGAGTGATTCGCATAAAACCGGCCTTTTCCCTAAGTTCATCTAAATTTCTTGCTCCAAGATAGCCCATCCCGGCCTTGATGCCTCCGATAAGTTGATTCAACGAATTGGCAACCGGACCTTTAGCCGGAACCATGCCCACTATTCCTTCAGGGACGAGCTTGTTTTCGGCTACTCCTTCATGTTGGCCGTATCGGTCTCGGCTGCCTTCTTTCATTGCCTCAAGTGACCCCATACCACGATAGGACTTGTACGATCGCCCCTGGTAAAGGACCACCTCGCCAGGGCTTTCATCTGTCCCGGCAAGAAGACTGCCGATCATGACCGAATGCGATCCTGCGGCCAACGCTTTGGTGACATCTCCGGAAAATTTAATTCCTCCGTCGGCAATGAGCGGAACTCCGATCCGATCCGCTGCACGGGCACAATTCATAATTGCGCTTATCTGCGGCACACCGACCCCGGCAACCACCCTAGTAGTGCAGATCGACCCTGGACCGACGCCTACCTTCACTGCGTCTGCACCGGCTTTCACGAGATCTTCAACCGCTTCCTCAGTCGCAACGTTTCCAGCGATCACCTGGACGCTTGAAAAATTCTTCTTTATATCTCGAACCGCTTCTATCACATTCTTTGAATGCCCGTGCGATGTGTCGATCACTATAACGTCTACACCTTTTTTGAGAAGCGCCGACACCCTCTCTTCGCGATCCGGCCCAACTCCGACACCAGCCCCCACCCTTAAACGCCCGAACTCGTCCTTAGTGGAAGTCGGAAACATTATGGCCTTTTGTATGTCCTTGATGGTGATCAAACCTCTAAGCTTATTATCCTGATCGACAACGAGAAGTTTCTCTATTCGGTGTTTGTGAAGTAGCGCTTTGGATTCTTCGATTCCGATTTTTTCATCTACTGTTATTAAATTTTCTCGGGTCATAACTTCTTCGACTCTTATATCCATGTTCTCAATAAATCGAAGATCCCGATTGGTCAAAATTCCTTTCAGGTAGCCATCTACCGTGACCGGAACACCCGATATGTGGTACCGGCTCATAATCGCCAATGCATCAGCGATTTTCTCGTCGGGCCCTATAGTTATGGGATCTACTATCATTCCGGATTCAGAGCGTTTTACGCGATCCACCTCTCTGGCCTGATCCCTGATGGCCAGGTTGCGATGAATAATGCCGATTCCACCTTGTCTCGCCAAACTGATGGCCATTTCGGATGTAGTAACCGTATCCATGGCCGCACTGACCAGAGGCATATTTAAGAAAATCTCTCTGGTTAATTTTGTGCTCACATCAACCTCGGACGGAAGAACTTCCGAGTAACAGGGCACCAGCAGCACATCATCAAATGTCAGGGATTCCTTTAAATCCATCCGAGACTCCATTTCGGAAAATTTGCAAGTCAATAAAGACTTCTTAGTGCACCGAGGGCGCAAATTGTATGAGGCGGGTGCGATCAGCAATTCTGTTCAGGGCATCCACTGCTGATTCCAGGAATACGTCAATGAGTCCGCCCCATTTCTTCTTGGGATAGACTAACTCCGGTTCGGTCTTGATGCCGCCAAGTTCCGCGGCTATTTTAACTGCATCGTAAAAATTCCCGATTGTATCTACTAAACCAAGTTCTTTAGCTTTTTCTCCTGTAAAAAATTGACCGTCAGCAATCGTGCGAAGTTTCTCTTTTTCGATTTTGTCCTTGCGGCCTGCGGCAACATCATTAATGAATTGCTCGTGAATACTATTGGCGAAATTTTCGAGTATGTTTCTTTCTTCTCCTGTAAGAGGACGGAAACCGGTCCCGATGTCTTTGAATTTGCCGGCCTTTATAATATTCACACTGACACCGATTTTTTCAATAATTTTATCAATTTCGGGTAACATCATAATCACCCCGATGCTGCCGGTTATTGTACCGGCCGAACATACGATGTTATCAGAACTGCTTGCGATGTAATAGGCTGCCGACGCCCCGACCGTTTCTATCGAACTCACAACAGGCTTCTTCTTGCGCACTTTTTCTATTTCTCTGTAGATTTCCTGAGCAGGTGCCACGGTCCCGCCGGGAGAATTGATTCGCAGCACAATTGCCTTGACTGACGATTTTTTTCTGAATTTTCTCAGTTGTTTGAGAATTTCATCAGAGCTTGTGATCGTGCCCTCAATAGTTACTATTCCCACATTGTTTCCGTAGTCAAAAAGATCGGTCCAAGCAGAGGCTTCTTGTTCCTTTTCCACCAGAATGGACGTAATGACTGCTATTATTATAAAAATCGCCACCAGAAAGGCGATAAATAGGATGGCTTTGCCGGTCCTGGATTTTTTCATTGCCCCTTACCCCAATCAATTATTATTTTAATATTAATTAATTACGCCTCACAATCTTTAATTTTTTAGCTTAACAAAAATTTCTCTTAGCCGCAAGATTCGGTCACGGCGCTCAGCTAACCCTTCAGTTACGAGTGGGCGGTGGTTTGTCATTGCGAGGAGTGAAATCCCGCGTTCCGCGGGAAAGCAATCCACCAAGCTGGAGATTGCTTCGCTTCGCTCGCAATGACATTCTTTGGCCGCCCGCAACCGAAGCAATACGCGCTCAGGGCGCTTAAGAATCGGATTAAGATGAAGTCAAGCCAGGGACACATCCTTTAGCCCGAGACTGCCCCTCAGGCTGTCTACCTCATCTTCGCCTGTCAATTTCAGGAAAGCTTTTTCCAAATTTCCGCTGGTGCGGGCAATGGAATTCTTAATGTTTGCCGGGGTATCTGAGGCTATTTTCTTTCCTTTATGAATTATTGTTATCAAGGTACATATTTCCTCCGCCACAGCAAGTGTGTGCGTCGAAAGGAGTACCGCCATGCCTCGGGTCTTGGCCATCTCGGTAAAAAGATCCTTCACAAGCCGAACTCCCCGCGGGTCCAGCCCCACCATCGGCTCGTCTATAATGAATATTTTGGGCTGGTGAAGGAGTACCGAGCTGATAATCAGACGCTGCTTCATTCCATGTGAATAGCCCTCAATAAGCTCGTCCTTCCAGTCAATCAGCTCGAAAATCTCAAGAAAATACATCCCAAGCCGCTTCAGGACTTCCGGAGGGACTCGGTAAATTCCTGCAATGAATTCAAGAAATTCCCAACCTGTAAGTTTTTCGTATAAATAAGGCCTATCCGGAACAAAACCCGTTATGGACTTTGCAAGTTCAGGCTCAGCTGCCAGATCTTTACCGTCAAGCATAATAGTTCCGCTGTCCGGCCTCATCAGACCGGCCAACATCCTGATCGTGGTAGTCTTGCCCGCTCCGTTTGGCCCCAGAAAACCCATGATCTCCCCCGGGGGGACGTGCAAATCAATGTGGTCCACAGCTACCGTTTTAGCAAATTTCTTGGACAGGTTTTCGACGCGAATCATATTTTGGCTCCACTCCAACTTCGCAACTAGTCTAATTGGCTTCGAGAACTTTCAATTTCATTTGTCCTAGGAAAGATACGAGATTCAGATGCTTGTCTACGTCTCCGTAAAGTAGCGCGATATGCGTGGGGTCCACAGGAAGCATGCCCATCAGAGGATCTCCAGTGAACCAGCGGTCTCCTGCCCAATAATTTACCCATGCATGATAATAAAAACCGTCAGCCGAATAGACCAGTCCCACAGCAATTCTAGCAGGCAGTCCCACAGCTCGGGCCAATGATGCCGCCAGGACGGCGTGTTCGTTACAGTCTCCTTGTTTATGCCGTAATACGGATACTGCATCGGGTACAGCCGGTGTCGGAACTTTCTTAAGATTGTCGTGTACCCAATTATTGATGAGACTCGCAGCGCGGACCGGATCTTTCTCATTATTCACAATTTGTTGGGCCTGTTGCTTCACCAGCGGATCATCCGACTGAATAAATCTTGAAGACGTGAGGTACTCCTGCATTCTCTCGTTGTTACACGGAAGCGTATAAGTAGTCCGAGGAATAGTCTCTTTCGTCAGGACCAGTTCGGAATCTTTGAATTTTTGCCTGGACCCTTCACTGGGAATACTCAAGGGTTTATCAGCCTGAACCTTTAGTCTAAGCAGCCGCAGATTCCGTGAATCGGGAATTGAACCCTGTAATGGAACGGCGGTAACTTCGGATAAATCAGGCAGTCCGCGAAGAGATTTCATTTCTCTCGCAATTTCATCCTTGTCCGAACGAACCACCGTTATTCCCATGGGCATCCGTCCCTTTAAAAGCCGGCCTTGATCATCAATCCACATCACAAGGTCTATAGTCCGGAAGGCCGCTCGTACCCGCCAGGCTTCCAGTTTCTTCGCCGCTATTTCAAGATCAGCTTTTTCAAGAACCGTGATCACGGTATCCCATTTGTTTCCGTCCAGAGGATCGAAAATCGGGATATGGAATTCATCCCCCACTTTGAGTCCGGTTAAAGGTACCGGCAGGCCCAGAGATCGCGATATTCTGGGAATTTCCGATAATTTTATCCGTTTTGTTCCTTCGCCCTTCGAACCGGGTATCTGCAATAACAAATCTCTACCATCCATTCTGCCTTTTTGTTCAAACGACATAATTCCCGAAGAAATCTTCAAGTGAAAATTGATAAGACGAAAATTTTCATCCACTGTTGAGTCGCTGAACACGCGTACCGGTTTGACTTGGCCCTGGAGATTCAAAGAAATAGTCAATTCATCACGAATTTTCCAATGTTCATCATTCTTAAACTGCCTTGACCTACCAAATCCGGAATATGCGCCACCGATTCGGATCAGAAACCAATCATCCGATTCAACTGCAGCAATATTAAGATTTTCAGTAGTTCCCGGCTCACCTCCAAAATATCGGTCCTTAACAAGCAGACTAATAAGGACGAGCCATATCAGCACTGATATGATTGTTACGGTAGGCCTAAAACGTGTGGATCGTGAAATTGGAGGAAACTTCAATCTTGATGACTTCCGGACAAGCGCTGCTTGCATATATCGAGCAGTTCTTGATTGTTTTTTAATACCTTCTTCGCCTCAGACTCCTCGAGCCCCGCTCCTATAAGGATTCGGCAAGCTCTCTCGCTGGTTATCAGATTGTCGGGAGTGTGGGTATCCGTATTAATGACCAGCCTTGCGCTGTTTCTCATGGCCATTTTCGCAACATGTCCATTTGTGAGAGAGTGACCCTGCCTGGCAGTAATTTCGAGAAGTACCCCATTTTCAGCCGCAAGTGCTGCATCCGAATCGGTTATGAACCCTGGGTGAGCAAGTATGTCCGCTCTGGATTCTATACCGGCACGATTAGTTCCGGCTGCGACCGGCTCCACCGGGGACTCACCGTGAACTACAATGAGGATCGCGCCCAGCTTTCTAGCTTCTTTTACCAGTTTCGGCACCTGCTGTGGTGGAGCATGAGTAATCTCGACTCCCGGAATTACGAAAGTGCTTTGAAGACTGTTCAGTTCAGCAGCGACTTTCAGAATACTTTTCAGCACGAATTCCAAATTGGAACCGTCCACGTGGTCAGTTAGTCCTATTGCGCTATAACCCGCGTTTTCAGCCCTGCGGACTAGCTCGCTCGGTAATAGGACTCCGTCACTCAATAGAGTGTGAGTATGAAAATCAATCACGTTTTACCTCTCAAGCTTTAAACATACACGTACCAAAATTAAACGCAAAGAGGAGGTTCTACAGATTCAGGTTTTTGGAAGCATATTCCCGCATGTAGGCGTTCATTATACCACTGGAAATGCTTTTCAGGCAAAAGCTCGTAAAGTCCTCTCAGAAAAATCTATTTCATCCTCTGAGCTTTTATTCTAATATTAGCTTAGGAGCTGCCTGATTGTATTGAAGTCACCAATACTCCGATCAAATGTGATGATAAAAGCAAGTCGTGCATTTATTATATGAATTGAGATCCAGGCACTCCGGAACACGGCGTCTCAGTATATAGCCTATAATTTAATACGGTGAAATCATGGATAAAAAAGAGGTTCGCGTAAAATGTAGCGGGTGCGGAACACATTACAAGGTCAAATTTCCGGTAAGTGACAAACCATTACGTTTCCAGTGCAAAAAATGCGGTAAGACGTTGGCGTTACGGATGAAGGCGCCCGCTCAAATCGCTACGGATCAGGCCGCTTCTGCAGAACCGGCTCTGGAAATGATGCCTCAATTTGAAACAAATCAATTGCCAAGTTGGGAGCCACCGCATGAGCCGTCATCGCCTGCACAGCCGGGCGGTGTAGACCAGGCAGCGGACTCGGAATCAGCATCTGCTCCGTCTCAATCGTCGACTCCGGAGGACCGACGATGGTTGGTATTGGCGGATGAGCAGGTTAAGGGTCCGTTCAACAATGACGAAATCACAGATATGATAAAAACCCGTTTCATAAACTCTGAAACGTCGCTGAGGATGGGGCAGCGGCCTTGGATCAAAGCAGCCCAAGTTCCTGATTTTAGATTTCTTTTTCCAGAAATGGACAGTGATTATGAGCAATCGGCTCAAGTTGGTCCGGCACATGATACGGACGAACATCCGGAAACTTTGCTTGAGAGCGTCAAAGCACAATTGATACATGCTATCCCATATCCCTTCAGTGGAGGAAATTGGCAGCCTCTAGCTATTTTCGCGGCCATCGCGTTTGCTCTCTCGATCATTTTAGTTTTTGACTTTGTAATTGGTTTGCCAGTGGCGATCGTTGGATGGATACTTCTTTTTGGGTATCTAGCCGATCTCATGAAGACGAGTAGCGATGCATCGGAAGGACCGCCGCCTTCCATCGATTTCTCGCACGTCCGGGAGATGGTAATCGCCGGGGTGAAAATTTTTTGCGTGATGGCGGTCTATTCCCTAGTACCTGTTTCCATATGCCTGTTGTTCATGATTGCTTTTTTCTTAAATGGTATGGAGTTATTAGGATACGTTTTTATAGCAGTCACGATTGCAGTGTACGTGATATCTTTGTACTTGGCCTCCGCCGGTCTTTTGATACTCGCAAAATCGCAACAGATGGGACAAGCCCTAAATCCGTCCGTTATTATTGGTGTGGCTGCAGAAAGTGGCGGGGCATATATCGGATTGGGCTTAGCAATCATCATTATAGGCATAGTTTGCATGCTGAGTGTCTTGGCATCAGTCTTTGTGACTGACCTTCTTCCCCTCGGCTTTCTGTTCGCCTCGTTAATCATGACCCTGGTGCTATCCTACGGAAATTTTATGTGGTTTCACCTGCTTGGCATATATTTGAAAATGAATGTCATTGGCGCCAACCGGATTCCGACTCCGGCGCCCATTCCATAAGGTGGTTTATATGAATCGGTGTCTCTCCAAAGACGTTACGCCGGCTCGATTGCTTCTTTTAGTTTCATTAGGTGTAGTAGTACTATTGACTTCCACAGGTTTTGCTTTTGACGTGCGGGATCAAATTTCGGCCGTTTTCGAATCGCCCAGTTTCAAGGGAAAGGAACCTATCCAAAAACTTCAGCAGGCAGCCGAGATGATTCGGGAGAAAAAACTCAAAGATCGAGAAATGGCGTTCGCTGTTTTGGACTGGGGAGATCAATATTTGAGAGAACCCTCCGATCCCCTTGACAGACTAAAAAGATGGGCCCAGTTGAACAGTGACGAAAAACTAAGCCATTTGAGAATACCGCGAGAGCTTCTCAACCGGACCCTCCTGGCTGAATATCTGGTAGAAAAGACTTCGTACCTTACCTCCTCGCCGCAAGAAAAATTGGAGATAATTGGTAAGCTCGCCCAACAAAATCTTGTGGACTGGTCAGTGTCTCTCGCATACGCGCGGCTTTATGCGGGAGCGATTGTTACTGGAGCCAATTATAGCAAAACGAGCCCCGCAGAAGCCCTGGAAGCGCTAAGGGGTCTCGAGAATCAAGGGTTAGTAGGGCTACATTATAGGACTCCAACAGAAGCAATTTTGGCCACTGAAGCTTTGGCTATGGATTCCGATTATCTCAAAGCACCACCGTATGAACGCCTGTTGAAGATACGCGATCTTGAGCGTAAGGGACTAATCAGCAATTTGACGAAAAAGGAATTGGAACGACTTCCGGCTTGGAGACTTTTGGTAGCTGATCCATCTTTTATGCAGTCGGACGCCTCGGTAAAAAAAGAACGGCTGTTAAAATTTAGAGAAGAGGGCCTCATTTCATCTTCAAGTTATTCGGATTTATTGACGATATTTCGACCTATCAGCATTGCTTCCCCTGCTCAAGTAAGACCGGCTCCGGTTCCACAGAAAATTCAACCTCCAGCCCAGCAGGATGATGATGCGATTCGAGTCCCAAATAGTGAATCATGACCGGATAATATTTTCAGGATTTTTGTGATCCAGGATAGTCCTGGATGGACAATGTAGCAGGGGCCAAGGCCATAGATATTTTGAAAGTTACCGTTCTTTCGGACCGGATTTGCTTTTGTAGCACAGGAAGGGGAAGGTTATCGTGTGTGGAATAGCAGGTTTTATAAGTAACGACCGCTGGAAAGAAACTGCGGATCTGTCCTGGTTGGATACTGTCCTGGGAAAATTCGAGGCAACATCTGTATCGAATAACTGGGAAGACCTTGATATGCCTCTGAAAGAGCTGGTCGACGGATTCGATCTTCTGATGTCATTCGGAATGCATATCGAGCTCGTCAAGCGCACTGAAATTCGGGCTAAAATGCAGCGGCTGGCTGATCTTCTTATTGCCCTCTCCGCGAAACTGAATGATGTCATTGCTGAAACCGGTCGGTCAGATTTTCTCGAATTCCTCGCCGAAAATACTAGAGACTGTATGTGGCAAATTACGGAAGAAGTGCTTCACAACATTGACAGGACCATAAGCCTCTTTCCGAATTCTAAACCAATGTCGGATTTTAGTAATTCCGAACATTTTGTAGCGTGGGCCATTGAGCAGGCTTTGGAAAACATAGATCGCCTGGAAGTCCGTGGCCGT
Organism: uncultured delta proteobacterium; assembly: GCA_963741425.1. Taxonomy (GTDB): domain Bacteria; phylum Desulfobacterota; class Desulfomonilia; order Desulfomonilales; family Desulfomonilaceae; genus DATJPW01. Next base: position 345,930 of record CAVUHP010000020.1, read on the forward strand.
GATTCCGCCGGAATATCCATTCAGTGCTCGCTATCTAAGAAAGTCGATTGGGATGATGAGCCTGTTGAGAAAAACGCTTCTGAAGCCGTGGAAAGACGTACGCATAGAATCAGGTCCGCTGACGGATCAGAAGGCGCTGTTTTCATTTACAAAATCGCCAATCTTGTTGGGCGGTTGGGTGATAATACTGCGGGTTTGCGTGAGGCTATCCGTCACGACCTTCAGCTTTGGAAAATCGCGGGGATCGTAGATCAAATCAATATTATCGCTCACACGCGCTGGGCTTCTAATGGCATTATCAGTATTGCCAACAGTCATCCAGCAGATGGGTCCCTTCACGGAAAAGAACATGCTGCAACCATCAACGATAGAGAAGCGCAATTCGTGCTCAACGGCGATGTAGATAATTATAGCCAGCTGCTGAAAGAAGTTGTGCACGCTCAGGGCTGTAGTATCGACCCTGCAGTAACTACCGATGCCAAAATTCTACCAGTCCTGTATCGCCTCGGGACGAATCGGGCGGCCGATCCCGAGGAGCGATTTGCCGAATTGATGAATAAATGCGAAGGTTCCCTGGCAATCGTCATGCAACATCCTTTTCAGCCGCGAGCGCTGTATCTGGGCCAAAAAGGGAGCGGACAAAGCTTATTCATAGGAAAGATCCACGATGGAGCTATTGTCGCATCCGAAGTTTATGGCCTCGCAGCCCGAACGCGGCAGTCCTATGCACTGTCAGGCACCGAAAGGGGTGGAACGCAGGTAACACTCCATATTTCCAATCCCATTGAAGCTATGACGGGTCGCTTTCTTAAAGACGGCGGGCCATTTCAAGTAAAGCCTGAACAGATCTATATCCATTCCCGGGATATTTTCCGAGGATCTTATGATTATTATTTTGAGAAGGAGATTCATGAGGCGCCGTCCAGTGTCCGTAAGACCATTCGGGGAAAATACAGAAAAATAGGCCAGAGCGTAGATTTCTCTGCAGAAGGTGATGGGGCTTTCAACTCACTTTTGAAGCGTTTGAGAGATCCGAACCTGCCCCAAATCCGCAGAATTATGTGTATCGGCCAGGGAACGGCGTCTGTTGCGGCAATGGGAGCGGCTTACCTGATCGGACGCGCACTGGTCGGATCTCGGATAGAGGTTGCGTCGTCCAAGGCTTCTGAAATGTCGGGATTTCTTTCAGACGAGTCTCTGGAAGATATGTTACTTATTGCCATATCTCAGAGCGGAACAACAACCGACACGAACCGTACTGTGGATGTCGCAGGATCTCAGGGCGCGTGGATACACGCAATTGTAAACCGGCGCAATTCCCCGCTTGTAGCCAAGTCCAATTCTTTCTTCTATACCAGCGACGGTCGGGACGTGGAAATGGCGGTGGCGTCGACAAAAGCCTTTTATTCGCAGATCGCGGCGGCCAAATTAACAGCTATGCTGTTAGCCCAGGAATTCCATTGCATCACGTCGGAAGAGGTATCTCAAGAAATTCACGAACTGGAACTCCTTCCCGACAAAATCGAATCGGTACTCGGTCTAAAAGAGACTCTAAAAAAATGTGCGGAAAAGTATGGTCCTAGCAGCCGAAATTGGGCAGTGGTCGGAAATGGACCCAATAAGGTGGCGGCTGACGAAATCCGCATTAAGCTCAGCGAATTATGCTACAAGTCTATTCCGTGCGATTTTACCGAGGACAAAAAACACATCGACCTTTCCACCGAGCCCCTGACAATAGTGGTTGCTAATGATCTTGCGGAGCACCTGGTGCAAGATACGGCGAAGGAAGTGGCCATTTTCAAGGCCCATAACGGTAAACCAATTGTGTTATGCGCCCACGGCGAGAAACGCTTCTATGTATACGCGGAGATGTTCATCGAGTTGCCTGTCATCGGAGCAGGATTAGGTTTTGTCCTGGCCACGGTAGCGGGGCATCTTTGGGGATTTTATGCAGCAAAAGCCATAGATTCACGAGCCGACGATTTACGAAAACTCCGTTACCTTCCTGACGCAAGGTCTGGTTGATCCCAGCATTTTAAATGCCGGAATTCTCAAATCCAGATTGCAAGCGGTAGTATACCTCATTTCTCAAGGTGAAATGAACGCAGCTCTCCCAGCCTCCACGGTAGCTGCGCTATCTCTGTACATGGCGCAATTGAGTGGAATCCGCAACGACGGAGATATTGAGAGAGGAGAGCTGGCAAAGGGTATAGCAATACTAAACAAAGCTATAGAAGAAATGACTCGGCCCATTGACACTATTCGCCATCAGGCCAAAACGGTTACTGTGGGTATAAGCAGGCCCCAGGAGATTCTGCCACCAGTCCTTCTTATCGCTTTGGGCAAACTGTCCATTTTCCCGGGTCAAATTAAGGAGCAGGATAGGCGAATTCTCCGGACGGTTTCACCGCTCATTTCTGAAGTGCCCGGGGGGCTTTACTATCAAATAGTACACTCGGTAGATGGTGTTCCAGCGGTTTTGGCGGGCGATGCTCATTGGATTCAGGTGGTCGAAAGGTTCGGATCGTGCATCGGCAAAACATCCCGTTATGATCAGCCTCGGCCCGCGGGTGGAAGTAAACGTACTATACTCCGACTCGAGAGAGCGATTTGGACATCCGGGAAGAATGGAGCCGAGAACCTTGTAATGCTTCCACTCTTTGACGATGATAAAGCGGAAGTGACCGGAATATTATTGTTCCATCTGAATTTTGTGTCTCAGGCATCAGTCCAACAAAAGTTGACGATCTTGCGCGGGTTGGGGAACCGATATTATGATTTAATAGAATTGTTGGAAGAGATCTCCGATGGCAGATCTGTCGAAGAGGTTCTTGAGCCTATTTCACCTCGCGATATGATTCTGGCACCAGTGGAACGGCTTGTGCTGGGCCGAAAACTGGGAAAATAATTATACAATTTGCCGAACAGATTATCTCCTGGAAATAACCTCTTACAATAGTTGTTTGGATTATAAGCAAGTGCGATCTGTGCGCAGAGGCCACGGCGTGGGCCTTTGGTTGTCAGGGTGCGCGACTCAGACCGATTCCGGCTCAAGTCTTCCGGTCGTGGAGCTGGAAATACTGCTTGACAGTTTACACGAAAAAAGATATAAGAAACTAGCATGTTAATGTTAGATTATAATGTATAACATTAACCAACACTGCGGAGGCCCTGGATGCCCTCAAAAAAAAGTTTGATTGTCTTGGCCTTGATCTCTTTTCTACTGTACGCTTTTCTAAATAGCGCCACCGCTTTTGAGCTTTTCCCAAGACCCCTGGATCAATACACGGTTAAACGTGGAGATACTCTCTACGGAATTTCCGGTTATTACTATGCCAATCCCTCATTATGGCCGTTTCTCTGGAATCAAAACCCTCAGATAACGGTAAATGCAAGCAGCGGCGCTCCTGAGAAGCAGCCTCTAGTTCCCGGTACGAAAGTGAATCTGTTTCACAAAAGGTTCGCGCCGACAGTTGTGAATCAAACTTATACGCCGCCAACAGGCATTCCGGGGGATTTGCGTTTTTTGACGATTAAGGTCCCGATGCAGGGAATTCCCTATGACAAGAAAGTCTTCAGATATAGATTATCTAATCGCCCGATTCAGCTTTGGGGATATGTAGTGAGTTCCCCGGAAGTAAACAAGGTCCACTTTCTGGAGAGAGATCTGGTTTATATTAGTTTTCGCCCTTCCAAGAAACAGGCCATCCTGGTAGGAGATCGCTTCGGAATTTACCGCGATAAAGGACCCGTCACTCATCCTATAAATCCGGATAAACCCATAGGTTGGGTATCGGAGGTTGTGGGAGAGGTGGAAATCACCAGCACAGGACACGAATTGGCCACTGGGATAATTCTTGACAGTTATCAAGAAATATCCAAAGGAGACAAGATTTGTCTTTTTGTCCCCAGAGGACGCGAGCTGGTCCCGACCAAAACTCATCGAATGTTAACAGGAACTATACTTTATTCAGCAAGCAGGGCAGATACTTTTTATACCCAAAATAATAACTTGGAGAATGACGTTCTCTTTGTGGATCGAGGAGAATGCGACGGAATGAGAGAGGGAACACTCGTTAACATTTATCGCCCGAGTACCCCAGTGCCGGACCCTTATTTTAATAGGCCGATATCCATCCCGGATAGATATGTCGGTGAAGCCATGATACTGAAGCCGTTTGAAAAAAATTCCACTATTATAGTCACCAGACAACGCGAAGAAATAATTCCCGGAGATATAATAAGAAGCGTTAGCGATTAGCACCACAACATACTCCAAGAATGCCCGCCCGGCATAAAGGTTCCGGCGCGGTCCCCCGTTGCTGCCGTGCAAGACCGGGAACTGCTTTGAAGTCAGCATCCTGCTGTCCTATTAGCAAAATCGTTTCTGAATTCTAAATTCTCTGGCAATATGATCTGTAATAATCTCAAATGAAGTTCTCGTACCGCGGCACGCCCGGTCATTAAGGACGAGAATGATAGCACCTGCTGATTCTGCATTGTACGATTGGTTGACCCTAGAGAGGATTCCTCGGGTCGGCCCCCTGACAATAGCCAAGCTGCACAGTGCTTTTGGAAGTCCTCGTGCAGCGCTGGATGCCGATGCTGACAAAATCCGGCGGCTCGCCGGGCTGAGTGAGCAATTGGCGCAGACCATATCAGGTTTTGTAATTCCCAAAGACGAAATTCTCAAGGATATAGAAATCCTGGCAAAACTCCAAGTCCGGGTGATTACCCGCTGGGACCCGGATTATCCTTTGAACCTCAAGGAGATTTATGATCCACCTGCTCTGCTTTTCGTTAGGGGAGAAATCAAAAATGAAGATAACCGCGCTGTAGCCATAGTAGGTACAAGGAATCCTACGAGATACGGCATTGAAATGACGGAGCGGATCGGCGCGGGACTTGTCCAAGCAGGGATCACTCTAGTCAGCGGATTAGCAAGGGGAATCGATACCGCTTGTCATCAAACCGCTATTAAGGAGCATGGTCGCACTATTGGAGTTTTGGGATGCGGTATTGACGTGCCTTACCCAAAGGAAAACAGGGAATTAATCCGAGAAATGCCTCAACACGGCGCTGTGATCAGCGAATTCCGACCCGGGATCGCTCCGCTCGCGACTAATTTTTATCGACGGAACCGTATCGTATCAGGTCTGGTAAAAGGAGTATTGGTCGTTGAGGCTGCCCGCAACAGCGGCTCGCTAATTACAGCTAATCATGCCGTAGATCAAAATCGTGACGTATTTGCCGTTCCGGGAAATTTAATGAATCCACGCTCCCACGGATGCCATTATCTTATTAAGAATGGCGCAGGACTCATTGAGTCGGCGGATGATGTAATCGATGCGCTCTTTCCGATGACCGGCAAAAAGGTGCAGGAGACTTTGTTCCAAGCGCAGAACTATGCAGGAGATCTGTCCGATGAAGCGGAGTCGGTTTTGGAAGCACTGGACCCCGATCCGGTTCCTATAGATCTGCTTTGCGAAAATCTTAAGATCGACGTAGGGAAACTAGCGGGCCTACTGCTGGAACTCGAATTGAAAGGTCTGATCAGACAACATCCCGGAAAAATGTTCTCCAGGATTCTTCGTTAATTTCACTCGTCCTGAATAAAGTTGCTGCCCGCTTTTTCATACGCATGATTATGGTAATGGGACCGTTATTGAGAAGTTTTTACATCGTGTGGATTCAGGCGCTCGCAATGACACGTTTCGGGTTATGCGCTATAGCTGATAATATTCAATATTTTCCTCGGCGCTTGACGATAAGAAAAAATATTGAATAAAGTGCGACGATCCATTTAGAAAAACAAAATTGATCGTGCAGTCCCTACTCGTTAAGTTCAATCGTCAGAAGGAACAGTTTATGGAGAAAGCCTTAGTGGTGGTCGAGTCGCCGGCCAAAGCGAAAACAATAAAGAAGTATCTCGGCCCGGCTTATGACGTAAAGGCATCGGTAGGTCATATCAAAGATCTGCCTGCAAAAGAACTTGGAGTGACCGTAGATGAAGGATTCAAGCCGGATTACAGGATAATTCAAGGGAAAGAAAAGATAGTTAAGGAATTAAGCGCTGCGGCAGGAAAAGTCTCGAAGATCTTTCTGGCTACTGACCCGGATCGGGAGGGTGAGGCGATCGCTTGGCATTTAAGTGAGGCTTTGAATAAACCGGCAGGAAGTATTTTCAGGGTGCTATTTAACGAACTCACAGAAAGAACCATTAAAGAAGCTATTGCCCATCCCACCAGATTAGATGAGCAGAAATATAACGCGCAACAGACGCGCAGAATACTGGACAGGTTGGTGGGGTACTATATAAGCCCCTTGCTCTGGAAAAAGGTCCAATATGGCTTGAGCGCCGGGCGGGTTCAATCTGTAGCTCTGAGACTTATTGTTGACCGGCAGAACCTTATCGATACTTTCGTGCCTCAGGAATACTGGAGCATTACAGCCTTGCTGAAAGCCGAGGCTCCCCCCGCTTTCAACGCGAAATTGGTAGAATACGACGGAAAGAAAATCCAAATTTCAGATGCTCAGTCTGCCGCATTAATGGTGCAGCAGGCCAAGGATCATCCTTTCGAAATCGTCGAGGTCAATCGCCGGGAACGAACCCGCAAGCCTGCCCCGCCGTTTATAACGTCCACACTCCAGCAAGAAGGGTCACGGAAACTCCGACTCACTGGAAGCCGCACAATGAGAATTGCGCAGCAGCTATACGAGGGGGTGGAACTCGGTCCGGAAGGATCAGTGGGCCTGATTACTTATATGAGGACGGACTCTCCGCGCATTGCTCCTGAAGCACTTACCGCGGTCAGAAATTACATTAAGCAAAAATACGGTGATAAATACTTGCCGGCAAAACCTCATGTGTACAAGAGCGGCAAGGCAGCCCAGGAAGCTCACGAAGCGATTCGCCCGACGTCCATGGATCTAACCCCGGAAAAAGTTTCCGGCTTTCTTGATAAAGACCAGAGGGCGCTTTACACGTTAATATGGAACCGGTTCTTAGCCAGCCAGGCCGCTCCGGCGATTTTTGATATGACAACTGCCAACATAAGCTGTGGGAAAATGTTATTTCGAGTGACCGGTTCAGTATTGAAATTCGATGGATTCCTGAAAATCTATAGTGAGGAAAAAGAAGAGGAATCGGAAACTGTCCGGGAGGAACGAGACGACCAGGACGTTCGGCTTCCGTTGCTCAAGTCCGGTCAAAGACTTACTCTGGCGTCTCTGTCGCCCCGCCAGCACTTTACGCAGCCGCCGCCCGCTTTTAATGAAGCATCACTCATAAAAGAGCTTGAGGAATGTGGCATAGGTCGTCCTTCGACTTATGCGGAAATCGTCAGCACAATACAGAAACGAAAATATGTCGAAATCAACAATAAGAGATTCCAGCCGACACTTCTCGGTCGAATTATAGCTAAACTGCTGGTCGAAAGTTTTCCGGGCCTGGTTAACACCAGGTTCACTGCGGAAATGGAATCCTCCTTAGACCTTATAGAAGAGGGGAGCGAATCCTGGACCGAAACGCTTAATCGCTTTTATGGGCCGTTCCAGTCGGACCTGAAACAGGCCGACAAGAACATGAAAAATATAAAGCGAGAGGGGATATTCACAAACGAAGTGTGCCCCAAATGCAATGAGCCTCTACTAATAAGGTCTGGGAGGTACGGTCTGTTCATGGGCTGTTCTGCGTATCCCGAATGCGATTACACTCGAAACATCGAACCCGATAACGCTTCCGATACCGAACCGGTCATGACTGATGAGAAATGTCAGAATTGCGGGGCCCCGATGGTAATGAGGAAAGGTCGGACAGGCCAGTTTCTGTCCTGCTCGCGTTATCCGGAATGCAAGACCACACGCCCGCTGTCAATAGGAGTCAAATGCCCCAAATGTGATAAAGGGGATTTAATCCAACGCAGGACCAAGAGAGGAAAAATCTTTTATGCATGCAGCCGCTATCCGGATTGCGATTACTCGATGTGGAATCGACCGGTACAAATGAACTGCCCCAATCCCGATTGCGATTCCCCAATTATGGAAAATATAAAGAAGAAAACCGGCGAAGCCATCCTCCAGTGTCCAAAATGTAAATCCAAGGCCTCGTAACCCGAGAACTCTGGTGAAGAACCAAGCAAGGCGCGTCAATATGAATCGGGATCGCTGTGGCGCGGTTTTTCATGAATAGCATTGTACTGCCTCGTATTTGGAGCCGGCGCATGACCCTCTTAGCAGTAGCACCGCGTTCGGACTGGGTCACCAATATCTGACCGGCAGGGACCAGCCCTACTAAATCACCAACAATATGAGGACCTAATTAATTTTGAGAACGGATGCCCTCAGTTACCAGCCGACCGTTTCTATCGCCCGCCGCTCACGACCGGTGGCGCAGGCGGGATCGATTTCCACTTGACTGAATCAAACGGGTTCGACAGAGGAGTACTCGAAGCCGGCACTGCTACCGGCTGAGCGGGTTGTCTCAGTTTAGCTATATATGACGTGATGTAAGCTTCTGCCGTGTCAATTGGGTAACTTATTATTTTACCGAGATACCAAAAAACATAAAGCTGATCTGAGGGCTTCGGAAGCCCTGAATCATCCGAATTGTCAGAAGTACGCTCGGAAATCGGCTCGTCATATCCGGGTTTGACTGGAACCAAATTATTTTGCGCTTTTCCGGTTTGACCGAAACAGGCGGATGTCAGCCAGAGAATTGCTATAATAATTGTTGCGATCGTTTTTATCATCAAGACCACCTCCGGCTGTGATTTTCGTGTCCCTCTATCACAACTTTTGGAAAAAGCCAGATTTTTTTGGAAACGGATTTTGATCCAATATTATTGATTCAAGGTCCCTCGCTGCGCAGATGTCACTTCCCATGAGTTTGTGTGACTATTAAATGGAAGGCAATTTGTTCAAGTGACATCTGGAGCCTCCGGGTGGCGGTGATGGCAGTGAATGAAAGCCTGCCAAATCAATAACACACAGGTTTAATTTCAGCTCTTAACCGACATTAATTTTTGGCAATCCTATGATTGGAGAACCTTTGCGCAGTTCTAATTCGTCTTCAATTCCGAACCAGTAAGAATCCGGTATATCTCCAAATAATTTTCCGAGGTTTTGCGGATAATCTCCGGCGGCAACGCTGGAGCAGGTGGTTTTTTGTCCCAATTTAATTGCTCCAAATAATCGCGAACAAATTGTTTATCCAAGGAAGGCGGAGAAATTCCCGGTTTATACTGATCCATGGGCCAGAAGCGGGATGAATCCGGTGTCATAGCTTCATCCACCAAAGTGGGCGCGCCGTCCACAAGACCGAATTCAAACTTGGTATCAGCTATAATGATTCCTCGCTCTTCCGCTCTACGGGCCCCAAAAAGGTAGAGTTCCAGTGTTTTGTCCCTTAGCCAACGGGCCGTTTCTTCTCCCAATATATCAATGACCCGACTGAAAGAGATGTTCTCGTCATGTGTACCTTGCTCGGCCTTGGTTGAGGGCGTAAAAATAGGCTCCGGAAGCTTCTCCGCCATTTTCAAACCAGCCGGGATGGGAATGCCGCATATCTTTCCGCCTGTCTGATAATCTTTCCAGCCGCTGCCTATAATATAACCGCGGGCCACACATTCCACCGGAAACACATCGGCTTTGTGCACTAACATGCTCCGGCCTTCGAGAATCGGTGCGAAAGCCGCACATTCTTCCGGGAACCGACTCACATCGGATGTTATGAAATGATTGGGCACTATATGGCGCGTCTGATTCATCCAGAACGCGCTGAGATTATTGAGCACCTTTCCTTTGTGAGGGGATCGGATCAGGCAGGATAACGTCGAACGCGGAAAGCCGATCGGTCGAAACTATCAGCAACTTGTCCCCAACATGATACACATCACGGACTTTACCACGGCCCGCAACAGGAAAACCTCGAAGGTCAGTATCTCTGATGACATCCTTATTCATGCAGTGTCCTTCCTTTCCCGGTAAGTTTGGCGTAACGGGTTGATTGAATTCCGGTCTTACACGCGGTAAAAGGTTTTTTAACTAACATGGCTGTGATTATGAAGCAATCGCTTTCAGACAAACAATTGCCGCGCAAGCATCCATGCCCTGATTGCAAAATGTGCCAGGGCTGTTCCGAGAGTAGATGTAAAGCCTGCCGCTGCCAACCAAGACAGCAGAATCAAAGGCTCTCTTTGCAAGAACAAATATCTTTATTTAATAGTTTGAATCCGGGGCTCGAATCAGATTCCAAGAAGTGATGCTGCTACGGGCCACTATTCTTATTCCTGGAGAAGGGGGGCGGAAACATGCCATTGGAAAAAATTTTTCAAATGGCAGCTACATTAGCTTGCGGAATATTCACAGGCGCGGCTGTTTACATTAATTTTGTCGAGCACCCGGCCAGGATGAAATGCGGAACGCCATTGGCCGTGACGGAGTTCGGTCCCAGTTACCATAGGGCGGCTGTGATGCAGGCATCGTTGGCTGGGATCGGCTCTATAACTGCAATAGCCGCTTGGTGGATGGGTTCGAGTTCCTGGTGGCTAGTAGGCGGAATTTTCCTTTTCGCCGTAATCCCGTTCACACTCATAATCATTATGCCTATCAACACAAAACTCCTTGGGCCCGATCTGAACAAAGATTCGGAGGATGCTCTACGACTTCTTACTACATGGAACAGACTGCATGCGGTAAGGAGCTTGTTGAGCTTTGTTGCTTTCCTAATATTCATCATCGTCCGATAAAGACAGAGAAGTTATCCGACTGAACTGGGGATAACGGGTCGCTGCACGGTGGCATCGGCCCGAATCGGAGTTCTTGAGCCGTAAAGGCTCTTCCATTAAATTCGCGAGCCTATTAGGCCTACACTCAAGTGCTCAATTCAAGTGCAGGCTCAAAAATGGCGGTTGTAACGTCTTGGGACAATTCTTCTTTTTTATGATTTCTTTGTCTGAAAATGATGGCATTAGAAATGCATCCTCTCATGCCAGTGTTTCAGGTGTGCCTGGAATGGGAAAAAACCGTGAGAGGAGAACGATGTGACCGAGTTCAAATCCTTTATGGCGGATGTGGAAGTGCTTGGCCAAGTTATTGAGGCATTTATTGGCGGATTTCCGCCCGAGCTACGCAAGATCGGCTCGGACATATTGGCTGCAAACGGGATCGATGAGTCTAGTCCAGGCGAATACTATCCTTTGCAGTCCCTGTTGAATGCAATGAAAGAAATCCAAAATAAATTTAGCTCGGAGATGCTATTTCGCATCGGCGAGAAAATTGCCGGGAATGCCGTCCTTCCTCCGGGAATAAATTCCCTGGAGACCTGCCTGGGGTCAATAGATACCGCATATCACATGAATCACAGACGAGGTGATATCGGCAATTATGAATATTCATATCTGGGGGGAGATACCGGATTAAAGAGAGCGAAAATGATTTGCCCCAATCCTTACCCTTGCGCGTTTGATAGGGGAGTAATACAGGGTTTTTCGCAGCGATTCAAACCCGCCGGCGCTATCGATGTGATCGTGCGACATGATGAATCGGGACCCTGCAGAAAAACCGGGGCCAATTCGTGCACGTATCTAGTTTCCTGGATGTGAGCCTATCACTTGGGAGCTGTCGTCTAACAATTCATGCATCCACGCATGGGAAAATGCGCATCTTTTCGGCAAAGTCATTGTTTTCGGCCTGTAACACACCCATTCTCGAGTTATGAATCGAGGTCCCGTCAATGCTCGTCTCTGCATTAGAATATGCCTCGCACTGACATTCTCACAGGCACGGCCGCCGGATCCTGCTGGTTGCCAGGCCTATTATTAGGATCTGTAATCCGCGTTAATGGTGACATATTCCTCGGAGAAGTCAGTCGTCAATAAGCTGGCTTCTCCATTCCCACTCTTCAGGTCGAGAAGAACGGAAAATTCTCTGCCTTTCATAATATTATGCGCGGCAGACTCCCAGTCCCTTTCCGTCAGTTTTCCGTTCTCCAGAATATGGATCTCACCAATAGATAGGTCGATTACACTTGGATCAAAAATCACACCGGAATTTCCCGGCGCTACATACGATTCTTCCCCAGTTCGGGTCTTCCCCGTGGAACGCCGTCTTCACCAGAGGAGACTCAGCGATTGCACGAGCCACTTTGGTCGCAGCAGCCGTATCGGGTGCTCCGCATACACTTATCCTGATAAGCTTTGTCGCTCCTTCGCCGTCGAGAACGATTTGGCGGGCAAGATGTTCACATGCTTTATTCAAGAGTGAAGAAAAAGCTTCTCTGTCGGATAAATTTCCGGATAGCTCAAGTGCATCACTGCAACCTCCGGTCATTACGATTGCGGTATCGTTAGTGCTTGTATCCCCGTCAATGGTTATAGCATTGAAACTTTTTGCCACAGCTTCCTGAAGGCACATCTTTTAGAAAATCGAGTTCCACCCGCAAGTCCGTTAGTATGACCGCCAACATTGTCGCCATATTGGGGGCAATCATCCCCGCGCCTTTTGCGAAACCCAACACGGTGAAAGGGCCGCCCGTTACACTGCCTTGAAGGAGCACGGTTTTGGGAACTGTATCCGTAGTCATAATTGCGGCTGCCACGTCCACAAATGATCTACCATCCAGGCGGGAAATCAATTCAGGAATCCGGGACGACATCCGATCCATCGGCAATGGATTTCCTATCACCCCTGTTGACATAGGAACAACAAGCTTGGAATCAATACCGAGGCCTTCAGCAACACGGCTTGTAAGATCCGAAGCATCTTTCAATCCTCTGTCACCTGTAAAACAGTTGGCATTACCCGAATTCATCAGAATCGCTTGACAAAGACCCCCCTTAAGGCGATCTCGAGTTATCTCCACAGGGGCTGCACGTACCAAATTGCTGGTTGTGACTGCGGCAGAAATAGCCGGCGCATCGGAGACTATTAAAGCTAAATCGAGTCTTGCCGATGAAGCTTTCTTGATGCCAGCCGCCACTGCGCTGAATTTGTAGCCTTTGATTATGTCGTTTTCATTCGCCACTGTTTTGAGCTCCTTTTGGGCTATGCCTTTACACCCAGCTTTTCAAGCTCGATCATAAGTTGCTGTTTATCGTGAAAAACTATTCCGGCAATTCCGGCATTGATAGCACCATCAACGTTTTCTTGGATATCATCTATAAAAACCGCATGGAAAGGATCTATGCCAAATTTCTGTATCAGCCTGGAATAGTATTCCTCTGAGGGTTTCATCACTCCTAGTTCATATGAGAGAGCAGCACCTCTGAAAAAGAGAATTTGGGGGAATTTATTTATTATCCATTGATAATGAGCTTCGCTGGTGTTTGAGACGAGCCATGTTCCATATCTCTTGGATAGTTCTTTTCCCAAGATGGCCATATCCTCGTCCAGTTGGAAAATATCGCACCAGATTCGACAGAATTCCGCCTTTTCCATCTCAATCGCGAGGCAGATCGCACATGATCTCGCTAAACTCGTCGAAGCTGATTCGGCCGCTTTCGAGCGCCACGCCGGGTTCATGGAAGAGCTTGTTAAAACCTTGTTTATCGCTTCTCAGCAGGGCTGCCAATTTGGGAGAAAGATATGGCGTCAACCGCCGCAACGCTATATTCCAATCGAATCGTACCAGCACATTTCCAAGATCGAAGAGTACATCGTTAATTCGGCGTATCAATTCCAGTCCTCTTCAGTAAATTCCAAAATCAATTCCCGCGGCCAACGTTTTGCCAAGCTCACGACATTTTTGTAACATGGAAAGCAAGATCGCTCCACGAGCGATAATGGGCTCTTGAATTTTTCTAAATCGGTATCCGGCTGCTATCCGTTCAATGCTACTCAGAGCGCCGGTCCCATCATTGCCGGCCGAAATGACCACAGCGTAAGGTTTTCCCAGCGTAAATTCTCTGATCTCTTCGTACGTGCGGTCGAACAGTTCTTTAACCGCGCCCGACATGTATCCGAAATACTCAGGAGAGCATATTACCAAAATTCGACATTCTTTCAGATCTGCAGCTGTCACTCCGGATGCCGGAAGTCTTTGAACCTCGATGCCGGCAATATCACGCGCTCCTTCTTCGACGGCAATCGCCAGCCGCTCGGTATTGCCGGTCTGGGAATGATAAACAATGAGAAGTTGCGGCGCGCATTTCATGGTCGGAAATCAAGATTCGGGGTTATGCTCTGACATGACATAAAGCTCCCATTGAGATACGAAATCAGAAACCACTTCTCGGACCGATTTGGCCGAGCGTTCAGCTTCCAAGGAAATTGTTTCCCAAAATTGATCCAAGAAAAGGCAGTCTTCACCGGTAAATGCTAGAGCCAATGTGTTTCCGCAGGTCGCAATGCCGATGAATCATCGTGAAGGGTTTACCCATCGCACCTCGGTAATCTTCCATGCAGTGGCCTCTGGCGTGGGTAGAGGATATATAGTGGGCAAGGTTGTGATATTTCCTCCCGCATAGCGAGCAGGTTCTTGGAAAGCGATTCTCAGCCGCGGCCGTGTCCATGAAAAATCGAATAAATTTCAGGAACGCATCCTTACTATCGACTTGAACCTTGTTGCAGCAGGAATCCATTTGAATTAAGAATACTCTATCTCTGATTGAAATGGCAAGCTTCCGAATCGGCTATAGGAGTGGCGTAATGTGCAATTCAGGGGGTTTTGCAGAATCTTTGTCTAAGCCAAGCTTCCATTTTTTCCCGAACCGTAAAGAACAAGATCACACATAAAAGTGCAGCCGCTGCAAGTCCTACAACCAATAACCAGTTTTCATGATAGACCGCAGCTCCGCTGAAACTGAGCATGGCAGTTCCCGGTATTCGGCCCAACGTGCACACAATGGCAAAAGTGATGAATCCCATAGGGCTTAACCCTAGAATATAGCACAGAATGTCTTTGGGAAAACCGGGAATAGCGAACATTGCGAACGAAAGGATGGTGCCGCGGCGCTCAGTCAAGAAACAGAAGCGATCCATTACCTCGTCCGATACGGCCAATTTGACGATAGGTAACCCAATGAATCTGGCGGCTACAAAGTTTATGAGAGACCCGATAGTCAAGCCGGCAGTAGAGTAAAATAAACTTGGGACCGCACCGAAGATAAAACCTCCCACCGCGCCAGTGACTTCTCCCGGAATCGGTGCAATGACCACCTGTGCTGATTGAAGGAAAATGAAAGCGGCAGGGGCCCAACTGCCCCAGCCTTCTACGTAGGCTCTCATCTCGTCTCTGCTCTGAAAGGCTTTCCACATCCTTTCACACATCGGCCCGAGGTACCCCAGGTAGGCCAGCACCGCTCCTAATAACCCGAGGCCGGCTAAAAGTATGATTGCCAGGGTCAGGTTGAACGTATTATCTTTGGTTGAATTGGTCATCAGCACATTCCCGCGTGAGGCGAAATCTCGTGATCGCTCCCTGCATCGGTAAATTCCGACAGCGTCATGAGAATTTCATCCTCCATCCGTTTTATCAGGGGAGGAAAAGTGCTCACATCCATTGCGGAGATGCCTATTCCATCGTATCTGTCACAAAGATTGTCAACGGTCTCTGATGGGACAAGATCTTTCTTATTGAAGACCCGCAACATGGAAATTCGGCCCAAACTGAGCTGTTCCAGCAATTTTTCTACGGCCTCCATCTGTGCTTCAAAGGCAGGATTAGCGCAATCTATTACGTGGATCAGCAGATCCGCATCGGCAAGCTCATCTAATGTGGCGGCAAAAGCTTTCACGAGCGTTTCAGGTAGGTCTTGTAGAAAACCCACTGTGTCGGTGATTATTACTTCGGTCTCTCGTGGGAAACGCAACCTGCGACTCGTCGGGTCAAGTGTAGCGAACAGTTTGTTTTCCGCTAATATATCTGATTTGGTTAGATTGTTAAGCAAGGTCGATTTTCCCGCATTTGTATACCCGACTATCGAAATTACCGGAATGCCTCGTCTATTTCTCAGTTGTCTTCGCAGCGACCTACGGCGTGCCAGTTGCTCGATTTGTTTTTCCAGCAAAACTATCCGGCTATGAATTCGGCGCCTATCCACTTCGAGCCTTGTTTCACCAGGACCTCGTCCTCCAATTCCTCCTGTCAAGCCGTGATAAGGCATCATCTTTTTCAGCTAATCTGGGCAGTGCGTACTTTAATTGGGCAAGTTCGACCTGGATTTTGCCTTCACGGGATTTCGCTCTTTGGGCGAAAATATCCAGAATCAGTTGTGATCTATCGATTACCTTAAGTTCCGTGAAGTCGCCGATAGCCTTTACCTGAGCCGGACTTAATTCCGTATCAAAAACCAGCATTCCCGCGCCTTTTTGTAATGCGTCAATAACGATGTCCTTGAGTTTTCCCTTTCCCACAACAAAATGCGGATCAACGGCAGCACGGTTCTGTCGAGCAGTACCCACAACCTCGACTCCACAGGAATCCGCAAGCTGAATGAGTTCCTTTAAGGATTCTTCGATCTCCCATGTTTTCCCGGAGGCCTTTCCAATCAAATACACCCGCTCCCTTGAATCGCCCACCTTGCGACCCCCTGCTGAACGGGTCATTTCTTCCTCCAAAGATCTGATGAACTCCGTGAAATCCAGATCGAGGAGCGAAGGAGGCGAAGGGTCGAGTAATTGCCAGATTTCGCCTAATGGATTTTCAGGTAATAAATGAGCAATTCGAACCGTTGTGGGGAGACCATCTGAATCCATTCCCACGGACGCCAACAGGTCCAGTCTCAATAATGCAAGGTCGGTAAGATCTTCCTTATTCAAGGGCTCGTCTTTTAAATGGGTATGAATCAACCTGAGCCCACGGAGACGGCCTGCTCCGACCCGCCATCCATCCAACTTCGGGATCATTATCGAACGATCGTCACCTATTAGTGCCTTGCGGATATTCCCCTTCCTGTCCACCAGAATGCCGAGCTGGCGACCGATTTCGCGTGAGAATTCCGTGAGGCGACGAGCTGTTTCTTGAGTTATCACCCGATTGGCAGGTATCCTTCTCAGGATCAATTTCTCGATCCGAGTCCTCTGAGATGGCTTGAGACCGCGTAATGAACCGAAAACAGCGCTCAATTGCCGCCCCCGGAGCTTGTCGGCACGGTAATTTGTCTTTCCGATATGTTTGTTCCTGTCAGCCTTTTCTCCTTATTTTTGATTTTCGTCAGGCAGAATTTTCACTACCGCGTAATTTTTCGGATCCAGATATTTGCCTGCAGCCTTGAGAACGTCCTCCGCCGTAACAGCCGAAATCTTCTTTACGTACTCTTTGTCATAATCATAACCCAGACCGTATAGCGTATTCAAGGCGGTATTTTCTGCTCTGGACCAAGAACTCTGCAAATTTATAAGGTATTCACCTATAAGATTGCTTACGGACCGCTTAAGTTCTTCGTTGGTGACAGGCTTTTCCCTTACCAAATTTATTTGCTCTAATAACCCTTGCATGGCCCGATCTGCTTTTGGTTCGTCGCAAGCGATATAGAATGCAAATACCCCGGGATCCATCCCAGGCCGGACAAAAGATGTCACTGTATAAGCGAGAGATTCCTTGTCTCGAAGCTGAAGAAATAGGCGGCCGCCTTGTCCGGCAAGGATATTATTCAGCACGTCAAGCGGGTACCTGTCGGGATCGGAGAAGGTAGTGCCGATGAATCCTAGAGCCAGATGCGCCTTGGCCCTCGGAATTCGAACCACTTTTTCTTGTACCCCTTGTAACGGCTTCTCCTTTGGGATAACCGGTGCCTCAAGTTTCCGGGTTGGAACTTTGCCAAATATTTCGTCGACTTGATTCGAAACTTCTTTGGGATCCATATCGCCTACCACAGTAAGCACCATGTTGGATGGAACCGCAAAATGCGCATAAGTCTGTTTCAGGTCTTCGCTCGTGAATCCCGCTACGGAAGTCAGGGTACCTTCCTTTACAAATCCATAGGGGTGGTCTCGGAATACCATCCGGCCGAGAACATTAACAGTATACGCAGTGGGGCGATCCGGTTCAGTCCTAATTCGATTCAGGATCAGCGCCCGCTCCCGTTCGAGTTTATCTTGAGGAAAAGAGACATCGGCATAAATGTCCGCCAAAAGTCGAAGCCCTTCTTTAAGGTTTCGACTGAAAAACGTTGCCGAAAGGCCGAAAGAGTCATACCCCGAAAATCCGCTTAAACGTCCGCCCATATCGTCCACTTTAGCTGCGATATCGACTTCAGTCAGCTTTGTCGTGCCTTTCGTCAGCATTTGCGCTATGAAATTCATAATTCCTTCATTTTCTTTGGTTTCATAGCGTTTCCCACCCAAGAAAGCCATCCTCACCGATACGTCGGGATTCGAGTCATCCGGCATAAACACCACTTTTATCCCGTTGGATAGAGTGTTGGTTATTATTTTTCCGGAGCCGGCTTCCATGGATGAGGCAGTCGATTTTGGACTGAAGGATTCAATAATTTTGGTAAGTTGTTCGATCTTGAAATCCGGAAGTTCTTGTTCCGGTAATAGGACTGAAACGCTAACGTTCGGCGGCCTGAGATACCTCTCCACTACACTTGAAATCTGGTCCGGAGTCACCGCAGCGTTGAGTTTCAGATATTTTCCTTCGTAGGCTGCGTCGCCCATATCAGCCTTGAAATTGCCTATGCCGCGAGCGGTTCCTTGAACCGTTTCTCTCGAATAAATGTGTTGCGATTCGATATGGACCTTCGCCCGTTCCAGCTCTTCCGGCGCAGGGCTTTGTTTCGCCAATTGGTCAAGTTCATCCATGATGGTTTTGGTGACTGCTTCCAGGTTTTTTGAGTCGAGTGTAGCGGAAACTATCATTAGGCCTGGATCTTTAGGCGTATAAGCGTAAGCTGAGATGGAATTGACGATCCCCTTTTCCTTTTTCAAGATCCGGACCAGCCTGGAGTTGTCTCGGGCGCCGAGCAGGTCACCCGTCAGATCGAGCGCATTGACATCATTTCCTTTCACGGAAGGAATGTGAAAAGCGATGTTCAGTCGTGTCTCGCGGGAGTTGCGGTCCCGTTCAAGAGCGCTTCTCATCTGGTTTTGAATCGGCTCGATCGGCCGAGGAGTCCTGAAGAGGCCAACAGGTTTTAGATCCGACGTCATCCGCTCCAATTCTTTGTGCAGATTCTCGGCGTTTACATCACCTACTATGAGCAAGAACATATTTTCCGGGACGTACCATTTCTTGCGGAATGACAGGATGTCTTCCTGTGTGAATTTCTCTACGATTTCCTTGTATCCGATCACTGGGTATTTGTACGGACTATCAGAATAGGCAGTGTAGAAAATTTGCTTTGAGGCTTTGCGCTCGGGCCGCTCCTCTCCTTCCAGGATTTCCTCAATCACTACCTGCTTTTCCAACGCGAGCTCCTTCGGGTCAATAACGGGCCTGAAGACGGCATCCGTCAAAATATCGAGACCCTGAAGGGCTGCGTGTGAGGGCACTGTTACATGAAACACGGTTTCATCCCAAGAGGTGTATGCATTTATTGCGCCACCTAACGCTTCAATTTCCGAGGCTATTTTCCCTACTCCGCGGCGTTCCGTCCCTTTAAAGGCCATATGCTCTATCAGGTGACTGATGCCGCGTTGCGGAACCTCTTCATCCGCGCTCCCCACTTTGACCCAATATTGGATTGCGGCTACTTTACGCGCATGGTCCTCTTTCACCAAAACCTCGAGACCGCTAGGAAGTATAAATCGCTGCAATTTGTCCTCCATTGCATTGGAACTGACTGGAATTATGCAAAACAGAATGAGTGCCAAAAACCACCCCATTCCGGGGGTGATATATGAAAATGAAACCATTATTATCTCCTTTGTTCTATATATTGCAAAGTTGTTATTCACTGAATCTCCGAGGCGCAATATCCGCGATCGGGAAAGCTGGCATAATGCCGTAGCTTACCGGAATATAGCGAAGAGGCTAAATAGTCTTCTACTGCACAATTCAGCAGTTTCGCGATCACCACAACGTTTTATGAATCTTTTCTCGGGCGGGATAGGGTAGGGCTGAACGGGTCTTCTTCTTAAGCGCTCGACACGATCTCTTCGTTTCATGCAACACAAAGTAGCTCGTACGCTCTCGCTAAAGTTCCTATCACAATTTCTGCGATTAGTACTTTAGCGACCAAATACCTACGGACGATAACTCCCGTCGGACCAAGAAAACGATCCTCGATTTAACATTCGTCTCTACACGGTTGAATCACCGTATCACTCATTTCGACAAAGGACTCAGTTGAACGTTCCAGTGCTTTTTGCGAGTTCTTTGTCCAAGCCGCTCAGGGTATTAACACTATTTTCCCGTACGAGCTAGCGCTCATTACCTCGGTATGGGAACGCGGCGCCTCGGATAGGGGCAATTCAGTGACCTATTACCGGTCGGACAGTTCGGTTTTCAAGACCAGCAACCAGCCCCGCATGGATGACGGCCAATTCAGTCTCTGATGCATTGAACAGCAACATTCCCAAGATCGAAGCATCCCGGGTCATTGCGTCCCGAGGGTCAATCTCCACCGGTCCCCTGCTACCGATCACAACCACGCGACCACCCTGGTCTAAAATCTTAAGGTCATTCCCTAGGTTCGCATTTGCCAGCATCTCCAGAATGAGGTCTACTCCGCGGCCACGGTTAAGCACTATCACTTCGTCAAAATGACCGGCATCTTTATGGCTGACTGCATGGTGCGCCCCCTGTTCCAGGATCAATTCCAGCCCCTTGCTTGTACCGCCGGTGCCGATCACTCGCAACCCTGCAGCTCGGGCCAGTTGAACCGCCGCAATCCCAACCCCACCGGTGGCCCCGTGCACGAGCACGGTTTCGCCGGCTTTGGCGGAAGCACGATTGAACAGCGCACGATACGCTGCGCCATAAGGCACGCCCATCGCTGCGCCCTGTTGGAACGTCACATGCTCGGGTAAAGGATGAACCTGAGATTCCTTACACAGGACCTGTTCAGCATAGGTTCCCGTCAGCGCTCCGGCTGTATAAACCTTGTCTCCCGATGCCACATCGGTGACTCCCTCGCCCACAGAAGCCACAATACCGGCTGAGTCCATACCGGGAGTAAAAGGGAGTTCGGGTCGTTTGGCATAGAGACCTGCTCTGATGTAAGTATCGACAGGGTTAACACCTGCCGCTTTCACATTTATCAGCACTTCACCGCGATCGGGCTGAAGGTCCGGAACCTCCTCCAGTCGCATAACCTCGGGATCGCCAAATTGGCGCACGTTAATTGCTTTCATTATTTGTCCCCCTATAATTATTGATCTAGTCGGAATTTGATGGACATGCGAGGTCTTAGGGCTGCTGTACAATCATTCGCCACCCCGATCTTCTGATCTCCGTTTTTACATTATTCTTCGCCTTCTCGTAGAGAATAAATTCATTTCAGTCTAGGAATTACTCTTGCTCTGATTCGCGCCAAATCGTCCAATTTGGAACGCTCGGGCAACAGTCTTGCAAATTTGTCCGTGTACATTTCGGCCTGTTTCTTAAGTATCTTTTCGAGTGTTCTTCTCTGCTCCCGATCGACTCGCTCGCCGATATCACGGAGGAAACCGGCTAATTTCGCTTTCAGAACCAATGTCGGAATAGAAGGCAGGATTGCCGTATTTAGTAGAGCGTCCAGCAAAGTAAATCCGCCGCCGACCACAATTTCCATTGCTATCACAAACGCGGCCCACAGGCCGGACCAGCCATAAAGTTTCACCTGATCCGAGACAGGCAAACCATCCTTAAACTGTTTAAATTCCGCCTCAAGGAGCTTCTCGACGCCCGGAAAAGCATCATGGTAGAGTTCGTGAATCTCGTTGTCATGCCATCTTGGAACTTCTGCCAAAGCTACTTGGCAGATATCACTCAATCCAGGATCCGAACTGAGCATTTGGGCCACTCGTTTGTTCAATTGTGCGACAGCCGTCTCCAATGGTCTTAAATTGGCAGCCCTTCTGACAGCATCCAACTCACCAAAACGGTCTGGAATCACTGGTTGTTTATCCGGGGTTTGACCCGATTGAAAACTGAACCAACTAGAGACGTTCTCGATCAGCTCATGTATCGCCTCTCTTAATTTTTGTCTTGGCACAAAAAGCAGGTCGTACTTCACAGTCAATTGATTTAATCGGTCGCGGATATGCTTTTCCACATCCGGGGTCACCACCCTGTCCAGATCCCCTTGCATATTCCGCCTGACATCCTCAAAAATCACTTCAATTCTACTGTTGATCGTAGCAATTCTTTGATGTTCCGTGTCAAAAGACTGTTCGAGCATTTCCAGGCTGGATCTGGCACTGGCGGATAGTAGTTCCAGTTCCGCTTCACGTATATTTTTTGCAAAATTCTTGTCTGCTACTGCGCCGAAAATAGCCGAGAAATGGGGGTCCTCACGTAGTACGGGAATAATTTCAGGGGCATTGGGCAGCCTATCGATTCGAACAGGTTCATCTATGAATTTCTCAGCCTTTAGAGAGCTCCGGAAATCATCAAAGGCGGTGTCGGATGTTACCTTATTCATTATGAAGATAGTATTCTTGCCCCAGCGACGAGCACGCTCTACCATTTCGTGACCTGCGAGATCTGCATACTTCTCCTGAGATGTCACAAAGATTATGATATCGCTGATGATGAAGAAGCTTTCGGCGTTCAGTCGATTCAAGGGTTCCACACTGTCTATATCAGGGGTATCTACGAGTATGGAGCTAGACAACTCCGACGTATCGTGCGCCACAATCTGAGTGTTCAGGGGACCATTGCCCGTGCCGGGTTCCGAATCGGGCAAAGGGCATTCCGCGATTTTCCGGACAGCATGTTGCGGAGCAAAAATAATGGCACGCAACGTGCTCGGCCTTTTGTGTCCCACCTTACTTATGATTTCCCCGGCCAAGGAGTTGAACACGGTACTTTTTCCTGTTCCGGTACCACCTATTAATGAGACCAGGAGCGGGAATGATTCCTCAAGCGAAGATTTCCATATCCATGCCTTTAAAAGTCGTTCCGATTCCAGATAATTGGATTCCAGAATGGACCGATGCGCTAGACGTTTATCAAATGATAGCTCCAGCATTTTGCAGGAAAACCTCAAGAATTATCCACGGAAACCCTATGTTATAATCTTACTAAAAATCAATGGTGACAATACTGCGATCGGTGAAACATTCGGCGGGAGCAGTTGACATCGGCCGTAGCAGGATTTCAAACGACCTGTGCTTCTATGATTTTCCTTATTGCCGGAGGAATGAAAAGTCCTTCCAGATTTATTTTTCGTAAGGCTTTCGCCAATACCAAAACCTTTCGACGTCTCGAATCTTTTCTGTTAAGAAAGATGATCGGTTTACCGGCCACAACGCAGTAACCGCCTTCGCATTTAACAACGGTTGTTCCGAGGTTTTCGTATCTCAATTCAATCCCAAGCCGGTGAGTAAGGTCTTCAAGGTGTTGCAAAAGAACAGGGTCGTTCATATTGGCTCCTAACATGCTCTGATCGAGAACTCGTCTAGTCTAAGTGGTGGCAAATTGTCAATGCTTCCAAAACTGGCTCTGGGTGCAGCTTTTAGGCGTGGCATGATTATTATTTTTTATGACCTTGCTGATTTCTCTTGACAATTCGGCTCAGTATGGATAACATTTTGCAATCGTTCGTAGTAGTTTCAAATATCTGAAACTTTTGATTTTTTTGGGGAGGTATGTCATGACCAAATCTGAACTGGTTAACAGAATGGCCGAGGAAGCAGGCGTAACCAAAAAATCAGCTGGTGCTGCCCTTAACGCCTTGGTCGGTGCGATCCACGACTCTTTAAAGAAGAAAGACGGAAAGATTCGTATCGCGGAGCTGGGAACATTTAAAGTTATTAAGAAGAAAGCGCGCACGGGCGTTAATCCTCAGACGAAGCAGAAGATCAAGATTCCTGCCGGCAAAGTGCCCCGTTTCAGCGCTTCGCGGGCCCTCAAAGAAGCCGTCAAGAAAGCCAAGTAAGTGCTTGGAGGTGAGGACCCCATATGAATAAATCAGATCTCATAGTAGCCTTGGCCAAAGATGCGGATCTGCCTCTGAGAAAATCAGAGGAGATCGTCAATCTGGTATTTGACACAATGTCAAATGCTTTGATTGAGGGGAATCGTATCGAGATACGCGGCTTCGGCTCGTTCATGGTCAAGGAATATAAAGGCTACACAGGTAGGAACCCAAAAACGGGCGACAAAATCGCGGTTAGTGAAAAGAAGCTCCCGTTTTTTAAGACTGGAAAAGAACTTAGAGAAAAGGTGGACGGAACGGGGTAGAGGCGACAAAGTGACGGTAAGCGTTCACCTTTGGCGTATGGGCTGTGCGAACGCTTACCCCTATCCCTATTCGTGTCGTTATTGATTCTGCCTGTCACAACCGTTATTATTGGGAAGGAATTACACCGCAGGTGAATTCCGGGGATGTTTTGTGCGTGCTCTGTAGTCGCGCGGAACACGTCGCCCAGGAATTACACTGTGTAGTGAATTAATTTCCGCACCGGTTGTCCCAGTGGCTATTTATAACGACACCAATCAAATTGCCGAAATCCTTTACAAAAACGGATTGCTGGATGAAAGCGGTTTATTGAAGCTCCAAGAGGCGGAGCTTTATATAAGGGACCGTCTCGCCCAGGAACGTGCCAACCAATTAAAACAATCCATCCCTCATGCTCACCAAACCACTGTCGTAGAAATCATACTCGGCATGAAATTAGCTGGTCCTGCAGGCCCTTTGGAGGACCATCAAATCATGCAAGTTCTTGCCAAGGAGATGGGGTATCCTTTTCTGCGACTTCAGCCCTTGGATCTGGACCCCGATTTCGTTACTAGGAATTTGCCACAAAAATTTGCCGACCGTTTTCTGGTCATACCCATAGGGGAGTCGAACGGAAAATTAAAGGTGGCCATTTGCGATCCTTTCCAAAGAGAAGTTCTTGAAGACGTCTCGCCGCGTCACCGGAAAAGAGCTGGAAGTAGTGATATCCTCTAAAGCGGATATCATGAAAATTATTCTTGAATTCCACGGCTTCAGAGGCTCGATTAAAGCCGCCGCTGAAAAGCACGTCAAATATTTCGCCGAATTAGCCGATCTGGAAAGACTTGCTGAGGTCAAAAGTCTCGAAGACATCTCAAAAATTTCGCACACGGATAAAAATATCCGGACAGCTGTGGACGCTATGTTCAGACGGTCTATCTCGCTTAGGGCCAGTGATATTCACGTCGAACCTAAACGAGGCAAGAGCCTTTTGAGGATGCGAATAGACGGCACATTGCACGACATAGACTGGCTTCCGGGAGCGCTTCATGGGGCTTTCACTTCTCGCATCAAAGCGATGTCGCACTTGGACATAGCCGAGAAGCGTCGGCCACAGGATGGTCGAATAAAACTGACTATGGATAAACGCGAAATCGAGATTCGAGTTTCAACGGTCCCCACCGCGTTCGGAGAGAAAACAGTCTGCCGAATTCAAGATCCGGATCTTTTATTTATGGATCTCGAAGAATTGGGATTCAGTCCGTACGATCTCACTACGTTTCAAAGTTTCATTTACAAACCTTATGGAATTATCCTGGTCACAGGACCTACAGGGTCCGGAAAGACCACAACCCTATATTCCGGTTTGAAGGTTCTCGCCACACCGGAGAGGAATATAACCTGCATAGAAGATCCCGTTGAAATGGTGTTTGAGCGTTTTAATCAGATGTCTGTTAACCCGGCAGTCAGTATGCTCCATAATCCTGAGGAGAAGATGACGTTCGGTCCGCTGTTGAGACATGTCATGCGGCAAGATCCGGACATAATAATGATCGGGGAAATTAGAGACGAAGAAACTGCTTCTTTGGCTGTTCAAGCTGCTCTGACCGGACACCTGGTTTTTAGCACTCTGCATACGAATGATGCGCTGACCGCGATCAATCGCATGCTTGATTTGAATGTGCCAAGTTTTTTGCTGTCAGGCACCCTGGTTGGTTTAATAGCTCAGAGGCTGATGCGTAAGATCTGCCCATACTGTTCGGAAGAATATTCTGTGAGCCTGAAGGATCTGAACCAAAAAGGATTCAACTTTGAAGGTCCCGAAAAGATTTTACTTAAGCGAGGCAAAGGCTGCCATCAATGCAGAGACACCGGCTACTTCAAAAGGGAGAGTGTGTATGAAGTGGTTGGAATCGACGATGACATGGCTAAACTGATCTCCGAGGAACCGGAAATGATAGCTCTGAAGGAGATGGCCAAGAAGAAGAAGTTTAGAACATTATGGGAGAACGCCATCAGAAAGATGCTAAATGGAGTTACTACTTTAGAAGAAGTCCTTCGCGTGGCCCAACCCGATCCCCATTTCAATGAACCCATTCATTTACGTAAAATGAACGGTTAGCCATTACGTGAGCTGTTCAGAATGAAACTAAGTGCAAGACAATGGCTAATCCATGGATCTTTATTTGTAGTGACCTTTCTCACCGCGACCGTGGCAGGGTCCATATACGCCGACGTCAAAACTGACGACATTATTACATATTTAATGGGTGGTTGGGTATTCTCAGTACCGTTAATGGCTATTCTTCTGACCCATGAAATGGGACATTATTTGTTCGGGAGGCGTCATTATCTCGATGTCACCCCGCCGTACTTTATTCCCGCGCCTCCGCCGTTAGGCACTTTCGGCGCGTTCATCCGGATTCGATCACCCATACCTGACCGGCAGACGTTGATTGAAGTCGGAGCTTGCGGGCCTATCGCGGGAGCACTGGTCGCTCTTCCGATATTGATGCTGGGAATGGTTTTGTCGGAAGCCAAGCCCATTGTAGAGCCGGCAAAAGGATTTGCACTCGGGTCTTCAATTATCCTCGAGCTGTTTTCGCTTATAAGATTCGGCCACTTCACTAGCGATGCACATGTGGCGTTGCATCCTACCGCGTTGGCAGCCTGGTTCGGGCTTTTCGTGACCGCTATGAACCTCTTGCCCATCGGGCAGCTTGATGGGGGGCATGTGATTTATGCTTTATTCGGGCCGCGCTTGGCAGGCAAAATTTCCATCATAGTTTTTGCGTTGCTGATCCCGTGCGGAATACTGCTTTGGCCCGGTTGGATTGTTTTTGCACTTTTGGCTTTCCTGCTCGGGTTAAGACATCCGCCTCCTCTCAACCCGTACGCTCCATTGGAACGGTCCGGCTATTTGCTCGGATGGTTCGCTATCGTGCTGTTCATTTTGGCGTTTATACCTGTGCCGATATCGGTGATCGAGTAGCAGGATCTTAGGTGGGATCTAGCAAATCCAGGGAAAAGCTTTTTGCGAGAAGTTTCCCATGCATTCCTTCAAGAACTCCTGTTCGTGGTTCGCTCACAAACATTGACAGGTACAAGCCGTTTTGATCTATCGTTGCCAAGCTCATCTCATCATTCAAAGCCGGGGTAGCTCAGTGGCCAGAGCAGCTGATTCGTAATCAGCAGGTCATGGGTTCGACTCCCATTCCCGGCTCCAACCCTCTTCTTGATATTGAATGATCCCGCCAAACTGTTCCAAAATGGGGCAAGAAAACGCGGTGCAAATCTGGTGCGATTTAGTAAAGGTTTCCTTTGGAGAGGTTATGCTCGGGGTGATTCCCCAAAAGAGTTGCACCGCGACCGATCCTAGGAACAGGTGAACGGACACACGCGGGCTTCAAACCGGCGTACCACCCGGCAACCGGGAGGGCTGCTGGGGCGAATGATCATTGGAAAACTCGCCACGAGAAGTCTCGGTGATAAAGGCAAGATACACGAATTCGCGCGGTTACAACGATAGATGAATTGTTGGCCGAAAAGCTCTAAGAGTGTTCGCGTGAATCCCGACCGCCAGTTTCTGAGTCTATATTCACAACCTGGATCGTTCGCAATCCTCCAGGAGGACCTCTCCCTCTTCAAGGAGGAAAACGGGCTCATCCGGTATTTGCGTAGTTGATGGTTGAAAAGTGAAGAAGGACATGGTTGAGCCTCCTTGGTTTTGGAAAAGGACTGAGGAGGTGAATCAGGCATGTCCACGGCCCAATGGTATCACTGTTTGGGTATTCGAGATCGGGGATGGCATCACGTGGGGATGAAGTTTTCGGGTAACACGGTCACGGTTCGTATTGCAATCGACCTGAGCTACCTGGTTTGTCCGAGTTGTGGAAGCCGGGATGTGATCCGTCAGGGGCAGATTGAGAGGCGTCTGCTGGCTGGCCAGATAAATTTCAAACGGATGATCGTCTCTTTTGGCCTTCAGAGGATCAAGTGTCGATCGTGCGGTACGATTCGTCAAATCAAAATCGGGTTCGCTGAAGAAAACCGGAGATACACCAAGCAGTTCGAGCGATACGTACTGGAGCTTTCTCGCGAGATGACCATTCAGGGTGTAGCCCGTCACTTGAACGTGAGCTGGGACGTGGTCAAGGACATCCAGAAACGCTACTTGGGGCGCAAGTTTGGGAACCCAAAGCTCAAGGATCTTCGGACCATCGCCATCGATGAAATCTACCTGGGCAAGCGGCATCGTTTTCGAACCCTCGTAATGGACTTGGAAACCGGTGCGGTGGTCTTTGTAGGTAAAGGCAAGGGAGCAGCAGCTCTCAATCCTTTCTGGAAGAGACTTGGGAGCACTAAGGCCAAGATTCTGGCGGTAGCGGCGGACATGTCTGCGGCCTATATGCAGGCAGTGAAGGAACATCTTCCAAGAGCTGTGATGGTGCTTGATCATTTCCACGTCATCAAGTTGTTCAACGAGAAGCTGACCCAGCTCAGACGAGACATATACCGAGAGACAACCGATCTCCTCCATCGAGAGGTGCTCAAGGGAACTCGCTGG
This sequence comes from uncultured delta proteobacterium, assembly GCA_963741425.1. Classification (GTDB taxonomy): domain Bacteria; phylum Desulfobacterota; class Desulfomonilia; order Desulfomonilales; family Desulfomonilaceae; genus DATJPW01. Next base: position 374,745 of record CAVUHP010000020.1, read on the forward strand.
CTCCTTGTCAAGAATTGGGAAAATCTCAGCGACAAGCGCAATGAGAGGCAACGTCTTCTGGAAGCATTGCGCATCAATGAGCCCCTGGCAACTGCGTACTATATGAAGGAAGAGCTAGGCCTCCTCTGGAAACAGCAAGACAAGGCATTGGCCCAAAGATTTCTCGAAGACTGGATAGCCAGAGCCCAAGTCTCAGGTGTCCGGATGCTTCAGAAACTGGCCCAGACCTTTGCTACTCATCGGGCCACTCTGCTTGCCTACTACGACTATTCCATCTCCACAGGACCCCTGGAGGCCACCAACAACAAGATCAAGACCATGCAACGCCAGGCTTATGGATACCGGGATCTTGAATTCTTCATCCTCAAGATCTATGCCTCTCACACTATGAAATACGCACTTGTCGGATGAGCCGGAAAATGTCACTATACCTCTAACTTAACAAGTGGTACATAAACTTGGCGCAGGTCAATTTACCGAGCCTGGAAGAACCACATCGCCAGCGGCGGCGACTAAGGTGAAGAGACTTTGTACGTGCCCGTTGTGCGTATATGGTGTTGAAATATTATGGACCTTTTAGCCAAGAGATCCGTTCCAGCGATGTTGATGGCCCTGGCCATGACCCTGGTAAGCGTCGTGGCCTTGTTGCATTCCTTGGGTATTCATGGCCTGATTGCTGCCGAAGCACCTCCGGTAGCGTCTCTGAGTAACAGAATAACGGACCATGGGACGCATTTGGTCTACGTTCCTGATGGAGTGTCGTTCCACAGAAAACATTCGCTTCTTTTTGCCCTTTCCCCTTCCGGGCAACCACTTCCGATGATTTCGAAGTGGCACAAGGTGGCCGATAGGCACGCTTGGATCCTGGCAGCATCCAAAGAATCAAAGAACGGAGTGCCTTTTGTACGTCGTTCTTGGCATGATAGAGGCGGAACTGAGGTCAGTAAGACAAGAGTATCCGGTGGATGCGAGCAGGGTGTTTTTCACTGGATTCTCCGGCGGTGGAATGACTTCCGCCGCGTTCGCGAAATTCTACCCGAACCTGGTATCCGGGGTGGTGATCAACACAGGCATGATGGAACAATCGTTCATGGTAGCAAATTATCCCGAGCAGAAGCTGGCGGTATTCCTCGCAAGCCCCACCGATTTTAGGTAAAACGAAATGCGGCGTGATTTAGCTTTTCTTGAGTCTCACCACTGGAAGACCAAATGGATTGAGTTCGCCGGTGGACATGTACTTGCTCCGGACGATGTGTGTGAGCAAGCGGCCCAATGGCTCAAAGAGAACCTTCGCTGACCGATTCACACATCTGAGACTCTCGATGCGTATCACCGGATCTCTTGTGATTCGTAACATGTCGTGGGCTTGACTCCCATCCCGGGCAGGCGTGGGCACAAATCCATCAAGGCCATGGCGATAAGGCACTACCCTGAAGATCATAGTTGATTCGCTTGTCCGTCGGGTGCTATCCTCAGAAGCAGGACTACCACCGACACGCGTAACGAGACGGAGGAACGTGCTCATGCCCGACACAGTGAAAACCTCGAAAGAGTTGCAAAGCGAGTTCACGGACGAGTTCTTCTATTTCTTCCTTAGGGTTCGCAAGGAGAGAGTCCGCAAAGTAGTCCAGCGCCTGAAAACCCAGTACCCGGACGAGAGCCCTGAACAACTCGCTCGTAGGCTCATAGCCTCTCGTTCCACGCTATCCTTCCTGGGGGGAGCCATTCTTCATCTTCCCATGCTTCTGCCGGGAATCGGACAGGCATGGAAACTGCTCGGGTTCGTCGGTGGGACATCGGTCCTCTCACGTATGCATTTGTATCTCATTTTGGAGATCGCTTTGCTCTTCGGAAAAGACATTGATGACCAGGCCCGCGTTCCGGAGATGACTGCTGTTGTCGGTGCGGTTGGGGTTGCTGTGAGCATGCCGTTTCTTGTAAGCTTGCTTGAGCTGAATCCTCTTTACGCAATTCCGTCTGCCGCGTTGAGTTCCGTGACAGTCACACAGATCGTTGGAGAGAGCGCCATCCGCCACTACAAGGATGCGGCAGAGGTAGCTCCGGACGCAGCAGCGATCGAACCGGCATCTTTCTAATATGCACTTGGGGCTAGGATGATTTGGACCGGCCTGCGCTCAAAAAAAAACCCCATCAAAGAGGCTTGTATAGGAATAATTTCAAAAGCTGATCGGCCTGATTAAGAGGCTCTTTTCAATTCTTCGATCTCTTTCAACTTGAGACGCCACGTGACAATATCTCCACACGACCATCTTCCACCCCTGTGGCTGTAACGGGCGAAATATATGTGGTCGGTGGCCTGTTCTACTACGGTCAGGGCTGCTCTGCCGCTTTCACAGTCCATTTTGGCGTCTAACACGACACAACGCAGTTGCTCGCCACAGGTGGTCCCAAAGGTAACCACCGTCCCATTTTCAATACTGTCTCGAATCTCATCAAAGTTGGGGCCAAAATCAATTCTCATGATTCTTCTCCTCATGGTGTCAGGCGCTGCATTTTCATCCGGCCTGACAGTTTTGGAATTATTCCGGTCATATAGACTCAATGTCCAGATATCCGCGGGGCTGACCTCGCGGCCGCATAAAACCAAACCTCTGTCAAGATCCGACTAGACATACGCTAATTTTTGGTTTGGCTCACACGGGAGTACCGGGCACGGTGAATCATATAGTAGTTCTCAAAAGTTTTGTGCCCATAACCAATAAGGATTGGAGCGTGATGTAGCGTGCTAGGACAGGCTTCCAGCCGTAATCCCGGTAGGATGGGCTTCCAGCCCGTCTATGAAATGGGACGGACAACAGCCTCATCCTACCAAAACATGACAGGAAAGATGAAACTGTCTCAGAATTATCTTATCTGCCAAAATCGTAGCACGATGCCGCCGTAGGGGCAGGGCTTGGAGGCTGTCTCAAAAGTGTTATTTAGATAGCCCGAATTTTGGGGGGACAGGTCTGTTTTCACCGAGAATAAGAGGGTTGACAAACTGATCTCCCTTCGATTCGTCGGGTGGCTCGATTCTAATGCCTTATGTAGTGGCCCTGCCCCTACACTCCTTGCCCCTTTAACTTGGAACCAGCTGTAACCGGCCAGTCACCCAGTATTGGTACAATTTCTTTAGATTAATAGTCGTGCAGAGCAGCGACCACTGAGTCTTAACATTTTCCAGACCACGAACCGTCCATCTGCGGAACCCCAAGTTTTGCTTGATCCATCCAAATACCGGCTCTATGATTGCTTTTCGAGCCTTAAGCAGCTTCTTATTGGCTGGATCTTGTCTCTTTTCCCGTTGGCGCACTACTGCTTCATGATGCGGTGTGATCTCTATAGTTCGACCACGCTTGCTTGAAGAGCATTGGGCTCGATGAACACATTCCCGATAATCACGACAACGATAAATCCGCAACTCATGCGTGTCCCATCGGCTCGGTTTGGTCCTCTCAAAATGCAAAATATTGCCATGAGGACAGATACAACGGTCATTAGCTTTGTCATAAGTGAATCGCGAAATATGGTAAGGTTTTTGCTCCGATTTCTCGCCAGATCCGGGACTGGTCAGTATCGAATATTTCTTTTCCTCCGCAGAATCAATCTGAGCAGCCGACGCATAACTCCCATCGGCAAGGGATTCTTTTGCAGTCTTTCCGAGATTATTCTTCACCTGATCAAGCATCGGGACGAGCTGAGCAGAGTCGTTTTCATCACTCACCACATCAGCTGCAACCACAATCCCAGTCTTCTGGTCGGCCACTGCCTGAGCATTGTACGACAACTCGGCGCATCGTCCGTTTTTCATGAGCCGGGCTTCCGGTTCCCCAGGATGCTTATGCTCCGCCTTTTCCTGATCGAGCTCTCGTATGGCTTCTCGGATAAAGCTCTTGCGCTGCTCATCGTCCTGAAGCGATTCCGGAAGCCGGAACTCCCCAAACTCCTTGCGGTGAGCACGCTCTACCTGGCGCATAACATCTGAAATAGACTCGTCCAGCTTCTCCAGCAGCTTCTGCAAATCTTTCTTGTGCCACATCGTGCGCCGGGACGAACAAGCCATAATCTTGGTACCATCAACAGCTTGAAGCATTAACTCGATCAAACCCATATTGAATGCTATCCGCACCGACTGCCTGTATACCTGACGAATAGCCTTCTTATTATCCAACCAAAAACGCCAGAGTGTATTATGATCCGGAGCCTGCCGACCGGTTAACCAAATCAGCCCCATGTGATCTCGACATCCTAGCTCAAGACCTCGAGTACTGAGATTCTTCGTCAAATAACCGTAAACCCATACCTTCAACAGCAGATCCGAACTATAATTTGGACGCCCCATCCGAGATTCTCGAATCCGGAACCCCAGCTTCTCCAAATCCAAAGAATCAACAAAATCCCGAACAAAACGCGCCGGATGATCCGATCCTATCCAATCATCAACTGCTGGGGGAAACATTAGGAGTTGATTATAGTCAGCACGAATCTCTCTTCTCATCGAAAACCTCGCTTGATCCTTTTCACCACCTTATAGTACATCTAAAGATCAATCGCGAGAAAAATCGACTTTTGAGACAGCCTCCTTGCCCTGCCCAGAAAGGGCGCAGCAAGCGACGCGCCGTACAGTGGCTGTTTGCTATCTATTGCCAATTGCAACACCATACGACATCCGGAGGGTTCCGTCTCTGCATTGATGTCGTGGCACGGCTTAGGGTTCACGAAGAATTCTGAGACAGTTTCAGATGCCCGTCCTACCAAGACCGGTGCGGCAAGATGCCCGTCACTACCAAATCGTTTTCTTTTCGCGATTATTTTTGAGAACTCATTTGACAGCGTGCAGCCGCGTGCACGTCGAGAATTGAAGAGTCCAAGAGAGCGCGAGGGGATTCAAGATCCGATAATTCTTAACTTTGTCAGTCGTTTGAAAAAATGTTGTGAGTGGCCCAGCCGATTGATTCTGTAATGACAAAAGCCGTGGCTGCGTTGATCGCATTTCCTACGCCGGGGATCCAACCTATCAAGAGTTGGGACACTGTTCGGCCTACAAATGGGCCATAGGCTGCGGCTAGAACACTGAGAGCACTTGATTTGTCCAGTGCCTTACCGTGCAAAGAACCAAGAGCGATTATCATGGAAATCTGGATTGGCGTTATCACTAGACTTCCTGAAGCAGGGATTTGAGCGAGACCACCGCCCACGGCGGCTGCAGCCGTAGCTGCCCCATGAATTATAAGGTGGGCTTTGATACCGGTTCCCTCATCTGTCATCGTTTCAGGAGGGGTTCCTTGATTGGCAACCATTCTTGAGTCTTCCGGGGGCGGGCTATCTACGGGCTCGGATGTTGAGGCCTTCTTCGGCTTCTGCACTCCTATCTCATTGCGCTTCTGTGCCTCAACGTACCTCAAATGAGCCATTGTCCCCGGCCTCGGGAGAGGCTGACGGGAATTTCTTTTTGCCTCGTCCCCCCCTTCCAATCGTCTCGACCGGCTCATGGGCCTACCTCTTTACTGGTGAGGTCAATCGCTTCAGCGGTTATATGCTTTTCCGCGTTCATGTGGGCACGTTTCAATGCCAGGCCGCAGAGCTTTATCGCCTCTCTCGGAATGCCTTTTGAATGCTCATACACCCTGTCCACGGAATCCGAAATGAAGATGTTTCCGTTCCCTCCAGCCGCTTTGAGCCTGAAAGAAATCATAGCGGTCATTTCATCCGGCGAGAGTGCTTGAAGCGTTGAAGAAATTACGATTCGTGACATAAGGGCCTTTTTCATCCTGAGTTTCTTCCTGAGTTCCAATTGTCCGGCCAAGATGATTTGCAGGAGCTTCGTATCATTTGTTTCAAAATTGCTGAGCTGGCGGAGTATCTCGAATTGACTCCCCCGCATTAATTGGGCTTCATCAATGATAACGACCGGGTTTTCCCCCTCAGCGTACATCTCTATCAAATGAGCCTGGAGCGCTTCCATCTGAGCAAAGAGGCTTCGCTTCGGAGCGAGCCCAAGTTCTGAGGAGATAGCTTTGACCATGTGCATCTCGGATTTGAAATTTGGATTCGTGATAAACACAACATGATTCTTTTCCGCCAGGCGGTCCATCAGGAGACGGGCCAGGGAAGTCTTGCCGGTTCCTATGTCTCCATAGATCACCGCTAGGCCCTGTCTGTGCTCCACCACGTAATCGACTTTTGCAAGTATCCCTCTGTGGAGATTTGACAGGTAGTAATACCTGGGATTCGGGGAAACGGAGAAAGGATTTTCAGCCAACTTGAAGTATTTGAGCATAATTCTGCTCCTTTGGTACCTGAATTGCCTATATTGAGGGGCTTATGTTCATGACCGTGCTTAGAAGTCAAGGAATATCAGACTGTGCGGGTTTTCTGAGCAGAGTAAAACCTTTCAACCAATGGTGGGCTTAATCACGCGCCGGAGGTTGCGGGGGCCTTGGTTTAAGGCCTGATATCTTCAAACTGTCGCAGATATTGCCTTTGCGAACTAATCATCAAACAAACTTCCGCTTTGTTTCTTCTTTTGTCCCTCAGTCTTGTTCCAGAATTGCCGTGTACAGCGATCACGGCACGCAGCAATGGCTTGGGGGTTTCCGGTCACCTGTCCTGTCCACGTTACGGTTCCGCAGCGCGACTGGCAGTCGGTTATTGTGGCATCATCCTGGGCGAATACTTTATCCAGTGAAATAGTGGTGAGCGAGAGAGCCAATGCGAGTATGAGGATGGATAAGGATTTCATCATTCACCCCTGTCAGTAATATAGGGCATTCTATCACAAGTCGAGATGCAATCGGCCACACGGAAGGGGAAAATTTCGGGAGCCGGCATTCGGAGGGAAAGGGGGAAATGCGGGGGAACCCGCGGGAAGGGAAGAATGCGGGGACCCGGTTTTTGTAAAAACCCGGTTCCCGCACACCCTCCGGCAAAAACTTTCATATGGCTAGCGGTAGCGTCATGAGCTTGCAAGGAATGAAATGACGATGCAATCTCCAAAGCTTCTGGAATTCCCGCGCCGCTTCGCCCGATGGCAAGCTGGAAAGCTTACTACCACAAAGGCGGATGATAATTGCATACATGTTCCAGGTTATGTCATCCGTTTAGGAGTTTTTGGGAAAGGGTTTGGGAAAACCTCTGATGAGCTAACGTCATAATCATCTGCAAAAAAGGTTTTCCCGGAATATCCCTTGGCGCCACGCGGAGTGGGCCCCGGCCGTCCTTTTAAGTGTCCCGTTCGATTCCCTTTCCTGAGGATGATGGAATCCACATAATGGGTTGATCGATTGATACGCATTTAATAAATATTCCTGCTGCTCCCGTTGCAGGTTTATTTTGCGTCAGTGGACATATCCACAATCGTTTGTTTAGTCCCCATGGTTTTAACTTTCTTAACCTCTTTGGCGTTCAGATCGAATTTGTGTAGATCTATCATTCTAATGGTCTGGTCATCGTAAGTCTTGTAATAATAGCGAAGGCTTTGCGGATCACGAGCTACTGTGAACTGCGTGTAGTCCGAATGAACGATCCCCTTCTCCACCTCGCGTGCGACGCCGACCGGTATGTCGAAGTTGTTGAGAATATGAAAGACTTGCAAGATGCCCTGGTTCGGGTTGGGTGAGGGTATAGCCGCCGCGCTGAAGACGCACGCGCGGACAAATCGAGACGGCGGAGTAAAGTCACCCGGAAGTCCCAGCATACCGCCCCCCTGTCCCAGTTGCTGCAATTTCAAACCATCTATCTTTACCGGAGGCACATTGCGTGGATTCAGGGCAATATAATTGCGCAGGTTCGTGATATGCCAATCGAAGCTCGGCGAGTTCGTCAGGACACCTACAGGATTGTCATAAACCTTGAGTTCTCCGTCGATCGGTTCGACTACGATACTCGCTCCAGTATTATCGTAAACCACATAGTGAAAAGGCGGCGCTTCCGGCCCCCAACCTTCCAGGACAGTAGGTGCAATGATAGCCTCGCCTTTTTCAATGGCGCTGCGCACTTCGCCGACTGTAGCAAACTGAGTAAGCATCCAGTTCGGAAAGTCCACCGGTGACAATGCCTTGTAGCGATTATCATTCGTGGCCTCTGCATATTTGGCAAAAGTCGGAAAATAGAATGACCCGACTGCCAAACCCTTTTCATTCATGCCGTCAGAAATTGCTACATCATTAAAGGTGATCGCTCCCATGGCAGCATACTTTGATTTGTACTTCATGCCCGAACCGCCCGGCGCTTTGCCCACAAAATCATACCCTCTGGGAACAATCGCAAGCATGGTGTCCACGACCATGCCGAACTCAAGCGTGCGGCCATGAACGATGGAGCCATCGGTATTGCGCAACATGATCCCCGTGCATGCTTGTGCCGGCGGTTCAAGGCAAGAAAAATACAAACCGCAGATCAAAACAAAAGCCAACGTCAAGAACTTTGACCTCGTTAAAGACATGATCCACCTACCTCGTTCAAAACGTGCGAACCCTCGAATAGGTCACATTTGTTAACTTCGTGGTATAGCACGTTTTCTTCCTGAAAAGGAAATGCCTTCCCGCAAGCTCTTTTCATCATCTCCCAGTCTCGCATGCGGTGGAACCCGGGGGAAGGGAAAGCAAAGAATGCGGTGGAACCCGCTTTTCCGAAGCCAAAGAGACATCTGAGGAACCCGCTTGTTATTAAGAACGTTTGATTTCATTTCTTCGCGAGGAATTGGTTTCGCGGTTTAAGCTGCTAATTTTGTAAGCGAAATAGTGTCAGCCTCCCGTGGCGGTGAGCAAGGCGGCGATAACGAGTTTGCCTTTGTTAGTGAGGTGGTAGCGATGGCACTTGGGGACCTTTTGGATGAGGCCATGGGCTCGGAGGAGGCGTATGCGGCGTGTGATGGCGGCTGAGGCACGGCGTTGTTCCTTCTGGTTGGACTTGTTTTCGTAGAGGATGGCGCAGAGATCCTTGTTTCTGAAGCCGTTTATGCTGAATTGTCCGTGGGCGACGGCTTTGAGGAGGTCTACAGTCTGCCGGCGAGTAAGGGTTCAAGGCTCGTGAAGCGGCTTTGTCTTCCAGCATCACGGGTCGGCAGAGTTTGTCGGTCCAGTTCTTCAGAGGGGTAGAATCGTGTGCGCTGGCCAAGGCCTCAAGATAACGTTCGTTTGCGGTTTGGGAGACTTGGGCGAGTCGCTGGAAATTTGCCACTCCTTTCCTGAGTCTCAACCATTCGGGTTTGGTGGTTTTGCCTGATTCCTTTTTTCTGTAGACCTTGAAATCGGAAGGATCGTTGATTGTGGTTTCAACCCTGAGGACGCTCCCCTGTTTATCGTAGAGTTTGATGGCGTTACTCTTGAGTCGGTGTTTGATCCGTATTCCCTCCGGACGGTGTTTGAGATCGGTAACGAGTTCTCCGGCGAAGCGTGGGGGTATACGCCCGGTAGGGAGTATGTTTTTCCCAAGAAACCGCATGACATTAGGGCTTGAGAAGGTTGTCACCCCGTGGTGCACCAAGGTTCGGTAATGTAAGGCAAGAGCTTGGGGGCTGCGGAACATGACGTCCGTGGCCCATTCGCTCTCCATGACGGACCAATAATAGTCCAAGGAAAAGGTACTTGAAGATCTTGTCGTGAGCAGGATTGAGCTGTTGGGCGAAGTCATCGAGAACCCTCGGCCATGAGACTTTAAGTTGGCTGTCCATGAGGGACTGGGCCTGCTTGATCTCCTGAATCCAAGAGAAACAGTTCCTCTTTTCGCACGTAGGAGAGTCCGGCTTGGTCCATCAGTGGGGCCAGCCATTCTCGTCCGTTGAGACAAATTTGAATGTTGAACGGGAACCATGTCTGGATGCGGCCGTGCATGAAGCCGAAGAGAGGATGGATGAAGTAGTGATAGAGGTGGAGGCATTTTCGGAAGCGGGAGACAAGTCCAAGCTTCTTTTTGTCGCTCCTGCTAGTGATATCGAACGTGTAGCAGGGCTCAACAGGCAATCACGCAGATGGGCCCCGACCACCCCATCTTGAGCGCCGCTTCACGGGCCACTCTTTCTGTGCTGATCCGGCTGGACTCAAGATAGATAACCTGCGAGGTTCTCAGAAGCTACGCCTTAGAAGCCTCTTTCAACTGGGTGCTCACCCGATGCACATGTTGTCCGAACTCCTTGAGGAGGACCCCTTGGGCATGCAAGTAACCCTTCATCCCGTCTGGGTATACAATCTTTCTGAGAGTACCTTGAAGAACGAGACGGTCAGAACCATTGAGGACTCCCGTGACATAGGCGGAATATTTGTGCAAGAACGTCTCCATGGTGTTCCTCCTGAGGTAAGGGGCTTTTTTACACAACTACACCATACCTCAAAAGGAGGGAGACACCACCCGATTTTGGTTGCGGCCGCAGGCCGCGTCCTGAAAGAAGCCGGATTCCCCGGACCCCTCCGGCGAGAAACTTTTCATATGGCTAGCGGTCAATTAAGGGCCGATGCAGACATCCTGGCTGGCAAGTCATTCCTCGGTGATCAGAAAATTTCCTTCATAAAGCTCTACAGCATAGAGTTCATCAAAACCTTCATCGAAGAGCGGCTTTTCCATCTTTTTCCATGTAGCTCTGATAGCTTGTTCCGGGACGGCGAGATCGTCTGCTCTGGTTCTGTTTCTTACCAAGCAACTTTCCAGGGATGTCAGCATATGGTAGCCGATTACTGAAAACCCCTGAGATTTAGCCGGCTCGATGTACCGGCCGCGATCCTGTCGAGTCGGGTTCGTATTGTCTATGACTACGGACTGTTTAGCCGCCAAACACGCCTGGAATATAAGCTTTTCACGATGGCGCGTTTTCAACATGTCCAAATTGATTCTGATGTGTGTATTGAAAAACGTGTGCAGATAAAAAGTTGATTTCCCGGAAGCTTGTGCTCCGATCAGGATGACGAGCTGCGGTGTTTTCAGGTTTATTATTGTGTTCACATTTGCGTCCCCTGAATTGTCGGTAATGATTAAAGAATTTTCCCGAAAGGTTCTTGGATGAAATAAGAGCGATTATCGAGTCTCCAATTCCGGGTACCGGCCGTGAAGTTCGCTCATCCGGGGCGCCTCTCATCAAGATTAAATTGAGGATATCTTCCATCTTTCATATCGAGCCATTGCCGCCAGCATCCGAACACTTCTTTCCAAGCTCCCTGTCACAAAGGCCCGGCCGTGTGTTTCCAGATCTTTGATTACCGGTTCAGGGTGTGACCCATAGACCCAAACCACGACAGGCTTGTTGAAGCGGTCGGATAATTCCTGAATTATTTTTTCCGCGCCGAGGTGCTTCTGGTCTGATTCCGCCATGGCAAGATTAATACATATAACACCATCCACATTGGGATCGGACAAGGTATCGTTCAACGCGGTTCGGAAAGCCTTTCGTATTCCGTGTTTCATGATTGCCGGCCAGATATCTATAGGATTATTAAGACGCATCCAATCGGGAGTCAGGCTCTGAATGCCTGCCATCGTTTCTGCAGACAATTTCGGACATTCCAAACCGTGTTTGTCCATTGTATCCAGAAAGATTATGCCGCTGGCGCCACTCAGCGTGACCACAGCTACACGCGGCCCTTTCATGGGAGGGAGACTGGCGAACCCGCGAACCAGATCCACCAGATCTTCAGTCTCGTCCACCCGTACGATGCCGGCGTTTTTGAAGGCTGCATCCATAATTCTGTCCTCTCCGGCCAAAGATCCGGTGTGCGAAGCTGCAGCCCTCGCTCCTGCAAGCGATCTCCCGGTTTTAAGTGTTACGATGGGAATCCGACGGGACACCTTTTGGGCCGTTTCAACGAATCGCCGGCCGCCTCGTATCTCCTCCGCATGGAGACCTATGACCCTGAGTCTTTCATCCGCTCCGAGCCATTCCAGGGCGTCTACAATACCCACGTCACACGCATTGCCGATGTCAACGCCAATGCCCATACCTCCGATAAGCTGGGTCACTCCCACGAAAAAAAGACCGGACTGGCAGATGAGGCCGACAGGAAGCTCTTCCCGGACGGATGGCATGAAAGATGAATCAAAGCGATGGAATGCATTTGAAATTCCGAGAGTGTTCGGTCCCAGAATTCGAATCCCGGACCTGGCTGCCTCGGCCAGCATTTCATCCTGAAGCCTCTTGCCTCGAGAATCAGCTTCGGCAAATCCCTGGACGGTGACAATAACCGCGCTGATGCCTTTTTTACCGCATTCTTTGATCATCTCCGGAATCGTTTGTCTCGGAGTGGAAATTACCGCCAGGTCAATGGGTCCCTTCAGTGCGGAAATCTTCGAGGCCACCGGTAGGCCCGCTATTTCACGCACATGAGGGTGAACAAGCTGAATTGTGCCTTGATATCCCCATCTTCTCAGGTTGTCTACGGGATTTAACGCTCCTGGGCCGCTCTTGCGAGGGACCCCGACGAAAGCCACCGATTTGGGAGTGAGAAAAAGCGGTCCATAATGAGAATATTCCAATCAAACCTCCCGACAGTAATTGGATTCATGGATATGAGAGTAACGCTGCTTACAATATGTATCATTTCATAGATCGTGACCCAAGCACTATCAGCCTAATTCGGCCTGCTCATTGACCATGCAGTGTCGATGCGCGAGATTAAGACCCGGGTCGTGCTAAGGCGGGTTTTTTCCTAAGCACCCAAACCGGCTGACGATCGATTTCTTCTATTTCTACAAATCAGAGGGGAATAGACCGGGGCAGTACCCGAAAATAAAACACGTCAGGAGACCACCATGGATGAGTTCCTACAGGCACATAAGAGGTTACATATCGAAGAAGCGGTGCATGCTCTGCAAATGCACGGTTTTGAAGCACAATTCTTCCAGACAAGGGACGAAGCGGTACGTTTCATAAATAATGAAGCAGATAGCTGCCAAACAATAGGAGTAGGGGGATCCAAAACAGTTAGAGCGCTCGGTGTACTGGAACTTCTGGAAGCCGCCGGCAAAACGGTTTACAACAATTGGAAGATAAAGCCGGGCACTCCTGAGGAACTCCAGTGCCGTAAATTGCAAATGACGGCTGACCTGTTCTTGTCTTCGGCCAACGCTGTGACAATGACCGGAGAGATAGTAAACAAGGAAGCTTCCGGCAATCGCACCAATTCCATGACCTTCGGCCCTCCACACGTAATAATAATCGTGGGTCGGAACAAGATCGTTCCCGATCTGGACTCTGCCTTCGGTCGAATTGAGACGCTGGCCGGGCCGGTGCGCGCCATGAGTATGAAACGAAAGACCCCATGTGTCGAAACAGGGATTTGCATGGACTGTGACTCACCCGAGCGGATATGTTGCATCACAAGCATCCTTCACAGGAAGCCGTTCTTTACAAGGATTTCAGTGGCCATACTGGATGAGGACCTGGGATACTGATTCAGATAATCGCCTTGCTTTGCTTTAACACCGGCCATAACTCCTTCAGCCGTCCCTCTGGGACTGGAGCCCTTTACTGGAGCCGCGTTCTTTGCCCGACGAAGAATCACCGGGCTACTCTTGGCATAAGCGTCAACTTTAGGTTCATTCTTAATTACGGTTCCCCGTTCTCCCTCTCTTCTCCCGCTAGGGGAGGCGGTTTTTAGATGCCTCTCCCTCGACGGGAGGGGCTTAGGTCGCCATTGCAGGGACGAATAAATCGTTGACCGGGGCCGGCTTCCAGGAACACCTGGTGTAATCGAGTAGCTAATTCGAGGGGGCATTTGTAACTATCCTGCCATCTTTGCACTAATAGCAATTGCCAAAGTTTTGTCCGATTCGAGGTGGCCTTATACAGTCATTCCGGCGTAAGCCGGAATCCAGTCTTTTCAATCCCGCGGCACGCGGGACTGGACCCCGGCTTTCGCCGGGGTGACGGGTCGCGAGAAGGTCATTGTTTTTAGCAATTGCATTAATAGCTTCAATGGGGATGGGCAGATATGCTTATTATATTATATACTACATTCAATAATATCTATATCTCTTGATTATAACTTGTAATATATGATATAAGATTACGAGGTAGTCTTCGCAAGTCGACTCAGTCAATGTATTCTAGGAGAGTATTCTATGAAAAGGCCTTCTTTGATATCAGTGATCCTGCCGGTCCTGGTCTGCATGCTCATTTGCATTCTGTCATTCGGTCCGGTGATGGCCCAAGCGTCTCGTCCCAGTCGAAGCCTTGCAAGCAAGTACGGCCCACCACAACAGACACCGAAAGAGGTACCGAAAGAGGCCGCTGCGAGCACGCCAGCCGACAAAAATGCGGCTGACTTAAATAAACAGCCGGCGCCCCAGCCTCAACTTAAATTACCGCCGGTTCGAATAACATTAGGGGCCCCAAGTAATAATAGGAACAGGACGCGGCCGCCGGCCGTTCAAATTTCGCCTCAAGAGATAGCGAAGATTCAGAAAATAATGGAGATAATTAACATGGGCCAAAAAAACCGGCGCTGATTAATCATGGACTGATTGTGTTTTTGGACCGCGATTCGCGGCGCATGTCGTAAACTTTTGTAAGCTCGGCTCCAAAATAAAAAACATAAGCCGAATAGTAAACCCAGACTAGCAGAAGAAATAACGATCCTGCTGCTCCATAAATTGATTTTAAAACTGACGAACCGATATACCAGGCGATAAATTGTTTACCGATCAAAAATAGGAAAGATGTAACAATTGAACCCAGTAGAGCATGAGTCCACGGGACCTCGCGATCCGGAATCAATTTGTAAATTAAGACAAGCAGTATCGGTATCATTCCAAATTGAATAAGAGCATGTGAACCTGCCATGATTGTGGATGGCATCCAACGCATGTTTTCGAAAAATGTGCCCACCATAGAAAATACGGCATTTGAAACCACTGCTACCAGAAGGAGAATCCCGATTCCTACTACGCAAATAAAGGAAACCACTCTCGACCATATTGCGGACATGAACCCACTGCGTCGCTCTCGAGGTACTCCCCAAATTTCGTTGAGCGATGACTGTAGTTCCACAAAAACTCCGGTAGCGGTTATGATTGCGCCCAAGATAGCGATTATTGAAAGATTTTTTTCCTGCAATTGAGAGCTGAATGTGTTCAGCAGAGATAATACGTATTCCGCGGATTCAGGATTTACCACGTACCGTAACCGGGCCATAAGCTCGGTTTCAGCTCTGGAACTGCCGATCACCAAACCGGCGACACTGAGAGCCATTAGGAGCGCGGGAACAATAGAGAACATGGTGTAAAATGCCAGCGCTGCAGACATGCGAATCGCGTTATCATCCACGAAAGATTCTATTGTTTGACGAAGCAAAGCCCCGATTTCCTTGATCCAGAACCAGATCACTTTTAGCGGAAACGTAAGTCTCACATTCTCACCAGATCAAAATTCTTTTGATGTCAGAATTGGTTCGGTACATAAATGTATGATGACAAAGACTTGGCATTATTTTATCATGTATAGCTTCAAATAGCGTCCGTTGGTGGGGATATCAATTTCTTGTAATAGGTTTTATGAAGATAAATAGCTGCCAGCGGATTGTGACCCGTCACCCTGTCCTTAACGGCCAGGACCGTGGTATATGCGTCTGCATGTTTAAAGAAGAGTGAATCATGGCCTACGCAAAGGCCGAGCAAAATGTTGAAATCGGTTTTTTCCTCATTGACCAGTTTCGCCTGAAATACCGGATTACACATTGACTCGTCTGTACCTTGATAAATCTTGTCTTCGTCCTGGATTCCAATGAGATCTTTTGGAGTTCTTCCTGCCTTGCAGCAGACGGAGACGACATCAAAACCTTTCGCTTTAAATATATTGTCAACAATCGCCGCTTCGTCGTTCAGCCCGACGCAGAAAACGAGTCCTAGACGCTTGTACTCCATCCGCGCGGCGAATTCGCAGATTTCTACAATTCGAGGTTTGGTAGGCTGCATGACATATGGGCGCTGATGCCGATTTGCATAACAGGACGCCTCTTGAATCGAGGCTTGGCGGGCAAATTCACGAGTCAGCGGCTTTTCATACTCCTGGTTGGCCAGAATCAATAGATCTTTGCGAGCCAGGGTAGGGCAGCCTTTATGCGTGATACCACCAGTCTTCATGCAGGTTTTCGGCTGATCAGCAGGACAAGTCGCGCAGTCGGGGGAAATCCGCGTTTTCTTCTGTTTCATAAAAGAACCTCTCGTATCAAGCTGAGAATTTCAGTAATGGTAATATAGAATATTGCTCGTGGAAGTTAAATCAGTTGGGTCAACTAATCGTTTATCTATTTCTGTTCAAGCCGTTTGGCCGCATCCTCCAAATATTGATGTCCCTGAGTCAATTTGGTATCGCTCTGCGACGCGTCCTTCCCTCGTCGCATAATCATCATGCCTTCTCTCATAATTTTTGAGCCTTGCATCATTTGTATGCAGTTTTGCATCATTCTTTTCATATTGGCTTTTATCTGCTCGTGCTTTTCAGTCATTTGCTGGACTTGATTCATCATCAATGTTTCGCCCTCGCTCATAATCCTTTCGGCATCGGCCATCATTTGCTCGGCTTTCGTCTTGTCTTTCCCTTCTTTTATCATTTGTGATGCCTGCCGTATCTTCTTGGCTGCTTCAATCATTTTGTTGGAGCCTTCCATGACTCCCACTGTCTCGGTCCTCAGCATCTGGTCATCAGGTTTTTCTTTTGGTTCAGTCTGAGCTATCGCCACGAGAGCCGCTAGGACGATCAGCAGACCACTCACCAAGCCCGTAATGAAAACATTGGGTTTCGTTTTCATCGGAACTCCCTCCCCGAAGACTTGATCGTTAGTGTAATAAAAGACTCAGACACATGGCTTTTTTGCCGGTTCCTTTCCTATCAAGCGAATCTGCGCTAACGAGGGCTGAAACTACGGGGGAATCTTTCAGCCCTGAGATTGCTTCGCTTAGCTCGCAATGACAGCTTCTAGTTACGCGGGATGCAGGTTTTGTCATTGCGAGGCCGCCAATCCGTGGCCCCCAACGTTCATTGCGAGGAGCAGAGCGACGTGGCAATCCCAGGATTTGGTAGGCCGTGTATTAGAATAGATATTGCTTAGCTTCGCTCGCAACGACATGGTCTTAACGTTCGTTCTTTCGCTTTTGCCATAATAGGTGAGGCTAGATCCCTAATTCCCTACAACATTAGGCAAACTTGTGATATAGGCAGCGGTGGCTTTGGTCAGTTATGGATCAAGCGCCCGGATGGCGAAAGGAATGTCTATGGAAAACATTAAGCAAGGATTTATCGTCAGTACCCTGACGTTCATCCTAATTGTGGCCGCGGCAATAGGAGTGTTGCCGAATACCGCTACAGCTCAGATGTCGCAGTGGCTGCAACAAGAACAGATGAGGCAAATGGTCGAACGTCAACAATGGCTGCAGTGGCAAAGACTAGAACAGATTCGCCAGATGAACGAACGTGCCCAGTGGCTGCAATTCCAGCAGCAGGAAATGTGGCGTCGGGCGTACCAGCGATAGCGATCATGCTCGCGGTCGGCCCGATTTAATCCGAAAAATTGAATATTGAACCAAAATTCGTAGTAACTGCGCTCAGCACAAACCGACTCGGAATTGGTCGTGGAATTAGGTGCCTATTACTGATTGATAACTTGAATGAGTGCGCGACAGGAAGAATTTAGTAAATCATCGGGTACGTTCGGATTTTGAGGAATTGATTATGCGCAAGGCCGGATATTTCAAACAAGGTCAATCCTCATACCCCTCAGGATATCCAGTCAGCTCTCTGATTTCCTTGTAGTGTGATTTAAGAGACTTATACATTTTTTGATACACGCGGTGGTACAAATTTCTATACAGAGCTACATTCTTCGGATTGGGCTCGAATACTGAATTGTATTGCACCATATTTTCTATTGCCGCTTGAAACGAAGGATGTATGCCCAAACCTACTGCCGTCACAATGGCAGCGCCAAGGCCTGAAGTCTCATGCGTTTTGCCTCTAACTAAAGGAAGATCGAATATGTCCGCCGCAATATGGCAAATTTCATTGCTTCTGGAGGCTCCGCCCGATACTGCCACTCGTTCCGTTTTCAATTTTCCTGCATGTTCTATTTTATGGAGCCCGTCGAGCAAAGCATAAGCCAAACCTTCTATCAAGGCGCGGTAAACATGTGCTTTTGTGTGTATATCTCCAAATCCGATCATAGCCCCTTTGGCTGCCGGATGCTTAAGCCCGGGGCCCCAGTACGGCTGAACCATTAAACCCATGGAACCCGGCGGCACCTGAGTTAACAATCTATTCAGAATCACTTCGGGCACTACGCCTTGTTCTTTAGCTTCGAGTATTTCTTGATACGCAAATTCATTTTTGAACCAGGTGATCATCCAGAAGCCTCTGAAGATCTCAACCTCAGGATTGAAATGACCGGGAATTGGGGCGGGATAGGCCGGCATAAATCGCAAGGGCTCAAAATACCGTTCGGATGTGGTCTGAACCGTAGCGGTAGTCCCGAAGCTCAGACTCGCCATGGTCTGGTCGACAACTCCCATGCCGATGGTTTCACACCCTTTGTCTGAGCCGCAGGCAATAACCGGGATGCCTTCGGGGATTCCTGTCTGTTCGGAAGCTCGTGAGGTGACGTTTCCGATTATCTCTCCAGGACTTACGACTTCCGGGAGTTTAGCCGATTCAATCGGAAACAGCCGTGATGTTAGATCACGTTTGGAGCCCCATCTCATTTTCTTATAATTGAAGGGGATGTGCCCTATTTGACAGGCTACGGAGTCCGCGAATTTTTCCGTCAGCCTGAAATTTAGAAACCCGGAAACTTGCAGATATTTATGGGTTTTCTGCCAAATGTCAGGTTGATACTGTCTAATCCAGTTACATTTACCATCCATCTGAGCTTTGACGATGGCTTCGCTCATACCGATAACGTGGTAAGCCAGATTCATGATCCCTTTGGGGGAATATACTTTCTTAGCTTTCCGTTGATCCAACCAGGTTATAACCGGTCGCAAGGGATTTCCATCAGCATCAACATTCACCATGCTGTTTCGCTGGGTTGTAATCCCCATTCCGACGATATTTTTGAATATGACAGGCTCTTTTTGCTTCAAATCACGGCATGTGGTGCACAGACTGCTCCAGAATATTTCCGGGTCCTGCTCGGCCCGTCCTGGTTCAGTACTTAAATAAGGCTCGTACTCGGTTTTGGCTTTAGCCAGGAGTTGTCCGTCGGGACTGAAAAGGATAGATCTCAGGCTCTGAGTGCCACAATCAATTGAAAGCAGGACATGATCCAACCGCTATCTCCTGTGATCGGCGCTTATTTGAAATGCTGGTGCGTAGTCCCTGAAGCGTAAGCATTCAGTCTTTCGGGGGCAGGGGCTGTCTTTGTGGGGCAGGCTTTCCGAAACTGTATCAGAATTATCGTGTCTGCCAAAATCGTATCACGATGCCGCCGTAGGGGCAGGGCTTGCCCTGCCCAGAAAGGGCGCAGCAAGCGACGCCCCTACAGTGGCTGTTTCCTACCGACCACCAGTTTCACGGCATGCGCTTTCAGGTGGGTTCCATCTCTGCATTGGCATCGTGGCACGGTTCTTTCTCTATTCTGAGTTTTGAGACGGTTTCTTCCAGCCTGCCTGTCCTGAAATGCCGATCATGGCAGGCTGGAAAGCCTGCCCCTCACTTTACGATACTGTGACCCCAGGTTTTCACTCACCGCGTAACTGAATGCTTACCTTTAAGCAAGGCGTGAGAGCACACCTCAACTTTCATATGGCCAATCCTTCACCTTCAACGGCTCGGGCCAATAACGAGAAACGTTCCGGCCCGTTTTCCCATTCATCTTTCGTAAATACCACAGGCACGATCACAATCCCGTGTTGGTAGCCGGCTTCCCAGGCGCATTCGCTAATGTACTCTCTGGTCTCATGGTCACATTCCCCGCCTACAACTACTACCACATCCATATCGGAGAAAGGATCCGCGTCCCCTCGCACCGCGACCCGAACAAGATAATATTGGAAATTCGGAGCCTTTTGAGCAGAGATTCCTTGAATTTCGCAAGGACCGTCTTTTCAATCGGATTCAGCATATGATTTTCCCCATTCATCACGGACATATGGGACTTACTACGGATTCGTTTTTATAAACCCAACTCGACCGGTACGGAGGCCGGTTCCTATCCGATAGTCCCGGCGGCGTCCCCTGCCGAACCGGGCGAATTCAACAAATTCTTTGGCGAATGCGTATTTATCCGGCTGCACCACGAATCAGGTTGCTCCGGTTTTGCCAGGAATTCAAGAAAAAGTGAAAATTCGACCTTGCATGTTGCAAAAAAAGACGGGATCAGATAAAAGATCTGATCCCGTAATTAAATGCTGTGCTAACCAGTGTGACCTGCCGCGCGAAGGCTTGCCCTCACTTCTTGGTTTTGGTCGGTCTCTTGGTGGGTCGGCAAAGGATCACTGCCCCGATCAACACAGCTGCCGCAATCCAAAATGATATTTCGTAAGAACCTGTAACGTCTTTAATGTAGCCGGCTATGAGCGGCATCAAGAATCCCAGTCCCCAGCCC
This sequence comes from uncultured delta proteobacterium, assembly GCA_963741425.1. Taxonomy (GTDB): domain Bacteria; phylum Desulfobacterota; class Desulfomonilia; order Desulfomonilales; family Desulfomonilaceae; genus DATJPW01. The sequence continues at coordinate 395,264 of CAVUHP010000020.1, forward strand.
ACGAACACGAATCCATAGTTTGTTCCCAGGTTTTTGGCGCCGAAGAAGTCGGCAGTGAAAGACGGCAACAAAGCGAGTCCGCCGCCGTACTGCCAATAAGCGATGCCCGTTGCCAGAAACAGAAGAGGCACGCTTTCCATTCTCATGATGAAGGGAGTGGAGATCAAGAAAATAGCCGACACGATTCCGTTTAGCATATAGGCATTGGAGCGCCCGATCTTGTCTGAATAAAGCCCCGTACATACTCTGCCCGCGGCATTTATCAGGCCTCCAAAAGAAGCGATTATCCACGCGTTATATGCAAAAAACTCTAGTTTTCCTGCCGTTTTGGCCAATAGAGGGGCAGCATTGGCGATGACTAGCTGGCCCGATTGGGAACTTCCGATGAATAGCCCTACCAGGGCGTAATACTGCCACTTGGCAAGCATTTCCGTGGCAGTCCAGTCCTCGGCTACAGGAAGGGCAGCTTTGCTACCGGTCAATGATGGGGTCACTGCTCCAACGGCGGGTTTCGAACTTGCCGGTCCAATGGGCACATAACCCGGTTCAGGCCACGATAACAACGATCCCGCGATTGCCACGACTATGAGAAAAAAGAATCCCAGGCCGATAAAGCTGCCTGAGATACCGTATTTCTCTATGAGGACTTGAGCTAGAGGAGCAATATAAAGGGCAGCTCCCCCATAACCAGCTACTGTAATACCTGCGATCAAGCCCCTTCGGTGGGGCCCGAACCATTTTAGGGCAGCCGGAGTGGGAGCGGCGTATCCAATACCCATACCCATTCCGCCTAAGATCCCAAAGCCGATGATTAGACCCGCATAGCTCTTGGAGAAACCTGCTATTAAGCAGCCTATGGCCAGCAAGAGACCACCGAGCCATGCCCCAACTTTCGGGCCGTACTTATCCTGAATCTTACCTCCGGGTATCATGCAGAAGGCGAATATTAGTCCGCAGAGGGTATAAGCGACAGTTCCCTGGGTGTCCGTAAGGTAAGGCCAGCCCGCGTTGATGCCTGTCATCAGTTCCCCGGCATCGGCCCTGGTTTTATCCACTAGGACCTTTTTCCAAACGCTCCAGGCATAGAGTATCCCCAGACAGAGATTGACGGCCATTCCCGCGAAGGTAACGATCCAAGCCCTCAAGGGCTCTTTATGCGCTTGTGCTGTCATCGTCGTGCGCTCCTGTAAGGGCCGACTCTGCTCAGTGTCCGGAACATTTCCGGTGAGAATTCGATAGCCGGCCCCTCAACCCCTATGATCATGCCTTGGCGGCGAGACGGTCCTTAACTAACTGATCGATAACTGTAGGATCGGCAAGTGTCGAAGTGTCTCCAAGCTGATCCACCGACCCAGCAGCTATCTTTTGCAGCAATCGCCGCATGATCTTGCCGCTTCGAGTCTTGGGCAAAGCGTCAGCCCATTGAATCGCGTCAGGACTCGCGATGGGGCCGATCTGGGAGCGCACCATAGCAACCAGTTCTTTCCTCAACTCGTCAGTCTTGGGCACACCTGTATTCAAAGTTACGAACGCATAGATTCCCTGACCCTTAATTGCATGAGGGAAACCGACCACAGCAGCTTCCGCTACTTTGGGATGAAGCACCATTGCGGACTCGACTTCCGCTGTGCCGATACGGTGACCGGAAACGTTGATAACATCATCGATTCGTCCGGTAATCCAGTAGTAGCCGTCCTCATCTTTCTTTGCGCCGTCACCGGTGAAGTACATCCCGGGAATCCTGGTGAAATAAGTCTCTCTGAAGCGCTCGTGATCGCCAAACACGCTTCTGGCCATACCAGGCCACGGTTTCCTTATGAAGAGCGCGCCTTCCTGGCCCGGGAAAGTAGTCTCCTGCCGAGTATCCGGGTCCAGGATCACGGGATCCACTCCGAAGAACGGGAATGAACAGGAACCTGCCTTGATGGGACCAACGCCGGGCAACGGAGTAATCATGTGACCACCCGTCTCGGTCTGCCACCATGTATCCACAACGGGAGCCCAATCGTGGCCCACAAAATGGTAGTACCAGCGCCAGGCCTCCGGGTTGATCGGCTCACCCACGGTCCCGAGCAATTTGAGCGATGAAACATCGTGTTTTGTCACGAAGCTTTCGCCTTCTTTGGCGAGAGAGCGAATAACCGTCGGTGCGGTGTAGAATTTGGCAACTTTGTGTTTTGCGCAAATCTCCCAATATCGGCCGAAATCGGGATACGTCGGGATCCCTTCAAATAGGACCGCCGTAAACCCATTGGTAAGCGGTCCGTAAACACTATATGTATGGCCTGTAATCCAGCCTATGTCAGCAGTGCACCAAAAGACTTCGTTGTCCTTAATATCGAAAACGAGTTTGGTGGTCATCGCTCCATAGAGCAAATAGCCGGCTGTGGTATGCAGCACACCTTTAGGTTTGCCGGTGCTGCCGCTGGTGTACAGTATAAACAGGGGGGCTTCCGCATCCATGGGCTCAGGTTTTACGTAAGCAGGCAGGGAAGGGTCAGCCATGAGTTCATGCCACCAGAATTCCTTCTTGGGGTCTAGTTCAAGTTTCATCCCGCAATGATCAAAGACGATGACTGTATTGTACGTCCGGGCACTGTTTCAGGGCTTCGTCCACTGTTTTCTTCAAACCGAGCGCCTTTCCTCCACGATAACCGCCGTCTACTGTAATAACTACTTTGGCGCCGCAGTCCTTGGTACGATCGGCAATGGATTCAGAGCTGAATCCACCAAATACCACACAGTGGATGGCTCCTATTCTGGTACAGGCCAGCATCGCGATCGGCAGTTCCACGATCATAGGCAGGTAAATGATAACCCGATCGCCTTTCTTAACACCTTTTGATTTGAGCACCGCCGCGAATTTATTTACCTGGTCGTAGAGTTCCTGGTAAGTCACGGCTTTAGATTGTTCCGGAGAATCGCCCTCCCAGTAATACGCCACTTTGTCCTTCAGCTTTGGAAGATGTCTGTCAAGGCAATTGTAGGACACATTCAAGACTCCGCCGCCAAACCACTCAATATTTGCCTTGTCAAAATCATAACGAAGAACAGAATCCCATGTTTTATCCCAGGAAAGATATTCTTTGGCCGCATCTCCCCAGAAATTGTCAATGTCTTCAATGGAACGCTTATACATATCCTTGTACTTATCCATGCCGACGATGTACGCTTCTTTTTCATACACCTTCAGGTGAGCGTCGTACCATTTCTGATCATCTGCCATGATCAAGACTCCTTTCGTTCGAGAAAATCTGAGACGCTGAATTTGAATTCAGCGAACGCAAACCGATAGAAAAATAGTATCTATGTCATTCTATTTAAACATAGGACAAGGGGGCTATTCGGCGATATGAAACGACTTAGTCCCAGGCGGATGCCGCCGCCCATGTCGCCGAACCCCTTGCTATGGTGAGACGTGCTGGAAAACGGTCTAGGTCGAAATGCGATGAGTCGCTTGAACATGAGGCCCGTAACCCCTGGCCAGGGTCGCGTTTCATTCTTCGTACCGCTTTCCATGCGCGCCGCCATAGGCCTGAATGCTTCATCGGGAACGCACGCTTCATTGAGGAGGGCCCTGTTTGAGCTATGTGCAGATTCCGCGGGGCCTATCCGGGTTGTTGGCACCACCGACTCGTTGGCTGTCGACTTTTGAGGCAGGTTTCGTGGCGATTTGTGCTGGTCGAAGAGTCGGAGGGCCATGTTTTCTCCACCAATTATGCGTGTCAGAGGCAAATTTGACATTCAGGTCAAGGTGACGGTACCACATCGCAGAATCGCATTCAATATTTTTTTTTAGTGAGGGCAACTTTTTTATTTGTCGGTCACTAAATTGATGATTCAAAAAACCGTGCCACCCAAGTATTCATAAAAAGGACGTAATCACAGCATGTTGACTGATAGCACTATTGCTTTGTAAGTTAAACTCAAAGATCTGTCTTGACAGAATTCTAAGAATAATATTCAATGAACCGCGCTTTTGTAAGCAAATTCACAGAATGCCGGCGCAAAATTTAATGAGAAAGATCCTAACCCACCCGAGATACGCGCTTGTGAGAATGATCGCCTTTTACAATGACCCACGCACTGAACAACACGGAAATCATCATGCTTTCAGTCCACCGGATCGCTGCCCGAAGCTGACGGTCTGCGCGGCTTCATCGGTTAGGTCGAGGCGAACCTTCGCCGACAAGGAACTCCCGCAACAAACGTGAGAACCCGTGCCCAATCAAGACAAAAAACAAAGAATACTTGAGGCTGCCGAGCAGGTTTTTGCTCAAAAGGGTTTGATGGGCGCGAGTATCGCGGAGATAGCGCGCCAGGCCGAAGTCACCGATTCGGTCATTTATCAATTCTTTAAAGGCAAAGAAGACCTACTGTTCTCGATTCCCGGGGCACGGATGCCCGCTGTGTTCGGGTTGCTTGAAGAGAGTTTACAGGGGATAAGGGACGCTGAAAGTCGTTTGAGTAAGATGATATGGTTTCATCTGCGTTATCATGAAACTCATACCGGTTTTGCCAGACTTCTTTTACTGGATTGTCGATCACACAAGGATTTTTATTGCAGCGACGGTTATGGGCTTGTGCGGGAATACGCGGGGGTCATGCTGCGCATTCTCGAAGACGGCGTTAAAGATGGAAGTTTCCGCGACGACATTGATTTGCGTTTAGTGCGCGATGTCATATTCGGGACTTTAGATTTTGAGGACCTCAGTTTTCTGGTTACAGGCGAGACTGCGGATGCATCCTCAGATCTGGAAGACATTATGGCCCTTGTGCTTCCCATGATTCGAAAGAGACCGACGGGGAACTATCAGCCTGCAGATAAGGCGAATCGGATGCTCTTGGCTGCTGAAAAGATTTTTGCCGAGAAGGGTTTTAATAAAGCAAAGGTGGTTGACGTTGCCAAGCTTGCCGGGGTAGCTGAAGGAACTGTTTATGAATATTTTGAGAGCAAAGAAGATCTGCTCCTGTCTATCCCTGGAAAGCGATTTCAGGATCACATAGATCAATTGGAAGAAACGTTTCAGATCAGAACGCCGCTCGGAAAGCTACAGCGAATGATTAAGAATCATTTCTCATTATACCTCACTAATCGAAATTTTTTGGAGGTTTTCATCATTCAAATACAGCTAAGCTCCAGGTTTTATTCTTCTAAAGCTTATGAGACCTTCCGTCGTTATTGTCGAGTAATCGAACTTGTCATAGAAGAAGGCAAAGCCGGAGGCACATTCCGTCCCGATGTTAACCCAAGGGTATTCCGGAACCTGTTCTTGGGCACCTTCAGCCACATGAGCCTGCGTTGGTTCATTCTTGACAAGAGGCCCGAGACGGACAAGATGCATGAAATCGATGAGGTCACCGATCTGCTTTCTCTCTCTGTTGTTTCTGAAGAAGCTCTCAGCAAAGCCTCGCCCTGATAATCAACAAAGTTCCGCGATTTCTGATTCATATTCTTTTCGCGGCGTAACAATTTACGCCGAAGGCTTGACATTCTTGAATGTGTCCCGTACATTTTAGTAATGAATTTCGACATATGCGTGTAGAATTATAATCCGAACTCTGAAAGTACAGTTCTGTGGGGTGGCTTGGTGCGCGTTACGTAAACTTCGCACAGCCTGGAAAATTGTTTATTCCAAAATCACAGCCGTTTCATTTCAGCCTCGGAAACAAATCATAAGCAGAGGAAGGGAGACCAAGTAGAGATGGAGAATAAGGTTAGTTACGCGCTTTGGGTGTTACAGGAGCCCGTTCAGTACTTATGTCTGACGTTTATGGCCCTGATGTACGCACTGAAGATCTATCAGCTGCTCAAGAAGCCATTTCCTCCTGAGAAGGCGGAGTTTAAGGGTGACCGTGTTACAGGAGCACTTATTTCACTTACCAATGTGCTCAGACCGTGGGATATGGAGAGTACCGGTAAGAATCTTTATTTCTACTGCTGAATTCATGATCTTTCACATCGCTGTGGCGCTTACCATAGGCTCGACGTTTCTGATCCCGCTGGCCCCTGGACTGATGACGCCCACTTTCTCTACCATCATCATGATATTTATGGCACTGGCCTTCTTAATTGGTTTACGAAGGATATATCGACGATTGACGGTCCCTGAAATCCGTATAATCAGCACTCCGGATGATTATTTTGCGCTCATTCTTATGACAACCTTCTTTGCTGTCGGTTTTATTACAATGAGACTTTGGATTCAGGGTTATCCAGAGACGGGCTGGATGTGGGTTTTCTTTTTGATGACCACGTTTTTCCTTTTGTATGTGCCTTTCAGCAAAATATCACACTACGTTCTTTACCCGTTCGGCAGAATCAACTTCGGGATGATCTTCGGCGGCCGCGGAGTCTTGAACAAGAACGTGAAAGACGCCACCTGGAATCCGTAAAAAAATCAAAACTAATTAGCATAATTTGGAGGAGAAATTATGTCAGAGATAAACATGAATACTGGGTCTGAATCCCAGGAGCCAGAAAAATTGGGGGCTGCCGAAGAGCGAAAATGGCCCCTCAAGCCCGAATTTACACCGGAAATGCTTGCCGAGATGGAGAAATTGCTTCCCTCTAAACTTAATAGAGTTGTCGCAACGTCATTGTCCGGTTGCATCCACTGCGGTTTGTGCAGCGATGCGTGTCATTATAGTGTTTCGATTCCGGAAGATAAAACATTGGTGCCCGCGTATAAGGCCGATAGATTTCGCAAATGGTACAAGAGTCGCTATGATTGGGTAGGGAGAATCTTTCCATCCTTTGTCGGCGCTAAGCCTTTGACCAAAGATCTTGCCGAGGACATGTTTGACAAGCTTTTCGGCGGCTGCACGATGTGCCGACGTTGCACTTACAATTGTCCCATGGGAGTTGATTACGGACTGATGGTACGTGCTGCACGCGGCATCATGCAGCAGGTGGGACGTTGCCCTCAAAACCTTCAAGACACAGTCGACACCCATTATAATCACGGGAACAATATGGCCGTTCCGCAGGACGAGTTCATCGAGACAATCGAATGGATAGAAGAAGAACTCCAGGATGAAGAAGGGTGCAGCGATTTCAAAATTCCTGTGGATAAACAGGGCGCTAAGTACTTTCTCACGCTAAATCCTCGCGAACCCAAGTATTATCCGCTGACGATACAGGCGAGCGCCAAAGTTCTGAATGCAGCGGGAGTTGATTTCACCATTTCATCCAGATATTGGGACCTTACCAACTACGCGCTATTTAACGGGAACGATGCGGACGCGAAGCTCTTTGCGACGTGGCAAGCTGAAGACGTGAAGAGACTCGGTTGCGAGTTCCTGTTATCGGGTGAGTGCGGGCACGGCTATCGTGCTTTGCGCTGGGAATTGCCGAACTGGGTTGGCGGCGTGCCTTTCAAGATCACCAGCATGATGGAATTGATGGCCAAATTGATTCAGGACGGCAAATTGAAACTGGATAAATCCGTTCATGCAGGCAAACGGTTCACGTATCATGATTCCTGCAATATCGCCAGGTCCGGAGGTGTTCTCGAGGAGCCTCGCATCGTGATTCGAGAGACGGTAGATGATTTCGTTGAAATGGAACACAACAGGGAAACGAGTTACTGTTGCGGCGGAGGCGGCGGGGCTTTGGCGATGCCGGAATTCTCAAAACGACGGATCGCTGCAGGTAAAATAAAGGCTGATGAGATTCGCGCGACAGGAGCTAATGTCGTATTGCAGTCATGCCACAACTGTACTGACCAACTCAAGGAGATAATCGATCATTACCATATCGACGCAAAGGTAATGAATTTGGCCGAGCTCGTTGCCCCGGCTCTGATTCTCTGAAAAGAGAATGCTTCGAATGCTTATTTGAACGAGTGACATATTTATTCACTCTCGAGAGTCAGTGATCCCGGGATTCGTCGACCCTTTCTCCGCCTCCCGGTTGAGGAAGGAGTCCGCCGGACTGCAAAAACTGAGCAGCTTCAACATTGTATCAGAGCGTGTGCAGACGGGTTACCCGATCTGCGACCGGATATTCTATTACGCGAAGGATATTGTGGCTGCTTGAATGTCAGTGGCCGGCATACAACTTCCGAGAACCGGAGAAAACTGTGTGGAAACTGTGTCCCTTTAGAACTTAGATAAAAAATAGCAATGTCCGCTAATACTTCTATACATCCTATTAAACGTTTCTTCTTCAGCCTTAGATTTAAGCTGAGTTTCTATGTCGGTTTTGTGGTGTTTTTGACTATTGTGGCTTTTGCTTATCATAGTGTCTCGGTTCAGGAAGAGCACCTTGTGAATGCAAGAGTTCAAGAGGCTCTTAAGAATTCGGAGGTTATAAAGGCTGCGATCTGGAACGGGATGATGACGAAAGATCGTGCGGTAATAACTGAGATCGTTAAGGCTGTAGGTGAACAGGAAGGGTTCAAAGAGATAAACATCTACGATCAGAAGGGCACGCTTCACTACACCAGCGTCGTACCGGGGACCCAGCCTAATCGACAGGAAAATCCATTACTGGCGAACCTAGGGACCGATACTGCTGTTAGACACAAGTTCCTGAAGGATGGGCATCTTTTGGCCGTAGTAAACCCACTGTTGAATGGTAAAGCCTGTTCGACAGCAGGTTGCCACGCCCATCCCCAATCGCTGGCGGTATTGGGCGCGTTGGAACTCAAGCTGCCTTTAGAGGGACTACGCGCCCAAATCCTAGAGACTGCCCGCAGAACTTACATATTTGGTTTTTTTCTGTTCTTGCTCGTCTCCACCATTATAGGATTAGGAGTGATCTTCCTCGTCAGCCGGCGCATGCATAGACTTGAAGAAAAAGCCAGAAGAATAGCGGCTGGAAACTATCCACCTGTAGAAATAATCAAGGGCTATGATTCAATCGCTATGCTCTCTCGCGCCTTTGATGCAATGAGTCGGCAGATAAGCGATCGCACGCGGCAGCTTGAAGAAAGCCGAGCCATGTACAAGGAGCTGTTCGAAAAAGTTCCATGTTACATTAGCGTAATAGATCGGGACTACCGAATTGTTCAGGCGAATCAGGCGTTTACCACTGATTTCGGCGATCAGATCGGGAGGCACTGTTATACGGTTCGCAAGGGCCTTGGTTCCAAATGCTCCAATTGTCAGGTTGAGAAAACCTTTATGGATGGGCTGTCTCATCGATCGGAAGAGGTCTGGATCCCGGGTGGCGGCGAGAAGAAAACATATGTTATCATACATTCCTCACCGATTTTTGATCATGATGGACATGTTTCTGAAGTCATGGAAATGTCCATTGATGTTACCGGCATGGTAATGCTGCAATTGAAGTTGCAGAGAAGAGAAACTGAATACAGAAATCTCATCGAAAACATTCCATGTTATCTTACTGTTATTGATGAAGCGTTCAACGTAGTTTTTTATAACAAAATGTTCGCTCGGGACTTCGGCACTCGCTGGGGGAAGAAGTGCTATAACGTTTATAAGGGCCGAGATTCCAAGTGCGATAATTGCCCTGTTGAGAAGACCTTTGCTGACGGTGCTAATCATTCTTCTGAAGAGGTCTGGTTGCGTAACGGGCAAGAGGTTTATCTGGTCACGTATACATCTCCTGTACTAGATGAGAACGGCAAAATTGTAGCCGTCATGGAAATGTCGCCTGATGTCACTGAAGTGAAACTTCTTCAGAACCAACTTGCTACGCTCGGCGAAGCGGTCGCGGGCATGTCACACGATGTAAAAAATATTCTCTCTGGGCTCGAAGGCGGCGTTTACATGGTGGATTCGGGTCTGAAATACGAAAATGACCAAAGAATCCATCATGGTTGGGGCATGGTGAAGCGAAACGTTGTGAAAGTTTCCGATCTTGTAAAGAACATTCTTTACGTGTCCAAAGAAAGGGAACCTGAATACGAGGAGTGCGATCCTGGCACCATCCTCATGGATGCATATAAGCTCTATGAGGAAAAAGCGCAACAGAACGGAATCGAGTTGATCAAGGATTTTGACTTCAATATGGGCGCATGTCTTCTCGATTCAAAAGGTATCCACAGTGCTATTTCAAATCTCGTTTCTAATGCAATTGAAGCATGCCGCGCCGCACCCGGGGCAAAACCTTACCAGATTACATTGAGCGGGAAAATTGACGATCATACAATTTTAATCCGCGTAATCGATAACGGACCCGGAATTTCGGAAGAGGTCAAACACAGTTTGTTTAAGAAATTCTTTTCGACAAAAGGCTCAAAAGGAACGGGGTTGGGCTTGGTTGTTACTCGAAAAATTATCCATGAGCATAAGGGAACCATTTCGGTTGAATCCGAACCGGGAAAAGGGGCGATCTTCTCCATAAGTATTCCCTGCCGAACTTCGGAAGAAATAAATCAAGAGAAAGTGTCTTAAAATGTCGCGTGTGAGTGCTAAAGTAATAGATATGGTAGGATTTCAAAAAAGAAGAGCAGGAGGAGTCATGAACGGCGTGGGTTTGTGCGCAGTTTTTTCTCGTCAGGGCGATTGGGCATTTGATTATGCATTGTCATTAGCCCGGCACTACAAAACAAAACTGAACATTTTTCATTTTCTTGAGTCTCCGTACATGCTCAGGAGAGATGTGGTCTTCGTGGATGCTGAAAAAACCAAGACCGCTCAGGTTTCCCCGGAGCTTATTAGTAAAAAAGACAGAGAAATGCGGGAGATGTTTGATCCACGGCTGGGAGATTACGTGGACGTCGGCTTTAGGCTTTGTGAAGGAAATGATGAATTCGAACTACGGAAATGTTTCCGGAAGGGCGAGTATGAAGTGCTGGTGATCGGGTACAATTCGAAACGTGCGGATTTTGGCGGCACAACGAAGATAGAAGATTTTGCAGCTAAATTTAAAGGACCGGTCGTCCTGGTAGGCCCGGATGCTCCTGATAGTTTTTATCTGAATCAACACGCATCCGATAGATTTAATGACCTTTTGATCCCTGCCGGCAAGTGGACACGGGTGGAAACGCCTGCATAATAGTAATTTGTACTCAGGCGGATAGCAGGCCAAGATAAATTTATTGATGGACCCCGATCTGCTACTAAATGTAGACGAACGGGGTCCGAAACCCTTACTGCCTAGAGATCTTGGGAACCCCAACCCTTGCCTACAATGAAATCTGCATATTTCTTGATATTCCCATCTAACTTGCTGTTATAATACAAAAAGTACGGCCGCCTAATCGGGTACGAACCATTGGCAACTGTCTCGCGAGAGGGCATGACTCCGACGAGTGCTCCCATTTTCTTGATTTCCATGATCTTTATGGCTTCTCTCTGTTTAGGCTTGGACTCTAATGCATCTCTAATTCTCACGTATCCTATCGCACTAGGTGTCTGGGCCACCTTGGCCATCACACCCGGAAATTGAGTCAAAGCCACTGAGTCTTTGGCAAATTTGCCTTTGAGAAAATCATCCTCCATAAAAACGAATGTACCAGGGTGCTGGCTTTCATCCGTTCGAACGACAGTGATGTTTTCGGCGCGACCTCCGAGTTGATCCCAGCGGGTAATTTCGCCTCGGAATATTTTCTGGACTTGGTCTACTGAGAGTTCGTTCACGGGGTTTTGAGGATGCGTGATGATTACAATGCCCCCGTAGCCGATGAGGCGTTCGACAAGTTCCATCCCCTTCTGAACGGCAAGTGAGCTTTCCTTATCTGTTAGGCTGCGGGAACTCATGGTTAAGTCACATTTGTTCTCAATGAGCGCATTAATGCCAACATCTACAAGGCGGCCTTCGATAATCTCCACCTTGACATCAGGGTTATTCTTGACGAACACTCTTGTGAGGATTTGCATTCTGCCCAACATGCTATCCGGACCGCAGACCCGGATAACATTAGTAGCGGTCTGAGCCAATACGCACGGAAGCCCGATCATAATTGTGGCTATGGCCACAATACCCAATGTGACAGCCAAAGATCTCTTCATTAAGCACCCCCTGATGATCTCTCCGGAAAATCTTGTACTGAATATGCGCGGCAACTTCTGTCAGGTAGTCTGATTCAACGTTCCTGATTTACAGTGTTACCGGCCATCCCCCGAGGCCCCATAATTTTCAAATTCACCACCGACCAAAACCTCATGTTCTTTGCTGCAAAATAACACGCAGCATGACTGGATGCAACATTTGGTTACATTTCCGATCATGTGACGATCATTTTGTGTCTTTTCAATGTTCCCGATTTATATCGCAAGAGTTTACGCGAAATGAATTCGACATTGGTGGGAAACCGGTTTGTCCATAAAAGCTTACGGACGATTACAATAGTTGGAATACCGGCTAACGGCTACGTGACTATACTTTTAGTTATCTACAGTAACAACATCTCTACCGTTTTTTTTACTCTGATACATCAATTTATCGGACCTGAATATTAATTCTTCGGGGGTGTCGTCTGGTTTGGCGAAAGTGGCTCCTATAGAAACTGTTATAGTTAGCATGCCGTTCGAAGTTTGGATGCCTGAGCGAGAAATCAAAAAACGCATCCTGTCCCCTATCTCAAGTAATCCGTCTTTGGGATTTCTCACAATTATCACGAATTCTTCCCCGCCCCAGCGAGTAACTACGTCCGATGAACGCAAAGTGCTTGAGAGGGTCCTGGCCGCCATCTGAAGCACCATATCCCCCATCGCGTGTCCGTATGAGTCATTCACATGCTTAAATTTATCTATGTCCAGGAAGAAAACGGCGAAAGGCCAACCATATCGCTGCATTTCATTGAGCGCTTGTCTGAGCTGGATATCGCCGTATCTGCGGTTCGGGATCTGGGTCAGCTGATCAAGCAGAGCCATTTTCTCAAGTTCTTCCATTCTTTCCGTCAATTCTCGAATATTCCTATTATCTGTGAAGACTTCTACCGCGCCGACGATTTTGCCTTTCTTATCTCGAAGGGGACAGATCCTCGTTGTTATAGCGAGCCGATGACCGGATTTGTGGTGCAAATAAACCTGTGCTTCTCTCTCTTTACCATCCTGCATACTTTGATGTGCAGGGCACAGGTCTTCGGTACAGAGAACTGTTCCGTCCGCGTCGACATGGATCAACAGGTTGTCGCGACAACGTATCCCGATGGCCTCATTGGCGGCGAATCCGGTGATTCTTTCGGCTGCCCGGTTCCAGAATAGAATTTTTCGGTCCCGGTCCATTATGTAAACGCCATCATAAACTTCATCCATAACGGTTTTTGCCAAGCTGCTCCTGATTTGCAATTCCTGAGTCCTCCTGCTGATATTTCAACAAGAACAATATAATCGAATAAAGGCATAGCTTCAAATACTCGAAGATCATGATGAGGTATTCCTTCAGTTACGAGCGGCTAAATACTGTCATTGCGAGCGGAGCGAAGCAATCTCCAGCTTGGGGGATTGCTTTCCCGCGGAACGCGGGATTTCACTCCTCGCAATGACAAACAACGGCCCACTCGTAACTGAGGGGTTGCATGATGAGCGAGAATGCTTCAGCTTATGATAACAGTATGTGGTATATTCCAGAGATAGAGGTGAGGTGTGGATCCGCGCTGGGCATTAAAGAGAGCCGCCAAATGGTCCATTGAATGGGTCTCCGCGATTTCAGGTTATGGCTCTGTGTACAGGAGGAGCCGTAGCTTCGTCGAGGGTTACAGAATCCTGACCTACCACAAGATAGCTGACCGGCCGCAGGATTCCTTTACAGTCAAAACAGACCATTTCAGGTCTCATATCGCGTTTCTAGCCGATAACCATCCCGTAATGGCATTGACGGATTTGGTACGGAGATTAGCTGAGGGACCTGCTCCGGAATTCGGCACCGTGGCAGTCACTTTTGACGACGGTTACAGCGAAGCCGCAACCACAATTGCCGAAATACTAGATAAAAAGAATCTCACAGCCACATTCTTCATTATTACCGGAGTTCTCGACAATACAATCCAATTTCCGGGAGGCCCGTTTCTTACATGGCAAAATGCGCGTCAGATGTCTGCCGCGGGCTTTTCCATTGGATCACACACGGTGAGCCACAGAAGTCTTGGAGAGATTAGTCTGGAAGGTGTTGAAGAGGAACTGACAGCCTCTTACGGACGAATCACTGAAGAGCTAGGAGAGCCACCGAAAGGATTGTCTTATCCGTATGGGACGATCCGTGATTTTACCGAGAATGTCGCTGAGATAGCTAAGTCGACTGGATATGAATACGCCGTAACAGGTCTTCATGGGCTCAATCAGATGGGATGTAATCCCTACACCCTGCGTCGTACTTCCCTCACGGCCGGGGATGGTCTGAGGACATTTCGCATGATCCTCAAAGGTCATCTCGATCCTTGGCGACTGGTGGATGAATGGGGTTATTATCTGCAACGCTGGGAAGTAAGACGAAGCAGTTGAAAATCTCAAGGGACTCCGGCACTGAATACTGTCGATTCTAGTACTGGTTCTTTCGTCTCACAAAGGCAGTCTGTCACGACTATCTCGTAGTTGATACCCTGCCAAGATCCGCCGTCACACCGAGGTTCCAGCCGGTGAACATCAGAAGCTGCCTGATATTCTGGTCTACCCACAGATCCGCCCTTGCAATGGTGCTCCTGGGAACAAAAATAAGATCGTTGCGGCCAACCATAAAATCAGAAGCAGAAGTCATTTTGGAGAGGTCCGTGGTGCGACTCATGAACTTACCGTCAGGTCCCTTCGATACCACCAATATGGTTCGGTTCTCGGCAGTAGGTCTCGTTCCGCCGGCCAGCGCAATGGCATGCTGAACAGTGGTGGGGCCCCGGACTGTGAAAGCCCCGGGTCGGCTAACTTCTCCGTCAACAAAAACGATATTTCCGACTACCTCTCTCAGGATTACCGATACATTCGTATCGGGCAGGATTCCCGCGTATCGCTTGTTAACCAGGTGTGTAAGTTCAGGGACGCTCAGATTTGCTGCCGGCATGTCCGGTATAAGAGGCAAAGAGATGTGGCCATCAGGACGAATACTGACGGCGCGAGCCTGTCCTAACGCCGCTGAGGCAAAAGTCCTCTGCATCTCATCCAGTCTAACATTGAAATCCCTGACAGTAACCGTGATGTCCGGATCCTTGAGAAGATCTGAATAGACCTTTTTTAGCATGTTGCGGGTCTCATCCGCAGTTAAACCGGCCACCTTGACATCATCTTTTCGAGGGATACTAATCTTGCCGTCCGGTCTGACTCGCACTGTGCGGTTCATCTCGGGATGAAATGCAAATTCTACGTCAATCTGATCCTTGATCTGCAATCTATATGGAGCATCGGAAATGGTCGGAGTCGGAAGGTAAAGAACTTCGAGCACATCACCTTCGGCCAATCTATACAATGAGGACGGGAAATATTCCGTAACGCGGTTGATCTCTAGCGGAGGCGTTTCGTTCACTACGGCTCTTTCTCGAGGAATGACGCAACCGCCCATGAGAAGCGCGACGGCACAGAAAGCAAATACTCTCCGAAGACGGATTTTCAAATGCTTTGGAGAATTTTGCGTGCTCATTATTCGTTTTCCTGTTCTAATTCGCCGTCAAATTTCATAATCAAACATTCCATCGCAATGGCGTCCGGACCAATGGCACGGAAATTAGAAAGCGCCTTCGATTGAGACAAAAACTCCATCTCTTCTTAGCTCAAGGGTCCTACCGGCGATGTTCTCCTGATTATGGAAATAGCTCTCAAGCTCGTATCCCACTTTGGCGTTAAGGATAATCGGTCCGCCTGTGGGACGCCTCAAAATCGAAATGCCGGTTTGCAGATCTACATAGTTGAAGAAAGTCGGATTAATTCCATATGTCATGCGTGCGAACGGGCCAAGGCTCATACCGGGTGCAATCCTGTCGAATCCAAAAGGGAATCTGGATTCGAAGTGCGCGCCGATGCAAGGCACAAGCTCACTAAGACTTATCTGATCGCGGAGATCGGAACCTGCATGGCCGAGAGCCACTCTGAGATCGATATATCTTAGATCGCCGTGAATACCGCCGAACCAGCGTGGTCCGATAAAGAAATCCAGGTCATAACCGAATCCGAACATTGAGGTTTTCAGTTCGGATTCGACTTCGGTGCCGGCCGGATAAACCGTATTTTTCGTTTCAAGATCTCTACTGAGAGTAATGCCGCCTTTGTACCGTTCGGGAATCGTTCCGAAGATTCTCAAAAGATGATGCTCTAGCGGACGGACCGAACCGACTATTCTGTATGATTGATTGTTAACCGGCAATCCGAGATCGCTTCTGAAATTGTTAAGTGTGCCGACTCCGGCATTTTGCTGCTCAAATCCCATTCTGCCATCCATCCAACTGAAAAACCCTTGAAATCCGAAGGTGGTAAAACCGTTGTAATCCATCGGATCTGCAACAGATAGAGTAGGGGCCATGCACAACATGCCGCATAACAGCAGCCACCAGGAGATCAGCCGCGAAACCGCATGCCGCGATTTCCGGTGACCGGGCGTCATCAGATTGGATTTGTGACGACTCAGCATAACTATTGTCTCTCGCAGCTAGAATCGTTATCCCGCAACGACTGCCATAATCGACGCCTGGCTCCCGTTGAGTCCGGTATCCCAGCCTCGGATTCCGGGCTTGGCGCAGCATTCACTCCGCGTTGACCGTTGCGGCTGGATGGGAATACATTCCGTGCTTTTTCCGCTCGACCGGAATTGATTCGGGTTTCCGGACGTCTGATATGTCCCGAACCTGCCAATCGAGACCAGTCGTTTTCAGGTTTACCTGACACCTTCGGGTTCCGGTCAACATACGTAGAAGCGTTAGATATAAGCTTATTCCCGAGCTTCGATGCTCTCGACGCAATGGATTTCTCTGTACCCACCAGTTGGTTGACCACGGCACCAATTCCATCACTTAGAAACGACCAACATCGTCCCAACAATGATGGCTCCAGGCATTGAGGCTGCCGGCCCTTGCCATTCATCCCGGTCGGACCTTTCTTGCGCTCTAGTTGGTCTAATAGCTGCTGCCGACCTTTTTGGAAGAAGCGGAGATTGGCTTGGACGCACTCCCGCATAGCTGCCTTAACACCTTGAATTTCCTGATCGATGGCTTGAATTTCTCTGCTTGCCGGAGCAAATCGTACCGCCAGGGCTTGCTTATTGATCTCCAACTGAACGACCTTTTCTTGAAAGCGGGCCAGAGATGATATCCCCGTAATGTTGTTCTCAGGGACAAAACCGCTGAATGCGCCCTTGCCGGAATCCAGCAATTGCATAATCAATTCACATTCTCGCAGTCGAAGCTCAATTTCTTGTAATCTTCGGGAAACCAGTGAAGCCGATATCATGGAAGATCCCTGGGGTGTCACTGAGGGGCCCTGTTCAGCCGCTGCGTTGCCAGGCACAAATCCGGATCTTGGATCAACCGGAAGGCAATTCTGAGCGGCGGGTCGCATCTCTTCAGAAGACCCTCTTGAGGCCATGAGCGCGGGATCACTAGGTTCACTAACAAACCGTGGAGCGAGTGAGCGCTCGTCAAGCCAATTACCGGAACCGGCGGGTGCGCTGAATTTACCGGACTCCTCATAGAAAGAGGGAGGTTTTACTCCCGAATAGCCGGACGGAAGGAGTCGTGGGATAATGATCGCTACAGTCAATGAGGCTAATAACAAGAGTAGCAATTTCGCGATACCGCTCGTTTTAGTTCGCGGCGGCGGTTCATCAGATTCCGAACATGAAGGCGGGGCTTCATCTGATTCGGGGCAGGACGGCGCGGGGGCTGCCACTGGTTTGTCGTTAATCAATCTGTGAGTGGTCACAAAATCTTCCGGTTCAAGGCTAATCTCATTCACATCGATGATCCTGGCGCGCGGGGTGCATTTCGAGCCGGTTCGGGCAACCGAGGGGTTTCCTGTGGGGCTACCCGAGACCATGCGCCAGTTGTATCCTCTATGAAATTCCTTCGCATCCATTTCGGTTTTTTCTCGGGCGCTCAATTTCTCCGAACTTTCAGATGTTTGGTTCATGAGGAAACGACCCTTGATTCGCGGTCTTTAGGTTTTCTAAAGCATGCTATTGTTGCGTTGGTTTTGGTCAAAGTTGCCGCAAAGGGAGTTTGTTTTCCATATCTCAACAAAAATATATCTGTTTTATAGTATGTTATCCAAATTTCATGACCTGTGATATTAAACATGAGCTTATACATTTTTCAAAATGAAGATTCCATGCGTACTCCGATCATGCCAATAGTCTATCAAAATAAGTAGCTATGTGTCAAGAAGTAACGGGTATATCGTGATATTTTACATTAATAAATATGTATATCTTGTGTTAATAACTTGGCTTAAACCCCACATATTTTAAAAAATGGTCCACTCTTCCGCCTTGACTTTCCTGAAGATAAAAGTTTATAAATTTAATAATTAAGGGTAGAAAATGGAGCCATGTTCAAGGAACTCGCGTCCTCATTTGCCGATGAATTCTACAGACTCGATCGTACGCTTTTTCCAAGGGATAGCCCCATCAAATCGCGTGTGATTCAGTTTACTGCGTCTCATTTCTCGGAGGGGGTCACCTCCACAACTCTTGCATTGGCTACATTTCTGGCGAAGGTGCACTCGCCCAATTCGATAATCGTAGTAGAAGCCAATATGAGAAGACCTTCTCTACGAGAAATTCTTAAACTTGAAACAGGCAAATCCCTTGTAGGAATTCTGCAAAATTCGGAACCGGTGTTAGAAGCCATACAGAAAAGCAATGACTACGGTTTTTCGGTATTGCCGGCGGTATCAGGTTCCGGATCGGAAAAAGGGCTGGAGCGAGAGGCTCGTCTGGAAAATCTCGAGGGGGTGCTCGCTGAGCTCAAGAGTATGTACCGCTATATCCTGCTGGATAGCCCTCCAGTCATTCCATTCATAGATTCTACTATAATTACCGGAATGGTTGATGGGGTCGTTTTCATAATAGAATCGAACCTCACGCGCTCACAGGTTGTGCAGCATGCAATTGAGAAGCTGAAGGCGGGTGGGGGAGAAATGATGGGAGTTATTCTGAACAAAAGGGAATTTCACATTCCAAAATGGATATACCGCTTCCTTTGATTGGCAGGAGATTTTTTGTCTGATTCCGACCATTTTCGCATCTTAATGATCACCCACAGTGTTTACGTTCGTGATACCCGCGTGCGGCGTTACGCAGAGCCATTAGCCGACGAGGGGCATCACGTGGATATAATTTGCCTTGCTTCTGAAACTGAACTGCCGCAGACCAACCATCCTAATATTGAAGTATACACTTTACCGATGACCCGAAGCCGTCGTGAGGGACTGACACATGTCTTAGGCTGGCTGTATGCCGCGTTCATGATGTTCTTGAAATGTTCGAAGTTGGATTTCCGTCATCCTTACGACTTGATTCATGTTCATAATATGCCTGATTTCTTAGCCTTTTGTGCACTGATCCCTCGATTGAGAGGCTGTCCGGTAATTTTAAATATCCACGATACGACTCCCGAACTACTTCAATCCAAGCTGCAAGTGACTAGGAATCACATCTTGGTTCGTACGGAGATCTTCCTGGAAAAAATTTCGATTAAGTTCAGCAGTCATATCATCACGGCTACTCCGACATTCAAGAGCGTACTTATAAACAGAGGGGTTCCGCCAGAGAAAATCACAGTTGTTATGAATGCCGCTGATCCGCGATTTTCCAGAAACGCTAGTCAAACCGCCTCACGTAGGCAGAATGATAAATTCACCCTCTTATACGTGGGTACTGTTGCAAATCGCTATGGATTACAGGTGGCAATTCAGGCGCTCCCGGTTCTGCGACCTCAGATCCCGGGCCTCAAACTCAGAGTCGTCCCCAAGATCCGAAATGAAGGTAAGGCGCTGGATGATTGCTTGCAATTAGCCCAAAGCCTGGGTGTTGGCGACCTGGTCGAGGTGTCGGATCCGGTTCCTCTGGAATTAATGCCGGAGATAATGCAGCAGGCCGACATAGGTCTTTATCCCGCACTTAGTGACTGTCACATGGATCGGGCTCTTTCACTTAAAATACCCGAGATGGCGAGCGTGGGCCTTTGCATCGTATCCACAAGACTTCCGGTACTGGAAGAATTGTACGGGGATGATTCCATAGCATTTGTTCCTCCAGGTGACTTCAAAGCATTGTCCGACAAGATCATGGAGCTTTACAGGTCACCGGAATTCATGGAAATCCTCGCTCGTAGAGCAAAGGAGAGATCCGCATCTCTCACATGGGAGAGCCAATATCGTATTTATAGGGAACTGTTGCGCGGGATTTTGGAAAAATAAGCGCAAGTCCCCCCTCAATTAATGCATTTCGAAAAACTCAAATACGTCCTTCGGCGGCTGAGAACAATTCGCGTGGCGGAACCATTTCAACGTACCGGTTCCTGGATACGTCACTGGAATGAACGTCGAAACCTGTATTCAGACCCTCTGAGTATGTCTACTGAACGGGTTTTCGCAAGACGCAGCGAATGGTTGCTCGGGAATCCGGACCAAAATCTTTCCGAAACTGTCACCAAGAGTCTAATGGAAACCCTCCCGGCAAGCTGGTGGCAGGATCCTTCATATTGGGAAAATTTTTCAAGACTGTATCCCGAGCAAGTCAAAAACCTTGTTCGCGAGGCAGAGTCCATATTGGCGGGAAAGCTGAGACTCTTCCAGTGGAAAGAAATCGAATTGCCGAGACCGATTCGTTGGTCGGCTACCATGGCACCGGATGAGCCGGATGAGTCATGGCCGTCGACTTATTATGCGGATATAGATGTCTATCACGATCCCACGAGACCTGAACGAGATATAAAGTGGTGCTGGGAACTCAATCGGTTTCAACATCTTTTATGTCTCGGGGCATCATGGAGGCTAACCGGCAACGAGTCTTTCGCCCGGGAAGCACGCGATCATGTTGAAAGCTGGATGGACAGCGTCAGATATCCGTTGGGCGTCCAATGGAGCAGCAATCTGGAAGTGGGCTTGAGGCTGCTTGCGTGGGTTCGTTGCCATATTCTTTGCGCAAATTGCGCGGTATGGGACGATGATTTCGTGAAACGATTTATTACGTGCGTGTACATTCACACACGTCATTTAGCGAGGGAACTTACAACTCACCACGCGCCCGGAAACCATTTGCTGGGAGAGGCATCGGCTCTTTTGTATGTTTCAGTTATTTATCCTTTTTTTGCGGACTCCGAAAAATGGCGAACCACCGCTGTAAGAATATTGGATGGGCTCGTGCCCACGATAATCCTGCGCTGCGGTGTTTACGCAGAGCAGTCGACTAGCTATTTCCGATTCATTGCCGAATTCTTACTCCCTGTAATCCATCTGGCCAAATACAATGAGATCCCTCTTTCTGGAGAGGTCCTTCAGCGTGTTGCGGCAGGGCTGGAATTTGTTCAGGAGATTGCAAACGATTCCGGGGAAGTTCCCATGGTAGGAGATTCCGATACCGGCCGGGCAGTGGGATGGCAGCTCTCGGATTTTTGGGATTTTTCTTGGTTATTAGCCGCTGGGGGGGTGCTCTTGGATCGGCCTTCCTTATTCAGCGGAATGGAGAGTTTCCCGGCTGAGTCGTTTCTCATGATGGGAGAGGAGGGGCTGGAATCATTTGCCAAACATAAGCTGAAAAGGGTTTCAAACGGGAACTATGATACAAACTCGCGAGGCATAGTAGATTTTCCTGAAGGCGGTTATCAGATTAGCCGTGATGGTCAATTCTCAATTTTGTTCGATGCCGGCCCGCTCGGGATTCCTCCCGGTTGCGGCCATGGGCATGCGGACGGTCTGTCGTTTCTTCTCTGGCACAAGGGGCAGCCTGTTATTGTCGATACAGGGACTGGTTCCTATAATGCATCGCCTATTTGGCGAGACTATTTCCGATCCACTGCGGCTCACAATACAATTAGAGTTGATGGGAAAAATCAAACGCAGCCCCTCGATACTTTTCGATGGGCCGAACTTCTGAAAATAAAACAGTACTCGCCAAGAGCAGGCGAGTCGTGGAGTATCTTACACGGCAAATTGGATTGGGGCGGGATTGTCCATCACCGTTTCATAATACATGCATTAGAACAAGGGATGCTTATTCTGGATCATATAGATGGTTCGGGGGTGCATGATTTGGACTTGTCGATGCATTTCGATCCTGTCTGGAATATTGACGAAACAGGCGCCGGATGTTTTGCGGCCTGGTCACTGAACGAGAGAATCGAAATTTCGATCAAGCACAGTTTCCCGCGGGCTAGCATTTCGATCCTGCGAGCTTCGGTTGATCCTATTGCCGGCTGGAATTCACGCTACTACGGTTTCAAAATTCCAGCACCGGCTCTCAGAGCTATATCACGCTGCCAGCTACCTACAAATGTGCTGACGAAAATAACTCCGCCGGGACTAGACATTCACATCCCGGAGAACATGCCCGATGATCTTTTTCCACCCGGCGTTTTCGATTTCCTCTTATCTGAACTAAGGGCGGCCGATAATAGCGATGGCTGACCATATGAGGACTCCCATGCGAATATTGCACATATTACATCGATCGGTTCCCGGATCGCATGGTTATGCGATTCGAAGTGAAGAGATAGTAAAAAATCAACTTGAGAGCGGTCTGGAGCCGCTGGTGATAACGTCGCCTTCGCAGGCCCCAGCAGGCAGGTTGGATTCCGAAGGAAGCGAATTCATTGATGGAGTAAGGTATTTCAGGACACCCGGCAGGATTCTGCCCCCCACCATTGAAGTGAGCGACGAAAGTCCAGTCAAGTCAGCCCTGAGGGTCTTGCAGAATATCATGTTATTGAAATCGGCGATGCGAGTTGCCCAAATTTATAAGCCGGTCGTAATTCATGCACATTCCCCTTTCACGTGCGGCATTATCGCCAATGTAGTGGGACGACGAAAAAGAATTCCTACTGTCTATGAAATGCGAGGTTTATGGGAAGATTCCCATACCAGCCGTCATGGGCTGACTGAAAGCTCATTGCGTTACCGAGGCGTGCATTTTCTGGAAGACACAGCGCTGAAGGGGGCGGATCTCTGTTGCGTAATCTGCGATTCTCTCAAAGATGAGCTTTTGGCCCGAGGCATCCCAGAGGAGAAGATTGTCATAGTGCCAAACGGGGTGGACGTCAGAAACATTTGTTCCAGGCCCTCCAAACACTGATTTGCAGCGTCGTTTAGGCCTGGAAGACAAGATTGTAATCGGCTATATAGGCTCATTTTTTCATTATGAGGGGCTTGAACTGCTCGTCCGGGCGATGATTGGTTTGAGCACTGAATTCCCTGAGCTGAGACTTTTGTTGGTCGGGGAAGGTGAGGTCACGCAGATCTTGAAAAGACTGGCTGAGGAGGGCGGTATAGTTGACAAGGTGCTATTCCCCGGCAGAATCGCGCACGCGGAGATTTCAGAATACTACCGGCTCTTCGATTTGATGGTATTGCCGCGCCTCGACACGAGGGAGACACGACTGGTCACCCCTTTGAAGCCCATGGAAATTATGGCTATGGGAAAACCGCTTATTGCCAGTGATATAGGAGGTCATCGCGAGATAGTGACTGATGGCGTCAATGGGCTTTTGTTCGAATCCGAGAACGTGCAAGATTTAATCGCAAAATGTCACGGGCTAATTGAAAACAAAGAGATGCGGCTGGATCTCGGAGCGCGAGGACGGAATTGGGTTGAGAACAACCGCGACTGGAGTGTACTTGTGCAATCCTATGTCAAAATTTATGAGGGCCTGGTTTCGCCTCGAACAGGCAGCAAGCTTTAAATTTTTCGCGATAATGGGCTGAGGTTGGCTGGAACTGCTCTGCCAACATTGCGACTTCCCCAGTCTTACCTATTCTCGTCCGTCGCGTATGATCAACACCTGCAAAGGTCGCCCCTGAAAGGACGGGGATTTTGGCTGCAATGTTGCTCGAGTATAGCCCTTGAACGCAATTGAGACCTCTAAGCCCTCCTCGCACCACGAGCAAACCCCGATTATTTCGAATACGTGATCGCCCATTTCCCCTTTCACATAAATTCTGTCATCCGCAATTCTCTCAATTATTCCGCCGTCGTACTCAGTTCCCAAAGCGCTCAGATAATTCGGAGCGAACGGTATGAAACAGAAGCAAAGAAGTGTGGCGACAACAACAGCTCTCATCAGACATTCACGGAATTTGTAACAGATTATCCTCTTGGTAGCTTACCGATTGTGGCCAGGGCAGTGAACCCGGTGGCCTGCTCTACTTCTCTAGGATTATCGAACGTGGAGTCAAAAAAGTTGGCCAAGAATATTGCGGCGATTCCGACAGGGAACGACAGCACAAAGGCAGCTAAAACAAATAAGCTGGTCATAGGGAATATCGGATCAATCGGGATCATAGGCCGGCCCACTATACTGACTGTAACTAGTTTGCTGCGGCCTTCTTGGGAAGCCAATCGAGCTTCTTCTTCTTTCGCCACAAATTGAAGATAACGCTCTTTGGCGATGCTGACCGCCAGTTGGAGTCGTCGAGCTTCCTCGCTCTTTTCCTCCAACTGCTGCAGCCCTTCCTGCTTTTCTTTCAGGCTCTGTTCAAGGCTTGCCTTCTTGGCCTTAAGCACGGTCATCTCCACGATGATGGCATTTTCGAATTTCTTCGTAAGATCCCTGACCATCTCCTCCGCTGAAATGTAGTCCCGGCTTTCGGGGGTGAACAATTCGGCTACCTGAATTTGTTTTTGTTTTGCACGCAGAAGCTGAGTGGCCATGACGCTGATGAAAGTATTTTCATTGCCTCTCTGGGCACCAGACGCCAATTGCCCGGTGAGCACTATGCCCTTTTTCAGTGAGCCCAGGATATTATCGTACTGGCTCTCGTTGGAATTCAACTCCACGATGGAATCCTCTATCTGTTTTATCGTGGAAATCAATTCCGTTTTCTGTCGTTCTGCGTATGCTATTCCCCATTTGTTTTTAAAATCCGCCAGGTCCTTGTCCGCTGCGTCATATTTTTCTTTGTAGATATCCCCTTGACCCGCAAAGAAACCTTCTGCGCCAGGCAGTCCGTATGCATCGAGATGATAGGGAATGTACTGCTCCAGAAGCGTATCAAGTATTTTCTTTGCCATCACCGGGTCGGAATATCTGAATGTCATGTCGATGACCTTGGATTTTAGCGCTGGAACTACTTTAAAATCTTTGAGAAGACGTTTTGCAATCTCCTGGGCCTGCGCAGCTTCTCTCGAAGCGGCCTCTTTGGGTCCTCTCGGCTGGATACCCAGAAAGTCCTTCACGGTTTTCTTAAATTCTCCCAATTTTTCCGATAGAGGATTCGGCTCTTTCTTCTTGAAAGAATCCAATCCAATACGGTTTACCGTTTTGATCCAGAGGTCCGGACTCGTGAGAAGGGCCATCTCACTATTTAGGTCTGTTTCGTCAACGTTTAGATTCAGGATGCTTGTCGCTCCTTGATCCCTGGGGCCCTGCAACAGCGCGGAGTTTTCTTTCTTAGCCGTCACAAGAATTTTTCCCGAAGTTTCGTAAACAGGGTCCACAACGTAGCACGCAAAAAGTACAGCTATCGGTAAAATCACTATTGTGATCTTCAACAAAAAAATGCGACGGTAGAGAACATTAAAAAAGTCTCGTAAAGTCAGGCCCTCATCTTCTGTCATGGCGTGTCACTACCTTTTTGGCGAATCGAGTTTACAAGTTCCGAATTACAAAGCAGTCCTCAGTATAGTATCGCTGAGTACTGCTGTCGATCTTTTCGGGAATTTGATGATAGTCAATTCAGCAGCTTCCTTTGTTTTATTTCGGATAAAACTGTTACGGCGAGAGCTTCGTGACCTGCCGCGTTCGGGTGAGCATCATGATTGATCAGAAAAGGGTTCTTACCCGCTTCTACACTCCTTCGCAACGCCGGTAATGCATCTGCATAAGGAATCTGATGATCAATAAGATATTCCCTCATGGTCTGCCACACGCGTTTTTCATTTGCTTGGAGTCGTCGGCACACGTCAGGGTCCTTCATCTTAATACTCTTCATATATGGATCGAGAACTAATTCTTTTGTTGGAATAAAGAGCACCAGGAAACGTACGCCGGCCTCGCTAAGCCGCTCATTCGTTCGTTTTATAGCTTCAAGTGACAGGCGGAGACCTTCTCCAATACGGGGATCCGTCCCATCCAGTGCCAGCAATCGATAACTGGGAGTTAATATTGTCTTGATCCCCTCATATTCAAACACTTCCCACGGAGGGAATCCGGTCGCCTGGTGCTTGATCCAGAACCAAGGCCATGTGTGGTCAGGTATAAACATGGCTTTAAACAACCATAATATGGCGTAGATCTTGGAATATCTACCGAGAAAATCCTTAACTCCACGCTGTGGTTCAAAACGATCGCGGCTGACCTCACAGACGGAAAGTTCTTTATCTTTGGCTGAGAATTGTTTAAGGAGTGCCACATCGGTTGTCCGCAATTCAGGCAGCCGGCCGCCGGCGTAGACGCTTTCGTAAGCTTCCCATAGATCGTTGCCCGCGTAGATGGCTTCGATTACAAGTTTAGGCTTCAGTTCGAGGGCTTCATCGGCGAGAATCAGGTATCGAATAGGTTCGTACCCACCATAGGCCATGTTATAAGTCTCAGTCCCGCCCATCCGTTGCAGCTGCTGAGGCCATGCATCCTCACGTCTCGCCCACACTCCGTAAGTCATGGAATCGCCCAGCGCAACTATTTTAGGATTTCCGGCAGTCTGCTTATTGCGCCAGCCCCTCGCGTCATGCTCCGGAAAATTAGGAGTCGGTCGTATTCCCAATTTTGCGTCCGGGACGTGCAAACCGGTGCGTGAGCTTAATAGACCTTCCGCTTTCGGAGAAATAAGACACACCGCGTGCAGGAAAGCTTCTATCAGAACAACGGTTCCTATAAAGAGAAACAGTAGAAAACCCACTTCTTTCAATGGGTTGCTGATAATCACTCGGCCCCCGGGACAGCTCAGATTGGTAAGGTGTTTTGATCTAGTGACTTCGTGCCGCCGATGAAATAGTTTTCAGCCCAGGGATACTTACGCCTGGCTCTTGGTTTGCAGCCGTGCGCGTTCAATATTTTCCATGGCTACAGCAAGGGCCAGCATTACGCAGAAAAAGGTGAAGTTTGGCATCTGATGCCACCAGTGAAAAACGCGCACAATGATTGATCCCATCATTCCTGCCAGTATACCCGCGGAGGCCATGGACAACCATTTGTCCGACGAATTGGTCGTTCTCCACAATTTGATGCACATGACGACCGAAAACCAATAGTAGAGTACAGTCCCAATTATTCCTCGTTCCGCAAGGTGCATGAGAAATTCGTTATGTACCGGGGCCCTCCAGCTATACCTGAAATCAACCGGCAAGTATTTTTCCAGATTGGTAGTGTAATTACTAGGTCCAACCCCCAGGAGCCAGTTGTCCAACCACATTTCCTCTGCGGTTCGCATGAGCGGGACGCGATCCTGTTCCCAGCCTCCGGACCCTTGCTCAAATCTAGCGTAAATTAGAGGACTTATCAAAATGAGGAACAGCAAGGCGATGGTAATAAATCTAATAAATGTCTTCTTCGAAATCCAGCCTCTCAAGGTTCCTAAAATAAGAACCATGATGAATCCGAGAATCGTCGCAAAACCGGTGGACCTGGTCTGGGCACACATAATGCCGACCACAAAGATTATCATTATTGCCGCAGCAATTATGCGGTGCCTCCGATCAGCGACTCGGTAATAGTATGCCAAGACGACTGGAGCCAAGAATGAGATCATCTGTGTCGAGACAACGTCCCGACCGGCGAAACCTGCGGAGCGGAAACCTACCTGGTCTCTTACGGGCAAGACAAATACGCCTTTTATAGTGTAATTCAGGCCTGTTGCGTATTGGAATATCAACCACAACGCTTCAAGTGATTGAGCGACAAAGAGCGCATAAATAACGATGCGCACATCACGCTCAGTACTTGTGTTGTTTACGAGGTAAAAATAAACCAAAAAGGCTTGAAACATTGTGACAACTTCGAAGTAAGCATATGTAGGGTCTTCGGCTTTCACCCAACCGATCAAAAGACTGTAGAAAATCCAAATCAAAAACAAGGTCCCGATGGGGTGCCCTATAGTTGGGATTCCGGATGTTCTCCTCATTGATGCGGAGGCAAACCATTGGATCATCAGTACGGCCAAGATCAAATCGACAACATTGACTACAATACTTTCGGCGAATGGGGGGTATCCCGGTGGAGAAGGGTATCGCACCAGACCAAAATCAATCGACATCGGAATTACCAATATCATTGCGAAGACAAGACAAGATTTCAGATCGTTGAGAGAAAGGGCGAAGAAGAGGAAGAACAGGACAAGCCCATGGACCACCAGAACCATTTTGATGCCCATATTGAATGAAGTCACATACACATAGCCAAGAACGGATAAAACGACACACCAAATTACGGCTGTAACAAAATTCCTGAATGATAAAGTAGCGCCGTTCATCTAATAAGCGCCTTTTCCCTGGAGTACGACGCTAAGAGTTTTGAACAGAATTTTAAGATCCAAGAACAAGGAGAAATTCCTCACATAATAAATGTCATACTGTGTGTTGAGATGCATCGGGAGATCGCTTCTTCCCGAAACTTGCCACCAACCGGTAACTCCCGGCGGCACTAGAAGTCTTTGCCATTGCCAGTGATCGTATTCCTGGGTTATGAAAGGTTGTTCAGGTCGTGGTCCAACCAGTGACATTTCTCCCTTTATGACATTGAAAAGTTGAGGTAGTTCATCGAGTGACCAACGACGCAACCATTTTCCCACTTTGGTTACGCGTGGATCATGTTTTATTTTGTAAATCTTATGCCCATCCTCGGTTTCTGCTGTTACCTCGGCCTGATGCCTGGCTGCATCCACAAACATCGTACGAAATTTATACATCTCAAAGATTTTACCGTTTTCACCTACTCTCTTGGCCATATACAGAGTCGGTCCCTGCGAATCCATCCTTATAGCGATCCAGATAACAATCAACAGAGGCCAAGTAACTGACAGAATAAGTATACTCGCGGCGAGATCCAGAATTCTCTTGGTGATTCTCCTGTGTCCCTGAATTGCGGGCTCCCGGATTCCGATGATAACCAGATCACCGAACCGTTCAACTTCAGCATTAAGCACTGCCATGCTGACCATGTCGGGAATCAGGTAGACTCGAACTTCGAGCGCCTCTAATTTAAAAACGAGCTCGTTGGCTTCGGAGGTTCGATTTTCCGGCAGTGCGATTACAACAAGCTCTATTTGATTTTGCCGGATAATCGAAGCAATCTCCCCAATGCTTCCCAGCAACGGAGCGGGAATGTGGTGATCAACCGAAGGAGCGTCATCTACAAATCCCACTACCTTAAGCACTGCGGTATGTTCTCGAATGATTGTATCGGCCAAAGCGATACCGCTGTCAGAAACACCAGCGATAAGCACTGAAGACGGCTTCCCTACTTTCCGATAATGACGAAGATGAAAACAGATCCCCCACCGCAACAGGAGAAGAACCAGATAATCTGCCATAGCAAAATAAATCACCAGCATTCGGGAAGTTTCCCTGAAGCTAAAGAAGAGCAAACCCGCGAAAATCAACACTGCCAGTAAGTACACGGTAGTGAAACGGCCGAATTGTTTTGACAAACTGGAAATCCGGTCAAGCGCGTACACCCCTGTCATCGCAAACAGCACGTGCCAGAGAAAAGCCACCATGAGATAGAGCGAGGGATCAGGCAGGACTTGATGAGGTTCCAGGAGTTCGCCTGGAAGGTGTGGTCGCAACTTGATAACGATCGCCAGCACGATGACCGTTAAGAACACGTCTGTAAACATAACAAAGAGTTTGTATCGTCTATATTGTTTGTACATGGCCGTTTATTTGCGCTGTCATAATGGCTCAGGGTGTTGGGCAAGCGCCCTTACTGTGGCCTAGCTGCACCACTCGGAGACAATTGACACCCTCTCAATTACATCTCTCCTTCGCATAATTTTTAATTTTTTATACAGTGCTTCAGATGTAATCTTCAAGATTAACATAAGAGATCACAAAAGGCTTCTTACGTCTGGACGTCCTGGGTATTTCTTCTACTTCTTCCAGGATTAACTCCATACCGGGTGAATCTAGATAACGTCGCAGTTCGTGCAAAAGTTGTGCTTTGGTGGATTCTGAAATATTGTCCCACGGGACCATCTTTATACGCAGGGTATTAATATCTTCCTGGATGATTTGGCTCTCCTTTATCTCTTCCAGGTGATACATAGCGTAATCCATAGCCGTGGGCATTATTATTCTCTTTTCGGGCGTTATAATGAATTCACATTCCCTTCCCATCACCTGAGACAACACTGGATGGGGTCTGCCGCATGGACAAAGCTCGCTTTCTTTCACTCCGGTATCACCGGTTCTATACCTAATGAATGGCATTCCAAAGGCATGTAGTGAGGTGCCTACAATATCGAAATAGCCGGCTTTTGATGGTATAAGTTCCACAATTGCCTGCTCCATCTGAATGTGGTATCCACGGCTGAATTCGCACTGAAAAGCAGTCGCCACTTTTTCATTTTGGCCGTACCAGTCTATAACAGGGGCTCTGAAAATCTTTTCGGCCAAATCTTTTGTAGATTTATAAAGAGTTTCTGACGATGTAATTATACATTTCGGCGGCTTTATTGTTTTCCTGTGTCGCTCCATCCAGCGCGAGAGGACAAAAAGTGAAGATGGAAACACCTTGAGGAATTTTGGCTCGAATCGTTCCAACGCAAGTGCTGTCTTTTCCAATCTGGCATCGTCTACTGTGAAAAAAGAAAATTTGAGATGCCTCGAACCGGGCAAATACCAATAAACCCGGTCGGGATCAACGAAACAGTCCTCCTTGATTTCTGCGATCATATCATCGTCTTGATAATCCAACCATTTCAAATGCCGATACGCGAGAGCCACTTCAATGGCCTTGGTAGCATTATCTACATAAAAATCGAGCGGATTGCCGGTGCTGCCGCTGGTAGAGTCCAGATGCGCCCTGTTGGGCGAGAAATTTGTCGCCAGTAAATCTTTTTTGTGTTTCCTGACAATTTCTTTGGTGAGAAAAGGCAGTTTTTCAAGATCGCTGATTGTGCTGATATCGTCCGGAATAAGGCCTTTCTCCACGAAAACTTTTCGATAGTAAGGGACATTTGTATAACAATGCCGGATCAGGCGTCGAAGCATCTGCTCCTGATATGCGACCAGCTTTTCTAAGCTCCATCTTTCACCCGCGTCGAGAAGAGAAACTGCTTCCGAGTAGGCCCGGCCGTATCTTAGGGACAACGGCACCATGTCGTACATGATCTTGGCCGGGTCCCACAATGGACCCATGATTCTTGGAAGAAATGCTTTAAGAAATGCTCTCACTTCGTATTCCTTTTTGTCAAACGCCGTATAACCATTTTGATCATTTCAATTTCGTCCCGGGTAACTCCTTTAAATAGAACAACAAGCGACACGTAAACCGCGGCTGAGACAACTATGTTTAATCCAAGATTCCAATCCCGCAGCAAGAAAGTAACGATGCCCATCAGGCCGGCAGCCGGCAGGATTCTTGAAATTAATTGCAGTAGTGGTATGGGAAAAAGACGCTGTTTGATGTACCAGTTTTGCAATTGATTAAAAATGATGATTGTTATCAAAACAGCGACAACAGCCCCCATTTCAGCAAAATATGGGATTAAGGCAAAATTCAAAATGATATTTATTATTGCCGCGAGAATATTGATGCCTAGATCAACTCTTTGATTATCCGTGACTATAAGTACACTGGCTAAGAAGTAAACCATACTGAAAGGAATCAGAGAAAATATATGCACTGTCAATACTGGTACGGCACTAACGAATTTGTGGCCATAGACTAGTGAAATAATATTGTTCGCCAGAATAGCAGTGCCAATAGCAGTCGGAATAGTCCCCAACAGCAAGTACCGCACTGAACGTATTGTAAGTCGTCTGAGGTCCCCAATCCCCGAAACATACTGTTTAGCCAGAATCGGAAAAAGCGCAGCGGCAAACGCCACAGTCAGCGCCCTGCAAAAATCCAGGAGACGGTCGGCCGCGCTATAAATACCCACCGATTCGAGAGTCTTTAATTTGGATAACATTATTTGATCGATATGCAGATGTATGGTGGAAAACATTGCAATACTGGCAAAAGTTGCGGCCTCCTTTCCCAGAAATCTCCATACGTCAGGCCTAATCTGCAACTTAGGCATCCCCAAAATTTTTATGTAACAAAAAAACATGAGCAGAGAACCAAACAAACGGCTGGTCAAAAATGCAATAAACAATGCCACGATTCCATAACCATTGAGCAGCAAAAGTACGCACGCACCCACTCGAAAAAGGTTCTCGACCAGATAGGTGATAGCTATGTACTCAGCCCTTTCGAATGCCCGAAACATAGCTTCCATATAACTTATGGCGGTCGTTGGAAATAAGGAGAAGGAGCATATGACAGCGGCCTGAAAAACATCATCGCCGTATCCCATGAGCCCGACCACGATTATCATTCCGATAATCGCAACAAGCGACGATACAGTCCCGAATAGAGCAGCATTAATAAAAAAGACATGGGCCTGTTCTAAGTCGCGGGCAGCCTCTCGGACCACTAGAGTTCCCAATCCCAGAGCCCCGAAGGTCACGAATATTCCCAAATAGGAAACGACAAGGGAATACGTACCAAGACCCTCCACTCCAAGGTAGCGGGAAATGACAAGTATCAACGCAAAGGAAACCAAAGGATTAAGAATGCTGGGAGTCCATAGAGCGACGATATTCTTAGCGAGTCTAAATGCTGAGCCCATAAGCAGTACGACCGGTATTTATTAATTGCGAAAAAAAAGGAGACAATTTAAGCCTGTACCAGGGAAAAATTTTACGAGCAAACGAGAAGAATTCCGAGCTTGCACGTGAAGGGGCATTGTTGATGATTTCATTCGCAGTCCTCTTCTCGGCGAACACCCGGAACAGACTAACTTCAGCCAAGCTTTTCGGCTGTATGCGTTTACCCCCCAAATTCCTATTTAGCCCGGAGCGGCTCCGGTGTTATCGGTGAAACATCTACGCCCGACGGGAAACGGCGTAGCGGGTCCGTCTCTATCTCCAAAGAGGGATACTCAAGCGGTATATTGCCGATTTGATATGGTAAAAATTCTCCACCCAATTCTCCGGACGGTAACTCAGGCGAACGAGGTCTTCCCCCGAGGCGGGTCACGATCGCCGCTTTATATCGGTTCTCGTTGTCATACCATGCATACTGAGTGTAATGGGGCGGTCTGTCACTTCCAATCGTCGCCTGCATAAGTCCCTTGTACTCACTTTTAAGATTAAACAGCCGCCATTGCCTGTTTTGAGCGTTCCAATGTGCGTAGCCTATGATCTTATTGGTCGCGGAATCTACGATCCAAAATGAACCTTGGTAATTAGGTCTCGGAACAAAGGAAAAATTGGCGAAATCCACTGCTTCTTCAGGCCCATATTCCTGCAGGAGATCCTGAGCTGAAGCTATAGTACAGAACGCTAGCGTAGAAATGACTCCCACGACTACCCCGAACCACATCCCCATAAAACACCCCACAACACACCCATCTCACCCTGTCGAAATATTTAATAATTTTGGACAAAAATGTCAACGGGTCTCAAAGAAAAGATTGTCGGTCAGCGAGATAATACGTGTGCGCGGGCTAAACTATTAACGGCAGAGACCGCAGAGCACGCAAAGAAATTAATTTCATCTTTTTTCAGGCATTCCTTTTCTCCGTGTTCTCCGCGGCCTTTGTGGTGGGGTCCTTTTTCTTGATTATCTACGGAGTATATTCAAAAGCGCCGATATCCGGCGCTATGCCTTTATATGGCAAAGAAACAGGATCTGAGGTCTGCCAGCCAATCGGCTCAGCTATTATTAAATGCTTATTGTCCGGCACGGAAACCACTCTGTACCGGCTGATTTGTCCCGATTACAATTGTGTCACCCTCCATGATTCCAAATCCATCGAAAAAGAACTGGCTGTCCTGAACCGGAATTGACGCTCCGCTTCCGCCTGAAGTGGCGTACGTGAGCGGCATGCCCTTATCTATACAAGGTGAACCCTGCTTGAGATGGTAATCATCCTTTTCTCGGTTTTGGAAAAGAGGATCGGCCTGAATATTCCCTTTAAATGTCAATACATCAATCCGCTGCATTGCTTCGCGGAGCGTGTAATGAATATCTTTCCACGTAATGACTTCCGCGAGAGGATCGTTTCCGATCAGATTGTGCAACCACAAGTCTCCGGCAATTTTTCCGGAACTGTCATTATAATACAGCTCCAAGTTATCTCTATTGGACCTATTGAACGCAAATATATTGTTAAGGAACACATTTTCACCGATAGCATAAGGATATTCTTCGTCATATGGCCAATAGTTGCATGATATTGCGTATCCCAAATTGTCGGCGAATGTATTGTTGTATATGTGATTCCGTTTAGCAACTGAGAACGTATAGTATTTCCCTTCCCGGAACCATTCGTCCCTAGTGCTATATAGGGAAAAAGTATCTCGGCTCCCTATATGGCCTTTATTTCTAACGACGAGACATCTACGAAATATATTGTCGGATGCTGCCATCTGCATTGCATTTCCGTTCTTGATCAGCATTGCGTAACGTGCATCGGTCGAACAAATTGTGATGCGCGCCGCAGCACATATTAATGGCGTGATGATGGCGCGCGAAGAACTCACAATTAATAAAAACGTTGTAGCATGGACTTTTCCCGCGCGGCTGCAATCCGTAAATCATGAGATTGGCATGGTGATCCCACGATTCGACATCCGAAAAATAACAGTCCCTGAATAGATTGTGATGGGTGTCCCCGCGGATAAGAACTAAATCGCCGGAGCAGCCCTTGAAACTGACACTCTGAAATACATTGTAACTCGTGGCACGGTCAGCATTGTGATCGCCCAGCAGAATCCCATGATAAGCCGTTTTGCTGCCGGAAAAATCACAATTCTCTATACGGCAATGCTGAGCCCCCACCATTTTTGCATATGCAGGATAATTCCCTCCCGGAAATTTAACGCTGATGTTTTTAATATGAATATAAGAGCGATTGGTCAGATCGATGCAGGCCTCCTTTGAGGTGTTCTCTGCCAGATATACCTCGTCCTTGCGCCAGGCTTCAAAAACAATAGGTTTTGAAGCGTCCCCGGAATTTGTAGGGGCTATTCTCTGGGCATAACGTCCCGCATGGATATAAACGGTGTCTCCCGGCTGAAGAGCGGAATTGGCCTTATGCAAAGATTTCCAAGGTTGAGAATCGGTGCCGGAGTTCGAATCAGCCGCGTGCCTAAGACTAGCGTTAATGTGATATTCCCCCGCGCATACAGGAGAGGCCGCCGGTAAGGTCAGTAGAAGTGCAAACAAAAAAGCTGCGCTGCCCGACTCGCTCATTAACCTTCTGTTCCTGTGGAAAATAGCTGATTTGTCCATTCAATGGCGTCTAGGATGATCCATGCTTCTTCAAATTATTGGCGATATGGGCGATTTTTCCGATTGCGCTCTGCGCCTTATAAAATGCCTTTTGAGCCGACGTGCGGAGAAAGGCAATGCTGCTATTTCTCGATGTCCTGACCCAGGGAATGGCTATTCGCCTGGATCCAAATTTCAATTTGTACTCCCCTCGGCCGATCAATTCAAAAGTCAGCATGCCACGCGCTTTCCAATATTGAATGGCATGCCACACGAGTATTTCATTGGGCCGCACCTCCGATAGATGCCGCCAGCTGGCGGCTCCCCAATGAAACATGATTTGGTTCATTGCAGCAAAAATGGACGTAGCTATGCAAATTCCGTTTTTATTTCGTGCCCGCAACAAAAGTAGGTTGCCTGAGGGATGCACCAATTCGATAAGCTTTTTTATTCGATCCACACCAAAGGGAGGCACCGAATTCTTGACGGCAAACACATGCTTGAGCTGCGCGTAATGTTCATCAGCAAAGCTCAGATCATTTGCTTCTTCGACTTCTACCCCGGACTTTTCCGCTTTTCTAATACACTGTCGGCAATCGTGCCGCATGTTTTTCCAGATCCGATCTTCGGGCAACGAGATATCAAGTTCAAAACTATCGAAAATCGAGCACTCAAGATCGAGGTGCGCGCAATCTTCCGAGGTCATTCGCCTGTCCATGATTTCCAAGTGATGACATTTCAATTCCTTAAAAGCGAAATCTGTGAGAGCCTCCATGGCCGTGGTCCGGGATATCCCCGGCTTTAAATTAAAGCCCATATAAGGAGTGCTCCAGCCAGGGAAAGGGCTTCCAAGAATTTTGAGACCGAATTTCTTTACTATCAATCCAGTGAAGTAACCTAGAGTTTCATTATCCTCACGAAGGGCCGCGATTATTGGTTCGGCATTTTGAGTCCGGGCGATGAAATTAATCCACGGCCGGGTCTGGAAAATAATCCGGTCATCAAAAGCATCCAGTTCAGCGCTGTCTACTGAAGCAAAGTCTTGTTTATGAAACGCCGGTTTCAATCGCGAATATCTCCATGTAGCTCATTTTTCCAATTTTGTTTTGGAGATGGGCTCTAAGCGTGTCCCATCGCTACCCCGTGTACAAATGCGATCAAGCAGAAGGCCTAATGCCTCTTAAATCTTTCAATTACGTGTGCCAATTTTCCGAATGTGTCCTGCGCTGCCCTGAACGTTTCTTCAGCGGAAACACGTAGAAACGCTATAGCGCTGGTTTTCGATTTCCTCACCCAGGGTACCACAATGGGGTGTGAACCGTATTTAAGTTTGTAATCTCCTCGACCCACCAGATCGAAGGTGCGCATTCCGCGCGCCTTCCAATACTTAATAGCATACCATTGAAGCATCTCGTTGGGCTTAACCCGTGAGAAATGTCGCCAACTGGCAGATCCCCATGCGAATACTGTCTTATTCACAGCCGGCCTGATGGATGTGGCAATACAGGTCCCCTCTTTGTTTCGAGCCCGCAACATGAGCAAGTTACCGGTGGGCTCCATAAATGTAATCATTTGTCTGACCCGATCCACTCCAAAGGGTGGCACTGAATTCTTCACGGCAAAGACATGCTTGAGTTGGTCATAATAATCATCTGCAAACTCTATATCATGCGCCTCCTCAACAACAACACCGGACCTTTCAGCCTTCCTGATGGCTTCGCGACAATCTTGCCGCATATTTCTCCATAGTTGATCTTCAGTCAAAGTGAGATCGAGTTCAAAGCTGTCGAATATCGAAGTTTCAAAACCAAGATGGCTGTAATCCTCTGGGACCATATACCTGTCCATTAATTCAATGTGGTGGCATCTCAATTCATTAAAGGCAAAATCGACAAGCGCCTCTGTCGCCAGTGCCCGGGTAACATCGGGCCGCAGATTGAAACCCATATACGGTGTATTCCACCCCGGAAAAGGGCTACCCAAAATCTTGAAACCGAATTTTTTCACTACTAAGCCGGTAAAGTACCCAAGCTTCTCGTCCTTACGGTATAACGCTGCCACAACTGGCTCTGCACTCTGGGAGTGGGCGATAAATTTTATCCATGGGAGGGTCTGATATACAATCCGATCAGCATATGCGTCAAGCTCCTGCGGGTCTATTGAGGCAATATCAACGCGCCGAAACGAGGGTTTATCTTGTCGATCAACCCTGCGTAAGGACTTGGTTTTCCTAGATGTATCCGAAAAAGAGACATGTTCGCGTGGTTGGGCTGTCATCGTCCCTCGGAGCTTGCTGCTCAGAAAAAGAGATTTTGAACTCATGCCTATTCCCTGAGTCCCCAGTCAGAGACCCATCATTGCCGAATAGAATAGGATCTCTGTCCCCTAGCGCTTTTTCTTGTTGACATGTTATATCCTATATGGCCCAGGTCAAGCTAGAAATGGCAAAACGCAGCACCCAAAGAACCGAAAACGCTATCGAGCGATTGATACTCGGGGGTTGTCAAGGAATCTATTCCGGGTCATAATGCGGGGAATTACCTTAAAGGGCTGCCAAAGAAATGTTTAACGTATTACTGGCCTTTGGAACTCGACCGGAAGCGATCAAACTCGCCCCCGTGCATAAAGAGCTGCTCCGCCGCCCTGACAGGATAAGGCTCGTCTGTTGCACCACAGGTCAGCATAGAGGGCTCCTCGATCAGGTCTTGGAGATCTTCAATATTCAGCCCGATTATGACCTGAACATCTTGAAAAAAGATCAAGATCTGTTTCACATAACGACGAGCGTGCTCACAGGGATGGAAGAAATCCTGACTAATGATAGGCCTGATATCGTAGTGGTCCAGGGTGATACCACATCCGCATTTGTTGCCGCACTCGCTGCATTTTATCTGAGAATCCCGGTCGCGCACGTTGAAGCCGGGCTACGATCTTATGATAGATTTCAACCTTATCCCGAAGAAGTTAATCGGACGTTCATTTCCCATATTGCAGACCTCAATTTCTGTCCTACTAAACGAGCCGCGGAAAACCTTTTGCGTGAACAAATTCCTGCCGAGTCGATTCATGTCACTGGGAACACAGTCATAGACGCGCTTTTTCATACTGTGCATCTTTCAGATAATGACGGATTGACGAGCCGATACTTAAATGACCTGGCTTTAGGTTCGGGTCGTATGATCCTGGTCACCGGACATAGACGAGAGAACTTCGGGGAAGGGTTAGCTAATCTATCACTGGCTCTTGTGGACCTGGTCAACAAATTTGAAGACGTGACGGCGGTTTACTCGGTTCACCCCAATCCAAATGTCCGACGACAAGTAGACAAAATATTGAGTTCCCATGAAAGAATCAGAGTTATACAACCGCCGGATTACATCCGATTCGTAGCGCTCATGAATAAATCCTTCTTCATTATCACTGATTCCGGAGGTATTCAGGAAGAAGCGCCATCTTTAAAAAAACCTGTACTGGTGGCCAGGAATGTTACCGAAAGGCCGGAGGCGGTGGAGTGCGGAGCCGCCATCCTGGTGGGCACGGACCGGGAGAAGATCGTGAAGGAAGCGTCTCGCCTCCTGGAAATTCCCGATCATTACCGCTCCATGATATTGGAGAAAAGCCCGTTCGGTGACGGGCACGCGTCTGAGAGAATCGCTGATCTTATTGAAAGCTTTTTGACGAAACGCGCCACCGGACATCATAACAATCAATAAACCATAAGAATTTCTAGCGAGTTCGCGGAGTCCCTTTTGCAGGAAGGGCCTCCCCAGAGACTCTTCAGAGACCGGAAACAATGCAGATCAAGATAATAAGTGTCGTAGGGGCGAGGCCGAACTTCATGAAGGTCGCTCCACTTGCTCGGGAATTTCGTAATTATGACCGGATCGATCACATTATTATCCATACGGGCCAGCACTATGACAAAGAAATGAGCGATGTGTTCTTTAGGCAGCTAGGTTTGCCAAAACCTGAAAGGGACCTGGGGGTCGGTTCCGGCGGTCATGGAGAGATGACAGGCAAAATCATGATCGAATTCGAAAAGGTATGCCTGGAACTGAAACCTGAAATGGTCGTTGTCGTGGGGGACGTCAACTCCACAATTGCCGCGTCTCTGGTAGCGAGGAAATTATTCATACCAGTGGCGCATGTGGAAGCCGGTTTGAGGTCCTTTGATGAGACGATGCCGGAAGAACTCAATCGCCGCCTAACCGACTGTTTATCTAATTTGCTTTTCGTGTCCGAACTTTCAGGAGTGGAAAACCTCCGCAAAGAAGGAATTGACATGAATCGCGTTCACCTTGTGGGCGATATCATGTTAGAGACCCTTCAGATGTTTTTGCCCAAAATTAAGAACAGGAGGCGATGGGAAGATTTTGGGCTGAAGGAAGGCTCCTATGCACTGGTCACCCTCCACAGACCTTCAAATGTCGATGAGCCTCAGGCGTTACTGGAAGTAATCGAAATTCTGGATCTTCTTCCATACTCAACAATCTTTCCGATCCATCCGAGAACAGTGAAACGATTAGAGGAGTTTCATCTCAATGATAAGCTCAAAAGCATGACGAAAGTAATGCTTGTCCCGCCTGAGCCGTACATAGATTTCTTATCTCTGATGCAAGGTGCGGCGCTTATCTTTTCGGATTCCGGTTCGGTACAATCCGAGGCAAGCTTTTTTAGCGTGCCCTGTCTCATCTGTAGGGAGAATACTGAACGTCCAATTTACCTGGAACAGGGCACTTCGGTGCTCGTTGGAAGAGATAAAGAATTAATAAAAGACCTTCTTGCACAAATCGAACGAGGCGCGTACCGCGAGTCAGGGCCGCTGATCAAAGAACTGGGCGCAAATGTGGCCCGGAAGACCACGGGAATCATAGCTGATTATCTTCTATGACATCCGCCTGCAAAGAAATCAATTTGATGCTCGAACCTTGCTCGGCCTGGACGGGTAAGCTCCGCAATCCGGAAAAGGGGGAGGGCAGTTAGGCGCGAATGCCAACGGAGCGGGCGCTATTATGACCGGAGCTACCAGAGGAGGAGCTGGAGGATACAGCGGAGTAGGCTCACAACACGGGGCAATAGGCACGATAGGCGAATCGCATCCG
This sequence comes from uncultured delta proteobacterium, assembly GCA_963741425.1. Classification (GTDB taxonomy): domain Bacteria; phylum Desulfobacterota; class Desulfomonilia; order Desulfomonilales; family Desulfomonilaceae; genus DATJPW01. Next base: position 435,831 of record CAVUHP010000020.1, read on the forward strand.
GGCATCAACGCGGGCAGACAGACGTTGGCCGGCCCACATTGAAAAGCTTCGACCATACAGATGGATAAGTGAAGGCAGCAAAGGATCGTGATGAAACCGATAAGAAAAATACGATATAACATGCCGGAACTCCTAATAATGTAAGTGAACACGAACTCAAACCCTACCCAAGCGGAGGGACCATAGCACCTAAAGAAATTATAGTCAACGATATATGAATGTTGTCTATTTATAATGATTTGTTACATTAATATATTGATATATAATCTTGAAATTAGGGTATTATTATAGTTAAGGGTTAGGCAGTTCAGGTGGTGGCCGATCTTTATTCTCAGTCACGGTGAAGATGGATTCCGGGGTTGACTTGGAGCACACCGCCCTAATCGGATAAGCATCGCGTCAAGCGGCCTGTGCGGCAAGATTCCCTCTGATAAGCGCACCCAACAGAAGAACTGGCGAAATCACTCAGCGTTGGTTGCTGACTGTCCGAGGCCGTGATACAACTATTTCGGATATATTAGCAGCACATCGAATTAGTCTGTGATTTGATAAATTTTGGGACTATTAGGGGACGGTCACTCCTAGGAGAGAATGATGAGAGGGGGACGACGAAGGTGCAGCGCATTGATCCGCTCTGGTACGTAATCATCACTGCTTTAGTCATCAGGGCGTTTATCCCGTTTTATGCGGAAGCCGTTACCGACGATCCCGATGTGTTTTATGAGATTTACAGTTATCAATATCTTGAACCCGCTCAGAATCTGATTAAGTCAGGACAATTCACAACCGACACCGCACCCGAGATTTATCGTCCACCGGGTTATTCTATTCTCCTTATACCCGGGATCCTGTTGAACCATGTGCCGCTGGTTACCATCGCGATTCAGGTCCTATTGAGTTGCCTAACCGTCTATTTGGTTTTTGAGATCGCGATCGTGCTGTTCGGCCGTGCCGAAATAGCAATAATGTGTGCGGCGATATACGCTATAGATCCGCTATCCGTCATTTTTTCTAGTTTGATAATGCCGGAGACGTTTTCAACTTTTGCATTAAGCCTATTTCTGCTGTTTCTCTTCCGATACATGCAGGAGGAATCGGTGGTCCAGCTTTCCTTAGCTGCCATCGCGTTGGCCACGACTGTTTACGTACAAGCCATAGCTTATTTCTTACCTGTTTGGATAGCGTCGTTTTTGGCATTCTTTGCTATAAACAAACGGTCCGGCACACGTGTTTTGCATGCTTTAATTTTCTTGGTCATCTCAATGAGTTTGTTAGGCATTTGGCAAATCAGGAACAAAATCGAAACCGAGTATTCGGGATTTTCCACTGTTTTCGACAAGAGCCTCTATTATGCTCAAGCAGCCTCTGTGATGGCGAAATTGGAAGGGAAACGTGATTTCCGCGAATTATGGAATTTGATGGACCGGAACCTAAATGAGCATTCGGCTCGATTTCTGGAACGGTTTGAATATATGCGAGAAGAGGGGACTAGACTGACACTTGCCCGTCCCTGGACTTACGCAGGAATCCACATCCAAGGAATTATGAGAACACTTTCCGGCGCGGAGGCACATACCTATATAAGGTTGTTAAAATTGTTCCACGGGACCGACGAGGGCTGGCAGGAACTAATTACCGGAGATCTCTCGGACACGATCAGATACAATACTAATAAGTTGACCCATGCAGCGATCCTAACCATAGCCGGCCTGGGACTGATCGTGATGCTGGTTTACTTATTTGCATTTGTAGCATTATTTTCCAAGAAATTGCCGTATACCATCCCGGTCGTCTGCTCCTTATGGGTAGTAGTCTACTGGTTGGTAATAACAGGGGGCCCGCATGGTTATGGCAGATACAGACATGCCGTTATGCCGATCGTTTGTGTGCTCGCGGGATATGGTTTGCACTTAATTCTCAGTCGATTCAGACATATGAGTCATGACGGCGGATTGCTGGGGGGACCGAACTAATGTTACAGCACAGTCAAATACTGAATCCAATTTATACAAAGCCTTCTTTTGAGCGTATTGAGATCGATTCAATCTCCGATGAACAACTTGCTGTTTTTCCGGACCGGATCATCCATCAAACGCGGCCATGGATAAGATTCCTGGAAAGCATCTTAGGAGGTGAGCCGATTCTCGCGGTACTGCGGGAGAACGATCGGATTTTGGGCTATTTCACCGGATTGATCGTGAAAGAATTCGGTTTCAAAATATTGGGTAGTCCCTTTCCCGGGTGGAGCACGACGTACATGGGTTTCAATCTGCTGCCCGAGGTACCGCGAGCATTGGCGCTCGAAGCATTGGTCGACTTTGCGTTTAACGTATTAAAATGCGATCACCTGGAACTTATGGACAGGTATCTGTTGCGCGAGGATGCCACACGATTGGGATTTGAAATTTGGGATTTTTCGACATTGGAAGTGGACCTGGCTCCAAGCGAAGATGAAATTTTTGCGTCTTTTAAGCATCAATGTCGCAATTGCATTCGAAAAGCCGCTCGGAGCGGCATCACAATAGAGGAGGCTGATGATACGGAATTCGCGAAAGATTATCACGAGCAACTCAAACACGTATTCGAAGTCAAGCAGCTTTCTCCGCCGTTTGAAGTGCAGCGGGTGCGGGACCTTATCACATTCCTTTTTCCAACGGGCCGCTTGCTCCTCTTGCGCGCCCGCAACGAGCAAGGGATCTGCATCGCAACGGGGATTTTCGCCGCCATGAATACGACCATGTATGCCTGGGGTTCGGCCAGCTGGCGTCAATACTCCAACGTGAGGCCGAATGAGGCTCTTTTCTGGTACGCCATGAAGTACTGGAAACAACGTGGCATACTGACATGCGATTTAGTAGGCGCGGTCCATTATAAAGAGAAGTACGGAGGCCGCAGAGTAGACGTGCCTTGGATTCGTAAGTCAAGGAACAGGGCCATTGCGGCTCTACGAACCACTGCGGAGTCTCTTATCCTGAGCCGTCCCAGAACTGTGGGAAAGATTTTCAGTCTAACCAAACGACTATTGCGTCGTCATTAATAATTAACCCCCGATCGGAATAACGAAGGTCCAGCACATGCGACTGTGAGCGCACATCTTTATCCTCGCCTTTGAGAAAAATCTACAGGGTGGCAATTGGGGATTTGGGAGGGAATCTGTGAGAAATCTACGGGATTGTTTCCGATGGTTTTCCGCACTGCGTATCCCGATTATTCCCTTTGTATTGAATCGTTTAATTCACCCGATGCACAATATCAGGTTTAGCCCCTAGTCGGCTGTATTAACAAGCTATCCAATTCGATCCAATTATATAAACTAAATAATATCTTATATATTGAGATATTATCACTAGTTCCTAGTAACTACATCTCTTAGACATGATCTTATATATTAATAAATAAACAAAACATGTTGACATTTAAGCATGTTTTTTGATATATAACCAGAGCGAGACTTTGAGACAGCCGATAGAAACCTGGTCTAACCCCCCGATGGGCGGCTGTCTGTTCTTCAAATCCTCAAGGAGGCTTGGCTATGGCAAGACGTCTCATGATTCTGGGCGCTCTGCTCCTTGTTATGGCGCCATCGATAGGGCTGCCGCAAGCAGGGCCTGCGCCGACTCCGATTTACACTGGGCCGCCACCCCCCGCTCCGGGGTGGAATAACGCGGGTATGTCTACGTTTCCCTCTGCCCCCGGGACCGGATGGGGATCTGGCCGTCGACTGTACGAAGACGAACAGTGGGTCGTGACGGGCGACGTCAGGTTCGGTCACATGTGGATGAATTTCAATACTTTTTTCCCATTTGCTTCAAATCCCGATCCTGAGCAACAGGTCTTCGCATTTCGAACGGATGGACCTTCAATTGAAGGACGGGAATTTCTGGGTCGGATTCGCAGGTCTTGGAACATCCAGCCGTGCCGACCTTCGTCCTGTTCGCTCGATATGGGATAAACGTCCCCCGACTTAGCCACATGTACATGGATGCCAGTGGTAGATATACGAGATCCGGTTCACCCATCATAGTGGCGGTCCCTGTGGGATGGCAACGTCATTGGCGCAGCCAGGAAATGGCGCAAATTCCATTTCTCCCTGGACTTGGGACACGACATTCCATTGGTGGATGATCGACACGGGCGGGGCTTGGTGGTTCACCCCGGAGTTTGCTTTTGAGGCTGGCTTCAGGATGGAGCACATTGATTACCGGCTGCAAAATCCGGTAGGTGTGTCCGAGGCGGTCGCGCAGGGTCCGCCAGGCTAGCCATAATATGCGACCGGATATGACGTGGAGGCGTCCATCAGGGTGATGGAACAGATCCTGGAATCAGTGACCCCCTCGGAAAATTCTATGTCCCCTACATCGGTATTCGAGGAAAAGGACGTAAGTGCTGCGGTTGTGAAAGCGGAACTTTGTTACAAATGGCGCTTTATCGGCAGCCCGTTAATATGGAACACTTGGAACGATCCACTTCCTCATTCAATGCTGCAGAGCGCGGTCAATCAGAGAGACAATTCATCAGACGCGTTACACCTTGAACGGCAGCAGCGGGTATTTCTTGGAAGGTGATTTTGAAGGCCTTTATCCGATAACCCGCAACGTCAGAGGGACCCTGTGGCTGAACCTAAGTGCCATGCAGGTGAGTGGTACCGGAACGATAGACTCAAGCGTTGTTGCCTCTACGGTCTTCGATGTCGCAGTCCGGAAGCGCAAGCATACCGGATTCAAGGATACAGAGATCCTGGTATGCATTCGGACTGGGGATGGAAATGTCTTTCTGATGCGGTGACGGCCACGTGAAAGTGAAGCCTAGAATCATGGGATGATTATAAAGACGATGTGTGATCCTTAGAAACGTTCGTCACATAGCCCAGAAGCACGCCCGAGGCCAAGCCTTCGCAATAGGCTTACCTCGGGCGTTCCTTTATCTATTTCTCCGAAAATGTGTCCGAATTAAATATAGCGATTATCAAAAGTGCCTTCAGAGTGGAATCGGACTGCCGGACAAGCCGGCAGCGGCGCCCGCCGGTCAACATTTATTGATTTCGACAATTGCTGTAGTCGTCGAACCATTTACAATAGAGCCCCGGCCAACAGAAGACATATGAGAGTTTTTTGAAGGAGGGTATGGGAGGGAACTTTTTTGCAAAAAAGTTCCCTCCCATATTCCTTATCTTTACAAACGGCCGGCCATGGATTGAGCGTATCCGGTAAGTTCAACGTATCCACGGCCGTATATAGGGTTTCCTTTTCTAGTCCCTTTTGCTTCCACCGCACCTTCCCAATATGTCAGTCGATTGAAATCTCCGGACGAGAGTTCCTGATCACGAATCAGCGGCGCAATTTCCAGACTGATTTTCTGCTCTGGGATATTAACGGTCCAGCCTGACGGGTACACCGCTTTTGTATGTGGACTGGTCCATTTTCCTTGGGGTGAAATCATTATCGATTCATTTGCCAGATCGGTGACTTTGCCGTCTTTTGAAATGAAAGTTCCGAATGGCTTTTCCAACGTGCCATCCTTTCGCCGCAGGTAAGACAGCATCAATTCGGATCCATCGTCCAATTGCAGACTGAACCAATCCCAGCCGACCTGACCGGCCAGCAACATGCTGGAACCGAATTCATGATCCATCCATGCCAATCCTTGGACCTGATGAGACGCCCCTTGGAATGTGAGGGACCCGGTGGCTTGTAGGCGTGTTAAGGAATAATAATATGAAGCCTGGTTTTCCGCTTCTCCTTTTCTGCTGTAGCCTGATTTTCCATGGAGCACAGGTGGTTTCTTAGAAATCAACGAGAGATCGAGCGCATGCCCGTCCTCTCTAGCTTTGAGCCGGATCTGATCGTTTTCTCGATTCGCCGACCAGTCCCTTACATGGACCTTCAGATCGTTTACCGCGGCATTGGCCAAGCCAGGTCCTTCCCTCGACAGCAGCTGAGTATGAAAAAATCGATTACTCTGCACATCCGTTAGCGCAAAATGGGCCGGGTATACATCTCTCACGATCCACGAAGACCCGATCTCAACTGGTTCTTTGAACAACGCTCGCCTGAAAAAAGTGACCTGAAACCCCCAGCGGCGACTCCCTTCGGACTGGAGATTCCCTGTAAAGTACCACCATTCAGTTTGAAAATTCGGGTGCTTGCCATGATCTTTCGGGAAAACAAGCGATAATCCGGGAACGGCTGTCGCAAATTCCTGGTCTTCTCCGAATGCGGGAGCCACGCCCATTATGAGAATGATCATAAAAAGGTAGCATGTACGCAATACAATCCTCCTTCAAAACGCCTTTGACAAATTATGCCGACAATCGACGGTCAATGGACGGAAACGGTTTCCCCGGTTGACGGCCAAGGTCGGAAGTGTCTTCAGGATGCGATGATATATTTGAATTCCACGCGATAAGAAGTTCGTCGCAAAAGATTATACATTCTTATTTGCCTGTTGGCGGGCAAGTTGTTATAAGTCAACCGGCCTCGGGCGGAAAAATGTTGATTTTTCGGTAAAGAGTCAGATTAATGTCTGAAATCAAATTCATACACGCCGCGGATATGCATCTGGGCCGCCAGTTTTCGGGATTACATCAATCAAGCCCTGAATTGGCAGATCTTTTTCGCCGCGCCGGATACTTCGCGTGGGAGACGCTCGTCCGCGCGGCAATCGAACGGAAAGTGGATTTTTTGACTTTGGCGGGTGATGTGTTCGATAGTCAGCACATCACGGTAAAGGCTAGAGTTGCTTTCATTGAGGGACTCCACCGGCTTCACGACGCGGGCATCACTGTTTTCATGGCTTTGGGCAATCACGATCCATTGCGCAGTTTTCCTGATTCCCTGCGTTCTTTACAAAACTTGAGGCTATTCGGCCCGGATCCCGAATCCATCGAAGCAACTCAGGGCGTAATCATTTTCGGTGCGAGTTTTGAAAAATCGGTGGTGACGGAGAATCTGGCGCGGAAATTTAGGCGGGATACGAGCGCAGATTTGGCCGTTGCGATTTTGCACGCCAATGTTTCGGGATATTCCGAGCACAAAAATTATGCTCCGTGCAGTTTGGACGACCTGAGAAAGAGCGGGATGGACGTGTGGTGTCTTGGCCACGTGCATTCCGCGCGAATACTATCGACTGATCCTTTAATATTTTATCCGGGAGCCGGACAGGGGGCTCACACGGGCGAGACAGGTTCGAAAGGCTGCTACATAGTGTCTGTTAACGCAGGAAAAAAAGGCGCAGCCGAGTTCATACCACTTGCTCCTGTCCGTTGGGACAAGATCGAACTCAACGCAACTAATTTTTCCGAACCCGAAGATTTGCTCGGCTCTACGGAAGAGGCTTGCGTCGGCCTTGCGTCGGAAGACGCGAAAGCTGTAGTCGTGAGGATAAATATAACGGGTACCCCATCCGACCATGTTTCCCAGGCAATAAAATCCGGCGAAATCTATGAAATGTTAATGGACCGACTCCCACGACTTGGCGTACCGGTTTTCCCGGAGTCTGTTTGTGACTTGACCCACCCGGGCTTTGATTTGGGATCATTGATTGACGACGAAGGTTTTTTGCCTGAATTTCTTAGGCTTTGTCGGCGGTCGAGTCAAGATCCCTACAATATTGAAGACATTATCCGAGAAGTTCATCTTGAACTCTCTAGACGAGTCCATCGGTCCTACATTGCCGAGGATGCCGACCCGATGAAATTGCTGGAGAACAGGGCTTCTCTTACGGCTTTTGTGACGAATGCTGCGGAGCAGGTGGCGTCAACGTTTTTCGAATTGAGCACCTTTGATCTTGTTAATCAAGAACGAACCTGAGGATCACAGATCGAATCACATGTGGATCGAACAGATTTTCATTGAGAGCTTCGGAGCTTACAACCAACTGCTGATTACCAACATTTCGCCGCGACTTTCAGTGATTCTCGGTCGAAATGAAGCCGGTAAAAGCACGATCCTGGAATTCGTTCGTTCGATGTTTTTTGGATTCAAAACCCGAACCAGTCGAGTAAATAGCTATGAAACACCGAACGGAGTGCCGCGTAAGGGAAGACTGACAGTTAATTCAACAGTCCAAGGTAAACTACGGATCGAAAGAATAGAAAAGCGAGGATTAAAGGAAGGGAATCTCATCATTTCGGATGAAGAAGGTAATCACCTGGAACCTTCTGCTATCCCTATATTTCACACAGGGATGGACCGGGGAGTTTATGAGAGCCTTTTCGCGTTTGATCTGGATCAGATGCGCCACTTGGATCATGAAAATCTGCGGCGCAAGATTCTAGCAGCCACGGTGGGATCTTTTGACGTGAGCCCATTGGATGTAAAAAGCAAGCTGGGCGAAAGGCTCAAAACTCTGGGGAAAAAATCCCAAAAGGATTCAGAGGCACTCTGGGCCATGCAGGCTCAAATTAAAGATGTGGACCAAAAACTGAGTGCCCTTGCAGAAGAACCGGCCAGGTATTCGGACCTCAAGAAGAATCTCGAGGTAGTTGAAAAAAAGCGGAAGGAGTTATCCGCTGAAATTCGAGTTACCGAGGGCTCTTTGCAGAGCCTGGCCGAATTGCTTCAACATGAAGAGGTCTGGACCAAGCTTATGGGAATAGAGCGAGAAATTGTCGCTTTAGCCAAAGCGCGCCAATTTCCCGTGGATGGTATTCTAAGACTCGATCAGTTGTTTGAAAGGCGTCGTGAAGCTCAAGACGGTCTTGCTGAAGCCGAGAACGGGTTACAGCAGCTAAAGCTCCGGTTGAAAAACCTGAATCCCGATCGACAGATTCTGGAACACTCCCGTACGATTGAGACATTACATCGACAGTCGTTGAATTTGACAAATCGACCTTCGGATATCGAGCAGGCGGCGGCTGCGCTGGCGAAATCCAAGTCGGACATCGCCTCAGATATATTGTCATTAGGTCCTGAATGGGATGAAGTACGGGTAGAGACATCGGATCCGTCAATTGCTGTGGAACAAAAGATTCGAGAATTTGCGACTTCCTGGAACGAATTCCGAGCGGGTACACGTGACCTCAGGAACAGTCTGAATGAATCTTCAGAAGCAGAGGCAAGAATCCAGGCAAAAATACAACATAAGACCACTGAATTGAATAATCTGAGAGAAGCTTGCGCCTACTTTCTTGAGCCGGCTGAGCGCGATCAACTTGTTGAATGGAGACAGCACGATAGTAGGATAAAAGATATTCAAGACCGACTCCTGGAAAAGAAACGGATAATGCAAGGATTTATTGGTGCTCGGCAGGAATTGGACCGAGCACTAGAGCAGGCCCGGAGTGAAGATTCTCCGCTGGTCTCTCCAGCTCTTTTTTCACTCTTGGTCATACTGCTCGGAGCAGCAGGAATCGGCATGATTGTCGCCGGGCTACGCGGAATAGACATAATTGCGTATGCGTTTACAGCCACCGGGCTGCTGATCTTTTTTTCTTTACCGTGGATGGTGAGGTGGAAAATCCTGGGAGAACGGCATCGGTTGGCCGGTATCGAGCAAAGGGAAAAGTCATTATTGCACAAGCAGCAGGCTGTAACAATTGAATTGGCCGAAGTCGAAACCGATCGGCGCATACTCCTTCAGGAATTGGAGGAACTCAAGTCTCGTTGCGCTGAAATTTCGGATCTAGTCCTGAATGATCCGAGTGCCGGTCTGATGGATATTATGCGAGCAGAATCCAAATCTTCCGCCGCAGAAGAAACCTTTCCGGCGCAAGCGCATCCTGGAGGACAGCATTCGATTCGATGATACTGATTTACAAATGGAGAAGCAGCGACTTGCCGGACTGCAACAAGATCTGGCTGAAAAAAACCGGGATTTCCAGAAATTAAATCGTGAATGGAAAGATTTTTTGGTCGACCAATACTGGGACGAACAAATGGAACCGGAGGCCACCCTTGAATTTCTGCGTCGTTTACGTGAGCTGAAAAACGAATTGCGGCGAGTTTCGGATCAGGAACGAAGCCTTTTTGCCATGAAAACTGAATGGGACGACTTTGTAGGGCGAGTGTTAGAACTCGGCCACGAAATGGATCAACCTGTTGCCCCGGAAAAATCCCCATTAGACCAGGCGGAAGAATGGAGTGTACAGGCGATCGAAAACAAAGAGGCTCTGGCGGAAAAAAAGGCTCTTCTGGAACGGTTTGGAGAAAATCAAGGCAGATTGGATATGTTGGTCAGAAAGATCGCGGAAACCAATGACCAAATCAATGCCCTAATGGAAGCCGCAAAAGTGGACAATGAAGAATCTTTTCGGAACCTTGGGCGCATGCATGAACGTTATCAAGCGCTCGAGCATCAAAGGGTTCCTTTAGTGGCAGGCCTGATATCAGGATTGAACTGTCGCGATGAGAACGGTATGAGGGCTCGGTTGCAAGGTCAGGACTGGCAAGGAAACAGGCGTCGTTTGTCCGGCCTTCGAGAAGATTTGGTAAATCAACGTAAAATGTCCGATGAATTGGCCGCGCAAAGCGGCCGTTTGGAAAATGAAATTTCGATGCTCGAAAATGAAGAAGAGACGGAAATGCTATTGGCTGAAAAGGAAGAATTATTGACCCGTCTGAATCATGGTATTAAAGAATGGACGACGCTGAAAATAGCTACGGGTCTGCTGGACAAAACCCTGAGGATCTATGAATCGGAAAAACAGCCAAAAATACTGGAGCACGCATCGCACATCTTTGGAGAGATTACCGGAAACGCCTATCGAAAGATTCTCCTTCCGCTCGACAGTGAACGCGTCAAAGTGGAACGTATGGACGGGACGAGAGTGGAAGAAGATCATCTTAGTCGAGGAACTCTCGAACAAGTATACCTCTCATTAAGGCTGGCCCATTTGGAGATTTATCGACGAGGGGATTCCGCAATCCCCCTAATGATGGACGACGTCCTGGTGAATTTTGATATGGAGCGAGCGCGCAGGACCGCCCAAGCGCTGACACAATTTTCGACGGAGTCGGAAATCCAAGTCTTATTTTTCACTTGTCATTCGCATGTGGCGGCTCTCTTTGCAAAAGATGCGGCGCGGATTACATTGGATAAGGATTAGCAAATCGATTGGCCGATTGCATCTTCATGCTGACAAAAAAATCTTGAAGATTACAGAAACCTATATCTTACCCCCGTGTCATACTTTGTGGATTTGAATTTGATAAGGAGCTTGCATGTTGAAGATGGTTGATAGTCCTTTGGAATGCCGTTCGAAAACAATGTTGTCCTACGCTAAGCGTCTGTTTCCGTCAGCGATTTTGTTCGTCACCATTTTTGTGATGGCCGCACCCGTGATCGGACAAACTTCGTCTCATCCTCTCAGGGCTTTACAAGAGTCTTTCAGGGAAGTTTCCAGAAGCGTTAAGCCGGCGGTGGTGAACGTTTCCACAGTGAAGATGGTGGCTGGGGGTCAGTTCGGCGGTCTGGACCCGTTCTTTGAAAATCATCCTTTTCGCGATTTTCTTGGTGACGAATTTTTTCGACAGTTCTTCGGTTCTCCAGGCGGTGCGAGGCGTTTTCGCCAGCAAGGACTTGGATCGGGATTCATAGTAGATCCCAGTGGATTAATCGTAACTAATAGGCACGTGATCAACGGAGCCGACGAGATACAGGTGACGTTAGAGGGTAACAAGAAATACAAAGCACGTATCATCTATGCCGATCCGAAGACTGACATAGCTATTATCAAGATTGATGGCAGCAATTTTCCTGTCGCTAAGCTGGGCGATTCTCAAACCTTGGAAGTGGGAGATTGGGTGCTGGCCATCGGAAATCCACTTGGCCTAACACAAACCGTTACCGCGGGTATTGTCAGTGCCAAGGGGCGGTCACTCGGAATCTCTGATGTGCGGGATTTTATTCAAACAGACGCAGCTATCAATGTTGGAAATTCCGGGGGACCGTTGGTGAACATAGACGGCCAAGTAGTGGGTATGAACACCGCTATCGCTTCGCAAGACGGCAGTCGGAATGGCGGCGGCAATATAGGAATAGGTTTCGCAATTCCTTCAAACGTGCTCAAAAAGGTTGTAAGCGCAGCTCTGGCCAAACCGTCCACAGCACAACATCCTTTGGCAAAACCTAAACCGCAAGTAGCTATCCCGCGGAATTCCGGTAGGCCCGGTCCTGAGCAAAGGACTTTGCAGATGCCGCATCGATTGGGCAATGGCGATATTTAAATCGTCAACATCTTTCCAGCCCCCAGGGCTATTTCAGGTGAAGGCTGAAAGTGGAGGCGTGCCCAACCGCGAGGTACAAATTTCATTGCATGCCTCGGGTGGCGGGCGCTGAGCGACGACACAATATAAAAATGATATGTCTCAGCGACTTTAACTTCCATTTAGTAGGATATCGTTGTATTATTATAAGGTACGCTTGATTATCACGAATTGCATTTCGACCGGAGGATCGTATGAAGGTAAAGGGAGCCCTTTTAGGCGTACTATGCCTAGCCGTAATATTGATTGTTGGAAATGCCGCAGCATCGGCAGGCAAGATTCCAGAGGGGTACCGAGATATTAAACTAGGAATGAATAAGAGCCAAGTCCTGGATCTTTTGAAAAAAGGTCCGGCCCACTCCTCTTTTGATGATATGGGAAGTGAAATAGGAGAAATTGTTAGAGGAGATGATTTATTCCGCTTTGCCACTTACAGATTTGATAAAGAAGAAATCCTGGTGGAAATTGATCTTGAGATGCGGGAGATTCTTGGGAAAGACAAAGTACTCGATCTGTACCAATAAACAGCTCGGGCTTAATTTGTCTCCGCTGAAAGCGGCTGTGGAATCGAACCTGAGCATCGAGGTCCGTGACAACTTAGTCGTTTTAAAATTGGCATCGACCAAGGATACACGGTCCGCGCAAGTTAAAGAGTACAAAACCATAAATTTGCTCGTATAACCGCCGACTGTATGGTTATTCATTCCGATGCTTCTTCGCAATTTTCGACCACTGCTTCAATAGCGTCGAGCCATCGTCGAATAACAGGATCATGGGCTAGAATTCTTCGCACTTCTCTGTGCTGGTATATTGTACCCATTACGATCATATCGGTGACTGCTCCCTCTTTGTGCGCGTAAACTTGGCTGCTGACTGCCGCTTCCGCGCCGATTTCGTTGTAAGCCGCTTTCAAGTGACGCGCATCAGCTCCCGGGACTTCCTTGATTAATACATTGATGTGGATAGCGCGACCCGCCATAATCCGGCTGTTCCCGGTTCCTATACGGTCCAAAGCTTCCACGGCCGCTCGAATGGAATCTAAAGAAATCTTACATGCATCCATTAACAATGTCCTCCAAAACAACTTGTAGCCCGGGCTTCAACATTATACTGCATAACGAGCCAACTCCCATTTAGATTTTGGGATCGCTCGAAATCACTGTGCAGCCGCGTAGGTTTTGAATGATTCTTGACCGTCTCAGTCAAAAAGGCTAAGCTGAAGTCCGCCAATCGAGCCGATAGTGCTCGCAGGAGGTTTCAATGGCCGAATTTCAAGTGAACAAAACGTTCGCCGAAATCAACAGAAAGATTAAGCAGGGCGAGGCTGTGGTGGTTACAGCCGAAGAAATGATAAAGATTACTCGTGAAGAGGGCTCGGTGCAGGCAGCCCGCAAAGTCGATGTGGTTACTACCGGAACATTCGGCATAATGTGCTCATCCGGTGCATTTTTGAATTTTGGCCACACTAAACCCAGGATCAAAGCTCACAAAGTATATCTTAATGAAGTTGAGGCATACGCCGGAGTCGCTGCCGTGGACGTGTACATTGGAGCCACTCAGCCCAAATATGATGATCCATTGAACAAAGTTTTTCCCGGGCGCTTCCGTTATGGTGGCGGGCATGTCATTGAAGACCTGGTGGCGGGACGCGAAGTGCTTCTTCAGGTTGAAGCTTACGGAACGGATTGCTATCCCAGGCGGTCGCTGGAAGCCAAAATGACGCTGAAAGACTTTCCGGATGCCGTCCTTCTAAATCCCAGGAACTGTTATCAAAATTACAACTGTGCCGTAAACCTGTCCAAGAAAACTATATACACATACATGGGCATATTAAGACCTGAATGCTCAAACGCAAATTTTTCAACTTCAGGGCAATTGAGCCCTCTCCTCAATGATCCGTTATACAAGACTATCGGCCTAGGCACCCGAATCTTTCTCGGAGGCGGGACAGGATATGTAATAGGGGCAGGAACTCAGCATAATCCTGCTGTAAAGAGGTCCGATAATGGTGTTGTGATGGGAGGCGCCGGCACTCTTTCCGTTCGAGGGGATCTCAAACAGATGTCGGCCAAGTTCCTGAGGGGGGCGTCAATGACCGGTTACGGGTGCTCACTGAATGTGGGAATAGGGGTGCCCATTCCCATTCTTAATGAAGAAATTGCCAGGTTCACAGCAGTTTCAGACGATGAGATATTCGTGCCGGTTGTCGATTATGGCATAGCATATCCGGAGGATGGCGGAGCGCCGATAACCTATGTCACTTACGGACAGCTCAAAACAGGGGAAATATCAATTGATGGTCGGAGCGTGGTGACAGCTCCGCTGTCGAGCTATTCCGCGGCGCTGGAAATAGCGTCGATTTTAAAGGAATGGATTAAGTCGGGGAGATTCTTCTTAGGGGAACCTCAGGAGACATTGCCTTCAGTTTCATTTGACGGTTTTAATAACTGAGAAACACAACAGATTACACCCATGGAATCATTGATCGAATACGAACCGCGGGCCTACCGTAACTTCGATGAGTCTGACGGTTTCCACACTTTTCGGGTGATTGTCGAAACTTCTGATCTATACGTGAAAGCGCTTTGTCCTTTAGAAAGACAGACCGAGGCCTTGATTAAGAAGTATAGAGCCCAGATCCAGTGGGCCATCGCACGGGAACCTGAGTTTTTGACAAGTCTTAAGCCGTTGGAGGAAGATCCTTCAGATTCTCCTATAGTGGCGAGCATGATTAGGGCGAGCAAAAAGGCAGGCACTGGGCCTATGGCTGCCGTCGCGGGAGCGGTCGCCGAATTCGTGGGAAAAGAGCTTCTTCAATGGTCACCCGAAGTTATCATAGAAAATGGGGGAGACATATTCCTCAAGATCGCACGGCCTATCATTATTGGGATTTTTGCAGGAAATTCGCGGTTTAGCGGTGAATTAGGAATCCAGGTTCAACCTACTATATTGCCTATCGGGATTTGCACATCTTCAGGACGGGTAGGGCCCAGTCTGAGTTTGGGTATTTCAGATGCAGCTACTATAATTTCAAAAGATGCTGCGCTGGCCGACGCGGTTGCCACCGCAATGGGTAATAGAATCCAATCAACCAAAGATTTAAAATCGGCTGTGGAATGGGCCATGACCGTGCCTGGAGTGGAAGCAGCGTTAGCAGCGGTGGACGATAAAATGGCTGCCCTGGGCGATTTGGAACTCGTACCGCTACACTCTTGACCTTTTAAAATATGAGCTTCGGAAAGAGAATGTCACTTAATTGAGGTGAAAAATGGCTTCAAAGAATGTGTTATTAATCTTTAAATCCAATATCATGTACAAACCGGTGATTTACAGGCTGGCAAAAGACTTCAATCTAGTTTTCAATATACTTGAAGCGAAAATATTGCCGCGACGAGAAGGCCGCATTCTGCTGGAATTGCGTGGCGAAGATGACGTGATTCAACAAAGTATCAATTTCCTCGAGAGTCAACAGGTCATAGTGGAATACCTCGCGGATAAAGTGTGGAGAGAAGAAGACAAATGCGTTCACTGCGGAGCTTGCACAGGTCTTTGTCCTACCGGGGCCTTAAGTCGCAAACCTCCCGAAATGAAAGTCGCTTTTGATATCGAGAAATGTGTCGCATGCGGCGTTTGTGGGCTAGCCTGCCCATTTGGCGCCATGAAGGACGTGACGCTCTTTGATCCATTTGCTGAGGGACGAGCGGCCAACGAATAGTTAACGCACAGAGGAGCGGGCAAATGAATCGCAGGACATTCCATCCTATTTGGGTAATAATAGTCTGCTTGACTGTCTCAGTTGGCAGCCCAATCTGTGCACTTGATCAGCAATTATCTCCTGGATCTGACATCTTAGTGACCACGAGTAATTCCGGAATTCGTGACAATTTCTCATTGAAGGTTTCTACTGCCTCTGACGAAACTGAGGCCAAGAAAGCGCCGCCTCAATCTTCTCCAGAGCAGGGAGGTTCCAAATGTGAGGAACTCGGCGATTCTGCAACCAAAGAAGCCTCTGAAATCCAGACTTTGAAAGAGAAGATTATTGAGCTTCAGAAACAAGGGCAAGCTCGGATTTCGCAAGATCATTTTGTGCAATTCTATCGAAGGTTTTGGCCTCTACTCACCCTTTGAATCCGGCCAGTCGCTCAACCGAATTCTGCTTTATTTTGAACCGTCGAATGTGAGCACTTTGCTTTCAGAAGGCCGATTTATTGTTGATTTGGCAGTTGATGTTTTCATTTTGGATAGCAACGGTAAAGTAATCGGAGGCAAGGAAAATATGCTCAAAATCAATAAGATTTCCCGCTCTCCGATACTTGACCTCTACTACAAAATGGAGATGAACGTAAAAAAAACAGCAAAACGCGAAGTTCTCATGAAAACCGTGCTTCATGACAGAATTAAGAATCAATCCACATCGATGACGTACAGAATAAATGTGGACCCGACCGGTACACAACCCCTGTCCCCAATTTAATTGCTACTTTATTGATGGACAGCCTATCCGTAGGTATGTAACAAATACTTTATTAGCACATGCAATAGCACACGCTAATTCATTTATAGGAGGAATTCGGTATGGCAAAGCAAGACGGGCCTGAACAGGCTGAAACACAGCGGCCGGCCGGGCCGATGGGTCCATCAAGGGTGTTGGCGCGAGACATTTCCGTCTACTATTCCAACTGTGCGATGGTAGCCACAACCCCTCGCGATATCTCAATGTTTTTCGGTAGACTGGTTCCAGCTACTGATGACAAAGGCGGGCAAACGCTGGCGGAACTTTATGAACGGCAGATCTACATGACACTTGAACAGGCTGAAGATCTTGCCAAGATGCTGACCCAAACGGTAGCGAATTTTAGGGCTAGGAAACCGTCCGGCGGTCCTACTCAATGAGGCATCGGATAGCAACTTGGCTATCGGCTGGCGGAACTTTGTAGCGGTACCAGGCCATTATTCGGCTGCAAAGAATATCATGAAGCGACAAGCGCGAGTCCCATCATCTTTGAGAAACGAGAGTACGGCTCGGAACGAAATCCACTTTTTCGAACCTGTATTTAACCAAACCAATGCATAATAATAATATTAGAGTTTGTTGGGAACACTAACAGCTCCGGAAAATCTTCTTTTATAGAAGGAGATGTTTCCGGGTGGAGTCTTCGAAAATGAATGCTCAATTTAGGAGGGAACACAGAGGGGGGCATCATGAGAAGCGGTAATCCGGCGCTTAGCGATCAAATTTTTCGCGCGCTTCCTTACGCTGCCGAGCAGGAAGCCATGACAATCCAGGGTACGGTTAATAAAACCGGACTATTGCTTTTGTGCGTTATACTGACGGCTGGGTGGACTTGGCATCGGTTCTTCCAGACCTCGGATCCGAACTCAGTTGTGGTATGGGTCACCATAGGCGCATTCGGAGGCCTTATAATGGCCCTCATTACTGTGTTTAAGCAGACATGGGCCCCGGTGACCGCTCCTATTTATTCACTACTGGAGGGGCTCTTCATCGGCGGCATATCCTCTATTGCCGAGTCACAATATCCTGGTATCGTAATCCAAGCCGTAGGTTTGACTTTTGGAACATTGGTGGCGCTTCTGGCAGTCTATTCTTCGGGTTTGATAAAAGCGACGGAGAACTTCAAACTGGGCGTAGCGGCCGCCACCGGGGGGATCTTTTTAGTATACTTAGTTTCGATGGTTTCTCGGATTATTCGGTATACGTGTCCCGTATATTTATGAAAACGGGCTCTTCGGAATAGGATTCTCGCTGTTTGTGGTCGTCGTGGCAGCGCTGAATCTCGTCCTGGATTTCGATTTTATCGAGCAGGGCGCTCGAAGCGGCGCGCCGAAATACATGGAGTGGTACGGCGCATTTGCGCTGATGGTCACTTTGATTTGGCTCTATATAGAAATATTGCGACTTTTGACTAAATTGCGAAGCCGAAATTGATAGGCTGTGGCCTGCGGTTCGGACCTGTCCTCCTTACCCATCACAAATGTTACCATTCTATCGCGGGTCCCACTTTGTCCTGCGACGCGCAGCAGATTGTTCCATCATTATCGAGAAGTTCTTTGAGAGATTTACGAGCGCAATCCAGGGCGAGTTCCGCGCGATTGTTGGTTTGGGACATGTGCGCCAATATCACAGCCTGAAGTTCGTGGGAAAAAACTCGTTCCAATAGATGGGCGCTATCAATATTGGACAAGTGCCCTAGACGCCCTCTAACCCTTTGTTTCAATTCCCAGGGATAAGGACCGTCTCTGAGCATAATCGGATCATGATTACTCTCGAGCACCAGTATTTGAAGATCAGTCAGTACAGTGGTGACGAGTCCTGTCACAGTGCCCAAATCAGTGGCAATACCTAAGCGACAGGTGCCCATCGAAATCCTGAAACCAACCGGATCTGTGCAGTCGTGCGGTACCTGAAAAAGGATGTATTCGGAATGGTCCCAGCTCAAAAATTCGACCAGTCTCGAAAAAATCCAGGGAATGCAGCCGGCCCAGACTCTGTTCTGCAATATTCCAGGTCCCGCGGTTCATCCAAACTGGTATCTTGTATTTTCTGGATAGGACTCCTACTCCTTTTATGTGATCCGAATGACCATGCGAAACGATGATGGCATTAAGCGCGGCTGGGTCAACCCCAGCTATTTCCAGTCTTTGCTGCATTTGCTTCCCGGAAAGGCCTGCATCAGCAAGTACGGCCGAACCATTACCTTCGATAAGATAAGCATTCCCGGAACTACCGCTGGCAAGAGGCGTGATCTTCATCTATTACTCTCTTGTTTTGTGCTGCCTTGGACAGAGGCCGCAAAATATCGCCCCCGCATAGCCATGTCAAGATTTAGATGAATGGTCTTTAGGTGCTTGTGTCAAGAAAAATATGTTGTCTATCAAATATGGATTGTGCAGGAGACTTAAGGGACCTTGGCCGTGGACTGCGCACCCTGCCCATTCGCAGATCCAAGGTGGAACCAGGAATTTCAAAAAGGACCGAGTTTATAGCAATTGCCATAGATCTTAATGAGGAGCAGCCCAAGCATTGTTGCGTGAATGATTACTGATCCATATAGTTGAAGCATCTTCATTTATGAGAAAAGAAAGCGTATTATGGTCCATGGTTTGGGCGAAGAATTGGAAGTTTATTCGCCCATCAGCACACACCGCGAGGATTTCGATGGAGCGAAACAAGAATATTAAGTCTTTGCTTCTCATTATTGCAGTGGCCGTCGCAGCGCTAATGGTCGCAGTAGGAGCTTCGGGTGAAAGTACAAGCAAGTCCCCGGATTACAAGGAACTGGAAACTTTTTACAAAGTGATGAAGATCGTGCAGAAGAATTACGTCAAAGATGTGCAAGATAAGGACTTGCTTCAAGGCGCAATGAACGGGATGCTCCAATCTCTGGACGCCCATTCGTCTTTCATGACTCGAGACATGATGAATGAGCTTCAGGCCGAGATGGATGCCGAATTTGGAGGGCTTGGAATCGAAATCAGTTTGGAAAATGGAGTACTTACCATCGTTTCACCGATCGAGGACACGCCTGCATTTAAGGTGGGCTTGAAACCGGGTGACAAAATCATCAAAATCGACGGAGAAGACACCAAAAATATAACAATAATTAAAGCCATTAAAATGATGAGAGGCCCAAAAGGGTCCAAGGTCACCGTAACTATAATGCGGGAAGGTTTAAAGAAATTTAAGGATTTTGTAATAACCAGGGATATTATCCATGTGCATTCCGTGAAGAAGCAGATCATAGAACCCGGATATGTGTATCTTAAGATCTTAAATTTCCAGAGAGACACGGATTCGGAACTCCTCAGCGCTATCAAAGAAGTCGGAGATGACTTAGGGATTAAAGGTGTAATTCTGGATTTGCGCAACAACCCCGGCGGGCTGTTGGATCAGGCCGTCAAGGTCAGCAATATATTTATTGACAAGGGTTTAATCGTTTATACAGACGGCAGGGCAAAAGATCAGCGCATGGAGTTCCGGGCGGATGCAACCGGACAACATTATAAGTTTAAAATGGCAACGTTGATCAATGAGGGCAGCGCCAGCGCGTCCGAGATCGTGGCAGGAGCGCTGCAGGACCATGACAGGTCTCTTATCGTGGGTTCCAAATCATACGGGAAAGCCTCGGTTCAGACAATTATGCCTTTGGATAATGGATCGGGACTGCGCTTGACCACTGCTTATTATTACACCCCCAAAGGGCAACATATCCAAAAAACAGGCATTCAGCCCGACGTGGATATGAAAGAACAAATGCAGAAGCAGGAAGAGTCCGATTTGAATAAAGGGAAGAAGGGCAAGGCCAAAAAAACTGTGTACCCCAGACCTGTTGTTGATGTGGAGAATGATCAGGTAGTCAAGAGAGCGATGGAATGGCTCACGAGCGATGTGACTGTCAAGCAGTTCAAAGCAGAAAACCGGAAAAAGACCCGGACGAATACGGTACTGAATAAACCTTGACAGGTTTGAAGCGATTTTCAGCGTATCAGAATTAAGTGAATATCGAATAAGTTTGTTCGGATGTGGGGCAACACTAACCGTATCCCAACAATTTTCCCACCACTATTCCCAGGAGCACCAGGCAAACTATCCATGCCTGAATCATGGGACCGTACTTGGATGGCCGCTCTCCTATTAAGTCTTTAACCGGTTCGGAAATCCTTTCTTGGGGTAATTTTTCCACTATTCTTTGTAATAGGCTCTCAAAGCCATGAATCGTATTGGTTATCAGCAACGGGCGGTTTTGTCCTCCCTGTAGGATGAGGAAAACCTTTCTGCCGGTTGGTACCATGTCCAGCATTTCGATTTCAGACCAATCCATATGCACTGATCTAAGGAATTTTTGCACTGTAATTCCACGCTCTCGAATGATTATTTTTCTTGCCAGGATCTCCGCTCCCAGGTAATAAAACGGTAAGAGGAGAGCGAATGACAGGAACCCTCTCTGAGTGGCCCCTTCCAGAATTATGAGAAAGATTCCAAAAAGCATGGACATTATAATAGGCGGGATCATACGGGGATCTACTCGATAAATGTAATTCTGCATTCAATATTCCTTCCAGCGGGTACCTTCACTTGTGACAACGGAAATCATATGATAACATTGACCGCTTTGATACAGGAGGCATTTGTTTAATGACGCAATCCATACGGGAGGATCTCCCATGATACATAAAAGAATTAAATCTTCAGTGCTGATAATCATAACTGCCACTATTATTCTAATTACGGCAATTGGGGTATGGGGCGAAAACTCCGGTAAGTCTCCGGATTACAAAGAATTACAACTGTTCTACAAGGTCATGAAGATCGTTCAGAAGAATTATGTCAAAGAAGTGGCTGATAAGGAACTACTTCAGGGAGCAATTAACGGAATGCTCCAATCTCTGGATCCGCACTCGTCCTTCTTGACTGAGGACATGTTCAAAGAATTGCAGGTGGAGACAAAAGGTGAATTTGGCGGATTAGGGATCGAAATTACGCTGGAAAATGGCGTGCTGACGATTGTGTCGCCCATCGAGGACACCCCGGCATTCAAGGCCGGACTTAAACCTGGCGACAAGATTATCAAGATAGACGGAGAAACCACCAAAAATATAACGCTGGTCAAGGCCGTCAAGATGATGAGAGGTCCTAAAGGAAGCAAAGTTACTATTACAATTATGCGGGAAGGCTTCAAAAAATTTAAAGATTATAGTCTCACCCGAGACATTATCCATGTGCAATCGGTCAAGAAACAGGTGATGGAACCCGGATATGTCTATATCAAAGTGGCTAATTTTCAGGAAAGTACCGATACGGATCTCATGAATGCACTAAGGGAAGCCGGTGATGATTCAAGTATCAAGGGCGTCATTTTGGACCTGCGTAATAATCCCGGAGGACTTCTGGATCAGGCGTTTAAAGTCAGTAACATGTTCATAGATAAAGGCTTGATCGTGTATACCGATGGCAGGGCGAAAGATCAGCGGATGGACTTTAAGGCAACTACAACCGGAAAACATTATAAATTCAAAATGGCCACCCTGATCAATCAGGGAAGCGCCAGCGCATCGGAAATTGTGGCCGGCGCGTTGCAGGATCACGATAGGTCACTTATTTTAGGAGAGAAATCCTTCGGAAAAGCGTCGGTTCAGACCATCATACCGCTTGATAACGGATCGGGACTGCGATTGACCACCGCTTATTACTACACACCCAAGGGACGCCACATCCAAAAGACCGGCATACAGCCGGATGTGGATATGAAGGAAGAAATCCAGAAGCAAGAGGAACAAGAAGCGGAAGAAGAAACGAAAAAAAATAAGCCCAAGCCGGTCTATCCTAAACCTGTCGTAGATCTGGAACACGATCAAGTGGCTAAAAAGGCGCTCGATTGGCTGAAGAGCGATGTGACGGTCAAACAATTTAAAATCGATAATCCGAAGAAGAGTGTGCCGGATACCGCACTAAATACGGAATAATTGTTCTTCTGAAGATATTGGTATTTGCAATATGGGGACGGCTTTAGAAGCTGTCCCCTATGTTTTTTTCAATGAGCCAAACCGCAATGCTTTGATGTAGATCGTTATTTTCTCTCTTTGCAGAATCCTAATCAAACCCAACTCGTATCAGAGGTACTGCTGCTTCACCGCTTGCAGGTACGCAGGAACTCCTCCGGGAAGGTCTTTGTCAATTTGGCGCTTTGCCTCCATCAGTCGAAGTTTAACCGCAGGATTCATCAGTAAGTCATCTAAAGATCTTACAAAGCCTCCTCTGCGACCAAGTTGAAAAATTAGCCTGTCGTCATCTGACAGATTCAAATACCGGTCTATAATTCCCAAAATACGGTCTTTGTCACCGGGCAAAGTCCCTGCGACCTCTTCCAAGAGGTTTAGGACGTGATCGCTGACCAAGGTCGTGGAAATGCCATTGAGATTTTCTACAATGGTGCGGATCTCGCGCACCATGGAATCTTCATCCGGCGGACGGAAGGTCCCATTTTCCACCATCTCCATGAGAGGAGTTCGGGGCGTGACATACAATGACCGAAACCTCACGAATCCAGGATTGATGGCATTGATAACGCGAGCAGTTTCTCTGGCGTGCTCTTCTGATAAATTGACGCCGCCAATTCCGGGAATAACATACAGGCAAAGGGATATTCCTGCCGCAACGACATTCTTGCCGCCTTCTATGACCTGATCGGCACGGGCGCCTTTATCTATCAATTTCAAAACATTGTCAGAGCCGGATTCCATGCCGACGTGAAGTCTGACTAATCCGGCTTCCTTGAGCTGAATGTATTGTTCGACACTTTTACTTTTGAGTGTCGCGGCGCGCGCGTAAGAAGTGATTCGCTGAACGTGAGGAAAGCTTTCTTTAATGTGGTTCAAAACAGCGATTAATGTTTCCGTGGACAGCATGAGAGAATTGGCATCCTGGAGGAACACGGTGTCGCCTCCGGAAGCTATCCACAAAGCTACTGAACGAAATGAATCCGGCAGGCTTGGATTTTGCACAATTGTGGTCAGAACCTCGTCGGGTCAACTGACCTCCATCACCCGCTCGCCAGGACATTTGCTTAATTTCTTCACTCACCGCACGTGCGGCATCAATGTCTGCCTTGATTTCGTCTAGACTGCGGCGAGAAAACTTCTTGCCTTTATAGGTGCGGCAGAATGCACATTTATTCCATGGGCAGTTCCTTGTAACTCTTATCAGCAGGCTTCCAGCCTCGCTGGGTGGCCGTATCGGCCCTTGTTCAAAACTATAAGACTTGTCAGTCATTCCTGTTTCACCTCGATCTCAATTGTCCACATATTGTTCTCCCTTTTTTAGGATTTTGTACATTGAGACATTCATGTTAAGCTATAATTATTCACTGGTAAATCTTACTACAAGGACTCTCGAAACACGAGGGGATATCTTTTGAGCCCATACTTGCGCGGAAAAACCGCATCTCTTTCGTTTTCGTCAATTTTATTTTTACTCGTTACCCTTGTCTCGACGACGAATCTCAACGCGCAGTTGGCTCAGGCGGTAAAGATAGTCGCTCCAGATAAACTATCGGTAAAGATCTATAGCCGGCCTTCCGCAACTTCGGAGATCTTAGGAATCGCGCTCGACGGCGCCATTCTTGAAGTGGTCGGCCCAAGGGGCAATTTCGTTGAAATCAGATTGCCCGATAAGACAGTGTCTGGTTTTGTAGCTCAAGAACATACTGTTCCATGGAGCCCTCCTTCCGAATCTCAAGGATTCCCAAAAATTCTGTTTGTAGTTGTTGCGGCCCTGTTTTTGAGCGCGATGGCGGTCGGATTATACTTTATCAGGAGTAGAAAAAAACAAGAGGCTGTAAGGGAGGCGGTGAGTATACCGGCGACGATTAAGCGGGCCGAAGAACTGTATCGAGCCGGTGAGTTTACCGATGCGATCAAAGAATTTAACCGGTATCTCGCTATGCATGGCGGCGATATTCGTAACCCGGATGTTTATCGTCGATTAGCAGTTTGTTATCAAAGAACCGATGAAATCCAGGAGGCTGTTAGAAACTGGGAAAAAATGCGGGAGATTGCCGGGCTAAAACGTGCCGAAGATTATATTCTCGGCGTAGACCTGATGAGCGCTTTTGGTAGGGAGGCCCAAGCTGCAGAAATATATGAGGAGTATCTGGAAACCGGGCCGAATGAGGAAACAGCAGTACAAATTCACGAAAAATTATTTCATATATATCTTAGACTGGATGATCCGAAAAAATTGCTCGAACATGCCGTTTGCCTGCTGGAACTACGGCCTATGGACACAAAGATTCTTACTGGCACTGTCGATTATCTCATTAAGGAAGGCCACACGGATCTTGCCGCGGAATCCGACAATAAAGTGCTTGTCAAGGCTATTTGCAAGGAAATGCTGGATGACAAAATTAACAATCCGGAAGCGGGTCGTATTTATTTGAAATGCCTGGAGTATGATCGTACGGATCTCCGAATCCACAGGATGCTTGCAGATATGTACAGTCAAGGAGGCGATTTCCGAAGGGCAGTGAGCGAACTGACTATACTGCATCAGCTCGACAAAGAACAACCTGATGCTTACATTGAAGAAGCCGCGCGATTGTACGTGGACAATGATCGTGTCTCAGATGCCCTAGCTGAAGGCAATCCTCTGATCATCAAGAAAGTCGCTCAAATATTCCTTTCCAAATCACAAGTTCATCCGGATGCGGTGGCTACATATGAAAGAGTTCTCGAATTTCAACCAAGAGCCGTCGGAATTAATAAAATGCTTGCCACCGTATACCTCACGCGTGGAGAACTCGACAAATATATGGCGAAATTACGCATTCTGCACGAAATTGATGGCGAAAACCATGACTATCTGAATGATCTGGCGATTTGCATTATTGATAATGGGCTCGTAGAGAGAACCATAAACGAAGGTAACAGAGAGCTAAACGCTAGTATTCTCAAACATCTGATCAAATCAGGCGCCCACGATGATAAGACGATAGCCCTGTTAGAAAAACTCATCAATTATGAACCAGAGAATGTGATTTTACTCACTGCGTTAATTAGAGCCTATGAAAACCGAAGCAACTACCGAAAAAGCTTTGAATACCTTCTGCATCTGATAATGATTAGTCCGGAAAACAAGCAACTTGTGGAAAAAGCTCGATCTCTGGATAGAGAGCACCGGTTGTTGGAACCTCTGTTGAAGCAAGGACAAAATAAGTTGGTGGCTTCAACGGCCCTCGCTCTTATGCAGAGCGAGATGACGGATACTTTTTCCATAAGAATAATGGAAGCAGTAAAGACTGAAGAACCCAAAATAAATGAATATTTGATGAATTTGAACAAATCGAAAAACGGGCCCACTCCGAAACGGAAAAACGGGGTGACAGCCGTGCCCCAACAGGCCGGACCTGAAAAGGCTGCCGAAAAATCAAAATCGCGATTGCCTGAACAAAAAGATAGGTTTCGGCGTACGGAAAAGCCTAAACCCCATCCGGAAGAACACAAACCGGAACAGAAATTTGGTCCTTCGGAAAAAGTTCCACCGCTACCACCCCCAGATCTTACCTCAGTAGCGCAGCCGCCCGATAATCCTCCTGAACCTGCACAGACGATACAACTGATAGATAGTAGTAGAACATCATCGGACGCTGTAACCACCTTTGTTTCCGGTCACGCCAAGGGACGTAAGGTCACAACTTATAATCCCAATGAACTGTTTCGGCCTTCAACCGGGGGATTGGCTTACAAAGACACCGCTGAGTTAGTTGTGGACGGCTGGGGGAGCCTGAATATCGGCGTTGAGGCAACTACGGGCCGCAATGTTTTGATGAGGATAATCAATAAAGATTTACTTGAACCCGATGCTATGAAGGATTTTCTAATCGGCATAAGTGACATAGGTTACAATCTTGTCCATGACAATGTTTTGAGATTGGAAGACCTGGTTTCGGGCAGGGGTGGAACTCCGGCTTTAATATACCCGTATTGCCCGGTTACTCTTGAAAATGTCCTCCAGACCGCAACAAGGCCTGAATTGCAGAATTTCATCGTCCTGATGGGCAAGATTATTGATGCCGTAGCTTATGCCCATCAATACAGAGGATTGGACGGAAAGCTTCGGAGGACCTTTCATCTACATCTCCAGCCTTCGAGCGTGCTAGTTAGCGAGAATCTCAAAGACTGCCGTATATGCGGATTTGGGTATTCTCAGGTATTCAGAAATATCAGCGGCGCTCGCCAGCCCAGATGGCAGGAACCAGGGATGAACCCGGCCACCATGCCGCCTGAATTCTTCAGTTCTCAGCCAGGTATCATCCGCGAAAAAGCAGCGGAAATATACTCTCTGGGAATTTTGATGTATTTTGCCGTGACCGGAGAATATCCGTTTACAGGTCCTACTCTACTGGACTATAAACTTCAGCACAGGACAGTTCATGCCACACCGCCGAAACTGGTAAATCCGATAACCCCCAACTGGCTGGAATTCATTATTATGAAATGTATTGAAAAGGATCCGGACAAAAGATGGGGAAATGTCTCGGAAATTCAAAAAACATTTCGTGAGGGCATGAACACGACCAATTAAGTCCCAATTGCTGCGCAAAACCGACTGTTAGACCGCGATAGCCTGTTTGTAAGCTTCTTCTTCGTTGTATTGATTCTCATCTGTCGGGAGACTGGCAATATAACGGTTTAGAACCTTACAGCGTTCACAAGGGTTATAGCAGGACTCGTACCGGGTCACTTTTCCTCGAGCTCTCGATGACATGTGAATCTTCAAGTCTTTTATATCATTGTACATTCTAAGGCAATGACGAATGCTCCACCTGCCTTTGAACACTCTGCACGTCACTGCATATTCATCCAGCCACAACTTTTGGTCGGATGCCATGGCTGCCTCCTCCCCTCCGTCTGATCCTACTAAACCGGAGGGTTCGATTCCGAAGACTTTAGCAATTAATTTTTCCCATATCCCGTTTGCACCGTACACGACACTCTTTGGAACAAAATGTTCCTAGACGTAAAAATACCTTGAAACTGCCGCGAAAATGCGTTTAATTAGGCGTTGACCGGCTTGAAGATTAGTGTTATGTTTAACCGCTGCCGGAGGTATGGATTAAGACGGTGTTTAAAGGTCACAACCAGATAGGCAGGTTTCTACGTTCCCGTTCGGGACACGTAGTCAGGGCAGGTATTATGTCTGTTCTGGCCTTCGGGATTATTGCCACGGGGTTATACCTGTATTTGGTTCCCGGCGCCTCGGCAAATATTCCGTTTTCCAGTCCTCTTGGGATATCTCATCATGACTCCGTCGATGATGGTTGTCCCGTCACTGTCCCCGAAGAAAAACTCCTTAAAACAGATCGGCAATCCGGCCCCTGTTCGCAGGAAATGGTGGATATTACCGGCGAGGGAGACACGTTATACTTGCTGTTGAATGCTAATCTGCTCGACGAGAACTTATCCAAGAAAATCGCCGAAAAACTGGCTGCCGCAATCCAAAGCGTCAAAAAGTCATTTGACGCAAACACTCCTCTCAAGCCTGGGAGAAGCTATAGCGTAACCATCGACCAGGATGGCAAATTCCTTAGAGCGATGGTGGAATACGATCCGGCCAATGTCTTTCATGCTGCGCTTAAAGGATCTGAGATTCAATGCTGGAAAGAGGATGCTGTTCTAGATTATAAGACTGAGGCTATTTGTTTTCAAATTACCGGAACCCTGGAACAATCGTTAAGAAGGGTCGGCGAGGGCGGGGATCTACCGTCAAAACTCGCGAAAGTCTTTCAGTACGATATTGATTTCGAGCGTGAATCCAGTCGAGGAGATACATGCAAAATTCTTTTTCAAAGAAAGTATGCCGATGACCGACCCTCGGGTTACGGCGATATACTGGCTGCGGTTTATAAAGGGAAATGGGTCGGCCCGGATAGGAAACCCGGGGAAAAAGTGGCCATCCTTTTCAAGGATGAGTACTATGACGAAAAAGGAACCGAGTTAAAGAAAAGTCTTCTAAGGTCTCCCCTCAGAGTAATGCGAATGACCTCAGCCTTCCAGAAGAATCGTTTTCATCCAATCCAGAGAATACGTCGGCATCACATGGGTACCGATTATGCCGCCCCACAGGGGACACCGGCCCACTCCGTGGCCAACGGCGTGGTCACGTTCGCTGGCAGTCAAAATGGTTACGGCAATCTTGTGTGCATCAAGCATGCTAATGGTTATGAAACCAAGTATGGACATTTGCATCGCATTTACGTCCAGAAAGGCCAACCTGTAAAGCAGGACAAGATAATCGGACTCGTAGGTAGAACCGGGGACGCCACGGGACCACATCTCCATTTTGAATTGATCCAGAATGGTATTTATTTGAATCCGGAGAGCAGGCGTAAGGAAATGGTTGAAAAACAGCGCGCTGTTCCGACTCCTCTGATGACACGTTTTGGAGGTCTCCGTGACCAACGCCTGACGCCTCTTGAAGGAAACATGTTTTTGATAAAAACTGCAGATCGCGGAAGTGCTACCGCTACGCGTTGATTCTCCTTCCACCCGCTCACCATCCCATGAATCAATCTTTAAGAATATCACGTACTATTTGAATTCTTGACTGATTCCTCCATACACGTTATCATTGCTACCAAACTTATTTAAAACTGTGTCTTTGGAGAATAATTCGATGAAAAAGTTGATGTTCATGCTCATAATATTAGTGCCACTTGCAGTCACGGCGCCAGGTCACTGCTTTTTTGACTGGCTTTTCTCAGGTGGCGCTTCCAGAGATGCAATTGACAATTCCGCTCTGGGTGATTTGAGGGCATGGTGGACCGGTAATCCGGGCTACGTCTTTAATCCTTGGTGGTCAGGCCCTTCGAACCCTCAAGCGCAGCAGCAGGGGTCCTCGGGAGCCTACGGCCCGCAGGCGCCCTATCCCCAGATGCCGCAGCCTAACATCAGTTATCTCTCCACAGGGGCCGCCGGCAGGTTACGGTCAGCCAATGCAACAGCCAATGCAACAGCCTATGCCGCAGGCCATGCAACCCGGATACGGACCAGGCATGGCCGCGGCGGGTCAACAATATCAAATGCCGGCGCAAGGCTATCAACCTATGCCTCAATACCAGGCTACGCCGCAATATCAAACCGCACCGCAGACGTACCAACCCCCTCAGGGGTACCAAGCTGCACCCCAGATGATGCAACAACCCGCGCCTCAGCAAGGCTACCCGGGTGTGGCCGGCGCTCCGCAAATGGCCCCGCAAGGTAGTTACGGACAATAATCCGGAAGCTGCGACTCCGGAAGGTTTCGCAAGCAAGTTCCGTTCATGATTCAGTCAACTAGTGGGGCCGACGGACAGCCGCCCCTTTGGTTTGTGCTGATTCTCGTGAGTAACCGGGAATCACTGCCGTTGCGGCAAGGATTTTAGCCGGCCCCCTGCCAACCTAGCCTGAGCGGTATGTGGGAAGTCTTTGACGAGCTTTCGAAATATTATGCCCGCGGATCGAGCATCACCCATTTTTTCGAAGGCTTCTCCCTGCTTCAAAAGGGCATTTAATTCCTTCTTGGAACCGGGGAATTCTTTGATAACCCTATCGAATAATAATATCGCCTCATCGAACCGGGATTGCGCCAGCCGAGCTTCTCCCATCCAATAGACCGAATCCGGTGCCAGCTGGCTTTTAGGATATTTTTTCAAGAAACCGTCGAATAGCCTGACCGCTTCGTCGGGCGATCGTTTCAGAAGAGAATATGCCTCTTTGAATGCCTGTTCCTCCTCAGAGCCCTGAGGCTCAACAAGCTCTATAGGAGCGGCCTCCTGGCCAATAACACCCGAAAGCGACTTTTTTGACTCAACAGTACCCGGCTCTCTGATTGGCGTTTGCCTTAAGGATTCCGGAGAGGCTCCCGGTGCTGTGCCCTGGGATCGCTGTGATGGTTGGAGGCCGATCTGTTTTTCAATCACGGCGACCCTTTGTTGCAAGTCCCTGATTTCTTTTTCAGCCCCGTTCCCCGCCTGGAGACGTTCTATCATGTCTCTCAAACGCTGCATCTCCGTCTCCAATTCTTGCATGCGAGATGAAATTTGGACAGAAATTGGATCGATGTTGGGTACTGACTGAGCGGGTTTGACGTAGGGCAGGGTGGGCCCAGCGGATCTGGTCAGACACCCGGGAACGGAAAATCCGAGTATCAAGAGAGAAAGAATTACAGGAATTTTTCCGGCCATAATCTGGAGCCGCGTGGCCATTATCGGGAAACCCTCAAATAGACCCTTCTATTTATGGACCATGCTGCTTCATTGTGTCCAGGGTCGATCGGTAATTCCGAACCGTACGAAACGATGGAGAATCGGTGAGGATCAATTCCGAGGGCCGTCAAATACTCCACCGAAGATCGTGCACGTCTATCGCCCAGCGCCAGATTATATTCGGCTGTTCCTCGCTCGTCACAGTGGCCTTCCGCCACAAGCGCTACTTGTGGAACCCTTCTAAGCAGATCCGCGTTGTACTGAAGATCAGCCTGTGCTTGCGGGCTAAGCGTGTACTGATCGTAATCAAAATAGACAGGCCTTAGACCGGCTTGGAATGCCTGTAGCTCCTGCTCAGCCACTTGACCGCCGGCGTATGGTCCTCTCGCACCGGGATGAGGGAAAGGCGGCTTGATTATTTTTTGTGCGCAGCCTGCAAATACGAAGCACGATATAAACAGCAAAAGTATTGTTTTCAGGCCGCGAGTCGACATTGATGTCTTCTCCTTGATTACAGATTACAGATTTAGCCTCTGGGATTATCTGGCGATGCGAGACCAGGCTGGTGCTTTGCCGGAAGTACTCGAGATTGGGACCTGGATCTCGCCGCGAGAATCCATGAGGTATATAAGCCGCCTTCCATCACGAGTTGAAGAAAAGGCGATCATTCTTCCATCGGGTGACCATGCAGGATCTTGATTCATTCCTTGCTTGGTGAGCACCCGGTAATTAGTACCATCAGTCTTGATGGTACATACTTGAAATTTTCCATCAATCCGGGCTGTAAAGGCGATCAAATCCCCCGTGGGGGACCAGTCCGGTTCTGTATTGTAATTACCTGTAAATGTCAGTCGTCTCGGTTGGCCGCCTTTTGCGGGAATAATATAAATTTGCGGTGTCCCGGCCTGATCTGAAACATAGGCTAGGGCGGTTCCATCCGGAGACCATGTGGGAGAGATATCATTTCCTCTGCTGTTAGTCAACCTATTTATTATTTTACCTTCAGGTGTTATAGTAAATATATTAGGTGATCCATTAAAGCTTAGCGATAAGGCAACAGTATCTCCACTGGGAGAAAACCGGGCAGCCGCATTGATGCCGGGTCTATTGGATACCGACCTCAAGTCCATACTTTCTAAATCCAGGCACCATAAATCAGGATTACGGTTCAAATAAGAGGTAAACAGGATGCTCCGGCCGTCAGGAGCCCATTTCGGCGACATATTGATTGTGCCGGTATTGGTCACCTGCCGCAGATCTCCGCCGTCAATGTCCATGGCGAAAATTTCTTTTGGGGGAGAGTCCCTGATAAATATTATTCGTGAGGTGAAGCAGCCTGGTACCCCGGTCAGCGCTTCCATGACCCGATCCCCAAACCTATGGATCAAATGCCGCTCTTCCAGGGTACTTGCTGTGAATCGCTTCCCCATTTCCATTTTCTTCAAAGCGATATCGTACAATCTCCCTTCTACAACCAGCTGACCATTATTGGTTTGAAATTTGCCGGTTACGACCGCCTGAGCTCCTGCACGCGAGCATGCCTCATAATCGGGCTGGCCTTCGGAAGTCAAGATTGGCAGTGAAGATGTGTCAACTATAGTGAACAGTCCTGTCAAATACAGATCATTTTTCAGGATCGCGGCAAGCTCACGGCCGCCCAGGGTTCCGGGCTGGTCTGAAACGAAATCCGGGACCGCTATGGGCATTTTGGCGAGCCCCGGTGTATCAAGATCTATGACGAGTTTGGAGTGCGCCAGCAAAGGGCATAGTAACCATGCGATGAGAAGGATAACCGCCGCGGATCTCCGCCGCTGAAATAAATCAACCCCGCTGCTCTTATACGAGATTTGTTTCACTGTAGCCCTCGCGGAGTAAATCTAAGAGCAAGTCCGCCGGCTTTTACCACTTTTTCTCGGGTTTCGGCGGTAAGCGGTGGGAAAGGCGATGCCTGAAGCACCGCTCTCATTGCCGACCTATCGAAGGTGTCATCTCCGGAACTTTCGTCAATTGCCACATCCATTACTCTGCCGTCATCACCCAGCCGGACGCCAATTACAGTGATCTTGGAAACGGAGCGATTATCTACGAAGATCGACCAGTTGGAATTAATTCGATTCTTCACTAATTGCAACCAGCGCAACAGTTCAGCCTCCGAAAGTACCGGGCCACTCGATACCGTCTCATTTCGAGAGACATTATCTCTCACATCCGGCACATCCTTTTTCTTGCTCTCAACCTCTCGACGTATCGATGCTAGCCGTTCGTTAAGGAAAGACTGGGTGTCCTCTTTCTTTTGTGGTACCTGTTCTGGCTTCTTCTCAGGGGGTTTGGGTGGATCGACTCGACGCGGCGGTTTCTTTCGTTTTGCCAGGTGTATGGAATTCCCAGGAGCCTCTGTCAAAGTCCGCATTGCTACTTCTTGCCTAGTTTCCTCGAATGCGACTCGGGTATTTTCTATGGCTTCCGGTATTTCCTTTTGGTTTGATGTAGGTGCCCGAAGCTTTTCTACCTTCCGGGGAGGAGCGACACTTTCCACTATCCCAACCCGGCTGACACTCGCCTGACCTGGTTTCTGAAAGCGAGGCGCGGAATAGGCAAAAATAATGAGACCTAGGATTGCTATTCCGTGGAGGAATAGCGAAAGTGCCATCATCCTCGGGCTGGTCGAGTCCGGCAATCTTCGCGAGAATCGTGTCATCGCCTTGGCGCGGATTCCTCTTGAGGGTTGGTGACAATATTCACCTTGTCGATACCACCGGTCTTCAATGTGGCCAAAATACGCACAAACAGCCCGTATGAAGCCTTCGTGTCAGCCCTTAGGTAAACCTCTCGTGACTGGTCGCCCTTCGTCATTTGCGTCAGTTTGGTTACTAGATCGGTCTCGGGAACCGCGGCCTCATTGACGAAGATTGTTCCATTCTCCGCTACGGAAACGACAATTTCTTCTACATTTGGCTCTTTTTCCAGCGGCGCCCCTGGGGCCTGCGGCACTTCCACAGAAACCCCTTCTTGCATCATCGGCGCGGTAACCATAAATATAATCAGGAGCACCAACATGACGTCGACTAAAGGAGTGACATTGATTTCCGCCATGGGAGTTTTTCTGGTTGTATGAATGCTGATCGCCATAACCAAATCCTTAATGTCTTTGACACTGTGTAGCGCCGTTATGATTGAATTCTATCTCTTCTGCCAATAGATCCTTTCAATGATGTTAATAAGTTCGGAAGAGAAGTTGTCCATTTCCGTTGAGATCACGTTTATACGTCCCAGAAAATAATTGTAAAAGATAACCGCAGGGATTGCAGCTGCAAGCCCGGCCGCGGTAGCAATGAGCGCTTCAGCGATACCGGGAGCAACAACAGCCAGTGATGCGCTTTTCATAACACCGATGCGGCGGAACGATTCCATGATGCCCCAGACCGTCCCGAATAGACCGATAAACGGCGCCGCGGAACCGGTGGTCGCCAGGAAGTTAACGCCTCTTTCCAGGCGGGCTCGCTCCGCTGTGACCGCCTGCTGGAGCGATCTCACAATATTATCCATACCGGTCCGTTCGTACTCGATTTCCTGGGATGATTCGGCCGAATTCTTTTGGCTGGATTGCTGAATTCTGGAGAGCCTACTGAGTTCCGCGTAACCGGCCTGAAAAACGTGCGCTAACGGACTATGGGTAAATTGTTTGGCTTCGGCATAAAGCAAAGAAAATTTGCGCGATTCGCGGAAGGCATCGAAAAAAAGCTGTGTATGTTTCCTAGCTCTGGAGAGAGTTATTGTTTTGGTGAGAATTATGGCCCAGCACAGAACGGAAAATAAGAGGAGCATCACCATTACTCCTTTGACGACCCATCCCGCGCCCATAATAATAGCCCACATACTATGATCGTTCATCGCGTGAACCGGCAATGCCGTGGCAAAAGCCTCGGGCATGACAAGTTTCTCCTTTCTTCGAGTCAATTCTCAAACTAGACGATAATGTGGAGTAAGTCAAGTTTTTAGCTATCTTGAACTATTAGCCAAATAATCTAATTCATTTTAGATAGAATAATGATATTACACATCTATAATTAGATATTTTTTGTGTTGGCTAATTTCCCTATGACCTTCGAAGGCAAAGTGACTTTATTTTAGACGGCTTTGCGCCTCAATACAAATGGTTGGAAGTTAGGAAGTGGATATAGTCTGAAACAGCTTGGGAGGGGACGTCATTAGCAGGAATACAAGTATTATTAGAGAGTTTCGTTTGTACCATGTGGACTAAGAGTTGTCATGAAAAACAGGCTCGAGTTGTTGTTCCAATCTTAGAAAGTTATGATAAAATTCAAAGATATTTTATGAGCAACACCGCTCCTTACATGCGGATTTCTTTGGGAACGCGTTCACAACCCGATTGAAACTGTTTGACATTTATAGTGAATTTGTTGTATTTTAAAGAAAAATCGTGAGGTCGCCATGTCTTACCGGATCGTCGTGGCCGACAAAGATAGTCGGAGCCAGGAAGCCGTAACGCGCTTTCTAGGAGTGGCAGAAAATGAATTCATAGGTGTTTCGACCTCCGGTCAGTTGAAGAGTGCCATAAAGAACCAAAAACCTGACCTGATTATTTTGAACTCCATCCTGCAAGATGTCCCCGGCTGGCGACTTGTTCGCCGCATAAAGGAATCCAGGGATTACAAGGATGTGCCTGTCCTGCTTATGACCGGTGATCCCGAAGGACCCTCTCAGGCCGAGGCTAAGACAGCCGGAGCCGATGGATATCTCAGTAAACCCATTCAAGGGCAGACACTAAAGAGCGCCGTGCAATCTCTGCTAGGCATTGAAGACAGACCGGCCACTGTGGACGAGGATGAGCTGACCATCGAGTTCGAAGACGATTCGGGCGAAATGACCGAGGAATTGCTCGCACTGTCTAATGCAGAAGTGAACATTGACGAGTCTCCCACCGATGTCGGTGACACTGTCGAAATAGATACAGGTACTCTAATCGCGGAGTTGGAGCCCTCGACGGATGCCATTTCCGCAGACAGCTACGGGGACACTGTCAAACTTAATTTAGATGATATGCAGCTGGAAACTGAGGTCGAGGACGGAACGTCATTCGAGCCCACCATAGAATTAGTTTCAGACCTCCCGATGGAAATTGAAAGCCTGGGAGCAATGCCAGTAGAATCGACGGCAATCGAAGAACCGTTGCCCGATTTTTCGACGGTGACCAAAGA
The DNA here is from genome assembly GCA_963741425.1 of uncultured delta proteobacterium. Classification (GTDB taxonomy): domain Bacteria; phylum Desulfobacterota; class Desulfomonilia; order Desulfomonilales; family Desulfomonilaceae; genus DATJPW01. The sequence goes on from CAVUHP010000020.1 coordinate 472,011, forward strand.
ACAGCAACCTGATAGAATCCCCAAGGATTCGGTTACCATTGATCTGAGCATGATGGAATCGGGCATGGAGGCCGAATCTGATTTCACTTTGGTACCGCCTTCAGCTAAAAAGACGGACACATCGGACCATGGCTATACTGATATCGAAAGAATTCTCGAGGTTCAGGATCCCACAAGAGTCCTAACTTCGGAAGATCTTTTGTTACATGATGATTCACTAGTGAAAGGCGCCTTATCGGAAAGCGAGCTTGAGCAGATCGACATCATAGATCTCGAGGAAGACACGGCTATTAAGGAAATGGAGGCTGAAGAACTGGAGGCGATTGACTCTGAGGACGAGCAATCGCTCGGATTGGATCTCGAGGAGACTGTGCCGGTCGCAAGTATCGATATGGAAGAAATTGCTAATGAAGATCTAAGCGGTATGATCGATCTAGAATATGAAGATGACAGCTCTCTGGAAATCGATCTTGAATCAGGGCCAGCCTCCGCTGGAGCGACGGGTCAAGCGCCTGAAGAGTTGACCCTGGAAGAAGTACCGTATGAAGACATTACGACGCAAGAGTTCTTCGGAGAGGAACTCCCCACTGAAGAGTTTCCGGCAGAAAAATTCCCCGAAGAGAAAACCGGCACAATCAATCTAGATCGGGAGATTGCTTTTGACAAAGTCGCGGCCGTATCTGATGGGGCTGAGCTACAGGAGTTGACACTGGATACCGGAGCTGGAGACAGTATGCTGTTCGGTGATGAAGAGGAACCTGCGCTTGAGGTGACCGAGGACATTTCCTTAGAGGAAATCACGTTGGAAGACGGTCCGGCAGATAAATCCTCCGAGTCTATTTTTGAAATTCCATCGCCGCCGGAACCTGCCTCTCGGTTTTTCGAAGCGGTTCCATCTGCTGTCAGTGATAGGCAACAGGCCAAAACTGCTCCGATTTCTGAAGGAGCTCAGGTTTCCGAAGCTTCCGGTGTGAAACCCCTTATTGCTGAATCCAGGGCAGTTGAGACTGATGAACGGAAAGCTTCCGTAAGCGAAATCGCGGGAATAGTCTCTTCAATTGTGAATGAGAAGTTCAAGGATGTCGGTAAGATTGGCTTGGCCGAGACCGCGCCCCCTGCAGTTATGCCGGACCAACGACAGTATAGCGAAGATTATCAGAAACTTGTAAAAGCGTCTTTGCCGTCCAAAGAAGAATTAATGGAAGGAATTACGCTCGGGCTCTCCAGAAGCTTCCCGACTCGTGAGGAAATCTTTAAGCGAGTGGATCTGATTATAAACGGACACCTTCCGTCAGATCAGGTCATAGCCGAGCGAGTGGATGCAGCGATAAAAGCATCTCTGCCGTCTTCCCCTGATCTCACCGAGCGGATCGAGAAAGCTGTCCGTAGCCTTCACAGCCCGGAACTGATGACTAAGGGATTTGAAGAGGCTTTTGGTAAGTTCCTTCCCATCTCGAATATTGCTGAGCGTGTAGATAACGTTTTGAAGTCCATCCCGGCTGACGAGGAAATATCCCAACGATTCGATCAAGCTTTCGGTAATATTGTTGAGCGTGTCGATAGCGCTTTGAAGTCCATTCCAGCGGATGAAGAGATATCGCGACGATTCGACCAAGCTATCGGTGTTCTGCCGTCACCGGAAACTATTCTCAACATAGTTGATAAAGCAGTCCGCGGTATTGCGTCTCCTGAAGAACTCAGCAATCGTTTGAGTGAGGCCTTGGCGCCGCTCTTGTCTCCGGAGACCCTCAGTGCTAGGTTTGAAAAGGCTCTTCAAACGATACCCTATCAGCAAGTCGTTAAGCAAAGTATAGATGAAGCCCTTGGGAAAGCAATTTCGTCAGAGATGGTGGTAGAACGTATTGACCAGGCACTTAGGGGCATTCCGTCACAGGAGTACATAAGGCTTCGTCTGGATCATGCCTTCTCTGCACTACCGACACCGGACGGCATAGATCAGCGCATTGAGGTTGCACTACAGGCCATCCCGTCCAAAGATGAATTGAGAGCACGATTAGACAAGTCTTTCGAGGGGTTACCAACGGCCCAGGTCGTGATGGAGAGAGTTGACAGGGCTTTAGATGCTATACCGTCCAGATCGGAAGTTGTGGAAAAACTGGAACATAGTCTCCAGTGTATGCCTTCTTCTGAAGAAGTTATCTCGCTTCTGAATAGGCGCCTTGAAACGTCTATCCCAAGCAAAGATGAGTTGGGCGCCGAGATGCGGGCCATACTGGAAAAGAGAATTCAAAGCGCAATCACTGAGGCTCAGGTTCAAGAGGCAGTGAACCGATTGCTACCGGACACTGAGGAAATCCTCAAACTTATCAGAGACATATTACCTGGAAGAGAGCGATTCCAGGAGACAATCGCATCGAGTATTGCGGAAGCTGTCCAAAATAATCTTCCGGAACGCGTTTGGGTTGAGAGAATTTCAAGAGGCCTATTCGATGAGAGAACCAGAGGACTATTGCCTCAACGAGACGAGGTAATAACACTGATTCGTGAAGAAATTCAAACCAAAGTCCTTGACATGGTTGAGAGAATTATTCGGCAGGAAATAGAACGAATTACATCGACCTCGATAGAAAAGTAATCAGGGCCCTGGTTGCTGAAGCAGTTTAGGACTGCCTGTACATAATTCAACCTTGCTCACCTAATGCACACTTGCGGTAGCTGTGATAGGCAATTCGGCTACTTTTCCAGCGCGGCCAGGATGGGGCAATTCGCACACGGTAAGGTGCGTGATACCACCGCATTCACTTGTGATTTGGCATTTCTTGGCGCCTTGCGAACTCGCCTGGATATTTCCAAACAAGTTTTGCGGGTCCAGCGTCCTTTGAGCGGCTTACACTCTATCAGTTCATGAGCTTCCAGCCAGGCTTGGGCGTCGGTATACACCATATGTATCTCCCTAAAACCTCCTAACATACTCCCGAATTCGTTGCCCAAGAACCCCCACCGATTCCAAATTAAATTAGAAATATTCAGTCTCTAGTATAATCTGCCCGCCGGGGAAGTCAAGAAATTTCAAATAGCAAACGAGACATTCACCGATCCGCAAGTCGGTTCATACGCAATCGTGAAGCTTGATACTATTCGAGAAGTGGCTCTCCCCCGAATTCAACATTCACTGCTCGTACGATCTGCCGCTAAAAAGAACTCCACCTTAACGTTTAATTGTTCACTATTTTGATGTCCTGAAGCATTTTGCGAACCGATTGGTAAGATGGTGATTCGGTAGGTATCTTCAATAACGGCTCACCTTGAAGATCCAAATCGATAAGCATTTCGTCATACGGTATGATAGCGTCGACCGGATGCCCGAGCTTGGAAATCTCATTCCTTGTATTTTCCGGCAGCTCTTCGATGGCCCCCTTGACCCGGCTGAGCACTATGTGACTGGCACGAACGCGGCCGCCCATTTCTCCGATTAGTTCCACGATTCGACCGATTGTTCGAAGACTTCGAGGTGCTGGATCGGAAATTATAAAAAGATGATCTACTTCCTCCTCAGTGCGTCGAGACAGGTGTTCCATGCCCGCTTCATTGTCAATGACCACCACGGAATAATTCGAGGTTAGGCGAGCGATTATTTCACGAAGAATATTATTAGCCATGCAGTAGCAGCCAGGTCCTTCAGGACGACCCATCGAAATGAAATCCAAATTTTTGGTCTCCTCCAGACAGGCCTGAATCTGATACTCCATAAATCGGTCTTTGGTCATGCCGCCCGGCACGTCGTCTCCCATTTTCCTGGTGTCTTCGCGGACGCAACCCACACTACGAGGCTCCCTAATCCCGAGAACTTCATGAAGATTTGAATTGGAATCTGCATCTATGGCTAAAAGAGGAATCTGACCACTGTCTATTAGAGCTTTAATCATAAGAGCGGTTATCGAAGTCTTGCCGACTCCACCTTTTCCCGCAACTGCCAACGTGGTTCCCATCACATATCCTTTCGTTCAAGCATCGAAAAAGTCCAAAACCTTAGAGAAATGCTAAAACCATATTGCTTTCAACCGTCTGCGTTCCGGATGAAATTTAAGAGTTCCTGAGTAGGGGTCCGGACGTCCATTTTGCAAACAGGTCCGGACCTCATATATTTTCATATCGGGTTCTATATGGCGTTCGGCCCTATCTCCTCAATTTCTGCTAAAAGCTTATAGGTTTTTTCGGCTTGCTCTTCGCTCAGGCCCGCGCATCCACAAGCCGGAGTAACTATAATGTGGCTATTCAATAATTCTCTGTCAATTCCAACTTTTTGGAGAATTCCAAAACCTGACTGCATTCTCCGGATAATATCGGACGGTGTCTCCTTCTCGGCCTTTTCCGTGTTGGGGACGGCACCCCACGCCAAGACTCCGCCGCGACCCAAAAACTGATTCAACTGTTCACTGTATAAAGCTAATGATTCCGCATAATCGATCGCGTCGAAATTGATTATGCGAGCCGAAGTTTCCATGATCATTCCCCAGTCGGTGTTTCCGCAACAATGAATACCTGGAATTCCCCCCTTATCCAGTACCATATTAATTACTTCCTCCAACGATTCAACGACGTCCGTCTTGGATAGACCGAGAAACGCGGAAGATCCATATGCGCTCAAACTGGGTTCGTCGAAAAAGATAATTATTTTTTCAGCAAACGGTTTGAACTGGTCCAGGAGCCAGATGGCTTTAAGGCCCATACCCTTGACCGCCACATCTCGAAACATGGGGTGGTAGAATATAGGCTTGCGGACTTCATCCGTAACGGTCAGCGCAAAACTCAGCGGTCCAGAGACCTGGACTTTGATGAAAGGGAATTTGCGATTTTCATTCTTTAATCGATCCAGAAAAAGATGGATACCTCTGCCGTAGTCGGGGCTGATTGCAAATGCCTCTGTTGAAGAGCCCTCAGTTGCAGTCAAATAATTGGCATAGAATTGCTCAATCTCGCCGATAGCATCACCCGAGGTATCAAAAAAATAACTCTGTTGCTCGTAATCTGCTCTAAATCGGGGCAATCCTTCACTGACCTGAATCCACATCAACTCCTGCGGATAAGCTCGGGATAATTGAGGCGTGTGAGGCGCATTCTTCAGACTATTCAAGATGAGATCTATCGCAACTTCAGGATCAGTGTGGGGCAAACTTCCCACTGCTGTGCAAAGTAATTTCGGAATCATATTGGTTTCCTGGAAATCAACCATAAGGTACCTCCCGTATCCCGTCCAAAGCGCTTTCATGACCAAACTGTGGACAAAAATCATATTCTGAACAAAATCTAAATGAAATCAGTTATACTCTTAGGACAATCGGATCGATGTCTGAGACTAATTTACGATTAATCTTTCTGTCAAGTCAGCCTTTGTCGGTGAGGTAAAATGCCTGGCAAACGGTCATTCTGGGTACATCCGGCGAGTTTTACCTATCGCACGGACAAACCGGACAAAGTCATAGAAACCCTTTGGGTTCAACGTCAGGGCTGGGGCTATGTCAAGAGGCGAGATATATGGGTCGAGCTTGAATTATCCGCGGATGAGTTGCGCGATCGCGGTTACATGTTGAGGCGGTCTGATTCGGATGATCTTGTCAGGTACTGCCCATACTGTGGCATGCATATATGTGATATTCCGGGCTATCTAGTGCAGAAACATTTTTCGGAATGCGGCGGATCTGCAGAGAATTGGCAAGCTTTAGAAGAAAAACTTACCACCGGCCAGCGTATGAAAAAGTACGAAGCAAAGATCCTAGCCCAGAAACTCCAGGAACTAGCGGATTTGCAAGATGCGGAAAAGCGGGAACGCCATGATAAGGTCAAAGAAGAGATGTCTTTGCGCCAACAACGGAAGGATAGAAAAAAACGGCTGAAAGACGAAACGAAGGAAGAGTGGAAGAAGCGGTGACGGTAAAATCCGAGGAAAACCCGATGCAAAATTGTAGGGGCGGGGGGCGCTCCAATTCAGCAGTCCAATCCGTAGGGAAACCCAGGATCGCGACAAATTTGGTTTTCCCATAACAAATATTAGGTGAGTTCATATACTGCTCTCAGAGGCTCCTTGGATCAATTTTTGATTTGTTTAGAGGCAGCGGAACTTTTGTATAAATGGATTATTTCATTAGCACCGCACTAATCACGTCGCCTAAGACCCGAATATGCTTCCACTAATAGATTGCAGGAACTTCCAGTCGCCCTTTGGGGCCAGCGGAGCTAGCGCAATAAGCTATTGTATAAGAACGAGTTCGCTCCGGGATTCTACAAAACAAAAAAAATGGGGACGAATCATCGTCCCCTGTGGATTAGGAGGAATTGGGTTTCCTCGAAAAACTGTTTTTTATCTTGTGGTGCCTGTTTGGCTTATTACCAATAACTGCCGAATGTCGCTTCGCTGGAGCCGGCCGAGGGAGCGGCAAAGAGATCTTGCCCCCAAGGCGATCCAGGCGCAGTCAATGTTCCGGAGACTAGTCTGAATGGTATCTGAACTAGTTGGCTCACCATATTTGATAACCCACTTTGCTCGACAGGCGGTCCCATGTAGAATGAAGCAATTGGTGGTGAGGACGCGGGAACAATGAAAGGTGCGGGGCCGGCAGCAGCGGGCGCGTAGCCGTATGGCATGGGCCTAGGTTCACACGACACCGGTTTACACTTCGTGATGGGTTGGGGCGCGCACGGGGGCGGTCCGCACGTCGGCGGAGGACACATTGTGGGTCCGCAACCAGACGGCGGGCGATATCTTGGTGGAGGAGGAGGCGCTAGAATACCCTGCATGATAGCCGCGGGAATTCCTATCAACGTGCCGCAACAAGTTGTGCATATGTTGAGGCACGTACCGCACAAAGTTCCGGGGCCGGTAAAGCCGGATCCACACGATGGGGGACCGCACGAAGGGGGCGGACAGGGTGGTGGCGCGCATGACGGAGGTGGAGGACATGGAGCTGAATAGGCCAATGCTGCGTTACCGGCAGTTCCGGGATGGACCACCGGCGCTAGGGCCGTCAGTAGTAGGCAGAACAGCAATAAAGCGACTCTTATCACCATACCTCATCCTCCTTTTATCAGATCCTTCACATAATACTTGAGGGCGTAAGCTCAAGCTAAGGATACTGAATTTAGCCCTTTGGAGGGCTTCATTGAAAATGGCGTTTAACATGACCCTATATACGTGTCAAGCAAAATATTTAATTGTGAGAGGTTATCCTTAAAGCATTATTGCGTGTTAATTTGGATTGCCTATATGGGTGGTATTATGGTATTTTACTCTTTAGTATATTTTGAACTATCTTGATTAGATGCGAACCGTAACGCAAAGATGTGAGTAGATGTGTTTAAATTGCTATCAAAAAAATTGGGGAAACCTAAAAAACCAGAAAGGACCGCAGGTGGAATGAAGACGTTATTGTTTTTAGTGACTTTTCTGGTAGCGCTGACTCCTTCGATGTCCTTGGCGCAAGAGGAATTTGTGGATGCCTATAATCAGGGGCGCGATGCTTTGAGTCAGAACCGACTGGATGAGGCAATTGAATTTTTTAATCGCGCCCTAAAAGTGGATCCGCAGGATCATCTTGCGTACAACAATCGGGGGGTGGCTTATAAACGTAAAGGTCTTTACGACAAAGCCATAGAGGATTTCAACCGCGCTCTAGAAATAAAACCTGATTACACTCTGCCTCTTACCAACCGAGGCATCGCTCGACACAAAAAGGGTGATCTTGACGGAGCAATCCAGGATCTTACGGACGCGATAAAGCGGTCGAAAAAGGAGAGTGTAGCCTATACCGCCCTCGGAATGGTGGAAAAAGATAAAGGAAATCTGGATCAGGCGATCAAAACTTTACGACAGGCAATCACATTAAACAAAAAGAATATTCCAGCATATCAGACCCTTGGCGAAATATACCAGAAACAAGGGAATCTTGAAAAAGCTGTTGACGAGTACATGAAGGTGGTCGATTTGGCCAAAAAGCCTGAGAATGTACCCGAAGTTGCGGAGAGAATAAGCCAAATACGCGCAACACTTGCTGAAAATTACTATAAGGAAGGCCTTAGCCATTATCGACAAGGCAATGAGAAGCAGGCTCTCAATTATTGGACGCAGGCGCTTCGAATCGAGCCTGGTCACATGCAGTCACTCCGGGATCGAGGTCTCACATATTACAAGAGCGGGAAGTATCAAAAGGCTCTGGAAGACTTTGATTCGGCCCTGGCCCGTGATCCGGGAAATGCCGAGATCTACCGGGTTCGAGGTGACACTAATCTCAGGCTGAAGCATCCGGATCGAGCTTTGGCGGATTACACCAAATCATTGGAGCTGAATCCCAAAGATGCTATCGCGTACAACAACCGAGGTCTGGTTTATCATGAGTTAAATGAGTTGGACAAGGCGCTGGAGGAATACTCAAAAGCGCTGAGTATAAATCCTGAGATGGCGATCTTCTACGAAAATCGCGCCATTATTTTTTTGGCAAAAGGGATGAATGACAAAGCCGCCGAAGATTATTCTCAAGCCCTGAAGCTTACCACCGACGAAGCACGCAAGAGTGAGCTTCTCGAAAAACTGTCAGTGATAAGCCCGAAGACGAGCACGGGCGCCTCAGATCCGGCTAATCAGCTGCCGGAGCTATCGGAACCAGGTTTTTCTTCGTCGACCGGAGATGATAAAAATCCTGTTCAGACTAAAACCGCCGGGCCTGGTCGGACACCTTAATCATTTGCTTGTTTTCTTTGGTATAGCTCGCACGATTTTCGCTGAATTTTCGATATTGTCTTTATCCCTAGCCGCGCCAGCCGAACCAGTGAGTTCATCTTCTCCACGGAAAACGGCGCGTGTTCGGCTGTGGCTTGCACTTCCACTAATCGGCCCTTCCGTGTCATCACGACATTCATATCGACGTCTGCAGCAGAGTCTTCAACATAATCCAGGTCTAGGAGCAAGTTGCCGTTCACAATGCCGACGCTGACTGCAGCAACTGAATCTAATAACGGATTTGACTGAATAACATTGCCGGATACCAATTTTTCAAACGCCAAATGCAGGGCCACCCAAGCCCCCGAAATAGCCGCTACTCTTGTGCCTCCGTCTGCCTGAATCACATCGCAATCAACAGTAACCGTGCGTTCCCCAAATGCTTCAAGATTGCATATCGATCGCAGAGAGCGGCCGATGAGACGTTGTATTTCCATCGTTCGACCGCCGATTCTTACGCCTCTTTCTCTCAAAGAACGTGTATGAGTGGCGCGCGGGAGCATCGAATATTCCGCAGTAATCCAACCTTTGCCCTGATTTTTCAAGAACAATGGAACCTTGTCTTCTATACTGGCAGCGCATAACACCTTCGTTTTGCCAGCTTCTATTAATGAAGACCCTTCCGCATGCTCCAGGATGTCCGGAGTTATCTTCCACAATCTTAAAGCGTCAGCCTTCCGATTAGCATTTCTGATAAATGATTTCATCGCAGTTAATCTAACATTATTTTGCTCCGGCGGGCAAGGAGTGACTTTTGAGATAATTAGGTATCAAGATGGATTCAGGGTCATTTTCTTGATTCAACTTTAGGTTTGAATAGAAACATGTGATTTATATTGACAAATATAATTATAAAATATAGAAGGGCGTACAGGAGGTATCCATCCGTGTACGCAAAAAAGCGGTCCGCGGAATCAAACGAAAGAATTCTTTTGGGATACCATCCGATTTTTCACTCAATTCCCTTGCTCGTTGCCTTCTTTCGGGCAGTTCCAGTTTGACAAACTGTCGAGAAGGGGGATCATATATCGAGATTAGTCTGCGAAAACCTGTAGAATTGGAGAGGAGTTTATTTGGCAGTCTGGATGATTTCCACTGATTAGCGAGGCGAACCACATGCAGTTAATCGACAACTATAATTTGGTCGATATTCTTATAATGGGCACTCTTCTGATCTCGCTCATTCTGGGCATATGGAAAGGTTTCGTCCGTTCGCTGACAGCTCTTGCGAGCCTTGTTCTGGGAGTGCTGCTTGCATTGAAATATTATCCATCAGTGGTTCAGTATCTGGACAAAATTTCCAAGCTCGATCCTCAGATCTCGATGATCCTGGCAATGGTAATTGTATTCATTCTGGTGCAGATCGTTTTTCTAATTATTCGTAGAATATTGGATTTTTTGTTGGACCTGACTCGGTTGACCTGGCTCGATCGGATTTTGGGAGCAGTCATGGGAACTGTAGCCGGTCTGGTCATAGTGGCTGCAGGGGTGCAAGTACTGTTAATGGTTGTTCCGGATTGGCCAGTCGTTAAGACCTCGAAGGGTCTGATCCTGATCGATCGGTTGACCTCGCAAGCTCTTCCGTATGCTCCGAAAGACGCCAGAGATCAGTGGGAAGCGTTTAAATCGAAATTGAAAGGAGCACAGTAATTGGTCGCGTTCGCAAAAAGTTCCGTAAATCTGTCAGATAAAAAGCGACCGTTGCTCGTCAGGGAATTGCCAGATAGATCCGAAGGCCCAGGCTTTAGGATCAGGAGGATGTCATGAAACGATCCCTCATTTTAATTCTGATCATTTTGATCCCTGGGTTGATCGCTGGATGCGGGTATTTTCAGAAAAAAGACGAGCCGCCGCCCCTTCCGCCCATTGAAGAGACTACTAAGCCGCCGCTGACGATGAAAAGCGATTACTTTAAGGCTTATCCGTGGAAAGATCTTTCCAAGCCACGTAAGGACGGCAATGATCCCGACACTACAGTATATACGGTCAAAGAAGGCGACACTCTCGACAAAATAGCCGAGAACTGGATGGGAAACGCTAGCCCTAGTGCGGTCAATGATCTGGCGGATTATAATGGTCTGACTGCTAGCAATAGATTGGCTGCAGGAGATAAGGTTGTTATCCCCAACCCGATTATAGGAATGAGCAGTCAAATGCTGATCAAGGGTAAGAAAGAAACCGAATTCACACCTGCTAAAGCATTTGACGTGGAATTTAAGCCAGGTGACCAGTACAAAATGAGATTCGAGTCGAACTTCAACGGTTATGCATATATTTTGCGGGAAGACCCGAAAGGAACGGAGTTTTTGTATCCTGCTCCCGTGAAGGTCGCACCGAAGAGGGGCAAAAGGGAAAAGACCCCTGAGGCGCTTCCCCGTGACACAGGCAAAGTCGAGGCGCTCCAATTTATAGAGATTCCAATGGGTCAAAAAGGGTTTACATATGATCCTAAAAGGAAAGGGGACCGAATTGTTGTATTTCTTTCAATTAAGAAGATACCGGAACTCGAGGATCTGAAAGAAAGAAGCCTAAAAGATAAGAAAAAGATCAAGCAGGTCGACCTGGAAGAAGTGATGATGCGGGTAAAACAGGGAGACGTTTTCGATCAACCTCCGTATCATCTGTTGCGGATTTCCGATCCCAAAGAGGTTCTCGGTTTCACGCTAAACATCAATGGTTAGCGGAACGGAGTTGACAGTCGGCTCAGTATTGGTAATATAGAAGTTTGTGGGGCTGTAGCTCAGTTGGGAGAGCGCTTGAATGGCATTCAAGAGGTCGTCGGTTCGATCCCGTCCAGCTCCACCAGAAATAAACAAAAATACCGTCAAGTTAGGCTGCTCCTACTTGGCGGTTTCGCTTTTCCAGGAAGACGATTGTGTCAGATTTGTGTCCGCGCCCCCGAAAAACAAAAACCGCAAAGGCTCTTTGCGGCTATATTCATAATTGTTTGGAGGCGGCTGGCGGATTTGAACCGCCGTATAACGGTTTTGCAGACCGTCGCCTTACCACTTGGCTAAGCCGCCCCTTGTTCGTTACATATCGTAAGATAGTAATTCGTTCAATGTCAAGACCGGAAACATTTCCGTTGACCTGAAGGTTGACTGCTCCTTTATTCTAATCTTGTATCCCTGACGCGGAATTAAACGCTGAGTCTTTGGCCACTCATGGATTGCAGTCGTGTCCAAAAAACGTCTAAAAGGGCACGCTATGACCGGCGCAGAGCTTACAGAGTAAAGTCTATTGCTCCCTGGCCTTTTTCACCTCGTCAAGGGGCACTATAGCTTGGTCTGCCGGTATTGTTTCGATGTCACCGGCGATCAAAAAGTCATAACCGGGCACTTTTCCGTCACGCCTATGAACATCGGCTGCATGATCTGATGGTCGAAATCCCTGATGGTTACTTTCCCGACGGGAGAGTCAATAGTCAGTCCCGCCAGCGCATCGATGAATTTCTCACGGTCCACGGAGCCGGCCTTTCGAAAGGCTTCGGCGATGAAAAGACGGGCTATGTAGCCGGCGGCTGATGAGGCCGACGGATATTTGTCGAACATTTTCTTGTAATTATCAACAAATTCTTTGTTTTCAGGGAGTTCCGGATAATAAAAGAAGTATGGTGACGGGCCCAGCACTCCTTCAGGCGCGTCCATCCCGAGTGGTTTCAGTGTGGACAGTTCCGTCGCCCAGTTCATCAAGAATGGAACGCGTTCACTGAATCCAGTGGTTTTCGAAGCTTTCATGAAGGGCACAGCGTCGTTGGCTCCTGCCGCCAAAATCACCGCATCGGGTTTTGCCGACAATATAGAGGTAATATAAGGTGTGAAGTCGGGCTCTCCCACCTTCCACCAGGATTGGCCCAGTAGCTTGACCTCAGGTTTTAACGCTTTGAGCCTGTTCCAGATCTCGTCTGCCATGGCATGGCCAAATTCATAATCATCGCCGGCGATCCAGTAATTCACATAAGGCCTTTTGGCAAGCGCTATGGCAGATGCTCGCCCGATCATAGCAGTGTTCTCATTCATAGAGAAAACGTATCTATGACCCTTTGATCCCGTGATGGCCGCGCTCTTGCTACATGTCACGACGAAAGGGATTTTTTCTTTTTTTGCCAGAGCAGAAATGGCCAATGCAACTCCGCTATTAATGGTCCCGGCCAGAATGTCGACATTTTCGCTCATAATAAGCTCTTTTGCCGCGTTGAGTGCGAGATCCACCTTGAATTTATCGTCTCGTGTGACAAACACTATCTGCTTGCCAAGCACACCACCTTTAGCGTTTATTCCGTCCAAAGCCAATTTAAGGCCATCTCTTACATCATTTGTATAAACGCTCGCAGGACCACTATACGTGTCTATCATACCTATTTTTATGGTTTGTTGTGCTTCCAGCGGTCCGGGAGAAACGAAACTTGCCACTACCAGTGCAGCAAGGCCTATCGTCAAAAAGCGTCTCATCACCCAGTCTCCTTCCAATTCAGGATTATGCACCGCACTCTCCGGGCCGTGTGTCTACAAACGGCAAACAGTCTGTTTCATGCACTTCCCGTTCCTATAGCGCGGCGCTTTGTCTGTCCGCAATTTTTGCGGAGGCCACTTTCGGTCAAGTAGATCAAAAACACCCACTTTTGGCCGAGAATACGCCTCTACAGCTTTCCAAGTCAACCACAATCTATGCCCTTTTTATCCCGCCGCGGGCAATCCTCATAACATTGACGGAGGAAACTTCTTTGGGAGGAAGGTAGCTTCTTTTGCTAGGTGAGGATTCTCGGGCGATCTTGTATCGCCGCCCGGCCTGTCGCGCGGCACTCACAGTTCCCCTTGCAAACAACTACTGATATAATGCCACTACTGGTCGGTATCCGGAAGTGAGACCCAGTGTCTTGCCCAAACAGTAGCTTTGGCGACCGCTGACCCTCGCATGCGGCAGCATGATCCGACTGCGAACTCCAGCCTCGCTGTATCTACTTCCATTGGGGTTTGCCGGCCAATGGGCGTCTGACATTTCACTAGGGAGCCCTTTTTCAGATTACGGAAATAAAGTGCTTTATGTTTTTGTTCCAATTTACTTGAAACTTAAGATATTTTACACTATAGCCCTGGACAGGCTCGCTTCTCCGTGCTAAGAATGGGCACGAGAGGTTAATCGGGAGGCAAAAAGGTGAAGTCTCCGTTCCAGAGGACCGGTCAAGGCAACAACCCATTTCGAGAGTTGTATAGCAAACCCAGTACCGGGAAAAAAAGAAATTCCTTTTTCGGCGGCATAGCGCGTTTTGTCATGTTGATTCTCATAGCATGCCTGGCCGGCGTTACCGGAATCGCCACGCAGGGCTATCTTTATTTCACCCACAACTTGCCCGGAATTGAAAAACTGAAGAATTATTCCCCTCCGACAGTCACGGAATTTTATTCGGACAAGAACGAGTTAATTGGAGAATTTGCTACCGAAAGGCGTTTCGTCGTGCCGTTAGAAAATGTCCCCAAAACTCTTCAAAATGCTTTCGTAGCCGCGGAGGATAAGAATTTCTGGAGCCATGCAGGCGTTGATAAAGAAGCTATAATCAGGGCGGCCAAGCAGAATCTGTCCAAGGGGGGCATTGAATCAGGAGCCAGCACCATAACCCAGCAGGTGGCTAAGACGTTCCTTCTGACACCTGAGCGGACATTCGTTCGTAAAATCAAGGAGGCTATACTTGCGGTACAGATCGAGCGCTCCTTGAGCAAAGAACAGATACTCCATCTTTATCTCAATCAGATTTATTTAGGGAGTTCGGCCTACGGGGTGCAGGCTGCAGCCCAAACCTATTTTGATAAGCAAGTACAAGATTTGACCATTGCCGAGTGTGCCATGATTGGCGGACTGGCAAAAGCTCCCAGCAAGCATTCGCCAAAGATAAACCTGGAAAGAGCACTGGCACGCAGGGGCTATGTTCTTAAACGTATGCTGGACGACGGACACATTACTCAAGCCGAATACGATACGGCCAATATTGAAGAACCCAGGCTGGTCACTCGACAGAATCCGCACAGCAAGGTGGCTGCGGATTTTGTGGAGCAGGTCCGCCGTTATGTCGATAGGAAGTACGGTACGGAAACTGTCAATAAGGAGGGGTTAAAAGTCTACACCACGGTGGACCTGGACATGACTAAAGCAGCTCATCAGGCAATCGACGCGGGTTTGAGAGAGCTGGACAAACGTCAGGGATACCGTGGACCAATCAAGACCTTGACCGTAAAAGAGGTAATGGAGTTTCTAAAAGAGCAGACCGATGCGATGGATGAGCCTCTAAAATTCGGTCAGATAGTGGAAGGGATTGTCACACAAATCGATAGTGAGAACATTTACGTTCGCATGGGGAGCTATATTAGGGGAAGCACAAAGAAAGAATACGTGGGTCAAATCAAAATAGATCCTAACCCCAAATGGTGGGTGAGAGTTCCGAATGTGAAGCCTGAGTGGCGTACACGTAATTTTGCTCCTGGAGATCTGCCTTTTCAAGTGGGTGATCTGATACAGGTTCGCATTGTGGACCCGAATCTGAAGCGCAGAGAATTGTATGCAAGACAGTTCGCAAGGACCGATCCCGAATTGAAGAACTACAAACAATATACCGAAGAAATGATCGGCCAGTTCCCTTTGGAAGCCGAACAGCAGCCGTTGCTTCAGTCCGCGCTGATGTTGCGTGAAAATCGGACTGGATATGTCAGAGTAATTGTAGGCGGATCCGGGGCGGCTGCATCCACGTACAATCGCGCCACACAGGCGCGACGTCAGGCAGGCTCATCCTTTAAACCGGTTATTTATGCCGCAGCACTGAATAAAGGATTCACATGCTCTGATATCATTATCGATTCACCGCTTTCTTTGAACATCCCCGGAACCGCCGAATTTTGGCGGCCCAAGAATTACAGGGGCGGTTTTCAAGGGCCGGTGACATTTAGGGACGCAATAGTGCACTCCAGGAATATTCCGACGATCAAAATCTTACAGCAAATAGGCCTCGAACAAGCGAAAGCATACGCGCGCAAGCTTGGTTATACTTCGCCGCTAGTGGACAATCTGACCCTAGCCCTGGGGTCTACTGGTGTTTCTCTTGAAGAACAGGTTAACGCATATGCCGTTTTTGCAAACAAGGGCTATTTTGTTCCCGGCGTGTACATCAAAAGGATTGTGGATAGGAAAGGCAAAATTCTGGAGGAGCGCGACTCTCCTATAATGCTGGATGACCCGATGCCCAAGGATCAGCCTCAGATTCAAAAAGTTGCTCATCGCGTTCAGAGCGGCATCCAAACAGATGGTGATGTCCCGGATAGAGGCCCGGCTATGGTGAGAAGAGCCATAGATGAAGGGACAGCATATATTATGACTTCATTGCTTCAGGGTGTGATTCAGGATGGGACTGCGACCGTGCTAAAGAAAATCGTTGGCCGGCCGGATATTGCAGGCAAGACTGGAACTACAAATGAAGCTATGGATGCATGGTTTGTCGGTTTTTCGCCGGACTACTCCTGCGGCGTGTGGGTCGGATTCGATGAAGAGATACCTATTGGGGACGCCGAGACGGGAGGTAAAGCTGCAGCGCCTATTTGGGGCTATTTTATGAGAGAAGTCCTACGCGACAAACCGGTTAAAGACTTCGCAACGCCCCAATCAGTGGAATTTCGCAAGGTTGATCCCAAGACGGGCCTGATGACCTCGGCTCCCGGCGGTCTAATGGAAGTATTCAAGACCGGCAGCGGTCCCGCTGAAG
This sequence comes from uncultured delta proteobacterium, assembly GCA_963741425.1. Lineage (GTDB taxonomy): Bacteria > Desulfobacterota > Desulfomonilia > Desulfomonilales > Desulfomonilaceae > DATJPW01. The sequence continues at coordinate 488,486 of CAVUHP010000020.1, forward strand.
GTGATTCCAAGTTCATAAAGGGGTCAAGATGGGATTATTCGGGTTCCGATTTGGACCAATTCTGATACTCTGCCTTTCTTTTCTGTCCCAAAGTCGTGACCATGGGATGCTTATCGAACTTAGGGATTGACAGCGTGACTTTCCGGGACAAAGTTCTTAATATGTAAAGTTGACTCTGACCTACGACTCAGTCAAAACTTGTCAGCTCATATCGATTTGTGGGATGTTGAAGCAAATAGAGGAATACGCTCATGCCTGAAGTGATTGATAAAAAGGATGATCTTGATGCGGACGAAAGCCAAAAGCCGCCTCAGATAGAACTGGAAGATATTCCCGATGTGCTGCCGCTCCTGCCTGTACGCGATGTAGTGGTTTATTCCTATATGATACTGCCATTAATGGTGGGTAGAGATAAATCAATTAAGGCAGTAGAGAAGGCCGTGGAACGGGACCGACTTATTGTTTTGGCTACGCAGAAGCAGTCGGGTGAAGAGGAACCCGCGCCCGACGATATTTTCCATGTCGGTACAGTGGCCATGGTGGTCAAAATGCTGAAGCTGCCGGATGGTCGGGTGAAAATCCTGGTTCAAGGTCTGGCTAAAGCTCGGATTGTCTCATTTCTTGAATCTCCGGATTTTTTTAAGGTTCGGATAAGCAAGATTCCTGAGCCACCTGCGCCTCGAATTACCATCGAGATGGAAGCTTTAATGAGATCGGTCAAGGAGAATTCTGAAAAGATATTACAGCTTCGCGGGATCATATCGCCGGACGCGGTTGCAATATTGGATTCAATCGAAGACCCGGGGCGCTTGGCAGATTTGGTGGCATCCAATTTGAAATTGCGAGTAGATGAATCTCAAGCCATTCTCGAAGTTATTGATCCAGTAGATAGACTTCGCCGAGTCAACGAGCTGCTATCCAAAGAACTTGAGTTATCAGCCATGCAAGCGCGGATCCAGACTCAAGCCAAAGAAGAGATGGGTAAGACTCATAGGGAGTATTTTCTCAGGGAGCAACTTAAGGCGATTCAGAGCGAGCTGGGTGAGATCGACGAGAAAACTAAAGAAATAGAGGAATTTCGACAGAAGATCGCCAAAGCTAAACTCCCCTCGGAAACTCAGAAGGAAGCTGAAAAGCAGCTTAGTCGACTGGGCCAAATGCATCCGGATGCGGCCGAAGCTTCGATTATACGCACTTATCTCGACTGGATAGTGGAACTTCCATGGTCCAAATCAACTCGGGACAAACTGGACATAAAGAATGCCAAGAAAATACTGGATGAGGATCATTACAATCTCGAAAAGGTGAAGGATCGAATTCTGGAGTATCTGGGTGTTCGGAAACTCAATAAACAAATGAAAGGACCGATCCTTTGCTTTGTCGGACCTCCCGGAGTGGGAAAGACGTCACTGGGGAGATCCATTGCGAGAGCGCTTGGGCGCAAATTTACGCGTATCTCGTTGGGCGGAATGAGGGATGAAGCCGAAATACGAGGGCATCGTCGCACTTATATTGGTGCGCTGCCCGGACGAATTATACAGGGCCTGAAAAACGCCGGTTCGAATAACCCTGTATTTATGCTTGATGAAATAGACAAGGTCGGCGCAGACTTCCGAGGAGATCCATCAGCCGCTTTGCTCGAAGTGCTGGATCCGGAGCAGAATCATGCTTTCAGCGATCATTATCTCAATGTGCCGTTCGATTTGTCGAAGGTGATGTTCATCGCGACCGCCAATTTGGCTGACCCGATCATTCCTGCTCTCCGCGATAGAATGGAAACTCTTGAACTGGCGGGATACATTGATGAGGAAAAATTGAAAATCGCTCGCCAATTCTTGATTCCTAAACAGGTGACTGAAAATGGGCTCAAAAAGAACGATTTCAACATAACGGATGAAGCAATTTTAGGAATAATCAATCAGTACACCCGTGAGGCGGGCCTGAGAAATCTGGAGCGGGAAATTGCTAATCTTTGTAGAAAAATTGCGAGAAAAATTGCTGAAGACGAGCAGAAGATTCCGTCCATAACTGCAAAGAATCTTAGTAAATTTCTAGGAGTTCCCAGATTCCTGCCCGATGAAGAGCGAAGGCAGGATGAGATTGGTGTCGCTACCGGACTTGCCTGGACTCCATACGGCGGAGATGTCCTTCATATAGAAGCTACGCCCATGGAAGGAAAAGGTAGTCTGCTTCTTACCGGGCAACTTGGCGACGTCATGAAAGAGTCCGGCCAGGCTGCCATGTCATATTTTCGCTCACGCGTTGCTCGATTCGGAGTGAAAGAAAAGTTCTATTTTTCCAAGGATATCCATGTCCACGTCCCAGCGGGCGCCATCCCAAAGGACGGTCCTTCCGCTGGTGTCACAATGGCTACAGCTATTGTCAGCGCGATTACCGGGATACCCGTCAGAGGAGATGTGGCCATGACAGGCGAAATCACACTGAGAGGCAGGGTACTCCCGGTGGGAGGTTTGCGAGAGAAGTCACTAGCGGCATTGCGCGCCAAAATTTACACTATTATCGCCCCGGACCAGAATGCAAAGGATCTGGATGAGATTCCACCGCATATTCGGAGACGCCTAAGCTTCAAATTCGTCAAACACATGGACGAAGGTACTGAAACTAGCTCTGAAGATGGACCCGGAAAAAAGGGCCGCTGCCTCCAATCCGATTAAATCGGATGGGAATGGCAGGACACAGAAGAAGCCTGAATCAGGAAATAAGATTGCCGCGAAATCATCGGTCAAGAGGAGAACGCTCCGACCGTAATCCAGAGCAGAGAAGAAGATCTGATATGACCGAAGACAAAAAATGGGATGTGGAACGAATCCACAAAGAAATTTACGACGCGCGAACGAGGATGTTTGTCGTTACAAAAGTGCTGGAAACGAGCAGTGTTGATTTTTCCGAACTTCCCGAATGGGTTTTGGTCATTAGGCCTCTGCTCCGAGATATAATTAAGAACGCCAATCGTGTTGGCGAACTGGTCGGGATAGAGGCTGAGGTCACACAGGAATCAAAATGATCGTCGGCTGATAATTGAGGCGGCGGCGAGATAATATGCAGGGGCGGGTCCGAACCCGCCCCCGTGCTTCAGGATTCGAAAATCTTACCTGGTTGTTCTTCCCCATTCAAATTTCTTAGCGGAAGATTTCGGTTCAACAAGTTCCTGAGGTCCGGATTCTTTACTGGTTATGACTCCGGCCCCCTGGGATGAACCCGGTTCCGACCCGACAATACTAGGCCTTTCTTGTTTTCCCCATTTCATGGCATTCTGAGCCCTGGCAGGACTTTCCGTTAAGGAGGATCCGGCACGTTTCGTATCCGGTTTTTCTTCCTGACTAGCCCTGGTTACTTGACTAGGGTCAGAGGCCTGGTTGTCTTGCTTACCCCATTGTACGTTTCTTCTAGGTGGCGGGGAGGGGACTGAAGCCGATTCGCGCTTAACCGCGCTTCGAGTCGTTCTGCGAGGACTCTGAACAGCGCCTGACGTAGATCTCACCTGCTGTCTTACAGCAGGTTGCGGTTGAGGCTGCACTGTCTGAGCGGGAGCTTGTACGCCTGCTCCCTGACTCGTATCTGTCCCTGTTTCTCTGCCATCCCAATATATTGAACTTGACTCTCGACTACTTGGTTGAACGGATGCTCTAGTGGAAGATTGGGGTAAAGGCCTTTCTGTTACAACAGGACGCTGCTGCTGCGGTCTAACGGCTTGATATTGGGCAGGCTGCCGAGTTCCGCGGCGTGATGGTGTTTGTTGCTGCTGATATGCAGCGTTTGGAGCGCCTCTTCCTGTCCCGTAACCCTGGTAATAATTGTTTTCCTGTGGAGTTCCATATCCATAGCCTTGATAACCGCCGTACCCCGGGTAGTTCCCGTAACCTTCTTGCCCCTGCTGGTATGGCAGGGACTGCTGTCCGTAATTCCCTTGCCCCTGGGCATACTGTGAGTAATCGGGCACGCTCTGGCCGTATTGCCCGTAGCCTTGCCCATAATCTTGCCCGTAGTTTCCGTATCCGGGAACCATGCTTCCATAATCGTATTGGCCGTACGCAACTCCTACAAACCCCGTAAGAGCAACAACAGCCGCTACTGTAGCGACCAACCCTTTCATTAGAAAGCTCCTTAGTCTTCCCTTTCAGCTCCTAATTCGACAGAGGGAAAACCGTTAGTTAATATGCATGTTGACATGCGCGCCAAATTCAATTGAAATTTTAAAGAATTCAGCCCAAAAAATCAAGTTACTTTTTCACCAACATCTCATGGTTGACTTGGACCCTATCAGGATCTATTTTGAATGTCCATGAGATTCGCTCATTTATCAGATCTCCATTTTGGACGTCCTGCATCACCTGCAAGGGTTTTGTCTCTAAAAGAAAATCTATTGGCAAATCAACCGCAATTGCTTGTAATAACAGGCGATATTACGGACCGAGGTCGCGTTTCTCAATTTCGCCGGGCGCATGACTTCCTTAATAATATGGACGTACCGTTTATCACAGTGCCAGGAAACAGAGAGGTATCCATCAGCGCGTTCTGGGAATGGGTATTCCCACGTGTTGCCATGCACCGTTTCCGTATGTTTTTTGGGGAAAGCGATCGTATTCTGTGGCAATCCGAAGAATCAAAGCTAGTTTTCCTGGGCCTTAACTCGGTTCACCCTTTTCCTTCCTGGCCGGGAAAAATTGCCCGTGAGACCCGTTATTGGTTGAAGGAGCAGGCAGCAAAACTTTGCGATTACCGCAAGATCCTTTTTCTTCATCATCCCGTCATGCCCGTTATTCGAGGATCATCTTTCTGGGCCCACACGCTTTCCGATGCGGGGCAACTGCTCAATATCTGTGCTGAAACAGGAATATGTCTTATATTACAAGGCCATAAACATAGATCATCGATCTTGGAAGTAAGTATTCCGACAAGAAACGCAAAAGTGGTCGTTTCTGCAGCAGGCGCTCCATTGGCCTCCCGATGGGATCCATCATATCACTTAATTGATATTTTGCCGGATGAGTTGGTTATAACCGTCTGTGAATTCATTGAAAAAAAGTTCGTCGAGACACACTCATACAGGTTCTCTTTGCCTGACTCACTAAAAAATGACAAACGCAGTGATCTGGAATTCGATTCCAAAAATTCTACACAGGTTCTTACTAGGACGCCGGCGTAGCTGAATCCTTCTGGAACATAGCGGTCAGCTTCCCAGATGATTACAAAGCAATCTTGAGAGGGGTGATACCGATTCGCGTTCAAAGAAGTAATATGCCTTTGGTGGCACCTGCGTGTGTGCCCAGGGACGTACAGACGCTGGTATCTTACAATTGGAAATCGAATTCGTGTCATCTGTAAGAAAACGCATTGGTATGAGTCACATGGATTCACATATGCAGCTTATCGTACGGGCAAATGTCATCTTTGTGATGACCTGCGCCTGGAGGCATCCGGCGGAATACTCCGAGCATAATCCTTTGTTGACCATTTTAAGGTTGGTCAGGTGTTTCCGAAAGACCTATCTAGCTGACCCGGAAAAGGGTAGGGCGCATTGCTTTCGCACCAGGATGCGTGAACGAGGAACAGAGGGCCCGAACTTCGTGGATCGTTTTACTGTGTTTCCGTGGGCATGCGGAAGGGATCGTATAGAATTCGTCATCGTGGATGCAAAAAGGGGGAATTCTTTTTCCCTTTATTTTAAACTGCGGTATGACCCCTCAAAAATATGGATTATACTGTTATTCCCCATTCCTAGGGCTTCTTTTTTCCTCCGCGTCGGATCGCCTTATGTATATCGGCGCGATGGAATGCAGGTCCTCCGGTTCACGTTGGCTTAGTCTTTGGCTTGCGAGGACGCCGCATGCTGCCGCTGACGGCACAATAATCGTGGTCCGAGCTGCACGTGATGCTGATTTAATTAGAGGCTCTACTGCCGAATCCCCGCAAAGCACAAGCGGATTTGGGGCTTTCTCCAGATAATTGTCGAGCTGGGACGAGGACACCAACAAGGGCTCGTTTAGGCTCAATAAACGACTGGAGGACTTCTTGTATATCCCGAGATAGATCTGGTTTCTACGAGCGTCGATGAGAGCGGCCCCGGATTCGCATTCTTCAAGGGCTTGCCAAGCCATAATTTCAAGGCTCGGTATACCGGCCACAGGTTTTTTTAACGCAAGAGCTATCCCTTTGATCGTCGCCAACCCTATGCGTATGCCCGAAAATGAGCCCGGGCCCAGGGCTACCCCGAATCCATCGATGTTTTTCAAGGGAACTTGGGTACGTTCGATCACATCACTAATCGTTAACGCGAGGTTTTCCAGGTGTTGCCGGCCGGGTGGTAAAATAGATTCAGCCAGGACCACGTCATCGGAAACGACGCCAACTCCGAGTTGTGCGCTAGTTGAATGTACGGCGAGAATTATCAATGATCTGCATTGGTAAATTTGTCATATATTGGAATTATCAGCTACAAGCCACTAGTTCTTGAATGCAGTGCTGGGAAAGTGCTGTGCTGACGCGGGACAAGAAATTTCCCAAGTATATTTCTTTCCGCCTGGTCAAGGCGTAAGCGTCCATCCTTTTGTGACAATCCGACTGATGTCATTATAGAACACAAGTACAAACAAGAAAACCAGGAGCAAGACGCCGATCTGGGTGGCTACTTCCCGGATTTTGCCCGTGACGGGTCGGCGGATAATAGCCTCAATAACAAAAAACATCAAATGCCCGCCATCTAGAATCGGGACCGGAAGAATATTGATGATGGCAAGATTTATGCTGATATAGGCCATCAGAAAGAGGAAACTGAATACTCCCGCTTTAAAGCTTTCGCCGGATGCTTGCACTATGGTTATCGGACCTCCGAGCGCTTTAGGGCTCATCTCTCCGGTCACAAGCTTGACTAATGTTTGTATCACGAATTTCGTAAGGAACGCGCTGAATCGTAAGCCTTCGTATAAGGATTCCGTCAGGCTCAGCTCGAGGAACTTCTTTGCAGGGGTCACACCTATTCGTCCGGCAGGTTCTCCGAACATGTTTTTATCTTCACTTATGGCGGGTGTCACAGTGAGATCTAGTTGTTTGCCATCTCTCTCGACGGTGATTGTGAGCCGCTGACCCGGATTCTTCTCAATTAAGGCTCTCATATCGTTCCAACGCGAAATTGATTCCCCGTCAATAGCCACTATGTTATCACCTGCCTTCAGGCCGGCTTGCATCGCGGGTGTCCCATCAAAGACTTGTCCTATTTCGCTGGCCACAACGGGCTGTCCCGCAACATACCCTGCACAAACCAATAAGACGGCAGAAAGATAATTGAATGCCGGTCCTGCCGCAACAATAGCAATTCGGTGCCATAAAGGTCTGGTTGTAAATGCTCGAGGCAACTCTTCCGGAGGTATTTCCTCCTCTGAATTAGGCTCCTCCCCCAAAAGCTTCACATACCCGCCGAGTGGAATCCAACTTAGAATATATTCAGTTTCTCCCCATTTACGTGTGACCATAGCCGGCGGAAATCCGAGAGAAAATTTCAAGACTTTGACTCCCAGAATTTTTGCCACCAGGAAATGTCCGAGTTCATGCACAAAAATCAACACACCAAGCAGAATTATAAAACCTACAATGTATTGAGAGATATTTATAAACTGTTCCAATTAACGATGCCTCCGGTACTGCGATGTAGAAGGGTTTATCATGCTACACAAATCCCTTTTCAAATTAATTGAAATAAGTATAGAATCTTTCGTCTCGAAAACAAGGGCTTTGTTCAGCAATGGCGCCATGAAAATCGGAATATTGGGAGGGACCTTCAATCCACCGCATTTGGCACACCTCCGTTTGGCCGAGGAGGTTGCGGCTTCATATGGACTCACACGGGTAATTTTCATACCTTGCCATATTCCTCCACATAAAATCTCAGTCGATATAGCCCCCGCATTAGATCGGTTGCATATGACATCCATAGCGTGCCAAAACAATCCGCTGTTCGAAGTTTCGGATATGGAAATTACCGCATCAGGTCCTTCCTACACTGTGAATACCCTGGAAACTTTTTCTAAAGAGAAAGACATCCAAACATTTTTTATTCTGGGTACGGATTCGCTGAAAGAAATTAGCGCCTGGAAAGATTATCGAAGATTATTTTTGTTAGCCAATTTCATTGTAGTCACACGTCCTGGTCTGGATTTTCGGACAGCTTGGTCCGAAGTTCCCGCGGCTCTGAAGAAGGAATTTCATTCTGAGGGGAATGATTTTGTGCATGAAAGCTCGACGCATCTGATTCCATCCAACATACAGGGTTTAAATATTTCCGCCACTTGGATACGCGATCTCTTACGTGAGGGCAAAAGTGTTAGATATCTTGTGACAGAATCTGTTCGATCTTATATTATTGAGAGAAAACTCTATAGGAAATAATTACTTATGGGTAATCCCGACGCAAGCTTGCCTTTAATGTCTTCGAAAGACAAAGCATTTTTGTTGTTGCGCGCCGCTCTTTCGAAAAAGGCCATGGAACCGGTCCTGGTTCGTCTCATCGGATTAACGTCTATAACAGACTATTTCCTGCTTGTGTCAGGCACTTCCGCCAAGCAGGTGCACGCCATAGCTGAGGGTGTGCTTGAAGACGCCAAAAGAAACAAGATTGATCGCTTATCCGCTGAGGGCGTTAATCAAGGTAACTGGGCACTGCTCGATTATGGAGACGTTATCGTACACATTTTCCGCAAGCCCATCCGTGAATTTTATGATTTGGAAGGCCTGTGGGCCGAAGCCCCTCGAGAAAGCTTCCCCGCTGATATACAGGAAGAGATAGATTTGGCTGCCGACGGCGAAGAGGAAGAAATTGACGACGATTTTTAGAACTTCGGATCTATGAGACAACGTTTTTTGTCTAGCATGCAGGCCGACGCCGCGGAAAATATATAAAGAAGAAATCGAAAGACGAAAAAACCGATAATCCGCGTTGCGAGGACGGTCACCTGCTCAAGGCCGACGTTCAAGGCAAGTACGCATAGCATTTTCGCGAGGGCAATCTTGACGAGGGATATGTGGCCGCCAAGAAGGGGGCCTAATATAATGAAGCAAAGCAAATTCCCGAAACGTTGGTATGCGGAACGGGTAAAGCGACTTCTCGCCCACTATGATAGCCAGTCAGAATAGGAAGCCGTGGCAGAGGATGAAGCGGCATGGGAAGATACTTCACAGGCCTTTATGGCAATTCCATTTGATTTGGTACCTGCTGTGCGGGAACTGCTTGCCAAAAAGATAGGAAAATAATGACCAAAATGAACCGTTTCCGAAGCAGGTTCATTTCTTAAACAAAGCTTCCAACTTTTTGCGGGATTCCGCGGCCTTTTGCGCGGCTGTGCCCGAGACTCGGCCTTCCCTCAACGTGAAGGTACTCACAAAAATTTCTGCGATCCTTTACCGAAACGAGTTCAGCCTGGGGTTCTGTACATTGATCTGCCACAGATTCCTCATAATTGGAGCAATTCAGACAACAATACACATCCGAACCGCACTGATCGCATGTATCGTTTCTGAAAACCTTTTCCACAAATTCCAATTCATTGCCGCAATGATGGCAGTATCCTTTTTTCATGAGTCACCCTCTTGCGCCGTTCACCATATAGCCTTATAAATGACGGAAACCACACCCGATGATTACCCACAAAGTGGCCTTGAAGCCCGCTTGGATTGATAAATGATATTAGCAGAAATTAGTGGTACTTCCCAGGGTCGCTTCAACGGGAAAGCTGCCTATTCCAAGCGCAGATGAAAAGCATCGGAATAGCGGGGGAGGTTCGGAGCGGATGAACAGAGCGCCGATCCGTTCGGTAGTTCTTGTTTAGGATCTCAGTTCTATCCACAGCCAGGTGTTGGATCATGAGCTTGAACGATTTAATGCTGTTTATAGTCATATTCGGTTCGACGTTTATTGCAGTAGTTTTTCCTGAAATTGGAGTTTGGTTCGAGCCCTTTATCTTGTACCTCATGATGTTTGTACTTTTCTTGAGCTTCATGAAAATCGATTTCAGTGTTCTCTTGGATACCTCGCCAAAAGCACTCCTAGCCCTAGGGAAGCTGGTTTCTGATCAAGCTTGTGCTATTGCCGGCGGTGCTTTACTGGGTAGCCCTTTGGGTTATTCCGGATTATGCGGTTCCGATATTATTACTCTCTGGGATTTCCACCGGTGTAGTGGCTCCGTTCATGGCGAACATCCTTAATGCCGAAGTGGCTCAAGTGGCACGTATGACGATTGTCACATCGGTTCTCGTTCCGATGTCGCTTCCAGCGATGGTCAAGATATTGGCCGGTGCGGACGTGACAATTCCTCTCGTATTAATGGTTCGCATATTAGCCGTGGTAATTTTCGTGCCTATCATCGCTGTCCTATTCATGCGAAGGGTTTTTCCAGGTGTCCTGGCGGCCTTGGACGTACGCAGATTTCCTATTTCCTTGATGGCTTTTGGAATAATCAATCTGGGAGTATTCTCTCAATATTCATCATTCTTCTATCAAAATTTCGATCAGGTCCTGGTAGCTGTAGCGCTTGCGTACTTATTGTCGGTTATATACTATGTCACCGGGTTCATCGTGAGCCCTAAACACACGGATATGCTTTCAGCCGGAATCTGCCTGGCTGTTATGAACAACGTGCTGGTGATTGTCTTTTCATCCCGCTTTTTCGGCCCGCTATCCCCGACACTCGCTGCCATGTACATGTTTCCGTTCTTCACGATGATAGTTCCTATTAAATTGATCCAAAATCACACAGAATACTTGTCAACGAGACCCACTGAGCCCAAATGAAACAATTGTGTCACAATTCAACGGAACGCGCGAAAGCGCTCGCAGGTTCTGTTAGCAATAACCGGCTCGTCCGTATCTTCTTACTGGTCAGCAGTTTGGCCGCGATCCTGTTGATTGCTTCGTGCTCGACCCAAAATTCCCGGATCTACAAGACCAGCCGGGTCCTCATGGGCACTTTTGTCGAGATCACGATATCCGGACAAGGCGAGAACGCGCCCAGCGCAGTTGAAGCCATATTTGAGGAAATAATTAGGGTTGAGAATTTAACATCCTTTCACAAGAATTCGAGTCTAACTGCAATAAACGCTGCCGCTGGACAAGGACCGTTCAAAGCTGACCCGGAACTGCTTAAACTCATAACGATGAGTTTCCAATTTGCTGGAAAATCCGGTGGAGCATTTGATCCGACGATAGGGCCTATATGCAAATTATGGCAATTCAGCGGGGGAGCGGAGCCGCGTTTGCCTGAAAAAGCCGAAATTCAGAACGGTCTCGCCAAAGTTGGTTGGAATCGGGTCAAAATAGATGCGGAGGAGGGGACCATTACGCTGCCTGAATCCGGCATGGCTCTGGATTTAGGTGGAATAGCCAAAGGCTACACCCTGGATAAGGCAGCGGATGTTATTAGGAGATTGAGAATAGCATCAGCGTTGGTCAATATTGGGGGTGATGTGCTGGTAATCGGCGAACGTGAACCGGGAAAGCCGTGGCGGATCGGAGTGCAGGACCCCAGAGATCCCAAGGGCATTATCGCCGTAGCTGGTCTAAAGGATAAAGTGATCGTGACGTCAGGAGATTACGAGCGCTACTTTATCCAAAACGACAAGCGGTATCATCACTTACTTGATCCATCCACCGGCTATCCGGCCGATAAGTTGCAATCAGTCACAGTAGTCGGCTCTTATGGGACTACTGCAGAAGCGGTTTCCGTTTCAATGTTCGTGATGGGCGCTCAACACGGTCTCAAATATTTGCAGTCTTTCCCTGGAATGGAAGGTTTCGTAGTGGATTCAACCGGTAAGATTTTCGCCACACCAGGAGCGCAATCCGTCTTTGAGATGAAGGGTTCCCAAACAGCTGAAGATTGAACGTCGGTATTGCATCTGTCCTTTTTTCTTGCTCTAGAACAAAAATGGGGGTAGAATTGCGCTGCCTAAAATGCTCAGGGGACTAGTTTGAAAAAGTTTGCAAGTAAGCTTATTTTTTGCCTGTTTGTGGTGGTTACGCTTGCATCGGCAGGCTGTGTGAGTTGTATACCACAATATGTTGCGCCTCCGTTGGGTCCCCCTTCGACCTGTTACCCGGTCGGGCATGATCCCTTCATTCCCATGGACCATAACCCCACAATTCTTAACGCCTGGGACTTTTTATCCTCCGTGACTGCCCCCTTAATGTACGGACCACCTCGTTAAGCGAATCAAAATTTATGACATTTTAGGATGAAGAGTATTATGCCGAGCGAAAGTTCGTCATTTGCGCATCAATCGCGCTGAGTCACCATGCCGAAAGTGTGTGAGGCTTAACAGCGGCGGATTCCGGCTGCCCGATACTGACACTTAACAGAGCCATCTCTTTATATTCTCTGTAAAGTTCTGTGTAACGCTTTTTAATTTTCTTGCGAGTTCCCAGAACTGCCCAAGCGTATCCCCTTGCTGCCCCCGGGTGGTCGCTGTTATACGCGCTTAGGGCTGACACAAGTGTTTTGTATAATTCGAGATAGTACTTGAATACAGCGACTCCACAATCTGCGTTTGTTTGAAGGTCCAGGAGGTCTGCGTATTTCAGACCGAACTTGCTTGCCCAAGAGGGCGCGTGGACCTGAAACATGCCTCGGCAGTTGTGATAGTTAATTATATTGTTTTTAAAACCACTCTCCACATGCACAATTGCCATATATAGCCACATATCGCCGCAAGTGACCTTGCCGAAATGTTTGTTTCCTGCATGAGCTATAGCCAAGGATATCTCCTTGGCTTTGCTGATGCTGATCTTACCTTCCGTCATTTCATTGATGATGGCTGCACATATAGGAATCGCGTACGGGTTCGGCTCGTCATCTGCGCAGACGTACGTGGGAGCGGCTGCTGCAAATAAAAGCAGGGCAGCCGCTATGATCCCCCTGATCATACACCCTCCATTTTCGGCAAAGAGAGAGTTGCCCGGAGCTTCAGGCTATATCCCAGTAAGAGCCTCTCTTTGCCGCTCCCTTTTTATAAATCCCCTGTGAATTATTTTTTGGGCGCTGCTTTTCCTGCCTCAGGCGCCTTAACGGTTTTTCTCTTCGGCAATTGCCTGACTACAGCATTCTCAGCATAGGCAAAACCCTTATCCAGTGGAGAAAGCACTCTCGTCTGTACAACCCTTCACAAAATCCAAGCATGGATTGAACAGGCTGAAGGTGTTTTTCAAACAGCTATTCACGAGCATTCCGCTTCTATCAAGAACTTGTGATCCGCTTTTGTACACAGTGCCGCCGTATCGCGAAACAGTCGACTGCTCTGGAGCGCCGTTGGCAAACGCGAGAGAGCTCAGCCCGGCAATAAGGCATCCACAAATTATCGCAGCAAGCGTTTTAGTCATCAGGTCAACCTCCGGTTAGGTGAAACTCCGTAATTATCCCATATTTCTATCTCTTTTGTCAAGACCCTAAGCCCCTTTATTTTTAGGAGAATTTGTGCTATAGATATACGGTAGCGGGAGTCTCGGTGGAGGTCGTCCTCATGAAGACAATAATCGGCATCTTTATTTTGATAATAATCGCTTGCGCTAATTTGGCGTTTGCACAAGTCCAACAGATGTATGGCGTACCACAAGCTCAGCCCGTGTACGGCGCACCGCAACAGACATATGGCGTTCAACAGCCCCAACCCACGTATGGCGCTCAACAGCCCCAACCCACGTATGGCGCTCAACAGGTTCAACAATATGGCCCGTCACAGGTTCAACAGTACGGCGCCTCGCGAGTTCAAACTCCAATGTATGATAATTCGTACAGCGGTCTCTTCAATATGTACGGACAACCGACGTTTATGGCGCCTGGGGACCAGCCGGGTTCCCAACAGCAGGCGCAACAACAGCAGGGTCAAGATGGATTAATTTTCCAAGGAGCGTCCGCTGTTCAGTCGGTGGGGAGTTACTTATGGAGCTACATGCCCGCTCCGTTACGCGGAGCTGATAGCGGCTATTTCGCTCCAGCAGGTACCGGACCGACCATTATTAACTTTACTCCGGGCGGCCAATAGACAGCGCGCACAGAAGAAGGACCCATAGACAGACCTTTGAGAAATCGTCCAATTACCAGTCTCCCGAAAAAACATGTCGGATTTTGCTTGTGCTACAATGAAAAAGTCTCTCATTTTTTGCCGGTCTTCTTCGAAAGAGGGCACAAGCCTCTCAGCCTGAATTACTGAACAAAAAGCGGAAGCAAACGGCTTCAGGCTCTTGAGAGTACGCGGGCCGCAGCGAAAAATTATCTGATTTATGCCGGAACTGCAGTCCTTCCGGACTGTGGACGACGGCATTATGAGCCTGTATTCGCCATATTGTTTCAAAGTGGCCGAATCCGGAACTCTTAACAAGCTCTCCGCAGTCATCGAAGAACAACTGATTCCAAATTGTTAGCTTTGACCTCTGGCGTTGATTTCTAGGCAAGCAATCAGTCCTATGTTACTCTTGTCCCCAACTGGACTCCTTACTCCGTGGAGAGAGCACGAGGCGAACTGTCCAAAGAGTGCTCCAGCTAACCGCGGTTATCGGACGTGAAGGTGATGATTTCATATCCACTTGCCTCCCAAGTCGCTGTTGTTAGTCAAAAGAACGCTATTGAGGATGCACGGCAGAATCTATCATAGGCGAGTCAAATGATTCTTCGAAGTTGCACCAAATCAGAGATGAATATCGACTGAAAGGAATTGAGTGATGTCTATCTTTCCTGAGATTCCGGTGAAAATAAGTAGACGCTCCCGTACAGGTTCAGTGAGTTAGTCAAATGGATGCCATCAAATTGATTCTGGCTTTTGCGCCGTGGATCGCCTTTTGGATCATTTCGCTGGGTCACTCGATGTTGTGGCTCAAAATCGGAATTGCTACGGCCGCACTCCTGGTGATTGTTATGGGGATTACAAAGCTTCATCGGGGCATGATTCTATGGGCTGGGGTAGCCTTCTTCGCTTTTGCTGTTGTATCGGTGATTTGGATTGAAAATGTGTGGGTAATTCGTCATTTAGGATTTCTGGCGAGCGGAACCCTATTTATGGCCACATTGGTGTCGATATTCTTAGGTCAACCTTTTACGGAGGATTACGCTCGCGACCACGTTCCAAAGGAATTATGGGATTCTCCTAACTTCATTCGCGGCTGTTTCACGGTTACCGCGGCCTGGGCGTTTGTGTTTTTGGCCAATACTCTGGTAAATGTAGCCAAACTCCGGGGCGGTGAAGCGGCGGATTGGATATACGAAATTGTCCAATTGGGTTTCTTGATCTTAGGTGTCCTTTTCACCACTGCTTTTTTCTAGAATCGCGAGACTAAAACGCGAGGAAAAGAATTGAGAGCTTTGAAAATAACCGATTATGCTTTTCGCATGATCGCAGCGAGTATATGTTTACTGCTTCTGACATCCGGGTCTGTACTTGCAGGAAAGAAATGCGAAAAGATCGTCGAAGAATTTGTTTTGCATAGTGTTAGCATATTGAGAGATTGCGCAGATCCTTTAGAAAGATCGGAACGCTACAAAAGTGCTCTGAGGCAGCTGGCCAAAGATGCACGCTCTGTTTACGGACCGTTTTGCCCGTGTGACGAGTTCTTGACCAGAGCGGCGGCATTGCAGAATCACAGAGAGGCTTGGCGCTCACCTCCGCCAGATTGGGACCCCAGGAAATTCAATGACAGTTTTCGTCCGTTCGAAATCGAGCTTGCACGTAAGGATGTGCAATTGTTGATGAAATTGATGGGTCTTTGCGATGGGTCTTGAAGTCTACTTTATCCCTGACGTTTTGGCTCCTTTACGTTAACAACAGCAAAATCACAATAATTTTGACCAGCATGTGAATATTTCACGAATCGACAATTGAGGTCAAACCTCGCGATTTGACACCACTGAAATCAGTGTCCAACATAACCGTAAATGGTACCGCCCCAGTAATTGCATATAAAAGGGGGAGCCAGACATTACGAGAGAATTGAGAAGGAGAATAAGGAATGAAAACATCAACATATATAGCGCTGATGGTGCCGTTTCTGGCAGTCGTGATGACGCTGGCACTTACGGTTGGACCTGCTGCCGCTCAGCAATACAGGCCCTTCCAAATGTATGCCAGCGACAATATGTGGGCTGCTCCTGCACAAGCGGGCTCAACAGGCCAGGAAGCGCTTACGAACTTGGAGCGCACCGGTATTCCGCCGTTCAATTTCGGTAGTACAGCGTCGAGCCAGACGTCCAGTTTCTATTATGACGGTAACATGAGATTCTTCCGTGATCGCTGGAGCGGTGGTGGACCCGGCGTCGGTGGTGATTCCGGACTTTCAGTTATTCATCAATTTCCGTGAGTCGTCCAACGTTGACTCAGCGTTACTAATCCCCCTGTTTGTATGGAAAAGCATTCAGGGGGATTGTTATATTCAGGCAAAACGTCTTTAACATACCCGGAAGGCGCTCTTAATCGATATTTGACACTAGTCTTAATGGCCAAGATTATGAATAAGAAGTTGTACAGCTATAATTGATATGTTGGATGAATGCTTCCCTCATGCCATCGAAATAGTCGTCCGGCCAGACTAAAATACTTGACAAATTGTGCCCTCACTGGTTAACGTTTACGTTAACGGAAAGATTCGAGCTGCGGAAATAGCAATGAAACGACCTAGGGAAAACCCAGGAAACGAGTTCTACTCCATCTCGGAACTCGCACGGGAACTCGATATCAGCCCCCGCACCATACGCTTCTATGAAGAGAAGCGCCTCGTTTCTCCTGAACGGAACAAAGCCAATCAACGGATCTATAGTAAGCGGGACCGAGCGCGGCTAAAGCTTATTCTGCGCGGCAAACGATTCGGTTATGCATTGAATGAAATAGAGGAAATGATCGGTATGACCGATGTCGATATGAGTGAAACCGAACAGATAGAAAAGAGCCTCGCTTACGGTGACAAGAAGCTCGCTGAACTGCGATCGAGAATAGATGAGCTTCGCCTCCTCGAACAAGACCTTCTCAATGTGAGGACGAAGCTGATCAAGCGCCTGGAACAACTGAAAAATTAAGGGGCAGCCGGTTTTCCGGCGAATGCACAACCTATTATTCCACCACATCGACAGGAGTATGCCATGTATTATGACGTGCTTATGACTGATGAAGACCGATCTATAATGCGGGAGGTTCGGCAGTTCGTTCGTGATGAGGTCCCTGCGGATTTTGTGAGAGCAATGGATCGCGAAGAAATCAAATACCCACGCGAGTTTGTCCAAAAACTGGCCTCTCGAAATCTGCTAGGGCTCCGCTTTGATCCGAGATGGGGAGGTCGGGGGTTGAAATGGACCTCTGAAGTGGCTGCCGAGGAGGAGGCGGGCATTTTGGGGACCGCGCTTGGATGCGCGTTTGTCATGCCATCCATAGTGGGCGAGGCACTTCATACTTTCGGCACTGAAGAGCAAAAAGAGCGCTTCCTCCGCCCAATTTTGCAAGGGAAGCTCATAAGCGCGGAAGCTTTGACCGAGCCGCGGGGCGGGTCGGATTTCTTTGGCGCGACAAGTCGAGCGGTGCTCGACGGCGATCATTTTGTTGTGAACGGTCAAAAGCGCTTTGTTGTCGGAGCGGCCGAGGCGGATGTTTTTCTGGTCTATTGCCGCACCAATTTCGATGAAAAGTCACACAAATCCAATCGCATCAGCGCTCTAATAATTGAACGCAGCCCCGGAGTGAAGGCAGAATACATATACGGACTAATGGGGACCAGAGGCGGAGGCACAGGGCGGCTGGTATTTCGTGATGTGCGCGTACCGAAAGAAAATCTGATCGGAGAATTAAACGGTGGTGGGGTTGTCTTCAATCAGATGATGATACCGGAACGAATGACCTCGGCCGCGGCAAGTCTCGGTGCGGCGCGCGCCGCTCTCGAGATAGCGGCTCGGTATAGCAATCGTCGGCATGCCTTCGGCCAAGCCATTCGGAATTTCCAGGCGGTGAGCTTCATGGTGGCGGATGCAATAACTCGTCTGGATGCCGCTCGCGGGCTGGTATATTTGGCTGCTCGTTCGGTTGACGAAGGAGCTCCCAATGCCAGGCGGCTCGTGAGTGAGGCGAAGAAGTTCGGAACAGATACATGCTGGGAAGTTACCAACAAAGCGATGCAGATCATGGGCGGGATCGGCTATACAGATATTTATCCTGTGGAAAAGATGGTGCGAGACTCTCGGCTGTCGCAGATCTGGACAGGGACCAATGAGGTCATGAGCCTTCTCATTCAGCACGAGTATTATAATGAAGTGCTCAAGGGTAAAGGGGACACTCGAGACGTTGAAAAAGATGCTCTGCATGTGGATGAAGCCGAAAAATGCTTTACTGACGAAGACATGTGGCGTGTCCACGAGGGCTAAAAGTGGAAGAGTCTGAAGAGCTGTTGGACGAGACTTTTTGCAAAAGGTTTCCTCCAACACCTATGCGCGCTAACTTAAAGGTTCTAGTCTGCTCGTCCCACTGGGACGAAATGATAGTAGCCCGGCGATTTATCGCGGGGAAA
This sequence comes from uncultured delta proteobacterium, assembly GCA_963741425.1. GTDB lineage: Bacteria > Desulfobacterota > Desulfomonilia > Desulfomonilales > Desulfomonilaceae > DATJPW01. The sequence goes on from CAVUHP010000020.1 coordinate 507,021, forward strand.
GCGTGAAATTCAAAATTCGAGTCCCATTAGGGACGACTGATCTATTAACGCCGGCCATAGCTCCTCCAGCCGTCCCTCTGGGACTGAACGACCTTTGCTGGGGCCGCATTCTTTACCCGGTGATGAATCACCGGGCTATTTTCAGAGGTTCCTGCGGAACCTTAACTGCCCTTAGGTTAGCGCTTATGAGGCGGAGCCTGGGAATCAGGAAACCGCGCTCGGGGATGCACATGCAAGTCCAGTGATTCCTCATGCTCGTAAAGTGGTCTCTTCAATGATCCACGTCACGCTTATCCCACGCGCGCATAGGCGTTGCTGAGGACGATCCCGCGGTCGGTTCGGGCCTGGATCAGATAGCGCCCGTCCTCAATTTTCCATCCGTGGGTAATGAGTGTGTCACCCGGGTATACCACACCGGAAAAACGAGCCCGGAACTCCTTGAATTTCTCCACATTTCCCCCGCACGCCTTGTGCAGCACGGCTCTCACCACATAGCCGTACGTGCATAGTCCGTGGAGAATAGGACGAGAAAATCCACCCATTTTGGCGAACTCCGGATCCACGTGCAGAGGATTGGTATCTCCGTTGAGCCTGTATAGAGCTGCCTGATTTTCGTGGACAAAGTAAGACGCTGTGAAGTCCGGTTCTATTCCCTGAGGTGGATTCAGAGCTTCGGCTTTCGGTCCGGGATCTCCACCGAATCCGCCGGCTCCGACATAGAAAATGGTGTGCTCCGCCTCCGCTAGAATGTCACCGGCTTCGGTCAGAATCCTCATGCCCCAGATAATGAGCGCTCCTTTACCCTTATCATATATATTTGTAATTTCTGCTTCAGTGATGACCTTTCCCTCAGGCGGAATCGCGCGATAGAGCTTCATCGCCTCTTCTCCATGAATAAATCTGGACGCGTCGATTTTCACATCCTTGAAAAGCGCGACGAAAAGATCATGGCACATCACCACACAAAAGCTCGGAATCACTTTCAATCCGCCTTTTGCATTCTCGTAGATAAACGAAAGCTCATCCGTTTGCGCTCCGATGCTCAAGGCGTAGAGGACCACATCCTTCCATGTGTAACTCGGTACGGGATCGGCCCGCATTTCTTACCGACAAGATTCATATCAATCATGGTTGCTTCCATAAGAATTCACCGCACAGAGGTTAAGAGGTCAGAGGAGACAGAGAGAATACGTACGAACCCGATTTTCTGCAATGGATTATTGCATTAGCTCCGTTTGGTGGGATGAAATGTCTTAGAAAGAGGACTCCAGGGGGAAAACCGCTATTTGTGCAAAAGAGGTTTTCCCCCTGGACCCTCTTTCCGAAAACTCCCATTCTGCTGCGGCGCAAGGAGGAGAAATGACACACTTGGCGTGCGCACACGACAAATCGGTACATTTCCAGTTAACCCTGAAAATATTAGAGTTTTTGCCGGAGGGTTCGGGAACCGGCTTTTTACACAAAAAGCGGGTTCCCGAAATTTTCCCTCTTCCTTCCAGCCTCCGGGCAGCCTGCGGAGCAAAAGAAACAATCCATTCTGCAAAAAGGGGGTACCGCACTATTTCCCCTTTGCCTCTAGGTCTAAGTGGCGGCTTTTTTAGCAATTACAGTGGCCGGCAATTTCCTTGTCAGGATATCCACCGCTTGTTCCACCATCTCTTGCAGCACCTGGGCCGCAGGTTTAATTTCTTTTATCAAGCCTGAGATCTGTCCGGCCAGACCACCTACATAATCCCTCTTATTCGCCTCGACAAAGCTCCAGAGGAGTGCGGAAGAGATCAGCACCTGAGTCGGAAACGGGAGCGGGTCGAGACCCGATCCGTCCCATAAAGCATGAAACTCGTTCAAACTTGCTCGCAGTGTCTTCCCAGTATAAGCCGTGCTGACGCGAGTATCTTCATCCGTTGAATTAAGAATACGCTGTTTATTGATGTCCAATGCGCCGCCTTCATTTGTGGCCAGAAATCGGGTTCCGACCCAAACTCCCGGACAGCCCATTGCTAAAGCCGCCGCAAGACCTCGACCGTCACCGATTCCGCCCGCGGCCAACACCGGCACTGGAGCAGCGGCGTCAATAGCTTGGGGCAGCAGGGCCATAGTGCCTATTCTTCCGGTATGGCCGCCACCTTCATGTCCCTGCGCGACCAGCAGGTCTACGCCCGATTCGGCCATTCTGCGAGCGTTCTTCGCATTACCCGTAATTCCGAGGACTTTCATTCCGACTGAATGAGCTTCCTCCACCATAAAACCGGGATTGCCCAGCCCGGCGCAAAAAAGCGGGACCCGTTCTTCAATGCAAACAGCAATGGACTCCTTTGGCCGCGCGGTTGTGGTATTCAATTTAAGTATTACATCTTTTTCCGGCAGACCAAGCTCCGACCTGACTTTGATGATCCAATCCTGATGCGGCTTCGGCATAATCTTTAGTACCTGGCTCAGCGGTACCTGATCCGCGCCCTCTAAATCCATGCCCTTCTTTGCCACGCTCTTGGGTAAAAGGAGATCGACTCCGAAGGGTTTATTCGTTTTGGATTTTATCTCTCGGATTGCCGTACGAAGCTCTTCCACCGTGAAACCGCTGCCACCGAGCACTCCCAGGCCACCAGCCTCTGAAACAGCCACAACCAGTTCCACAGGCGCGCCGGTTTTCTCGCCTATCAATGTAGGCCCCATCCCTGCGCTAAGGATCGGATATTCAATTCCCAACATATCGCAAAGTTCGGTTCTCAATGTTGGTTTGCCCATCGCGTTGTTCTCCCTTAAGATTTATAGAGCCGCCTGAACATATCAGTAATCGATTGAATTGATCAATCTATAACGACATAAAAGGAACTTCGGGTTTGAGAGGCGTAGGCGTGACTTGGGCATGCGCTGGGAAGAACGGCAAATCTCTTGGCAAAAGGAGAGGTGCGAGAGGCGTTTTACATGCTCTGCGTGCAAAAATCTCCCATATTATTGTAAAAGATAGTAAAATAGGTGGAATTTTGTTACCGGGTTGTGAAATTGCTGTTCGAACTCTAACTTAATTTTCTTACTGCGAAATCGGGAGCTATAATTCGTGAAATTAGATGATCTTGTAAGCATGTGCTGGTTTTTGGTCTTACGGAATAGGCGCCGTTATAAGGCTGTTATTGCCGGTATAGCTGTAGGTACCGCGGGATTTATTGTCATTCAGACTATGGGTGGTTCTGTAGAAAAAAAAATGGGGGGGTATCTCGAACTCTTAGGCGAAGCCACCGTCATGAAGGCCTATTGGGAGAACACCAGCAATTATCATCCGGGTCAATATTATATGCGCGATGTCGCCCAACTTAAGGCTATTCCTCATATAATGGCAGTGGCCCCCGTAGTCTCGTTACCTCGAATTGACGCCCATTTTCATACCACTAAGTGGGCGCCTGGTTTATTTGGAATCGATCAAGCCTATTGGCTTACGCAGACTCCTCAGATAAAAACCGGCCGCCTGATCGGCCCCTCGGATGTAGTCGGCAGAAAAAACGTCTGTGTTCTCGGAGAAGATGTGACTAAGTATCTTTTCAATAATTCCGATCCGGTAGGGCGAGTCATGGGGGTGGGAAACCTGAGTTTTGAAGTAATCGGGACCCTCGGAGGTCTTCAAGGATCTGATGCTAAACGATCAATCTTCATACCGATTACTACAGCCCAGAGTATGTTCCAAGGGCTTTATTGGGTGAAAGAAATATACCTTCGTGTTGACGATTGGAACAAAGTGCATGCTGTGCGCGAACAAGCTTTTGACACGCTTAAGACCGGTCATAAAGGCTATGAAGCCGGCATCCGAGTCCTTCATTATCCGCATCGAATTCAGAAAGTGAGTGACACTATTTACATGGTGAAGCTTTTCATCTGGGCGGCAATTACGGTCACAATCGTCCTGGGTGGGTTGGGTATCACAAATGTCATGCTTGCCGCGATACAGGATAGAACCAGAGAAATCGGACTGAGAAAGGCACTAGGAGCCGGTGAGCGGTTTATTCTACTTCAATTCCTTCTCGAAGCGATCTTCATTAGTCTTTTTGCCGGTTCCATCGGAGTAATGTCAGGCGTTCTCTCGGTTCAAATGCTCAAGATCGTGCTGGACGTAGACATCTCTCAAATGGCTTTGATGATGAGCATAGTCCAGGGTGTTGTCTTCACGGTCGTACTGGGCGTCGTCTCGGGAATGTATCCTTCCGTTAAGGCAAGTCGCATGGATTCGGTCACTGCCATGCGATTTGAATAGCATATTAAAGCGAAAGAATAGCGCCTCAGATTTTGTGCCGCACCGGCATGTTCAACAACGTTCATTTGGGAGTGGCGCACGCCGGCAGGATCCCGGCGATATTTCAGTCTACGGGTTTCGTTTTCAAGAAAGGAGCTGAAAAATGTTGTACATGAACGTGGACGGCCAAGTATACTGCCGCTATGCTTTGACTCCTCCAATTGTCAACTCTGCGAAAGCATCCGAGTACGGCATTAAAGTTCCATGGCTCGGGGAACCGGGGCAGTTTAGCGGACCGGAGGTGGGTAGAAACATCAAATTAAGACTGGTGGTTGACGAACGGAAAAAAGAAAATGACCTGTCACGGAAAGATAGCGTGGTTTGAACCCGAAACCCGAAACAGGCCAGATGTTTATGGGACTCGACCATCTTTCATTGACGGATGTGGAATTTGCCGTTCTTCAGCGAAATCTTGTAGACGAACCAAAAGAGGCGGTGGAATTTGGGGTCCGCGTCAGAGACAAGGGGCTTGATGCAGAATCGGTTACTGTAAGCGATGAAGCAAAAGAGATCAGGCGCATGGTGGCAGTGGATTTTCCGGTAAGTCTGCTCGAAGAAATAGATATGAACAGGGGTGACACAAGATTTTCCGAATTCATTGTCAACGCGGTGAGAGCATATTTGAAACATTGAGGCGGGAGAGATTTTTCACGAACGAGGAGCCGTGGTGTGAGGAGAAATGATTCATTGGGGCGCCCGCACACGACAAATGGGTACGTTTCCAGTTAACCGTGAAAATATAGAGTTTTTGCCGGAGGGTTCGGGAACCGGCTTTTTACACAAAAAGCGGGTTCCCGAAATCTTCCCTCTTCCATCCAGCTGGTGTGCATTGTGAGCCGGATTGTTTGAGCTCTTCTCTGCCCTGGCCTCATTCTCCGCGGTGAACTTGATTGGGCAAAAAAAAGCCCGGTCAAGCCGGGCAAAATAGGGTATGGTTGTTTTTGCTTCCTGATATTCTTATCCCATACAATTCAGATGTTGTCAACATTTATTTATAAATTACTTTAACAAAAATATATAACTGACCGAAACACAGATATAATGTCATTAGATCAAAGTTTTTCCAACAAGGCCTCGCCCCTCGATAGAGAATTCATGGCGGCTGCATTAGAACTGGCGCAAATCGCTGCCCAAATGAGAGAAACTCCGGTGGGCGCGATCGTGGTCCGGAACGGGAAAATCATCGGAAGAGGTTACAATCGGGTCGAAATCGATGAAGATCCCACAGCGCATGCGGAAATACTCGCCTTGCGCGAAGCAGCCCGAACCTCGGGTGACTGGCGATTGTCGGAGGCAACCATTTATGTTACATTGGAGCCGTGCATAATGTGTGCAGCCGCACTGATCCATGCCCGAGTGAAGCGCCTGGTCTATGGCGCGCGGGATGAACGATGGGGCGGAGTAGGCAGCCTTTTCGATTTTTCTCATGACCCCAGGATAAATCATGAACTTGAAGTGATTTCGGGCGTCATGAAGGAACAAGCTGCCGAGCTGCTCCAGGAATTTTACAAAGCGCTGCGCGTGGATGCTAAATAATTGTCGGCCGACCTGCGGAGAGATGCCCGAGTGGCCGAAGGGGGTTGACTCGAAATCAACTGTATCGCTTGTTCGTACCGGGGGTTCGAATCCCTCTCTCTCCGCCAAACCTTCTTTAAAACCATCATCTTATAACAACTCGTTTCACGCTACTCTTTTCCGCAAAATCACCGGTGCGGAACTCATTGCCGCAAAACGCATTGGCAGTGGCTATCAGATTTTTCAACTCAGGCATTGAATATTGAGTAGTGATCCTTCCACTTCGATGTCCAAGAAGATCCTGTCTGTCTTCAAACCATACGCCAGCTCTATTTGTGAAGCGGTGGATTCAGAACTGATTCTACGGGTTAGCAGTGCATGCAGCAGACGCATATGATTGTTGTATGTGAGGTGTGCGGACGGTGTTGTGCTGGGAATCCGGGGCTTCAGTCTTCCTCTCTCTCAGGAGGAAAAGAGGCTTTACCTCTAACTTATAGCAATTGCCAAAAGTTTTGTCCGATTCGAGGTGGCCTTATGCCGTCATTGCGGCGTACAGGAATCCAGTCTTTTCAAGAGGTTCGACCCCGGCTTTCGCCGGGGTGACGGATCGAGAACGTCATCATTTTTGGCAATTGCTATAACATGTGGCACATAATCCGGGGGCAGGCCAGCCCACCAATGCCCAAAGCTGGAGCCATCCCGGCGTTTTCGTGACCACAAAAATTCTAAGCGTCGAAGAGAGTGTGAAGGAGTTGAGGGCCGGAATGACGGATGAGGCTCTTTCAGTGAGCTAAAAGTCGGATCTGACTAGCGAGAAGGTGAGATCTTTTCCGATGAGCCTTTCCGTCGCATAAACGTAGCCTCGGAAATGAGCCCTTCATTGTGAAGTTTCCTGAAGAGACTTTCCAGGCCCCGTGGAGAGAGTCTGTACTCACGCATAAGCTCCGCATCGGTCATTCCATTGGCGATACTATCCAGCACGTCTGAGGCATTAACTGTAACCGTCTTGGCATCTTGGGTTTCGAAAACCAAGCTGAGGTCATTGGTCTGTCCCTCAATTCTTCGGGCAAGCGATTCGCGGCGGACCAGTCTCTTGCCGAGTAATTTCTTATACAAGCTCTTCAATCCCATTAGGGACAGCTTATGTTTTTTCATCAATTCTTCGTCGGACAAATTGTCTGTCAGATCACGGAGTACTGCCCGTGCGCTGATCACCGGTTTCTTAGGAATGGCCATCACTACAGTGATGTTGGAAACTTCTACATAAGGCTTAATCCGAGGATCTACGTTCACGAATCGTACATACAGACCACGTCTCTTCACTTTTTCATAGTAACGTGTCAGTGCGACGGTGAAATCCGAGCAGACCGACCTCACCCCCTCCAAATCGATCAAAATGCCTTTTGTCGGGTTCGTGCTGAACCATTCCACAGTTTTATCAATGAATTCTACTACATGGTCCTCTTTGACTTCGGACTTGCAAACTCTCATTCGGAAGAAATCGCTTTCTTCAAGTAATGAAAAAATCTGTTCCTCACTCTCAACAAGGAACTTTATGCGGGAGTCTTCTGAATCCATTCGAGCATCCTTGTTTACGCCCTGCTCCTGCATTATATGCCAGATGGTAAGTCAGAGGTAAACTATCTTTGCTGACGGTTAAACCCCTAAGAGATGGTATGAAAGAAATCGTTACTTTTTGACCCTCTTTCATTGCTGTTTTTTGAAAGTTGAGATCGCAACCTGAACTAAACGTGTCTGTCCTCGGCGCTCCCCTTCCCATCGGGTCTAGTGTAATCGGACTCGGGTCTATCGCTTCTGAGGAAACGGCTCTAAACCGGTTGCACACCAAATCCATAACAATTATAATTAGTTTGAAAGATACACGACGAGTCCGTGGCTAATTGCACCGGCTTCTCGCCATGGTCACATCTTCTATCTTTTTTGGTGTTCCAGCTCCAGCGGCTTATGGGGACAGCTTTTTTTCCATAGGTTATCCCAAGTTTGTCTTTCTTCCCTGGAGACCTTGGGTAGCTTGGGTGATGTTTTGTTTGCGGATGACATACTGGTGGACATTGGGCGCTGCGTTATTATTGCCGTTTCACCAGTTTGCGTTATTAATACTAGAAACTCATCATACTGCGTGTGTTTTTCTGGGGGCTTCCCCCTTTCAAATGTTTCCTTTTCGTACCTGCAGCTTACGCAGTAAGTTTTTTTTGGATTGTATTTGTCAATAAATTCCTTGGGCGGAGTCGCCCGAGCGCTTTCTACAATGTCTATACCTGAAACTGTCATTTCCAGACGGGAAGAAATAAGAGCGTTTTCTGCTTCTATATGTTTTGCCACATCCTCTTTGACGTTTTTGGGTAGGTCCCCTCCGCCACAAGACACAAGCATGAAAGTCAGCCAGACTGAAGATACCAGTGCCATATGTTTCGGCATCGCAGAGCCTCCTATCCTTTGTCAGCCCGAGCCTTTAACCTTTTGGTTACCGTCAGTTCTTCTTTGACTTTGCCCTGAACACGGCTACCGTTGTCGAGGGCTTTGTCAAGGCTGGTTATGCCCATTATATGCGACGCCGCTCAAAGTCAATGCGATTTCTAGTGAATAGATGGCGAAGACAGTTTCTAAAATTATCCTCTGACGTCTGGTGAAGAGATCCCCCCAAGAATCCATCCCCGGCGATTATCCCTTGCGCTCGAATTCTTCCGGTTTAGGAGAGCCATTCACCCAATTTATCTCAAGCGTTCCAGTGACCTGCCCCAGGAATATGTCCCACTTGTTAAGTTAGAGATATAGTCCGGAATTATGCGGCGGTACTTGGGCTCGCGGTAGAGCATCAAGGGGCGGGTCATTTTTTCGCAGTGGCCTTTGAAAACCACTCACGATTAGTGCGTGAATTTTGCGTGACCCTGTCGGGAATACTTGTACTTTTTGGAGCTTTTGAAGCAATGGGCGTCTCGGTAATTGTTTACTTTGATTGATTATTTTAAATTCTTTCCTGACTCGAAATCAACTGTACGCTCGTTCGTACCGGGGGTTCGAATCCCTCTCTCTCCGCCAAACCTTCTTTAAAACCATCATCTTATAACAACTCGTTTCACACTGTTTTTTTTGCAAAATGGATTGTTTCTTTTGCTCCGCAGGGTGCCCGGGGGCTGGATGGAAGAGGGAAGATTTCGGGAACCCGCTTTTTGTGTAAAAAGCCGGTTCCCGAACCCTCCGGCAAAAACTCTAATATTTTCAAGGTTAACTGGAAACGTACCCATTTGATCGTGTGCGGGCGTCCCACTGAGTCATTTCTCCTCCTTGCGCCGCAACAGAATGGGAGTTTTCGGAAAGAGGGTCCAGGGGGAAAACCCTTTTGCAAAAGGGTTTTCCCCCTGGCAGTCCTATTTCTGAAAGTCATTTCTCATCCCATCAACGGAGCTAATGCAATAATCCATTAGTCAAAATTACCAGTGCGGGACTTTTGCGGGACTCCTTGCCGCAAACCTCATTGGCAGTGGGTATCGCGCTTTCCAATTTAAGCAGTGTCCTTCAAATAATGAACATGTATGCGAATAATGACTATGAATCCAAATGGACAAATGCTTTCGGCTTCTATTACAGAGGATCTATGCAGTCACGGCCCATGACAAGGACGACGTTCCCCTTGCATTCACTCTGTAGTTTACCTTATATCTTCGTGGATCTCGGGAATTGATGGCTGACAGGTTACCTGAGAGGGCAGGATGGACACGCCAAATTCGTATCGGATCCTATCTGAGCAACACTGGAAGACTATACGATTCAACTGGTGGAGGACCAACAAGGCGCTTACCTTCTCCGCAAGATTTCTTCGGATCGAAGGATAATTCTGGAAAGTGCTCCAATTCACAGCGATCCAATTGTGCTGGCTGAAGCCAGGGAGCATTTCCGGATCTCTTGCCGTTTAAGGGAGTGCCGGTCGACGCGGACTTGATCGCCAACTCATCAATAGCCACCCCTTCTGCTAGGTTACCCACGGACCTTGCTCACGGCGTATTCCATATCCGGGGACACTCTTAGACATGATGCCATCTCCAGGGGGAGGCCATCAATCCGCGAGTAGTTTGTAGTTACTCCGTGGTGTGGTGAAGGCAGCTAACGCTATGACGCCCGATCCTCCCGATGGTTCCAACAGCCTGGAAGACACAGACTCGCCACGCTTTCGTGGCAGTTGTCATTATTCTTGTCCTTCGACCTTCCCTTGAAAGTTGGCTGAGGGGGTCTTGGAAAGCCCGTATTTTTTCATCCTTGCTCGTAGCGTTGGTCGGGACATGCGCAGTTGTGCGCAAACCTTGCCCAAAGTGCCACACGTTGCTATCCAAGACTTTGATAATCTGCTCCCGCTCGATGGCCTCCAGGCTTCTGAGTCCATTATCGGTCGTTGGTGGCCTAGGAGAATCATTAATACCGATTCGCTTTTTACTACATAACTCTCAGGTATGGAAAGTTGGTAAGGGAACGGAGTCGTTCCGGTGCGTTAATCAGATCACATATGCCGTCACACAAGGCTTCTTGGACCTGATCCAGGGTACGAAAAGCCTTGTTATGCAGGTATTTCTCTCTGAGTTCGTCCCAGAGGTGCTCCGCAGGATTGAGTTCAGGACTGTGCGACGGCTGTGTGATCAGCCTGATGTTTTCAGGGATCTTCAGTGCCCTTGCCTTGTGCCATCCGGCACCGTCCACCAGCATTATGACGAAGTAGTCACAGAAATCACAAGAGACCTCTTCCAGGAAGATGTTCATGGCCTCGGTATTAGCCAGGGGAAGGATCAGAGCGGTCATCTTTCCCAAGGCCATACATACGGCAGCAAACACGTAGAGGAAGACTCTGACAACCTGCCGTGGCGCTTTTGGTCTTATCCCAGGAGGAGCCCATGCAGGCCGATGGGTGCTGATGCGGCCGAAACGGCCTTCATCCTGAGCCACGATTGCCACTGGCCTAGTATCTTCCGGGTCTCGCTCCGAAAGAATCTCAGCTACAAGTTTCTGGGAAGTTTTTTTAAAATCTTCCTTAACCTTTTGCTTCGATTCTATGTGAACTGGTCTGGGTACAATCTTTCGCCACCCGTTCCGTTCAAGCAGCCGATAGACCGTGGAATGATGGACCCTGTGTCCCAAAAGCCCCTCCAGAGCTCGTCTGATGTCGGCCGCAGTCGCAATCTCGCCACTCTCGGCCTTCTCCAGAAACTCAGACAGAAAAATCACCTCTTTTTCCTTGCTCAAATAGCACCGACGACGCTTGCTCGATCGAGGAGCTTCAACAGCTTGGGCACCAAATCGCCTGTAACGCGAAACGAGATCGTGAACCGTGTTCTCCGCCACACCGGTGTGTTTGGCAATCTCCTTCGCTTCACGAGGGTCCACCAAAGCGTTCCAAATGATGAGCCACCTTCGATGCTCCCTCGTGCCGACGGTCTCCTTCAAACGCCGCGCAATCTCTTCCTCCGAAAGATGAGGAGCAGCTGATGTCACCCGTCCCATTAGTACCTCCCCTAAAAAAACTGGGGAAGCATATAGCAAATTACGAAAAAAATCGCGAACTGGTATAAGACAAGCTTCGGTGTGCTCTCTCGTTAGCACCGCCGATGGCGTGAGGACCGCGGCACGAGTAGTTACGTTTCTCGAGTTGTCGCACGTTGCCGGGCCAGTCGTAGTCCATCATTAGCTCAAACGCTCCCGGAGCCAGACGCTTTGGTTTTGAGACACCACGCCGCGCGAGCTTTCTGAGAAAGAACCTTGCCCAAAATGGGAATGTCGGACTTCCTATCGCGCAGAGGCGGAAGGTTGATAGTCACCACTTTCAGCCTGTAATAGAGATCTTCCCGAAATCTGCGCGCCTGAACGAATCTCGTGAGATCGCGATTGGTTGCCGCGATAATTCGGGCATTCGAGTAGACAGGATGGGTGCCGCCTACCCTTACGAACTCCCCCGATTGAAGGAAGCGCAAGAGCTTGCTCTGCATTTTGAGTGGGAGTTCGCCAATCTCATCAAAGAAGATGGTTCCTTCGCCGGTTAACTCGAGCCGCCCTTTTCGCGTTTCGTTGGCACCGGTGAACGCACCTTTTTCATATCCGAAAAGCTCACTTTCCATAAGAGTGTCCACGAAGGTCGAACAGTCCATTATGGTGAACGGCCTGTGGCTCCATGCGCTGTTGTCATGAATGCTCCTGGCAATCAATTCCTTTCCGGTTCCGCTCTCACCCTGAATGAGCACATTCACCCGAGATTCCGACACGAGAGCAATGGTCTTGAACACCTCCTTCATTCCGCGGCTCCGAGCTATAATTTGAAGATGCCCATCCTCCGGATTGGTCTCTTCGTCTCCCGGGTATTCTTCACCATGGCGATCCAGGATCGAAACTTGCTCCAATCGCTGGATAACCGAATCCAATTCAGTTATGTCGATTGGCTTATGGAGATAGTCAAACGCTCCCAGCTTTATTGCCTGAATTGTGCTCTCCATGCTCTGGAAAGCTGTGATCATAACAACTTGGAGATCCGAGAATGTGGCCCGCAGTCTTTCCAACACCTCCAGCCCGCTCATGCCCGGGAGCCTGATGTCCAGTATCACCAGGGACGGACGGACCTCCTCTGCAATCGTTAGTCCTTCCAACCCGTCGGTTGCGGTGAATACCTCCCAGTCCCTCAACCGGAAAAACGTCTCCATAGATTCCAGGATCGAGCGTTGATCGTCTATGATGATAACTTTGGACTTCATGGCACTCTCTTATGCATTGGGTAACCAGACGGTGAAGGCCACTCCCTTGGGTCTACGTATCTTGACCACCACGCGTCCTCCGTGAGCCTCCACTATTTTCTTGACATTTCCGAGTCCTATACCGAAACCGCCTGCTTTTTGGCTGTAAAATGGGTCAAACACATAAGGCAACTGCTCCTTGGGGATTCCAGGACCATCATCGGCCACACGAATCTTAATCCACGGCTCCCCTTTATCCCAAAAGACTGTCGAGCCGATGACAATCCGTCCTCCCCGAGGAAGTGCTTCAAGAGCGTTGATCAGCAGGTTGACCAAAGCTTGCTCCAACCTATCGGGATCAACGAGAACGTCTCTGACTTCCGGGCTCAGGTGCGTAGTGCACCTGACGCCTTGATAGATCATTCTCTGGTCCACGATTCGTAGACAGCCTTCAATGAGGCCACGCAGATTGACCCTCCGACGCTTCAAATGAAACGGGATGGTCAGATTCATCATTTCGGTAACGCATCTTCTGATTTGTTCGATCTCCCGAAGTGTCGAATTAAGAAGGTTATAGCCGGACTGCTCAGTTAATTGCCCTTCCAAAAGCATCTGAACGTTCATCTTAATCGCTGTCAGCGGGTTGTTAATTTCATGGGCGACCGACGCCCCCAATTGGGCCAGTGCCCCAAGTTTTTCCGCCTCTCGAGTTTTTCTTTCCAGCTCTACTCGCTCGCCTATATCCCGACAAACACCTATATTGGCCGTTTGTCCTTCATACGAGGATAGCTTTGCCATGATCTCAGTTGGCAGGCACCGACCATCCCGGTGGAGCCGCAGGTATTCGATACGCGCTTCACTGAGCTGATGGCTACGGCTGCCGGTATAGGCGGCTGCCACACCTTTTCTCGATTCTGCGGCCACAAATTCCAGGTAATTTCTGCCCATGACTTCATCAGACGCATAGCCATGCATGCGAGCAAAGGTATTGTTCGCGTAAACTATCGTTTCGTTCACCAGGACAAAGTATCCATCGTTGATATCTTCAACGAGCATTTTGTACTTACGTTCAGACTCAGCCAATTTCGCTGTTCTGTCGGCAACTTCGCGTTCCAAGTATTGGGCTTGATTTCGGAGAAAGTCTTCATGCAGACCCTGAAAAAAAGTGCTGAAGCTCGTTACGGTGGAAACCATACATGTGTGAAGACGCGAGAAAACCTCAGTGAGCTTCTCCGGACGAATTTTTGCGATCAAGAGTGGTGTTACCGTCTCCCGGTACCGCTCGAATGCCCGCTGAACTTCTGAGAGAGTGAACCCTCCATGAAGCCTTTTGGCTGCGATAAAGTTTACGAATTGGCTCAATTCGCCCCACTGGTCCTCCACGAGCGCCATGCGGAAGCAGTTTGCGGCACGATCCACCACCGGTCTCAATTCCTCCGGCCGTTCGGTTGCGTACCTCGAAGACTTGTCACTGAGCATCAGTTGTGTCCAGGTGTCCACTATCTGTTTGTGATAGAAGCTCAGTACTTCGCCGAACTCCACGTACACCCCCTTGGGCAAGTATTGTCCTCGTTGGCCCCCTGTTACAGGCCCGCCTCGCAGCATGTTCCATGACAACACGTGCGGCTCATAAACACGATTTTCATAAACCCACTATACCGGCTTTCCGAGGAGCGCCCAAAGGATTTTTCAATCGAATTGAAAAAAGTTTTCAATTTACCAAGTTCAAACATTACCATATTTAATCCTATGTTTAATACGTTACAACGTAGAGCCGACATTTAGTGCAAGAGGCATCATGAATACTGCAAGATCTTTTCAAACCGAAACCGCTGTATTGATGATAAGTTATGTGATGTCAATATGATACTCCATGGCACACTCATTGCAACATCTGCACCAAGGGACTCTTCCGGCTTCACATTCATGAGTGTCGAGTTTTAACCTAATCGAAAACAGCATCCGGAACGCCGGCCGCCTCTGATGAATTTCAGAAGCCTCAGATTGACGTGGCTACAGATCCAAGCTGTCGATCCATTTCAGGAGAATGAGGCGGTTACCTCTAATCCTATTCCTCTGGAGGTTTGTAATGACTGAGACTGAATTTCCTCACATCTTCAGTGCAGGAAAGATAGGAAAGTTCAACGTTCAAAACCGCGTAAAGTATGCAGCGTGCTGTGTGAGCAATTTCAACACACGCGATGGGTTTGTCTCGGAAAGAGAATTCGCCCGAGGATCAGGTTATTGCCCAGACCGGTGCGTCCATCATGACCAATCAGGGAGCGTATCCTGATGTGTCGGGAGAAGGAAAGGCCTACTACAGCCAGCTCTGTATTAACGACGACAAGTACATTCCCGGTCTTGCAAGAATCGCGGACCTGTTCCACAAGCACGATGCCGTAGCCATTCAGCAGATACTCCACGGAGGTCGCTACGGCGGTATAGACATTGGGTACTGCGTGCAGCCGTCGGATACGCCCCAGACTTTGAAGCATTTTCGACCGCCTCGATCCATGAACGAAGACGAGATCCGAGCAGTGATCGATGACCATGCAAAGGCAGCCGAACGGGTTGTCAAAGCAGGCTACGACGGAGTGGAGGTCACGAGCTTTCTGGGCTATCTGATGAGCTGCTTCCTCTCCCCGTTTACCAACAAACGCTCAGACCAATATGGCGGTACCGTCGAGAAGCGCGCACGATTCATGGTGGAAATCATTGAAGCTCTCCGCAAGGCAGTGGGACCGGAAAAGCTCGTGATCATCCGTCTCAATGGGACGGAACTCATGGATGAATACGGCGGGAATACCGAGGAAGAATGCATGGAGATCATGAGAATCGCTGCCAATTGCGGTGTGGACATGATCAGCATGGTAATAGGCTGGCACGAATCCAGGCAGGGTGCTCTCGGGCGCGACGTGAGCAGGACCCAATGGCTTCGTGTGGCTGCAAAGGCCAAGGAATACATCGGAGACGTCGCTCTGGCGTTCGGGCCGCGTCTTTCGGATCCCTGGGAGGCAGACAAGGCCATTGCCAACGGAGTATTCGATTATTGGGAGATCTGCCGTCCCCTTCTGAGCGATCCAGAGCTGATTCATAAAGTCAGAAGCGGCCATCCTGAGCGGGTCAAACCATGCATAGGATGCATGCTGTGTCTGGCGAAGATGTTCTTCAATCAGCCTTATATCTGTGCCGTGAACCCCAGGCTCGGCCATGAAGTCGAGCCCGAATACACGGTGACTCCTGCTGTCGTGAAGAAGAAGGTCATGGTGATCGGTGGCGGTCCGGGAGGTCTCGAAGCCGCGATTGCCGCAGCCCAAAGGGGTCATGATGTGACGATATTCGAGGCGCTGGGCTATCTTGGCGGCGCACTCATACCCTCATCTAAGGACATCAGCGGCGGTGAGGTCTTGATGGAGCTTTTGCAGTATTACAAATATCGCGTCGAAGACCTTGGCATCGCAGTTCGTTTGAATACGCCCGTCAATCGACGTGTCACCGCGGAATTTGCACCGGATGTGGTGATTGTGGCCACTGGCGCGCACGAGTAAGAAAGCCCAACATTCCCGGGCTGGAATCCGAGAGGGTTTACGGGGCGTCGAAAGTCTTGACCAACGGAGATTCGCCCAACATGGGCAACAATGTGGTCGTACTGGGCGGAGGCAAAATCGGGTTAACCGTGGCCGAGGTCTTGGCTAAGCAGGGCAAGAAACTTGTCATTGTGGAAGCGAACAAGAGGGAGGATTTCGACGTGTCCACCACATTCAAGTGGCGTCACAATTCACTGGTCAAGCAGCTCAATATACAGGTCTACAGGGAGGCCAGGCCGTTGGCCATAGAGAATGGATCGGTGAAAATCCTGGACAAAGACGGCAATGAGAAAGACCTCCCCGCGGACGCAGTCATCCTGGCAGGACCTGTGGAGCCAAACCAAGGGCTTGTCACTGACCTGGAGTACCTATGCGACGAACTATACTTGGTGGGTGACGCGATGGTTCCTCGCAGCCTGTACAACGCTATTCATGATGGCTACAAGTTGGGAATGCGTATCTAATGCACAGCAAGGAGGTTTGAGGATCATGGAAGGCTTCACGCCTTGGCCCAAGGAATTCGAACAACGCTATCGGGAAGCTGGATATTGGGTTGACCGCACCATAAGTGAGATCATGGAGGAAAGCTTTGCCAAATATGCGTCCCGAACAGCTCTCATCACTTCTGCCGGACAACGATACACGTACCGGGAATTAGGGAATCTCGTCACTCGTCTGTCCCTTCACTTGATGAATACAGGCCTCAGAAAAGAGGATCGTCTAGTCTTACAAATGCCCAATATTGCCGAGGTCGTCGTCACTTATCTGGCGACCTTAAAAGCCGGGGCCATTCCGATCATGGCATTGTTTGCATACCGTGAGGCAGAGATAAGTTACTTTGCCGACCTAACTCAGGCTCGGGCGCTGGGCATCGGGGCATCCTTGAAAGGGTTCGATTATCAGGAGATGGCTGCCCACGTCCAGGCCCAAAACAGCCAGATGCAAATGGTTTTTGTGGCCGGAGGCGACCCAAAGCCAGGTTACCATTCTATTGATGCCATGCTCCGAGATCCGATTGAGGAGCGATTGAACGTGCGGGACCTTCCCAGGGCCGATCCGGGAGCACCGGCGGTACTGCTTCTATCCGGAGGACACTACCGGAATCCCAAAGCTGATTCCGAGGACTCATAACGATTACGTGTACAACTTCATGTGTAATGCGGAAATCTGTGGGCTCGATGAGGATGTGGTTTCGCTCATTGCAATACCCCAGGAGCACAACTTTGCGCTGGCTTGTCCCGGTCTTCAAGGAGTTCTCTGGAAAGGGGGCTGCGAGATTCTTGCGGACAATCCGGGCCCTCAAGCGATGATGGACCTGATAGCCAAATACCGAGTAACCCACTGTGTCGCTGTACCGACCATGATTGTGGGCATGCTAAACCATCCCAAACGTAACCAGGTACGACCTGAGTTCCATTAAGGTCATTTTGACAGGTGGTTCCAAACTGAATCCCGAAATAGCCGTGCGCATCCGGCCGGAACTGGGGTGTGAGGTCCAGCAGGTGCTGGGAATGGCGGAAGGTCCGTTGTACTGGACGCGGCAGGATGATCCTGACGAGGTGAAGCTCCATACGCAAGGGAGACCTCAATCGCCGGGAGATGACTTCAAGGTCGTCGATCCGGATACCATGAAGGAAGTGCCCCAAGGAGAGGTCGGAGAACTCTGGTGTCGGGGGCCGCACAACATCCGAGGCTACTACCGGGCGCCCGAGCATAATGCCAAAGCTTTCACGGAGGACGGGTTTCTATAAGTCCGGAGACCTTGTCCGCCTTCATAGCAGCGGTAACGTGGTTGTGGAAGGTAGGATCAAGGATTGCATCAATCGAGGCGGAGAGAAGATAAGCGCCGAAGAAGTCGAGAACCATATCCTGGCGCATCCGGCCGTTGCAAACTGCGCCTATGTGGCAATGCCGGATCTCCTGCTCGGAGAACGCGCGTGCGCTTTCGTGATTCCTTACCAGGACTCGGAAATCACGCTTGAGAAGCTGAACGACTTCCTTATCAATGAGAGGAAAATAGCCAAATTCAAAATGCCCGAGCGACTGGAATTGCTCGATGCATTTCCCCTTACTGCCGTAGGAAAGGTCGATAAGAAAGCTTTGCGTCAGATGATAGCGCTCAAGATCAAGGGCCAATAGAAGAAGTAGGTCCGTCCTTCTTTCAAGTTGGGGCCCAAAACGGCTGCCCACTGGTTGTGCGGGCCTACCCAAAAGATGTTCGAACCTTTCCAATAGCGTGGCCGAAGAACAGGAGCACATTGGGCAAACTTCGGCTCATCAACAGGCCATTCAAAGAAATGTCGCGGAAATGGGCGGCCCAAATTCAGGCGCAGGATTCCTAGCACACAGGGTTGCCCGGAAGTTCAATTAAGGACACGAATCCGTAATCGCGGCGATCAGGAAAAACTATTCGCCGAGCAAGTGGCGATAATCGTGCATCCAAAATGTAGCGCTCAAGATGGACGGAGCTGCAAGGAACAGCAAAGCTTACATCTTGGGAATTCATTCCCGGATGTCTGGTCCTTTCACTTTAAGCAGAGCGCCGAGGAAACTCAGAAACTTCTTATAGCCGGACAACTCCTCAGGAAGGCGACCCACTTTCACTGGTGAGGAACAGCGGAACTGCTCAATGCGAATGGCCCACAGGCAGACCGTCCTGTTCGAAAGCAGCCGCTGCAGCAATGAAGGGGCGGTCACCATTGAGAGCAGCTCACGCGACCACAAATCGGCCGCGGGCGTTCCGACAGGAGCTGTTGAATAGATCTAGATGGTCCAATCTGACATGGAGGTGGTGTCGGTATGCGAACGATTCAGGTAAATCAAGTGATTGATGAAAGCAAATATAACAGCTTTCATCTCAGGGTGGTTGTGACTGTGCCTCTTCGTCATCATATGTGACGGCTATGATTTGGTTGTGTACGGCACAGTAGTCCCCGTGCTTATGCGGGACTGGAATTTGACACCTGTGCTGGCAGGGATGTTAGGTAGTTACGCTCTGATCGGTATGCTGCTGGGCGCCCTCATTTTCTCGCCATTGGCGGACAAAATAGGGAGAAAAACAGTTGTCTTGGATGAGTCTAACAGTATTTAGCGCATTTACCGGCCTGGTAGGCTTTGCAACAACCCCTAATGAATTCGGCATGTACCGATTCGTGGCCGGATTGGGGCTGGGCGGTGCCATGCCCGTTTGCATCACACTTGTCACGGAATATATGCCTAAGTCGGTGCGCAGCACCATGGTGGCAATTATGTTCTGTGGATGGTCAGTGGGGTCTATTATTGCTGCGGGTATAGGTATCTTCCTCATCCCTGCGCATGGCTGGAAGATGATGTTTTGGCTGGGGGCAGTTCCACTGATCTTGGTCCCCATTCTTTATATCTACCTTCCGGAGTCCATAGCTTTTTATATGAAACGCAATCAGATTGCCAAGGTTGCGTCCATAGTCAAATCCTGCTGATCCCGAATATCAACCCAGAATGACGATAAGTTCGATTTAGCTACTGTAAAAATAAGCGCAATCCCGGTAGTTAACCTATTTGAAGAAAGGCGTGCTTTCAGCACCGTCATGTTTTGGGTCGCGTACGTCATGAATCTTCTGATCATTTATGCAATAGCGGTCTGGTTGCCAAAGCTGATGCAGAACGCGGGCTACTCCGTTGGTTCGAGCTTGTGGTTCCTGCTTGTGAGCAACATAGGAGCAGTAGTCGGAGCCGTTTTGGGAGGATGGCTTTCCGATAAGTTTGAGGGGAAAAAGGTCTTGGTCGCCTACTTTTTCTTGGCGTTCGTATCCATAAATCTATTGGCTCTTAACGTAGACTTCTTCTTGCTTTCCCTATTTGTAGCGTTTTCGGGGGCTGCAACTGTGGGGACGCAAATAGTAGCCAACGCGTACGTTTCGCAATACTATCCGTTAAGCATGCGTTCCACCGGGATAGGTTGGGCATTGGGTATAGGACGTTCCGGAGCGATAGTTGGCCCCACTTTCGGAGGCATGTTGCTCGCTATGAGTCTCTCACTCCAGATGAACTTCCTAGCGTTCGCCATTCCGGGACTTATCGCTGCGGCCGCCATGGCTCTAGTCCAAACGAAACGTGGTTATACATGGAATGTGAGTAACGGCGCCAAGCAGGAGCAGGTGGCTCCGTCAGCATGAGCTGACACGCCTTGACCCCTTCCAGCAATTTGAAAGACCGAGCATTAGAGGATTTTTGCACGACTAGAGGAGGCTTATATGGACGCTGGAATTTCACATACCGACAGCCGGGGGAAAGCCGGCCCGAACGGATATGTTCAATTTGACAACTGGCGAGCACGCCAAGCGGAAAAAATTGAAACATTCGTGTACAAAGGGAAGCCGCTTAAAGTAAAAGGAATCAGCATAAGATGGCTGTCGGAGTGTGGTGATGACGGAACGGGTTGGCCTGAGTACGGGCTTAGACTTTTTACGGCTGAACCCGGTGGCGAGATTCCGATCCATAGTCACTTCTACCATCAGACCATGTACATATTGAGCGGCCGGTTCGAGTGCTGGGAGTTTGACAAGGCAACCGATGAACTTGTCCGGAAGAAAGTTTGCGGTCCAGGGGACTTCATTTATGTCCCAAGCATGGTTCCACACGGAATGAGAAATACGAGTGACACTGAAGAAGCCACCTTCTTGTGCTGCATTGGTAGCGTCTACGAACATGGTGCACCGGGAGGCTTCCAAGAGTGCGTGTGAACGCCGATCGGAAATCTTATTGGTAGATGGCGCGACCGGAATTCTATCACACATGTTCGGCAAGGCCCGAATATGTGTGGCGCGCGTAGATTGTTATGACGCTGTTAGAACATTTCGTGGTCGGAGATTCGGCCTCAACGAAACTGCACAGGAGCTGGAAATGATTGAAGGACCAATAAGACATGGCCTCTGTTTGCTGATTGTCCCCCTACTAATCTCTTTGAGCTGCTTTTCTGCCGTCGCCTTGGCTGCGGAACCCGTCAAAATCGGGTACTGCCTCTCCTTGTCCGGAGTTTATGCGGCTTTAGGAACGGATCTTAGGGACGGCATGAACCTTTATATGGAACAGATTGGGCACAAGGCTGGCGGTCGTGATATCTCAATTGTCGAAGAAAACATCGGTAGTAGCGTAGTAACTCTAACGCAGGAGACAGCTCAGAAACTGATAGATCAGGAGAAAGTCGACATCATAGCGGGCGTGGTCGATTCACGAGTTGCTTACTCGGTTGCCAGCCAGATAACACAGCGGGAAATACCTTTTGTAATATCCAATGCCGGTGCTGATGACCTGACCCAGAGAAGAGCCAGCCCACTTATCGTCCGCACTTCCTTCAGCAACAGCAGCGGCTCACATCCGCTTGGCGTGTGGGCTTATGAACAAGGCTTTCGTAAGGCAGTTGCCATGGGCGCATCCAACCCTGCCGGGTATGAGCAGGTTGGAGGAATATGCAGAACTTTCAATAAGATGGGCGGCAAAATAATTCAGGAGATCTGGCCACCGCTCGGGACTCAAGATTTCAAGCCGTTCCTGGCACAGGTCAAACCGGACGCTGATGTGATTATGGTCTTTTTTGCCGGTGGCGATGCCGTCCGGTTCATCCAGCAATATGCCGAATCCGGACTCAAGGGGAAGATTCCCGTCATCGGCAAGGGATTCTTGGTAGATGAGAACGTATTGTCCAAAGACGGGAAAGCCGCTGAAGGTGTCATTACTGAATCGCACTGGTCCCTATCCCTTGAGACCCCTGAAAACGCACGGTTCAAGGCAGCTTACGCCAAGAAATATGGACATCCACCGACGCTGTATTCGGAGCAGGGGTACGTTACAGGGATGGTCATTGCGGAAGCGCTCAACAAAACCGGTGGCCAAGTCAGAGGCAGGGAGTTTGTGAGAATAATGCGATCCCTGGAATTGCAGGCGCCCCGGGGACCCATAAGATTCGATGAATACGGGGCACCAACCCAGAATTATTGTATTCGCAAAGTCCAAATGGCGGGCGGGCAATGGCAGAATGATATCATTAAGACGTATCCTGGGATCAGCCAGTTTTGGACCTGGAGTCCGGCAGAGTTCATGGCAATGCCACCATACACTGATATGAAGGGAGAGTGGGCCGCCAAATGATGTATGTCGTCACATCGGAAGCGACAATTTTGACGTGGGAGAATAGGAGAGGTCTAGCCGTAGAAAGTCTGCGGTATGTCTGTTAACTTGTTTATACTCCGTGAGTGGTTCCTGCTTGAGGCTCTGCGACGCTCCAATATTGCTTCTCTTCAGTCAAAGAATTCATCATCAGTTGTGATACACTGACATATCGCCTGAATGTTTTCCGGATGTGCCCCACTCCAGATTTCCGTCGGCCTGTAGGCTGAGGGAAAAGGCCCTATCCTTGCACCCCATGCCCGCGAATCATTGGTCCTCGAACCATAGTCTTGGCGTGCCCGTGCAACAGTGCAGTGAAACCTGTGCACGGAGCTGTCTTCCAGGTCGTCTGATTGAGGTTCATGCTTGATCTTTGTTTCCTCGTTTCGGTTGCAAGGTACAAGGGCAAGGGCGTTCACGGCAGGATATCCCATGGATTAGAGAGTGCCGGGACATTTATAAAAACAGCCATCCCCCTCTTAGACAGGGTTTTTTTAGAGCGAGCGCCTGAAAACTATTGTCAAGCACCGACCCAAATCTTGTGGTCCCAAGCCCCATTTCCTTCTGCGCCCCGATTCAATTGCCGATTAGCATTCCGATATCCCCAGAAGTCTGCCCGAGGGAAACCCGTCAGGCTTAGCCAAATCGATTCTGCGTGCCTTTCTCATTTGGAGAGGGGCAAGGGATCGGCAATTTTTCACATTTGTGCACACGCCACACCCGTATAATCATATCCCTTCATAATCATATAGAACGGTTCTGTCTGTCAAAGTGCTGTCCCAGATGGCATCCCATCCTTGGGCAGGTTCTTATATAGAGTTCAGGCGAAACACCCCACAAAAATCCCAGCAGGTCTCCAGATGCAAGGATAGCATGGCAAAAGCCGCATTGTGCCTTGAACTTTGTTATAATGCGATTGCATTAGCGGAACGATTGCTTTTTGAGGCAAGACCGAAAGAAAGACCGAATGAGAGTGTGTCGATGCCGCCTGTCCTACCGAATATGACCAATCCGATGTGGCATCTTCGTGTGGCTTCAGCCTTCCCATTGGTCCAGGACTACCAGGCTGTGTTCGAATCCCTCTCTCTCCGCCAAACTTTCCCATTTTAACATCTTACAAGCCGAATTCTCAGTTAGCGTTCGAATAAGAACTCGGTTCGGGACTCCCATACATGGCACTTTAATAAGGAAACCTTCCCATCTGTGTAAGTTCATCAGAGCATTGCTTATAACAATTAAAACAGGTTAGGGGGGTTACTGGCCGGCGATCGTGAGGTAAGGAGTTCTCGGCTTGCCAAGAATATCATGGCGGCAGCGAACCACAATATTTGCTAATTGATTGCGGATCGCAATTTTACGATAAAAAAATTGACATAGTTGCAATTATGCGATACCGCATTTTCTGATGAAAAAAATGCTGCAACAGCAACTTGGTCGCAAGATAAGGGAACTGCGAAAACAAAGAGGCCTAACCATGCGACAGCTCGCTGATATGGTGGGAGTAAACTATACCACTATCCATCGCATGGAAACCGGGCAGGTGAGTCCCTCTGTCGTGCTGCTTTCGGAAATAGCCGATCGGTTGGGCGATTCCATAACAAATCTCCTCGAAGATAAGAAAGCCAAAGTAACCTTTATCAGGAAGGAAGATCAGCCTGCTGTTGAATCCGCCAAGAATGAAGCTCAGGCTCCTGGTGCCTCAGGGGCTGATCAATGACAAAATTTCGATAAACTTCTGCAAGGCTGCAGTAGGCGAATTCGTGGGCGAGCATCAGACCGAAGGATTCGAATTACCCATAATACTGAAGGGGCGGTGCGTGTTCAAGTATGGCGGAAAGGACTACGAAATGAAAGAAGGGGACTTGGCGTACTTTGACGGAAATGTCTCCCATTCAGTGGTGGCTTTGGAACCCCTGGAGTTTATCGCCCTGTATTTCCGCGACTAGAACAGTGGAAACAGAGCTTCCCACAAATCCACTCAGCTAATTTCTGCTTGTGATTTGTTTTGCATTCAGCGGCACGGGTCTTAATTGGATCTGCAAATATAAAAATCACAATTAAGGAGGTGATTCGGAAGGAGTATCTCAAAACGAGCAGGTGAAACATGCCTGGGGAATATCATTATCAGGACTGTCACATGGCGAACTGCCAATTTTAAGGAGGGGTCATGGAGCTAACTAAGGCCGAACAAGAGATGCTGTCCGGCAAACAAGGCCGCGGCACAGCGAAATGTATGCAGCTACTCGTTGCGATGGGTGAGGTTTGTGGCGCGAAAAAGATGGTGCCGATTACCAGTGGGCACATAGCCGGAAATTACGCCGTTATGGGTGATGAGGGTATCGGCTGGATTGAAGAGCTTGTGAAAGACGGCGCCAGAATGAAAGTGTACACAACAAAAAACCCGGAGATGTTTGATTTTGAAAAGGCCGACGAACTACGTGTGCCGGAGAAATATCGGGCAATACAGTACAGAATGAATAACGCCCTGAAGGAGCTGGGAGTTGCTCTCACATATACTTGCCATCATTATTTGATAGGCAATGTGCCTAAGTTTGGAGACCACATTACGTGGGCATCTTCGGGCAGTCTGACCTACGCAAATTCAATTATAGGGGCTCGGTCCAATCGAGATGCCTGCCACGTCGTCATTGCGGCAGGTGTAACCGGAGGTATTCCCGAATGGGGACTTCACCTGACGGAAAACAGAAAAGGCCAGGTTCTCGTGACCACCAAAAATCTGAATCTTGCAAACTACAGCCTGGCTGATTATCAGGCCCTCGGCTGGAAAGTGGGAAAGACGGTACGAGATAAGATTCCTGTTTTTGTGGACTTACCCGCTGATATTTCACTGCCTGCTATGAGGGCTATTCTATACAGTATAACTGTGCCCGGGGCCATGCCTATGGTTCACATGGTAGGCATCACACCTGAAGCTCCTACAGTCGAGGCTGCCTGTGGAAATGACGCGAAGTCCTTGCCGCTGGTAACAGTCACCGAAGAAGAAGTTAAACAATCATTCCGTGAGATCTACTCCGGGAAAAATGAAAAAGTGGACATGGTCATTTTTGGATGTCCACAGTGCTCCATCCAAGAAATTACCGAGATTGTGCAAATCCTCGACGGGAAAAAAGTTAACTCGGGCACGCAGTTATGGATATGTACCTCGAATTGGGTGAAGAATCTTGCGAAGAGAATGGGGTACGACGACAAGATTACTGCAGCAGGAGGAAAAATTGTGGCTGATATTGGCGCTGGGGATGGCCCATATTTCTATTTAAAAGAGCAGGGCGTCAAGGTAATCGCAATTAACTCCGCGCGTGGCAGCTACTATTCACGCGGCCTGTTTGGCATGGATACCTGGTTTGGCACCACTCAAGAATGCATAGCGACCGCGATCGACGGCACATGGCAGGGACGCAAAGCTTAAAAAATATCAAGGGGGTAGAATATGGAAACCACAAGACGAGAGTTCCTGAAAACGACAGGGATTACTCTTGCCGGGTCAGGCGTCATACTGGCAGGTCTGGCCGAAGCACATGCACAGCCAAGGAGTGCCATTAAGATCAAAGGAAAAACCATAGTGCCGGGAATCGTAAAAG
Source organism: uncultured delta proteobacterium (assembly GCA_963741425.1). GTDB lineage: Bacteria > Desulfobacterota > Desulfomonilia > Desulfomonilales > Desulfomonilaceae > DATJPW01. The sequence goes on from CAVUHP010000020.1 coordinate 532,873, forward strand.
CGGAGGCAATCGTGTCTCAGATGCCAATCTCGTTTACCGGCGGAATGAATCCGAATACAGGCGAGATCCGCGAGGCCGGCCACGATCTGTTGGGCAAGAGTTTGGCCGGTAAAATAGTAATTTTCCCGGTTGGGAAAGGGTCCACAACGGGTTCATGGCAGTTCTATATTGCGTACAAGAAAGGCGTAGCTCCGACAGGCATTATCAATGTGAAAGCAGAACCCGTAGTAACTGCCGCTGCTGTCATTACAAACACCCCGATGATCCACTTGCTGGAGAAAAACCCTCTCGAAGTAATTAAGACCGGAGACACCGTGATCATCAATGGCGACGAGGGGTTTGTAGAAATTATCCCGGCTTAGCCTTACAGAATTCCGCGTTGCTCGCTGAGACTAGATTTCTGGTGAAGCGCATCATACGATGCGCTTCGCACGGTCTTGCGAGAATTGGTTGAGGACGGGCTTGGTTTGTGATAGTTTCACCGAATTGTTCGAGTATGACGTCTTTCAGGTACTGTCTGAGCCCACTGCCTAAATTCAAGTCGTACAAGGTGCGTCGGGTTCGAAATCAACTATACCGCTGGAGGTATTACAGCTTCGAATCCTCCTTCTCAGTCAACTCTCTCTGAACAGCATGCACTAGAAACCTCAATCATGAAAAATCTTCTTGGAGCGGAACATGAAAAGAACTGACGTATTTCGGACTATTTTACTGAGCACTATCATGGTTTTTTGTTTGAGTTTTTTTGCTTGGGCCGCGGACCCGATCAAGATTGGGATAATCGGCCCAATGAAATTCACGCAGGGTGAAGGGATGTGGAATGGCGCAACCATGGCCATGGAGGAAATAAATAAGGCTGGGGGAATAACGGTAAAGGGAGCTAAGCGCCCAATCGAGCTAGTGAAACTCGATTCGAATGAGTTTTTGAGTGTTCCGGACGCGACGAATGCTATGGAACTTGGCATCAGCAGATACAAAGTCGATTTTCTAGTCGGGGGCTTCCGCACCGAGGCCATGTTGCCCATGCAGGACATGGCTATGGACAACAAAAAGATCTTTTTTGGGGCCGGGTGTTCCTTTCCGGGCCTTTGCGAAAAGGTTGCGAAAGACTACGACAGATACAAATATTGGTTCCGGGTGGCACCGTATAATTCAAATCACCTGGTTAAAGTTGATTTTGTTCTGCTGGATATGGTCCGCAAGCTAATGGCCAAAGAATTTGGCGTCGATAAGCCGAAAGTTGCCATTGTCGCTGAAAAGGCGGCCTGGGCTGATCCAATGGTCAAAGTTGCTGAAGCTACTCTCCCAAAAATGGGAATGGAAGTGGTTGGAGTTTGGCGACCTTCCGCCACGGCGACCGAAGTTACCGCGGAGCTTTCCGCAATTCAGCGTGCCGGCGCTCAGATTATTTTTGTCACGTTTTCTTCTTCTGTGGGTATTCCTTTTGCCAAGCAAGCTGGCGAACTCCAGATTCCGGCTGCAATTGTTGGAATCAATGTGGAAGCTCAAAAGGACGGATTTTGGACGGCCACCGGCGGAAAAGGGAATTTCAATTTGAACTTAAGCACTTATGCTCTGGTCAAGATGACCGAGAAAACGATCCCATTCTTCAATAAGTACAAAGAGAGATTTAAGGAATCCCCGAATTATACGGCCGGGAGCTACGACGCCCTTTATGTCTTGAAAGAGGCAGTTGAAAAAGCAGATACCTTGGACTCCGATGCGCTGGTGCCGGTTCTGGAGAAGACTGACCACGTTGGTACTTCCGGAAAAGTAGTATTCGCGAAAGACCATGATCTTGTTTTTGGACCGGGTTTTGCCACCGGAAACGGGACCCAATGGCAGGATGGAAAAAACGTGTGCGTGTGGCCCGACGGCTGGGAAGGCGTCAAATACGAAGGCACTGTGGATTACAAGTTTGCACCGTGGGTTATCGATCACTACAAAAAGAAATAGCAGCGTTCAACGTGTGACGGCCCATGTCTGAAAGTAATATGAGACCGGCAATATATAATGCTTATATGGCTGGTAGCCCCAATTTGTCATTGCGAGGAGCGAAGCGACGAAGCAATCTCGTATTTATTTCCGCCAGGCGCGAAAATAGAGATTGCTTCGCTACGCTCGCAATGACACGCTTCTTTGTTTAAAAATCGACAACACGCGATTTCACATAAGGTGTTGAATCAACACTGAACAAGACGGGGATTCGAATCAACAGGAACATTCACGTGCTCCGAGATTCGAATCCCTCCTCAGCTATCTGAGCCCTGATTTCACAAATATCATCCACAATCGTAACGCGACCAAGAAATTATTGACGGGCATCCGCTGGCAAATTTCTTAAATTCCTCTGCCTATCAGACCCATGATACCGATAATAATCAGATATATCGCGATAACGAAATTCAGAATTCGAGGAAAAATGAGTATTATGATTCCGGCAATTAGTGCAAACAGCGGTTGAGGTGACATATTGATAACCATGATCTTCTCCTTTGCGTTAAGAATTGATTACCTGAATCTTTTGACACCACTTCGCGGCTCTTGCTGCTTCGTTAATGTCAAAATTTAGCTGCTGGTATAAAAATCAATTAAAAGCAACTCATTAGTGATCTAATTCTTGTCAGGGCATTTGTGCGGACTTGACCTGTACGGGATCGGAATTAAATCCTTTGCAACAATTTGTGAATTACTTTGTGGCATTTCACCGTAGGAGAGATAGCGACAATGAAAGTGCAAATAATTATTCCAATTATCTTGGCGACTTTATCATTTACCGTATCAGCGACTAACCTCTCCTTGGGCCAAAACGAGCAATCAGACCAGGCGCCGAAACAACCGAAAATTTCTCAGCCCGGAATCCAAAAAACTCCTCAGACCGTGCGTCCGCAGACTCCTAGTCCCGTGGGGGGAGCGCCACGGTGATCGGGGTGGACGAGCCTGAAAAATGTCTCAGAATCAGAAGCGGCCCAGGTAAAGCATATGAAGCTATTGATTGCGCCAAGGCGGGGGACCGTTTGCAGATTACCGGAGTTTGGACATCCAACAATTGGGCCCAGTTGGCGAACAAAGGCTGGGTCTATGGGCCTCAAATCAAGACGGACGTACGACCTCCCAGGGAGGCATACTCCCAATCCGGGAAGTACCTCTCGGTAAGAGGGCTTTATCCTGAATACGATTCCGGTTATTTACCGGATTATGGGTATGCGACTTACCGGCGTGGCGCAGGTCCGATCATCTTGTATGATGTAAATGTGTGGCAGAAATATCATCCCTGGTGGTGGCGAAAAGACGGGATTTGGGACCCGGTCAAAAAAGATTGGGTTAAGAGCCCGACGGGATCGGATGTGCAAACCAATGTGAAGACAGGATTGCCGGCTGCTCCGGTTACAACTGAGCCGAAGACCCCTCCCGCTGCTGCTAGTCCTCCGACTAAATCAATTCACAAAGGGAAGAGTAAGCCGAGGCGGTTTGTCGGTTCGGCCGCAACCGGGTTTGGGACCAGCGGCAGTCGGGTACGTTTCGGTGGTTCAGCAGAGGAAAGCGTCCGAAGTGATGAGAAGCGAAGCAAATAACCTGGACAGCATTAATCCTGGAAGCATCAATCTAAGACCAAATCAAATCGTTGCTCTTTTATGATTCCACCCCACTGATCAACTTCCCGTTCTTGGGTCAAAACGAATCCTGCGCATTCGTAAATGTGGCGAGCAGCTTCAAGTCCTTGGAAAGTCCACAAAAAAATCCGTTTATGACCGACCGAGCGGCAAAATTCTACTGCTTTTTTCAGCAAGGTCTTTCCTAAACCGCGCCCATGGTATAGGGGATCAACAATGAGCCAGCGCAGACGGGCCCCGTTGGCCTCCGCGTCGTATCCGTCTATCGCGACGGAACCGGCAAATTTTTCATCGATAACAGCAGTCCATAAGACGTCTTTTTCAGGATCGAATCGCAACATGAATTCGCCTAATTCTTTCCCTTCCTGTGCCTCAAAGGAGATATCGAATCCCCATTGCTCGTGATAATAGACTCCATGCAACCGGGTTACTTCTCCCAGAACTCCCGGATAGTATCCTTTCAGTTTAATTTGATTAGCATCAGGTTCCGGCATCGATGGCATTTTCCTCCGGAATGAACGCAGCTTAGGCTCCGTAGCGATTAAGCAGTTGGATGAGTCTTTTCCCTGCCCTCGACACGGAGCCCTTGCCGTGAAAAAAAATATCTATTATAGACACATCCGATCCGTAGTACTGTTGGTTGGCCTCCCAATCCGGTTCCAGGACGCTTCCTTTGATGGAAACGCCCGCGAAAAGCCCCTTCGCTCTGGAATAGGAAAGTATTCCCGCACCGCGATCCACTTCCAAACCGGCCGAAGCATCTCTTCCTATCGGACCTGCCGCGATAGAAGCGTCGGCACCTATGGTGAGCTTATCTCGGAAAAGGCTTTTCAGGCTTATTTCAGTCATCACGAGCAAAACCATTTCCGTTGATTGCAAGCCTAATTGCCAGCCGAAGCTTCCGCCGATAAGGCTTATGAAAGCCGGTGGTCCCCATTTGCCGCCCGATTGATTGCGGCGGAGAATGACCCCTTTTCCATAATGTCCGCCTACGCCGAATCCTGCTTTGAGTAAGGACGGAAAAATAATAATCGCCTTGCTGCTCTTGATAAGGTCTATAGGGATTCCTTTATCCGGAGCCTGCACTATATCTTCGAGCGCTACTGTACACTCTAGGAGCCGATTTTCCAGCTCCATAGATTTGGCGTCGGCTGTCGCGGAGAAGATGCAAATCGTTACCGAAGCTAGAAGCACTGGCGCACTGCGACCGAATCGCATAGGTCTTCCTTTTGTTTATGGACTTCAATTAATGATATAATTTGCAAATGGTAGTTTTACAAGTACTTGAAATATCCTCGGCTAAATTGGACGCGGCGCCGTTCCTTTTTTCTTGACACATTCGCTCCGTAACGTTTATCGTGCAACAACGTAATCTCTTTATTCCCCAATGATCTTTTAATTCCCGAGGAGTCAATGATGAAAAGGACGGGATTTTTCCTTGCTACAACTATAATTTTGGCTCTTTTCTGTGAATGTTTGGTCTTTGCTGCGGAGCCGATTAAAGTCGGAGTCGTCCTCCCATTGACGGGCGATCAAGCGAAATTTGGAGAAATCGAGAAGAACTCATTCTTGATGGCTCTTGAGGAAGTCAATAAAGGGGGTGGGATCAACGGTAGAACCGTTGAACTGCTGATCGAAGATGACACGGGAAAGCCGGATGTGGGGCGGTCTGCTGTTGAGAAGTTGGTCTCGCAGGACAAGGTTATTTTTCTGACTGGAGGCTACTCGTCTTCGGTAACTTATGGCCTTTGTCAGATGGCCCAGCAACGAAAAATACCATTTCTCGTGACAACGGGTTCGGCAGACGATATTACCGAAAAGGGCTGGAATTATGTTTTTCGCATCAATCCCGCGGTAAGCGAGTACCCAACGGCCCTTATGAGTTTCTTGAAGGAAGTGGTCCAACCCAAGACCGTGGCCGTCCTTTATGAAAATAGTCTCTTCGGTCAGTCCGGCTCCAAAACATTCATCAAGGAATGTGAGGCCGCCGGCTATAAGGTGTTGATGAAAGAAGGTTATGAACACGGCGCGGTGGACTTTAAACCTATACTAATCAAAGTCAAGTCCGCTCAACCAGACTTGGTCTATATGATTTCGTACGTGATGGATGCCGGGCTGTTGGTCCGCCAAGCAAAAGAGCTGGATTTCAACCCGAAGCTTTTTGTGGGGGGCGCCGCTGGTTTTACTCTCCCGGAGTTTGTGCAGAATGCGGCCGATGCGGCTGAGCATGTCTTTTCAGCCGATCTTTGGACTCCCAACCTGCCGTATCCTGGCGCCAAAGATTACTTTGACAAGTACAAGGTGAAATTCGGCATCCCCACCGAGTACCACGGTGCGGAGGCCTACGCATCCATGCAGGTAGTCGCGGACGTTCTCAAGCGAGCCAAGGAACTGACGCCGGACGGTGTGAGAGAAGCGCTGATAGCAACCGACGCGAAGACGGTTTTTGGGCCGGTCAAATTCGTTTCCTACGGCAAGAAGGCGCAACAGAACAAACTGCCGGTCTATCTGGTGCAATGGCAAAAAGGGGTCCTGGAGACGGTCTGGCCCAAGGACGTGGCCACGAAGCCGTACGTATATCCTGTACCGCCGTGGTCCCAGAAGAAGTAACACAATTTAAACACTGAGTATATAGGCCGCAACGGAAGCAAGATGGAAGTATTCTTACAAACGCTGGTGGCCGGGATCCTGAAAGGAGGGCTATACGCCCTCATCGGGATGGGTATGACGCTGATCATGGGCGTAATGGGCATCATCAATCTTGCCCACGGGCAACTGATGATGGTGTCTATGTACGTAACGTTCGTGCTCTTCCATTATATGGCCATTGATCCGTATATTGCGCTCGTGGTTAGCGTCCCGTCACTTTTCTTACTCGGGGTTGTGATCCAAAAATATCTGCTCAATCCCTTGATGAAGGTTGAATCGATTTTACCGGAAAATCAGGTGCTCATGACGGTGGGCATCGGGATGGTGCTCACTGAAATAATGAGATTCATCTTCACTTCCAATTACGTCTCAGTGAGAACCTCCTACTCGGGCACGGCTTGGCACACGGGCGGTATATCCTTCTCGGTAGCGCTCAGTGTTGCTTTCGTGATCGCCGTGGCGCTCACGGTTGCGTTGTTTTGGTTTCTCATTAAGACGGACTTGGGCCGGTCCATTCGAGCGGTTGCTCAGGATGGCGATGCTGCCCAGCTTATGGGGATAAATGCAGCGAGGATTAAAGTTATCACTATGGGGCTAGGGTCCGGCCTGGTGGCTGCCGCGGGAACGCTTCTTTTGCCTATCTACTATCTCTTTCCCGACATTGGAGGCCCTTTCACACGTAGGGCCTTTGTAATCACTATTTTGGGCGGCCTCGGCTCCACAGTGGGCGCGATATTCGGTGGTGTTACACTGGGTCTTGCTGAAGCCTTTGGCGCTACATACATCGGCATGGAGGACCGAGGACATGATTGGTTTGGTCATTTTTGTGCTGGTTCTCATATTCCTACCCGCGGGTTTCAAAGGTCTCACGAAGGTCTAATATCATGAGTCAATATTATGGCCGCTTATTGCTTCTTGCCATTATGGTGGCCTTTCCTTGGCTGATTCCTCACCCTTATTATCAGCATCTGATGATCCTGGTGCTCATGTGGGTGGCAATCGGATCCGGGTGGAACCTGATATCCGGATACACCGGCCAAGTGCTCTTCGGCGCCGCGGCATTTTTTGGCTTAGGGGCTTATACAGCAGCGCTTCTCGCGCATAAGCTGGATATATCCGCGTGGTGGGGTCTCCCTCTGGGCGGAATCCTGTCGGCGCTGTTTGCATTTCCGTTCGGATGGATCTGCTTCAGGCTGCGCGGGCCGTACTTCGCTTTGGCTACTCTAGCCCTTAATGAAATCATGCGATATATCGCCACCAGTTGGGAGTCACTGACAGAGGGGATGGTGGGAATTCTTGTTATGCAGACTTTTATTTCTAAAATCCCCTATTACTACATTGCCCTGGCCATAGCCGCCGGATCGATCTTTGTCATGGAATTGTTGGTCCGCTCGCGCTTGGGTTATTACTTCGTCTCTGTTCGCGAGGATCAGGATGCGGCCGAAAGTATGGGCATAAACACCTTGTACTACAAGATGGTTTCGCTCACTATCTCCGCGGCCATGATGGGGTTGGCCGGGGCGCTGTACACTAATTATATGGGCTTTGTGGATCCCAATGTTGTCTTTGCTCTCCATGACATTTCCATCGTGGCCATACTTGTGGGGATCGTAGGGGGTGTAGCTACAGTTTATGGGCCCGCAGTAGGCGCATTCATCATGGTCGCCCTCCAGGAACTTTTTAGGAGCGGTTTTTTTGGCGGTCTTGTAGGTCTGGGCAAGACCACGGGTTGGCCGTTCATGACGACCGTTACGAAATATGTAAGTGAAGCCCACGTCTTGAGTTTTGGCATCCTGGTCGTAGTGGTGATCCTTTACCTGCCCAACGGCGTAGTGGGAGACTGGGAAGTTTTGAAAAGGGCTTTGCTTTTTCGGAAACGTCAGACACCATGAGGCATGAATATGGCCTACTTCGAAACTAAGAATATAGCTAAATTTTTTGGTGGTCTTGCCGCAGTCAATGGCGTCAATTTTAAGGTGGAAAAGGGGCAGATTTACGGTCTAATCGGGCCCAACGGATCAGGAAAAACTACGATATTCAATCTGATCAACGGTTATTATCCTTTATCCAGAGGTGAAATTTATTTCGAAGGCAAGAAGATTTCCGGTCTCAAAACTTACCAAATCTGCGAAGCAGGTATCGGTCGAACCTTTCAGGTAGTAAAACCCCTCAAAAGAATGACTGTTTTTGAAAATGTTTGAACTTCCGCATTTCTGCGTACCAAGACCAAATCCGGGGCTGTGGATTTGGCCGACAAAACGATTGAATTCTGCGGATTGACTCGTTACAGAGACAAATTGGCCAAAGGTCTACCGATAGCTTCCCGAAAGAGGCTTGAAATTGCACGTGCTTTGGCAACGCAACCGAAGTTGTTGCTGTTGGATGAAACAGCCGCTGGCCTGAACCCCACCGAATTGGACGAAGCAATAGACTTGATAAGAAAGATTAAAAGTTCCGGGATAACAATAATCATTGTCGAGCACATCATGAAAGTTATCATGTCCATTTCTGAACGAATTCTTGCCATAAATTACGGAATGGTAATTGCAGAAGGGTCTCCACAAGAAGTGGCTTCCAACCACGAAGTAATAGCAGCCTATTTGGGAGAGGATTACAGTGCTTAAGATCGAGCACATAGACGTGTCTTATGGGGACCTGCAGGTCCTTTGGGATGTCTCTTTCGAAGTTAATAAAGGTGAAATAGTGGTACTTTTGGGCGCCAACGGCGCTGGAAAATCTACCACGCTGAAAACTATTTCATCACTACTTTCTCCCGAAAGAGGTACCATTAGCTTCGAAGGTTCAAGACTCGATAAAGTGCCCGCGCATCAGGTGATTGAATTCGGTGTGGCCCATGTGCCTGAGGGTAGACGCCTTTTCCCGGAAATGACCGTGGAAGAAAATCTGATCACAGGTGCCCTGAAAAGCGAAGCTAAAATCAAACGTAAAGATACCATGAAATGGATTTACGACCTGTTCCCCCGTTTACGCGAAAGGCACAAGCAGAATGCCGGCACATTATCCGGAGGCGAACAGCAAATGCTGGCGGTAGGCCGCGGGCTGATGTCCTTGCCGAAGCTGCTCATGTTTGACGAACCTTCACTCGGCCTCGCTCCGATCTTGGTTTCGGAAATTTTTAATATAGTGAAGAACGTTCACGAAGAAGGAGTTACAGTGCTGCTGGTTGAGCAGAATGTGAAACACACCCTCACTATGTGCGACAGGGCTTATATTCTGGAGAACGGCCGAATTACTATGACGGGAACCAGCAAAGAGCTTCTGAACAACGACCATATCAAACAAGCCTACCTTGGACTCTAGCAATTTTGATTTCGCAATCGTGCCGGCCTAAACGGACCGACTTAGCCCTGAGTGTCCAGCAGGCTTCAGGTGTGCCTTCTGTTAATTTAGCCCGGGCCGATCAAGAACAATTCTATATAAAGCAATTGCATGCCCGCCAGGTTCTGTGCCACCATCCGAATTGCCGGCTGGAAAATGTGCTCCACAGGTTCACGCATCCCGCCCTGCAAGCATGGCAAGCTCTTTTTGTGCCTTCTCCTGCTGAAAATATTCCGGATCGTCCAAATAATGTTTGAGGTTTTCCCATTCAGTCCGATCCATGACTGTTTCCAACAGAGCCAATCCGATTGTTTTAAACGGTATAAGGCTCAGCAGTTCTACTCCCTTTTTACCTGCCGCTTCCGCTCCGCCTTGTTCTCGATCCAGCACCACCATGACTGTCTTGCACGATACGTTCGAAAGCCCTCGTTTATTTATTTCATATTTGACCTGCTCCAATGCGATTTCCTTGCTGTCAAAACGGGTAACCAGGTCATCCACCAGTGCGATTCTGTCACCGGATAGCAGCTCACCTTCCAGCAGGGAATGTTCTCCATAGCGAGCTATGGCCTCTTGGAATGCTGCCGCGGATTTGACATTTTCCATTTTTCTTGTAAATCCGGCTGGGATGCCTCCTGCCAAAGCCATTCCGGCTGCTATAGGTACACCTGCCATCGCAATACCGACTACCCTGTTGATTTCCGGGGCCTCTTCCCTCAGGAGACGTGCCATAGCTCTACAGACTTTTTCGAACACGTGCGGATAAGACGCCAAAGGCCGTAGCTGAATATATAGAGGGCTGTACAAACCGGAAATAAGAGTCCAACCCTGCGGCCGATCACGATAAAAAGTTCGAATCATTTTGTGCTGATAAAGCAGTATTAAAATCTCCTTCGCTGCTTGCTTCTTTTCATCTGTCCAGTTCATTTTTCATGTACTCCGCCCGGATTTCGTGGGATATAAGGTGATCTTCATTCTACCAGCCGAACACGGTCACGAAAATCTATGGGCTTGTCAAGGGAATATTTGCGGCCAAAAATCGCTGTGAGACCGCTGCCTCAGCCCGATCCTGTTGACTAAACCGGCTAATCATGTAACAAATAGGTTTCACATCCGAATTTCCCCGAGGTAGCAAAGAAATAATTATGCTTACAGGAAAAAATATTCTCATTATAGGAGCGAGAGCAGGCGGATACGGCGGCTCTATCGCCCGAGCAGCCGTTGCTGCGGGTGCAAGAGTTTTGGGGACTTCACTAACACCGGATGATGCTCGCGAGGCTGATTTCTTCAATGAGCTGAAGGTAGAGTTAATTGATATACCGCTGAGGTACAGTTTCCAAAAAAGAAATCGAGTTTTTGACGACCTTGCCGGGATCGAAGCTTGGCTCAGGAGTCACGATATAGACCGGCTGGACGCAATTATACATACAGTGGCCGGCGGATTTCCTCGTCAGCCTTCGGTGATGAAAGCTGTGGCCGATGTTCTCAAGGGAAAGAACAGCTTCACAGACCTTGCCACGGCAGTGAAAAGAAATGTCTACTACGTAAATGCCGGATCTTTCGACGACACTGTCGAACACCTGGCGGGCGTGACCAATGACAACACCCAATATGTGGGCCTAACTTATCGTGGTGATCTGCCGTACTTCATATCTCCGACAAAAAAGTATCTCGAAAAGATTGCCTCCCGCCTAGCGGCCAAAGGTAAGCGCACGCTCGTCGCTGCATTGCCGGAGGCTTGGACACAATCGTCGCAGTTCTTTACCGGGATTGAACTCGCTATCTTGGATAATTATAAGAAGTACCTATCGGGCAAGCAGTGTCACTTGCCGGACCTGGCCCCTGCTTTTTCCGGAATGGAACGGTCTTTGGCCGAGCTGGACGGTTTCCCGGCCCTGCAAGAATCTCTTCAAAGCTTTTTTAAAGAAAAATGGGTCGATATTGATGACTCCACGGATTCAGCCCGGCTCTACAACATTGTGACTGAATTATTCGACGAACTACGGAATAAGGGCACTTTCCCGATTCTTAGGCGAGCTGTGGAGGCAATTTCCGAATTCGTGCGGGATGCATCAGGCATAATACTCATTCGTGAATTCATCGCGGCAGGTCATTATAGCCCGGGAGATGTCAGGCAAGTGCTTTATAATGATTTCATTGAAAATAGTCCTATACGAAAGGCAAATCCCAGACCTGAACAGCCCAGGAGGCCTGTAGTTGCCAAGCGAAATTGGCAGATTTTCGAAAAAGACGAAATACGCAAGACCTTGAACATGTATGGTGATAACTTTCTTTTTCTGGATCGGGTTGTCATGGAATTTGCCGAAGAGGTTGACGGAACTATAGGATTCGGACGATTTACGGTTCCACCTCCTGAGGAAAGCCCGATAATGAAAGATCATTTCGTCGGCATGCCTCTGTTCGGCGGTCATCTGCAAATGGAAGCTGTGGCCCAGTTCGGAACCTTTATGATCCTGAAACTCGCCAAAGACAAAAAGCTCGTTCCTATCCTCACAGGGACTGAGTTTCCCGACCTAAACACTATGGCGCCCCCTGGCGAAACGCTAACCATGATGGGTCGCATCAGAATTCCCGGAAGAAGGAACCTTATGCTGGAGGCATTCATAGAGAATCGCTTCGCCCGTTCCAAGGGAATCATCCGCGGAATAATCGTGGGGGAACGCGTTGTGCGCAAAATGCTGATGTCCTTTCAGTCCGAAGATGAAGAAGCATGATTTCACCACAGAGAACGTGCAGAACACACGGAAAGGTATTTCTCCGGAATTCTTCTATTGCTACCCGGCCAGTTTGAACTGGTGGCGCCTATGAAGGGCTTCTTTCGGTCACGCTGGTGAACCCCGTATGGCTGTATGGTGCACGCCCTGAGGTCCGGGAATGGATTCCAGCGAAGACGGAAAGAGTTTCTCTGTTTCACTAGCGCAGGAATGACTGATAGAATGCCAGCCAGCCGAATCGAATTTCAAATTTGCCCGGTATATATTTTCCGGTTTCGTTCTCTTCGCCCTCTACCGTAAGGTATTGCATCTTTATGGCCTGTGTAGGAGGGGAGTCGTGGGCACAAGGAAGATCAGCGGAAAAAGCCTCGCTGCCGACGTCCGCTCAGGAATGGATTGTCTAGCACTGAGCGAAAAGCATGAGCTTTCGGTGACACAATTGAAAAAAGCTCTTAGCACACTGGTGACGAAAGGCATCTTGTCCGAAACCGAGCTGCCCCCGTGGATAGCGCAAGAAAAACCGTGGAAGTGCCCCAAATGCGGGCGAAGCCAGTCGGAGCGGTTTGAACGGTGTCCCGTCTGCGGAGTGATCATCGCCAAGCTCCTCAAAATTTCATCGAGTAAAAACCCGGTCTCATCCTCAATTTCGTCACCGTCACCAACAGCCGAATTTGGAAGTTGGCGGAGTGAACAGCCTAAGAACCAAGTTTCCGGAATAATCAAAGTGGCGGCAATTGGCCTTGTAGCTTTCCTGGTGATTGTTGTTGGTTTAAGATTTGTCAATCGCGCATCGACGCCGACCACAATTCCGGCAACCCCTCAAGCGGAGACTTCAGAGTCTTCGCCGGCTATTTCCGAGGTTTCATCCTCAGACGAGACAACGCGGGTGGCGAGAGAAAGGCATCCATCGGAAGAGGCCATCCTGAAGAACCGCAAAGCCCTGCGAATACTGAAATTGGCACGTGACTACAAGAAGACACATACATACTCACTTGACGACAGATTCGCGTGTGTAGACATGTCCATTGACCTGTGGAATCAAATTCAGACGGCCGGGATCCGGGCAGCTCTGATGGCAGGCAATGTGCAGACGGACATTAGCGGCTTTCGCGCGGAAAACATGGTTCAATACGTGGCACTAATGGATCATGCCTGGATAGTGGCGGAAATCGAACTCGGTCGATGGCTTCCTGTGGAATCCACTGCCGGTACGATTGTGAGTCCGCTGGACCCGAATTATTCCCGATACTTCACGGGCGAGTTCTTTACAAATCCTCGAGAATTCAAATCATTCGAAGAACTGAGACGGCATCTTTTCAAAAACTGTTTAGAAGCCCATCATATGGCGGACAGCTTCCGTGAGTTGGTGAAAGCCAAGCCAGAAAGCAAACAGCAAGTGCTGCAAGCCTACAGGGTCCGTGGTCAGCTAGAACAGAGGGCCAGCGATTGCAAGGTGCATTTTGACAGAATCCAACAAATTCTCAACAATCGCGCAGAAATGGTGGTCCCGTGGGTTACCCAGTGGGATCAATAGGCCGCGACCGGTATATTATTGTCATCGCGAGGAGTGAAATCCCGCGTTCCGCGGGAAAGCAATCCCCGAACGCAATGAGATTGCTTCGCTGCGCTCGCAATGTCACTTGTCTTACAGGCAGATTTTTTGTCGAAGGTGTTATTCTATCTGCGATTACGGAGGAAGCGGATTGAGATTCAAAAGATTTCTGTTCATCGTGTGTGTGGTCCTGCTGATCGTCGTGGCGGGGCTTGTTTATACTCTGCCGTACCTGAACTCTTATCAGACCGACGGCACGATCGTTCTGCCGGGTCTAAGCAAACCAGTCACAGTGATACGTGATGAAAAGGGCATGCCGTACATCAAGGCTGAGAATTTTGAAGACGTGATAATGGCTCAAGGATTTGTTACCGCCCAGGACAGACTTTTCCAGATGCAACTCAATCGAATGATGGCCCAGGGGAGGATATCGGAACTGGCCGGTGATAAGGCAATCGGCCTGGATACTCGCATGAGGACCATAGGTATCCATCGCATTGCGAAGGCTCATGCGACAATTCTGGACCAAGAGACACGTGATTTCTTTCAAAAATATGCGGACGGAGTCAATGCTTTCATCAACAATCGCCCTCAAGAGCGCCCTTTGGAATTCAAGCTGTCAGGACTCACTCCGGAACCGTGGTCTATAGTTGACTCTTTGTCAGTTCTGTACTACATGGCGTGGACCACTTCAGGCAACATACAGATCGAGATCATAGCTCAGATGCTAGTGGAAAAGCTTGGACGGGAAAAAGCCCTGGAGATATTTCCGCTCAACATAAATCCTGACGATCCGGTCGAGAAAGCTCACGCGGCGCAGCAGATGCCCCCCTCTCCCTACCCTCTCCCGCTCGGGGAGAGGGATTTAACAACCCCCTCCCTTGACGGGAGGGGGAAGGGGGAGGGTGATAAGAGCCTGAAATCACCGGAGCAAATGTTAGTAACCAACGCACATGTGGGTATGGGCAGATTTGTCGATAAGACGGATCTCGCGGGGACAACGCTATCCAAGGTTATCTCGAGAGTTCCTCATCCTTGGTAGGGAGCAATAATTGGGCGGTCGCTCCGCAATTGTCCCAAAGCGGCAAGCCTGTTGTGGCAAACGATCCTCATCTGGATTCGCGATTTCTGCCCGGTGTGTGGCACACTTGCGGAATCATCACACCTGAATACAGGCATGTGGGCGCGATCATTTCGGGCATTCCCGGCCTTGTAGTGGGGCGCACGGACCACATTGCATTGGGCGTAACCAACGCGTACGGAGATTGCCAGGATCTGTATGTGGAAACTATCGATCCCAAGGACCCGGACAAATACATGGAAGGCGAGACCTCGCTGCCGTTTCGTGTGGAGGAAGAGACTCTGAAGATCAAAGACAAGCAAGCTCCGAAGGGATACAGAGAAGAAAAGATCAAGATAAGATTTACGAAGCGCGGCCCGATCATCTCATCAGCTCTGGAAGCGCTCAAGACTAGCAAAGTGCTTTCACTCAGATGGGCAGCCGCGGAGACAATGGCTCCCAGCATGGGATTTTTAAAACTCGCTAACGTGAAATCGGCGGAAGAGGCCGCCGAGGCGATTAAAGACATTAACATGATAGTGCTGAACTTCGTGTTCGCAGACACTAAGGGCAATATAGGTTGGCGGGTCTCGGGAAAATTGCCCATTCGGTCACAGATAGACGGCACAGTCCCTTATGTCGTGAAGGATGGCAAGGACAACTGGATTGGCTGGATACCCGCCGAGGAGATGCCGCATTCCAATAACCCCACGAGAGGTTGGGTGGGCACTTGCAATCACATGACGGTTCCAAGCGATTACAAGTACTACTATTCTTCACAGGCTTCCCCATCCTACCGTCAGAGGCGACTGATAGAGATTCTGGACGCTCCCGGGCCTAAGTCTCCGGATCAGCATTGGCAATTCCAGCGCGACGATCTCAATACAATGGCCAGACAAATAGCGCCTATTATGGCTCGGGCACTAAAAACCCATAAGGATACTGAAGAAATGGGCAATATCCTTGCTTCCTGGGATTTTCGGGACGATCCTACCAAAGTCGCTCCCACAGTCTTTCAGGATACGTATCGAAACTTCGCCCGGCTGGTTTTCGAAGATAAGCTCGGCAAGCAGCTCGCCAATGTGCTGCTGAATAGTCCATATTTTTGGCAGGAGCGACTTCAGCGCGTGGTGCTGGCAGGTTCTTCACCCTGGTTAGAAAAATCGGCCAATCAGAATAAGAAAGTCGGCTTAGAGGATTTGTTTCGGAAGGCAGCTCTACAGGCCAAAGAGCGTCTTACGGCCTCACTGGGGAACGATCCGCACCAATGGGACTGGGGTAGGGCGCATCAAATCGAATGGCTTAACCCGATCAGGCGAGAAGGTTTCGGGAAGTCGCTCCTGGGCGGAGAGATTCGCCCAATGGGCGGTTCAGGCGAAACTCTATACCGTGCTTCATACCAGTTCGATAAGCCGTTCCCGATCGTTGAATTCGCTTCTATGCGAATGGTAGCCGACCTGGGGGACAAAGATAAGGTCATGGCGGTCCTACCGGGAGGCGTTGTGGGTCGCACTTTTCATCCGCATCAAAAGGACCAAATTGAACCTTTCATGAAAGGGGACAAGGTCTACTGGTGGTTCAGCGACAAAGCAATCAACGAGCACGCCAAGCACAAACAGGTGCTGAATCCTAGGTAGGATTTCAGGAAACGGCATCTAGGAGTCTGTCGGACTTACCCTGACCGGTCCCCATTCTAGCGACATATATTTGGTCAACAGGCTGATATTATGGGAGTTAGTAGCATTTTGCGCTTGCATTCAACAGCCGTTCCCTTGTATATTTCTTTTACAAATCAGATGGTTATTCAAGGGGACAGATCCATGAAAGTAACATTTGCTCAGGTTGATAGAGAAACGCTCTACTTGTTGCCGCCGTCGATTCAGGACTGGTTGCCGGAAAAGCATCTGGCCCGCTTTGTGGTCGAGATTGTGGAGCAAATCGACCTGCGGCATCTGAAAGCATCCTATTCTGGCCGTGGCTCACAGCCGTATAACCCGGAGATGTTGGTGGCGCTTCTGTTTTACGGATATGCCACGGGAGTCTTTTCAAGTCGGAAGCTGGAGCGCAGCACGTATGACTCGGTGGCTTTCCGCTACATCGCTGCCAACAGCCATCCCGACCACGATACGATTGCCGAGTTCCGCAAGCGGTTTCTGCCCCAGTTGACGAAGATATTTGTGGAGATACTCGGTATTGCCCACCAGATGAAGGTCCTAAAGCTGGGCAAGGTCAGTATCGATGGGACCAAGGTTGAAGCCAACGCATCCAAACACAAGGCGTTAAGTTACGGCCATGCCTGCAAGCTGGAAAAGCAGCTTGAGGCAGAGGTGGCTGAATTGCTCCAAAAGGCTGAATCCGCCGACAACTCTGATATTCCTGATGGCATGGACATTCCTGCTGAACTTTCGATCCGCCAGGAGCGTATCAAGGCAATCAAGGAAGCCAAGACCGAGATCGAGCGGCGTGCGGCAGAACGGTATGCTGAAGAACAAAAGGCATATGAGACCAAAATTGCCGAGCGAGCTAAGAAAGAACAAGAAACCGGCAAAAAAGCCGGTGGTAAAACACCGCAGCCGCCAATTGCCGGTCCAACGGCAAAGGACCAGGTTAATCTGAACGACAGCGAATCTCGCATCATGCCGACATCCGGGGGCGGCTTCGAGCAAGCCTACAACGCCCAAGCCGGTGTGGACACGGAAACCCTGCTGATTGTTACCACTCATGTGAGCCAAGCTCCTAACGACAAGCAAGAACTGGAACCGGCCTTGACCAATCTGAAGCGGTTACCACAAGCGCTTGGAACCGTTACCGAGATCCTCGCGGATAACGGCTTTTTCAGCGAAGACAACGTAACACTGTGCGAAAAGAATGAGGTCACCTCTTACATAGCGATCAAGCGAGAAAGCCACCATCCTTCGCTCATGGAGCGGTTCCAAGAACCGCCGCCCTTGTCTGATGACGCCAACGCCGTGGACACCATGAAGCATCGGCTCCGAACAAAAGCAGGCAAAGCCGTTTATGCAATGCGCAAGAGTACCATCGAGCCTGTCTTTGGCATCATCAAGTCGGTCATGGGCTTTCGCCGATTCCTCTTACGCGGGTTGGACGCAGTTAAAGGCGAATGGAATGTCGTTTGTATCGCCTTTAACCTCAAAAGGCTCTACGCCTTGACAAAATAGGTTCAGGACGAGCAAAAACAACCGAATCTGGACGGTTCGCAAGTCTCTTGGGGTTGGAATTTCGGCCTGTCTCCCTTTCAGCTGGTCCGAACCGGTGCATTGCGGAAGGTTCATGAAAGAACCGGTCGGAAATTATGGATGACTCCAATGCCCAGCCCGACACACTCCTAGGAGGAAAACCCTTTTGCAAAAGGGTTTTCCCCCTGGAACCCCCTTTCCGAAAATTCCTATACGATTGCGAAAAAGCTTAGTGCCACCGAGAATTTTGTTTGCCCGCACTCGGGCATCAGCGGTGTCCGAACCACCGATTGTACATCGCTCCCGTCCCGCGGGACGCGGAGTTCCAACAAAGGAGCTTCCGCGATTCCTTGCGCAAATAATCAAATTTATGATACTTGCCTCGAAGCATCTTGTGTCTTACGATTTGATAGTGATTTATCGCAGGTTCGAAATGCCTGATGTATTCGGGGGACTTTCTCGCAGTTATTTTTAGAGCAAGCCTCCTAAACTGTGATTTAGCCATGAACACGTCTCGATGGGACGTAAGCCGCTGCACCCATAAAATTGACGAGCTTGCAGGCGTTCTAAAAGATTGCGGACGCAAGCGGATCCTGATCCTGTGCCACAACAATCCGGATCCTGACAGCATAGCCGGCGCATATGGCCTTCAATTCCTGTTCAACAAAAAATTCGGGATCCGCACCGTTATAGGTTACGGGGGAGTGGTAACTCGCGTGGAAAACCAGGCCATGATCCGCCGACTGCAGATCAGGATGACCCACTTTTCGAAGATTGATCCGTCAAAATACTACGGAATAGCTCTCATTGACGCTCAACCCGGAACCACGAACCATCTTATGGTATCCCGACGAGAAACTCCCCTGATAGTCATCGATCACCATCCCATGCTAAAGCTGTCCTCTAAAGCCCATTTTCGAGACATTAGGCCCAATTATGGAGCGACTTCCACGATAATAACCGAGTATCTGGTGGCCGCGGATTTGACTCCTACCAGATCTGTGGCCAATGCTCTTCTTTACGGAATCAAGACGGATACGAACTCATTGGTCAGAGGGGCCTCCGATGCCGATTTTCGGGCTTTCACTTATCTTTTTCCGTTAACGAATCCCCGCGTTCTGGGATGTATTGAAAAACCCGTTCTTTCGTCCGAGTACTTGGAAGAGTATCAGCGGGGATTGGCCCGAACCAATATTCATCGTGACGTGGCTATCAGTTACCTGGGCAAAATCCAGTCCGAAGCTATTGTACCGGAATTGGCGGATCTGTTGCTGCGTCTTGAGGGGATAAGCTGGTCGTTATGCCTGGGAGAAATGGGCAATCTGCTGATTATATCCTGTAGATCGACCGCTCGTTCATATAAAGCGGGCAATGTTCTGCGCCGGACTATCGGCAAGAATGGCTCAGGCGGCGGCCACAGACGCATGGCAGGCGGACAAGTGCCTCTGAACGGTCTAAAGCCCGATGACAGAAAAGAAATCGCAACCAAGCTCATCCATCGGTTCCTGTGTATTATCAAAAGAGGAGGCACACAGCCCCGCCCGATTTTCGACCCGGTCGAGGCTGCATAGTCCTAACTGGAGGCGAAGCGTTACCATCGAGTCGCTGTGTCCTACCGCGGATCAAGATCACCTGGCATATCCAGCGGCGTCCGCATACGGAACTACGGCGGAAATATTCTTCTGCTCAGTATCCTGGCACGAAGCCTAAACCGGTTTATCTCCCTCGGTAATCGTTTTGGGCTCGTTTGGGCTGCTTCCCTCAACCTCTTTCTCGAACGCAACAGTGAAACTAACCTTACCATCGATGGGTATAGAGGCGTGCGGGAGCGGGTTTCGTTTGACAACCTTGTCGACGTCCTCCTTCTTTGCGGCAGCCTCTCTGCCCACGTCGCCTACAATGAGCTTGGAGGCTTTCAACATTTCCTCTGCCTCCTCTCTTGTTTTGCCTATCAGGTTGGGCACCGTCTTCTTGACGGCAATAGTGAAACTGACGCTGCCATCGCCGGGTATGGAGGTATTCGGGATCGGGCTTTGTTCGATCACCCTATCGATTTCCTCTGACTTTTCTGAAGGCTTCTCCGTCACGTTGCCTACATTGAGCTTGGCGTTTTTCAACGTGTCCTCTGCCTCTTTCTTTGTTTTGCCTATCAAATCGGGCACAGTCACTTGAGCCGCTGGAGTAATCTTGAATAGTTTGTTGACCTGATCGTCCAGCCATATGAACACCTGACGAGATCCATACCCGACCAGCACACCGAGGGCCAGGGTAAAAAGAGATTGGCTCGTGCCGGTTGTTGGTACCGTGGTGCCCCCTCCGGCGACCTGTATGCCGCTCCGAATAATCGCGTACACAAAGAGCGCCAGCGTCGCCCCGAGCCAGGGGCTGTATATGTATTTCCATATATAGCGGCCGCCGAAGGCCTGCAGATCGCCGTGCCAGAACAAAAGGCTACGAATGCCGTTGACGATGCCGCCCATGGCTCCCCCAATGATGGTATATGCTATGAAGTGGAAAGTGGGGGTAGCGAGGCGTGCCTCATAGCCGGTCCCACAACCTAAGCGGTTGGCAACACAGTATTTCCCGCTCCAGATGTCAAACAAGAGCCAGAAAAAAACGGCCAACATCGCTAGTAGATATAGGGCACTCACCCGCGCCCAGAAGGCGTCTGCTCTACCTTCGCGTTTGAGTTTAAAAACATCGCCAGTCTGTGGGTCACGGACATGGCTTTTGAGAGGCATATCAGGATTAACGCATGCCGCACCAGTGGGGTCTTGAGTCGCAGCAGCGGTAACCCTCTCACTACTTATGCCGGGGGCTCCGACCCTATCTCCCCAATTGAACCATCTGCGCCCGCCCATTTCTTCCTCCTTAGTGCACGCTGGTCCAGGTCGCAGGCAGCCAGCGGTAGCGCTGCCTGCCGCTCACTTCTTGTTAGATGTTGCCGAGAACTGGTCTCCCCATCCTCCGACGGTATACATGTTGGCGTGTCCATTGGCAGCACTCCGAACGGTTTATCCATGATGTTGCCCTTGTGGTCGTATCGTATAGCCTTTCCTCGTCTGCGGAATCTAGGGTCGTTTGGATTGTAGAACAAGCCAAACCATGAGGGATAAACAAAGTTCGACACGCTGACTTCATGGTTAGGATCAGCGTCTGTCGTTATAATATAGGGGTCCGTTTCGCAGGGATCGCAGATTTCTTGTAGCCAAAATCTGTGAGGACCACTGTCACACTGCTGGATCATCCGGTTATCGTGGGGATTGACCAACATCTCCAGTAACTCGTGGCTCGCACAGATCGTCCAGCCGCATCCTTCATCTACAAATCTTTTGGCAAAAACTTTTGCCATCGGGTTACCTTGAGGCGTACCGTATGGGTAATGATGACCGACAGCATCTGGGTTTGGCTCATCCGTGAAGACAAGCCACCACGCTTTCATGGCATCCTCTTTTCTTCCTTTGGACAATTCGCAACTCAGCATCTATTTCCCACACTGGCGCAAAGTCCTCGTGGATCTGCTTCTGAATGGCCGGCAAATCTCGTTTGATTTCCTCAGGCTTGACGAAATCGCTTTCATTGATTACGGCTATCTGGACCTTGACCATGTTTGGACTCTTCTGTGATCGCTCTTCTGAAATGACTGTTCATGCATGGCCAACAGGCGTCGGCCGCCGAGCGCATATTCTCCTTCCCAAACAAGTAAGCAGCGCCAGCGCCACCCATGCTTCGAACGCTGTGATAATGATCGACAGGACATTGTTCCGATGCGCTAACGATTCTATCGTTGCAGTTGGTTATTTGATCTGCCGTTAATGGCCCCGCACCCTTCAAGAGGCTGTCATCCAGTTGCGGAATGCCTTGCGCCAAGACCACAATGACCAATATGCCCAAGACTGTCCCCCTCCATGCAAACCGGTTGCCTTGCTTCTCAGAGTGCCGTTGCGCCGATTGTCCTGGTTCTCAGCGAGATGCGACGCACCGCACCGCCTTTTCTCCCCAGCGACAATGGCGATGCTCGTCTAGCGTATCATCTCTTAGCCGAAGCAGAGTATCTCGAATACAAAGTACGGAGTCCAATTCACGTCAGAATCCGTGGCTAGTCTGGCGCGCAATTCAAAGGTATACTTGTTTCCCGGAACAAGTTTGCCGTCCACAATTTCGAAGCCGATGCTCTGCAGAGGATGCCACACTGGCGCCGTGCTCGTGCCGAAAGACATATCGACGGATCTGAAAGCCACGTGTACAAACTGCGTCCCCGCAGGGACATCAACCGTGATAGGCTCGATCAAGATCCCTGTCAGAGATTTACGTTTCGCCGTGTTCTCATCATTGCATTGATAGTAGGTTACCCCTTTCAGGCCGAGATTGGTTTGCCAAGTAGTCATTTTTTGTCTCCTTTCCGTGATTGGCCCGTCGAGACCGTGTGCCCTCTCTATCGGACGGACATCTGAGCTCGATCAAGCGGTCATATTTCAACTGCCTCTTTTGAGCACAAACACACTGAAACGGGGCCTGACAATAATTCTAATTCTAAAACGGTTTGGGACCGGACCCAGCTTTCCTCCGTCGGGTCTGGGAGCTGCTCTGGTTCGGAGGTACAATTCCAGCACCCGGCGGCTCACCCATTTGCTGGCCGAGGCCGATTCCTCCACCTGGACCTACAATTCCTGCTCCCGGTGGCCGATCCATCTGCAGTCCGACGCCAATTCTTCCTCCCGGACCTACAATTCCGGGTCCAGGCGGTTTCTGCAACTGGCGAGCGTGGAGTCTGCCCCACTGATCCGTGGCGCGAACGATATCTTGACGCAAACGCTCCACCTGCGGTACCGGTGGTTCCGATCTGTACCGAGTCTCCAGCAACTGATTCAATCGTCCTTGTGCTCCGACCGAGTCCGCGTACACTAATAGAAACAAAATTCCAATCGCCAGAGCCATCACCTTCGCTGAACGCGCCGAAGACCACACTGACCTGCTTCTTTCATTAACTCTTTCTATCTGCATAATCACCTCTTCCTGCTAATGATTAACTGTATACACCGCAAGAACTTGTCAGTAACTTGCCGACAAACGAACCTCAATTCCATAAACAGGATCAATGCTGCGATCCGCATTGACGCCCCAGTTATTGAACGGTCCAGGGATATCCCAGGCTGGTACGGAACGATCGATGCATGCATGATTGAACCACCTCCCGGGCTGCCAATATGTAAAACGCCCATCGAAGAAAAACTTTTCAGCCAGCTGCCAAGTTAGTCCGACAGTGGCTTCCCAACCAAGATCGTTGTCAGGAATGGCAGGCGCTGAAACTGGGAATGTACCCCTGATACCGTAGTTCACGCTTCCAAAGTTGCCGGTATCTGTTGTCACCACCGTCGGCCGCACAAATCCTAATCCATATCCGTGGGAATTCCTCCAAGCTTTGAGAAACGAACCGGAAATGATCAGATTAGCAGCAACACTATGGTCTATTTTCGCCCCGAATATTGCGGCTGCGTTGATGTGCCGCGGGGCATTCACTCCGCCACCAAACATAGCACTTAATAGAATGCAGTATGGATCAAAGACACTGGTGGCCTGTTGCTCGATGAACTGAACGAAAGGCTGACGGTCAATAAGTATACCGTGCCTCCGATCTTGGCCAGGCATCCATGCGAACATGCCTTTGACGATTGTTGGTCCTCTTATTACGCCGGCCTCCGCCAAAAACCTCCATGCTTCGATGTACCGGGGCGCAAAGATGGAAACACCAGTTACGGGGTCGAATTCCGGAAGAAGCACGCCGGCGTTGGAATCCCAAGCGAGGCCGTCAGCAGTCCTCTGAAACCTGAGAATCCGATTGTACCAATCCAGTTCAGCATTGCAGAGGAATCGACCGTTGTTGTAAGAAAAAAAAGCCCACCCCTCGGAAACGTATACTTCTTGGGTTGGCGTATGCTGCCGAACGAAGGTGCGGTCAGGGTTTATCGCAACGGCGTTGGGCGGGATCAATTCCGGACCTGCATGCAATACCGTTCGGGTTGTTCCGATTCCAATGGTGAGGTCAGTAGATTCGTACAGCAGATATGCCAGCCAATTCGCAGGCACGCCTGCAGACACATCATTCAGGTTAAAAGCGTTGACTTGGAACACAAATGGTGGGACTTGGTAGGCGGATCCAATCTGTTGCCAAGGGAATACGCCACCACCCAGTCTCAAGTAGGCGCACCCGATTGCGCCCCCCGAGAATGAGCCGTCGGTCTTGGGCCAAGACGGATCTGAAGTATCCGGTTCTTTTTCGCCCTCTTTCAACTCGCTTGCGTACCGACCCCATCCCTCTGGATTAAAGTAGGACAGGACCCTCCTCGGGAGAACGCCGTTGCACACCAATGCAGCCAAAATATCAGGCACGCACAAATCACGCTCCATCCACAAATATTCCTGGGTACGGTTGAAATCAAATTGAAGCCCCATACCACGTTTGAACTGTTGCTTGCCATATCCCAATCTAAGTATCGGCAGGTCCACCTGGAAGGACCACATGGTTAAAAGGCCTGGCGATATCGCCGTAAAGGCGCCCTGTGAAGTCCCCGTTTCGTAAATGCTAATATTGTAACGGCCACCGAGCTTAATCCACTCATTCCCGATAAAGGGATCAACTGTTATGTTAGTTTGAGTAATAGCCCCGTTGCTGCCTGACGCAAGCGCGTTATTAATATCAGGTACCATTGCCTATCCAGCTATTTAAGTTCGCGTACACTCCTAGGGTACTGCTACTATCAATATCGTATGTGCCAAAAAAACCATTCCGGCCTAACTGTCCGTATTGGAAATATCCCCATTGGTTAGTACCTTGGCCAAGTTCGAAAGAAAGAGTCAAGGCGTGGACAGGTCGCCCAGGACTGAACAAAGAGACAAACAGAATAGCAGCAAACCAAAAAACTGTTGCGGAAGCACGAGTTCCCATACATTCCTCCCAGGAAACCGCCCTCCTAATCAGATGCGGCATCCTATGATAAACCTGTATTTCCAACCGCCACCGGTCCAGTGCACACAAGACTGCCCTGGACCGACGGATCGGTCTCACCCCAACTACCTAAATTTTACTAATTAGCTTTGCCGGAAAGACGTGCGGTTCCTCAGCAATTGTTCGGAACTATTCGGCAGCGCAGCCCCCACGCCTCACCGGCTTGGAAAAATGACTGTTTGTTCGAAATTTTCGTGGACTTGAAAAACGTTGGAATTCCCCCGGGAGATCTCCATGGGGAATAAAGTTATTTGTAACGCCCCCGTAGAGCGCAGGTTACTACGCTGTCTCATAATATCTCAGCTCTGATCTGCCGGTCAAGAAAAATCCGCAGCCCAGTATTAATTAATTTGCGCGGAGCCCAGAAAGGGCGCAGCAAGCGGCGCCCCCACAGTAGCTGTTTGCTGCCGACCGCCAGTTTCCACGGCACACACGTCAGGTGGGTTCCGTCTCTGCTTCGGTATCGTGGCACGATTTCGGGTTCATGAAGAATTCTGAGACAGTTTCAGATGGCGCTCCCACCAGCAATCCTGCTGTAGGGGCGCATGGCGATGCGCCCTCTGGATTCCCGTTTTCACGGGAATGACAGGAGATTGGTTCGCTCCGCTCGCAATCGTAAATGACATCCCTGTACGAACGCTTTTCCTGAACGCAAGTGAATGCTCACTAACGACTGCCTTATAGGACATCGCGGTCAAAGCACATTTCGCGGTCACTCGCGTTTAAAGTGATGATAAGGCAGGAAGCGCGAATAGATATCGCTGTCAATTGAGGTATATTTATTAAGCGCGAAATCAGAAGCCTGAATTCCATAATAAGCGCGATTTTGATTTACAAATTTCTTGACTCGACGCGAATGTGATGATACCAGCCCTCGGAACGGAGGAACCGACAGCCTTCAGAGCCGCCGCGCTTAGGAGTTGCGCGTACGATATTTCACAGCGGGCGCTCGTCACGTTTACTTCGATTTTTTGCGTGCATACGCTGAAGTTGAATAAATTCTCGTATGAAAAGGAGTTGGATATGAACCAAGCTGCGTTTCACACCTCCGCCCCCGCCCTGGACTCGCCCGATTTTAACCATAATTATCGGTATATTAAGAAGCTTATCCAGGCGTTGATGGCGCAAAATAGAGGTTCTTTGAAGCGCGATATGTCGAGCGCGAATGAACGTATCTCGCACCTGACTAACAAGGAGATGCTGGATTTGGCTAGGGTGCTCAGAAGGATTGAGCTCGAATACGCGGAATATTGCAAACCGCCGATTCCCAAAGCGCTCGAAACCTCGATCAGGCGACGTAATGACGCAGATTGGTTACCCTGGGAAATGGAGGCCATCGAAAAAATAGATGTCTGGCGAGAAGGACTCGAAACCAAGAAAGAAAAAATACAACAAATGCTCAACAGGGCCATGACAAAAATTAATGGAAAGGGAGTTTTGCAGTAGAGCTCGAGATTTAGTATAGATGATAACAATCAATAGAGCACCTTTCCAACACCGCCAATAGTTGCCGGCGGCGGGCCTTGTGCTCGCCGCTCATGACGACCTCGTCCGTGCCTTTGAGTTGAAGATTCGTTCTTAATCCGCACCGTCTGTCAAAAAAGCGGATCGAAAGCCTCCTAGACATGGGAGGAAATTAGCCTTGTAAAACGGATTTTGCCTTCCTTATCCAATATCAAATCTCTTTTGCCAAAAGAATTGTCCCTAGATTCAAGAAAATGCCTGCCTTTAAACACCAAACCGAGGTCTTCTTATTCAGTCTGTTTGCACTTCAAATATAAATCCACTTCGGGTACGGTCTATGGCAACCCGGGAACGGCCGAGTGGTTGGCCTTGTTTTAAAAGGCCAACTCGCTCCCCTTTATAACCAAGGTGGCCTGTTCAGCCGCCGGAAGATACCTAACGAGAATTAGGACCTCACATCGCCTTGGGACTGTCCGGGATCAGGTCTCTACTTCCGCCGGCAGCGGTTTGATTTCCGCAATCAATTAGATTATATTCGAGCGATTGTGACAATAATTGCTACCCGATGGAGGCATAATGGATCAATTCAGGCCGAGAGAGGATCGAGATCAGATCAACTTGCCACAAGGACTTGAAGAGGCCTGGCACCATTTTAATAATTTCCTCAGAGGACGCGGGGTATGGATTGCGGCTTTGGTGCTGATAATTTTATATGTGCTCTCAGGGTTATATAAGATTGGACCGGGTGAGAAGGGTGTCGTGCTTCTCTTCGGCAAGGTTAATGCCGTAACGGAGCCCGGACTTAGATACCGTTTGCCTCGCCCGTTTATGTCGCATATCGTGGTTGATACTTCCCGTATAAGACAGGCAGAGATTGGATACCGCGAACGCGAACGAACGCGTATCCCGGTCCCTTCGGAATCGCTGATGCTCACCGGTGACGAAAATATAGTAGAGGTTCAGCTTTTCGTACAATACATCGTGCAGGATCCGGTAAAATTTTTGTTTGGTGTTGACCAACCTGAAACGGCATTGAGGGCTTCCGCTGAGATTGCTTTGCGAGGAGTCGTTGGAGAAAATACAATTGATTACACGATGACCGAGGGACGAGATGAAATCCAAAAGAAAGTCGAATTATACCTTCAAAAATTAATGGATAATTACGATACCGGGCTGTTGGTCACACAGGCCCGTCTTTTGGTTGTGGACCCCCCTGGACAGGTAAAAGAAGCTTTTCACGATGTTGTACGCGCCTGGGAAGACCGGGAAAGAGTGATGACCGAAGCGCAAGGTTTCAGGGAAGATGTGGTACCCAAGGCTCGCGGCCAGGCGCAACAGGAAATAAGGGAAGCTGAAGCATATAAAGCTCAACGTGTAATTCGCTCTCAAGGAGACGCCCAGCGTTTTTCGGCTCTCCTCCAGGAATACTCGAAAGCCCCCGGGGTCACTAAGGAACGCTTGTATCTGGAAAGTGTAGAACGTTTCCTACCGGCTCCGAAGAAAATTATCATGGATAGCGGAGATTCCAAGGTCTTGCCGTTGCTTCCGCTTTCCGGAGTTGAACACCTGAATGTTCCCGGGTCCGGACCGGGCAAGACATCCGCCACTGAGAAGAAAGGCAATTGAGAAAGCATGATCAAAACAATTGTTGCGGTTATCGTTGTCGCCTTTTTTTTGCTTCAATCGGCTTTCACTATAGGTGAATGGGAACAAGGAATCATCTTGGAATTCGGCAAACCGGTGCGCACCATCCGTGAGCCCGGATTGTATTTCAAGTATCCGTTTGTGCAGGATCTTACTGTCTTCGATAAAAGAATATTAGCCGCGGAGGCGCGTCCCGCTGAGTACATCACTCTCGACAAAAAACGACTAACGGTGGACACTGTGTCCCGTTGGAGAATAGACGACCCGCTGGCGTACTTTCAAAGTGTCAAGAACGAGATAGGCGCTATCGCTCGACTGAACAATATAATAATGACCAGGCTTCGCGAAGAAGTGGCAAAACGCAATTTCAAGAGCTTCATACGCGAAGATCGTGAAAGAATTATGGATCAGGTAACCAAGCGAACGGGGGAAGAGGCCCTGCGATTCGGCATTCGTGTGATAGATGTGCGGATTAAGCGCGTCGACCTCCCTGAAGAAGTTCAGGCAAGCGTTTTCGCGAGAATGAAGGCCGAGCGGGAGAGAATCGCGAAACGTTATAGGGCCGAAGGTGAAGAACAAGCCAAAGAGATCAAAGCTGATGCCAATAAAGAAAAAGAGATTATATTGGCCGAAGCTTACAAGCAATCGGAAACCCTGCGTGGACAAGGCGACGCGGAAGCTACTAACATCTATGCCCAGGCTTACGGCAAAGATCCGGATTTCTATTCGTTTGTACGGCATTTAGACGTGTACCAGAAGTCGTTCAGTAGCGACACTACTATGCTGCTCCGCCCCGATTCTTCCTTGTTGCGATACCTTGACAGCCCGGTGGGCCATGCAAGCCCGTCATCGCCCAAGGTAGGTGCACAACCCGGCAGTAAATGATGAGGTTATGATTTGCATGTAGCGTGGGTGTCGCTCGGCATTCCGAATTGACAGCATTCGTATTTTGGCATTGGCAGGTCGCTCAACTCGGGCCACAATATCTATTGCGCCAATTCTCACCTGTTGCATCTGTATGGAACCGGTTCTGCGCACAATCTCTTGACCGGAATTCAAGTATCGTATACCGTAAACACACTTCTTAGGCACAAGAACGTGCCAATCAAAGGAAAACAATTTATGAAAGCCTTACTTATCTATCCCACAATACCGGATACCTATTGGAGTTTTAAGCATATTATGAAGATTATCCGGAAGAAGGCCGCGCACGTGCCGCTGGGAATGTTAACGGTTGCCTCGATGTTTCCGAAAGAATGGGACCTCAAACTGATCGATACGAATGTGGAAAGCCTCACTGATCAAACAATTGAATGGGCCGACATAATTTTTATCGGCGCGATGATGATTCAAAAGGAATCTGTACGAGAGATTGTCGCTCGGTGCCATAACTTCGGCAAAAAGGTGGTAGCCGGCGGGCCGCTCTTTACAAGCTCCCCGGAAGAGTTCGATGATGTGGATCATTTGATTCTTAATGAAGCTGAAATAACGTTCCCGTTATTCGTGAGGGATCTGATAGCGGGAAATCCACGCCACATTTATAATACGGATGAAAGACCGGACATTACGTCGACACCTTTACCTCGGTGGGACCTTATAAACATGAAGCTATACGCTTCCATGTCGGTTCAATACTCCAGGGGGTGTCCATACGACTGTGAATTCTGTGACATCGTTAATCTGAACGGTCGGCGGCCGAGAGTAAAATCGAATGACCAGATGATCCGCGAACTCGAAATATTATATGAAATGGGTTGGCGTGGTCGCGTCTTTATGGTGGATGACAATTTCATTGGGAATAAAGCAAAGGTCAAATCACTGCTGAAAGTAATTAGACTCTGGCAAGAACCCAAAGGATTCCCTTTTTCGTTATTCACTGAAGCTTCGGTGAATCTAGCCCAGGATGAAGAGCTTATGGGACTCATGACTGCGGCGGGCTTTGAGTCGGTATTTCTTGGGCTGGAGACTCCGGCGGAAGAATGTCTTGAGGAATGCGGTAAGCACCAGAACCGTGCCATGGATTTGGTAGAAGCTGTCAAGACTATCCAGCGAAACGGAATGGAAGTAATGGGAGGTTTTATCATAGGATTTGATAATGATCCCCCGAATATATTCGACCGGCAGATAAAGTTCATACAGAACAGCGGTGTCGTAAAAGCGATGATCGGCCTGCTCAACGCCCCTCCGGGAAGCCGGCTGTACCGGCGACTGAAAGAAGAAGGGCGCCTCCTTGGGGATGGTTCCGGAGATAACTGCGACGGATCCATGAATTTCATTCCCAAGATGGATCCTAAGATCCTGAGGGAAGGATATGACGCAGTCCTGAATTATATATATTCACCTAAAGAATATTACGCACGTGTGCTGGAGTTTCTGAGCACTTACAAACCCACACGACGACGCAAAATAACATGGTTGGAGATGACTGCATTTTTCAATTCGATTCTTTATCTAGGCATTCTCGATAAGTGGAGCAATAAGATTTATTATTGGAAGATGCTGTTCAAGGCCTTCATGTTTCATAGGGAATCCTTTGGAGAAGCTGTGTCTCACATGATTTTTGGGTACCATTTCCGAAAGCTGCTCAGCAAACAGAATGCATCTGCGGAAATGACCTGAGGCTTCGCTACCATCAACGCTATATTATTAGCTGACCTTCCGATTTCCTGACAAATGTCTCTCCGTCGAGTTGCATGGACCAGTTCCCGTTTTCCACATGGGGCGGTGTATCTATATGCCATGTTCTTGAGAATCCCAGGATACTGATAGATAGCGATTCGACCTTTATATTGACGCGGCCCCCTGTAATGGTTGCTCTTGGTGCTCTAAAATCGCCTCTGCCATCCGAATATATTCTTATGACAGTCCCTTTCTTCCCAAGCCATTCGCCGGCGAATGCGGCCTGATCGGCCGCAAGCGGTGTATATCCGAATACACCGGGTAGTTCGCCGAATTGTTTTTGCAGAATTGCTGCACCGGAAACAATCACGACAACAAAGATCGCGGTCCCGATTACGCCGAGCGCTCGCCCGATTTTGAGAACGCGGGTTTTTTCCGGTGATAAGAATCCTTTGCGAATTTTTCGTAAATCAGACCAAGCCATAATCCACGCAGCAAGGCCAAGCGGACCACACATAAATAAAGAGAGAATTCCAAGAAATAGAATTAGGCCGGAACGATCGTGGTACTTGTAAGCTTTCATCAGATCCGATGATCGCGTTAGGTCGCGGCCCGGCTCAATTGGACTGGATGACGTACGATTTTTTGAATTGAAATTGGAGGGTAGTGGATTCTCGGGATTCATCGTTTGAAACTAACATTTGTATCGACTAAATGTGACAAAAATCTCAGTTCCTCCCTATGCTAATTTCCAAGATATATGCGGTGCGAACCTCGCTATGAGCTGTTCGCAATGATTATGCATTACAGACTCGCTCCGCCGAAGGTTGAAAATATTCTACGAAAGTTGAAAGCGACATATCTCAGCAAAAAGAAGCCCGACGGATGTGACAAAAGGGTATGGCTCCAAACAAGGAGGATACAGTCGTTCCGCCGGGCGATTGCAAGGCTAGCGATAGCATGATAAACTCGTCTGCAGAATTTGTCAATAAACCAATGTAGCCAAAAATTTACTTTTTAGTTGTGTGCGGAGTGAGATAGGAAATGGCCGGTCGCAGTAGGCCTAACTTCGATGGAGTGAGCGTAATTACGGAGCGGTGACGCGACGAAACAGGCGCACGAATATCATAGTACCTTTGCTCAAAAATTTCTTTGTTTCTCAAAATTTCGTATCACTCCCACAAGCGCAGGCGGAAGTACCTCGATAGACCTGCGGAAATCTCTGATAAATCTCGTCCATTTTAGAATGGCGGGAAATATGGATATGAATTGGGCAGGTCGTTGCCACAATTCTTTATACATGCGCGGTTCAGGAAAAGGCGCGGATGTAATATCATCCGAAATTACTCTGATAGCGCTGAAGGGGACCCCGATTTTCGCAGCTTCCAGTGCGATGGCATGACTCTCCATGTCCACAACATACCCGCCGGTCAATTCATGGAGTTGATGCCGTTCCTTAATATTTATAATAGCTTTGGGGCTAGTCGCCACTCGTGCGACACAAAATCTGATGCCTTCCGAGCTGCAAGCTTCGGCAGCTGTTCGAACTAACTCCTCTGAGCACTTCAACAGATTATGGGGTTGATCTTTGAACACGGTTTCAGACGCTACTACGACGTCCCTGACTCGGGAATTCGAGACGAGTCCTCCTGCGGTTCCTACACTAAGAATTGCCGAAGGAAGGATGTCAAGCGATTGGACTGCAGCAGCGGCTTTAGCTGGCCCGATCCCACTGCGGATTATAAGCAATGAATTTCCTTCAAAAAAAACTTCTCGATAAACAGCCCTATTCTTGGTCCAGCGCCGACGCACCTCGACACGTCGAAGAAACGGGTACGCCTCAATTCCCATAGGAAAAACAATGCAAAGAGGGGCTTTTTTCATTGGCAAACTTGCATCAGACTCGGCGATCAAAATTCCCTGTGTCCGTACCCCTCCCGTCAAGGAGGAGTATTTGAAACCACCTTTTGACGGGGATGTAATTACTACTCAAAACAAACTAACGCGACTACGATAACACGCACATCGGGCATTTTCTCTGTGCATGTTGAATCTGGAGATATATTATTATAACGGTTCATCAAAACAATGACAAAGCTCAAGCGGCCCGGCGTATTGCCGGGCCGAATCTGAATTCTCACTTGAAATGAGTTTAAGGCAGCGATATAGCGGAGCAAAGATATGCCTCATGTGCAACTGGACGCCATTGACAAAAAAATTCTGGTGACGCTTCAAGGTGACCTTGACGATTCCCGCGAACCTTATGCTCGAATCGCTCATGAACTTGATCTTACCGAATCGGAGGTCCTCCGGAGAATACGTCGGATGATCGATGAAGGGGTCATCCGCAGACTAGGGGCCATGATCAGGCATATAGAGGCAGGAATTGGCTACAACGGGATGGTCGTATGGAACATTGACCCGAAGAAGATTGATGAAACAGGCAAAACCCTGGCCGAATTCCAGGAAGTAACGCACTGCTATGAGAGACCTTCATTCGGGGAAAAGGGCGGGACGCTTTTTACGATGGTGCATGCCTCGAGCCGGGCAGATTGCCTGCAAATAATTCGAAAGATGGCTGAGAAGATCGGGTCGAACGAATACCAAATCCTGTTTAGCGAACGTGAATTGAAGAAGATAAGCATGACATATTTTAGCGAGGAGGCTAGCGAAGAATGAGCGATACGACGAATTCCGAAAAACTACTGCAACGAGCACTGAGATTAATCCCTGGAGGTGTCAACTCTCCGGTACGTGCGTTTAAAGCCGTAGGCCTGCCTCCTCGCTTCATACGCTGTGGTAAGGGATGCAGGGTTATCGATGAGGATGGAAATGAATTTATTGACTATGTCGGCTCCTGGGGCCCGTTGATCCTTGGTCACGCTAACCCCGAAATCCTGGAGGCACTCCAACGGACAATGAAGGATGGGACCTCATTCGGCGCTCCTACAACTCGGGAAGTGGAATTGGCGGAATTAATAGTTGAAATGGTTCCATCTCTCGAGATGGTAAGATTGGTGAATTCAGGAACCGAAGCCACGATGAGCGCGATACGATTGGCCAGAGGGTTCACCGGCAGAGAGTTGATAATAAAATTTTCGGGGTGCTACCATGGCCACAATGACGGCCTTTTGGCGCGGGCAGGATCCGGAGCCGCCACTTTTGCAATCCCCGATTCCTTGGGGGTGCCGGCCAGTATTGTAGAAAAAACGGTAATATTTCCATTCAACAATTTGGAAGCTGTGAGCTCTTACTTGCAGCAGAACGGCGCTCAGGTCGCGGCAATAATTCTAGAGCCCGTGGCAGGTAACATGGGAGTCGTGGCTCCTGAGGTCGGCTTTCTCGATGGCCTGAGAGATCTGTGTTCTGAAATACGGATCGCTCCTGATTTTTGACGAAGTTATCTCAGGTTTTCGTGTGGCCATCGGCGGCGCGCAGGAAATATACGGTGTAACGCCCGACCTGACGTGTCTCGGAAAAATAATCGGTGGCGGACTGCCTTTGGCCGCGTTCGGTGGGCCCCGTTCCATAATGGAAAAACTCGCGCCGGTAGGAGGGGTTTATCAGGCGGGAACTCTGTCCGGGAACCCCTTAGCCGTTGCAGCAGGTTTAACCACTCTTCGAATTCTTCGCAGAGATAATCCTTATGCGGAGTTGGAACGAAAGTCTTCGATGTTGGTCACAGGAATTGAACAAGTGTTTCTCGATAAGGGCATACCGCATGCGATTAACCGAGTTGGATCGATGTTTTCGGTATTCTTCCAATCCGGCCCGGTTTCGTCTTACGAAGATGCATTGCAATCCGATAGGGGAACTTTTAGTGAATTCTTCAGACGTATGCTCGATCAAGGAGTTTACTTGGCGCCATCACAATTTGAATCGTGGTTCCTGAGCACGGCCCATGGAGAGACTGAAATTGCAGAAACGATTACAGCCGTACGGCGCAGCTTATGAGCTAAGTGGCACGACGAGTCAATTAGTAATACGCTGCAATTTCTGGAAAATTTGTGTTGCGTTCAGATATTTTTTTCGGTAGTCTGAATTTTGCTCTTGGTATCGAGGTACTTTTGGTCGGTTAATTACACGGAAAAACTAAAGATAACGCCGTCTACTGGGGAGTAGGGAGTAAAATTGCCGGCGGTCTCCGCGAATGAGCGTCAAGCCCATCGCTACCAATATAGTCAACACTCAATGCTCAATACTTAATGCAAGGAGGTTAGTATGGAACAGCATGTTGACGTTCCGGAGAGGCTCGCGTTGAAGGGGGTTACTCGGCGGGATTTTATGAAGTTCTGCGGGTTCATGGCCACTGTTCTTGGGCTTCCAATGTCATTTGTGCCCAAAATAGCCCACGCGGTCGCCGCTAAGCGCCCTACAGTCTTATGGTTGCATTTTGCAGAATGCACAGGCTGCACGGAATCATTCATCCGCACCACTTATCCCTGGGCCGCGGACATTATTCTGGACACCATTGACCTGGCCTACTGTGAGACAGTCATGGCCGCCGCAGGCGACCAAGCCGAGCAGATCCTCGAGGATACTGTGAAGAAACAGAAAGGCGAGTACCCTGGTCATCGCAGAAGGGGCAATACCCACAAAAGACAATGGCGTGTATGGGAAGATACACGGCAAGACATTTCTGGAAATCGCCAAGAATGTTTGCAAAGACGCAAAAGCGGTTATTTGCGTTGGTAACTGTGCGTCCTCCGGAGGAGTTCAGGCTGCCGCTCCAAATCCGACTGAAGCGAAACCAGTGGGAGAAGCTGTAGGCATTAAGACCATCAACTGCGACGGATGCCCGCCAAACGCCGACAATATGGTCGCAACGATCGTCCACTATTTGCTGTTGGGGAAATTGCCAGCATTGGATGACCGGGGCCGTCCGCTTTTCGCTTATGGATATCTCATTCATGACAATTGTGAAAGACGAGGACATTTTGAAAATGAGGAATTCGTAAAAGAATTCGGAGATGAGGGAGCCGCCAAAGGCTGGTGTCTTCGCAAAGTGGGGTGCGCAGGTCCTGAAACCCACAACAATTGCCCCATCATTCGCTGGAACCAAGGAACCAACTGGCCGATAGGGGCCGGGCATCCTTGCATAGGGTGCAGCGAAAAGGGGTTCTGGGACAAAATGAGTCCATTCTACGTCGACAAATCATAGCCGAGACAGCAGGAAAAAAATTACTCCAATCAATTAGCCAAGTTTATCAAGAAGGAGTGAAACCATGGCAAGAGTCGTCGTTGACCCCATTCCGAGGATAGAGGGGCATCTACGTATAGAAGTCGAAGTTGAAGGCGGTAAGGTGAAGGACGCCTGGAGCACCGGCACATTATTTAGAGGGCTTGAAATTATACTCCAGGGCCGGGACCCGCGTGACGCACATCTCTTGACTCAACGCTCATGTGGGGTGTGCACACTTGTGCACTCTATGGCGTCAGTTCGCGCTGTCGAGGATGCCCTCAAGGTCAAAATTCCGCCCAACGCGAGAATAATTCGTAATCTAACCCATGCAGCTCAAAATATGCACGACCACCCGGTGCACTTCTATCAGTTGTGCGCTTTGGACTGGGTGGACGTCGTGTCTGCTCTGAGTGCGGATGCCGGCAAGACGGCCGACCTTTCGTTCGCAGTCAGCGGCAGGCCTCAAACAAAGAAGTATTACGAAGGGCTCAAAGGTAAACTCAAAGCGTTTGTGGATTCCGGTCAGCTAGGGCCGTTTGCCAATGCCTACTGGGGGCACCCGGCGTACAAGCTACCACCCGAAGCCAATCTGATGGCGGTGGGACATTATTTGGACAATTTGCGTCAGCAGGTCCACGCGGCTCAGATGACAGCGATTTGGGGCGCGAAGAATCCGCATCTGCAAGGGCACTTGCCCGGCGGCGTGACGGTAGTCCAACAACTTAACGCTGACCGCATCTCGCAGTATCTGTTTATGTTACAAGAGCAGATCAAATTTATAGAAGAGGTCTATATTCCGGACCTTCTCGCTGTGGCTTCCTTTTACAAGGATTGGGCCAAAATCGGTGGAAACAAGAACTTCTTATGTTATGGAGATTTTCCGCAGGGAGATGATGAACCCGGCTCCTTCTATTTTCCGAGAGGCGCAATCTTCAACGGTGAACTTAAACTAGCCGCGGTCGATCCGCAAAAGATCACTGAAGATGTCAAGCGAGCTTGGTACGAAGGGGACAAACCGCTTCATCCGTCCGTGGGTGAAACCAAACCTCTGATGGGCGAAAAGCTTAAAGGAGCAGTCCCCGATACTCAGTCCAAGGACGGGAAATATACATGGATGAAGGCCCCGAGGTACGACGGGCAACCTATGGAAGTAGGCCCGCTGGCACAATGCCTGGTTTCGTACGTGGGTGGCAACAAAGAGATCAAAGAAACCACGGACATGGTGCTCAAGAAGCTTGAAGTAGGTCCCGAAGCCTTGTTCTCGACGCTCGGACGTATCGGCGCTCGTGGCATAAAATGTCTGGTCAATGCCAAGATTGCGGAAAAATGGGTCATGGACCTGATTGAGAATGTCAAGAAAGGCGACACGAAAACCTTTACTTCTTATAAGCTCGACGAGAGCACTAACGGGCAGGGCATGGGCCTGAACGACGTGGCCCGAGGCTCCTTAGGCCATTGGATAAACATCGAAAAGGGCAAGATCAAGAATTATCAGCAGGTTGTGCCATCAACCTGGAACTTGGGACCAGCGGACAGCGCAGGAAAGAAGGGCCCTGTGGAAAACGCGCTGATCGGTACCCCCGTTGCGGACCCCAAGAAGCCTTTGGAAGTTCTAAGGACGGTCCACTCGTTCGACCCGTGCATCGCATGCGCTGTGCACGTAATCGATCCTCATTCTAACGAGATCTACAAGTTCAGAGTATCCTGAAAACTTAAGTAAGTAACTTATGCGAGGCGGCTGCAAGGCCGCCTTTTTTTTTCAGCTCCGA
Source organism: uncultured delta proteobacterium (assembly GCA_963741425.1). Lineage (GTDB taxonomy): Bacteria > Desulfobacterota > Desulfomonilia > Desulfomonilales > Desulfomonilaceae > DATJPW01. The sequence goes on from CAVUHP010000020.1 coordinate 570,703, forward strand.
ACGGATTCCAAGGACCTCGGTTGCGGACCGCGTTCGCAGGGCAATTCTCAATACTGCCCGTCGATATGCGGCGCTTAGACACACAGGTTGCTTTTATGTGGGCCTGAACGAGACATGCTGCAGGACACGTTAATGAAATATTACTAAAAACAAAGCATAATACATGAAACTTAATCTTAAATAGATAGTCTACGGTCAATAGTAGCAGATTAGATGCCTTTTCATCTAATCAGGATTGGAGGTTACTGTGACTTCAGTCTATCAAGAATTTTCCAATACTTACGCCGAATTTAGAGAAAAGTTCCCGCATCATCCTCTAACCGAAGAACTCCGGAACCGCGTTTCACACGGTCAACTCCCGGGCGACGAATGGTTGAAAATCCGGACAAAAAAAATGAAAAACCTGATGGCGCCCATTTGGGCGCGCTAAGATTGGAATTTTGATGAAAAAGCGAACTGCGAATGATGTGGGGCAGGCCCTCCAGCCCGCGGTTCAGCGGCTAGAAAATTTAACTCTGTTCATTCAGACAAGACGTATTTGCAGAAAGGAATCATTAGGAGACAAATAAAAAAAGCCGATTCTTCTAGACCGTTGCTTGTTAATGCACAATCTGTGAACGCAGTCCTGGAAGGCCCCCCAAGGAAAAGGCTGCCCTCCGAGGCTCTGAAATTTCTAGGTAATGAGAATGCCTTTGGGCTCGCCTTTAACGATCCTGTCACCCACGGAGGTCCCGCAGCGTACGCACAGGTATTCATATTTGTCGCCTTCTGGAAGGACCAGCAGGAGGCGCTCACGTACCGGCATTGATCTGCCGCATTTCGGACAGAAGAGTTCGACAGCATTAAGATTTTCGAATTGCTTTTTTTGCGGACCCTGCCGCCGCACATTCGGCCTGGCTCTACGCGAAACAAACTTCTGCATATCTAAGCTCCATCTTCTTGGACCACGTCTTCACTATTGAGTCTCAATTATCTATGTCTCTTCAAGTATAGTCTGTCATCCAATAAGCAAAAGGTCAAATACCGGTCAAGAAAAAAACAGTGTGATAAGTGTCTATGCATCGATCCGGGGATGGGCAAGTTGGCAAGCTCGGGGAAAGTTTTCTAGGTAGCATATTATAGGGGTCTTCCGACAGGCTGGAATTCCGCCTGACGCGGGAAAGCCCCACAAAGAGATATCAGTAAAAACTCCAGTTCAAATAACATCATTGTCGACGATCTTAACCAACTTTTTAGCTATACTCGATGTAATAATTGACATAACAAAGCTTATAATGCTATTATACACATGAAATATTATGGATACGTATTCGAGTTGCAGTTTAAGGATTTCACTATAGTGCGGAGACCGATAATGAAACGTATGGTTGCGATCTTTATTGCACTGATGGTTGGCGCTCTGGTAATGCAGTCAATCCCGGCGGAGGCGTTTTGCACACTCGGCTGCTATCGCGATGCCCAGTGCATAAATCAATTCTATGAAGCCCCATGTCATTTCCCTCGTGCTGACAACCCTTGTGCAGTCCCATGCCGCCCACCCGGCTTCCAAGAGCAAGCGGTTCCTTGCGCGTTCAAGACTGCTTGCCCATCTCTCCAGCTCCCTTGTCACGGGATTGAGTACGGCGCATTTCCTTATCCTATTTTTCGCGTCCGTTAATTTTGCCCGCGTTGATTTGAAAATCAAAAAATTTCTTTTCAGTCGGTTGCCAGCCTAGTATTTTATATTGAATTCTAAATTCAAAAGGCGAGGCATCCGTGAAAGATCTATTTCATCCATCGTCCGTGGTTGTCGTAGGAGTCTCCACCGTATGGAGTAACTTGGGCAAAGAGATAGCGAGGAATCTGTTTGAATTGGGGTTTAGTGGCATCATACGTTTAGTAGGCCCGAAAGGGGGGAACTTTTTTGGTCACAGAATCCACCGATCGGTGGACGAAATCGATGAACAGATTGATCTGGCAGTAATTCTTACGCCGGCTGCAACGGTACCCGAGATTCTAGAACAATGCGGCAGAAAGGGAATTCGGCGCGTAATCATCGAGAGTGGGGGGTTCGCAGAATTTGGGCCAAGTGGACACCGACTGAGTGATGATTTGAAATCCATAGCAAAAAAGTACGACATCCGATTTGTAGGCCCGAACTGTATCGGGATTATGAACACCGCCACCGGATTGGCAGTACCTTTCGGCCCCATGGGAAAGACCGTTCGTCGCGGAAATATAGGTATTATTGCCCAAAGTGGTGGAGTAGCCTTATCGCTTTTAAATATGCTCCAAGGTGAAGGTCTTGGGACAAGCAAATTCGCTGCGGTTGGTAACAAGCTCGATATTGACGAAAACGAGATACTTGAATACTACATTGAAGACCCTGAGACGAGCATGATTTGCATGTATCTCGAGTCTATTCAGGACGGCAGGCGCCTCACTGATTTGGGCAAGGCCTCTCCTAAACCGATTATAGTCCACAAATCCAATATCAGCTCGCTGAGCCGAGTTATTGCTCAATCCCATACCGACGCACTGGCTAACAACGATCAGATTGTCGATGCAGCTCTGGCACAGGCCGGCATAATGAGATTCAGGGAGATGCACAGTTATCTGGATTTTGTGAAGGTGCTTCAGATTCCCCGCATGAAGGGAAAAAACCTGGGGATTGTCTCACGGTCAGGCGGCCATGCTGTTATGGCTGCCGATGCGGCTTATCTGCAAGGATTCAAACTGCCGCCTTTTACAGACAAGTTCCTGGATGAAATCCGAAAGCACGTGCGCGCGGATGTCATCCGCTTGGGCAATCCACTGGACTTAGGTGACCTATTCGATTTTGATTTTTATATTTGGATCATCGAAAACACGCTCCGTCAGGAAAATATTGACGGAGTCCTATTTCTGCACATTTACGCGCCGGGATATGAAGGCAAAGGTTCCAGACGGCTCCTACAATCATTAGCCGACCTTGCAGAGAAATACTCAAAACCGGTCGCGTTGTGTCTATACAGCCGCCAAGCCGAGCTTGCGGAATTGCACCAGGAGTTGAAGTATCCGATTTTTGTCAGTCCCGAACGCGCGGTGGCCGCATTGGACATGGCGATCAAATACCATAGCCGCAAGCTTTTTCTGGCACAGAATAATGTAATGATTTCGCCGGATCCTCTTCCGGACATCAATAGTATCAGAAATCTGGTCAACGCCGTTGCTCAGGAGGGCCGTTCTTTTTTACTCCATGAGGCTTTGCAAGTAGTGAAAAGCCTTGGATTGGATGCGCCGGAATTTGCCGTGACAAAAGATATCGTCTCTCTGGATTCTGCTTTTCCTCCTTTTAACGGCCCTTACGCTATGAAGATAATCGCAGAGGGGATTTCCCATAAATCGGATTTCGGCGGAGTCGTGTTGGGGATTACGGATCGCTCAGCGCTCGAATCATCTGCCAATGAAATGAGGCAACGAATCCAATCTTCTTCCGGGGCAGAGTTGTATGGTGTCATGGTTCAGCAGATGGTCGCACGACAACCGGGCGATCTTGAGTTGATTGTCGGCGGAAAAAGGGATCCGCAGTTCGGTCCGGTGGTTCTGGTTGGGCATGGCGGCATAATGGTGGAGGTCCTGGCACGAATGTCTCTGAGAACAGCTCCGTTGGCCGAAGCCGAGATTGAGGAGATGTTAGAAGAATTACCGGGTTCCGAGATTCTCAAAGGGGTTCGGGGGCTGCCGCCGATTGACAGAAGATCGCTTAAAGAAACAATTGCTAGAGTCGCCTGGCTTATGGTGAACTTCCCGGAAATCAATTCTATTGACATCAATCCAGTCTTGGTTTCTCATTCAGGGGCCCGAGCTCTTGACGCAAGGATCTTCTTGAAAGAATTCTGAAAGGCAATGATTCAGGCGGAAAACTCTTTTGCAGAATCACGCGTCTCGCGGGAATGAGACCGTCTTTCAGAATCCCGCGAAACGCGGGACTATATGGCTGCGGCAAACCCAATAGGGGCAGAGACGCGGATTTGCAGCCTAGATTGCTTTCCACCGGAACCCGGGATCGCGTTCCACGCGAAGACCTTGCTGGCTGAGGTTATACAATGTTAGAGTTTTTTGGGAAGGGCCGGGTAACCCTTTTTTGCACAAGAAAGGGTTACCCGGAGCTCTTCAAAAATCTCCAGGAGGAGCACATTGATATTCGGTCCTCTACCGACAAAATTCTTTCTTACGTCAGGAGTTGGCGAGGCCTCAACGGAACTCAACGCGTTCGATGCGGCTCTTTTGGACGCCAAAATCGGTAATACAAATCTCATCAAGTTGAGTAGTATTTTACCGCCTGGCTGCATAGAAATCGAACCATATGAGTTGCCCAAAGGTTCGATGGTGCCGTTGGCTTACGGTGAGTTGACACATTCTGAACCTGGAATTCAGATATCTGCTTCCGTTGCTGTAGGTATTCCTATGGACACATCAGCCGCCGGTCTCATAATGGAATGTAGCCGCATTGGAGACGCTGAGGTTTGTGAGCGGACAACTCGGGAAATGGTGCGAGAAGGTATGGAAGATATACGTGGATTGCGTATTCGTGAAATAAAAAGTATTTCGGCTACCTTCACAGTCCGAAGAGTGGGGGCAGTCTTTGCTGCGGTGGTGCTATGTCCTTGATGGAATCTAACTGGTTTACAGAAGTGTGGAAGGGACAGACGGCGTTTTCTGTTCGATATTCGGACAAGCTGTTTGATCGTACCAGTCAGTTTCAAAGCATTGAGATCTTTCAAACAGAGGCCATGGGGCGAGTCCTGATCCTCGGCGGATGCTTCATGGTTACCGAGAGGGACTCGTTCATCTATCACGAGATGCTTGTTCATCCGGCCATGTCAGTTCTGCCGCGGGCCCGTAAAGTTCTTATCATTGGCGGGGGAGACGGCGGAGCGGTAACCGAGGTAGTTCGGTATCAGTCACTTCAATCGGTAATACTGTGCGAAATAGATCCAATGGTCGTGGAGTCATGCCGTGAGTATTTTCCTGAAATTTCGGCGGGGCTTCGCGATTCTCGCGCTACAGTCATCAATGAGGATGGAGCTGTATATGTGAGTAAATTCGAAGATGAGTTCGATCTTGTATTGGTCGATTCCACCGACCCGGTCGGGCCTGGAGCCGCGCTCTTTGAAAAGACCTTTTACAAAGCAATAAAAAGGAGCTTGAGAAAACATGGTATCGCTGTGTTCCAGACTGAGAGCCCTCTATTTATGGAACAGGAGTTCGTGAGCACGGTAAACGATTTGAGAAATGTTTTTGGTCTCGCGGCAGTTTACCCGTACCTTGCTACGGTTCCGAGCTATCCGGGAGGATTGTGGTCTTTCACATTCTGTTCCGAATCAGCGGATCCTCTGGGGATCATGTCCGAGGATTCGTATTCGTTCGGTCCTGAGCTGCGATACTATACTCCTGCGGTGCACCGCGCCGCATTCGCGTTGCCGGTTTTTGTCGAGCAATTGCTTGAATAATTGATAATCAGGATTCCCTAAATGGTTTTTGCAATAAATAGTGAGCCGTTTCTCGGTTCCAGCTCTAGAGAACTATTAACAGGCTCCACCGCTCTTTTCGGATGTCCGCTGGATCTCACTTCCACCTACCGCAAGGGAACGGGCGAAGCTCCTCAACAAATTCGCCTGGCCTCGGATTCCATTGAAACTTATTCGCCCCTGCTGGATCGGGATTTGTCGGACACACCTTTTTGCGATCTTGGAGACTTGGAATTATCAGGCTTATCCATAGAAGCGGCTCTGGAAAAAATTCGCGCAATTGCTGCAAGAATACTAGAGAACGGAGCCAAACCATGCTGTATTGGGGGTGAGCACACACTAACTTTTCCGATAGTACAAGAGATCAAAGGAGTCTACCCCGAAATATTGATGTTGCACATTGACGCCCATTCCGACCTGAGAGAGAGCTACGAAGGCAGCTCAACGAATCACGCAACTGTAATAAAGCTGGTATCCGATTTAGTCGGATCGGACCGATTAGTTCAGTTGGGTATTCGCGCTGGGACGAGAGAAGAATTTGATTGGATGCGTGAGAATGGAACGTTAATGCAATGGACCCGCGGTTACCAGAAAGAATTCCGAAGAAGAATAGCGGATCTGCCTGTGTACCTTAGTTTAGATCTTGATGTGCTCGATCCCTCCTGCCTTCCGGGAACCGGAAATCCGGAGTCCGGGGGCTGGTTCTACGAAGACATGGAAATTCTCTTTCGCATTCTCGACGGAGTCAATCTCGTTGCGACAGATATTGTCGAATTGAATCCCACTTTGGACCCGACCGGAGCCAGCTCGATAATCACCGCAAAAATAGTGAGAGAAATTTTGCTCATTCTGGGCAAGCGACATTGAAATCATCGGGACTGGTCCGGCAAACGTAAGATGGGAGCGGAATTATAGTGTTTGCCAAAAGTGATGGCGTGTGCCACACGTCACCCCGGCGAAAGCCGGGGACCACACATTGTTCCAAGTAAAGGCTGGAACCAGTCCTTTCTGGATTCCCTAAATTCACAAACGGAGTGCAACAGCTTATGTACCATTATGAGGTGCGGCGGTATTGTGACAGGGTTTTCTTCCTTTCCAGTGTGAGATTGAGAAGAGAGAAGGTGGGATGACGGGATTGGTGGTTGCCGCTGTATTTGGAGTTTGCGCAGGTGATGGGTTTTGGGCGGATAGTTTCTCAGAACGTGCGTGCACGCGATGGGGATCAGGGTTGGACTGACGAACAGATGGTGATGTCTTTGGTGCTCCTGAACCTTGCGGGAGGGGATTGCGTAGAAGATTTGGCGGTGTTGGAAGGAGACGAGGGTTTTGTCGGATATTAAGAGAAGTAGAGCACTGGGGTCCGACTGGATCGGAGAAGACAGGGCTCTGTCATACTTGAGCCCAAGCGCAAGGAATTCTGGCCAAAGTTGATTTTTATGGACATTCCTGCCGGCCTTTGCTATCAAGGGGGGCATGGAACACGATGGCCGGACGGATTATCAGGATGCTCGGGAACTGGTCAACGGGGTGCAGGTTCGCCTCATCTGCGACTCGGAGAGGCGTCTGTGGGCGCAGCTCATCCGCGAACACCACTACCTCGGATTTCAGGGCCTCGTCGGTGAATCGCTCCGCTACGTGGCGGTATACAAAGAACAATGGGTCGCTCTGCTGGGGTGGGCAGCCCCAGCTCTGAGCTGCAAACCCCGAGACCAATGGATCGGCTGGCCCGCTGCTTTGAAATGGCACAGGCTTCCCCTTGTGGCCAACAACTTCCGTTTCTTGATCCTCCCAGGTATGCGGGTACACAATCTCGCTTCCCGTATCCTCGCACTCAACATCAATCGCTTGTCCCAAGACTGGCACAATGCTTATGGCCATCCCATCTGGCTCGTGGAAACCTTCGTTGATCCACGCTTCTTCCAAGGAACCTGCTACAAGGCTGCAGGATGGATCTGTCTGGGAAATACCCGAGGGTTCGCCAGGCACGCCGGTCGCTACACTCACCACGGCTGCCCCAAGCTCGTATTCGTCCGAACACTGCGACCGGACGCATCCCAGAGACTTTCCGATCCATACCTTTCCATCCAACTCAACTCGGAGCCCAAACCCATGAAACTCTCCATCAGAAATGCCGAGCTCCTCCTGGAGGCACTCCGCACCATACCCGACCCTCGAATGGCCAGGGGTATGCGCCACAAGAAGCTCTCCATCCTTGCCATCGCGGTCTGTGCACTCGTCTGCGGTGCCCACGGCTTTGCTGCCATCGCTCAATGGGCTCAAGCCTGCTCTCAAGACATGCTCAAGCGACTCCTGTGCCGTCGCGACAAGAAAACCGGACGCTACTTACCCCCCAGTGAACCCACCATCCGCCGCTTTATCCAAACCGTTGACGCTGAAGCCGTCGATCTTGGCCTCATGGGTTGGCCTGAAGCTATCGGCCCTTCGGACTCCGCTATCGCAGTCGATGGAAAAACCCTCAAGGGAGCACGCTCCCCTAATGGCCGCCAAACCCATATCCTTACGGCTTTCCTCCATCAAGGAGCCACCGTCGTGGCTCAAAAGGCCGTTCCCGAGCATACCAACGAAATCACCGTCCTCAAATCTCTTTTGGACCCTCTGCCCATCGAAGGGCGGGTCGTCACCGCGGATGCGCTCCACACTCAACAGACCACCGCCCGCTATCTCGTAGAGGAGAAAAAAGCAGACTACGTCTTCACGGTAAAAGACAACCAACCGACCCTCAAAAGCCACATTGAGGACCTCGACAACGAGTCTTTTTCCCCCTGCGGTGACTACGGTCAACAAGGACCACGGACGCATTGAACTACGCGAAATCCGGGTCAGCGACTGCCTCAATCAATACCTGGATTTCCCTTATGTAGGTCAGGTCTTCCGCATCCAGCGCCACACCTACCATGTCAAAAGCGGACAGCGAAACACACGAAACAGTCCACGGCATCACCAGTCTTCTTCCGAACCTGGCTACACCCCAACGCCTCCTTGGACTGAATCGCAACCATTGGGGCATCGAGAACAAACTCCATTGGGTCCGAGACGTTACTTTTGACGAAGACCGCTCTCAAATACGTACCGGACAAGCCCCAAGGGTCATGGCTTCCCTTCACAACCTTGTCATCAACGTATTTCGTATTTGTGGCAGCAAAAATATCGCCAAGACCATCCGCAGCTTTGCCTTCAACACTCGTCGTGCCCTGAAACTCATCGGCCTGTGAGCCGCACAACACACTCGTTGTCGAAAAGCTCGGGCAGCAACCCCGATCTCTCGGTACAGCTATGCCTCAATTTCCCAACGCCCCCCCTTTTCCATCCCCTACACCCCATCTGAGACCCCCCACCTGTACGATCACGGCCACCCTCGCGATGCACTTTCTTCTACGACGCGGCTCCATAACATCTAACAGTAAAGACTTTGACGTAACCGTGTTATGTACGAGGTGTAACAGGACAAAACCTTTGGCAACTGGTATATATGCAGTGAAGCCCATCCGAAACAGGAGACATGAGACAGGCTTCGGGCTTAGTCTATTCTTTGTTGGTCGAGGGTTGCAGTTGACATGCGATCCTCAGGTTGATAGAGAGTTTACGCATAAAGTCTAAGGGTATAGAGTATGAATCTTCTGGCCCTTCACTGTCGACCACCAATTTGCCTGTTACTCTTGCTTTTCGTTGCATTCGCAACGTCTGGCTGGGCCGATGAGGGCGCTGTTCGGCAAAATGCTCCAAGACCCGGCGGCTGCCCCGATTTTATCGAATTGATCAAGGAAATAACACCTGTTGTCGTCAACATTTCCATAGAAAGACAGGCGATCCAGAATAGTTCCGTTTCGCCGCCTCCATTGTTCCGATTGCACCCTCGCCATTTTGATGATCGGTCGAGACCGGGCGACAAGGACCAAAGCGACAGTCTAGGCAGTGGGTTCTTCTGTGATCCTGCAGGATATATCGTAACGAATGCCCATGTGGCGGAAGGCGCCAGCAAAATTCTTGTTACCCTCTCTACAGGGAAAGTAATGAACGCAAGGGTGATTGCCGTTCACCCCAAAGTAGATCTCGCGCTTCTTAGGATCACTCCTCCCTACCCCTTGCAGAAAGCGCGATTAGGAGATTCATCAAAATTGCAGGTGGGAGAGTGGGTGCTGGCGATGGGGAATCCCTTCGGGTTGGGCAGTACGGTCACGGTGGGAATAGTTAGCGGCAAGGGTAGATTCCTTGGCCTGGGACCGGATGACAATTTTATACAAACCGACGCATCGATTAACCCGGGAAATTCCGGTGGCCCTCTTTTCAATATGGCTGGAGAGGTGATAGGGGTAAATACCGCAGTAATAGCATCGGGAAAAGGAATAGGATTTGCCATTCCGTCGGATTACGTGACTGAATTGATGCGTACACCCGCCAATCAAGAGAATGGTTCAGTTAGAGGCTGGCTGGGGATCTATGTGCAGGATGTAACCGAACAGCAGGCCAAGCAGCTGGGTATGACTCAGCCTCGCGGCACGTTTGTTGATGAAGTGCTCACCCCGGCCCCTGCGTATGATGCGGGGCTAAAAAAAGGAGACCTGATTGTTGACGCGGACGGCAAGCCGATCCGGGATGGAAGGCACTTGTCACGGGTCGTCGCGGAATGCAAACCTGGCGATGTAATAAAAATGAAAATTCAGAGAGGAAAGAAGACGCAGACAGTGGAAGTTGTCGTTGGGAAATCACCAGAATAGATCAGTTTTTTCACCTGATTCTCGCCGAATAATCGAGGCTAGATCGTCTACGGCCTTTTCCAGATTGTCATTTATGATTTGATAGCGAAAAATCGAGGCCATCTCCGTCTCAAGGCGAGCGTTGGCAAGGCGGGTTCTTATGGATTCATCGGAATCGGTCTCCCGCAGCCTCAGTCGTTTTTCTAAAGTCGCAAAATCGGGAGCATTGATAAATATGCCCACAGCGTCGGAAAACCGTTTGAAAACTTCTCTGGCTCCTTCCACGTCAATATCTAAAATCATTCGTTGCCCCGTTGCTATCGCTTGCGCCACCGGCCCAGCCGGAGTTCCGTACATGTTGCCATGCACAAATTTCCATTCTATGAAATCTCCGTTTATTATCATCTCTTTGAATTTGTCTTGCGTAAGAAAGTAATAGTCTTTGCCGTTGATCTCATCTTTACGAGGGGCTCGTGTAGTGCACGAAATAGAATAAAGCATATCGGGAAACATCGGCCGAATGATCCGGATAATGGTAGATTTGCCGGCTCCGGAAGGAGCCGATACTACAAAGAGGATTCCTTTTTTCATGAGCTGATACCAATGCGCTTTCTAGCAGATGACACGAATTCGATTTCCAATTGTAAGATACCGGCGTCCGTAGGGGCAGACCCGCGCGTCTGCCCGTTCCCTGGGCGCACACGCAGGTGCGCGCCGTACCAAAGGCATGTTACTTCTTTGAGCGCGAATCGGCATGACTTCTTGTACCATGAACGTTGTGTCGTAGATCAGTTCCATGATTGTCATGACACGGACGGTCGTAGTCGGTCAATGGGATTTAGGCTATAATGAATTTAGAGGATTGACTTTCATGCAGAGTAGCCTCACGACGAGGAGACGTTGCGCATTTACTACTGCGGTTTGCCGGACGCGTGTTACACGGTCCGAAGTCGATTCACGAAGCGGCTGACCAAAGCAGGAAATACGAGAATTCTCCGATCAATAACAACTCCGATTCCGTTCACGGCAGATCGCAAAGATGGCCACAAAGGAATAGTCAGGTAGCCGATATGCGGAGAAAATACTTTTTTGCCACTATGATGGTATTCGCTGTCGCAGCCATAATATATGGCGGGTTTGTCCGAAAATTTTTGGTGTACGATAATTTGGAGAAATTCGACAAACTCAAGAGCGCAGGTATTACTATCAAAATCCCGGGATATGATGAGGCACAAAGCCAGCTTGCGGTTCAATCGCAATGGTTCACCGAACCGGAAGCGGTTAATGCGATGACCTTTGACGGCATCGGATTATACAAGGACGGGCGATTAATCTCTAAATTTCCGGATTTGAGAATGCTTAAAGGTCGGCGTCCGTGCCCTACTTGAATCTAGGTGATGCCGCAGTTGCGGTGGCCACTCATGAGCTGAAAATCATGTGGCCATACCTATTCAAGAAGACTACGCAACTGCTACGGGCCCCCGGAAGTTGCGGTTTTACCAATAGCCGTTGGTGGTGCCTAGGCGGATGACGGAATGAGGAGTTATTTTGGAGAAATTTAGACTCAAAGTTCAGATCGGAATGGCAGCCCTGTTAAATATAGGTCTATTCCAATTGCATTCGATATGCTTTCCGGTCTTCAATTGTCACTCATGTCCCATCTCGGTTTTCGCGTGTCCTCTGGGAGTAATCGGGCAATTTTCGGGTGTCGGACTAATCCCGTTGAGCGTAATAGGAGTTGTGGCTTTAGGAGGGCTGATTGCAGGCCGGCTTCTCTGTGGATGGGCTTGCCCTTTTGGACTCTTCCAAGACCTGCTTTATAAAATCCCTTATGTGAAATTCCAAATTCCGAGCTGGACGAGATTCGTTAAGTATGTGGTGTTTTTGGGGATGGTGGTTGCTGTTCCATATTTTCTCAGCACATCATTTCCGCTGTATTTCTGCCGGCTCTGCCCTGTTGCCACCATAGAATCCGCAATCCCTTGGGCAATCATAAATGGGACTACCGATGTCTTATCACTGTCGATCCGGATAATTATTTTATTCGCCATAATCATCATGGTCATGGGACATAAACGTTTCTTTTGCAAAGTACTTTGTCCCCTCGGCGCGTGTCTTTCCGTGTTCAACCGTTTTGCAGCGGTGTTTCCCGAACGTTCTGCCGACTGCGTAGGTTGTGGGACCTGCAACAAAGTGTGTCCTATGGAGACCGAATCGGGAAAAAGAGACTTCGGCGTTTCAGATCATAGACCCGAGGAGTGCATCAGTTGTCTGGAATGCCACAAGAAGTGCCCTACCAAAGCCATAAAAATTTGGGGATAAATCGCGGATCGTTCCAATAAAATTATTTATGGTCTTCTTTCGTTGGCGACTTTGCTTCCGCGATGGCTCGCTGTTGGGCTCCATATCGCTTGGTAGTCTTTTCAAGTCTATTGACTAATGTTTCTATGAAAACCTGATAAAATTTCAGCCTCAGGTCAGGGCTTTCTCGTTCAAGCACCTTGAGGTCCAGCTTCAGCACTATACAGAGTTCTCTGGCTATGACATGCGCGGTTCGTGCGCTCCTCGTGAATGCCCCCATCTCGCCGAAACACGCGCCTCTGTGAAGGTCCTCAATTTTGCGATTATCTTGGAATACTCTCACAGTTCCGGAAAGAAGGATAAAAAAAGTCGTGTCCACATCACCTTCACGGACAATGACCTGAGACGCGTTATACCGAATAAATGTCCCAAGCCTGATCACTTCTTCTATCTCCTCGCGGCTGAAGGAACGAAAAAAGGTGATTGATTTCAGCAGGTCAGCTTTTCTGGTAACTTTTATATCCTGGAGCGGTATTCGTCTCCCTTTCATCGCCTGATCTATGTCCGCGGCCAGTTCTTTACCCGACGCGTATCGACGATCCGGCTCTTTTTCTAAAGTTCTCTGTATCACATCATCAAGTCCCGGCGGTAAATCCGGGTTGAATGTTAATATAGACGGAGCAGGGGCATAACGTATATTGTCCATAAGCTCATAAAGCGTACCTTCCCTGAAACGGCCTCCGTCCCACGAGCAGCTCGAAAAATACAACTCCCAAGGAAAAAAAATCCGTTTGAGGAGTCAGCTCCAACCCTTTGGTCTGTTCAGGAGACATGTAACTGGGCGTACCTATTATTTGCAGGTCCCCGGTCCGGTATGTGCGGGCGACAGTCGCTATGCCGAAATCAGCGATCTTGATTCTCCGATCTTTGGTGAACATCAGATTGGCCGGCTTTATGTCGCGGTGTATCACATCATGACTGTGAGCAAAATCCAGTGTTGTGCTGACTAGTTGAATGAGTTCAGCTACTTTAATTAGAGGAAGGAGACTGGCTTCTCTGTTAAAGGAGGCTAGAGTGTCCCCCTCCAGCAATTCCATTGCAATAAAACACTGGTCGCCATCCCGACCTACATCGAACACAGTTACGATCCCAGGATGAATAAGCTTGCCGGCAATCCGCGCTTCTTCAAAGAATTTATCAATTACAAATTCAAGGTCCTTGTCTTCATATACAAGATCAAACCTGCGTGTCTTAATCGCCAGAAGCCGATCGATCATCGGGTCTCTCGCTAGAAACACGTCACCCATGTTGCCTCGACCAAGGGTATCGACGATCTCGTATCGCCCTATGGTCCTAATTTGACCGGATGTTCTCGATCCGTTGGAATCGTTCAGATCGCGCTGGGTCACACGACATCCTCATTGAGTGCTGAATTCATCGGCTGGATTATATCCAAATTTCGAACAACATGGAAGCCAACTGTGGCTGGTCTTGATTTTGGCCGATTCGGCGCAATGATATATAATACAGGAAAGTTGAAACAAAGAGGACAAATTATGTGTGAATCCAATGCCTATTTTATTAAGGACGGCAAAGAAGAAACTGATAATGGAAAGTGTGAATCTTGTAAAGCCGCAAGGCCGAAAGACGATGCTGAAGAGCATTTTTGGGGAAGAGCTTGTGGTGGAGGGAAGTCTGCTGGAAATGGATCTCAGCGGACACCGAATTCTTCTCGAAAGAGAGATGATTTCGTAATGTTAACCACAGAGATTCTCCGGTTAGTTTTCTGTCAGTTCCGTTGAAAATTTTTGTTTGCGCTTGACACGACTTTCGATGCTCTGGTAAACGATTTACTGTAAAAAAAGAGATCCCCACGAAAGGGGCCCCGGACAGATGACCTCCATGGAGGCGGTAATTGTTCTGAATGCCGGATACGAATTCATGGGATTAGTATCATGGCAACGAGCTATGGTTCTTCTATTCAATGGCAAGGTCGAGATCGTCAAAGAATCGGATCGCACTGTTAACACGGTTTCCCGTACATTTCGAATTCCTGCTGTTATTCGTTTGATTAAATTTATCCGTCAGATTTACAGACGTGAGGTGCCATTTTCCAGGAAAAACATTCTTACCAGGGATTCGTACGAGTGCCAGGTCCTGCGGACGGGAATTCTCGTCCGGAGAACTGACTATAGATCACGTTATACCCAAGGTCCAGGGCGGTTCCAATGAATGGACCAATGTGGTCGGTTGCTGCCGTACCTGCAATATAAAGAAAGGGGGGCGAACTCCTCGTCAGGCAGGGATGCAACTCGTACACAAGCCTTTTAAACCCACCATAATGGAGTTCATTAATCTCTACCTCAAAAGAAGATTCGGGGCTGATTTATCCGAGATTCTACAGTTCTAGGCGATTATTTCTGCAAAGGAAACTTACCACGCGAACGATATGACGATTCGCTTGGTACGCAAGCAAGGCCGCGATTACGAGACGCTTTTCGTGCGTACTCATTTTTTTGTTGACAAGAGGTACCGATATGATAAGAGGCGGGCACTTCTCAACACACTTTTCCATCCCAGTACCGATGCACGTAAACGGCCATTTAGATGCCGTTTTCGTGCTTTTGGAGAGTGCCCGCCTTCGTGGCGGATGCCTTCGGTTTATTATGTGGTGGTGGCCGACTCCATATACAACCTGCCATTTCGGCAGTTAGTCCCATATCCAAGCTCCGGTAGTGATTTAGACATCATTCCGAAAAACTTGTCAAGCTTTTTCGCAACATTTTTTAAACGTTGATCAACTTTTCGAGAAAACCTATCATGTAAACCTCATGTCGAATCTAATCCATTGTTGGACATTGATGTAGGTAAGCGGTATAAGTCAAGTCTATGTCCAATAAGATTTGTCGTTCCGGAAGCAAATCTCAATTAATGAGCCTGCAATTTGCCATTTTCGATGACATAGCCCATGCCGTAGAGGGGATCTATAGCCCGCGGCGAGCATTTGTCTTATTTCTTCTGGTGGGGCTGAGTTTCTGCCTTATCGTGAATAGCTCATGGCACGCAACTCCTGATAGTGCCCTGTACCTGGAGCTCGGAGAATCGGTCGCACGCGGGAACGGGTATCAATTTAACGGGGAACCGCACACGTATGTACCCCCAGGATATCCTATGCTCGTTGCAATCTCGGCGTACTGTCTTCATGCTGATTTTCTCACATATCGGATACTCATGGCCGTAATAGGACTGCTCACAGCGGTGACCGGTTATCTGTTGATCACGCGGTTATGCGGCAGAGACACGGCATTGCTTATTGGCGGTCTCTTCGCCGTGAACCATGTCCTACTTCAAAATTCGACTTATACAACATCCGATGTCCCGTTTGCTTTGATATCTCTCTTAGCGCTGCATGCTACTTTGTCAGCCGCGTACAGCCGTAGGATCATATTTTGGGCTGTTGCGGCAGGTTTAATCATGGGTCTGCCGCCCCTTTTTCGCGTCAATGGTTGGGGTTTGCCGCCTGCGGCCGCGTTTTTCCTTTTCTTCGTGTGGAAGGATAGGCCGTCAATTAAAAGACTCGGATGTGCCGCTGTATCTTTGTTCTTTTCCCTGATCCCCACGTTAGCCTGGGAATTTTACAAAAGCACTTTTCCTGCTTCTGTTAATGAAGGCACTTATATTAATGCCTTGACGGGGAGAAGTCTGGACACTCAGATAAGTATAATTTTGAAATCTGCATGGGACTATGTGCAAGAATCCAGTTACACGCTCACCGGCCTCTCAATCAAGACCGGCGTTTTCGAATGGATTTGTCCTTTGCTGGTTGTCATCGGGATGGTAATGGCCTGGCGCCGCGGGGACCGTCTTTTAGTGCCCATGACGATTCTACAATTCTTTGGGCTTTTTTTTGCGCCTGCAGGGAGCCGTTATTTGATACTGTTGATTCCGGGATTATACCTATTTTTAGCTCTGGCCCTGATCAGAGTGGCCGGCTTTGTCACCAACACGGGTTCTATAAAATCCGTAATATTTTCCGGAGCCCGTTTTCTTCTTTTGGCCCTACTAGGTCTGCTGGCCGCCTTCAATTTCGGTCACAACGTAATTACCATTTACCACGCACGAACTCCTCTGGAGCGCTATGGTGCTCAATCCACACGAGACGCACCATTCTTCGCGGCCGCACAATGGTTAAGGTCGCAGCCCGCTGACACTCTCGTAATGACAATGTATCCGAGGGTTCTGCATTATTTATCCGGTCTACGTCCTGTGGAATTGGTTCGATCGGGCGTGCCTGAGCACCAAGCATGGGTTGAAGACGCGGACCAGATCCGGGAACTGGTTCGTACGAAAAATCCTGCTTTCCTCTTTTCGGACGCATCCAATCCTATTCGTTTCAAAAAAACAATTGCTGCTATTGAAAATTCGGGGTTTCGTCTTAAGGAAATTCCCGAAGCAGTTCCTCTTCAATCAAAAAGATTTCGAATTTGGAAGATCTGTCGTGACGGTTGCTGACCCGAACGGGGACCTGATTCGAACAGTGACTAAGAGACTTCGCTTGGCAATCAACTCATGAAGTCATTGACCTGCGCGGCAGATCCGCTGCGCCCGCAATGTGAACTGTTAAGGGCGCCGCTGATCTAGGCAGCATTCGAAAGAGTAGCATTTGGCAAAATTATAGTGCTGCGCCGAGTTCCCCCCTCATATACCTTTTACCTCGTGAGTAGGCCGTGTACGCTGCTATCACGTGACAGATCCATCCAAGCATTCCTCCGCTGCCTATCCAGAGTCCTGGTGTTACGATTAGCCAGAAAATACCTCTGAGGAAATCTCCATTATAAATCTGACCTGCTCCGGGAATTATTAAACTCAGAACCGCAGCGATCCCGGCTTGTGTCATGTCGTCCTCCCTAAATGAGCTTTGCGACCATCCCGCTATCACGCGAGGTTACTGACCGCAGCTGTCATCAAGTGCCGCACAGGGCAGGGTGACAGCCCGGCCTGCGCACCCCGATCTTAAGAAGATAATAACCATAGGACCGGATACGTCTTTATCACATATTCTATACATTCTTTCAAAACACCGACCGATCACCGATCTGAATCACCACACGTTTAATCCATAAAGATATCGAAGGTAGTTTCACTTTCGGAAAATTCCTTTGGAAACTACTCTAAGGGTCACTTGTCATATGGTTTATAGTAAGTACTCGCGAAGTTTCAATATTTAGGTGCAATGCTAAATTTTGTTTAAAATTAAGTTGTTTTTTGCTTGACAGCGCATGAATTTTCGACAACAAGCACAATCGCTTCATTGAACTACGTAATTTTTCGGGGAGAATATGATGAGCCTGTCAGCAGAGGGCCACAAGGCGTTCCGCGCATTCTTGAGCAGTATACTTTCTTTTTGCCCTTTCTTGATCAGCCTGCCCTTGTTTTTTGTCCTATACAACAATGTCTATTACGGAAATCTCATTTTGATCATTTTGGTTTTGATGAATTTAACCGTGTTTATCATTCCTAAAATAGTTGCAGCGCCTGCAAGAGCTGTTTCTGCTTCAAGATTTGCTTCTCTTTGCGTTATCGGCATCGTTTCTGCTGTTCTTATCATCGAAAGTCTTTTTCCATTCATTTGGCCCAGGGAGTACGCGAGTGTCTTGGATCTCTCGAAAAGTTTCATCAACTCACCCGTGCAGAGTGTACCGAGCGACGCGGTTCTTTTTAAGAATACGGAGCAAAAATTAATGTCTGCAAACTCCGACAATACGCGGACGAATCAAGCTTTGAAGGTGTGGCATGCTCCAGGAAAACAATTTGCATACTATGGGTGGGACCCGAATTCGAGATCAAGGTACGTAAATCAATTCCATTGGAACAACTACGGATACTTCGATCATGATTACGATCTCCGAAAATCTCGGGACACATACCGAATAGTTGTAATAGGAGATTCCTACGTGGAGGCGGTACAGGTTCCTTTAATGGGCAGTTTTCATAAGAGGCTTGAAAGCTATCTCAATGAAGTTGCCAAACTTGGATTAGATACGAAATTTGAGGTCATTGCACTGGGTAATTCAGGAACCGGGCAAATGGCACATCATGAGGTGCTACAAAAAGCGGTCAACAAATATTCTCCCGATATGGTCCTGATCACTCTGTGTAGTAATGATTTTTGTGATGACGACCCAGAATTGAAAACTGAATTTCTTCTGTCCTCACGTGCTCTTGTCAGCGCGCGGTTTCGAAGGTTGGTCACTCACGGTTATTTTGCAATGGCTTTCGGACTAAAAAGATGGGAAGAAATTCGCGCTAACAGAATAAATATTTCCCCGGAGCTTCTACAATGGGCTCGAGAGGATATCCCGAGAATAGAAACTGCGTGGACGCGGACACTCGGCAAGATAAGGGAATCCAGAGATTTTTGCCAAGACCGTGGGATACCCTTTATTCTGGTATACTTAGGTTCTGAAATTGAAGTCAATCACGCTATTGATCCTGAAAATACTGTTGCGCGCCTGAAGGCAATGGGAGGCCCGCATGAATATATCTCGTGGGACATAAACAAATCCGTCAGACGGGTTGATGCGTTTTGCAAAGAAAACGACATCCTAACGATCTCATTACTGGAGCCACTGATCAGCGCGCAAAAAGACACGGGTTACTTCGTATTCGGCGATCATTACACGATGTTCGGGCATCAGGTGGCTGCGCGTGCGCTGAGTTCGGCGCTCGAGGTCAGATTACAGCCGCATTTTGCTCAAATTCCAGAACCAAGACGCGCAGTCTCGCAAACATTATGGAATCCCGTGGCCACAGCAGCTACTTTTGAGGAGGCCCCGCGCATTTCGTTTCAAAAATCTTCACAACGCTGATCCGCATAAGACCGTAAATCTTCCGAGGTGCCTGGTATCGAGGCATACCTTGTGATCAGGCCGGTTTCTCTCTATTCAGCTAAATCGCCGGCGTTGGCACGTCTTTCCATGCCGTGGGTTTCTTCAATCTCTTGGCGTCGATGATTTCTCCTGTTCGCGTATTTATGTCCACAAAACCGGCAGGAATTCTGTTTATGTTAACCCCAAGAACGTCAGCACCGGACACAGGCCCCTTTTGATCGTTTTGGATTTCAACGATGATGACCCTTTTATACGGACAGTCGGCACAATTCAGCTGGGCATCATCAATATCAAGCGGGCAATGATGTCTCCTCGCTATGGCGGGATCCACATTATGCATTTTGGCCATGTGGGCAGATGGGGGCCGTCTCAAATGTTCAAAAGGATGTAGTACCCAATCGCCGATCATAGCAACTGTGTGATGCTGCTTATGTAAGTGAAACCGAGATCCTGTGTCTCCAATCATCCCCTGCATAATGTAATCGGCCGGCATGACATATCCGAGATAACTTCTATCCTTCTGCATGAAATCTATATTCTTAGCCGAATTATTAAGAATGCCCTCAAGCACCTTGTGTGAATAGGGTGCATCCTCAGGTAAGATGGGAAGCAGGGTCAAATTTTTCTCAGCAGCAAATGGAAGTGAATGTACGGTAAGAGTCCTACATAGAAAACCTGAACCCAGGACCACGATTACAACAAGCGCTGGGATCATCACATTTTTCAAACCGGAATCGGGCACCCAACCGGTGATAAATCTGAATCTGGCGGCAACTGAAGGCGGAAAAAACATTCCTGTTCTTTCCATGTATTCCCGGTACGCGCTTCCATGTTGGTTCAACATTCTGCGCTCTTCGTCCTTTGCCAAGAAATAATAAAGGATGAACATCAACGACAGGGTAGCTAGAACTATGAACCTAGGCCACAAAATAACGAGCCCCACACCCCAAAGACCAAGAAACAGATACTGTGGATGCCTGATGTGAGCATACAGCATCTTTGCGGCGATTCCCCATTTGAATATTTTTCCAAGGTACAACTGTATTGCGCAGAGAAGAAAGCCTGCCATACCAATCAAAAAGAAGATGGATCCGCCAATTCGAATTGCCTTCAGCGGGAGGGTTGGGGGCAGGATCATATGAGGCAAAAAGAATGACGTCAGCCATCTTGTAGCGGTGTACTGGTCCAGCCAAGCGAAAATCGGATTAAATACCGAATAGAAGAAGAAAGCAAAAGGGCTGATCATGATCATTACTTCAAAAGCGATAATAAAGAAGGCGATAATGCCTCCACTGGCGGCAATCTTCTTAACAAGTCCCAAACCCTTTGCATTGGTGTTTTCTTGTACAATCATTCCTATCTCTCCTATATCCGGTATTTATGATTTCCAGCAGTGACGTTCTGACCGCTTACTTGTTATACCGGGAACGACACGAAAACCCGCGAGGGCAGAGTGCGCAAAACAAATCCCAAGTTATTGATGCGATTATTTGATCGGACAGGTTTCCTGCCTGTCCATAGGAGAATGAAGCGGAAGATGGACTTGCCGGAATAGAAGTTCTTGGAGAAGCAAGCTGATTCCGGGAGGTTCACTAAATCCAGATTAAATGGGTGTCCCAAAATAGGTTTGATACGGTTTCAGGCACCTGTTTCGGCAAATCATCGTCACAGAATTCCCGGTGCTCAGTGATGAGAGGGGAAATCCGCGTGCCGATTCTGAGAGAAATCGGCCAATCTATGATTCCGGAGATTTTCTGACATGTGCGGGATAACGAATGAAGAAGCTCATAAGAAAGCCCGCCAATGGAAGGACCATAATCGATTTCAATGCGACCGGGGCACCGCCGAAGTGATCCGCTATAACCCCCAGTATTGTCACGCCGACCCCTCCGGTTCCGATGGCAAAGCCGGCCATCAGACCTGAAGCGATGCCCAGATTGTTGGGCAAAAGCTCCTGAGCCATAGCGATGGTCACAGTGAAACTGGAGATCATTGCCATGCCCACTGCTCCGATCACAACAAAAGACGCGAATCCATGCGTCAAAAAGAACAACGGGAACAATGCGCTCGTCAAAGCCAATGAGAATATCAGGTATGGTTTGTATCCCCATCGATCGGCTAGAGGGGAGCCTAGCAACGTTCCGACCGCTCCTCCGAGGAGAAAAACCGAGACGAGCATCCCGGCATATAGCTGGTCTCCTTTCTCATAATCGATATTCAGTGGAATATACGCCATGAGGCCAAAAGCGGTCCAGGACCTCATTATAACCACAGCAATTACCATTGCCAGAGATTTATATTCTGCTCTAGAGGGACTGATTTTAGAAGTTCCTCGCAGGGCCGATCCAATTCGGGCATGAGCCAACGAACGCCTATTAAAAAGCAGTAAGACAATGAAGATCATTGGCAATAGCATCATCAACGGAAGATAATTAAGATCAAAATATCTAATAATAGAGTTCACAGCCGACGAACCAAGCGCCAGGCCCAAATTTCCGCCCACGGTGAATACCGACAATCCCATGGCGATTCTGGGTCCGGTAAAAGAGCGGGCTGTCTTGAACCCTTCAGGATGATAGGATGCAACTCCGAGCCCGGTCAGCGTTACCAGAAATAAGACGATCACGTAACTGTCAGGAATAGTCAGCAGCGATAAGCCCAGACCCGCGGCCAAACAGCCTATTGGGAGCAGGAAAGGCTTTTCTTTTTGATCCGATAGATAGCCGAAAAGAGGTTGAATTACCGACGAGGTGACATTAGATGCCAACAGAATGATGCCGATCATTGTATAAGACAGAAGTAGTTTCGCTTTCAAAAAGGGTAGAATGGCCGGTAATGCGCTTTGACACATATCTGTGGCGAAATGCCCGAAAGACAGCACCAGCAGCATCTTTAGATTAAGGTTGTTTTCAAGCTCTTTATTCATTCACTTATCTCAGACATGAGTATCAACAGTATAAATTATTAACGCCCTCTCCGAAAGGAAGAGGGCGTTTTAGTTTAACAGTTAATTCGGTGATCGTCCTTGATGCGGCGATTAGAATGTCTTTCGAATCCCCGTTCTGATGTTATCAGCCGGCGACCAATGAACGGCCTTCTGTCAAATGCCTTAAGATTGATATCTATGAGCTTCGGCTTAAGGCTTTCCTTCAGGACTTCTTGGTAGGTGCCGGCAGGAATATCCAGGAATTTTGACAGCACGCCCAGGAAGATCACGTTGATCACGCGAGTATTGCCCATCTTCTTGGCCAATGCATCAGCATCGACTATAACCGTATCGGGCACCTTCTGTTTGATTTTTTCCAGCACGCCCGCAGGGTAATCCATCTGACCGGTAAAAACCGCAGGCGGCAGGATTTTCACGTCATTAACTATCACCTTGCCATTCGTGGAAAGGAACGGAAAATACCGCAAGGTTTCGATCTGTTCAAAGGAAAGGAGCACATCGGCTTCGCCCATCTTGATTATGGGTGAACTCACGGTTTTTCCGAAACGAACATGACTTGAGACCGAACCACCACGCTGAGCCATGCCGTGGATCTCGTTCTTTTTCACGTCATAACCGTTCCGGGCCGCAGCCTGTGCGAGCACGTCGCTTGCCAAGATGATTCCCTGGCCGCCTACTCCCACTATGAGCACATTGTAAACACGATTGTTGTTGCTCATGACGCCTCCTGATGCATCCGAACTTGCAGAGTTCCTGGCAAACACCGCATCCGACGCATAGCCCTTTATTAATCCTTGAATATCCTTTACGTTTTTCACCTTCCCCGCGCTCCTCTTCTGCGAGTTTCACATACTCGAGAGCGGGACACCCTGTATTGATGCATGACTTGCATCCCTTGCAGAGATTCTGATCGATGGCAAACGGTTTGTCCGAGAGGATACGATCGGCCTTCAAGAGTGCACAGGGTGCCTGCGCGATTATCAGAGAAGGTTCGTTGGCCGCCAACTCCTCAGCTATTATTTTTTCGGCCTCGTTCACTTTATAGGGATTGAGCTTTCGTATTCTCTTGAATCCAAAGGATTCGCCAAGTTTTTCAATATCTACACTGATTGTAGGCGCTTCACGTAAAGTATAGCCTGTTCCCGGATGATTCTGGGCTCCGGTCATGGCTGTGGTCCGGTTGTCGAGAATAACCACTGTGGAGGATCCGCCATTATAAGCCAGTTCAAGCAGCGATGTCATCCCTGAGTGGAAGAAAGTGGAATCACCTATTACCGCTACTGCTTTTCCCTGAGCCAGTTCACCGAGAGCGCGGCCCAGTCCCGATGAAATACCAATTCCCGCTCCCATGCAAAGACAGTTGTCAAGCATCCCAAGGGGCGGCAGGGCTCCTAATGTATAGCAGCCGATATCACCGGCAACGTAAACCTTCTGCTTCTTCAGCGCGGTGAAAGTCGCCCTGTGCGGACAACCCGGGCACATATTCGGGGGTCTCATCGGCAATTCAAGGTCAATGGCGCCGATGCTCTTGGCGGATGAGGCGCCCTTAAGCGCAATCTCGACCTTCTCAGGAGACAATTCGCTGCACAACCCGGTAACATCTTTGCCCGCGTCAACTTTGATGCCCATCAACCGCACCCCTTCTTCAATGAAGGGATCGAGGTCTTCGATTACAACAAGTTTCTTTACCCGAGACGCAAAATCCCGAATCAGTTTTTCGGGAAGAGGCCAAACCATTCCCAACTTGAGGAAAGAGGCCTCAGGCATGGCTTCCCGAGCGTATTGGAATGCAACTCCAGTAGCGATGATCCCTATGGACGTGTCTCCCATAATGAGCTTGTTATAAGGCCAAGTCTCAGCAAATTGGGCAACATCCTTGAGTCTCTGCTCGACCACCGGGTGGCGCCTGCGAGCCATCGCGGGAAGCATCACGTTCTTGGTGGGATCTTTCTTAAGACCAATTTCGCGTGGGCCTTCGGTCCTGTTTGCGGTTTCCACCAGCGACATCGAATGCGAAATACGCGTGCTGCTCAACAGAAGCACCGGCGTATCGAATTGTTCGCTGATGCGCAAGGCTTCGCCAACCAAATCTTTAGCCTCTTGGCTATCTGAGGGTTCCAGACACGGTATTTTGGCGAACTTCGCGTAATTGCGGGTGTCTTGCTCATTCTGCGAGGAATGCATTTCTGGATCATCGCAGACAACGATCACAAGGCCTCCATTAACACCGGTGTAAGAGAGCGTCATGAAAGGGTCCGCCGCAACATTAAGACCTACGTGTTTCATTGCGGCCAAAGCTCTTGCCCCTCCATAACAGGCGCCTGCCGCTACTTCCAGAGCGACCTTTTCGTTGGGAGCCCACCCCGCAATGATTTCGGGGTACTTGGCTCCTATGTTTTCCATGATCTCGGTGCTTGGAGTCCCAGGATATGCGGAGGCCAGACGGACACCGTATTCGTAGGCTCCACACGCTATTGCCTCATTTCCGGACATGATTTCTTTCACGGTTTCCTCACCTTTCGTTGATTTTCGGCACTCCGGCCCAGGAAAACCCATAAAGGGCTCGTAAAAGCTGCTTTGGAAGAATGGTCGGCTCTCGACCCAATAATTTGAAAGTAAGATAATTGGATGGCATCTACCGTTGTGCACATCCTAATCCCGACCGGGAAAAGTGTCAAGAATTTCACGCAAGCGCGTGGTGGTAGTTTCGCATTTTTATTTACAAATTATCCCAAGCCTTATGCAGTGCGGCTTAAAGCAGTGGCATGTATGCGAGGTGCCGGATAGTAATGTTCAGCATCGTGAAATGATTTTGTGAGAGTTTAGACTCCAGTCTGTCGAATGATACGAACCCGCTACATCAAGTATATAATTAGTAAACCACAGTATTATAATGTTATAATTGTTAAAATTGACCACATGTTGTCTGAAATATAACCACGCGTTTTTTATATTGATTTTCTTGTGATAACGTGCTAAATATACATATCATTTTAGTTTATTGTAATCTGCGCATCAGGAAAATGCTCATGTTTTATTTGTTGTCGTTGTTGGTGGGTATGGGGTTTTTAATAGTTTCTGTGTCGCCTTGCTTGGCTCAGCAAGCGGGCTACGGACAACCATCTTATGAGCGGGCTGCGTCCGGGCGAAAAGCAAACCCCGGAGCAGCCTACAAAAATCGCACATCGCAAGCTGAAAAATCATCGAGGTCGGCGAAGAAAGGCTCTGCAAAATCGGACTCTGCTCAGAGGAAGTTGCAGCGGAGTACATCAGTCCCTTCCGACACTACCGGCCTCTCGGCAAATGTCCAGACGACTGGTCTCACATCATCCGGCGCGCCCACATTATATCGTCCAACTCCTGCACAAAATGCGCCTCAGATTCAAAGCAAACTCGAACCGACAGATCCCTCTAAAATATCGGGTGCATCTTCTGGAAAATTTTCCGGCAAGTACGATCACCTGGAAATCTGGGTTAGTCATTCGGCCCACCAGTTCAAATTGTTCGGGCTACCTTCAACAGGGCAAAGAGAAGTGCTGTACGAAACTAAAGTGGGGCTAGGTTCCGGCGAGTTCCCGACGCCTGTGGGGGTCTATTATGTTACTCATATTTATGATGAAGACCCCTGGTGGATACCGCCGAAAGATCACGCGTGGGCTGCCGGGCAATCGCCTAGTCGCAAGGTCTACGGCGGGACGATGGCCCCGCTACTGAAGAAGCGACCCGTAAAATCAAAAAACCAGCCTCCGCAGTCCTTTGACCTTATTGACGCGAATGTAAAGGTGGATGATTACGGGTACCGTTTTCACGGAACCAACCAGCCACGCA
Source organism: uncultured delta proteobacterium (assembly GCA_963741425.1). Lineage (GTDB taxonomy): Bacteria > Desulfobacterota > Desulfomonilia > Desulfomonilales > Desulfomonilaceae > DATJPW01. The sequence continues at coordinate 596,876 of CAVUHP010000020.1, forward strand.
GCATTGGTCATAATCAATCCCATGGATGTGTCCGAATGGTGCCAGAAGATGCGCGCAAGGTCGCGTCTTTAATCAAAGAATACGTGGGAATAGCGGACGAAAAAGCAAATGAGAATGGAAAATTTGTAGTCCTCCGAACTCCTGTACGGCTGAATTTGGTGAAATAGCAGATGTCTGATTTCGGATGACACTCCTTTTCAGGAAACATCTTATTTACAACTTGCATGAACCGGAATCTTGCTCGAACCTGCTGATGCCTAGTTGGCGAGCCCGCCCACATTTATCTAATTCGCTAAACATCGTCTTGCCGGTTGCTACTACATAATGCTAGAGTTCTTGGAGAAGGCTCCAGGAACTCTTTTAAGAGGGTTTCCCGGAATCATCTCTCAATAGCTGAGGAGAGAGCGCATGGCGGCTGACGATCTCAGGTTGACTAGCTTGTCCAAGACTTCCGGTTGAGCTGCGAAAATGGGTCCGGGTGACCTGGAGCAGGCTCTTTGCGGAATGGAAATCCCGACAGATCCCAATGTGTTGGCCGGAATCAAGGGATCTGAGGATGCGGGTGTGTACAAGCTGAATGATACGACCGCGCTCGTCCAAACCATTGATTTTTTTACACCGATTGTGGACGATCCCTATGTATTCGGACGTGTGGCCGCAGTTAATTCCCTCAGCGATGTTTACGCAATGGGAGCGCGGCCCCTCACCGCGATGAACGTGGTCTGCTTTCCTATAAGAAAACTCGGGATACAAGTGCTTCGAGCGATCTTGCAGGGCGGTTTAGAAGCTATGGCCGAGGCCGGGGTGGCTCTGGTGGGAGGTCATAGCGTGGAGGATGAGGAGCCCAAGTACAGGCCTTTCCGTCACAGGTCTGGTTGACCCCGATCGGATAATGAAGAACTCTTCTTTGAAACCGGGCGATCGGCTCATATTGACCAAAGCCGTTGGCACGGGTGTCATAGCTACTGCGTTAAAAGGCGGGGTCGCCTCCCCGGAATCAGTTGAAGCGATGGTCCGTTCAATGACTTTCTTGAACAAAATAGCATCAGAGATTGCTGTGAATTTCAATGTGCGTGCGTGTACCGATGTAACGGGGTTTGGTCTTGCCGGTCATCTGGTGGAAATGGCTCGTGCAAGCTCATGCAGCCTCAAACTGGATTCCACGCTGGTGCCGATTCTGGATGGCGCGCTTGAATCCGCTTCAATGGGGCTGGTTCCAGCCGGCGCTCACACGAATCGAGATTTTTTCGGTTCGTGGATAAATGTTATGTCAACTGTTTCTTTGGAAAGACAAGACCTCATGTTCGATCCCCAGACCTCAGGTGGACTGGTCCTGGGAATACCTGCCGATCGAGCGACTGCATTCCGGGAGAAGCTTATTTCTGCTGGAATTGAAATAGCGGCCGAAGTTGGCGAAGTCTTGGATCATAACACGGAAGGGCATCTTCAGATAGTCTAGCAGCAATCGACCCGCACGGAACTGTATGTCATTGCGAGCGGAGCGAAGCAATCTCCTGCGCGATGGGGATTGCCACGGGCTGCGCCCTCGCAATGACAATTGATCGGCGCCGAGGCCGTCCTACCCGTTCTCTATCCTTCCGACTCGCCCCAGTCGACCTGGATTGCGTAATCAATCAATTTGTGCACGAATTCTTCAGTTATGGGTTGGACGGGCAGGTCTTTCGTCGCTTGATCGGTGTTGGTACGATCAAAAAGGGGATTATTGGAAAAATGGAACAAGATGGTCTGCATTTGTGTGAATACCATGCGCTCAATTCTGTTTCTGGGTTGAGTGAAAGGAGCGCCCAGCCCTGCAAAGCGAAACCCTCCCAAGTTGAATCGACGACATATCAGGTCACAAGTCCACCTATGAGTGGGAGGTGATGGGTGAGTCAGATGATAGATTTTATTGTGGTTTTTAGGGTCCTCGATTATGTGAATAGCAGCCTTGGCCACATAATCGACCGGGACTATATTGGCCCCGCCATCAGGGTCCACCGGAATGTCTATCCTCAAATCATGCCGGTTGGATTCAGGACTATCCCCCATCAGCCTGTCAAATAAGTGCACCGCCTGGAACAATATGTACCAACCGCCGAATGACTTGCATCTTCCCGTTTCGTAATCGCCGACTATGACCGACGGGCGTAGAATGGTGGCATCGCCTATCCAGAGCTGCTCCGCTTCCCATTTGCTCTCTTCGTACACATTGACGAAATCTCCACGGGGATGATTTACCTCGTACATCATCTTCCCTTGAATAAGACCGCAGGCATATGCAGTGCTTATCAAATGGACTCTCATGGCCTTTCGCTCGACAAGTTTTCGTAATGTCTTGGCGCTGCCGAGATTAGTCCTCAGGGGTTCTCCGAATTCATCCATGTGCAATCTAGTTGATGCCGCACTATGAAGCAGAGTATCGACGTCATCCAGTCCTTCGCACTCGCGTCGCCAGTTGTCCCATTGGTCCGCGGCATCCAGGATTTCTCCTTTGATCCAGTTGAGGTTATCCGCAGTTCTTGGCAGTCCAAAACTGCTTAAGAACCTGATCGTATCTAATTTTCGATGTTCGCTTCTGTACAGGCACCAGACCGAATGGCCCCGGTCGAGAAGTTCCGCCAAAAGGTATTCGCCCAAAAATCCAGTGCCTCCGGTCAGAAGCACTTTCATTGAAGAATCCATTATTCCTCCGCCCCTAAAGATCTACCGGAGCGGGCGGCAATCGTAGGGGGCCGCTCGCCGATTCGGAGCAAAACAATATAGTTTAGAACGAGCAGCGATTTGAAGCAAGGGGTTATCCAGAATTGGAGTGACCGCTCATTTGTATGAAACCATGTAAAAATGTGGGGCAGTTTTGCCAGGCATGAATTGGTACCCAGCGCTGCCGAGAATTTGCGCACGATAACAGAATTTGTGGGACGCCAATTCAGGTACCCGCTTGTAAAGACGGACCCTCACCACAATATTAATATACATGAATTCGCTGTCATTCGGGCTGCAGATGGAAAGATTACTCCCCACAAATTTCCCGGCCCAGAAACTGATTGTTTATCGGCTAGTTGGATTTTGGCTCTTCCGTGCAAGCCAAGCTGTGTTATACTAGAAGTTTCATTTGATTGTGACTTTCAAGGTGGCTGATATGATATCCGATTTACAATTGCCTGCTGTCAGTTTCGTCTGGCGTTCTACCGATATTACCTCTTCGGTCGTAGAGATGGCCCGACGCACTGGTACCAAAGTAATCTTCGATTTAACCGCGATTGAACCGTTTTCGGCCGGCGGTGCGCTGTTACAAGCGGATGCGGCCAGTGACGCGGTCGAATTGAAAATTTCCCATGTGGCTCTGATGGAATGGGGACTCAAGGATTTTCTTAATGAGTTGGATATAAAAAGAATTTGGGTGGAACTGCATCCCAGACTTCTCGAAACAGACGCCCACGATCTTCTTGCTCGTATTAGCGGCTTGTCCTCCGAAATCTCAATTGTTCCTGTAGTTGGTGACTGCGGGCTTATAAATCAAATAATCAACGAACATCCGATTCCTGCCATTGCGCTGAAAGGAAATGAAGCCTCCGGATTTGTCAGCAGTGAAACAGCTTTCACTCTCTATGCCGGTATCCGAGAAAAAACTCGTGATCGTTCCGAACCGCCCCAGCTTTTTATTTGGGGTGGAGCCGCGTCGCCCGAGGCCACAGCCGCATTTTTATCTGCAGGCGCATCTGGCGTAGTTTTCGAAAGCCTACACTGGCTTACGGACCTTCCAGGACTGGACGATGAGTCACGAAAGCGGATTTCCAAATTGCAACCGGACCACACCGACTTGATAGGGCTTAATCTGGATGTCCCATGTCGTCTCTTTAACAAAGGGAATTCGCTTGCGGTTAAGGGACTAAAGGAATTCGCCGGCTCATTATGCGGCGCTGAGATCGGTGAGCTGCAGCGTCGCCACTTCGCAGGCAGTATCCAATTCGAGGCAGTTGCGGCCTTGGATAGTCAATTCGGAAGGGAGGAAGTCATTCCATTGGGGGTCGAAGCCGCGTTTGCAGCAGCATTTGTTGGACGTTTCGGGTCTTCGACGGATGAGGCGGTGGACCGTTTTATGATCGCAGTGCAGAAGTGTTGCCAAGACTCCTTCGATAAACAGGCTGCATTTGCTAATAGCCCTGTGGCCAAAGAAATGGGCACAGTGTATCCGTTTATCCAGGGCGCCATGTCCTGGATTACGGATGTTCCGGAGTTCGCACGCGAAAGGTTGCTGAAGCCGGTGCCCTGCCTACGCTCGCTCTGGGTCTGATGGAAGGCAATGTGTTGGAAGAAAAACTCGGGAAACTCCCGGATTTGATGGGCGATCTGCCGTACGCTGTAAATGTTATCACGCTACCGGAAAATCCGCACCGTGAAGCGCAATTAGCATGGATTCGCAAAATAAAGCCTCGATTTGCTGTTATTGCGGCGGGAGAGCCGTCTCATGCTGCGGAATTACTGAATGACGGGATCGAAGTCATATATATAGCACCCAATGAAAAGCTCCTGAAGCTAGCTTTTGAAGCCGGCGTTCGGTACGTGATCTGCGAAGGGCACGAGGCCGGCGGACATGTGGGGCAGCACAGCACTCTGACGCTGGCTCAAATGGTGAACGGTCTCAAGGACCGCGAACCATCGTTATTCGAAGGGCGAAGGGTGATTCTCGCCGGGGGCGTTTTTAATCGGGAAACTGCATTTATGGCGGCCATGCTTGGTGCCGACGCGGTTCAGATGGGAACCGCATATCTTACCAGCCGTGAAATCGTTGAAACAGGCGCTCTGACAAAAATCTATCAACGAATGATTCTTGAGTCGGACCTCGCTGGAACTGTGATAACCGGTGAAGGCACAGGTTTGCGGGTTCGTTCCCTCAATAGTCCGAGAATAGAGGCCGTCTGCTCTCTTGAGCGAGAATTTGCATCAGGCGCGGAGGAGGAAGCGACTTTCCGGCGGAAAATCGAAGCATTGACTGCCGGGAGTCTGCTTATTGCCGCGCGTGGGACTCAACAGCCGGGAGGAGATTTGTTGGAAGAAGCAATGTGCGTCGAGCAGGGGCAATTCATGAGTGGAGCCTGCGCAGGCGCTTTGGGAGACCCAATTTCATTGAAGGAGTTTCATAAACAATTGGCGGAAGGTCCTCTGGCTGAGGGGCTTCCATTCAGTGGGCCAATCCGTGTTGTTGCTGAAAGGCCTATAGTCGAAGCAGCCGGCGAGGAGTCCATCGCTTTAGCAACCGGGCCTGCTGTGCAGCGCATACCGGCCTCAGGTGGTGTAGAAAGAATCGCAATAACGGGCATGAGCGTAGCCAATTCCCTGGGTAACGGCCCCGAAGAAGTTTGGCAGGCTTGCATCGGCATGAAGAGCGGTATTATTCCTATCCCGGAGTCGAAATGGAATCATGATCTGTTCTATCATCCTCGTCCTCGGATGCCTGAGAAAACCTACTGCAAGGTTGGGGCCTTCATGAATCTGGAGGTCTCGAGGAAAGAGGTCGGAATCCCGCCCCAGGACTTCAGGACAATGACGGATTCGACCAAGATGTCGATGTTCTTGGCTGCCCAGGCCATTCAGGAATCACGGATACTGGAATCCGACATTCCACGGGAGCGTATAGCGGTCCTGATATCGCAAAATTCCGGAGAGGCTGCCGCCACATTACAGGACGTCATTATACGAGGGTCACTGAACAAAATTGTTTCAGCGGTAAAAAGAGTGGTCGATCTCGATCCTGAACGTGAGCGAGCAGTTGAAGAAGAAATTAAAGCAGGCAGAATCGCGATAGATGACACCACCCTGCTTGGAAGGTTGAATTGTTCGGCCGGTGGTTTTATTTGCAATAAGTACGGATTCATGGGGCCGAGCTGGTCGGTGTCCGCGGCGTGCGCGACTGCGTTGGTTGCTCTTTATAGCGCTGTGCAGATGATCAGAAACGGAATTATTGATGCGGCAATTGTCGGTGGCGCGGAGGAGCCTTTAACTCCTATGCATTTTCTAGAATTCTCCGCGCTGGGTGCGCTCGCCGGGCTCTCAGGAACTGAAAGGCCACCATCTGAGACCAGTCGGCCCTTCGATGCGGATCGAGACGGCATGGTTTTGGGCGAGGGTGGTGGTTTTATAGTGATTGAAAGGGAAAGTGTCGCCCGAAAGCGCGGGGCTGCGATACATGCATTTGTGACCTCAATGGGCGCGAGCAACAATCACCTGGGAATGGTGGAATCATCGAGAATTACTCAAGAAATAGCAATACGCTCTTCATTCCGGGACGCCTCTTATGGCCCGGAAGGAGTTGACATGGTGGAATGTCATGCCACCAGTACCCAGCAGGGTGACGTGGAAGAGGTGCACGCGCTAAGGAATTTCTTTGATTCATCACGTCCCGTTGTGATGACCTCGTTCAAGTCGCAGATCGGGCATACGCTGGGGGCCTCCGGTGTGAACAGCCTGATACGGGGCATCATGGCTATGAAAGCAGGGGTCTATCCGCCGACACTAAATTACCGAACACCGGACCCGCAAATGAATCTGGCCGGGTCGGGACTATCGATCCATTCCCAGCCCGTTGATTGGCAAGTGCGAAACGGCAATCCAAGAAGATTACAGGTAAATGCGTTCGGATTTGGCGGATCGAATTACGTACTTCAGTTAGAAGAAGCCTCAGAGGACAGGGGTACAGTCCTGATTCGGAAAGAGGGACCGCTGGATTTGGAAGCTGAACGGCATGCGGATATTCAGTTACCACATGGGATATCGTTCTTCAAAACCGAAATTGGCGGCCAGAATCATCGTCTGGCAGTGGTGGCGGGCACGGAACAGGATGCACTGTCGCTTATTGAGGGGACAGAACCGTTTGCTAATGGGGGAGCGATCGCTCCAAAGCGCATCAAAGCACTTGCTCGCCAAGGTATTCATCTGGGCCCGGAAGATGTTCCGACACCGCCGTTGGCATTCGTGTTTCCGGGTCAGGGTTCCCATTATGCCGGCATGGGTCGCGAACTTTATGAAACCTTTCCGATAATCAAAGACTGGATGGATCGCGCCGCTGCGGTGGCCGATTTCGATCTCTTGCAGCTTCTTTTTTATGATAGCGAAGAGGATCTACAGAAAACCCGATGGCAGCAACCGGCTTTGTTTACCATGGAATTTGCCATGGTTCAGTATCTGAGTTCTCTTGGGATCAAACCCACGGCCCTTGCCGGACATAGTTTGGGAGAACTCACAGCTCTATGTCTTTCCGGGGTTTACTCATTCGAGGACGGTTTCGGCATCGTAAACAAACGTGCCATCTGTATGGACAAAGCTTGCGAAATGAATGTGGATGCCGGAGTAATGATGGCCGTCGATGCCCCGCTGGATGTACTTGAGGAGAAATTGGCCGGTATTGAAGGCGTGTACGTTACGAATATCAATTCTCCCCGTCAGGTAGTGCTAGGCGGTGATACCGCAAAGACAAGGGCGCTCGGGGAAGAGTTGAAGCAGGCTGGTTTCCGCAGGACGCTTTTGCGGGTAAGTATGGCGTTTCATTCCCCTATAATGCGATGCATTCATGATGAACTTGAAGAGTTCATCGCGGGCATAGAATTTCATGCTCCCAAAATTCCAGTGATTTCAAATACTACAATGCAACCGTATCCCGCGGATGCTCTGGAAATGAAGCGGATCGTAATGGCCCATCTCGAATCTCCGGTCCATTGGATGCAGAACGTGCGGACCCTTTGGAATGATTACGGCGTAAGGCTCTTTGTCGAAGTCGGGCCGAGGGATATTCTCAGCAATATGATTAAGGATACGATTGAAGAGGCTGAATGTATTCAGACCACTCTTCCTTCCGCTGAAGAGTTGATGTTCCGGACGGCATTAGCACAGCTTTATGTCGCTGGGAATCTAAAGCCTGTTAGAGAACCGGCCTTTATTTCACTTCCGAAGGCCGGCAAGAGCCCTGCGGTCGTAAATACTCAAGCGGCGAGACCTGTGGCAAGTGACTCTTAATCAGGTTGCACTTCCGGTTGAACACATAATTCAACGAGAAATCAACGCATTTATAATCGACAGCTTTGGACGATTTCTTAAGCCGGCCATTTTACAAGCCATTCGGCGGGAACACGATGGGTCCTTTAGTGAAGAATCTCTGGATAACCTACTTTTCAATGGCGGTTCCACAGGTTTAATTTCGAGTGATCTTGCCATGACGTCGGTTCCTCGGGAGAGACCGCCTTTGCTGCGAGCCGTTCAGGCCGTCCCGACTGCAGAAGGGGCTCCGATTCAAGCTTCGCCGGCAGCGGCTCCCGAAACCGGGGACATAACTGAAAGCGTCATAATGATCATCATGGACGCCACGGGTTACGACCGCGATGAGATTGAGCCCGAAATGGACCTGAGAGAGGACCTTTCCATAAGATCGAGCCGCCTTCCCGTAATCATGGATGCAGTGGAAGCACAGTTTGGCATCAAGGTTGAACTCGAAGAGTTCATGGATGTTCGAACCATTCGAGACATTTCCAATCGCATTGCCGCGATCGTTGAAAAAAAATCCAGTAAAAAAAGCATGGGAAAGACGCAGCCCACAAAAATTGAGCAACCTGCTAAATTCTCTCCGAGCGTTTCTACCGAAAGACAAAGCATTAAGCGGATGGTATTTCAAGAGATTCCGGCCGAAGCAGGGACTGTTCAACCTGTCGAGTTGAAGCCCGCGGAAGCTGTCGTCGTTATTTCGGCTCAAGCAGGGTACTGGCCTGCGCAGACAAATCGGAGACGTTTTCAGAAGAGATTACGGCGCAAGCATTATTCCCTTTTCTTTCATGGACATCAAAGAAGGATTACAGGATAGAGGAGGCGATTTGCGAACGGATGATGGGGCTGTTCAAGTCACCGCGATGTTAACGGAAATAGAATCCCTTGCGGGCATCGTCTTTGTACTTGATGAGATGCTGGAAGATAGAATCCGGACAATGGAAGAAATTTCAGGGATTCTCAAAGGATTTTTCACGATTCTAAAGACATTTCTTGATTCTTCTTCCAAAAAATTTGCATTTCTTGTTCATAAAGGAGAAGAGAGAGCAGGGTGGGGAAAACTTCTGGCTGAGGGTGTGCTCGGGATGTTCCTTAGCGCTTCCCATGAGTTCGGCTCAGTGCAATTCCGTACGGTGCGTATAGATGATGAAGCTCATCTGCGCGATGCATTGCGAGCTGCGCTGGATCGTAGCCGCAAGGTGCTGGAAACCGCATATCGGGACGGGACCGTTTTCACAACTGCAGGCGTTGTTTCCCAGGCTGTTTTTGAAGAGAAGAAAACCACAGAATTAGGTCCGGAGGACGTGGTTGTCTTCTCAGGAGGAGCTTACGGCATAACGCCATTCCTCGCCCGCAGCTTGGTTCCATTCGGATGCAAAATGTTGTTCTTGGGACGCACGGAGATAGATACCGGGCTGGATTTGAGCGCAGCTCTGCGAGATTCGGTTTCGCCTGAGGATGCCGCCAAGAACGTGATTGCCGCGCAACGGCCTGGTTTAGGGGCTGCAGATCTTGAAAAAACCCTTGTCCGGTTAGCTAAATCCATTGAAATTTTGCGCAATATTGAAAATCTGCGTTCCGCGGGTATCGAAGCCTCATACCTGACCTGTGACGTTACCGATCCTCAGCGTACGACCGAAGTTGTGAAGAATATTGAAAATGAATATGGAAAAATCAGTGGGGTCGTGCATGCGGCGGGATTCCTGAAAGACAACTTTATTAAGCAAATGACCGCGGAAGATTTCGCGGCTGTTGTAAACGTGAAATTTCTTGGGGCATGGAACCTGTTTAATGTGGTCGATAAGACTAATCTCCGATTCTTCACCTGCCTTTCTTCCGCTGCGGCGATTCAAGGAAACCCGGGGCAAGTAAATTATGCCGCGGGAAATAGGATGATGTCCGGATTAATGATGAATCTGAGTAAGAAGGTACAACTCAATCCGTTTCAAGTCTCTGATGCTTGCGCCCATAGAAGGGGCCGGTATGGCGGAAGATCAAGAAATCAGGGATCTTATGCGGAGAATGAACGCGGATTATCTACACGTTCATGAACTCTCGGCATTATTTTGTCGAGAACTCTTGATCGCACCCCTGCGAGACGTGTGGGTAATGTTCATGAGATCTCTTCCGGACATTAGCGCGGTAAAACTCAACACCTCTGAACCATTCTCGGCGCCGAATCTCCTGAATGCGGCTTCTCTCAGCTTCAAACAGGATGAATTTCCGATGATTGAGTCATTGACACGGGTTGACTTGGAAAAAGGCGAATTGGAGGCCAGTAGGTCCTTTTCTCAAGAGGTGGATCCGTGGATCAAGGATCACAAGCCATTCAAATTCCTGAAATATCCCCTAGTGTCCGCCATCATGGCCCTGGAAACCTTTATGGAGGCTTCCAGGATAATGTATCCGCATCTGACGGTTTTGGGAGTGCGCCAAGTACAATTCCTGGACATAATTGAATGCCCTCCTGGAATCGAACGCTCCGCGGAAATCGTTTGTCGTAGAATTCAGGAACAAACTCAAGAAGAAGTCGTATGTGAAGTTTCGCTGGCGACTCGAGAAATTTCGCCTACCGGTAGGGTTACTGACCGTATGTCATCGAATTACAAGGCACAAGTAATCCTGGGAGCCAAAAATCATGATCGCTTTCTCTCGGAGTTATTATTAAATCCGGGAAAACCGGACAGCAGACCTATGCAGCATGACGAAGTGCTGGATTGGTACCAGAGCCGCACTGATCTAATAGGAAGATATCGAGTAATAGAAGATCTGGAGGGGACTTCTGCACGCGCTATTTGTGGAAGAATTATTTACGACGAAGGAGAAGATTTCACGGCTCCCAAGAAAACCAATTATCAATATTCACCTTATTTACTTGAAGCACTTATGCAATTGGTGAATTTCTATATCATCATGAGAGACGCGAGTGAGCACCGATCTATGATACCGTATGGAATCGGTGAGATGCGATTTGCTCGGAAATGCGAACATCGCGAGCCGATTATTTTAGAAGCTTGCATGAAAGATCGGACGGAAGAGGGGATCACATGGGACGCTCGCGGGGTCGATGAAAAAGGCGGTACGGTAATGTACGCTAGCGATTTGACAATGCGCTGGTTTTCGAAATGAATTCAATTGTATTCGCACAGTCGCATGACGCAGCGAAATTTCATAATGTGGAACCGGCAGAATTCTTGAATGGGACATTGAGGATTACAAATTCGATTGCCTCGATGACTGAGCATCATCAGATTCTAATTTTCTCAAGTGACGATCAAAAGGTTGTCTGCTCTTTTATTGGTAATGACCCGAATATTGGTGATAGGCAAGAATCCAAGCTGCGCGTGGTGGGAAATCTGCTCGAATTTGCAGCCGTTTCTCAAGATTACGGCTTTGAGGAGCCGAATAGCCGGATCCGAATAAGGTCTGATGCACTAGGTAAGCCGGAGCTTTATATAAATGGCCGTAGGGGTCCTTCTGTGTCCTTTGCGCACATATCAGGGGTAACCTGGGGGGCACTGTGCCTAACAGAAGCGATTGTTGGTATAGACGCAGCCACCAGTGACGAATTTCCCAAGAATTATCCTTTTCATAGAGCTTTTCATTATGATGAGCTGTCCAATGCTTGTGACCTAACGCATGGAAATATTTCGTATGCTGCAGCGCTCATCTGGACAGCAAAGGAAGCAGTGATTAAGTGTATAGGCACGGGTTTTCACATGATAGACCCTTTAGACCTTCGAATTATAGCGAAGCCGACGACTTCTGAAAGTTATAATTATGTAGCGTACTTTGATAATAAAATATTGAAGCGATTGCCGGAAATAGTGGAGAATTCAATAGAGATTTTGCCGTTGAGGAACGAAGCACAAGTAATTTCCGTGGCTATCATGATCAAAAATGGGGCTGCCGATTGATCATAAGGCCATCATTACGAAGAAAAGCCTAAATCACATTTTGGTAGACGCTAATTTGTCGCCTTCCGCGGGCTGAGGATGACATCCTGGATTTTTAACCGTATAGTGGTTTTTCGTAATCGTTTGGGTATGGTTTGAACAATGTCAAAACAGAATTGTCTGAAATTCCATGTTGTCCTAATGAAGGGGTAATGGGTTGCGAGTATTACTCGTTAATACTAACCGCAAAGACGATCTGCTGGCTGCGCCGCCATTAGGTCTTTGTTATGTTGCCGCGGCCGCAGATGCTGCAGGACATCAAGTACAGATCCTTGATTTATGCTTTGCGTCTAGAAATATTCGAAAAACTCTTAGAACAATCGATCAAATCGTTCCAACCTGAAATTATCGGTCTATCGGTCAGAAATATCGATAATGTAAATATGCTTCATCCGGTGTCTTATCTACCGGGAATCATTGAGATAAAGAGTTTAATTAGGAGAATCACCTCTGTGCCGCTGATAGTTGGAGGTTCCGGCGCCAGTCTCATGCCCGCTAACGTTCTGAGGCTTCTCAAAGCTGATTATGTTGTCGTATCGGACGGAGAAAATAGCTTTGTTCAGCTGCTGGAATGCATACAGAATGGGGAAACTCCAACGGCTGTACCGGGAGTCGGGATGATGGTGGACGGCGAGTTTAATTTAACCCCGCCGAGACTCGCTCAGTTCGATTTCAGGCCTGCAGATCTTGGCCGTTGGATTGACCTGAAGCCTTATCAAGAAGTGGGCAGCAGCTACAACATCCAAACTAAGCGGGGCTGCCGACAAAAATGTGTATATTGCACGTATAATCAGTCCATTGAAGGCAATAGGATCCGTTTGCGGCCCCCCGTAGATATTGCGGATGAAATCGAAGAAGTCCTCGCCAAATATCATCCCAAAACATTCGAATTCGTCGATTCGGTTTTTAACGATCCGTTAGAACACTCGACCGCTATACTCGAAGAAATTGTCCGTAGGCCTTGGAAAGCGCATTTCACAGCTATGGGGATGCTCCCCAAGAATTTGGATCGCCAATATCTTGACCTGATGTGGCGTGCAGGATTCCGATCGTTTATGATAACCCCTGAGTCCGCGTCCGATAAAATGCTCACCAGCTACAGGAAAAGCTTTACAAGGCTGGATGTGATCCGAGCTGCGGAAGCAATAAACAAGACATCATTCGCCGCGTGGTGGTTTTTCATGATTGGCGGCCCGGGAGAAACCAATGATACGCTCCAGGATTCCCTGAATTTCGCGCTGAGATATCTTCAGAAGAACGGTCGGCCCGTAACCCATGTAGCGAATTTCTTCACGGGAGTAAGAATTTATCCGGGCACAAAATTGTGGGAAATGGCCTTGTCAGAAGGCTTTGTCACCGACGAGAGCGATCCTCTGGAGAATATATGGTACCTTTCCGAGGAATTGGATTTGGACCGAGCTGTAGAGCAAATGAATCAGGCCGCTTCTCGATGCCCGGAAATTTACCTGGGTTTTGACGAGCGGGTGTTGGTATTTTCCCGAATCGCAGCAACTGTTTTCGGTCTATTGCGGCTGCCGAGGCCTTATTGGCGTTATTTTCGGGCGGCCAACCGCTTTGGACTGAGCACTGGTATAAGATTCATGTACAGACCCCCCGATATCGGAAGAATGCTGAGAGATGCTCTAAAACGGCAAGGATATGCCGGACCTCTTATCCGATCACCTTTGGAGTATCGTCAGGCACACTGAATTCCGCGTCTGAACTCGTTAATCATTCCGATTAGTAACTGATCCGCCGAGTTCTTAGGTTTATAGGCTACCAAAATTATAAGGACGGCGCCTATGACACCGAGTCTGGCGGAAGTTTGAGAAATTTCTTGCATTTTAGCCTATCGGTTGTTATAAATAGACCCGCACCATTTTTTTATTGGTTTGTTTTGATTTGGGAGGGTATCCATGACTCTTACGAAAGCCGATATCGCAAAAAAAATCGCGGATGATTGCGGGTTCATGAAAGGGGAGGCAACTGAAATCATTGAAAAATTGCTGGACCTGATCAAAGCCAGACTTATAGCTGGGGAAGATGTTATGATTTCAGGTTTTGGAAAATGGACAGTGAAGTCCAAACACTCCCGTAGGGGCAGGAATCCCCAAACCGGTGCGGAATTGATCCTTGACGCCCGCCGAGTGGTCACCTGGAAGTACTCGCCCGTTCTGAAAAAAGCCGTGAATTCTTCCGCGGCGCAGCAGGGTTGAGCGGCCTAATTGTCCCAACTGAAAACCTATTTGCTTTAAATTGTTGGGTTTCATCAATAGACAAGACTCGGCTAAAAATTTGGTAAAAAAGGGATGTCGCTAATTTTTTGATTCGAGTGACGGCCCAACTCTGCTAATCTAGCTGAGCATATTTTTGTCTACTGATGGTGATGGGACGGATCTTTAGATGGCTGAGAATACGCAGGACGATCGCCGAAAAATCCCGCTAAAGAAATTCCTGTCTGATTTTCGTTCCCCTTTAGAGGATCGCGAACTGATGCAGCGATATGGTTTATCGGCTCGCAGTTTTGTGAACTTAGTCACAACTTTGATGAAGAAGAATCTCATTACCAAAAAGGATTTGGATAAGCGAAAAGAGATAGCCGTTCAAAGGGACCTTGCAAAGGAATCCCAATTCCTCTCTAGCTTATATATTTGCCATAACTGCAGTCATCCTTCACCCGTTCCATTTGAAAAGTGTCCGGCCTGTGGAGCAGCTTCAAGTGCTCCACAACCAGAGGAAGCCTACCCACCTATAACAACATCGGAGGGACATGCGTACATTCCTCCGACCGTAGCGTTCGACGAGGTGGAGGTCGAAGAAATTACAGAAGAGACGGATGACCGACAGCCGAATAATGGAGGAAAATCGTCTGCCATAAGGACAGTTAAATCTTTTTTTTCTCGCAAAGGGAGATAAATGTGTCGGTCCGAATCCTCAGGAAATAAGCACGAGCGTGGAAACAGGCGCTGCAAATGTGTTGTTGCAGGATGGCGTGCCACAAGCATTGCAGCATTGGCTTCCAAAGAGTGGACCTGAAATGGGCATCCGGCTGTCTCTGGCATGGAGAGCATACTGCGGAATGCAGGATCGTTAATTGACAGCAATGCGCTGTGGCGGCTCATAGGAATGTGCCGTCAGGATTGCCTTTCCCCACGGCTTTCGCAGAGACAAGCTGCCACCGTAAATGATTGGGACATTACTTTCCCGATCTTAAACTGAGTCGTAATGACATTCTGCAGCCACGCAAGGATATGACTTCAGTCTCAATCATTTCGATCTTGACGGATAAAGCAAAACGTGGTTTATAAATACCTTTTGTGCATTACAAATGCCAACCCTGAAAGGAGGGCTGCTTATGTGGAAGGGGAGCTATCTGTTCTCTTCTGAATCCGTTACCGAAGGCCATCCTGATAAACTCGCCGATAAGATATCTGATGCGGTTCTTGATGCCATGATAGCCCAAGATCCGAAATCCAGAGTAGCCTGCGAAACCCTGGTAACTACCGGTATGGCCCTGATAGCCGGCGAGATCACTTCAAAAGCAATCGTGGATATTCCTCAACTCGTGCGGGATACCGTTAAATCCATCGGATATACCGACGCCTCTATGGGTTTTGATTGCGAAACTTGCGCAGTGATCGTGTCTTTGGACAAACAGTCCCCGGATATTTCCATCGGAGTGAGCGAAGGTGAAGGGATGTTTAAAGAGCAGGGGGCCGGTGACCAGGGCCTAATGTTCGGCTTTGCCAGCGATGAAACACCTGAACTTATGCCCATGGCGATCCAATACGCTCATCGCCTGACAGAACAGCTGTCTAGCGTTCGCAAAAAAGAAATTCTTCCATTCTTGAGACCTGATGGCAAGTCTCAGGTTACAGTGCAATACGCTGATGGCAAGCCGGTGAAGATCGACACTGTTGTTATTGCAGCGCAACACACGCCTGATATCAAATATGAGGATCTTAAGGAAGGAATCATCGCAGAGGTGATAAAGAAAGTCATCCCGGCGGAATTGCTCGTGCAGGAAACACGGTACCTGATAAATGCCACCGGCAGATTCGTCGTCGGAGGGCCGCTGGGTGACTGCGGGTTAACTGGGCGAAAAATAGTGGTGGATAGTTATGGCGGGTATGGCGCCCATGGTGGCGGAGCATTTTCGGGCAAGGATCCCAGCAAGGTCGACCGTTCAGGTGCATATATGGCTCGACATGTTGCCAAAAACATCGTTGCCGCGGGACTTGCCGAAAAGTGTCTTCTGCAGGTTGCCTATGCGATCGGTTATCCCGAACCCGTTTCCATGATGGTCTACACTTATGGAACCGGCAAATTGCCGAATGAAAAAATAACGGAGATTGTAGGCAAGGTCTTCAGCTTCAAACCGGCTGCCATAGTCGAATACTTGGATCTTTTAAGACCAATTTACCAAAAAACCGCGGCTAATGGTCATTTCGGGCGTGAGGAACCGGAATTCACGTGGGAAAAGACCAATAAAGTTGATGAAATCAGAGAACTTGCAGGCCTTCGGCGTCTGGCGTCGTAGAAATCAAATTCCAATACTTCTCTGAACATACTCTTTGTAATCTTCATTTTGAGGAGAGGACATGAATTATCATATCAAGGACCCATCTCTAGCAGCAGCAGGTAAACTTAGAATAGAATGGGCAGAGCGAAGCATGCCCGTGCTTCGAATTATACAGGGCCGATTCGAACAAGAAAAACCGTTGGCCGGGATTGTATTGGCGGCATGTCTTCACGTCACTACCGAAACCGCCTGTCTCGTACCGAACTTTGTCCGCAGGTGGGGCGGAAGTCTATGTTTGCGCCTCTAACCCACTTTCCACTCAGGATGACGTGGCCGCGGCTCTTGTAGACGAGGGGTACCACATTTTTTCAATAAAAGGCGAAGATACGGAAACTTACTACAAACACATCAATGCGTGTCTGGATGCTCGGCCCACTATAACTATGGATGATGGGGCGGATCTTGTCAGCACGATCCATTCTCAAAGAAAGGATCTTGTGTCCAACATTTTGGGTGGCACCGAGGAAACCACGACCGGGGTAATCCGGTTGAGAAGTATGGCGGAAAGCGGTGTTTTGTTATTTCCTGTCATTGCGGTGAATGATTCAGACACAAAACATTTTTTCGACAATCGCTACGGTACAGGGCAGAGCACAATTGACGGCATCTTAAGATCAACCAATCGTTTGATGGCGGGAAGCTGGTTTGTGGTGTGCGGCTATGGATGGTGCGGCCGGGGTCTAGCTATGAGAGCAAAAGGTATGGCCGCCCGTGTTATAGTGACGGAAGTAGATCCGCTGCGAGCGTTAGAAGCCGCCATGGACGGTTATGTCGTTATGCCGCTAAGCGAAGCCGCTCGGATGGGTGACTTTTTCTGCACCGTAACGGGAGATAGGAGCGTTATACGAAAAGAGCATTTCGATTCAATGAAGGATGGTGCCATTGTTTGCAATTCAGGTCACTTCAACGTTGAAATAGATATACCTGCCTTAGAAGGAATGGCTGTTTCCAGGCGAGTTATGAGAGATTATGTTGAGGAGTTCACAATGCAGGACGGCCGCCGGATCATCCTCCTGGGCGAGGGACGCCTCATTAATCTCGCGTCCGCCGAAGGTCATCCATCATCCGTGATGGACATGAGCTTTGCAAATCAAGCTTTGGCCTCGGAATTCCTGGTAAAGCAGGGCAAAGGCCTATCGAAAAAGGTACATCGGCTGCCACAAGCGCTGGACCAAGAAATTGCCCGACTGAAACTGGGTGCTATGGGCATACACATTGATGAATTGACTGCGGAGCAGAAGGAATATCTCTCTTCGTGGGAAATGGGAACTTGAGCGAGTAATTCGTTCTTACCCTAATACGACATTCAGTTGCGGGCGGAGGAAAAATTCGTGCGGGGAGGGGGGGCTTCGTATCTCGCCCTGACCGAAAATCTCCCGATCCTTTGTGAGAGCAAGGATTATCTCTCATTTAACGAATTCTCTTGCGACACGTCTATTAAACAACTATGAAGCAGCTACCAATTGTTTGATCGATTCATATATGAATCGATCTGAAATTCTTACATTCAACGGAAGATCGGAATGATAACCAGTATGTTGGGTGAGGAACGGGGGAAAACCCCGTCGATACTGGTAGTCGATGATGATCCCCTCATCAGAGACCTGGTGGCGGAATCCATACGTCTGGCAGGGTATGAAGTCGATACCTCCGAAGATGGTGAAGGGGCTTTGGAGAAAAACGCAGTTAGATCATATGATCTTATAGTCACGGATATGAAATTGCCGGGATTGGATGGCTTGTCTCTGATAAGGAAACTCAAAACCGACGCCACGGATACCGATGTGATAGTGATTACAGGCTATGGCACAATTGAAAATGCCGTCGAATGCATGAGAGCGGGCGCGCTGGATTATCTTATAAAGCCTTTTAGTGTGGATCAAATTCAGGTTTCAGTTAATAGGGCCGTGGAACATCGGGAATTGCGGCGTCGCGCTATTGAGCTTGAGGTATACCGTGAGCTTTCCTACATCGATCCTTTAACCGGAGTTTATAATCGACGCTTTTTCGATGAGATTCTCGAAACCGAAATACAAAAATCGATTCGCGAAGAAACTCCGTTGGTTTTGGTAATGATCGATATCGATGATTTCAAATCGTACAATGATTCCAATGGCCACCAGCAAGGGGATGCGGCGCTTGCAAAAATAGCACATGTGTTTAAGGCGACCTGTAGATCATACGACATTGTCGCGCGCTACGGCGGAGAGGAATTTGCAATTATCTTTCCCGGCGCGCGCAAGGAGCATGCGCTGGAACTGGGTAAACGAATCGTGACTGAGGTGGGGACCACTCGTTTTGAAGGCGAGCACTTGGTTCGTTCCGGCAGCCTTACAGTATCGGTTGGCGTTGCCTGTTTTCCCGAGCATGCCAACGATGCTCAGGAACTCATCAGTCACGCGGATCAGGCGCTGTATTCGGCTAAAGACAGAGGGAAAGACACTGTTTTTGTATGGGAACCCCCTAGTGCCCTAAGGTCTGAGTTTCGAACCATCAGCAATATCTATTCCTAATCACCACCGATGAGAGCCACTTGTATGCCTATGCTGCCATCAATGGGACAAATATTCCTTTCAAGATAGGCCGCGACGGGAAACAAAGGGCAGGTGTTCCCAGGCACAAGGAATCGAGGAAGCTTTTCGCCGAGTAGTTCCGAACGCCCCGTTCCATACTGCCTGGCCAGTAAGGGTTCACCATAGACGGGAATTCCGGGATCAACGGGAATTTTAACATTTCGAATCTGGCCCGTTCGCTCGCATACAACAATAATATGCTGAATATTCCTCTGCTGTTCCAATGGGTCGGCTCCTTGCATAAAACGCTCACGGTATCCGCATGACGGGCAGTACAATTCCAGCATATCCACCTGTGCCACTGAAATCCCAGGCGGAATTGTCAACATGGCCAAAAGGATCATAAGAATCTTGTTTGATAGTTTTTTGATCATATACCGATATCCCTCCGTCACCCGTCTAAGGAGAAATTCCGGTGGTTTTTAGATAGAAAGCAGACGGAAATCAAGTTTTTTGTGAAACGGCTTGTTTATAGTAGCTCTGAAAAGTTTTGTGCCCAATAAAGATCGGAGCGTGATGCAGGGTAGTAGGACAGGCTTCCAGCCTGTCTATTAGGAAATGACGGGTAATCCCGCGTTCCGCTCGGGACGTCGCCACCACATCGTTTTCTTTTTCGCGATTACTTCTAGCCCCCTGTAACAGATTAGTGGTTTGTCAATTTGCTGCGGATTTGAAGAACAACTTGCTCATGAAAACTCATAATCTGTTCCAGAGTATCGGTTCGACCCGACGGGATGCTCTGCAAAGCGTCGAGCACAATTTCGGCAATACGGCTGAATCCTATTTTTCCGTCAAGGAAAAGTTGCACAGCTACTTCATCAGCCGCATTGAGAATTATGGCCGAGGCGGTATCACCTTTCTCCAAAACCGAAAATGCGGCCCGTAAAAGCGGGAATTTTTGCAGATCCGGCTCCATGAATGTTAGCGAACCAAGCTCAGGGAATCTAATGCGAGGTGTCCCGGATGATATCCTTTTCGGAAATGCTAAAGCATAACTTATCGGAATCTTCATATCGGTGGTGCCTAACTGGGCCAAAATCGAACCATCTGCAAATTCGATCATGGAATGCACGATGCTCTGCGGATGTATGACCACTTCAATACATTCCACGGGAACATTGAAGAGCCATCTTGCTTCGATTACTTCAAGCCCCTTGTTCATAAGCGTAGCCGAATCAATCGTAACTTTCGGGCCCATTTTCCAGCGTGGATGCTCAAGCGCTTGATCTTTGGTTACCAGCCCCAACTCGGATTGCGATAGATCTCGAAAAGGCCCACCTGAAGCGGTAAGAATAATGCGTTCTATCCCGGCCCCATTGCTTCCTTGCAGACATTGAAATATAGCGGATTGCTCAGAGTCCACAGGCAAAAGTCGCACGCCTTTCGTCTTGACCGTCTCCATGAATAAACCGCCGGCCATGACTAAGACTTCTTTTGTGGCTAAAGCTACATCCTTACCCATTTTGACCGCAGCAAAGGTCGGCATTAGCCCGGCGCTGCCTGGAAGAGCAGCAACCACAAGCTCCGCGGTGTGAAACGTCGCGGCGTCAATCAGACCTTCGAGCGAATGCTCAATCCGAACTGATGGCAAATAATCCGTCAGTGATCTTTTCAATTCTGCGGCCGCGCTTGAAGTTCGGCAAGAAACCAGTGATGGTCTGAACTCCCGAACCTGTTGCTCTAACAAGCGAATATTATCACCAGCAGCGAGTGAGGCGACTTTGAAGAGATTAGGATGAAGGCGTACTATTTCAAGGGTTTGAATACCAATCGAGCCGGTGGAACCGAGTATGGATATGGCCTTCATGACGTTGCTGTGAAGCCGGCAAAGAGCAGAAAATGATAAGTCATTGGAAAAGCGAAGATTAGGCTGTCCGCCCGGTCCATGATTCCTCCATGCCCGGGTAATAAAGAACCGAAGTCCTTGATTTCCAGCCGCCTTTTTACCATGGACGCGCACAGGTCACCGAGAGGCGCAACCACAGCAATCACAAGTGTTAAGGGAATAAGTAAATGGAACGGAGCTAATTGCGGGACAACGAGCTTCATAATAACCATTCCGGTGAAATTTCCCGCCACTCCTCCGAAAATACCCTCAATAGTTTTGGCAGGGCTGATATGTGCCGAGAACCTGTGTTTACCCAGATACCGGCCCATCAAATAAGCGCCGGTGTCACCGAGACACACCACCACGAGAACAAAAAAGATCCAAGCGACACCAGTTTCCAGGCGTCCTAATAAAATTGCGTGCCCTAACGGGATAACAATGTAGGACACTACGAAAATCATTTGAGTAAACGATTCAATCGTATTCTCGATCACGTTATAGAGAAATAGGTGGAGCAATAGAATTATAAGCGGATACCAGACAACTACGGTCAATACTTTGTCGAGAGGCAGAGAGTGGAAGGCCTCTAAGATCAATATATTGAAAACAAACAACCAAAATTGAGTAATGCGCCCCTTTACGGCGGAAAGGTGGCTGGAAAGCTCTGAGACTGCGACCCACGAACAGAACATCACCAGGAGAACTAGACCGAAAGTACCACCGAATATGAGAATGGGAACTAGAATCGCAACAGCGATCGCTGCGGTAATTAGGCGGTCACGCAACATTAAGAAACCCCTTCGTTCGCCTCGATCTGCTCCGGAATCATTCCAAATCTGCGCTGCCTGGAGTGGTACTCATCTATTGCTTCCATAAAATGTTTTTCGTCAAAATCGGGCCATAAAATAGGGGTGAAGTACAGTTCAGTGTACGCCAATTGCCACAAGAGGAAATTGCTTACTCGCATTTCACCGCCGGTTCGAATGAGTAGGTCCGGGTCCGGCAGCCCTTTAGTATCCAAAAACTCGGAAAACAGCTCTTCGGTAATTTCTTCTTTTATGAGGCTGCCCGATTGGATTGCAGCGGCTATTTTGAGACTCCCGTTAATGATATCCTGACGTCCACCGTAGGAGAGAGCTATGTTCAGAACCATTTTCTCGTTCTTGCCGGTTCTTTCCTCGGCAGCCCGTATTTTTGCCACCAATTCGGAGGGCAGCCGGCCCAACTCCCCTATAGTCCTTACTCGAATCCCGTTCGCATGAAGTTCGCTCAACTCCGAGTCGATGAACTGGGAAAGCAATTTCATCAATCCGGCGACTTCTCCGCGAGGTCGCCGCCAGTTCTCCGTGGAAAACGCATACAGCGTCAGAAAAGCTATGCCGTTTCGGCGGCAAAATTCGACCGCTCGTCTAACACTCTTTGCGCCTTGTCGATGACCTTCAAGCCGGGGCAGCATGCGTTTCTTTGCCCAACGGCCGTTGCCATCCATAATGATCGCCACGTGACACGGCCAATCGGAGGAGTGGTCTGAAGCTGAAGCCAATGGGTTCTCCAAATTTTTTGAAACTGCGAAAATAAAATAGTCGTGAGCTTCTGACGAGGGTTAGGTGTCCCGGCTGAACTTACTCACAATTGTCACGCCGAGCAGGATGCGTCAGATCTCCATAATCTCAGCTTCTTTTTCTGCTATGATACCGTCCATCTTGGCAATGTACTGATCGGTAGTCTTTTGAACCAATTCCTGGGCCTTATGAAGATCATCTTCGGAAATCTCTTTTTCCTTTTTCATTTCCTTAAGTGTTTCATTTGCATCACGTCTATGATTACGAACCTGGACCTTGAACTCTTCTCCCAATTTTCGTACAAGCTTCACCAAGTCCTTCCGCCTATCAGATGTCAATGGCGGTAACACTATTCGGACCACTTTGCCGTCATTAGTCGGCGTCAGACCCAGTTCCGATTTGAGAATAGCTCTTTCGATTTCGCCGAGCGCCCCCTGGTCCCAGGGCTGAATAACTATCTGCCTCGGCTCGGGGATGGAAAGAGTAGCCAATTGATTGATGGGAGTGGCAGTGCCGTAGGTACTGGACCATCATGCCGTCCAATAATGCCAGTGACGCCCTTCCGGTCCGAATTCGTTTAAGTTCCTTCCGAAAAGCGTCCGCGGAACTTTCCATTGAAGCTTTGGTTTCTTTATGAAGATCGTCGATCATACTTTCCTCTCAGTTGTATGCGAACCGGAAATCGTGTGCGCCGCAATATGTCTTGGCAAGGACTCTCATGCGATTATAGTCCCGATCTTTTCTCCAGAAAGAGCCCTGAAAATATTTGCATCTTCATGAAGGTTTAGCACGATAACAGGGATTTTCTTCCTGCCCAGAATTTCAATGGAAGCCGCATCAATAACTCCCAATCGTTTTTGCAGGACTTCCTCCGGACTGATCTTCTCAAAGAAATAGGCGTCAGGATTTTTCTCGGGGTCTTTATCAAAGACCCCCCGCACCTGAGTGGCCTTAACCATTATATCCGCATTTATTTCAACAGCTCTTAAAGCCGCTGCAGAATCTGTAGTAAAACATGGATTACCTGTGCCACCAGCGAAAATAACAATATTCCCTCGTTGAAGGTAATCCACGGCCTTTTCCATGTCAAAAGCCTGTATGTAATTACCCACCGGGAATGCGCACATTACATACGCGGGGACTCCTGCAATTTCCAGAGCAGAGCGCAACGCCATAGCGTTAAGTACTGTGGCGATCATCCCCATCTGGTCTGCAACAAGAACCGGAACGCCTATGGAGGCCGCATCGGATCCTCGTAAGATGTTCCCGCCCCCCACAACAATCCCTATTTCGCGTCGATCGTGATGCGCTCGGGCTATCTGCTCGGCAATCCAACGGATTTTTGGAGTGTCCCAACCGTAGCCCCGGTCACCTGCAAGAGCTTCACCCGATATCTTCAACAGAGCACGACGATATCCACCGGAACTGTCCATGAGTTTACTTGTTTTCGCCTAATTGAAAACGAATAAAACGACCTACGCTAATGTTTTCACCCAGTTGAGCAATGTATTCTTTAATCAGGTTTCCCACACTTTTATCGGGCTCTTTAACAAAATTCTGCTCCAAAAGACATTCTTCCGAGTAGAACTTCTTTAGTTTTCCCTCGGCAATCTTTTCCAGCATTTTGTCAGGCTTACCCGCTTCTTGCGCCTGGGTCATATATATATCTTTCTCCTTGGCTATTATGTCCGCCGGGACATCTTCCGGTGATATCCAACGTGGGGCTGACGCCGCCACTTGCATGCACAGGTCCTTGTTTAGCGTGGCGAATTGCTCCGTCTTCGCAACGAAATCGCTTTCACACTTGAGTTCGACCAGCACACCGATTTTGCCATTCGAGTGAATGTAAGATCCTATTCTACCTTCGGACGTGGCGCGTCCCTCTCTTTTGGCCGCTTTTAATACGCCTTTCTTGCGCAGGTAATCAACCGCTTTTTCGAGATCGCCCATGGTTTCCTGCAACGCTTTCTTGCAGTCCATCATTCCGAGGCCGGTTTTCTCGCGCAGATCTTTTACCAGTTTTGCTGATATTTCCATCGGATATCTCCTACACCGAGTTATTTCATGCACAAAAATGAAGCGGGTCGATTCATCAGTGAAGAGCGTCCCGCCCCGGTTAGAAATCTATAATTCTTGCGCCGGCTAATTAAGCCCGTGCCGAGTTCTCATCAGATTCTTCACTCTGGGATTCCGCTTCTGGTTTCTCTTCGGCAGTCTGTTGTTCTTTTTCGGGTGTTTCGGTTTCAGTCGGAGCCGCCGCCGCTTCTTCCTTTGCCATCTCCGAATATTCTTCCGGTTTGGTCTCTATAGCTATCGGGGCCTCGCCTACGTCTTCCTTCAAAGACGCCTCATACATGGACTTCCCTTCAATACAAGCGTCGGCCACTCGTGCTGCAAAGAGACGAATTGCTCGGATAGCGTCATCATTTCCCGGGATAATATAACCTATTTCGTCCGGGTCACAATTTGTGTCAACTATGCCAACAATGGGTATTTGTAATTTATTGGCTTCTTTGACGGCAATATTTTCTTTCTTGGGATCGACTATGAACAGTGCTGCCGGCAGCTTTCGCATATCGCGAATACCGGCGAGGTCCTTGTTAAGCTTATCAAATTGCCGTTTCAGATTGCCAAGTTCCTTTTTGGTATAGTTAGTCTCGTCGGGTTTTTCCAGAATTGAGCCTATGTTATTCATTCTGTCGATACTTTGTTTTATCGTGGAGAAGTTGGTAAGCATCCCGCCGAGCCAACGTTGGTTTACGTAAAACTGCCCTGCCCTGGCCGCTTCTTCGTAGATCGCGTCTTGTGCCTGTTTTTTGGTGCCTACAAAAAGTATGCTGCCGCCGGAGGCAACGGTGTCTTGCACAAACGAGTAGGCTCGCTTGAAGAGACGAACTGTCTTTTGAAGATCAATAATGTAGATTCCGTTTCGCGCCCCAAAAATGTAAGCTTTCATTTTTGGGTTCCAGCGCCGAGTTTGGTGTCCGAAATGGACACCGGCTTCTAACAATTGCTTCATAGTCACACCGGACAATGGCAAATCTCCTTTTCGGGTTTTTCCTCCATTCCTGCGTGATGCGTCTCTCTAACAGGGACGAACCCGATTCGCGGGAATGTGCGAGTTAATCGTTCATTTTCAGATGAATTTCCGCAGAATGCAAGTCAAAAATTCAGAACTCGGTGGAAATCTTATTTTCTATGATAGAGATATACGAACTTGCCCCATACAATAAAACAACGAGAGCATCGAGAAGATTCCATAGCCCTTCTCCAGGAATAGATGGCGGTTCATTGATTATAGTTTCGACAACCCATTCAAGCATCAGACCGAGCAAGAATTGCTTTTGTTTTTGTTCATAAACTTTCAATAGAATTTGCAGCTCTTTCATACACTCAGAAATTGAAAATCGTCTTGATAGTTGTAATTTATCGAATTCCGCGCGAACCAAACGAATAACCGGTTCTGGAAGGTCGTTTTCCGGAATCCGCGGGATGGGAAGCGCTTCAATCTCTGATGCCGATATATAGTTATTGGTGCTCGTAATCCTGAAACGCCAATTCAAAAGGCGTGAATTAAGCAAGCCCAACAAATAATCGCTAGGAATACTCGGTACAAGAATAAAGTTAGTCATATCACCAAGGAAAACGCCGGACGGCGCTGCCGCGGCTTTAAGCCTACGTGGCGTGTCCATATTTACAACTCGCCCGATAACGATTCGGGGCATCTTCCACGGCTTCCCCCTGAATCTTGCTCGCCCAAGGGGCCGCTGCGGTGTCGAAAGACGTTGTGACGAGCTGTTGTAGCCTCGCTGTCGTTCAACGAATTCAGGAAGGATCCAGTCCAATTTATGTCCTCCCGGAGAAGGATGCAGAACGCGAAGAGGCGAAACGTGCTCACCCCGTATTAGTGGATGACCGGTAACGGAGTTGGTTATGAAATCGCGATGCGTAGTGAGATTGATTTCACCTTGATGCACCCTTCCTATGGCAGAACATTTCTTGTCCCCGGCTAACGGCGGAAAACGCGTGAGCGCCTCTAATAAAAGTCTTTCCTTTGAGGACCTGATTAGGGGAACTCTGAAACCCGCTGCTTCGATGATACTTCTGCCAATTTCTATCCCCTGTTCCAGTGGAGCAGGACCATTGGGATCCCATATAATAGGCTGTAAACTATCGGTCGGAGCCGATTTGCGCATTATTAGAATAAGAAACGCCTGTGTAACACCTTTAAAAAGCTGAGCTTTTTCCGGAATGATTATCATCTTGCGAACGCAGGTTTCGTCCAAAATCATCCTACGTAGCTTTTCAGCTGTGGAATCGGCCAGCAACGTAGCAGGAATGATGAAGCCCAGAGTTCCGAAGTCGCGTAGGAGTTTCAGACCACGTTCCGTCATAAGCCTGTATGTGTTTATTTTTCCTTGGCAAGTCCGGTAAGTGGATCTGAAGTAGGGCTGTTCTTTAGTGCGTTCTCGGATGCCGGATTCTTTAACAGAAATGATTTCGTATGGTGGATTGCCAATGATAATATCAAAGCCGCCTCGATCTCTCTGGAATACCTCCGGAAATTCCATGGCCCAATGAAAGACCTTTTTTTCTTCGCTCCATTGATGAATAACTCGATCATCCAGATTTTTCCTTGCGAAGTATATCTCGGCATGCATGCGATCGAGATTCGCTTTTGTACTCATGTCGGACTGAGCCTGGAACTCCGCCATAGATGAATCTTCCATTGGTCGCGATAGCCGGCCACCCTTGCAACGAACATACGGAGTTGTTCGGATCGCACCTATGAGCGAATTTCCTGCACGGATGTTGAGTGAAAAGCCATCTGGAGGTGGATGGGGGCCGAAGACGCGTTTCGTCAATACGGCCTGCGCAATATGGGCTGAGATGGGATCTAAGTCCACTCCGTACAAACACGAAGTCAGAATATGTATTCGGATACTTTCTTCGAGCTTCGGTCTACCTCTCCCGTCAGCTAGAAGCGCCGCGCCGATTTCGTTGTGAAGTGTCTCAATTCTGGAAGAAGTGGCCCCACTGCCCTTGCTCGATGAAGATAAAACACGTCGGGTGACCTCTTCAAGCGCATGAGCAAGAAAAACACCTGTTCCAACAGCCGGGTCGAGAATTTTGAGATCGAGGTAATCCTCAGGTTGCGAAATCCCGATTGCATCGAGTGCGCCTGTGACGATTTGTTCAACTATATGCAATGGAGTATAGAATAATCCCTGATTCCGCTTTCCGGTTGGAGATGGAATAAGGACTGGTTCATGTCCCGACTTTACCTCAAGTCGGAACCCTCTCAGAGATTCATATAACTGACCAACTTCTTCCGGAGCCAGTGGTCCCAATTGAAAGAGGCGTAGGGAAAGCCTTTCGTTGATGACCTGCCAATTGGCACCTATCTGATTATGGCTTTCTTGCATATTTTCAAGGAATGATCTAATGAGCGCTTCAAGGGCATATGTGTACAGGCGGTCTGCTGTCCAGCATTTGAAGGAATTGCTGCCCAACAGATGGCGGATGAATTCAAGGAAAACTTCCATTACGTAGTCGAAACGAGCATCCGGATTTACATCAGAGTTCATGAGCAAGCTCAGCTAATATAAGGGCACAGCAAGAGGGGCTTCTATTTTTCTGAATTCTGAGAATCTCTATCAATCGAGTATCTACCGAGAAATTACAATATCGTGTTATAAAGTTGCCTCAGGTTGCAACTATCACGATCTGCATCATGTGTCATCGGAAACTGATGCAGAATACTCGTCCAGTAGGATTGCCCAATTTGATAATGCAGAGACCTGTCCGGATAATTATTTATTGTGTGCTGCTGCTCGTGAGCGTGACCATGGTGGGGTATCCAGCCACTATTCTTGCCGGCGAGTTGCCATCACGCAAAATCACTGTTTCTGCCCAATCCTCAGCTATCGGACATGATCAGCTCCTGGCTCAATCGTCATCAGATTCTGCGGACATTCCTCTTCTGCCGGCAGTTCCCGGCGGAGGGTCCGTGCCACTTCCGCCAAGCATGCACAGGGAGCCCTCGGCCAAGACATCAGAGCCCGTAGTAAATGGAAACGATCTGGTAGACGGTACAGGAAAATATAGTGGAATGCTATTGATCCCCGGCGGGACTTTCGAAATGGGGAGCCTGGAAGGAGAGGGTAGGCCGGATGAACGGCCTAATCATCAGGTCTTTGTGAAAGATTTCTATATCGCTAAGCAACATGTGACAGCCCAGGATTACTGCCGATTTCTCAAATCTCAGGGAGAGAATTCCAGAGATGGGTCTGCCAGGATTAAGCTTGATAGCCCTGATTGTCCCGTGGTCAAGAGCGGAAATGCATATAAGCCGAAAGACGGATTTACCGACAAGCCGGTCGTATGCGTATCCTGGTACGGCGCTACCGAATATGCAGAATGGGTGGGAGGTCGTCTGCCTACGGCCGCGGAACGTGAAAAAGCCGCGTTGTTAACTACTCCCCGTCCGCCGGCAGATCGTCTGGTATTCCACCGGGGAGCGAGTATCCTATCCGTTTCATCGGCAGCTCCGGGATTACGGGGGATCTCGGGAATGTTTGGCAATGTTTGGGAGTGGTGCTCGGATTGGTATTCTCGAGATTATTATGCGCAGAGCCAGGCAAATAATCCGACAGGTCCGGCTCTAGGAGAGGAAAAGGAGATTAGAGGCGGATCCTGGGTTTCGCCCGAATCATCTTGGCGCATAAGAAACCGACACAAGGCCAGTCCCAGGGGTTATTTTCTCACAGTTGGGTTTAGAGTAGTGAAAGATTGACACCGGTGATTCGACGGATTGTTGAGGCGGCGTCCTTGCGGCCGACAATCAATGAAAGAGCCAGGCCGGTCTCATCAATACCACAGCACGTTGGCTAGAATAAATTTGAGGACGTCTATTAGCCGGCTTAGAAACTAGTTTTCACACTTAGGATGGCACCCCGAATCAAAACGTTTCCTGAACTAGTGCGAAATGAGATCATTGCTGCCGTTTCAGCAATGACAGCAGTGTTTCTCATTTCTGCTGTTTTGGATGCTCCTATAGGAGGACCGGCTGATTTTTCAGGGATTCCGGTTGAAAATGTGAAAGCTCCCTGGATCTTTCTCGGGATCCAACAAATGCTTCGCTATCTTCCTGCGGTAATTGGCGGCGTCATAATTCCACTGGCCGGTTTGCTCATGCTGACATCTATGCCGTTTGTCTCCAAGAAAGTTGATCAACCCGTACAAGTAATATTCTGGGCAATCATTCTGATTTCATTGGCAGTAACCATTTGGGGCTACTTTGCATGAGCGGAAAAGCCTTTCCTTTCAAAACGATTACGGTTTTCCTGCTCGCAATCATCGCCCTGGCGATGGCCTATGTAGAGTATCGATATCGAAGCCCGGGGTGGAAGGCTTATCAGCAAAAAGGCGTTGCGTTAGCCCTGCAGAGGCTGGAAATGCGGCTGGCAGAAGAGCAATCGGTAGAAGCGCAACGACTCATTTCAAGTGAGATAGACTCCCTCAAAGATAAGCGTAGCGAGATCATCGAAACAACACCATTCGGCGGGAAACTCCCAGCAGAAAGGTGCCTCACATGTCATTACGGAATCGAAGATGTTTCGTCATCGCACCCCAATTTAGTATTCGGGTGTGTAATCTGTCACGGCGGCAATGGATCCGACCTGTCGGTCCGGGGCGCCCACATTGGCTTGAGAGGTGGTCGCAACCCGGCGAAACTCGATCTTGCTAATGCCGGCTGCGGAGGGAGCAAGTCCAACATTGGAATAACCTGCCACTCGGGACGTGAGCATCCACTACTCAATCGGGCGGAAAATGTCACCAAATCTCTGATGGCTACCAACGCTGGTATAATAGGAATTCTTCGGTTCCAATGGGGTGTAGAGGAAACGAGTGATTCGAGGTATGCGGTCCGGGCCGTATCTGACGGCAAAACCACCCTAAACGACCTCCCTCCCGAAATCGGATCAAATGGGGAGTTCGATTTGCCGGAAAGTCATTTTCGAAAATTCTGCGCCTCATGCCATCTCTGGTGATCTCGCATTCGAGAGAAAATGGGCCGTCTCGAAGGATGTCCCGCGTGCCATGCTCCTTATGACCGGGATGGTCGGTACGTGGGCGGCGATCCCACAATTAAGCGCGACGAACCGGGCCATGCCTCAACTCACTCGATCACAAATCGGATACCGGATGACAGATGCAGGGCTTGTCATAATCGGAGCGCACGAATCGGGCTGAATTATCATGGAGAAATGGAAAACGAGCAATACGGCACTCCCTTTGTCAACGGAGGCTTGAACGAAGACACGATCAGTGAAAATAGATTCGTGCTGAGGCTCGTGCCCGACATCCATCATGAAAAGGGTATGGCCTGCATAGATTGCCACACCGGTCAGGACACAATGGGTGATGGTAATGTGCACCGTTTTATGAAGGACCAGGTGGAAATCCGCTGCGAAGACTGTCACGGGTCTTATTCGAACGCTCCACGAACTATCAAGGTGGAAAAGCATGATGCGTTGGTACAGGCGCTGATAAGAGGCACCCCCTCCTTGAAGCTTCAGGATGGCGATACGATTCTCACGACTTCCAAAGGACGCCCTCTCCCGCATGTGAAGCTGACTCCCGAAGGATTACGACTTACGGGTAAGATGGATGGGAAGCAGTATCCGGTGACCATTATTACCGACAAGAATAAAGCCCATAATCTGAAAGGGCACGAGCGCCTTGAATGTGATTCGTGCCATAGTGCCTGGAGTCCGCAATGCTACGGATGTCATCAGGCGCTGGATTTCCGGCATCGAAGTATAGATAATCTCAGCGGAAAGACGACGCCAGGGCGGTGGAGTGAAGGCCGGTCTTTCTTTCGGTTTGAAAAAGAACATTTTAGGAATAAATTCGAACGGAAAAGTGGCAATATTCGTGCCGGGGTGCCAGGTCTGGAATACTATTGTCGGTGGCGACGGTAAGATTATGGGACCGTACGATTCATTGATCATGCGCTTAAAGAATGGCCTTAGCTCTGTAGCGATGGCACCAACTCATCCTCACACGACCAGGAAAGAAGTTCCTCGATGCATTGACTGCCACCTCGATCCAAAGGCTATGGGATTGGGAGAAGGGCTCGTGAAATTGAATTCCAAATCGGCAAAACCGCAGGTGCAGATACTCTATGATTCCGCCGCATCGGGCTTGAAGATTCCATTTCCTTTGGATGCAGTGGTGGATGCGGGCGGAAACATATTACAGGGGACATCTCATCTAATTGCTCGAGGATTCAATAACGAGGAGATCGGGAAAATACTTGGCATCGCAAGATGCCTCCCATGCCACGATCGTTATGACGATCCGGTTTGGCAACGCCCGGGACCCTACAGAGAGACGGAATCTTGCCTCAACGCCTTGAAAACAATGGAATCGACAACAAGTACGGCCCAAAAATAAGAATGCTCCGGTGCGTCATGGAAATTCGGGACGATCTGAGTGAGCAACCATGTTTTGATGTGGATGGAATGCTGGGAAGATTAGCGAAGTGGTTGCGAATATTGGGATTTGACGCGGCATATCCTAGAAGTGCTCCCACGGCGGACAGGTACTTGGTGACGACCGGGAAACGGAAGGGAATTCCCCAGATCATCATTGTTACGGCGAACGATTCTATGGAGCAATTAAAGCAGGTTTTAACTGCTATAAGCGTTAGACCCGACCCGAGCCTATTTTTCAGCAGGTGCCTGATCTGCAATATTCCTGTGGTCGAAATCTCGAAAGCCGATGCGGCTGGTCAGGTCCCGGAAGAGATTTTCGGCTCCAGGCAAAAATTTCACGAATGTCCTCGGTGCAGGCGAGTATATTGGGAAGGCTCCCATGTCAGTCGAATAACCCGACGCCTGAAATCAGTCGGTCTTGCTTGAAAGCGGTGTTGGATTGATGAATTGGTTTTTTGTGGCTTTGGGTTGCGCCTTCCTGACTGCCTGCTCCGACGCCATTTCAAAACGGATTATGTGGGAGAATGACGAATGGACCACCGGCGCAGTGACGCTGGGAATATCAGCTATCATTCTCGCTCCGCTTCTCCTGTTCCAGGATCTCAAGCCTCTTTCGTCAGAGCTCATATTGCTGATCTTCATATCTCTGCCGGTTGAGATATCCGGTTATTACCTGTTTCTCTCGGCCATAAAGATGGCAGACCTGTCATTAACCCTACCACTCCTGGCATTCACTCCTGTCCTGACTATTTTGACTGCGGCTCTCTTGCTGGGCGAATCTGTTAGCTGGACTGGTGCGATAGGAATCGCTTTGGTAACAGCTGGGGCTTACCTTCTGAATGGTGACCTGGTGAACAGGGGCCTACTTGCTCCTATAGCCGCAATATTCTCCACATCCGGCTGCAGGCGCATGTTGTTGGTCGCATTCTTGTGGGCATTTACTTCGACGCTCGGGAAAAAAGGCATCTTGCTGTACGGAGCTATCCAGTACGGTACTGTCCTCGTGATTTGCATTGCGGTTGCGCTCATCTGGATAACTTTCTTGCGTTCCGGACAGGGAATAGGCACTCGAAATTTCAGCAAACGTAACATGATGGTTTTTCTTATAGGTGGGTTGCTCATGGCCGGAGCGCAAGTCACACACTTCATATCATTGAATCTCGCGCCTGTGGCTTACATGATTTCCGTAAAAAGACTTAGCCTCGTCTTTGGGGTCATTTTGGGCCGGGTGTTCTTTAGGGAAGAGAAATACAAGATACCGCCTGATTGGCGCTGGAATAATGGTCCTGGGAATATTTCTTATTTATGACTGAGAGGTTGGGCGACAGTCTTCGTATCAGTGGAGTTCTTTTTCGATCCAGTTTCGGTCGTCGGATCAGTAGATGAGCGGATCGCTCGAACTGGGCAGGTCTGCTCTTGGCGCATGTTGAGCCTTTGAACGTCGGTGGCGGCAGAGATGGATACAGGGCTGATCTAATTCCATTGTTGAGTCAGTCGTTCCGCGTTAGGCGGAGGAACAGAAGTTTAACTCCCTGGGGCTCCTCTAGGGCATTCACACTACCTTAGTCCTTCCATCAAGGTGGGGGAATCATGTCCCCCGAATTGGCAGGGGGAGGGTCCGGGAAACCGGCCGATGCAATAGTTGCTTGACCGATTCTTTGAGAAAATGATAACTAACATTGTTTAAGGCTATGAATTAGTTGCATTGGGGTGAATTGACGGCTGGTGATTGTAGCTTCCGAGCCGTCAGCAGAGGGGTATGGGTTATGACCTAGCGCCTTAGACTTTTGCTGGGCCTTTGGCTTGTGCTTGCGTTTCCTATTGGGGTTTCAGCCCAAGGCATAGTCCCGGGTCCTCGCCGTCGGAATGGCCCCGCTTTGGGGGAGTCCGCTTCTCAGAGTGGGTGTCCACTATAACCTCGCTGCCCGGACTGAACCGGAGCCAAGCGGGCGACCTGCTAATCAAGCCTACAGTGCGGCTAGGTTATAAGAAGATAGGCTTTAACTTCAATCTGGATATCCCGCCGACGCAGCTTCTCAGCCCATTCGGTCTTGTTTTCCCCCAATTTGGAACCCTGCTCGACCTTTATCCGTTGGACGTGAAGATCCAATCAGCCGACTTGGCTGTTGGGACATTCCGCCTTGAGGCACAGATCGGACAGGCCTGCGGGCTGTTCGGTGGTGTTTCAGCCAGTATTCCTGGTACAGTGGGCATAAGAGCACGTCAAGGCCCCGACATTGGTATGCTTCCACCCGAGGAGTGGCGTTGGACCGGATCGCGGTTCCAGTGGTCGGAATTTGAGTTCGGCGGGTGGTACCGGATTTGTAAAGCCGCTAATCTGGTGGGAGGAATCAGATTCGACCGTATCTCGGTCCGTTTCTCCGATCCGGAGCCTCTTCCCGGTTATGCATTCTTCACAATTTTTCCGCTTCCGCCTGCCTTCCGAAATGTTACCTTTCCGGACTATTCGGGAGACTTCAATACCTTTTTCACGATCCCGTATGTGGGCTGCGAAATCTTAGGCCCATATTTCAAGGGGTCGCTGCTCGTCGGAAGCGCGGGCGCTCGGTTGAGAATACCGCTGGCGCTTAATCACCCTGGCGTCTACATTGCAGGTCCAATTTTTGGCGCTTTGGGTTGACGGGACCTTTCCGAACAGGCTGAATATACCTTTAACAAGGCTGGGCTCTTCCTGGAAGGAGGGTTAGAGTCGAGTTTCCTCGTGGGCTCTTTCAATCTGACATTGTGGGCAAAGGGGAGCTTACTAAAGGTGCGAGGTGATGGAGAAGTGAACCTGGCTGGTCAAAGCAGCGCATATCTAACGCTGTTGGGTTTCACTTTCATTGTCCCTCAGCCTTTCTCAGCCTCGAGCGGCGGGACATCGACTCTCAACCAGTATACCTTCGACCTGGGATTGTCTGGCGCCATCAATTTCTAGTGCCGATCTCAATACCCGCACATGGCCCAGCCCCGACATGAGGATGGACAACAAGAAAGCTACGATTGGAATCCTGCGCGCTTGGTTTTATCCATTTCCTCTCCTGATATGCTCCTGTTATGCTGCTGATTTCTATGAGTATCAATACTGGTGGGGATAAGTATAAGTATAAGTATAAAATCTGGTTCCAATCGGCATCATTAATAAGCTTCAGCATTGTTCTTGCTTATAAAAACTTCAGTTTCTGATTTTTTTGTTTCGCTGTTTCGCAGCCGACTGGCCGGTAGTATCGCGCAAAGAAGAGGTTCCTTCCAAAACTCGCACCATCCCGATACCTGAAGCGCCTCCGGTAAACGGCAGCAGCAACCAGATGTGGTCCTGATCTCGCTTTCTTATGGGGAGTATACGTGAGACACGCTGCGGACGCTCAGGATCGTAGATGATTATCCCATCCTCGGACAGCTCCCACCGAGCTTGGGCCGGTTGGAAGAGGTTAGTCATTTTCACTGTTCCATCCGGATATATTGACATGAAGCCATTTCCTTTGGAAAGCTTCACCTTGGCTTTAGCCTTGTCGGTAATGCCCCATCTGAAGAAATCGTCGGAATACTTCCATGTCCCGATTATAAATTGAGCGGAGATTGGCTCGCCTATTCCCAAAAGCTCCAGGGGTGATATTGCGGCGGTACCCGAACCAGGAATCGCTCCCGAAAAAAGTGGTATCAGACTCAAAACGAGTACTTGGAGATTCAGCAAATGGTATCCTCCTCGCAGAATTGGGAAATGAGTAGGGGATCAATCTTTATAGCAGAACTATGTGGGTACGGTCCATTAAGAAAAGTTCAAGGAGTAAATCCGCTCCAGTGCGGGTTGACATGCCATTCAATGATACACACCTATAGTATGAATTGCGTATTGAGTCCGGCTGATAACCAATCAGAGCTTATTAGTTGAAGGGCACCGCCGGCCTGAATTTCGGAGATTGAAAGCTGAATTGTTGAGATTAGCCACGAACGACTTTTTGTACCAAGTTATCGAAGGGGACAGGTCAAAAATAGCATCCTCAATTGGAGTGCGACTGTAATTCGGCAGAAAATGGCAATCGCGGGAGATGACATGTCACGACAAACAAATAACCCCGAACCTTTCGTCATAAAGGATTGCTCTCTTTTAACGATAGGCACGGGAGTGACGGTGCAAAATCTGAAAGAGATGAGGGATAGTCTAGTCACGATACATCCGGGAAGTATTTACCATCACTTCTGGGGCGCACTGATGAGGCAGCGGTTTGATGAACAGGAGTACAACAATGATTTTGCAGGTTGGATTCATCATGCTCTTGGTGAGAATGTTCTGGCGGAACGTCTGGCGGTCATTAATCCTATCGATTTTGATCTGGAATCACTGCGGCAACATTTGATTGATCTAATTGAGCAGAGGATGGATGAGATTAATTGGCCGGGCTGGGCTCTGCCCGATAGTGCATTTCGTTTCATCAGATCGCAAATCATAGTCTTCGATACACGGCGGAGGATCAGTAGGCCGGATGAATTTGCGGACGTGATTCCGCACTTGTCGTCGGGAAGTATATTCTATCACTTTATTGATGCACGGCGTCGAAACGATCTCGGCCAAGATGATTTTCGGGTATGGACTGCGAAGTTCGGTGAATCCCATGAACCCGTCTTGAACCAACTTCTTCTAATAGATCCATACTTCAATACATTTACGGAACTGCGTGAAAAATTGGCCGAAACATTCAAGAATTGTTACAGGAGACCATCTGGATGAGATCCATCGAAGACTATGCCGCTGTAGCAGGCGAGCAGGTAATCGACCACCTTCGGCAATTGGCTGCCCCTCTTAAGGGCATGAAACTCGTCCATGTCAATTCCACACGTGCTGGTGGCGGAGTGGCGGAAATATTGACTAAACTTGTGCCTCTGCAGAAGGAATTGGGAATTGATGTTCGCTGGGAAGTGATCCGAGGCGAAGAGAATTTCTTCACATGCACGAAAGATTTCCACAACGCACTGCAAGGCAACCCAGTTCCGTTATCCGAATCTACATTCAGAGCATATGAAGAGACCAATGCTCATAACGCAGAGGAACTCCGAAGTATTCTTGAAGAGGCTGATGTTGTAATCATCCACGATCCGCAACCCCTGCCTCTGCTCCGATTTTGCCCGAACCGCAAGGGCCGCTGGATTTGGCGATGTCATATTGATTTGAGCCGACCGTACCGCCCTGTTTGGAAATATTTGCGCAAGTTTGTTGTCGAGTATAACGCGAGTATTTTTTCATTAGCCGATTTCGCTCAACCTCTTCCGCATATTCAATATCTAATGCAACCGAGCATTGATCCTTTAAGCGAAAAGAACATGGACCTGGATGAAATTCAGGTGCTCGGAATCCGGCCGCAGTTCGGTATAGACCCGGAAAGACCGATGATACTTCAAGTGTCGCGGTTTGACCGATTTAAGGACCCCGTTGGAGTTGTCCGCTCGTACCGATTGGCGAAGGTGTTCGCTCCCAATTTACAACTTGTGCTTGCAGGTGGTTCGGCCACCGACGATCCTGAAGGAAGCGCGGTTTTGAGGGAAGTCCGTGAGGAGGCGGCTGAGGACAAGGATATACATATACTTTTATTACCTTCGGATGCGCATCTAACAATAAATGCATTACAACGCAGTGCGGACGTCGTGGTTCAAAAATCTACCAAGGAGGGGTTCGGCCTAACAGTAACTGAAGCAATGTGGAAAGGGAAACCCGTCATTGGAGGGGATACAGGGGGTATACGGCTTCAAGTCGTTAATCATCACACGGGTTTCCTCGTGAGTACGCCCGAGGGCGCGGCATTGCGCATTCGATATCTACTAAATCATCCGGAGCGGGCAAGCATGATGGGCAACAATGCTAGGGAATTTGTCCGGACGAACTTTCTGCTGACCAGAAATCTGCGCGAATACTCCAGTATTATTTTAGCCCTGATTTACGGAGATCGGGAACGGATAGAACTTGAAATGAAATAGATCATGGACCGGTCCGACTGAAGGAATTCTTTGCAAAAATTCAATTAAGTGAAAGGCTGGAGCATTGTTCACGGGGGGTCCGCGAGACGCGGGATAAGCCGCCTAATTGGTACGTTTCTCGAAATTCCCTATTGTATTAATTCATTTCGGAGTTTCGCCGTCACTAGAGTTGATTGCGTATCAGGCTTAAGCAGTTGTTGCGCCCATCATTTAGGTGTTCTATCGTTAGAGGGGTCCTGATGCACGTCCCCACAGCGACTTATCGCATTCAATTCAATCGTTCTTTCCGTTTCCAGGACGCCGGGAAGATAGTGGCATATTTAGCCGATCTGGGCATTTCAGACATCTATGCTTCTCCAATTTTCCGAGCCAAAAAGGGCAGCACTCATGGATATGATGTCGTTGACCCGAATCAATTGAACCCTGAACTGGGTAACTTCGCGGATCTCGAATGGCTCTCGGAAAAAATGAAAAAGCATCACCTTAGTTGGCTGCAGGATATTGTCCCGAATCACATGTCCTTTGATTGCGAAAACCATCTGTTGATGGATGTCCTCGAACATGGTGAGAGTTCAAAATATTATCGTTTTTTCGATATTGACTGGGATCATCAATATCCGAGTGTGAAAGGGAAAGGTACTGGCTCCTTTTTTAGGCCGGTTTTATGGGATTTCTCTGGAAGACAGGGAGATAACGCTCAAATACGGACCCGCTGGCCTCACTGTGGTATACGGTGGGCTCATATTGCCTTTGCGAATAGAATCATATCTGAATGTGCTGACCCTTAGATTATCGGCATTAAAGAACAAACTCGGCGAAGATCACCCCGATTTCAGCAAGCTTCTGGGTATCCTGTATGTCTTGAAAACGCTGCCGTCCAGCGAAGATCCACAAGAGAGATATGATCAAACAAATTTTATCAAACGTACACTATGGGAAATATATAGTAACAATAAAAACGTGAGGAAATTTCTTAACACAAACATAAGAATTTTTAACGGTATCAAAGGAAACGCGGAAAGTTTTAATTTGCTGGACGATATTCTTGCTCAGCAGCTTTTTAGGCTTAGCTACTGGAAAGTCGCAACAGAAGAGATAGATTATAGAAGATTCTTCAGCATAAACGAACTTATTTGTCTCAGAGTCGAAAATGCCGACGTCTTTAGTCATACACACGAATTTATATTTCAATTAGTAGAAAACGGAATTATTTCCGGTTTAAGAATCGATCATGTTGACGGTCTTTACGATCCAACCTCTTATCTTCAGCGATTGCGGGAAAGGGTTCCAGAAGCCTATATTATTGTGGAAAAAATCCTGAATGCATCGGAAAGCTTGCCCCACTATTGGCCTGTGCAAGGGACCACGGGTTATGATTTTATTAACTATGTAAATGGATTATTTTGCCAAAAACAGAATGACAGGGCTTTTAAGAGCATCTATTCCGCTCTGGCCGGTCTAACAACGCGGTATGATGATCTCGTACGCGAAAAGCGCCAACTGATAATTCAAGAGGATATGGCGGGTGATGTGGACAATCTTGCCCATTTGGTAAAAGAAATGGCCAGCCTGGATCGACATGGAAGCGATATTACGCTTTATGCATTACGACGGGCCTTAGCCGGTGTTTTAGCGGTTTTCCCAATTTATAGAACCTACATTAATCCCGCGGTTTCCTCCGAGAGTGACAGAGAGTACATTAGACAAGCAGTGGATTTAGCAAAGTTAAATAGCCCCGCTCTGCTTAATGAATTGATATTCATCCAAAGATTTCTGCTGCTGGACTATCCTGAATACTTATCCGACGAAGACAAGGAGCGTTGGCTCAAATTCGTAATGAGATTTCAACAACTTACCGGTCCGTTGATGGCAAAAGGTTTTGAGGACACGGCTCTTTACGTTTATAATAAACTTTTATCGCTCAATGAAGTAGGAGGAAGACCGAATCAATTCGGGTGTTCACTCGATGAATTCCATGATTTCAATATCAGAAGACGAAATATGTGGCCGGATTCGCTAAGTGCCACAGCAACTCACGATACCAAACGAGGGGAAGACGTTAGGGCAAGAATAAATATCTTAACGGAGCTTCCAACGGACTGGAAGCGACATGTGAGTAATTGGACGAGGATAAATAAAAGCAAGAAGAAACGCGCAGGCAGCGCATATGCCCCTGACAAAAATGACGAATATTTCCTTTATCAAACTCTTATAGGGACTTTTCCTTTTGATGAATCCACCTATTCTCAATTTATAGAAAGAATAAAAAAATATGTAATAAAAGCAGTCCGAGAGGCAAAGGTTCACACAGGATGGCTCCAACCCGATGCTGATTATGAAAATGGGTATATTTCATTTGTTGAAGATATTCTGAACCCTTCTCGTTCAAATCTTTTTTTGAAGGATTTCATCCCGTTCCAGAAGAGAATTGCGCATTACGGGATCTTCAATTCTTTATCTCAGGTCCTGATCAAAATCACTTCTCCTGGTGTGCCGGATTTTTATCAAGGTAGCGAACTCTGGGACTTCAATCTCGTTGATCCCGATAATCGTAGACCTGTGGACTTTAAGAAACGTAAGACTATGCTTCGGGAAATAATGAAGAGAGCTGATTCAAATGTTCTGGAGCT
This sequence comes from uncultured delta proteobacterium, assembly GCA_963741425.1. Lineage (GTDB taxonomy): Bacteria > Desulfobacterota > Desulfomonilia > Desulfomonilales > Desulfomonilaceae > DATJPW01. The sequence continues at coordinate 637,511 of CAVUHP010000020.1, forward strand.
AATCGAACATCTTTGCGCTGAGAAAGAGGACGGACGGATCAAATTATTTCTCATCTTTATGGCGCTTCGTGCCAGAAATCGGCACAGGGAAGTCTTCCGAAGAGGCGATTATATTCCCCTAGGGGTCGCGGGCAGATTCAAAGATCATGTGATCGCTTTTTCAAGGAACTATTCGAATAATTCGGCTATAACTGTGACCCCAAGATTTCTTAGTGGCTTGATAGCTGACGATCAATACCCTCTAGGAGAGGAGGTCTGGCAAGATACAAGAATTAATCTGACAAGCAGTTCACATTCTTTGTGGAAAGATGTGCTTACAGGCCGGATTCATAAAGGGCAGAACTCGTTTTCAGTGGGGGAAATTCTGAAAGATTTCCCTGTTGCCCTACTTGTAACGGATGATGCAATAACTCAAAATCGGTAGTTTTGTAAGGTTATGACATATAAGAGATCATTTGAAATTCCAGCTTGAGCTTTCTTCATTAGAGGATTATCAGTATCCTTTTAGAAAGTCGCCCAATGTTTTACACAGAAAAAGACGTGAATAAAGCAGATTGATGAATATCACAATCCATAAAGGTGATTGCTTCGATATTATGAAAGAGATGTCAGATGGCAGTGTGCAACTAATCTATCTTGATCCGCCGTTCTTTACGCAAAAGGTTCATTCGCTTCGTACTAGAGATAGACAACAAAAGTTTTCGTTTCGAGACATTTGGACTTCAAACGTGGAATACACTGAATTTCTGAGAATCCGATTGATGCAGATGCGCAGAGTACTCTCAGATAACGGTTCAATATTCTTTCATTGCGATAAGAACTCTTCACATATTGCGAGGGTCTTGCTGGATGCAGTGTTTGGAGAGGATATGTTTCGTAATGAAATTATTTGGCATTATCGTCGTTGGTCAAATGCTGCGGCTACATTTCTCCCATCCCATCAAACAATATATTATTACACCAAATCTAACGAATATACCTTCAATCCGATTTATCAGGATTATTCGTCTTCTACTAATGTGGATCAAATTCTCCAGCGTCGAAAACGAGATGAATATGGCAAGTCAGTTTATGAGAGAAATAAAGCAGGCGATACTATACCAAGTGGTGGCAAAAAAGGAGTTCCTTTGTTTGATGTTTGGGATATTCCCTATCTCAACCCTAAAGCCAAAGAACGCGTTGGCTATCCAACCCAAAAACCTCTTCTTCTCTTGGAGCGTATTGTGCGAGTCTCTACAAAAGAAGGAGATGTGGTATTAGATCCATTTTGTGGAAGTGGAACCACCATTGTAGCCGCTAGTTTGCTAAGACGGCATGCGATCGGGATAGATATTTCCGACGATGCAATCAATATTGCCAACCGGACTTTGAAAAATCCTATAAAATCCGAATCAAATTTACTAGAAAAAGGCAGAGGTGCTTATATTGGTACAGATCAAGATGTGTTGGCACTGTTGCAAGGTATATCATTCGTTCCTGTTCAGAGAAATAAGGGAATAGACGCTATATTGCGTGATGATGTAAGTGGTCATCCTATTCTTGTGAGAGTGCAACGTTCTTATGAAACCATTTTAGATGCCGCTCATTGTTTGTCAAAAGCTGCAAGAAACAAATCCGCTTCACTCCTGTTCCTGATAGCAACTCATGAGGATGGCATGCTTTTCAACACTTTGGAACTTCCGCCTGGGATTGTTATCATTGAGGCTCCATCACTCGTTATGCAAAAGGCCATGTCAAGGGCAAAGCAGGGAAACATGCACTCCTCTGCCTTCCTGTGATTGCAACGAAACTGGCACCGTTTTGGCTTGTCTAAAACTCCTAGATTCTATAACTAGAGGAAATAAATCATGAGAGCGCTCAGATTGATTGCTATATCGTTTACGATCGTATGTGTATTGGCCTTTAATGTGACTTTCGCTCAACAGACTGATGTTACAAAACAGGATGTAAAACAAGAAGCCATTAGTACTGTGGAAAAGGCGAAAGCTTATGCAGAACAGCAGAAACAAGAATACTCGAAGCAGGTTCAAACCACTATCGACGATCTTTCCAAGAAAATCGACCAGATGAAAGAGCAGGCAGGAAACTATAAAGGCGAGGCATCAACAAAAATCGAAGCCGGTATGGCTGATATGAAAACAAAGCAGGATCAAGCGAAACAGAAATTACAGGAGCTAGGCTCGACTACTGGAGCTGCTTGGGATGATATGAAAGCCGGCTTAGACAAAGCCGTTACAGACTTGCAGAAGGCATATAACGACGCATCTTCACATTTTAAGCAGAAATAGATCTGGTTCGACCAAATATATCGCGAAAACACGTTCGATTGGGAGAAGTCTGTGCTCCTTGCGTTCCTCATAATAAATATTGGCATTATCTTAACTACAGCTGTCCGCTTTTGTACATCGTGCGAAGTTCCCCATTGACATCTGTATTCTTAGTAACAATCGTAAGAAAAGCTCATTCGCTCGCTTCGGAGACTTCTGCTTTGAATGTTGTTATCTATTTGATTGAGCAAACTAAGATGGCCCTAATGGATTTGATAAATATTAGACCGTGAATAAAAGAAAAGTGTAAGATTTAACTCTAATTTACGAAAATATGGACAGCGGGCCAAATTACCCTATCTTTGAGTATTCTTCAGATGAGGTGCATATGATGATTTTTAGAAAATTGGTCCTCGCATTCTCGTTGTTAATAGGTTTATCCGCTTTTGCATATGCGCAAGATGCGGAATTAAGAGCAACTGTGAAATCGCTCCAAGGAACGGCACAAGTGTGGACCGGCGCAGACTCCGCCCAGGAAGAACTCAAGACTGGAAGCCTTGTCCGACTCTGGGATTCGGTAGATGTCGGCGAAAAAAGCAAGCTGCTGCTAACTTGGGAAAGAGGACCGCTTGTTTCCATCGGCGAAATGTCCACCGTGTCACTAGCTTCCGAACCGAGGGATGGTCGCGAGGTTCCGAGTATTCAGATCAACAGCGGGATTTTTCGCTTCGCTACGCAACAAATGCAATCAGCGCCTTTCTCGGTTAATACACCGCTCGTTTCTATTTACCCCGCGACGGATCAGCCGGTCGATTTTTCAGTTGAAGTTTATACTCCTGAAACCACTCTGGTGACTGTCTTGAGCGGACAGGTGGTCGTCACGAAATTGAATGGTGCGCAAACTGTAGTGCCTTCTTGCCATAATTTATTGATTGAAGAAGGGAAGGATACTCCCGATCTCCTTGCTGTTCCGCCTGAGGATATCAATAGATTAGTCGAACAAACTACCATTCCGGGGACCATTGTTGCCACCAGCAACGAGTGCAATATTCCGGCCACAGCCGAGACACTCCCTCTTCAACCGCCGCAAATAGCCATCGCCCCTGATTATTATATCGGGGACTGGGATACTACTGATGAATATCCGGCATTTGAGGTTAGTATATTGCCGCCCGTTTATCCGAGCGCGGATTACATAGCCGTTATGCCCGGTATAGGAGAATTCGTAATCGACATTCCCTATCAGGTGGACCCGGCAATCGTTAATGTATATATTCAACGATTTTTTTGCCGACGAGGAATCTTTTTCTATCGTGATCACTTGGCCGGTCTGCGACTTCGACATAGGGAACTTGCCGACCTAATCTACTTGGCACGAATGACCGGAGATATGAATTTACTCAGGCTATCCCAAAGAAGACTCGACCAGGTGAACATTCGAGCCGATTGGGCTGCCAAGCACATTAATAACCTTGACCGGCGGTTCACAGCGCTTGACCGGCAGCAACTTAATTTTTCTACGAAATTACCTCGGGATGCGGATCTCTCCAATATCATTTCGAAGTCTATAAATTCTCCAAGAAATCTAGCTTCAGACCGAAAGTTTGAAGATAGACTAAGCTCAGATCTAAATGTGCAGACTCGATTGGGAAATATGGCGGGGGAGGAAATTGGAAATTTACGTACCCGGATCGCCAGAGAACCGAATCTCGGAAAGCGGTTGGCCATGCGACAGGAGTTATCCCGAATTCAGGGTGGTGTTGCGAATGGTCAGGCACTTATTCCCAAAAATCAACAGCAGGTAGATACTATTGTGAGGGAGCTTGCTAAAGCTGATAACCCGGATAGGAGAGCCCAATTGGAAGAAAAATTGGCCGGGCAATTAAAACGATATGATACTGCTGGATCCGGGGATCTTGCGACTCAGGAGAGCCTTGCCGCACTTAGACGAGATTCAAATAAAATTCCGAACGCACAAGCCAGAGAGCTGTTTCAGAACCGCGTAACCTCACTGCAACAATCAATTGAAGCCCGGAAGCACGCGGAATCTAATGCGGAGCAAACACGAAACAACATCCAGGATCTCTCGAAACAGGCAGCCACCGAACGAAATCCGGAAAAACGCAATGAGCTTATGGGGCGACTAAATGATTTATCCAAATCACTGTCAACTATAGGACCGGGAACTCTTCAATTCTTGGAGCAGCAAAAGCTGGGAAAGCTGCCGGCTTTGCGGAGCGAGCCTCGGGCTATAACAGGAATTCCGGAAATTCAAAAACCATTGGAGCAGCAACCCCTGGAACGGGTTCGTCAGCAACAGCAATTGGAACGTCAAAAACAGACTGAACAGCAGTTGCAGCAAAGGCAGTTTGACCGTCAAAAAGAGGTTGAGAAACACCAACAGGAATTGCGGGAACAACAGGTCCGCCAGCAGAATTTGCGGCAACAACAGTTGCTTGAGCGCCAAAAACAGTTGCAGCCAAAAACAGGTCAGCAGCGTCTTCAGCAGCAGCATTTGGAAGGCCAAAAACAGCCTGACACTGGGCAACAGGAACGTCAAAAACAACAGGTGCGCCAGCAAGAATTACATCAACAACAATTACTCGAGAAGCAAAGAGAGGCCGAGAAGCGTCAATCTGATTTGAAGCAACAGCAGATTCGACAGGAGCAGCAACGGCAATTGGAACGCCAAAAACAGCAGGATTTACAACGGCAACAGGCTTCCCGGGAACAGACCTTACGACAGCAGCAGATATTAGAGCAACAGCGCAACCAGCAGATCAAGCAGGACCAGATTCGGCAGCAGCAAATTCGAGATCAACAAGTCCGTCAACAACAGCTACAGCAGCAGCATCTTCAGCAGAGACGACCACCTCAAATAACTCCTCCAGCACCTCCCAAAAGACCGGAGGATGAGAGGAAGCCCAAATAAAGCACAAATGGACCAGTTCATGTGATGCGGTGATCCTGTGAGACTCGGAGAACCGCATCATTCGAATTCTTCTAACGAGGGACGTCTTGAGTCCCGAGAAGCTTATTTCGCCTGACGCGGGGTTAGTGGGGACCAACGGAGAGCGGATGTCCTGAATAATTCGGTCTATGCTTTCAACAGTCTTATCGATGTCCTGTGTCAATTCTTCAACGGATTTGATTTCCTCTCGCTCAAGCTTTGTGAGCTGATCATGGGATCTACCAAGTACACGTATCAAATCTTGCAACTCGCGTCTAAGTCTATCTTTTTCCTGGCCTTGAGACGAGTTGATTCGGCGGCACAGGTCGATAGCTGTTAGACTGGAATTATTCAGAGTCGTATACAGATCACCATGGTCTTCACCAGCAGCGATCGAGACCAGTGAACGGGATTTGAGAGATTGTTGAAGATCAATAATCATTCTAATAAGCGATCTCAACAAGTCTGCATCCTCAATAGCTAATTTGCTTATGATTTTCGAGTATTGATTAGCAACATCAATCCATCTCGGAGCCTCAGAATTGATTGCACTCCGGCCCACCAACGGCATTTTCCGATTGCTTTTCCAAAAAGCCCATGAAAAAGGCGCAGCAGCTCCGAACAGGAAAATGATAAATCCTATTAGGCCCTGAACCAATGCTGCCAGGGTCAAGAGGCCGGCCGCTATAACCAAGCCCGGATTCCAAAGGAGTCGCAGCCATGATTGTTTTCCGGTGTCATGAACGAGGCGGCCGTCGATTTTCATTGACTTGAAAATTTCCAGCAAACGGTTCGCCGATCGTTCATCAATTCCGGAGATGAAAATCCATGGCCTTTTCCGCAGCCTGTTTTCATCTGTGATAGAGTCAATTCCCGGGAACCACTTCTTGAATTCTTGTAGGATTTCTTTTCGGAGACGTGCGGATGGCACGTCCGGGATTTCGATTGCTAAATTGCCTGAAGTCAAAATATTCGGGACGATTTTGCCACAATTGAGGCAGAAAGGATCGCCCCCTCGAACTTCCGCCTGGCAGCTATCACAAATAAAATTTATTGCCATGTCACATCCAAAAAAGAGGGCAGGACGGGATCATAGGGCTTACGAAGCATACCACTCAGACGTCCTTAACGGGAGACTGTCAAGCAATGGCCTTGTGTAGGGGCAAAACCGCCATAACAGAGCCAGGGCGCGGCTCGAAGCGCCTGTGCACGAAAAATCCGGTTCTCAGTAATTTTCAAGACAGCCCCGTGGTCGTGCGCTTTACCGTAAAATGAACAGCACGGATCCCGTTATCAACAGGGATAAAACGAAGGCACTAACTTTCGATACTCTTATCTTCGACATCCGCCATTAGAGAATCCAGAGGCTCATTAATTCCCATGGCCTGCGAGAGCCTCCTAAGTTCTGCCATCTCCTGTGGTGATATTGAACCATCCGCCTTTGCCATCAAAATACAGGTTCTCAGGAACGCCTTTCTCAGGAACAGGGTATCGAGACTCGCCAGAAGGCCTTCGAGCGAAAAAGGCACTGCGGCAAGTGTCTCGACGTCCAGATCTAAGTCGCCTTCTCTGAGGAAATCCTGTAGGAGAGTCCTTTCAGACTCGCTCACTCCTTCAATCTGCGCAAGCCAATAAAGTCCTTGCGCCATGGCTCTCACTTGATCCGGTCTAAGTTCGCTCGATTGTTCACGCTGAATGATCATGCGATTACTCCTGACCTAAAATGCTCATCTAATGAATAGTCTCTTTGCCAACGGATAGCTCCATCTGAGTGGCGCTTCTCCACCTGCGCGTCGGATCTTTTTCCAAGCATTTCAATATCATCCCGTCCAGCCAGGCGGGAATCGTATACCTATGAACGCGAGGGGGGATCGCGAAAGTCTTTAGATGCAGGAAGCTGTAATCCTCCACATTTTTGCCGGAGAACGGCTCACGTCCCGTCACCAACTTGTACCAGAACTATTCCCAAAGCGTAGATATCGGCAGCTATCCCTTTAACCATCTTACTATTAAGGACAAAGGCCTCAGGTGCCAGCGCTGCGGGGTCCACTGTGGGTTCTTCCCACAGATGTTGTTTGTGACCTCGTATATCCACTTTTGAACGCCAAACTCCGCAATCTGCCAGTTTGACCAGACATTTGTCTTTATCAAAAAGAAAGCTGGATGGACTCAGGGACATATGAGGCACTTTCCTAATGATTCCGTCTTTGCTCCGATGCAAATGTGTGTACGCTACAGCATTTAAAACCTGAGGGACCAATTTATCTATCAAATCCAACGGTAAACCGTCCGGCATTTCGCGAATCAGGGCTCCAAGATCTGTGGGCATAAATTCATGTAAGACGACCCGTTTTCCTTCCAGAGTGGCTGTCCCGGCTATGCGGACAATGTTCGTATCGTTCATACCACTCTGGTATTCAATTATCTTTTCCAGGAATCCTGAAATATGTTCCTGTATCGATGGATCCGAGTTATAGACCTTTACTGACAGTAATGGACCCTCGCCCGAAGATTTGGCTGCCTTCAATGCCGACACATTTTCGTCGTACCCAATGACTCCCGTTACAGTATAATTAGCCCCATCAAAATTGTAATTTGATCCTGGTATGGGAGATAGATCCGCCAAGTGAGCGCCTAGCATGTCTTCCAGCGGACCCGGCGAACCATTCACTGCGGCAACCGATTCTTGGACTCCCAGTGCCGAACTATCCGGGCCTGAAGACTCTTCAGCGGCCTCGACCGTTGATCCACAGGCTGGACAGACGGTGAAAGGAAAGGGTTGTGCATGGCTACAGGTCGGGCAGTGATGCAGAGATTTTAGGAAATCCGTTTCCGCCTTCACATCGGCTTGTTGTATTTTGCGATTGCGTTCGAGATACTGTTTCTTCGAAATGGCTCCATTGCTCAGTAATTTCTTTACTACTGTCGTTAATTCTCTGGCAGTTATATTGTGGCGAACTATAAGTTCTTTGTCTTTTATTCCTTCACAGTAATCGCTAATGAAAGCTGCAATGTCGATCTTAATTGGCATTCACACCGTCTTTGTAATTAATGGTTTGACATAACCTCAAAATACCCTCAGTGCCCACGAAGCTGATGTTCCCACCACTCGACATTCGTATGGGTCATTACCGATGTATCATTCATTTTTAAAATACCTTTGATCCAAGGTAATGATTTTTCCGGTGGATAACAATAAATCAGGTCCCACTGATGAGCGGCTGCGATGCCCAAGAGCAGCAGTGTTACCACGGCATTTGCAAAATCTTCGGGGACGTCACAAGGAATACGCAATTGTCCATCAGCATGGATAGCCGGCAAATTCATTGGCTCTTTCTTGATCACTTGGTCCAACCCTTAGAACTCAGATCGGGCGCGAAATACCTGGCTCGACGTGCAGGTCTACTATCCAATTTGAGACCCGCGAGTGCAATTAAGTAGATTGTGTAGGTTTCATCAAGAATAATATGATAGCCCCGATGATCCCGACAATGAACCCCAACCAAAAGCCCCAATGGCACCAATCCCTGAGAAAGTGACACGAATAACATGACACCTCCTGCGCTTGAATTAAGTTCTGGGCAATAAAATTTTCCATGCTCCTCCTCCCGGGTATTTCGGCTTGAAAAAACACTTGCCGGTGCTGTTTGTTTTCAATCTCGATGTTTCCATTTGCCCGATTTCTCGGACCCTTTTAGAGCGATAATCTTGCACCTTCGCGAAGGGATTATCGTGGGCTCGTTTCAAAAATCACAGGTCAAATCTTTCAACCTATTTGCTGTCACGTCCTGGGTCCCATTTTTTCTCCTCAATAATAGTTGCAGTATAAGCAAAGATCTGCGCGGTCGGACTTTTCCAACCTTGCCGTCCAATTCCTGCTTTGTCACTAGCGCAATGACTTAAGAATTCTTCCAATGACCAGCCTGTTTCTGTTGCAACCTGAGGTAAAAACGTCCCGCTTCGACCCTGGTCCTGAACAACAATTCCGTCCCTACCGAGTTCAATCTCTTCCAGTGGCCGAGATATCTTTCGCATAGGGGACAGCACGGAAATCTCGATCTCCAAGTGAGGAATTTCGTCCGGCAACACAGGATTGTGAGAAAACCGGGTATCCCGAGTGGCGGAGGAGACGGCTATCTCGCGGACCGTTTTCCAGAGAGGCTCTTTTGATGTGAATCGGCCAATGCAGCCTCTTAGCACGCCATTGTTTTTCAGCGTGACAAAGCATCCAGCCTTAACCTGCAGCTCGGGGTTTTCGCTAGGGTCGTATGATACCCACGAACCTTCTACCGCAGCTTTGGCAGCCCCTCGCGCCATAGCGAGCAACTCCTGCCGGCTTTGCTCTCCAAAAGTAAAATTAAACAGATTTTGGCCCGCGTTTCCTTGTTTTCCGGAACCCGTAAATATCATGGCACCATACCCCACTACACGACGGTTATCTCCGCCGGCCATTCCGGAGTTTGTATAGTTTACCACACGCGCCTCGGACAACCCAAGCCGAGATGCGGCCCGTACCACGCAGAGCACCGACTCCATCCCGCACATGGTGACCGACAGCCCGGGATGGCCAGCTTTCAGTATTTTTCGGTTTTCATCTACGATGATAGAGACGTGCAACGACTTGACCGCATTCAGGATGGCTTTATCCACGTTTTCGGCTGTCGCGCTCGAGGGATAGTGACTCAGATCGGATGAAATTACTATGAGAATCTTGGGATCTGCAGCCAAATCCGACAGAGCCTGAGCCAAAATTTCGTTATCCAAAGGGTCAGGGCTGTTAGTCAATATTGGGACTATTTTGAACGGCTTACCGCCGGAGACTGCCATAAGATAAGGCAACTGGACTTCTAGTGAATGCTCCTGGATGTGAGCATGATCGTCAAATTCTATTTTGCTGTTCTGGGCAACAAACTGCCGTGCCAATGCGGTATCAACGGGAACCAGCCCGAGTGGAGTTTCCCAAGCATCGGCGGAACTCAACGCAGCCGCCTTCGTTGCTACTCTATGACTTGGCCCGACAAGAATCACAGTGTCGTAGTTAAATGAAGGCGCCTCAATTTGTTTGAACGCCGAAGCCAGCGTCGTGCCACAGTATTGGTACCCGGCATGAGGTGACAGAATCGCCTTTATTGACTGAGTGAATTCCTCTTTCTTTACTGCTTTAAGTGAGTCATTAACGGTGCGACGCAATATCTCAGCGTCACCCGGATAGAACATCCCAGCAACAGCCGGTCGCCTTATTTTTTCATATTTGAACACCGCGCGAGAAGGTTCGTCGGCTAAGGCCGGGATCAGGTCTAAAACTACGACCAGCATGGTAATCGAAATGGATAAAAGAAGGGTCGCTCTTTTCAATTTTCCCTCAGATCCGTCGGGCGAACATAGCCGGCTTGTAATCGCATTTGTCCGCGGAGCATTTCCATAAACCAAGGCTGAAAATGGAAGCTGATACCGCCAAAGTCAACAGAAAAAACCTTCGGTCCATGGCCTGCAAAAAATGTGTACTACTCGGGGCATAATCTAACAATGGCCGAAAAGAGTTTGTTGCTGAATCGAAAAATACATCAGCCAACTGTCGCTCCCTGTCGCCGACAGCAAGGATTAGGTCACGATGTTTGCTCTTCATTATGCCATACTCCGGCAATCTTTGCGCCGCATTTCGGGCAACTTCCGTTGACCAGGTTGTTCTCGGCGATGGAATACCCCACCCTTTTTATGAGCAACGTTCCGTCATTCCGGCAATAGGTATTTTCTGCGCCTGTCCCGAGCACGTTTCCAACATAAACGTATTTCAATCCTATTTCCAGAGCTTCGGTCCTGGCCTTCATCAAGAATTCAACCGGCGTCGGGGGCAAATTCCTCATTTTGTACATAGGATGGAATCGGTTCAAATGCAAAGGCGTATCGGGTCCGAGGTTTGCCAGCATCCACCGGCACATTTTTCGTATCATTTCGAGGTCGTCATTGAAGGTAGGAACGATAAGATTCGTCACCTCCAACCACACTCCTCGCTCTTTCATCACCACCATTCCGTCCAGTACAGGCTTCAGGGTTGCGTCGCACAATTCTTTATAAAATGATTCGCTGAAAGCTTTCAGGTCCGTATTGGAGGCATCGATCACCTGGCAGAGAAGTTCCATGGGCGCACGATTAATATATCCCGCGGTAACGATCACGTTCTGCAACCGTTTTTCACGCGCCAATTTCGACGTTTCGAGGGTATATTCATAGAAGATAACCGGATCGGTGTAGGTGTATGCAATCGAGAGACACTTCTGTGCAAGGGCCGCTTGGACTACCTTATCCGGAGGCAAGTCAACACTGCGCAGATCTTCGGGCGCGACCTGAGAAATTGTCCAATTCTGGCAAAACTTGCAATGGAGATTGCACCCCGCTGAGGCAAGTGAGAAAATCCGACTTCCCGGTAAAAAATGAAACAAGGGTTTCTTTTCTACCGGGTCCACATGAATAGAACATGGCCGCCCGTAAGTAATTGCTCGCAATTGTCCGTCAAGAACTATGCGAGATTTGCAGTCCCCGCTGTGTCCCTCAGTAATCCTGCAGTTCTTCGGGCAGAGTTCACAGACAAAGACATCCGTTCGAGCCATTATTCCTCACGTTGCACATACTATTAAGCTGCCTCAACATTCCGCAGCGTGTTATCGTAGTAGATCGTCACAAATCTCGTCCGCGCTTATCTCATTCCGGTATAAACCAACCGGAAATATCTTTGCCCTCGCTATCCTTTCCTTGGAATGGAACCATGCGCTTGAGTATATCCGCAATTTTCCTCGCCTGTTCACATTCCCAGTCATCGCAAGTATAGCCTTGTTTGCAAGGAAGGCAAATCCGGGCTTCCACCCATTCCGCCAACTGTTTTGTATCCATATTAACCTCCTGGCTGCCGGGCTGACCTTGGCGTGTCCCTACGTTCATGATAGTTACTTATTTTAGCTCAAGGAAATTTCGGAGTGAATGCAAAATACATTATCTTGATTTGCATTCACGGAATCGCCACCGACATTCCTCACCAGCGGGGATGCAGACAATAACGGATTGCGGCAGGGTTTGGCCTCTGTGCCGGTCTGATTCCAAGGTAATAACTTTGTTGATTTATTGGACATTCTTCATTCTCGGCTTGGCATCCCTCACAGGGCAAATTGTATTGCTCCGAGAAATACTGGGGATTTTTTATGGCACTGAGATCTCCATTGGGATGTTCCTGGGAACCTGGCTGGCCGAGATCGGAGCAGGGGCATCGGTCGGCGCTTTGCTGGTTAAGAGGCTCGACATCGATTTTAGACCTATTTTTCTTCATAGTCTCGTGGCCCTGGGCTGCTCGTTAATTCTTCAGATCTTCATAATTCGTTTTATTCCTGCTATTTTCAGGGTTTCGCCTGCCGAACTCGCTCCACTGCATGGCATTTTACTCGCCGTACCAGTGGGAACCTTCATTACTGCCTTCATCACCGGGTTTCTTTTTCCCATCGGCTGTAAAGCCGTTCAAGGATCGGAAGCAGGCTTTATAGCGCGGATCTATTCCTTTGAAGCTTTGGGCAGCCTTGTCGGCGGGCTGGTCCTGACTTTTGTTTTGTTACCCATTCTGATTCCGGTACAGATTGCTGCTCTAATGGCGCTTCTGTTAGCGTCAGCAGCGATTCTAAATCGTTCATGGTTAAAACTGAAACGACATCTCACAGGTCCTGCCGCCCTCATGTTTATAGGGATGTTGCTGCTGACGCCTGCTGGAATCCGCATCTCTGATTGGTCAGCCCAGTTCAGATGGGAAACTCTGCATCCGGGACTCAAACTGGTGGCATCGCGATCAACACGCTATCAGCAAGTGGAAGTTGGTGTTTTAGGGAAACAGTTTTCTCTGTTTGGAAACGGCAAAATCATAACATCCTTTCCGGATCCGTATGCAGCCAGTCGGCTATCTGCACTGATCATCGCTCAGAATCCTCAGGGAAGAAAATTCTTGCTGATAGGGGGCGGAATAAGCTTCTTACATGCACTACTGCAGTACCCGGTTGAACGGGTGGATGTCGTCGAGCCCGATCCGGGAGCGCTTGAGACAGCATCCCGATATTTCTCACAATCCGAGACGCAAGCGCTGAACGATCCACGTGTCCGCATGATTTTTTCCGATGGTAGGTTCTATGTAAATCGGCTTGGGGCCAACGAGTACGATGCGGTGGTATGTATAATCCCCGATCCTGTCTCGTCATTTTGGAACCGATATTACACTTTGGAGTTCTTCCAATCGGTTTTCAGATCCTTAGCGCCCGCAGGATTTTTAGTTACGAGCGTGACTTCGGCTGAAAATTTCTGGGGAGCGGAAATAGCCTCTTACGCGGGATCAATTTATCACACGCTGAAACAAGTATTCCCTGTAGTTCAAGGCACGCCGGGTGACACCACGCTGTTATTTGCCTCCGCTACAACCGACGTGATTAGCCTGGATCCTGAGGTGCTCAAAATTCGCTATCTAAGTCTGGGCAAGACTTTCTTCGATCCGGAAGCGTTCGCCACGATTCTTCCGAAGGAGAGAACAAAATCAGTGGCTAAAGAATTGGAGCGGTCTCCAGCTCTCATAAATTCCGATTTTGCCCCCATCTCTTCGTCTCTTGCCATGATTCTCTGGGGACGGTTTTCAGGGTCGGATTGGATCGGAATTCTAAATACAATTCGCCACGAAGGATTGATCGTTTTTCTGATTCCTATTGTTTGTTTTCTGTTGGCCAGAATAAGCTTCCGCTCACGATGGGGGCCGAGATCGGGCATGGAGACCAGGTTTCAAGCGCTATTAGCGCTTTTTGCGGTTGGCGCCGGCGCCATGGGAATCCAGATCGTCCTGATTTATACTTATCAAAGTTTGTTCGGATATGTATTCGAACGAATAGGGCTTTTGGCAGGCATTTTCATGGCCGGTTTGGCGAGCGGCAGCTATATAGTGGCTGATCTTCTGACCCGAATCAGGGCTAAAGACAAAGCTTTGGTCGTGATTCTTATAATATTTTCCGCTTTTTGTATGCTGCTCACCCCCACGCTGCAATTGTTGGCAGGCTCTGGGCCATGGTTGATAGAAATCATTATATGCCTACTTGTTTTATTCTCGGGTGTTCTCACAGGAATTCCTTTTCCACTGGCGGCATCCCGACACTTGGCTTCAGCTTCCAACACGGGAGAAACATCCGGTTGGACGGATGCCGCGGACCATTATGGAGCTGCAGCAGGGGCGATTCTGGCCGGAGGGATCTTGTTCCCGCTCTTCGGAGCGGAACGGGCGTGCATTGTGCTGGCCATAATTCTAATTACACCCGCTGTCCTGATTTTATTCGAAATACTATTTACCCGGGTAGACCATATTTTGGCGAATTACCGACCTAAAGCTCGGGCGTCATTCCCTTATATAAGAGTTTCCTGGTTCCTCTTATTCATCGTAGGGACTGCCGTGGCCTGGCGGCTGATTATAGGCATACCCGGCGCCGCCCCGATTGTGCGTTTCTCGGAAGATGAACTGAAAAAGATCTCCGGTTCAGAAAGCTTCACCTTCGTCGATAAACCTTATCCGCACTATATTGGCAAATCTGCCGCTGAACCGGGGTTCACTGTAACCTTGAGCACGATGCCGATAGCCGGCGAGGTGCGAGGCTACGGGGGGCCTATCAATCTCCTCTTATCTGTTTCTGATGCTGGGGTAATTCGTGGAATCAAGCTGGTACAATCAAACGAAACACCTTCTTACATCAAGGGGATTGATGACTGGCTTGCAGGATTAAACGGCCGCCCGTTATTGAGCCCGGTAGGTACACACGTAGATACGATGACTGGAGCGACGATTAGCGCGCAGGCAATCATCAATATCATACAAAAAAGCGGTAACCGGATTGCCGCGCCATTGCTGGCCCTTCCTGCGCCCGATTCCGCTATGCTCGAGGCTTCGTGGAACCTTTTTGACGAGATTAAAGACCCACGGCTGTGGGCCGTGATTTTCATGGTGATCTTCTTCCTGTTTGCCTTTTATTCAGGGTCTCGCAGAGTTCGTATGGCGGGATTGGCCGCTTCCACATTGGTCCTCGGTTTCTGGCTGAACGCCCCCTTCACCTGCCTCGACGTGGTTGCCCTGCTAGACGGCGACATTCCCGCGCGTGGAATTCTCTGGCGCAATCTTCTTTTTGTCGCGGTGATTGGGATTTCAGTCTTGTGGGGACAGGCGTTCTGCGGCTTTCTCTGTCCTTTCGGCGCGTTGCAGGAACTTATTGCTGTGCGGCAGCTTCAACGCAGGGCATCCTATCCGCTGGAACGTGTAGGGCGGTACGTCAAATTTGTGATATTGGCACTGTTGCTAAGTTTGGCTTTGGTGACGAACGATACTGTCTGGTTCTATTTCAGCCCGCTCCAGCATTTTTTCCGTTTGACCATGGATTATTGGGTATGGGCGTTGGCCCTAGTGTGCCTTGCCGCATCAATGGTGTATTTTCGATTCTGGTGCCGCTATTTATGTCCCGCAGGAGCTTTCCTGGCGATCTTCAATAAAATTAATCTATTTAGAAAGTGGGCGCCTCGGCCGATTCCTTCTCAATGCGACTTGGGTGTCAGCTTTCCCGAAGACCTCGATTGTATTCGTTGCCTTCGCTGTCGATTCCGGGACAATGACAATATGAATCGGGAGTAGAAATTCATGAATTTGCCGGATTTCCGCCGAATCCTTGAGCGACCAACCGATCTTCTCTTCATTGCCGTACTTGCTTTGTCGCTACTGCTCGCGATTGGTGGATTGAGCGGCGGTTTAGAGCGACGTGACGCTCTGCTGCTGCAAGGGACGGCACGCAAAGTTGATGTTGTCAAGATCCGCAAGCAGATTTCCGAGAGCGATCTATCCGGGCATAAGGCGATGTTCTATAAGAAAATTACTGAATAAGTAGGTAACGCGACCGGTTAAAAAATTATTCATCATATCCAGAAAAAAATGGATCTTGATTTATTTATATATTAGTATAGTGAAAGATTGTTCCATACACCTCCGTAGAACCCACGTCAAAGCTGTATACATAACCGTCTAACGGAAGGTGAAAGAATTTCCATGAAACAGAGAAAAGGAGGAAGCCATGATAGGCAGAGGACTGATAGTACTCACCTTGGCAATGGCTCTGGCGAGCGCCGCGCCGTGGTTTACGGGCGCCGCGGTCGCTCAGGATAAACTGCCGTCCAAATCTGATGCGAGCTGCTTGAAATGTCACCAATACGACAAGATGGACAATATCCTTGCCGGGAAATGGGTCGATGTTGCCAATAAGTCCGGCACCATTCAGCTAGGCATTGATAAGGACAATGAGGTCATTTATTTCGATGACTCTACTGTCCTGAAGAATGCCCCCAGCATGAAAGAAGTGCCTAAGCAGGAGTCCGTCAGAATTGTTTACATCAAGAAAGACGGAAAGAATTTCGCCAAAGAGGTGGAAGTAAAGAAGGGAATAGAGGTTCCCAAAGAGCAACTCGCTTCGGTGGAGGAAGTCGCGAAACTCGTGGCCAAGGGCCCTGAAAAAGGAAAGTATGTGCTGTTGGACAGCCGCCCGACGCCGATGTACAACGAAGGGCATATACCCACGGCCGTTGCCATGCCTTTATTCGAGTTCGATAAGTTGGCGGAAACAGTCCTGCCCAAGGACAAAGAGGTCCTGCAAATCTACTATTGCTCGGGTTTCTCTTGAGTGATGAGTCCATTAGCCGCCAGGAAGGCGGAAAAGCTCGGTTACAAAAAGATAAAAGTATTTCATGCCGGATTGCCGGCATGGAAAAAGGCAGGCAATATAACGGTTTCCAATATGGCAGCCATAGATAATTATGATAAGCAAGACCTATCCTACATCCTCCTAGATCTCAGGCCTGCCAAGCAGATAGAAAAGGGCCATATGCCTAAGGCAACGGCTATTCCATCCGGCGGCCTTGAAAAGATGAAAGACCAATTCCCGAAATATATGGCAGCTCCCATCATTCTGTGCAATCAGGATGGCAATTTGAAATCTGCACAGGACGCATTCAAGAAGATCTCTGGTTGGGGCTACAAGCAAGTAGCCGTCCTGTCAGGTGGGTTTCAGGCATGGGAAAAAGCCGGCAAACAGATCGCCAAAGGTCCGGCCGGAACGAAAATAGCTTATGTACGCAAACTCGCTCCTGGTGAGTTCGATCTTGCGGCGTTCAAAGGGCTGCTCGTAAAACCTTCCAAAGACGTGACGATTCTCGATGTCCGGAGTACAAAGAGATTGAGGAAGGCGTGTTTCCGGGCGCAGTGAGCATTCCACTGGATGATCTGGAAAAACGCCTCGCTGAAGTTCCGAAGGACAAGCCCATTGTTATTCATTGCTCCACCGGCGTTCGAGCAGAAATGGCTTATAATGAACTGAAGAAGGCCGGTATTGATGCAAAGTACGTCAAGGCCAAGGTAGATTTCGATAAAGCAGATAAAACCAAGTATACGATAGAAGAATAATCTTGCTTGAATCGGGCGGGCCTAAATGGGCCCGTCCTAATTTCCTTGAATATTTTGGGGTAAAGACCGTCCCAAATCCTCATACGCCTCAATAGTGGCTTCGAGAGCGTCCCGAACGTTTTCCAGCGTCTCCTCGATCGTGTCACTCTCGGTAACCAATTCCGTTATCAGAGGCGAAGTAACTGTAAAATCGCCTTCGGGTTGAGGCGCCAGAACTAGCGGAACCTTGGATATCATCAGGACTTCAGTAGATTTCTCGCTCCCATGGTCAGCTCTTCTCAGGCTTAGAAAGATATTCGTCAACAAATTCTCGTGGCTTGACAACCCGTATTCCCCGAAAGCCCGACACTTGCAACAAATGTCTGTCTCCGCTGACGATTACTTTGCTCTTGCTGGAAAGCGCACAAGCCAGAAATTTGTCATCATCCGGATCAGCACAAACAGATTCGGGTAGTGCTTGGGCGGCAAACATTTCGGCCGTGATTGTAACCAATTCAAGTATCGGCCCCAGGTCAATCGCGGGGAACTGTTCAGCCAGGGATTCCCCAACTCTCCGGTATTCATCGAGGATTTCCGGGGACAAGACCAAATGCAGCTTCCCCTCGCTCCATGCTTTAAGAATTTGATAGGGAGGCCCAGTGAAAAATATACCTGAAACAAAGACGTTGGTATCGAGGATCACCCTCATTTCCGGCCCCGAACCTTCGCAACGGCGCCCATGATGTCGGATTTCTTTAGACCGACTTCTTTTGCTTGTCTGCGGGCCTCGACAATTAAAGCATCGAATTCCCCGAAGGATGGCGGAGATATCGCTTTGAGGATCACCACATCGTCCTCGCCCACCACAACGAATTGAGACCCCGCCTTTAACTTGAGTCGTTTCCGAATATC
The DNA here is from genome assembly GCA_963741425.1 of uncultured delta proteobacterium. GTDB lineage: Bacteria > Desulfobacterota > Desulfomonilia > Desulfomonilales > Desulfomonilaceae > DATJPW01. Next base: position 656,112 of record CAVUHP010000020.1, read on the forward strand.
TTCAGGAATTACCACTTGGCCTTTGGAAGACATTTTCGTTGTCGCGAAGTTTGCCATGTTACCACCTCTGAAAGACCGAAATGTATTCTTACTGGTAAGATTGTAAGGCAATAACTGAACTATGGCAAGGGAAAATGCGGTTTGCTTTTGAAGAGATAAGGCCCGGTATCCGCTGCGGCACAAAGCTCAACCTTCTTCATGCCGCTGTTGGTTGATCTACTATGGCTTTGTGAAGCAGGGAGTCCAGTCTTCCTTTTGCTGATACTGAGCTCTCGTTTCATTTCGCGAGGCTCAGAGATAGCCAAGAGCCAAAATATTCCCTAAATCCACCCTTTTCGCCGGAATGAGAAACGTCAGATGTAAGATGGTAGAATTCCGTCAGATTATTGATGGCAGCCTTGACTAATGACTTGAGCATGTTGTCCTCCTTCCTCCGACATTGACGACAGGGGTCCGTGTCCTATCCGAATTCGATAGCGAGTCTAGCATAGGAGATCTGCCAACAAGGGAAACGGAGCATATTCTTGTTAGACATTGTTTCTGGCCGGCAGTTGGGCCCGATCGTGAATTTGCAGCGGCAGAAAAAGTCCCCCTCTTTTCCGGTCAATCTTTCAGTTTCCTGAGAATGTGGTGGGCGAGATAATCTTTGATTTCGCGGTGACCAGGAATCGGCTGACAGGCTCCGGTTCGTAATCGCAAGCAAAACGTCCCCTTCTCGGGTTCGAGACTCAGCAGGTCAAATGCCGGGCCTCATCGGGCCGGGGTTTGCGATGGGTCCAACTACAGAAGCTGATTCCCCGTCCGATCTTCATCGCTCTCCATCCATGACGGTAGGTCACTACCCGTCGCTGCGGCGTACAGAGTCTCGGGAGCCACATCGACTTCATCCCCCCAAGTCAAGGTGCCAAGCTCTTCGTTCACCGAGAATCTGCGGAAGAACTGCATATCCTTAAAACGTTCAAAGACTCCGCCCCCGTCCGGATACTTCGAGAAATCCACCACGCCCCGTTTTCCGTCATCGAATTCCAGCTCGATTCTGTAGTCACCTTTGTATACGGCGCCAACAACATCATGAATCATATTCTTCTGCCATCTTAACCCATGGTTCTCTCAAGAGAGCTGTTAGGCAGCCTCGTCAACCGCTTGGGCTTCGTACAAGGTCTCAGGCGCAATATCCGCTCCGTTTGGCCAAGCAATGGTCCCCCCGTCGATAAAGAAACGCTGGAAGTATGCCACTTCTTTCAGAGGCTCAAATATCGGCCCTTCCAACCAACCAAGGAAATCTATCATCTTTTCGGAGCCATCGTTGAATGTGACCAGTATGCGATACTGGCCACGATATTCGGCTTGAATGACACTCGGTAGCTGAGTCATGGGTGCATATTCTCCTCCGTCACTCCGCACTACTTCAAACTGAGTTACGAAAACTGCAGAATTAATCCGCGTCTGACACATGAAAACTTTTTAATCGATTCTTCAGATGTCGTTTCAAGTCGCGATAGTAATTTTCATGTGGGCCGATCATGATCAACTCCAAATCCGAGACGATCCGTCGATAAGCCAGAAGATATTGCGTGGACCTGAGCTTGAATTTGTGTACAAAGATGCCCTTCAAATCCCCTCTTTTTTCCTCACCGATCTCCGGGTTATCTGCGATCCGCCGTATTTCGTTATCCAACGCCTCTTTTCCCGGTTTCGGCAACCTTCTTACTCTTTGCTCAAAAGACCTGGACTGATATATCTTCATGCGGGCCTATCCAAACGTGTATTCGGTTTTCTCGCCTTGTTCCAGTTCCTCCAGCCCAATCAGGATCTCCTTGATGAGCGCATAAGTCAAATCCGGATTCTCCTCCGCGCACTTACCCATAAGAGCCCAATGTTCAATTTGGCCGGCCAACGACCTATGGTCTATTCGGCTGAACTTCTTCGCCTCATTGACTAGTTTTTCGGATATCCTTACCGCCGTAGCCATTTGTGTTCCTCCGTGAACAAGATAGCCTAGTTCGCTACATTATGTATTGTATGATTTCATAATGCAACTTATAGTTGCTTAGCATTGCTTGCTGACTCTCGTATGACCGTATTCGTTCGGGAGCCTATCCAATTATTAGGCGTTTGTCTGCCGTATATTTCCTACAGCCGGACAGGAATTCTATCCGGAGTGGTCAAATACTCTTATAGTAACGTCACACGCTTTAGGGCATCGTCTTCGCCACCGCTTCCACTTCAACTTCTTGCCTTGCGCAACTCCCGCAAGCCTCGCGCTCCATGCAGCCTACGGACGATTGTTACAGCTCCATCAGATTCCAGAAGGACCTTTCTCAAGAAAGGGAGCTCCTCATCCAAATCCACCTGATTCTTCCGCAAGACGTGGCGCAAATCTTCGACAGAGAGAAGCTCTTTCTCCAGGTTTTCGGTTAGGATTCTTCCATTCTCAACCAAAACTGTGGGTGCGGACTGTATAAGCCGCTCAAAACTGGGAAAGCGATATGCGAGCGATGCAAAAGAGTAATTGGCTGCAAACATCGTGGTTGCGCCAATTAGTCCTCCCGTGAGCGAATTGTCCGGTCCTATCATGGCATTTTGGAGAACATTCGATATCGTTAGCCATATAACTAGATCGAAGGGGCTTATCGAGCCGAGTTCTCTTTTTCCAAAAATTCGAAATGCTATGAGCAGGAAAATAAATACTACAAGGGGACGGACAATTTTGCCAAGGATGGAAATTTCCGGCACAAAAAAGGTGGGATCCACTGTTCTACCTCCTTTATAATGTAAAGTGCCGTTCATAGCTGAGCAGAAAAACGAAAGATCCTCAACTTAAAAGTCGAACACATCCGATTCCAATTCTTCAAGTATGGAACAAAATCATGAAAACTGTGGCAATCATCACTCGGAAGCTCAAAGAAGGTAAGAGTTACGAAGACTTTCGGAAGGCATGGTTTCAGGGGACGTAACCCGTATCACCTGTACACAGGCGTTGGTGCTACGCCGATCATATGGGAGTTTTTGGGGAGGGGCCTGGGGAGGGCGTTTTTGCAAAAACGCCCTCTCCAGAAACTTCTTGCCTTTATGCCTCAAAGGTATACTGCGTCCCGGCTGTATTGAGAACGAATTCCGCCGGCATTGCTCTATTGAATGCATTGATTGCTTCGAATCCTGTGCAATGGGTCGGCACTATGTTCTGCGGTTTCATTGCCTTTATGTCCACCACGGTTTGCTCGATGACCTCGGGTTTTGCATTGATGAGATGAAATCCGCCCATGACCGCAACGAGCTTGTCCGTGCCCGCAACTTTCTGCGCCTGCTTCACCGTGTTCACGATGCCGGTGTGGGCGCAACCGGAAAGGACCACCAGTCCTTTGCCTTTCACATTGAAGAATAATGCCTGCTCACCTCTAAAATCATCGGGTTCGGGAGTTTCCCCTCGCTTGCAGAGCAAGGTCGGATTGATCTTCTCGTATTCTGTAAGTCGCTGAATATTTCCTGTGAAGTAGGCGCCCGGAATGATCTGAACCGGTTCTTTCCCCTCGATGACTTTCAATCCAAGTGCTTCAATATCTTCTTTCTTCAACTGTCCGATATCCATAGCTTCCTTGGTTCCGGGGCGCAGCGCGTATCTGTGTAGAAAAGCTTCTTCTCCCACGTGAAATGGAGTCCCGCGGCTAATCTTTGACTGATTCTGCTTCAGAATTTCCACAGCGGCCATCCAATGATCGAAGTGACCGTGGCTCAAACAGAAGGCATTTGTCTTTCCGAGGTCAATCCCCAGCATCGCTATGTTATTCATCACGCCGACCGGGTCGAGGCCGTAGTCGAACATGCAGTTGCTCGTCTTCCCGTTGACGACTGATTCAACATAATAAGAAAGGCCGTGTTCAGCATGGATGGACTTCCCGGGAACAACCCGATACCGCTTGGTAATTTGGCTGTCCGGTCTCAGAGCGTCGTAATAATTATCTGTGAGCACCCAGATGGTCACCTTGTCCACTTCGGTAATCCCTGCCGTCGCTTGCGCCATTACACCCTCCTTCATTGCTTCTCCGACTGCGAGCAGCGCCCCCGTTGCCATAGAAAACTTCAGAAACTCCCTTCGGCCCATTCCTTCAGTCATGCTGCACCTCCCTTGCTGTTTCGATGACATGGAACGATTAAGAATTTATGCTGATTCTCAAGTAAAGGCCGAAAAAATGATTGATGGGATGGCCATGCCGAAAGCCGGTCCAATTGCAAGAGCTGTCAAAATCCATCATGATGACCTTATGAGTCCTGCGAAGCGCGAGCTACCCGCCAATTCGCTCACACCCAGAGCGGCCGCATGCTACGATTGCGCATAGCAGGAGCCGCGCCCTACAGGCTGCAAGCCCTTCCCACAAATATGAAACCCGACCATTAAGAACATAATAGGTTTTGGGGACCACTATAGACCGATTCGGGGACCTTGGCTAGATAAATTACAGTGATTCGCCGAACAATGCTCCATGGTAGGCTAGCTATACTGGGATTTCATTTATACGTCACTGACATCAATTGCTCAGAAACCCTGTTCTCTGTCTCCTCGAGTTGTGTTTGCAATTCCTCCCAACGGGCTTCCAGACGTTTGACCTCCTGGCTGAGCGCTGCGGATTCTTGCACAAGAGGCGGGATCAAATCCTTCTTTTCATAGTTGGCCGGATCGGACATCAAATCCTGGATTTCCCGGAGCCTCAATTCATGTTGGTCCATTTGTTTTTCAATGGCAGCAATCTCAGTTTTTACGGGAGCTTGTCTTTTACCGAGTGCAATTCGGTTCTGAGCTTCCTTTCGTTTGCGGTCTTTACGGGATTCGACTGAAGACGTCTCGGTAACGTTGGTTACAACCGGTGCAATCAGAGGCAAAGGTTCAATCTCTTCCGAACTTTCCATTAATTTCTTCTTGTACTGATAATCCTCGTAATTCCCAAAGTAGTGCTCGGCGTTGCCGTCCCGAATCTCCAGAATTGAATTGCAAACTGTGTTCATTAGTCTACGGTCGTGAGTTATCATGACAAGAGTGCCCGTAAAACGCTTCAGCCCCTCTTCGAGAATCTCGCACGAAGGTATATCCAGGTGATTGGTGGGCTCATCCATCAACAGAAAATTCGGTGGCGCAAGAAGTATTTTGACTAAGGCCAATCGGCTTTTCTCTCCCCCTGACAGAAACCTTAACCCTCTTAAACACGTCGTCGCCGGAAAATAAAAAGGCCCCCAGCAGATTTCGAACTTCCTGCTCGGGTATCCCTGGCGAGACTGAGAACGCTTCTTCGAGCACCGATCTGTCCGTGTTCAGGTTCTCCGACTGGTGCTGCGCAAAATAGCCTACAAGCACATTATGCCCGACTTTAACAGTTCCACCCTCGTATGGAAGGACCCCTCCCATTATCTTTAGAAGAGTGGATTTTCCTGCTCCGTTGGGGCCTACTAATCCGATACGGTCCTGCTTTTGAACGTTAAAGCTAAAGCCTCTGTAAACCTCTCTACTGTCGAAACGTTTCACCAAATCTGTTATTTCCAGGACTCGCCGACCGGAAGGGGGTGGCTGAGGAAAGTTGAACTTAATTGTTTTGGGGCGGGGCGGCAGTTCAACTTTTTCCATTTTGTCCAGCATTTTCACACGGCTCTGGGCACGGCTCGCGGTCCGTGCCTTGACACGATTCTGATCGATGAACTTTTGAATCCGTTTGATTTTTTCCTGCTGATTCTTGTACGCAGACTCGAGAACATCTTCCTGTAGTTCCTTATTCCGTTCGTAATCATCAAAGGCCCCGGTGTACACGGTTGCTTTCCCACGATTCACTTCAATGATTCGGTTAACAAGCTTGTTCAAGAAGGCCCTATCATGAGAGACCAGCAGCAGAGCCCCCTTGTAATTGGCAAGATATTCCTCAACCCAAAGGAGGCTCTCCAGATCCAGGTGATTCGTCGGTTCGTCCAGCAGCAGACCATCCGGTTCGGCCAAGAGTATCTTGGCAAGGGCGACCCTCATTCTCCATCCACCTGAAAACTCGCTCCAGCGCCTTTTATCATCCCCAGGTTGGAAACCCAGCCCTTGAAGCACCTTGAGCGCCCTGGCTTCCAGTGTGTAACCGTTGAAGCGTTCGAATTCGTGCAATAGACGGCCATGTTCCTCCACTACTGCTTTCCACGTCCGCACTGTTTTCAGAGAGTCGCGTCATCTCGCGTTCCAATTGACTGAGGCGTTCGCGAATGTCGTGGAGTTCATCCGAGATATTCATCACTTCTTCCAAGATCGGACCGTCATTTCCTTGGATCAATTCTTGATGAAGGACACCCATCCGTATTCTTTTTTCGATAGAAATTTCACCTGCATCAGGCGTGATAACACCTTCCATCATTCCCAGTAGAGTCGATTTTCCTGCACCGTTCGGACCGACCATTCCGATACGATCACCTCTGTGGACGCTTATATTCACATTCTCAAACAATGGTTTACCGTTGTAGAATTTTGCTACATTGCTCAAAAAGATCACTGTTCAGCTCCGAATTACAATATTATAGCAATTGCCAAAAATAATGACTTTGTCGCGACCCGTCACCCCGGCGAAAGCCGGGGTCCAGAACCTATTGAAAAGACTGGATTCCGGCCTACGCCGGAATGACGGTATAAGGCCACCTCGAATCGGCCAAAACTTTTGGCAATTGCTATAACCAACCATTATAGACAATTTTGGCATGATTTTCATCAATGCAGCGTGACAAGAGCTTTATGGATTTTACGTCATAGATTTGCTTTGATAACATCTGCGAACCGGGCGAATTCTTCCGGAGTCAGGGTCTCTCCACGGCGCCCAAGATCAATCCCGGCCTGATCTGCCGAGATTCTGAGAAGTTCCGGGTTGAGTCCTGTGATGGGCGCATTCCGAAGTGTATTTCTCAGGGTCTTTCGGCGACCAGCAAAAGAAGCTTTCACCAGGCGAGTCAATAATTGACTATCGGAAACATGTATGGGTGGGAGATCAGCAAAATATATGTAGACGAGAGACGACGTGACTTCCGGCACCGGAACAAAGGCCTTGGGCGGAATATCAAAGAGTATTTCGACTGTGGCGCTTATTCCCAACAGAACAGTCAATACCCCGTAGTCCTTGGAGCCGGGCGCCGCTATCAGTCGCTGCGCGACCTCTTTCTGCAACAATACATGCATGGAGGAAAAAATCTGTCGGTGTTCATGGAACATGAAAATCAGTCGGCTCGAAACATTGTAAGGTAGATTGGCTACCACATGCAGTTTTCCTATGTTCTCAGCCAGACCGGTGAAATCGAATTTAAGGGCATCCGCGTGGATCAAAACCGGATTCTCTGATTCCCCAAATTTTTCCTGCAATGCCCGGAAGAAACCGGAATCGATTTCCAGCGCCCAAACTTTGGCACCTTGCTCGACAAGGGCTGCCGTCAGCACCCCTAGCCCGGCTCCTACCTCGACGACTTTATCTCCCTCCCTCGGATCAGCGGCTTTCACAATTCTGTTCAAATAGAATTTGTCTACCAGGAGGTTTTGTCCCATCCACTTCTTCGGCGCCAAACCCTGTTCTTTAAAAATTTTTCTTACTTCGGAGGCTTTTGACATGAGTTGTCATCTAATTGATTTTTGGTGATTTTGTGTGACCCCTTCGGGGACTTCGTCAGAACGTGCCGCCGCAGACGCAAGATTACCCATCACAAGAGTTCTTGAGGGGGCCGACGAGGTCGTCTTAGCAAGAAAGAGCCTCCTCGGACCTTCTGTTTGTCGCTAATTGTAGACCGACTAATTCCCCGAAGGGGAATAACAAGAATAGCCGTGGGTGAAACCCACGGACAGCGGACCATGTCCCACCGCAAATCGACCCTGGAGGGGTCGAACAAAAGACTCGGGAATCCCACCGAGCTAGTTAAGGAGTTCTTCATGCGATCAGAGTAAGTAATTTTCGTCAAATTCCACCCCCGCCTCCCTGAGTAACTCTCTATACTCATCAAGAAAAGAACGCTTCCTGTGATGCTGTTCTTGCCTTTCAATATAAGCAATCAAATTGGAAAGGTCGCCGGCGCTCTTCGTAAAAGCCGCGTAGCCGTCCTGCCAATTGGTAAAGTCTCGAAAATAACCGTTATGTTTGATCCATTTAGATGAACCGGTCTTGATAGCCTTTACAAAATCAGCCAAACGGCAAGTTGGATGCACGCTGGAAACAACATGCAGGTGATCTGCGGTCCCGTTTATGCAATATAGTCGGCCTTCGAGGCTGTTTATGATACCGCGAACATATCGAAACAAATCCTGCCGATGGGCAGCGGCCAAGACCGGAACCCTGTTCTTTGTGCCAAACACTATATGATAATAGATTTGCGTATAGGTTGTCATGTGATTGATTCTTTGGTGATTTTGTGCGACCGCTCCACGGTCGTTGGGACTATGGACTTTGTCTTCGTTTCCCGTGGGTTTCACCCACGGCTATTTTTGTTTGTCCCCTTCGGGGACATAGTTAGGCCCAGCCGCCATAGAAGCAAAAGGTTCAACTCAGATCAATAATTGGGGCGCTCCCCGGTCACTCTTCACTACCAATGTATTGCAGGAGCGCTCATTTGAGCAGGAACAGGTATGGCAGTAGCCAGATCCATCGCTGCATTGAGATCTGCCACAGCCTCGCGTGTTTTGCCAAGATTGGCCAGAGCTATTCCGCGATTATTATAGATAGTCGGATCATTCGGCCTCAACTGGATAGCCTTGTCATAATCCTGTATCGCTACCGCGTACTCGCCCGCAGAAGAGAGAATGTCTCCTCTCAGAGCGTACAAAGCGCCATTACTTGGGTTGCCCTGGATGGAACGGGCAAGGTCCTGAAGTGCCTGTTCTCGTCTATTTGCCATGAAAAACGCTCTGGCCCTGTACCCCAAAGATTGAGACATATTGGGATCGAGTTCCAGGGTTTTAGTGAAATCACTGATCGCCTCCTGGTACATTCCGTTACGTGAGAGAACGATTCCTCGCCTGAAATAGTAGTTGGCCTGGTTGGGGTCCAACGCTATGGCGCGGCCAAAATCCTCAATAGCCAGGTCATCTCTTGCTTTAGCTCCTAAGGCAAGTCCATGATAATAATAATGCTGCGCTTGAGGATCATTTGAAACCAACTGTGACAGGATAGACTCCGCCTCATCGATCCGACCTGCTTCGAGCGCAGCTTTGCCGCGTTCCAATTCTGTTTGGTTCCCCTGACTGCACACAAGAGTAGGGGCGACGAGGTAGAACGCCAAAAAACCATAGAACACAGACAAAAATAATGAGCGGTCACTCATGTACAGACCGTTCCTAGGATGAGTATCTTTTTCGGGAAAGGCACCATTATAGGATGTGATGAAACAAGAATCAAATTTCGATTTGAAGTGATTCGGGGTCGCCGAGCAGTAGCCTTATATTTGGAAGACCGGCATCTGCCATTCCTACCTCTCCGCTGCGTGAAGACAACTCCCACGAAGCCGAAATGCAGCTATCTAAAGGCGAATAGGTCGCCAATCCGGGGAAGTACCGGCCGTTCGGGATACGAGCCGAAAGCACTGCTCTCAACGCCATCAACACTGCACACCATCCGGGCTACAATGGCCGTATCAGGTCAGGCGCACGTAATCCTTGACCCTAGCGAGCAGCGGGTGTTATACGAATATGTTTACGCTCTGTTTAGGCGACGATCAATTACCCCGGACAATCCGGCAATCGAGGCTTAATTCATGCTTAGTTTCCAAGAACTGATTCTGGAGCTTAACAAGTTCTGGTCCGAACGCGGATGTGTGCTCCAGCAGCCTTTTGATGTGGAAAAAGGAGCAGGAACCATGAATCCCGCCACATTCCTGCGGGTCTTAGGGCCCGAGCCATGGAATGTCGCATACGTGGAACCTTCTCGCAGGCCCACTGACGGCCGTTACGGTGAAAACCCCAACAGACTGCAACATTATTATCAATTCCAAGTGATCCTCAAACCGTCACCGCTCGAAGTGCAAAATATTTATATCGAGTCGCTAGCGGCGATTGGTATTGATCCACTCGCTCATGACATACGTTTCGTGGAAGATGATTGGGAATCCCCGACGCTAGGCGCTTGGGGAGTCGGCTGGGAAGTCTGGCTGGACGGAATGGAGATCACACAATTCACCTATTTTCAGCAGGCGGGTGGGTTCGATTTAAAGCCCGTATCAGTCGAACTTACCTACGGACTCGAACGTATATGCATGTATTTGCAAGGAGTAGAAAGCGTTTACGATCTGAAATGGACCGGAGACGTTACATACGGGGATGTTCATCACCGCTCCGAAGTGGAAGGCTCCATTTACAATTTTGATATGGCCGATAAATCGATGCTGATCAAATTGTTCGATATGTTCGAATCCGAGGCAAACAGACTGTTGGACCACGATGAACCACTCGTGTTGCCGGGCTATGAATACTGCCTGAAATGCTCGCATGTGTTCAATATACTCGACGCTAGAGGCGCAATCAGCGTTGCCGAGAGAACAGCATACATCCACCGTGTGCGCAATCTAGCACGCAAATCGGCTGCGGCCTATATCGCACAAAGGGAGACAATGGGTTTCCCGCTGCTTAAGAAATTTGCCGAAGGGAGGGGCTGATCATGAAAGGCGAGTTCCTCCTGGAAATTGGTACCGAGGAGATCCCGGCGGGCTTCTTTGTGACCGCTCGTGAATCGCTCCTGGAGCTGTTCGCAAAGGCGCTGAACACAGCTCATGTTCCTCACGGCGCTATGAATATTTACGCAACGCCCAGACGAATCATTCTAAGCATCTCAGATATGGCGGTTGCTCAGAATGAGAGAGAAGTCGAGAAGACCGGCCCACCAGTATCCTCAGCTTTCGATGAAAAAGGGAACCCGACCAAGGCTGCAATTGGCTTTGCGCGTAGTCAGGGAGTTGAAGTCGCCGACTTGATCGTCGTGAAGACTACGAAAGGAGAACAAATCGCGGTTCGCAAAAAGGAAGGTGGTTTACCGACGGTAGCAGTGCTTTCCAATATACTTCCTGAGCTGCTGGAGAAGATTTCGTTCCCGAAAACCATGAGGTGGATGGATCTGGAAGTTCGGTTCGCCAGGCCGATTCATTGGATAGTCGCTATATTGGAAGGAAAAATAGTTCCTTTTACGTTTGGAAACATTAAGAGCGGTGATTTTAGCAGAGGACACAGATTTACCAACCCCGCGCCATTCAAGGTCTCCTCACTCAAGGACCTCCGGGAAACACTTAATGCTCAAGGCGTGATTATTGATCCCGAAGACCGCAAAATGGAAATCAAAAGACAGATCGCGCAATTGGCCAAGGAAGCAGAGCTGCGAGTGTTTGATGACGAAGAGCTGCTAGACGAGGTGACCTTCTTGGTTGAAAGCCCCTATCCGGTCATGGGCAGATTTCCTAAGGATTTCTTGGAACTACCTGCTCCTATACTCATGACCTGCATGAAAAAGCATCAGCGCTATTTCTCTATTCAAGACAAGAATGGCAAAATCACCAATCGGTTTGTAGCCGTTAACAATACCCCTGTTAAAAATACCCAGATCTCAATTGTCGGTCATGAAAGAGTATTGAAGGCGAGACTGGAGGACGCTCGGTTCTATTTCAAAGAAGACAGGAAAGAGCCACTCGGGAATCGGCTCGAAGCGCTTAAAGGAGTTGTTTTTCATTCCCGCCTGGGGACTGCTTTCGAGAAGGTTCAAAGATTCAAGTATCTGGCATTGAAGCTCGGCGAATTGTATTCACCTGATAAGATTCAACAGATCGAAAGGGCCGCGTTGCTCTGCAAGTGTGACCTGGAAACCGGCATTGTGTATGAGTTTCCGGAACTGCAAGGAGTCATCGGCAGCCTCTACGCTGAAATGGATGGAGAACTCAATGACGTGTCAACCGCGATTCGGGAGCATTATCTTCCGTCCCATGCGGGAGACAATTTGCCTGAAGGCATGATCGGCTCGTTGATTTCCATCGCAGACAGAATTGACACGATTGTGGGCTGTTTCAGCGTAGGTCTAATCCCGACGGGAGCAGCGGATCCCTATGCTCTTCGAAGGCATGTCCTGGCAATAATCCAGATCGTTATAGAGCTGAAGAAATCTTTGGATCTGCGGCGGCTGGTCCGGGAATCGCTCAATTCTTTAGCCGAAAAACGGACACGCGATCCGCAGGATGTTGAAGAGGATGTAATGGAGTTCATACGCACTCGTTTTGTGAACTTTCACACATCCCAGGGTTTTTCACTTGATGCAGTGGAGGCTGCGGTCCGGGCAAGATTTGATGATATCGTGGACGCCAGGCGACGTGTGGAAGCACTAGCGGAGTGGAAAACGAGGAGCGATTTCGATTCCATAATAATAGGCTTCAAAAGAGTAGTAAATATTCTTAAGAATATGCCCCATTCTGAATTCTCTGAGAAAGGCCTGATCGAACCCGAGGAAAAGGAACTTTTCCGAGCCTTCAAAGTTGTAACCAAGCAAGCTGAACCACTTGTAAACAATGGAGATTACGCGAAGGCTCTCGAGATTCTGGCAGAACTGAAGGGTCCGATTGATATTTTCTTCGATAAGGTCATGGTAATGGTGGAAGACGAGAAGTTGAGGAACAACCGTCTTGGTCTCTTGAGAGAAATTGCGGGATTTTTCGATCGGATAGCTGATTTTTCGTTTATCGGATCGACAGCGGAAGCCAAATAACCCATAAATCACAGAATTTGCCGGGCGCAACAGATAGCTCATGGAGATCCGTGGTTCTCACATATAGATGCCATACATTAAATCCCGGTTGGCCTTTTTCCAGTATGACGCGGTTCGTTGCGCTCGCCACATCCTACAAGGGTACTTCGTAGAAAACGCCTCGTCAGAAATGCGCCTTGAGAAACGATGCCAGGTTGCTGCGAGATTTGGATAATGAAAGTTTCTTCCTGATATTCTTTCTATGAACCAAAACAGTTTGGGGAGATATATTCAGCACTTTGGCTATCTGTTTTGATGCAAGTCCCGACCTGATCATCTCGCAAATCCGCATTTCCTTTGGGGTCAAAAGGTGAACATCCTTACCGATGTTAAACCCGAATGAGGAAAACACGTTGCTGAGACTGAACTCCAGGGATTGGAGAAGAAATGCCGCAGTATCAGGTAGCTGCTGCGATTTCAACTGCTCCAATACAGGTTTCACTGTTAAATTGAGATTTTGAGTAATCTTTGTTTCAATTTCCTTTTTCTGCTCTTCAACCCCCTCAACGATTATTCTTAGAGCTTCGTTGGTCTTTTCAAGACTCTCGGAATAAATTTTCAGTTCCGACCGTGATTCCTCTAGTTCACCTGTTCTTTCTTTCACTTTACTTTCCAGGGTGGCCGAATATGACGCCAACGCTTCATGACTTGCCCTCAGCGCTTCTTCCGTGTTCTTAAGATCGGTGATATCGTGAAAAACGAGTATCAGACCGACAGGCTTCCCCCGCGTATCTCGAATAGGCGCTGAACAGATATCAACCATTGTTATCGATCCATTCCGGGATTCAATAGCACAAGGTCCGAATCTAGCGGTGACTGCTCTATGAGTGAGCAGTTTCCCTACCACTCCTTTTTCGGAACTGTCCTTATCTCCTTCGGTTATATCTAATATATCGGCCAAGGACTTGTTGCGAGCTTCGGATTCCTCGTATCCTGTCAGGATCTGTGCGCTTTCATTCATGAATATTATCCGGCCCTCGCTGTCTGCTGAGATTAAACCGTCTCCTATATCGTTGAGCGTTATGAATAGCCATTCGAGACTTTCTCTGAGCTTCTCGTCGAATCTATCTTTATAAAGCATCACCTCTATGGCTGATTGAACGTCCGCCGGATTGATTGGCTTTTTCAGGTACGCGGACAGGTCGGTGGTTTTAGTTAGCTCCAGATTCTTGATATCTGCCTCTGCGCTTAGATAGATCACCGGAATTCCTAGCTGACTTTGTACAAATTCCCCCGCTTTAATGCCGTCGATCTTTCCGTTCAGTATTGTGTCAATGACTACGAGGTCAGGCTTATTTTCTTTCGCCATTCGAACAGCATCTTCCACATCTGTAACCAAAATGACCTCATGTCCTGATTCCCTCAAAAACAGAGCAAGATCGTCGGCAATTACTTTTTCATCTTCGGCAATGATAATTCTTGTCTTGTTCATTTCGAAGAAGTCCCTTGTTCGCATTTCTTTCTTTGAAGCGTGAAAATCTTAGGACTCCGCTTTGTTGAGGGGATCGCAAAGCTCATTAGAGAACACTGGATCTTCACACAGGGACTGTAAAACAATGAAAACGGTCCGTCACATTTTTGGACGCCGAAGGCATACCGGAGGTCCCTGCTGAAAATTTAAACATGGTAGGTCCGTAAAACAAATCCGACTAATTATGCGCTACGGCAAATTCAATGAGTTCAAAGACAGTAGAACTTTTCAGTTGGCTTAAGTGGTAACCGTCCCATCCATTCTGTATGCCGAAATTGGATTTGGTGATGCGGAATCTCTAATGTGAGGTCGAATCGAAAAATCTCACTGGGCCGTTGATCGTTCATTATTCGGCTACACCAGATTTCCTGGGCACCCTTAATCGCAGGCCGGAAAGCGCTTATGTGCGCTTTTTGGATCTACAAAGAAGAATTGTCTGCTCTTGCGTCGAGTCTCAAATACCGATAATCCACCCACCCGGCTGTCCCGGAAGGCGTTATGACTCTGAACCAGACTGTATTCTTGACCATACGCTTGTCCGTCACCTTTACTTGCTGTCCGGAAGTCAGTTTCTCTACTACGTCTGAATCCGTACTCAGGCTGTTTTCTAACGCGCAGACCGGTTCGAGTTACGTTTCCCATATTGTTAACACGCATCGAGAATAGTTCTCTGTCCTGTTGGTATTCTCGGTCAGGTAACTTGCTAATTACCTGATTTTTTGCCTTTCGCGTGGATGACGCCCTAGCCTCCTTTTCAAATGCGCCTTTTTCAGTATCTTTATGAAAATTCTGAGCTGTTGGGCCCGTAGCCTTGTCCTGAGGTCTGAGCAGCGTGGCGTCTGGTTCTGCAGATGACGCCGAAGCAATCATCGGACCGCGCTGAGGACTCAGTCCAAGAGAACGCAATTCTTTAATGTTCGCTTCCGTGTGAGTTCGTAGGTCGTCAATCAATGCTTTAAGCTCGTCCGCTCCGAAAGAGCCCATCTGTTGATCCTGTATTAAACGGTTTGCCGAGACCATTTCGTCCTGGATCTGCGAGGAGAGCCAGACAAAATGTAATTGCACGAGGCAGGTTACCAATACCAATGCCATAAGAACCCAGGAAAAATATCTGAATGGCAATAAGATCTGCTGGCCGGCTTCTCGAAGAAATGCTCCTCGCAATTTTTTTCTTATAACCATGTGCCACAAGATAAGGAATGCGGCCAAAGCTGCGCATTCGAGGGCTATTATTGTAACATGGAGCATCATGTCGGGACCTCCATTGATAGTGTGCCAATTAAATATCATTAATATCAACATAATGCAACAATAAATTAAAGTAAAACATTAGGTACTGTTTGGCCTTTCCATTTCCGATAGAGAGGCGAAGAAACTTGCTCGCCTGCTCCATGTGCCACGAACGATTCGGCTATACAGCGTCTATTGCTCAGAAGAAAACTCCGGATTATTGTCTCAAATAATTCAGAGCCGAAGGATTCCGGAGACTTGCCGTGATCAAGGCCAAAGTTCTTGACTTGAGAACCGTAATGAGTTTAGATGGTTTGTTTAGAGGTTTTATTACTGGCTCGGGGAACCATCGTGAAAAGAAACTTATCAACCAAGTAATGTATCGCGCAAGAGAACCCACGGATTTCGTGTCCGAATGAGTACAAAAAGTGGCGCGCTGGTCATCAACAGAAGAAGGGCAAAGGGACGCAAGCGTCTGTCGGTCTGAAAAAGAGCGCTTTAGGTTCCCAAAACAAATTAGGATAAATCGCTCCGCCCAATATAGGTGGATCATTGAAAAAGGAACCAGACACCGCACCGACCACTTTCATATCCGAATGCTCACGAATCCAGTGGGTCCGACACGGATGGGAATAGCGGCGAGCAAAAAAATTGGGAAAGCTTGTACTCGAAATTGGATCAAGAGAAGGCTCAGAGAGTACTTCAGGTTGAATCGGGACAACATGCCCTCCGGGATGGACATTGTTTTCATTCCTTTGCGCGGAACAACGGAATTGAGCACAAGACAGATCTGGGAAGAATTGGATCGGTTTTTCAAGGGATATCGGCCGCCGGCAGCTATGCAGCCGGGGGATTGATTCGATTATATCAAATTTTGGTTTCGCCATTGTTCCCGTCCGCTTGCCGCTTTTATCCTACCTGTTCCGAGTATGCCCGAGAGGCCGTGCTCACATACGGCATGTTCAAAGGCAGTTTTCTTGCGATCAAACGCTTGCTGCGGTGTAGACCCTTTGGACCGGGTGGATTTGACCCCGTTCCTTAATTAAATTTGGCCTCCGGGGGGAAGAAGACTGGTTCGAATGTCAGTGGCCGTAAAATCCGATTACCCCGATACGCGGGAGCTGTTTAATGGACCGTAATTTAGTATTGGCAATTATTTTGTCTGTCCTGATAATTGTTGGTTTTCAATTTGTCTACCAAGCGGTTGCTCCGCCTGCGCCTCCCAGAAAACCCCCGGAAAGTCAGGAAACCACCAAAACTCGACCGCCGATTCCTGTCCAGGAAAGGACAGTTGAAGTCAAGCCCCAGACCAAACCTGGAATCACGGAGGGAGCCGGGCAGTCGACGCCTAGGGCTGAGGAAGGCCGGGCTGCGGCTGAAACTCAGGTAAAGATTGACGCTCCATTATATGAGGCCGTCCTGTCTTCAAGGGGCGGCAAAATAATTTCATTTAAACTGAAGCAATATAAAGCTGGATTGAACGGTACGGACCTGGTTGATCTCTTCGATCCGAGTGGTCCGGATACCGCCGGCCCATCAATCATGTTTACAAGACGTGACGAGACTTTTAGTGACACCGCCCTGGATTACAAGTATCCGACGGCTGAGACCAAGATTCGCTTGTCCGAAAAGGGAACGAAACAGAATGTTAGTTTCGAAGCCATTCGGCCGGATGGACTAACCATAACCAAAACATATACCTTCCAGCCTGAGAATTATGAGATCGGACTCAATGTCACATTGACGAATAATTCCAGCGAAGACCAAAATTATTTGGTCACATTCCCCTGGCGCAAAATATACAAAGGAGAAGGCGGAGATAGATTTAGTTGGAACAGTGCAGAGATTCTGTTGAATGGCGCGCTGAAAGACTATTATTTTAAAGATATAAAAGGTGATGAAGAACCTTCGGGTCAAATCAAATGGGCTGGGCTGGGCGATGTTTATTTTTTCAAGGCGCTCGTATTCGGGGAATCCCCCGCCACCAGAGTGACTCTGTTTAAGCCATCCCACGAAGGTTTCGCCGAGATCTGGGTCAGGTACGGAGCTATTGATCTCCCCAAAGGTAAACCCGTAGAAACAAAGATGATGATCTATTTGGGTCCGAAAGAGCGCGGCGCTCTGCGGGATGCGGGTAATGACCTGTCGCTGGCACTTATTTACAGCAACTACACCGTACTTGAGGTACCGGCCGAATATCTTCTGAAATTCTTGAGGTTCTGCAATCGCGGCTTTGACCTGTTTGGTTTACACATCCCCGGAACAAACAATTACGGTATAGATATCATATTCCTTACTATAATTATCAAAATCCTCTTCATACCTCTGACGCATAAGAGTATGAAATCGATGAAAAGGATGCAGGACCTGCAACCACAGTTAGCTAAGCTCAGGGTAAAGTTCAAAGATGATAAGGCGGCCATGAACAAGGCCACAATGGATTTGTTCAAGGAACAAAAAGTCAATCCTTTGGGTGGTTGCTGGCCTATGTTTCTACAGTTGCCGGTCTTCATTGCACTTTATCAGGCCCTGTCTTATGCCATCGAGTTGAGGCATGCTCCGTTTTTATGTATTCCACACATCTTCTGCATCAATGATCTGTCCGCACCAGATGAGGTGTGGCAAATTAGCGGAATGAAATTCGGGCCGACTCCTATACTAATGGGAGTGAGCATGGCTCTTCAACAATGGATGACCCCTTCCGGAGGGGACCCAACACAGCGAAAAATGATGATGGTGATGCCTGTTGTCCTTACTTACGTCTTCTTGAGCATGCCATCCGGCCTGGTGCTATATTGGTTGATTAGCAATGTGCTGTCCATAGGGCAGCAGGTCATCACCAACAGGATGGCCAAGTAAGGGGATCCTGATGAGTTCTTATGAATTTACCGGAAAATCCGTCAAAGAGGCGATTGAAAGAGCCTGTGAAGAGTTGAAAGTAGATGAAACCCTGCTGGAGATAGAGGTGCTGGAGGAGAGCAGCAAAGGATTCCTTGGTATAGTAGGTCACCGAGAAGCCAGGGTGAGGGTGAAACGGCGTACCGTTCTCAAAGAAGTTATGGAAGTCCAGCCGATTCTTTCCTCGCCTCCAGAGGACAAGGCCGCTGAAATACACGAGAAGAGTCCCGATGATGAACCGGAATTAGAATCTCCTAATAATATCGAGCGACAAGAATCACCTGTTGATCCAGTCTTATATGTGGACACGGCTCGGGATGTTCTGCAGAACATATTGGAACGCGTGCCTGCGGATGCTGAAATTAGGTCCGATATTGTTGATGGTTCAGTCTATCTCGACATCAAAAGTGATGGGTCGGGCCTATTGATAGGGAAAAAGGGTCAGACTTTGGACGCTCTTCAGTTCATCGTCAACAAAATTGTCAATAAATTCAATCCACCCGGACAAAAAGTTGATATTATAGTAGATACCGAGAACTACAGGGAGCGAAAGAAAGAGAATCTGCGAGATATAGCGATTAAAGCGGGCGACAAAGCGAAAAAGACGCACAAACCTGTTCCGCTGGAACCTATGCCGCCCTCAGAACGCCGAATCATTCACATGATGCTTGCAGAAGACAGGGACGTATACACCAAAAGCTATGGCGAAGGCCAGATGCGTAGACTCATAGTGTATCCCCGAAAAGCCCTTACCAGCAAACGCCGCAGACGCTAGATGCCTCAAACCGGGATGCCGGAGGGATGATGCGTTGCCCGAGGCTTTCAATTAGGAAAGCATCATTATTCTGCTGATGCTCAGTAGGCCGGGAATTTCCGGGTGTTCTCTTTATCCATACACCGAAATGCATCAAGGAATGTGAGGGTTAAGAATGCTTGGCCGTTCGCCCTCACTCTGAAATCAGGTCGTCTGCCAATAAGACACCTGGCAATGGTTTACCATCTTGTCGGGCACGGATTTTGGATCCTAAACACTCTGTGCTGTTCTTCCTAATTCCTAATGACGGTCTCAAACTCGCATAATTCATCGGATACCATCGTCGCCCTTTCGACCCCGATGGGCTATTCAGGTATTGGAGTCATTCGCCTGAGCGGGCCCGAGTCGGTTTCGATGCTAGAGAGAGTTTTCCGGCCAATTTCAAAGAGGTCTGAATTTCCCGACCGTGAAGCAGTTTATGGTCGGGTAGTTGATCCTGAACACGGAAATATCCTGGATGACGGTCTTGCCTTGTTCATGAAAGGTCCTCGCTCCTATACCGGGGAGGATATGGTCGAACTTAGTCTTCACGGCAGCCCTGCAGTCCTTGATATGACATTGAAGATGATAGTGTCGTTAGGAGCGCGACCTGCAAATAGGGGTGAATTCTCTTTGCGCGCGTTTCTTGCCGGCCGTTTGGATCTTGTCCAGGTTGAGGCCGTGATAGACTTGATAGACGCAGCAGGGCCTGGTGCTGTTGCGGAAGCCAGGGCGCGCTTGGATGGGGCGCTTTCACGAAAAATTTATGAAATTTCGGATGCTCTCAAGAATTTGATAGCTGAACTGGAGGCGCATATAGACTTTGATGAAGATGATGACGAACTTCCGCCGGATCCGGAACCGGGGCTTCGACGAATTAGCGACATGATTCGAGAATTAACTGAGGCTGCTGAACGCGGACGATTCCGTAGAGAAGGCATAAACACTGTGATAATAGGAAAACCGAATGTTGGCAAGTCCACACTGTTCAACCGCCTGCTCCGAGCCGAACGAGCTATAGTCACCCCATATCCCGGGACTACACGAGATACATTGGAAGATCGTATTATTATTGGAGGGGTCTCATTCATTCTCTATGATACAGCAGGAATTCGGGAGAATCCGGATCATGTCGAAAAGGAAGGAATACGCCGGTCCCACGAGAAAATAGATCAGGCCGATCTCGTTATAGCTGTGGTTAATGGCTCCTCACCGCTCGATCATCTCGATAGGGAAGTGCTTGAAGCCTGTTCCGGAAAGCAAATAATCATAGTGCTCAACAAACAGGATCTGGGGCTGGTCATAAAACCGGAGGAAATCGAATTTACCTCCACGGACGGACTGTGCACAGCCTTGAGCGCAAAAACAGGCGAAGGTCTCGATCAATTAGAGAATTTGTTATTCGAGACGGCTACGTCAATGGCCATCGAAAAGAACGTGACTAATCAAGCCAGCCTGAATAGCCGATGTCTACTGTTGATGGAAAGAGCCCAGGCTATAATCAATGATCTGATGCAGAACTTTGAACAAAGCTTTGGAATGCGCCCCGAGATTGTGTCTGTGGAATTGCGGCGAGTTCTAGCGATTCTTGAAGAGATAACCGGGGAACGAGTGGATGACGGAATATTGGATCGAATTTTCGAGCGATTTTGTGTCGGAAAATAAAATGTGATATCGCACTAACAGTAAACCATAACTTTATAAATTGAACATAATATATCGACATTTTAAAGAATTTCTTCACGAAAAATCTTGACTTTTCCCCGCTTTTAGGTTAGGTGTGCAGGAGCATTATGTGAGCGCCCGCAATCGCGGGCCTCAATCCAGCGGAAAGTCCGGTGCGTTCCGGGGAAAGGTCAAACCCTTTGAAAAAAATCGCGGGGAGCTGTTTGCAGCAGGGGCCAGATACTCCGGTTCGGAACCTTTTGGAGGTATCCCTATGGAAGCAAGGGGAGTAATGAGAAATCCCTGGGCTCCGATCACCCTGATAATTTTTCTGCTGGCAACGGGTTGGGCGAGCGCCTGGGAGCAGTATCGATATCCCATCAAAGTCAGGGTTTCGGGAGCTAATCCATCTGATGCCACTGTTGAAAGAACGGCCAAGCAAGCGGCCGGGTGGGCTGGCGACTGGGAAGTGGCGGCCGGCCAGCCGCGTCGGCAGATTCTGTGTCCCAGGAAAGATTATGCATTTGCGTTAGGAATGCGGCCATATTTTGCCAGCGTCACCGGTTCCACCAAAGTGGTCAGTCGGGGGGGAGAAGGAACATTCCTCAACCTTTATGGGCACCTGAGAATGCCGACCGACGTGACGTTATGGGAATTTTACGCTTACCTCAAGGCATGGGACAAAATCAATTTACGTCTGGAGTACACGCCATGGGCCTGGGGAGGGCCTGGCCATGTATCGGGTGAAGGCAATTTTGCCGGCCTGCTTCTCAAAAAGGATGATGCTGTCCAGAGTGAGTTGAATATAACTTCTTTTGTAATCGGGGCTGATTACGACGTCTTGTTTGGCCGGGATGTTATATTTGGGCCCAACGCGGACCTTCATTTGATCAAATGGGTGGAAAGAGTCAGCAAAGACGGTGCGGCGGGAGTGGACTTTTCTCAAACTCTGATACAGCCGGCCATCGGGGCGCATGTTCGATATCAACCCACAAACACAGGTTATTTTTCGTGGTTCAAGCCGTATCTGGAAGGTAGATTCAGCTGGATGAGTTTCGCGGGGCTCGGATTATCCACATGGGATGCTGGTGTAGGGATAGCTCCGCCGCTCAGTAGGAATGTCGATGCAGGTATAAAGGCCGGTTATAAGCAGTGGAGACTCGATGGGAACCGGGGCCGACTCTTTGCTGATGTGAGCGTAGAAGGACTGTATCTCGATTTCTCCCTGCAGTTCTAACTTGGTATCCAGGCCTCTTCTCCTCGAAAGTGAAAACCCGCGGTGTCAATCTCCGCGGGTTTTCATTTGGTCATCGAAATCCTCTAGTCCTCCAAGTCAGTTCGTCTGCAGGATGGAAAAAGAAAAAAATAGTGGCTGGCAATGGCTTCTATAGAGGCCATGTTGTAAGTAGGAAGTGTGGCATCTATCTTAGCCCTAAATATGACCTCGGCAAGAATGCACGCGTCATCGTTCGCGAAATCAAGCAATCTCCAGCGCGAAATGGATCGCCATCCTGCAAGGGCAGGATGACCTCGCAACGACAATTGACGTGCATCGGTCCGATTAGCTACTGTGAATGCGTTAAGGCGACTTTCCTCGTTTTGAGCTTCCAGCAGGGGAACGAGGACTGGAAATATACAATCGGATCGTAGCTGTTCACTAATTTCCCTTGACAGTTAATTTCCCGGCCCATAGAATTCCACTATCCGAATTAGTATTCAAACGCAGTATATCACGTGGGATTGTAATAAGTTAAGGATCTTAAATAAGTAACCTGTTCGGTTATCAAGAAAATGGTCACGTTCGGAGAATACGCAAAACTGCGGATCAGACAGCTCGGCAAAAGCCAGAAAGCTTTAGCCGCGGAACTTGACGTGTCTCCTGCCTACATCTCTCAGATCATCAACAAAAAAAAGAATCCACCGGACTTGAGCAGGACCAAGTATCGTTCCGCTCTAAAGACATGGTGCAAATTTCTTGAGAGTTCCGAAGACGATATTTTGGATATGGTCCGATTCGAATTGCATCGTGTGCCCCCTCGCCCGAATCCGAAATTCCGAGGAATGAGGGATTTGCTCATCCAGTCTGTTAAAACTCAACGAAAAGATCTTGTTGAAGAAATGCGAGCCATGTCGTTCCACCCCGCGGAAAATCGAGCTATTCACGCTCTGGTGCAAATTTATCTCGTTTCGCAGGAGCAAGATGGCGAAAGTCGGGCCTATGGCGCCACTCGATTTAGAAATCTGTGCATTCGGGCAAAAACTAACAAGAAGTTTGTGGAAGGTGAGTTGACAGATTTTTTTCGAGTCCGTCCTTTTTCTTGGACTTGGGATTCGGAAGCGGATGACGTGAGGCTCTTTTCGGAATCTAATGAGATCTGCCGGGCCATTGAGCGCGTGAGGAGCATTACAGATGGAACTCCAGGCCTGACTTACGCGAGAACGGTGCCTGTAGTGGGACAGGTGAGTGCTGGTAAGGGATTTGAGTATACAGATGGCGGCTTTACCCTCGGCGAAGGATTCGACCAGGTGGAGATACCGCCAGGTGTTGATCCTGTCCTGGCTCAGACGTTATATTGTGTGAAGGTCCGAGGGGATAGTCTGAGAGAATTTTTTGGAGACGGAGCACTTCTTTTTATCAAGCCCGAATCCTGGGAAGAAATCAGAGATGGCGATCTGGTAATCTTCAAAGATCGGAAGGGGGGTAGGGCATTTGTGAAGAAGGTCGAATTTGCTGGCGATAATCTGATTCTAAAATCAATGAACCCGCTTTACAAAAATATAGTCCTTGGTAGAACTGATTTAATGTTTCTTGAGCGGGTTATGGCACTGAGATTCTAAAGGAAAATCCAATTGTTTAAACGCTGTAACTTATTCACATTAATTGTATGTGCCTTAATCGGCTGCGAGTTGCTATGGCCCAATGGGGTGAGCTGCTCGAGTGCTTGTACCTGGCGCTCACTTCGCTACTTTGTCCGATGGATTCCGATATGGACTACCGCCACAAGTTGATAAGGGAAATTTGGTAATCGCGAAAACCACGGTTCCGATTCATCGGAAAGATGTCCGCGACAGAATTATCAAGGAAATAAATTATTTGTTACAGGACAGGCGTTCACGGGTGCTGGTCTGGTTGGCGCGAGCTGATTCCTTTCGCCCGATAATAGAAAAGGTTCTAAAGAAATATGATTTGCCGGTGGAATATCTTTATCTGGCAGCTATTGAAAGTAGTTACAATAGCCGTGCTTTGTCATCTGCAGGGGCTTATGGTTATTGGCAATTCATAAAATCCACGGCGGTATGCGGGCCGAGCGGCTGTCCTCAATATGATTGGAAGATGAATATTACCGATTGGAAGGATGAACGTGCCGATCTGGTTAACTCAACTCATTCCGCGGCCAAATATCTTGCTTGGTTAAACAGGGTGAAGAAAGTAAACTTGAACGGCCGGCCGGAGCGCGACGGGTTTAATGATTGGCTTTTAACTACAGCTGCATATAATGCAGGACCTACTAGAATAGTAGAAAGACTTAACTCTTTTGGCGCTTCATCTTATTGGGATGTGCCACTTCCCGCCGAAACCGAGAAATACGTCCCAAGATGGATAGCGCTGTTGCTTATCAGCAAGAACCGTGACTTCTATGATGTTAAGATTCCGTCACGGGGCGCAATTGCGTTCGACACCGTAGAAAAAAGTACGTCTCCAAAAAGATTTATCTTTTGCAGCGATAGCCACCCTTCTCGATACAACGCCTAGAGCAATCTGGTCATTAAATACGGAAATTTCGCCGGAAAAAGGGGTGTTTCCCGCAAAATCCGGCCGCCGAGCCGTCGAGCATCGGATTAATATACCAAGCGGAACTCGGGGGAAGTTGCTGGCGCAGCTGGCTGCTCACGGCTACACAAAAAAATGATAAATCACGGCTATTGTGAAATCTCAATTTGGACTGATACGATAACAAGAGATACTGAATAGTCACTGAATGGGGGCGGAATCCAATGAAATTGCTGCTGGTTAATCCTGAATTACCGCTGTCGCTCATGTCTTTCAGTCATAGCTGCGACAATATAGGAGCGGAATCTTTCACACCGCCGCTCGGTCTTATTACTGTTGCAGCCCTTCTTCCGGAGAACTGGGAAGTTCGTCTGGTGGACCTGAACTGCGCCGCGTTATCTGAAGAGGATTGGCAGTGGGCTGAGATCGTCCTACTGTCGGGCATGCTCTTGCAGGGACAGGGATTGCTATCGCTGGTGCGCGAGGCGAAAGAACGCGGGAAGTTCGTGGTGTGCGGGGGACCGTATGTATCTTCCGTTCCTGAGCCTGCATTGGAAGCTGGAGCGGACGTACTTGTTCGTGGAGAGGCCGAGACCGTCCGCGATGAAATAATAGAAGTAATAACCAATCGACGCAGCGGCGTTGTGATGGAATCACCTAAACCCGACATCACCAGCACGCCGATTCCCAGGTTCGATCTTCTTAAACTTTCGAATTACATGACAATGGCTATACAGACATCGAGAGGGTGCCCTTTTGAATGTGAATTCTGCGACGTAGTGCACCTTTACGGGCGGAAAATGCGTTACAAGAGCCCGGAACAGATCAGCGGTGAGCTACAGGCGCTTTATGATCTGGGCTGGTCAGGACTGATATTCGTGAGCGATGACAATTTCATCGGCAGCAGAACAAATGTACGCAGCATCTTACAGGAAATGGTGACATGGAGCAAATCGCGCGGGGAGCCATTCGGTTTTGCTACTCAGGCATCACTCAACCTTGCGAAGGATCCTGAATTAATCGATCTCATGACCGAGGCTAACTTCTCCTATGTGCTGATCGGTGTGGAGTCGCCGGACAAATCGGTCCTGGAACATAACCGCAAAATGCAGAACATTGAAAATCCTGTGGTTGAATCGCTCCGCACAATAAATGCCAAGGGATTGACGGTCATAGCCAGCTTCGTCATCGGATTCGACGGCGAGGAAAAAGGTGTCGACGAACGCATCTGCAAGCTGTTGGATGAGGCTGGAACAGGATTGGCCTTTGTCAACCTGCTTCAGGCAATGCCGAATACAAGATTGTGGAACCGACTTGAGAGCGAGGGAAGGCTGCTTCCCCAGATTACAAGCGGCGAGACCCTGGCCTCGCGGATGAATTTCGTCCCAAGTCGTCCGGTGGTGGAAATTATGGGCGAATGGGCCGATGCGTGGAATCGACTGTATGAACCTGACCGTTGTTTTGGCCGGATCGTCAAAGGTTTCCTTGCCATGCGGCCAACTCGTGCCGCAATGGGCGTCGAATCGCAGACGCATACTTGCGCAAACAGGTTTACTTTCAGTGAAAAGTTGAGCAAGGTTTTTAAGGATCTGAAAATTTTCGGCAATCTTATACGATTGCTGGGATTGCGCCAACCAACAGCGGCTCATTTCTGGAAAAACGCTCTAATAGTAAGGAAGGAAAATCCGAGCCGCTTGGTACAATATTTCATGAGTTGCTCGTTTGCTTCTAATTTGTTTCTGTTGCGCGATGAGATTAGAATTCGCGCCAAAGGCGGCGTTTCGGAGTAAACTAATTTTATGCCAGAGCAACCAATGAATGGTATTCAAATTGCCTCACATTCGACCGGCAATACATTGCCTGACAATTCACATCTCCCACCCCGTAAAGGGTTTGAATGGAAAACCAGAGTGTCAATTCTCGGTTTCCCATTGATCTGCATCGCTTTCGGGCGTGATCCGAACGGACGACTAAGAATCGCCAGAGGTTTGTTAGCTATCGGCCAGTTTGCTTATGGTGGAATCGTTATAGCCCAGTTTGGAGCAGGCATCGTAACACTCAGTCAATTTGCGGTAGGTTTGCTAGCCTTCGGTCAATTGGCCTTGGGCATCCTGTTGGGATTGGGACAAGTATCCACTGGAGTAATGGCCATCGGACAAGTGGTATGGGGAGTATATGGATTGTGTCAGATCGGTTGGGCCAAATATATGTGGTCGCCGCATAGAACCGACATGGAAGCGGTCTCTATGTTCTATACCGTTAAAATGATGATCCTGCAGGAAGGCGGCATCAGCCTGGCCGAAGTTATCCGAGGTGGCTTCGAATGGGGAAGAAAATGGCTGATGTCGTTATTCGGGCAATAAATTAAACGCTTACCATATTAAAATCAGTGGTGAGGGTCTTAGAAAAAGAAATCTCGAAAGAAGTATTTCGATTTTTTTGCTTGGTGTTTGCTTCGGATTGGTCACGGCAGGAACCTGACAGGGCCTCTCCGGATTGTGCGTGAGTTCATTAAGTGAGTTGCCGTTCGGGCAATCCATTGTTCAAACTGACTCACGAGGCGTCGTTCCCGTCAATTGACAAAGCGCATTCACAACTCTAATAATGTATTCATTATGATGAATCCAAAGGCTGTTCTTATTACGGGCGCGGCAGGAGGAATCGGCTCTGCTCTAGCCCGCGCGTACGCGGCTGCGGGCGTCCATCTCTTCTTGGGAGACACCAGTGCCGGTGGACTAGAAAATCTGTGTCCTTCGTGCGCAAATTCGGGAGCAATAGTTCATAACTCCGCTGTGGATGTGACGGACAAAGCTGCCATGGAAGCTTGGGTTGCTGAAGCTGATGCCATCAGTCCGCTCGATCTGGTGATCGCCAATGCAGGTATTTCGCACGGCAATCTTGAAGATGAAGAAACTCCTGAGCAAATTCGGGCAGTGTTTGCAGTGAACCTCGATGGCATGCTCAATACCGTTTTGCCGGCTTTGCCCCGCTTGCGCAGCCGTAAGAAGGGCCAGATTGCATTGATGAGTTCTCTGGCAGGGATCCGCGGCTTCCCTCATGCTCCCTCATATTGTGCAACAAAGGCAGCTATTCGAGTTTTCGGCCAGGGACTGCGCGCGCGAGTCAAACGGGAAGGGGTTTCCGTATCGGTTATGATACCTGCATTTGTAAAAACGCCTATGACCGACGCCAATCTTTACACTATGCCGGGCCGCATTGAAGCGGATCGGGCTGCGAGCATCATTAAACGAAAGCTTGCCAAGAATAAATCTGAATTCATTTTTCCTCATCCTTACCCCGCGTTGGCGTGGGCTCTCTCTGTGGCCCCCTCTTCGCTGGTTAATCTTTTCACTGACCTCAAATAACAAATGGATAATCAAATCAGAATTCCAGTGGCCCTGGCCAAGTGCTCGGAATATAAACGTATAGACGTGAGCAATACGATTCGCGGCTTGTTCGAAACGATTAACTTTCGGCCGCCACGCGGGATGAAGGTCCTGGTAAAACCGAATCTGTTGACTCCAATGCCGCCTGATCACCTGACTTGCACTCATCCGCTGGTGGTAAGGGCTGTTTGCGAGTATCTGCTGGACTCCGGAGCAGAAGTCCGCGTGGGGGATTCACCTACCTTCGGAAAAGCGGTAAATATTGCTCAGAGCATCGGCCTGACTCAGACGCTGGAGGATCTGCCCGTCACAATTGTTAATCTCGACCAGCCAAGACTGGTGCGTTTTTCTTTTGGCGGCAGAGTGCCTGTTTCTCGCGTGGCCCTTGAGAGTGATTTGATCGTGAGCGTTCCAAAGCTAAAGGCGCATCATCAAATGAGGCTTACCGGAGCAGTCAAGAACGTATACGGTTGCGTCACGGGACTTGGCAAACCGTTTCTTCACGTCTTGCACGGAGATCGCGGATGCCGCTGGGAAAATATGATCTTGGAAATCAGGGAACAACTTCCGCCGACTGTTTCAATCATGGACGCCGTAAAAGCGATGCATACTCACGGACCGGTCAAAGGACAGTCCTATTCAATGGGGCTGCTGGCGGCCTCCAATTCGGCAGTCGCATTGGATACCGCTGTCATGACAATGTTGGGTCTCAAACCCGATGATGCGCCATTATGGAAATTGTCAGTGAGCCTGAACCTGCCCGGCGCACGGCCTGAAGAGGTCGTTTATCCTTTGGAGGCCCCTGAATCATTCAACGGTAAAGATTTTGAATTTACCAAGCATCTGTACCCGGTTAGCTTTCGACCCTTCAAATTGGCCGCTTATTACATAAGGCGCTTTATCTCTGAATGATGGGCGCCCTGCTCAGAGGCCAAGTCCTCGATTCGTCAAGCTCACAACCAGGGCGGAAGCTTCTCGCGATCCACGATTCTCAAACCGAGCATCGACTTCCGGCATTATGTACAGGCTATCCCCCTCCTGAAGAAGATTTTCCTCATCTTCCGTCAGAATTGTGATTTCGCCCGATAGACAATAGACAAACCGGTCAGAGTCAATTTGGTCGGCCTGATTCATTGCCGAGGAGGGATGGAGAACAATCCTGGCGGCTTCCATGCGGTTCAGTGCAACTCCGTATGTAATTAATTCCATTAAGACTTTTTCGGAATCCATCGGCAACTTTCTTCCTAATCCCTTGGGGCAATTCACCGCTTTCTTGTAGAGGATCTCATCAAGAAATATGCCCGCTTTCATATTAAAAACAGTAGCGATCTTCATGAGAGTGTTCAGCGTGGGAAATGATTTGCCTAACTCGATAGAGCTCAGATTTGAGGCCGCTATACCGGTTTTCTCCGACAGATCGAGGAGAGACATCTTTTTCTTTTTTCTAAAGGCTCTTATATTGGCGCCGAAATTAATAACATCAGGCCCCATCTGTGTCTCCCATGGGAATAGTCATTGTTTCCGTTTCCTGGAATCGAATAGCGCATCAGGCAATTCCTGAATGCGCGAGATCCCGATACAGACTAATCCGGGCGGTGCCACCGTCTGCTCGGCGCAGGCGAAGGGGCATATGATTCTACTGAATCCGAGCCTGGCAGCCTCATTTATCCTTTCACTGGCTCTCGAGACCCGCCGCACCTCTCCTGCGAGGCCTACTTCCCCAAATACGAGAGTTCCGGAGGCAATCGGTTTATCAGTAAAAGATGACAACATGGCCGCTGCAATCGCCAGGTCTGCCGCGGGTTCTGTCGCGCTGACCCCACCCACAGCGTTCAGGAAGATGTCCTGATCGCCCAAGGCGAATCCCAGTTTTTTCTCAATGACAGCTATCATAAGAGCGAGCCTCTGTGAATCGACCCCGAGGCAGGTCCTCCGTCCTTGACCGGGGACCGGCCCTGCAACAAGCGCCTGGATTTCAGCAAGAATCGGCCTGGTCCCCTCAACCAGAGCTGTAACTGCGGACCCCGAAGCGTCTTCCGGGCGCTCCGACAGGAAAATCTCCGAAGGATTTGCCACTTCAGCCAGACCGGAGTCTCCCATTTCGAAAACCCCGATCTCACTGGCCGAGCCGAACCTGTTTTTCACAGCTCGGAGAATCCGGTATGGATGCCCCCGTTCGCCTTCGAAATAAAGCACAGTGTCGACCATATGTTCCAAGACCTTGGGACCGGCTAAATTACCTTCCTTGGTGACATGTCCTACAATGAAACATGCAGCGAGGCCTCTTTTTACGCACTCCAGAATCTGTCCCGCGACTTGCCTGACTTGTGATATTCCGCCCGGCTGGCCGTCAAACGATCGGTTATAAACAGCTTGGACCGAATCTATGACCAGAACCGAGGCTTTGGAGTCGCGCATCTTTTCTATTATCGCGTCGAGATCGTTCTCCACCAGAACAAGGAAGTTGCCTGACTGAATGCCTAATCGCTCGGCCCTTAGATTCAGTTGCTCTGAGGACTCCTCCCCCGATATATACAGAACCGTAATCCCGGCTGATGCCATCTTTCCCAAAGCTTGCATCAGAAGGGTTGTCTTGCCGATACCAGGATCGCCGCCGACCAGCACAACACTCCTATTCACGAGACCACCGCCGAGAACTCTATCCAGTTCTTCTATTCCTGTTTTCAATCTAATGCGTATATCACCACGGATTTCCGGTAACGCGATAACCGACCCCGGTTCCTGGTCTACATTGGCCCGACGCTGTGCCGCCCTGGTTCCGGAGACCTGTTTTTCAACGATGGAATTCCATTCACCACATCCGGGGCAGCGACCCATCCATTTAAGGAGCTGTTTGCCGCATTCATTACATATGAAAATAATATCGGCTTTCATGGGTCTGTTTTATCAAAGATTTTACCGGAAAGGTCAAGCCGGGATTGTAAGTACTGAAGAACTGAGGAAGAAAGGAAAGAAGATGCGGGTGGAAACCCATTTGCTAAAAGAGTTTCTCTCCGCGCTCCTCTCCCAAAATTCTCGATCGGCTGACGGTTTGAACATTGCTCCCGTAGGAGCGCGCAGTGGGCGCTCGTTTTATAAAAGTCAGGTAATTGGCCTAAGAGGACCGTCATGCTACACTGGGGCATGATTGATTCAGGACCCAGATATCATTCTCTTTCGTCGTGGCTGAAAAGTAGCTTTGGCGAAACCGTTCGTAAGATAACTCTGGATGCGAGGTTAGGCTGTCCTAATCGAGATGGTACCATAAGCAGAGACGGATGCCTCTACTGCAATCCGCGAGGTTCCGGGACCGGAGCGCTTGCCCAAGGTGTTTCAATTGCCGAGCAGGTGGATCGCGGGATAGAGTTCCTGTCACGCCGTTATGGATGCAGAAAGTTCATAGCCTATTTCCAATCGTTCACCAATACCTACGCTGAACCGGACCGCCTATCGGCAATCTATTCGGAGGCTTTGACTAGGCCGGAAGTGATTGGTCTGGCCATTGGGACACGCCCTGACTGCGTTCCGGACCCGGTACTTGATCTTTTGGCGGATAAGGCTCGCGACCGTCTCGTTTGGATTGAGTACGGTTTGCAGTCCATCCATGCACGGACACTGGAGTTGATCAACCGCGGGCATGGGCCGGAAGTTTTCTTCGATGCCGTGAACAGAACTAAAAATGGAGGCATACCGGTTGTTGTTCACCTGATATTGGGCCTCCCCGGAGAATCTCTCGATGATATGCGCCAGACTGCGAGAGCTGTTGCGGCCGCGGGAGTTAGCGGCGTAAAGCTGCATCCGCTGTACATTATCCGCGGGACCGGATTGGAAAAGCTTTATCTGGATAATGAGTACCGTCCCATGATGGAAGAGGAAGCCATCGAAGCCACGATGGCGGTTCTGGAACTCCTGCCGTGGGACATAGTCCTGCACCGTATAACCTCGGACCCGCACCCGGAAGAGCTTGTGGCGCCGCTCTGGATGCTGGATCGCCAGGGCGTCAGAAAAAGACTGGAACAGGCGATGAAGGAAGCGGATCTTCGGCAGGGTTCCGCAGCGAAGGCGTATTAACATTTCCGGGATGCTGTTTCCTCCAATCTCGCGTCCCGCTGGGCGCCCACCCGGACCCCCATAAACAACCTGCTATGGATAACGCGGCCTGATGTTTATGCGCAGGTAAGCAAGTTGTCGCTATCTCATCGCTTTCACATGCCTTATAGCAATTTTCGGAAAATCCTGACGCTCCAATCCATGGCATGGACGGGAATCTTTTCGATTCTTGTGAAAAGTCAAAAACGAGCATATTGTGAGTGTTTTTGAGAACGTTATCGAGGCATTTTGACTGATGTCGCCGCGCACAAAATATTTATTGTACGCTTTACTTGGCGCGTTGGGAGTCTTCGTCTATTCCCAATGGAGCGCCCTGACGAATCCGTACGTTATCATGGATGATGTGCGGCAACAGACCTATTGGATGCAGAAGTGGCGCGACCCGGAGCTGTTTCAAAACGATCTGTTGAGCGAATATGCGCAAAATTACGTATCATGGGGCGTCCAGGCAATTTATGCGTTGACTGCTCCTTTCATCGATCCGCTGCAATTCGGCAAGATATTGTCGGGAATTTTGTACCTGCTCACAGCGGGCTTTCTTTTTGGCCTGGGGTCGCGTTTTCGAGATGAATTACGCCCGTTTTTGTCGTGTGCGTTTTCTGCTTTTTCGGCGATTTCATGGAACGCATCGCCGGAGGAATCCCGCAGAGCTTCGGGTATCCATTGCTCGCGGCATATTTGTATTTTCTGTCGGGAAAAAACCTTATCGGAGCAGGTCTGTCCCGTTATTATTCGCATCGGTATTAATCCCATATGTTTTTCTGCTCTGCCTTGTTACGCATGGTTTGTACCTGATCGATAATTATTGGCCCACTATTGCTCAGATTTTTCAGAAACCGGGAAAGCAGGGTCAACGCCCAATTAGCAAGGCCTCGAATTCCTCGACGCGACCGCCGCCAAAATTTCCGGTAATATTACCGCGCGAGAGTTATCATCAGCATATTGCTGGCAGGCGCGGGATGCGTTTTGATGTCGCTAAAGTATATATTTTTCAAAACAAATCGGTTCGGAGAACTCGGTAACTGCAGCGGACATGACGGGCAAAATCGAATATTCAAGTTTGGGTCGTTTCGAGATTTTTCCGGTTCCATCTATATTCTACGAATTTATTCGGCCATGGATATTCGATCTGCCTTTCAGGGAGTGGGGCCCTATTGCCGGCTGGTTTTTTGTGGTCCTCGGCTTGATTGTCGTTGTTTATGCATGCACGCGGAAACGCTGGATAAACGATCTTTCAGGGTTCAAGGTATTTGGATACTTGTTTGTCGCTTCATTTATTCTCTATTTCATTGCGCGAGCGGTCGTATTTCGCCTGTTCTTGCCAAGCAGATATCTTGAACTTTCCTTGACGGTATTTTATTGCGTAGGAGCAGCCGTGTGCCTCCGAGAAGCCTTTGCGAACCTGCTTCCGAAGAGACTTATTTTTCCGATATTGACGACCTTGTTGCTGGTCTTGGCTGCGGTGCGGCTTTATCACGTTGGCATATACGACTATTCGCAGCACGCCAAGCTCTACGAGTTTCTCCGGTCAACTCCCAAGACGTGCCTTATGGCCGGTCATCCCGAACTGATGGACAATATCCCCACATTTGCTCAACGAAAGGCCTTTGTGACGTACGAGTTATCGCATGCCTGGTACACCACGTACTGGGATACAATAAAGAAGAGGACATTCGATTTCTTCAGGGCCTATTATTCGGATAATCCGGAGGAGATTCGATTATTTTGCCGGGAATACGGGATTAATTATTTGCTGGTGAGGGATGAAGATTTTGTCGAGGAGCGCCTGAAATCAGGGGGTGTCTATTTTCAACCATTTGGGAATTACATCAGAGATTCGACCGGAACCAGAAGTCATTTTGCTCTCTTGGATCGAAAAGAATTCCCGCCTGTCTATGAAAGAGATGGAATCAGGGTGATAAATGTGGGCAAATAACCGGCTTAAAGCCCAATAATCTTACAATTATTTGAAAAAATTCAAGTGTCTTACGCGACGTCGCAACGGCGACAAAGTTCAATTTCACCCGGGTTGTGGAAGTACTTTCGACGGAACTGGCATCGACCACCGGCGGTATTCAGTAATTTGATCGCATCTTGCCTATTCACATTGCCGTAAGCCTCTCTGCCGGCCGCGTCCTGACAGCAGATGCTGACATCGCCATTCCACAAGACGATCATTCCGCCCCAGACCCACTCGCATCTACGGGAATAACCCCGATTGCCATACCTGGAATACTCAGGTACTTCAAATTCGTTGATCTTCTGCTCGTCGGCAAATGAATTGTGTGTGTTGAGCTGCTTTAATCTCGGGATCAGATGGAGGTTCCTTATCGTTTCAATAAACAATTGAGACTCGGCAACATTCTTTTTGCTAATCACCATTTGAACAATGAGTTCCTGCTGGATGTTCTTTCGCTTCTTCACCTCATCCGATAATATTTTAATGTTGTTGAAAACGCGATCGAAATCGTCACAGCCTCGGTATTCCATAAACGTCTCTTTGCTCATGGAATCCAAAGAAATGACAAGCCTTTTGAAGCGGTGATCTAAAAGCTTCCGTATCCTTTCCTCCGAGACTGCTCCGAAATTTGATAATATTTCGATATCTTCAGCCAATCCGAGGGTTCCCGCGTGTTCGACGAACTCTTCCAGATTCTCATTCAAAAAAGGCTCGCCAAACCCGGCAAATACGAGCACAGTTCCAGGGCATACATCACGAACGGTGTTCTTGAAAGTATCAAGATCCATTTTGCCTTTGGGACGGGCATTCGCGCTCAGACCTGTCAGGCAAAACTTGCATTTGTGGTTGCAATAATTGGTCGGCTCGATATCCATTATTCTCAAGGATGACTGTATTGAAGCTCGATCCAATCGCCGTCGCGTGAGATACATATTGACCAATTCGCCTCTGATCCATGTGTAGACCCCGCGATGCCTCAGTTCACGGAAAGCTCGCCTTACCACCAGATTGTCGTCGTCACAGAAAATTATCCGGGGTTCAGTTGCCATGTCCTCAATTCACCTTTGATATTTGAAATAAACGGCAATGCCCATAATAGACAGTGGGCTTGATAAGTCAAGACGCGCTTGGTTTTGCTGGGGAGGCATCAAAAGGAGAATTGTGTGTAGCCGCCGAGTTGATTGTCCATCATCCTTCACTCCTATTTTCGCTCGTCTGTAAGGATTTGGGACGGCGTCAGATTTTTGTCGTGATCGAATTTCAGATTTATTATAGTGATCAAAAATCACCGCGGTTTTTCATTTAGGAAATCCGCTCACCTTAAGATGTGGCATTTGGATGTTAAAATACATTTTGGCCTGGATACCCATGCTCTTCATCGCAATTTTCAACGGAGCGGTCCGGGAAGTATGGTTGGTCGAATATTTTGGAGAGTTACGGGCCCACCAGCTTTCCTGCGCGACCGGGATCGTACTGCTGGGGGTATTTATTTGGGCAATCATCCGCAAATGGAGACCTGCGTCTGCGGCCACGGCAATTACCATCGGTTTGATTTGGCTCATAATGACGATTGCATTCGAGTTTCTTTTTGGTTTCTACGTCAGGGGTATTGCTTGGAGCAGCCTGTTTCACGAATACAATTTATTTGCCGGTCGATTGTGGGTGCTTGTTTTGGTTTGGGTGACCGTCGCACCGTATCTGTTTTATCGTTTGGAGAATGGGCGAGGAATGGAGCTGTCAAGCGCCCGGGAAAGTAGCGAAAGACTTGCCAAACTCGGTGGGACTGAGAAGCAGCTGGATACTCCCAGGCGAAGAAGCCCAAAGAACGAGTGACAATTGGGACTGAACAGTGACTGGGCAAGAGAAACTCCTTTCCGATGCGAACATCGAGTTTGGCGGCTTGCGAAGTTTGCTGCGAGGTCTGGGATTTCAGGAACGAATTCGTGGAAGTCATCACATATTCACAAAAGAGCGAGTAGATGAGATACTGAATTTACAGCCCAAATCCGCTGGGAAAGCAAAACCGTATCAAGTCAGGCAGGTCAGACAACTCATCCTAAAATATGGTCTTGGAGGTCATGAAAGAAATGGCCGATAAATTCCGGTACGAGATCATCATCTATTGGAGTGATGAGGATCAGGCGTTCATAGCCGAGATTCCAGAACTCCCCGGATGTGCAGCAGATGGAGCAACTTATCAAGAAGCAATATCCCATGCCGAGGTAGCGATTCAGGAATGGATTGAAACAGCACACGAACTCGGTCGCTCTATTCCGGAACCTCGAGG
This sequence comes from uncultured delta proteobacterium, assembly GCA_963741425.1. Taxonomy (GTDB): domain Bacteria; phylum Desulfobacterota; class Desulfomonilia; order Desulfomonilales; family Desulfomonilaceae; genus DATJPW01. The sequence goes on from CAVUHP010000020.1 coordinate 692,439, forward strand.
ACGACTGTTATATGCCTAGATCTTAAGAATTTAGGCGCTGTAGACGGAGGCAGAGCGTTGACTAGGGGAGTTGGAGTCGGCGGTAGAAGCGGATCAAGCTCAATATCCCATTGGTTAAACTTTAGCTAAGGCGTTGTCACCGCGAACCAAAGGAGGTCGGATAGCTATGGTATCTCAGAAATCCTGTTTACGTCTTGCTGCCATTTTTGTTACATGTGCCTCGGCGTTCCTATTGGTCGCTCAAAGCGCACTGGCAATAGAGATCTCTTTCCGCAGTTTCAGTAGCGCAGCGGCGCTCGGCCCGCCTGCGGACGACTTCGCTGCGAAGCTGCAAAGCATCTCCGAGACAGTCCTTGGTAAAGATGGCGAGATCAAATTCAGCAAAATTAAGCCCACGCCGGCTATTCCAAAAGACTTCAAGAACATTGGAGCCGCGGTTGCTGCTGGAGGCCCCCTGGCAGGTGGGAAAGGTTTTGATGCGGCCTATATCTCCGGATCGGACCTGAATCCGACATGGGGATTTATTTACAATTCAGGGATACCGTTCGGTCCCACATTCGATGAGTTCATCGGTTTTCTTTATGGGAAATCCATTGACGGCAAACAGACCGGCCTTGATCTGCTCTATCAAATCCTCGATGCCGGCAGTAAAAATATCATGGCAATTCCCATTTGCGGAAGCTGCCAACAGGGCTCTGGGTATTTCATGCAGCCGGTGGGCCCAGCGGGATCAAACCCCGGCATAGGCTTGGCCGGATTGTGCCAACAGACCTGGACCTTTCGGTATCTGCCGCCGGCTCAGTACGTGATCGAGCGAGCCTGTGATAACCTGGTGTCGAGCGGAGCGATCCCGAAGAAAAATATAAAATTCATAACCGCTCTCGCGGGAGGCGGATCGCTGGTCAAGGCGGTCAAAGACGGTGAGATTCAGGCTTTTGAATTCGCTACTCCGGTCGATGATGTGTCCACGCTCTTTGGGCTTCCCGAGGGGAATCCCGGGACCGTGGGGACTCGGTACGCTCACTTTCCCGGCTGGCATCAACAGTTCCTGATCACCTACATGATCGTCAACAAGAACGTTTGGAAGAAGCTGACCCCGGCCCAACAGACTCTGTTCACGAGCGTTGCCCGCGATCATGTTTTGACTTCCTATGGGGAAAACCTCAGGCAACAAGGGGAAAAGCTGAGAGAGATTCTGACGGCAAACCGGGGTGAGCCAGGGAAAGAAATTGTCCTGGTGCAGTGGCCTGAAAAAGACCTGGCGCTGCTCCGAGACGCTACGATTCAGTTCCTGAATGCTCAGGCAGCAGATGAAAAACTGAGCGAACAGGACCGTAAGGCTTTTAGTGCGATCCTGGAGTCATTGAGAAAATATGTCGCCGCGAACAACGGCTACTGGAAAGTGCGTGATGTGCCTACTTCTCTTCGCTTTCAGGGCTGGAATGGCCCTGCCGGCAAAGAGAGCTGGGATCAAACGATGAAGTAGGTATCGGTCATCAGCTTGATGACGCTGGGGAGAAAGTGTTCCATTGTCACCTACTGTGTTAAGATCAGGCCCTTACAGGTTTTATTTCGTCAGTCACGACTTGCGGGAGCCTCCGCACGTGCATGTTGATCGTGACGATTTCTCAGCCAAGTTTTGGTTACAGCCGGTCACATTGGCGTTCAATCTTGGTTTTCCACCCAAGGAACTTCGCAGATTGGAAAACCTTACAAGGGAACATCAGCAAAAGTTCTTGGAGGCATGGAATGAGTACTTCGGAACCTAGAGCCGGTGAACGTGTGAAACACGTCCGTTTTGGCGAAGATACCATCATAGTGGATCTTGTTGATGGGCGGACGATAACAGTTCCTTTGGTTTGGTACCCTCGGCTACTCCACGCGACTGCACAGCAGAGAGAAAATTGGCGGATATCCGGCGCAGGCTACGGCATTCACTGGCCTGATATTGACGAAGACTTAAGCACGCACGGGTTGCTTCAAGGAGCGCCGGCTCCCCGGGGTGCGGGAGAGGCGGCAGCTTAATATTCTCTATCGCTGCATTCGTGAAGTTTTAGTGCGCTTTTCCTCCGAACAGGTTTTTCATACGCATTAGCAAGGACAGGTCGCCGGCGGTCTTGTACTTCTGCTCCATGAACATCTGTTGGCCGTCGGCCTTGCCGGTCATTATGTCGAGCCAAATGTTAAAAGGAGATCTCGAAGACCAGATCAGGTTTTCGGAGGTCCCTGCGCGGGCTTGAATCGTTCCGTTCTCAATCATGAAATAGCACGAGCCGTCCACTTCGCCGGAAAAATTGAATTGGAGAACAGCTTTTGTTGCACCCGCTGCCTCGCCGTTGAACCCCTGGGCCATTATCATCATGAATGTGTCAATCGAGTCCGGACGTGGGATCAAGTTCCTTTGTTCGAATTCCCTGGGTGTTACACCTTCCCGGATGCACGTCTTCCAAAACGCGTTTGCCATTTTCGCGCTGGCGTCAAAATCGGCTATGGGCTGCGTGATGCGGCTCATCGTCGCTTCGGAGACCTTTGAAGACTGCACCAGTTCACGGCCCGCGTCCGAGGTTGCCATAAGAATGGCCTTACCAATTTCAGGTGCATGGGGCATCGATTCAGCAGCGGGTCTGTAAATCTCTGCAATGAGACCTTTGCTGAAAAGAAAGTTCACATATGAAGAAAGTTGCGTGAATACGGACGCGTCCGGAAAGCCCGCCACAGATAAGACGACAGCTTTCGGAGGTTTTTGACGTAGCGGATGGGTTGTTTTGCCGTTGACCCGCACCATGAATGGTTCCAAGACCGGAAGGGTCCGTTCTATGAACGCTTTCAATGCTGCATTCACGGTGAAATGGTACAAAGGCGTGGCATACACAGCGATATCTGCCTCCAGCCACTTGGGGAACAGCTCATTGGCCATATCGTCCTTATGAATGCAAACACCCGGAGTTTTTGTCCAACAGGTGAAGCAGCCGATGCAGTTTTTGACCGACTTCTTGCGCAAAGGAATCACTTCGACATCTGCGCCTGCGTCTCGCATTCCTTGTACCAGGGCATCGAGCATCATTCCTGTCTTGCTCACTCCGTCGCTCCTAGCGCTCGAATTAATTGCCATAACTTTCATGGTGGTCTCCTTCTTGGCTTGTGGTTCACTAATTGTTCCTGCCCCGCGTCCCGGTCCGTCCGAGGGGAGGTGAAGACCTTTAGACTCAACAGGTCCTCCGGCCGCGGTAATTTGCTCTGAACTTTGCTCCAAAGTCACCCTCCTCTTATCTCCTCCCGCGGATGGAGGGGGATTTGAAACGCTAGCCCCTGGAGAAAGAGAGGAGGGAGGTGGGGAGCCGAATTTGCGCATTTCGGCTATGGTGGGTAAACCTACTCGTTTGAGGTAGTAGTCCGGGAAACGGAAATTGAACGGAATTCCCACTCCGACGATGAGGCTGATAGGGATCAACGCACGGGTAATGACCGATGGATACAGGCTTATCAAGATGCAGACGGCTAAGAGACCTGCCCAGGCAAAGGTCATTATGCGGTTGATGGACACGAAAACAGGAGTCTGCCAGACGGCCCGGGGAGCATATTTCTTCGCGTAATGGTAGGTGAACGGCTCCAATCCCAAAAGCGGAGGGACAAATGCTGCTGCGAATAAGCAACAGTAGATCCCGGTGACTGCATATTGGGAAACTATTGCTCCGGCTTCTCCAGGCCATAGTGCAAGAAATACAGTGATGACGAGAAAATATGCGCCGACTGCCCAGTCGAAGTAGGTTGGTTTGTCCCAACGCTTTGCAAGCGCGATGACGGCCGAGCAATACACGAGCATGGCAGCGGCCGCAATCAACAGGGTACCCGCTTCCCTGCCCAGCGAGGCCCAGATCTTAAAAAAGGCCAGAGGGAGAAAAGGGGCAATGTACAGAAAAATCTGTTGCGCTCTGGTCGGCTTCGACAGGGTTCCTTCCGCTGCAGGAGACTCATTCTGCATTTTGAGACTCTTTTCTATCCAAGTTTTCCAATGCCTTGACGACCTCGCTTAGATTACGGGCAAGGTCCCGAGACATGCGGAGGCCAAATTCAAAGCAGAGCAACTGGAATCGGTCGGCGCGGGCTTCGATCTCAGGACTGAGCGATTCCAGTAGGCTGTGTATTTGTTCTACCGAATTCATGTGTCCGACCGTGATTGCCTTTCGTTCTTCCGGCGTCAGATGGGCAAAGAAGAAAAGCTTCATCAGAAAAGCGCTTTTGTGTCTCTCAGGAACCAGCGGTGTCCGCAAACTTTCGACGAAGGCTGTTCGCCCAGCTTCCGTTATTGTGTAGATTTTACGGTTTGGGGCTCCGTCTTGAATTTCAACTTTCATAGAAATTAGTCCGAGTTTTTCCATCTTCTTGAGCGCGGGGTAGATGGACCCATAGCTCAGGCCCGAAAAGAAAGAGAAAGACATAGAGAAGGCCTTTTTGAGGTCATATCCTGTCATGCTCTGCTGCATGAGGAATCCCAAGATAATCGATTGAACATCCATGCGTACCTCGATAAGTCAATACGATATATCTCGTAACGATATATGTCAACAAAAAAAATCCATCTCACAGGTGACTCCTCAGTTGCGAGGGGCGTGGATTTGTCATTGTCCCGCGTTCCGCGGGAAAGCAATCCCCAAGGCCGCGAGATTGCTAGTGGGACCGGCATCTTGCCGGTCATTCTAATAAACAGGCGAGACGCCTGTCCTACCAAGAACGCTCGCAATGACATTCTTTGGCCGCCTGTAACTGAAGGATCGCCCTCACAGCCAGGACGCAGAGCCACTGGAATTAAAAAATGTGGGGTCCCTCTTTTGCGAAAAAGCGGTTTCCTGAAAGAAAATCCTATATGACTAATGGCAGAAAGCGGCAGATGAGGATGTTCAGGAGAGACGCGGGTTTTCCAAATCGGGCCGGCATCAGCGCGGGATTGATCCGAAGAGCCGGCGGCGAGATTGCCGGTGGGGGCCTACACTCGTTTCATGGACCGGCATGCCGTTACGAAATTCACGGGATTATCCGGGGTGATCCTCAGGTACTTGAACAATCCCGTTTTTCTATGGATCTCCACATGCTCGTACAAATCCGACCAATCAAGCTTGATTGCCAATTTGAATTTGAGCTTCCCCTGTAATAACGCGCTCAAGGAAAAAGCAGGATTTATTTTGATGTCCACAATGTCTTCAGCTCGAATGACAAACGTCTTTGGGATAATCCAGCACCGCAGCTCGATCCGATCGGGGAAGACGCGGTAATCTTGCCACAGGTTTTTCGCTGATTTCTCGGAGACATACATAGGCGAGTCGTTGAATGAAGACATGATACCCGTTCCGGTTAAGATTCGAGCATAGATTCGATATCCCTGAGGAGCTTCATATGGCGGCTCTTGGGCCACTGCTGTGCACATAGCCGCACGAGTTCCGCGGCTTCCGCAAGAGCGGAATTGGCCTTGTCATGCTGCCCCAATTTCTTCAGAATCAATCCGAGATTCCTTATACTTCTGGCCAACTCGGGTTCATATAAGGCCTGCTGTGCTTCTGTTAGACGACGACGTATTTCCACAGCCTCACGGATAGCGGTCAGCGCTCTCGAGTTGTCACCCGTTCCACTCAAATCGAGTGACAAATTGTTCAAGCTCAATGCCAAGTCGGGCTCATATTGAGCCGGCTTCGCCTTTGCGAGACGACGGCATATTTCCACAGCCTCACCGCTGGCCAGTAGCGCTTCATCCTTCTCGCCGGAAGCGCTCAAGCAGAGTGATAGGTTATTCAAGCTGTCGACCAAATACGGTTCGTGCCGAGGCTGCTCGGACTGAGCTGCATATATCACTACTGCTGTTTGGGAATTCTGGTTTTCCAACTCTGTGGCTCTCGGCGAAGATGCAAAACCGCAACTATGATCAGGGTGTCGCCCCTGATCTGATAAATGATTCCGTAGGGAAATCGCTTCGTGCGACAACGCCGGGTTCTCTTTGCCACCAACGGCCAGGCTTCGGGATATTCGATGATTCTCTCAATTGCCACCCGAACCTCATTGGCAAACTCCGCTCCTAGACCTTGTCTTTGCCGGTTATAATAGCTGACCGCGTCGATTAACTCCGCTCGTGCAGGCTCCAGGAACTGGATGTTCATCTGGGTTTGCAGCCAGCTTGCTCGAAAACTTGTTCGGCCGGAATAGCCTTGATCTCACCGCGATCAAAAGCATCCAGGCGGTCTTCCGCTTCAGTCGCCCAAAGCTCGTCTAATCTCTTTTGAGTTGGAGGGTCCAGGCTTGACAACAGGCGCTCCGCAAGCTCGGCCCGTTCGCCAGGAGGAAGTGATAATGCCTCTCTGAGTACTTCGGCGCCCCGATTGGACATACGACCACCCCTTTCTTGGTAAGATTATACCACAAATGGTGATTTCGGTTACGTAGGATTCGGTTCGCTTCGTTCACCACATTCTACGTGCTGACCCCACACCAATTAGCTTTCATCGAGCCATGCTTCAGGCTGGGCATCATCGTAGAGTACTTTCGACTTTATTCCGGTCCTTTGGCTCATGCTGTCAGCTTGTATTTCCTTGAACGTCGAATTGGCGTTAACCATGGCCACCTTGCTGATTCCCGCTGCAATGGCTTGCTTCTGACATTCCTCGATAATATCGGTAATAAATGTCTCCATGTGATCCGGGAATGGGTGAAAACACTGTTCTACACGTTGGCCGAGTTATGCGCCGGCTCGCCGGTACGGGAGAGATAGGGGTAACAACGACGTGAAAAATGGTCCTCTGGTCGTGAAAAGGTTCCCCCTTCTTTGCACTCAGAGGCTCGACAAAGGCAAAACCGTCGCGAAGTTGCCGAAAAAGCGACTTTTTTTGTTTATTGAAGGTATATTACCGATAACGCACAGTCAAGCAGGGTGTTTTCAGTATCGCAATGATTCAGTCACGCCGAGGTGGATTCCTCGCCTCCAATCACTTCTTAAAAAATGCCGGCCGGCATCGCGATATTGTGATGCGAACCTGATCTCTAGCCGGCTGTTTTCGATTCGCTATAAAATCAAGGTTAGAGATGTCAAGACAGTGTTGCATGACGGTATTTTCTGCGCTCTCAGCGTTCTCTGTGGTGAAATAGAGTTTCGTCAGTTGCCGGCGACTCTTGTCATTATTGATTCCTTATGTTTTAAGATGTGACCAGAATCGGATTCTCTCAGGAGAGCACGCCATATGGATGGATTCCTGATTGCAATTATCATTATAAGCGCTTCGTTGATTCTCGCCCAATGGTTTGTGTTTCAGTGCATCAGAACGTATCTATTTCAACACTATGAGCCAATTAAAAGAAAAACAGCCTACCTGGTTCTAGCTCTGATAGGTTTTCTGAACATTATCGTAGCACGACTCACTTTAGGCCACGGACTGTTTAGCCCCGACACATTTGGCAAGAAATTCGCGGAAGTGGCCTTTTTCAGCTATCTAGGCGTCATTCTCCTTCTCTGTCTATTTTTTCTAATAATCGGTCTATTTTCAGCAACTCTTCGTCTGAAGGATGCTGTCGCAGTCCTGTTAGGGATTTCAACAAGAGCAACATCGGGCCAATGCAAAGTTCCCGGATGTAAGGCAGAGACTACCGAACCTCAGCGTCAGGAATTAAACGATAATGATCAAAGCCTTGAATCAGTAGAGGTGCCGCTTCAAACGCGGAGGACGTTCCTCAAATGGAGCGCAGCATCGGCCGTCGTTGTTGCTGCGAGCGCCGGTGGGGCCGGAGTAGTTCAGGCATATCGTCCGCCGGTAGTTGAAAAGTTTGAATTCCTACACTCTGAACTTCAAGGACTTAGCCGTCCCCTAACTTTCATCCAGATTACCGATTTCCACTTCGGAATGTTTATGGGTACTAGCGAATTGGAAAAATTGGTTGCCGATGTCAATTCGTTGGAAGCTGATGCGGTTGTTATTACCGGCGATATTTTCCACTCACCTATGTCTCCTGTTGAGTTGGCGCCCCGGGTCCTGAAAAAACTCAAATCCAGGCGATTCGGGAATTTAGTCATTTTGGGCAATCACGATTTCTATGCAGGCGAGCAGAGATCGGTGGAGGCCATCAAAAATAGCGGGCTTACTCTGCTCAGAGATGAATGGCTCACGTTTAAAGATGGCGCTGCGACGATCCACCTCGGCGGAATTGACGATCCAATGGCCAACTGGCTTTGGGGAAAGAAATTTCCGGATTTTCCGTCATTTATGAAAAAAGCGCCACTTGAACCCGGCTTTCGCATGCTTCTTTCCCATAGGCCCAATGTGCTGCCGCTTGCCTCCAAATTCGGAATAGATTTGGTCCTTTCCGGCCATGTTCACGGAGGGCAGATTATTCTTCCGATACCGGGCACCGATCGAGGAGTCAGTATCGCCAAGTTGGCATCCGAATTTACACACGGATGGTACCGGGTACGAAACTGCAGAATGTATCTGAACCGAGGAACTGGGCTGACATTCATTCCCTGGCGCATCAATTGTCCGCCGGAAATAGCGATTTTTCATCTGAAATCCGACGGCTCTCAATCGTATTCCGTGAGGCGAGTCATGCCAAATCCAATTTCGCGAAGCGCAAATCATGCCAACAGAACAAGCTCTTGAGCGTCACAGAAGACTTGTTGAAAAAGGATGGATCAGGCGATTCACTGCTGAGGAGCCGCGTCTGTCGGAAATGAAGGAGCTTTACGAATTTCTGGGCCTCGAAGTGCTTGTTACATCCGCTATGCCCGAAGAGGCTCAGGAATGCGCCGCCTGTTTCGATACATCCGAATTCGAAGATCGGTATAAAACGATCTATACTCGGGGCCAAACCGGCCAGGAAAAAGACCCGACAGCAGATCCGTTCGATTGAGGATTAAAGTCTATTTCACGGCAGACACAAGTTGGTCCATGTTTTGTCCTTCCCTGATCATGCGAACATCCCTGAATCCTGCGCTCTCCAAGTCCTGTTTGACTTCCTCGAACGTGTAGGTATTGCCTCCGCTTGTCGCTGCCAGCATATTAACCGCAAAAATAGCGCCCGCTACGGGGAAGGTCCGAGTGGGATCCATGATATGGTCTCGAATCAATATGGTTCCGCCTTGAATTAGGCTGCCGTAAACATTTCGAAATAAATGCCGATTAGCCTCTCGGCTGTTGCTGTGTATTATCGCAGATAGTAAGGCAAGGTCATGACCGGGAGGCAAATCATCCTTAGTGTAATCGCCTTCCACAATACGAACTCGATCAATTAAGCCGGCCTTGGTCAATCTCTTTCGTCCTAGTTCTACGACCTCGGGAAGATCGAAGAGGGTAGCGGTCATCTGGGGAGCCTTGTCCAGAAATGCCATAGTATATGTGCCTGGACCACCTCCCACATCCAGCATTTTCGAATAAGCCGACAAATCCAGAGAATCGGCGATCCTCGGCGCGACCAACTGACCCACGACATGCATCGCTTGTATGAAAGCCTCTGTCTCTTCCTTCGGTCTGTTTTTTCGCTCCGCCGGATAAGTATTTTCACCTGTGGTAACTATTCGAGTGAGATTTGACCAGCTTTCCCATAAATGGCATCCATGAAGAATCATCGGCAAAATGGTATCCTCTTCATCACGGATCAGATATTTTGCTACAGATTCCGGCAGCGAGTATTTTCCATCAGACCCTCGGGATAACAGGCCTTCCGCTGCAAGGGCATCCATCAGGATAGTTAATCCCCTACTGTCCCAGCCTTCGGTAGCGCACAGGTCACCGACGCTTAAGGCCTTACCTTTGAGTTTTGTGAAAAGATCCAATTCCACAGCGGTCAACAAAATTCGCGGCACCATGAAGCCGCGACCTAGGAGCAACAAGTCGTCCTTCGTCCATTCCTGAGACATATTTAACTCCCTTCTAACAAACCCGCAGATCTAAGGTTTGCCTCTTGCAGTAGCTGTGATCTGGGCTCATAGTTTTGTCCGGCAGTAAACCGAGCTGAACATTAGTAGGCTCTCTTTGTGAAGCAGGTTGTTGGTCAGATAGTTGCCGGCACTTTGTTGCTACTCTGTTGGATTCATATGTTAATCTGTTATCGATTTGCCTCCCAAAATAGAAAAATGAAAAAACGTGCTACGCAGCCGAGGAGACTATCATAATCTCCCTGGGCCACATTTCTTGGGCCGATCGTGACTCTACTCATGATCTATGCGCTTCAGAGCTGAAATGCAACCCTGGCTGCTATTAGCGGTAGGATGTGAATGACTTCTATAGAATGATATAACGTTTTTTGGTACAACGATACATTTTGTTCTACAATTTATAGCAAGAGCATCTTCTTATTTGATATCGCTTGACAATATATCTATAGCATAATATCTTGCGTCGCAGTGGCTTCGTATGCGAGTATGACGTGACTTAGGTCAATGTGTTGGACCAAATTTCAGTCATAATACTCCATTACACAAAGTTATTTCCACCTAGCGCTCATTCAAACGAGGTGTCTTGAGGAGATTCATCGCCTTAAGGGCCGGCTGGCAGCGCCACTTGTTTTGCAAATTTGTTGATGAATACATCTCGTATGATTCAAAGAGGATTCAGGGTCCATCCCGAATGGGTCCAGGCCCTTGAAAATATCGGCATAGTGCTGGTCGGGATTACTCATGCCGGGAACATCGGGGCAGTCGCGCGTGTCATGAAAAATATGGCTTTACGTAATCTTACCCTGGTTTCTTCAACCGAGTGCGGTCCTGATTCCGAAGCGTTTCCTATGTCATCGGGAGCATATGAAATTGTGCAAGACTCTCGATCGGTTGAGAATCTCGAGACAGCGCTCCAACAAACCATCATGTCGGTGGGCGCGTCCGGCCGCCTGGGTGGAAAAAGAATAAATGCCGGCACGCCGGCCGAAATGATTCCTTTATTGATGGAGCGCTCGCTTATTGGGCCTGTAGTTTGTGTATTCGGCAGGGAATCCCGAGGGCTCACGAATGAAGAGCTGAAACTTTGCACTCATCATATGATAATTCCCACCGACGCTAGGTTTGCTTCCATGAATGTTGCCCAAGCGGCCGCGGTTACAACGTATGAGATCTTCAAGATTGCTTCACAACCTGTAGGATTTCAGGCTCGGAAAACGCGCCCCGCTTCCGCAGAGGTCCGGGAAGATATGTTCCAACATATTGAAACCGTGTTGATAAGAGCAGGTTTCTTAAGCGCCTCGAATCCTCTCCGAATGATGAGGGATATCAGGCGAATACTCAACAGCGCCGACATCGATGACCGCGATGTGAAGATTGTTCGAGGGCTGTTTCGCAAAATATCAAACCTGATCCGGATAATGGACGAGAAAGCAAAAATGTTGCCGGAGCCTACAGAAAATCGTGTGTAGAGGCAGTGCTTGCCTCGTTTTGCAGGCGGGATATCGGTTTTTCACAAAAATGACTTCACACTATCCTTTAATTGACCCGGTCCTCGTCCGAATCGGCCCTCTGGAGGTCCGATGGTACGGATTGATGTACCTCCTGGGATTTGCGCTCGGATACTTGGTCATCAGATCGGAACTGAAGCGTAAAAAAGGCGCAGTGCCGGTCGAGGCCGCCGACGATCTTCTATTTTATTTAATAATAGGTCTTTTGGTGGGCGGCCGAATTGGGTACGTGCTTTTCTATAACCTCGGGGAATACGTTTACGCTCCCTGGGAGGTGTTTGCCCTCTGGCACGGTGGGATGAGTTTCCACGGCGGCCTTATAGGAATGCTGGTTTCCGGTTATATTTTCGCTCGCAAACGCAAAGCGCAGTTTCTGGATCTCGCGGATATCGGGGCTCTAGCTGCTCCCCTCGGCCTGATGCTTGGCAGGATCGGCAATTTCATAAACGGCGAGCTTTATGGAAGGATCACCTCTGTCCCTTGGGGGATGATCTTTCCCATGGGTGGAGACCTTCCCAGGCATCCGTCTCAACTTTATGAGGCCCTATTCGAAGGACCCATCCTGTTCCTCATCCTGTGGTACCTGAGGACCCGAATTAAGAGGCCGGGAGAGCTTCTAGTGGCCTTTCTTTGGGGATACGGCATTTTCCGCTTTGTTATCGAATTTTTTCGTGAACCGGATCCGCAGTTGGGATTCATTGTTCAATGGCTGACAATGGGCCAATTGCTTTGCTTGGCAATGATTGTCGGAGGAATAGGACTCTTGATTTATATTCGGCTTGCCGGTCGAGCGAAAACCGTGAACAGCAAGACGTAGTGTTTTTTTCCGGTATCGGCTCAAGTTATGAGTTCTTCTGAGAGTGGATGCAACATGATTGAGGTGTTTGTAGCAAGATTGGCGAATTTTCTTAAAATGCTTTTCGCGGCCGTAATACTTTTTTCTGCCTTGACACAAATTGACCTACAAAGCGCATTCGGCCAGCAGTATCCGACCGCCTCGTTTAGGCATAGGTCGGGCGAAACTCGGAAAAGCAATTTCACGAAACCTGCAGCCCATTACAAGATGCGCAAGGCGAATACGCCTTGGTCAAAGGCCGCGCGATCGTCTGCGTCAACAGAAATACCTTCCCCTGTAGTACCTGAGCCGGTTCCTATAGAACCAATACCTGAACAGGCCCCCACCGCTGATTCCGAAATACCCAAAAATGCTGAAATCAAGGACAAAACTGATACAGGCGCCGAACCCGGCAGCTCCATGGGTTCGGGCAAAATTGACACCGCCTCTCCGGCCGGTCTTTTGAATCAGGCAACGGAGCGGGTCAAAAACGGGCAATATCCCGAAGCATTGGAGACATACCAAACAATTATCAATAAAGGGGTATCTTCAAGAGATCAGAAGCTTATCGCCGCAGGGCTGAGCGGCGCTGCTCGTGCACTGCATCAAATGGGGAGAGATAAAGAGGCTCTCGAACATATTGGTCGATCAATTGCAATTAACCTCGCAGTGAGAAACGCAAGGGCTAGGAGCCTCGACTATTTACTAGCCGGTCAGATCCTGATGGGACAAGAGAAGTATGCCGAGGCTTTGAAAGCTTTTGACGAATCGCACAAAATCCTGCCCGTTTCGGAAGCTGCTGAGATGCCAAAGCTATTAGAGAATACTGCGACATGCCAACTGAAGCTGAATCGAGTCGCAGATGCCATTGGTACGCTGAACCGCCTATTATCCTCCCTAATTAAGGATGGAAATCAGCTTGAATCAGCTCGTATCAACATTTTGATCGGCGAAATTCAGGTTTCTCGCTCGGACAATCAGGCTGCGAGAGAAAGCTTCCAAAAAGCAGAAAAATTCTACAGGGAAGCGGGGTCCGGAAAGGAGTTAGGTGAAACTCTATTCAGAATCGCCTACTTGGATCAGACAACAGGAGATCTCGAAAACGCCCGGAAGGCAATTGAAGAAGGTCAATCTTTTCTGGATCCTGAAACGACTAATGTCGCTCTGTCATTGATGGTTCGCGGTTTGGCCGACCACCAGGAGGGTAAGACAGTAGAGGCATTGAACCACCTCAATGGTGCCCTGAACGCTTATGAGAAAGCTAATGATGGGATTATGGCCGCGCGGACTCGATTGTCGCTGGCAACCGTCGAACTTGATCGCGCCGGATTTCAATCGGCATTGGAATTAGCGGAACAAGCTCTCGACCATTTCAGACGCTTGGGCTCCGCCGGAGGACAAGCCGAGGCACTCGCGCTGATAGGAGAAGTCTATTTTCAGCAAGGTTATGTGCAAAAAGCCCTTTCATATACTCAGGAAGCTCTAAGTGCAGCCAAGAAGGTAAATGATCGCAATCAGGTATGTTTAGCGCGAGTTTTGGCAGTGGAGATATACGTCGGCATGGGTGATACCGAGTCAGCATCCAAACTCCTCAAAGAAATCGTTGATGATGTTAAGAGCGGAGGAGTGAATCGTCGGTCGAGGGCAATGGCCAGACTGGCGTTGGCTCGATATCGTTTTTCAAGAGATGCTTCAGATAAGGCTCTCGAGGAAGCCACAGAGGCCAAAAAAGAATTGCTCGATATTCACGATAGACGGACCGCTGCGGATTGCGACCAGCTTATGGGCCTTATTTATGAGGTAAGGGGTGAGAGGGATAAGGCAGAGAGCTTGCTTCAGAGGGCACTTAGTGAACATCAAGCCATGTCTGACAGGTTCGGCGAAGGCCGAGACATGACCGCTCTAGGAGTGTATTACAAGAATATTGGCAATTATGAAAAAGCCGAGGATCTGTTCCGGCAAGCCATGGATCTGCGGAACAGTATTGGAGACCGAAGAGGCTACGCAGCCAACCTAGCAAACCTGGGAAATCTGCTTAGACACAGGAATCAGGGATCAGAAGCAGTTCAACACCTGGAACAGGCTCTGGCCGTATATCGGGAGCTTTCCGATAAGAAGGGCGAAGCGGACATTCTTGCGAATTTGGGAAATATCGAGGCCGCGCAAGGCTTACAAATAACAGCCCTCGAGAAATTTGCCAGTGCAGTCAAACTACACCGCGAGATCCAGGATATTAGGGGCATATCGACTGGTTTGACCAGCCTGGGAAGGCTTTATCTTGCAAAAGGAGAGTTGGAAAATGCTTCGAAATGCTTGGAAGAAGCCGAAAGACTAAATAAACGTATTCGTCATCCCCGAGGCGAGGTGGCCATATTAACCGAATTGGCCATGCTTCAAAGGGCAAAAGGTAATCCGAAGCAGGGGCTGGCTTTGCTGACGAAAGCTCTGGAACAGGCCCACAATCTCAATGACACTCGTACAATTACTGCTGTTAATTTAAAGATAGCTTCCGTTTTGGAGGATTTAGGCGATTACTCCAAAGCGCTTTCTCTTCTGACTGAGACTTTGAATGAGGTGAGATCGCGCGGAGATCGTGAAGGAGAATTTTGGGCGCTCAGTGGCATAGCTGTAATTCAGGCTAAAACAGAAGATTATGAGAACGCCATCTCGAATCTTCATCACGCACTTAAGCAGCGGTCGGAATTGGGCCTTCCTCAATCGCAATCGCGCGATCTGGATTTCCACCTAGGCGAGATCTATGAAGGATTTAGAGATCTCGAACCGGCTCTGGAGCATTATCAAAAGGCTCTGGCAGCATCGCAAGCAAATGAAAATCTTTCCGGTATCGCCAGAATACACGACCGCATCGGGAATATCCATTATCTAATGGAAGATTACGCTAAGGCCAGGGACTTTCTTGAAGAAGCTTTGCGGCTGAACAGCGAAGCTGGGGATAGTCAGACGCAAATGGCCGAACTCGTGCGATTGGGTGATATCTTGAGTAAGCTGGGGGACATGGAAGGAGCGCTAAAATACCAGCAAAAGGCGCTTGGTCTCACCCGCGAGCTTCGCGATAAACAGAAGGAAGCCCGGGTACTGACTCGTATTGGAACACTGCATCAAATCCTGGGCAGACCTCGTATTGCATTAGATGAATACAACGAAGCCAAAGAAATTCGAACTAATCTTGGCAACAGCCGTGGCGTAAGCGAGAACTTACTGCAAATAGCTTTGCTCACTTCGATTTTAGGTGATTTCGACAGCGCAGTTTCCGACTTAAAAAATGTATTTGAGGGTGCTCAACGTTCCGAAGATAAACGAATGCTCTGGAAGGCTTATTTTATCATGGGCCGAGCTCTTGAGGGGAAGAAAAGTCTAGGCGAAGCCCTGGAATCGTATAGAAAAGCATTAGCCATCCTCGAAGGATTAGAAGCGGACATTGTCGAAGAATCCGACGAAGACAACTTCATATTCGGTGGGAAAACCGCCCTATTTGAGACGACCTTGCGGGTCCTGATGAGTTTGGCGAAAAAAGATCCGGCAGGGGCTTATGATGATCAGGCGCTAAGAATTGTGGAAAAGCTCAAAGCAGTCGCGTTCGAAAGCTCTTTGGAGAGGATCAATATAGAAAAATTTTCCGATGTACCCCAGGAAATCTTGGTCAAAGAAAAAAGCCTGCGCTATAGCCTGAGAAAGCTAAATAGTAATTTGGCTGAAGAGATCTCTCGGGTGAACGCCGATCAAAACAGCATTCAAAAAATCATTGAGGAGCGTCGATCCAAGGAGCAAGCTTTTCTCAAGCTTAAAGATCAACTGATGAAACAATATCCCGCGTATGCGGATCTTCGTTACCCCAAACCGACCGATATCCATCAATTGCAAAGAGACATTATTGATCCGGATGAAGCTGTGCTGTCTTACATGGTGACCAGAAGCCGCACATATCTTTTCGCAATGGATAAGCAACGTTTTCACACCTACTCAATCAATTATTCTGGAATCGACTTGCAGAGAGATGTTGAGGCGCTTGTGCGACCTTTGCTTCGCGCAGATACACAGGCTCACTGGGACCCATCAGTGGCTTACCGCATTTACTCGCGGATTTTCAAGCCGATAGAGTACTTTCTCGTGGGCAAGAAGACTGTCGTAATCGTTCCTCATGGTCCTTTAAACTTAGTTCCTTTTGAGATGCTCGTAAATTCGGAATCCCACGCGAACAAACGATTCTGGTCCGCTACGAATCGACCCAGTTATCTATTGGAGAATTACGCCTTTTCCTATGCGCCATCGGCTTCAATATTGACCCACCTTAGAACAAGAAAAAAGAACAAACAGCCAGGCTGGAGCCTTGTTGCGTTTGGTGACGCAGTATACTCCGACCCCAACAAAACACTGGAGTTAAACCCCGGAGCGGACCGGTTATTGGCTGTTTTGAATAGTGCCGGACAAAATACACGAGGGCCCGAGTTAAACCCGCTGCCCGGCGCGAGAAGAGAAGTTGCCGAAATTGTGCGATTAATGGATGGACCAACGCAAACTTATTTGGGCGCAGAAGCGACGGAAACCCTTTTCAAAAGAGCCGATTTGAGCCGATATAAATATGTTCATCTTGCAACTCATGGTCTTCTTGTGAATGGAACTTCGTCTAAACGAAGACAACCATCGATTATCTTCTCTTTGTACGGGGATAGAGAGAACGATGGATTTCTGCAGTTGGGTGAAGTATTTGGCCTCAAACTCAATTCCGATCTTGTCGTGCTGTCGTCATGTCTCTCGCCGGGCAAAATGGATTCCGAGGACACGGACGCGTTAATGGCTTTTGCAAGGGCTTTTCTCTTTGCCGGGAGTGAATCGGTTATATTTGGGCTTTGGCAGGTAAATGATGAGAGCACAGCCAAGCTATTCATCGAGATGTACCGTAATCTGAGAGACGCTTCAAAGGCAGAAGCTCTGCGCAAAGCTAAACTTACACTTTTGAAAGATCCTGCCACCTCACACCCTTGTTATTGGGCCCCGTTTATTCTTGTAGGAAACTGGAACTTAGCGTTTCAACCAGGGTCGCGGCAGATCGACACCGACACTATGAAATTCAAGGGGCTATCAACTTGGAAAAAGCTATTGCGAATGTGATCCGGACCATCTTCTTCAATCAATTCTCGCAACCAGACGCGGAGCGCTCCATTCTTTGCACATAACCCCGAATGCTAAAGACACTACTTGTCGGCCTGAAAATTGTTGTAATATGTGCCCGCGCTGAGAAATCCGCTGGTTTTAATCAAGCATAATTCAACGATTATAAGCGAAAGCGATCCAAGGCCGATTATATGCTAATTCGTCTGCTCGTCATTGCATTGATTATCTCTCTACCATCATGGTCGTTCGCAAAGAGTTGCGGAAAAATGACTAAAGAATTGGAGGAACTGAGAGCAGAATATACAGCGTACGCGGAGACTAATTCCTCCAGATCCGATTCGGTTACGTTTGAAGGGCTATGTGAAATACTGGACAAGATTGTTGAGCTGAAGAATGCTATGATTAAGGCGGGCTGCAAGGTCCCGCCAAGACGACCCGGGGCTCGGACAGGCCGGAATACGCGTCCAAAGCTCTGAGAGGAGATACGGAATGGACGATCAAGCAACAAGGACCGCCGCTCAAATTATTTTCAAAGCTAAAAAGATCGTGGTGTTTACGGGTGCAGGGATATCGACCGAATCGGGGATTCCGGATTTTCGCTCTCCAGGCGGAATCTGGTCCCAATACAATTCCGACGACTTGACTTATCAGAGATTCAGATCGCATGAAAAATATCGGAAACTGTACTGGGAGTACGATCTGGCTCGGTTCCCCGCCATGAAGGACGCTGAACCCAATGCCGCTCACAACGCGATTGTTGAAATTGAAAAAAGCGGTAGATTGTCAGCTCTAATTACTCAAAACATTGATGGGTTGCACCAAAAGGCCGGCTCCTCAGGAGACAAAATATATGAGCTGCACGGCACTGTGCACGAAGTCACTTGTCTCGATTGTCAGACTCGCTGGCCCCGAGAAGAGATTACCGGGAAAATGGATCCTGAGAACATTATTATTCCTTATTGCCCACATTGCGGCGGGCCGCTTAAATGCGCGACGATTGCTTTTGGGCAATCGCTCCCTGAGGAGGTTCTAAACGACGCATTCCGGCATGCAGGCGCCTGCGATGTATTTTTGACAATAGGATCATCCCTCGTGGTTCAGCCGGCCTGTTTTCTGCCACAGGAAGCAAAAAGAGCGGGCGGTGAACTCATTCTGGTAAACCGCGAGGCCACCCCATATGACAATCTAATGAATGTAGTGCTCTATGGAAATGCCGGCGAGGTGATGGATGATCTAATGAGAGAGTTTCGAGCCGTCAGCGCTTAACAATCAGTATAGCCGTTCTTTAAAGGTAATTAATTCTTTGTAGCGTGAGACGGGGGGGGCGGGTCTCGGCCTGTTCTCCATTTGGAATTGGCCACTCATCATAAAAATGCCGGAACAAACGTGATTTTGTACCGGCATTTTCTTGAATGATCGACTTGGAATTAACGTTTGGAGAATTGGAAACTCGCCCTGGCGCCACGTTTCCCGTATTTTTTCCGCTCTTTGACGCGGGAGTCGCGCGTCAGAAATCCTGCGGCTTTAAGCGTCGATCTGTAGGCTGAATCAACATCCAGCAGCGCCTTACTGATCCCATGTCGAATAGCCCCTGCTTGACCTGACAGCCCGCCCCCTCGAACATTGACGAAGATATCGAACCGCCCAATCGTTTGTGTCAATTCAAACGGCTGCATGATAATCATTCTCGAGGTTTCACGGCCAAAATAGTTCTCAATGGGTTTGCTATTGATCACCAATTTGCCGGAACCCGGTTGCAGTCGCACCCTAGCGATAGCATTTTTTCGTTTGCCTGTAGTCTGATGACGTTCATCACTCATTTTCATCTCCAACCTAAATCTCGTATGTATTGGGTTTCTGCGCTTGATGTGGGTGCGATTCACCGGCATAGATTTTCAATTTCTTCAGTTGCGTACGACCAAGAGTATTTTTGGGAAGCATTCCCCGTACGGCTAGTCTGAACATCTTCTCCGGTTTTTCCTTGATTAACTTCTCCGCTTTTATTGATTTGAGGCCGCCCTGGTAACCGCTGTGATGGTAATACAGCTTCTGGCTGAGTTTTTTACCGGTGAGCCGGACTTTGGATGCATTAATGACGATGACAAAGTCTCCGCTATCCATATGAGTTGCGAACTGCGGTTTATGTTTGCCTCTCAGTATTCGAGCGGTCTCTACTGCCAGTCGGCCGAGGACTTTATCTTTGGCGTCGATAACGAACCATTTTCGTTCGACTTCCCCTTTCTTAGGGGTCCATGTTTTCATGACGCGCCTCTCCTCTCATTAAAAGAGTATATGTACCATTCGGAGACTGGCATGTCAAGAAGCGAATACGCTAAAACGCCGGGCCAACTAACTTTTGAGACAATCCGGTAACGAGGAAGGAAAAGCCCGGCTGGATGGCCGGGCCCTTTTTGGCGCTGAGCTTTAATTTGTGAGGCTTCCGGGATTCCGCCACACGGCGGTTAATCGGACATTCAACCTTCTGGAAGGGCGGCATCCGCCGGAAGCCTCGCCAAATCCTGCTCGGCGCTGCCAAAATGCCCTTTATGGTCAATATCCGTGGGTGAACGAAGCAGACGTCGCAAATATTATCAGAAGACGAACCCTACGGACCCGGTTAATCCGTCCAGGCTGGTTTTATCCGCGTCTGTCGGATAAAACCGCTCAAGAACCACCCATCTCCAGCCCGCCTCTATGTACCCGAATCGGCCGCAGTCCATGGGGACGGAGATTCGACCAGTCGCTACAGCATCCCATCCGAAAAAGCCTTCTAGGAACTGGACACTTGCCTTGCAGTGGGTTGAAGCCGCGGCCCCGTTGCAACCCAGATTCCTGATCACCCGGTCGATGCTGCCTCCCGCATATGCCAATCCAAAACCGCGAGAGCGATTTCGAGACTGAAATACATCGCTTACTTCAAGTTTGTCGTCATACAGGCTGTATCCCGCAAAGATGCTCGAAACTGCATGCTTGTTCTGGTACCAGTCATACACGAGATCCCACTTGTAAATGTTACGATGCCATCGCGACACAATAGGAACAAATGCGGGGAAGAAAGCGTTACCAAAGAAGAAATCTATTGTGGGGACGAAGTTGTCTTTGAAAGCGAGAGGCATGAAATTGAATCTTAGGCCCCAGTTTTGCCTGAATTGGCAGCGCGCTTCATATTCCGCAATATATTGATGCTTACTCAGACCAAGGTCCTTGTTCAAATCCAGTTCAGTACCCGCGCCGCCGAAGAAGTTCGGGCCCCAAATTATCGTGCTGCCATTTAGCGTCGCATACCAGAGCTTGGCGTCTATTTGGAACTGTTTGCACCCAATGCGAGGCAGATACGGAACCCACCATGGAAGGCCGAGATTCCATCCGGACGGGCACATAAGGTTTTGAGGACCCTGCCCACACCCCGCTTGTGCGCTTGCTACCGGCGGGTAGCCCTCCGGGGGATACATCGGCGGTGCCGAATTTGGAAAATAAGCGCCTCCGGGGTTATACACAGGTGGTGGGACGTATACTCCAGTTCGTGGATTTGATGAGGTTGTTTTTTTATGGCTTGAACCGGAATGCGTGGATGGGGTCGGCCCAACAGATCTGATTGGCGTACTGGGCCTTACTCGGGGGTCTGCAGACAAAGCTTCGCCCTGGATACCCATACCACCGGAAATATCCGTGCCGTTGTATGTCCAACCAACGGGGATAGTAATGAAAGTTGACAGAATCCCAAGACAAACCAATACCTTCAAGGGCTTTGTTATCACCATACCCTTCCTCCTTGACTGAATGTCCTGGACGCTCTCATTATTCATCCTGAAACTTATGTCAAGTAAATTATGAGGAAGTATCAAAAAAAGTTGAGATGAGATGAGTAACAAGTTGGTTTGTCAAATTAATGCCAACAACATTTGCAGTGGCTCCCTCAAGATCTGCCGCACACAGAAGAGAAATCGTCCCAAATGTGCAGTTATAACATCAAACTGGTAGCCCTACAGGATCGGTGCTAAACTCGATTACCTGTCATTCGTCGTTGCGGTGAAGACAAGGGTTGAGGCATTGTGGATATCCGGTAATCCAGTAGGGGTGATCGACATACCTTGACCTGGTGACGCCTTGTCATTATTATAACCCTTGAGTGTAGCCTCGATCCTCCGGATATCTTGATCAAAACTCTAACGGAACAATCCATGCAGCAGCACTCTGGCTCAAACCCGGCACGTAAGGCGATATTGCTGGACCGGGACGGCGTGATCAACGTCAAATTACCTCAGGACCGGTATGTATGTAGCCCGGAGGAATTCGAATTTGTTCCCGGCGCTATAGAAGCTTTGTTGCTGCTCAGGGATCTGGGATTTCTGCTTGTGGTGATAACGAATCAGAGAGGAATAGCACTGGGCTGCCACAATGAAGATGATCTCAATAAAGTGCATGAACATATGGGACAAGTGCTACTGAAAAACGGGGTAGCCCTGGACGCGATATATTATTGCCCGCATGACTCGATTGAGCACTGCGAATGCAGAAAACCCGCTCCTGGGATGATATTTTCGGCCTGTCGGGATCTGGAATTGGATCTGGCAAATTCCTATATGGTTGGGGATTCTCCCTCCGATATTGAGGCGGGTCGTAAAGCCGGCTCTATGACGGTTAAAATCGGAGACGGACAAGATTGCAAAGCTGACATGATTTTTCCCAGTTTGCTCGATTTTGCGGTCTTTTTGAGAGATAGAGGTTTGAGCCGCTCTGTTATAAAAAGCGGATAACTTATTGGTGGGATAAAAAAATGATTTTCCTAGGAACCCCAGGGATCCTATTACAGTAGAGGCCGGGGAGTGCCCCGAGGGCCCGGCATTGTAAGAGAGGGCTCCACTCCATGCGGAGCAAAACAGAGACCATAAAGGAAGATTGCATGCAACATAGCCGGGCCGATCATCGGTCGGAAATTCAACCACTGCCAAAGCTCTCCCCGGAAGACATTCTCCAGTTTGAATGCGGTCCTCATGTACCCTGCTTTACGGAGTGCTGCGCAAAACTGGAATTGCGAATAACACCATACGATGTTCTAAGACTGAAGCGTAGAATGGGCATGTCTTCAGGCGATTTTTTGGAATCTTACACCACTATGAAGACGGACGCGGCGCATGGTTTTCCGGAATTTACTCTTAGGATGGATTCCGCAAATGAAAATCGTTGTCCATTCGTCACGCCTCAGGGGTGCTCAGTCTACGAAGACCGTCCGGGCGCGTGCAGGATGTATCCGCTAGGCAGGGCCTCAACCTCCGATCGTCTCGACGGCAGTCGGAGAGAATTCTATTTTACAGTCAAGGAAGACCATTGTCGCGGATTTGAACAGAAGAAGGAATGGAAGGTGGCCGATTGGGTCCACAACCAAGGTCTGGTCGATTACAATGCGGTTAATGATCTGCTGATGGAACTTTACGTGCTAAAAACCCGAGGCAAAGCCCTGTCCCTCGGACCTCAGCATATACAAATGTTTGTGATGGCTTGCTATAATTTGGATAGATTTCGCGATTTTGTTTTCCAGAGCAAATTCTTGGAAAAATTCGATCTTGAGAAAGGGATCGAAGATTCTATCCGCGAAAACGATTTAGAGCTTCTCAAATTCGGAGTTCGTTGGCTGAGATTCGCGTTGTTCCGTGAACCTGTCCTGAAAATTAGATAAAGTCCCTCGTCAGCATCGGAAAAATTTAAGATCGACACACTGGGTAGGTGAGATCATCATGAAAAATGTTATGCTAGCGCTTTCCTTGGCCTATGCAGCAGGAAGCGTCGGGGGTCTCATGAACAGTGTGGCCGTCTGGCTTCTCGGATTGTCGGGAATCACCACCGTCTTGAGTATCAATGTTGCTATTCCATTAAGTGCGGCGTGGCTATATCCTCGAGTTGTTTGGGGAGGATTGTGGGGATTTCTCTTCCTGATTCCGCTGTTCGCCAATTCACCTTTTTTAAGAGGAGTGATTTACAGTATTGGGCCGATTTTAGTGCAGTTATTTATTGTTTTTCCTTTCAAGCAAGGCAAAGGATTAATGGGATTGGATCTGGGTTTGCTCACGCCTTTGCTGGTTATTTGTGCCAATTTGGTTTGGGGTATCGTAACTTCATATTGGCTGGTCTGGATTGAAACTCGAACTAAAATTCTTTTTGTCCCGTCGAATATGTTGTTGGCATTGGCTATTAAAGGCGGCGCTCGTCGCTGATTGAGACGAAGGACCTTTGATAATGAACGCGTGAGCCCATAGCGTTTCTAGCGCGAAGATCCCGGGGTCTCATTGCGAGGAGTGGATGGTGGGACTGGCATCCCGCCTGTTACATGGATGACCGGCAAGATGCCGGTGTCGCGAGCAATCGCCCAAGCAGCGAGATTGCCTTCCCGCATCTCTGCGGGTCGCAATGACATCTCCGAGGTCTCGGCGATGTCTGCAATGAGCAGTATTTGTTCCTGCCATTGACACGTTTGGAATCATTAAGGTAAAAAAAATGATGCCCCAGAAAACCTTTCCTAATGTCAGGTTCCTACTCGGGAACGAAGCTATCGGACGAGGCATTATCGAGGCCGGCTGCGGAGTGGCTGCGGCCTATCCTGGAACCCCGTCATCAGAGGTCCTGGAATCTCTCGTCCGTTGGAAAAAGGAACTCGATCACCCAATTTATCTGGAATGGTCCATAAACGAGAAAGTCGCTTTTGAGACTGCCTATGGAGCATCCCTGGCGGGCAGTCGAGCAGCCGCGGTCATGAAGATGGTCGGATTAAATGTGGCCTCCGATCCCGTCCTCAGCGCAGCATATCTGGGAGTTCGAGGGGGACTGGTAGTAATTGTCGCAGACGATCCCGGTCCTCATTCGAGCCAAACGGAGCAGGATAGTCGATTTTTTGCATGGTTTGGCAAGATACCGGTGTTGGATCCAGGGACTCCGGCCGAGGCGCGAGAGATGACGATACGGGCCTTTGAGCTGTCTGAAAAATATCAGGTGCCGGTATTTCTCAGGCCATGCTTGCGAGTATGCCATGCTCGGCAAAATGTGCCGCTTTCTGTGCCGCCTGAACCTGTTAATGTGGGGCCATTCAAGAAAAACTGGCAGCGGTGGGCGGCCATCCCGCGATATCGCCTTGTGCTGCATGGCGAACTCAATGATAAAATCGAAAAGATGAAGCAGGAGGAGCCTGAAGCGCACCCCGGTACTGATTCGACCGGGTGGCGGCTCCACCGCCGTAATAACTTCGGGATCTGTCTCTTCGCACGTAAAAGACATCATATCATACGATGAGCGCCTTTCAGGTCTGGACGTGTACAAAGTGGATCTTCCTTTTCCTTGCAATACTGTAGACTTACAGCGAATAGTGGATGATCACGAACTGACACTCGTAGTGGAAGAAACTTATCCGGTCTTAGAACTCCAGTTAATGGATAGACGCAAGGTGTTGGGGCGGCTCAGCGGAGCAGTGCCGGGCCAGGGCGAACTGGTGCCTGAAGTAGTTGAGGAGATAATTTTGAAAGCTGTGGGCCTGGAAGCTCCATCAAGAGAAGTGCCTGCGATCAAGCCTCGCCGCCCATCTCTTTGTCCAGGGTGTCCGCACAGACCCGCGTTCTATTTAATCAAGAATATATTCGATCAGGCGATTTATTCCAGCGATATAGGATGTTACACGCTTGGTATCAATATGGGCGCGGTGGATACTTGCCTATGTATGGGGGCATCGATAGGAATGGCAGGAGGCCTCTCCAGAACGCAAGTGCCCGCGAACGGGACGAGAGTTGTGGCCACCATAGGGGATTCAACCTTCTACCATGCAGGAGTGCCGGCCTTAATAAACGCGGTTCATACCAGGGCATCTTTTGTATTGATAATCATGGATAACAGCCTGACTGCGATGACAGGGGGGCAACCGACGGCCGGTCATACATTTTTGGCCGACGGCTCAGGAGGGACGCCAGTCGACTTGGAACGGCTGGTCAGAGGGTGCGGGATCGATTTTCTCGAGGTCGTAGATCCGTATGATCATGACAGCATGCGCAGCGCGCTTGAAAAGGCCAAGAATTACACTTTTGACGAAAATAAGGGAGTGGCCGTTGTCATTACTCGCCGGGCATGCGTGCGTGCGCCCGGAGCAACAGTTACTTCAGAGAGATATCAGGTCGGAGAGAAGTGCGATTTGTGCATGACTTGTATCAAGGATCTGGAGTGTCCCGCGATGCATTTAGTTCGTGAAAACAAGAAAATCGAGATAGACAGCGACCTCTGCGCCGGCTGCGGCTTTTGCGCTCACATCTGTCCATCTGAAGCTATCAGTTTAATGGGGGAACAAAATTCATGAGCGAGCTTATTCTCTGCGGACGCGGCGGCCAGGGCATTGTCTTCCTCACCCGACTACTTGGCGAAATTGTCACTGCAAAGGGCCTGGATGTCATCTCGTCGGAAACTCACGGAATGGCGGTCAGAGGTGGATCTATTAACAGTCATTTGCGAATCGGATCGTTTTCCTCGTCGTTAATTCCACAGGGCCGCGCCGATTTCCTTGTATCATTGGATCCTTCGGAAACCGCGAACAACAAACATTATCTTCGGCCGGGCGGTTTAATTGTGGAAAATTCCATTTCACCGGATGACGCCGGGAGTAAAGCGTTGCGATGCGTCTTCTTTGGCTCGAAATTTAGGCCGCATACAACTCGAGAATGTGGTTTTGCTGGGATTTTCCTCCACTGTGCCAGGGTTTCCTGTATCGGGAGAGGAAATTCGGGACATGCTCGGCAAAGATCAACGTGAAAGAGTTCGGATGATGAATTTGGAGGCCCTGGAGCTGGGTATTAAGGCTGCAGGATGAGGTGGAGCCTGGGCGTAAGCCGGAAAATTTAACCCCCGAAGACGAGAAGAAGGTTAAATGATCAATTGTCACCCTGGCGAAAGTCTGGGTGCAGACCGGATTCCGGTATGTCCGAATGACAATAATCTCTGCGCTGTCTGTGACTCTGTGGTGAGAAATCTCTTTATCAGATTGCGCGGGCGGCTGAATACCTGGAATATAGGATTCTCTCCTTGACCTGGTGCGCCAAAAGACTTACCCTGTAAGAAATCGCAGTGAGGGAAATTAGTGGCAATTGAGGAGGTACTCCTGACTTTAGCGGACCGGGTGCTCGACTTTGACGAGGCATCTTTGACGCAGTTGCAGGAGAAATATTTAAAGAAGGTTTCGGAATTCTCACCTAATCGCGATTGGGAGCGTGCGATAGTGGTTTACTTCCTCATCAATTCCATAAGGGTGAAGAACAAGATTTTCAATGAAAAGGTGAAGGCGGCCAAGCCTTCTTCGGAGCGACCCAAGCGTTCAAAAAATCTTTTCAAAATAGTTAAATAGAAGGTGTTTCTCGGCGTGTGTGGTTGAATTTACCACATGTGCTCGACATAACATGATTTAACGGATGAAACAAAGACTTTTTGTCTTTGCTTTTCGGCTATAAAAAGGTATAATACAAACGTCTTATTGTTTGCATTTGAACTGATCGGCCCAAAATGGAAAAGATAGAGTAAGCTTCGGCAGGCGTAAATGGGCGTATGTTTTGCCGAAAGGAGACGCATTATGGGAAGAAAATTGACGGTCCTGACGGGAACGATCCTAGGCGTTTTGCTTATGGTCGCATCTGCGCCGGGACAATGGTCTGCCGGGGGCGCTGATCAATCTAGCTTATTGGAAACCCCGAGCGGGGGTTTTGAGGCGAATCAACCCCCTGTTTATTATCCATATTGGCATAATTATTTGGATAACATGCAGAGACAAGGCGGCTATTATTCCGTCACGGGTAACTATTCCGGTTCTGCGCCGGTTACTAGTTACTATCCGGCGTCCCCTGCGGGCGATGCCACATCGTCTCAGACCACTCAATCTAATATGTACTACAATCCTTCGGAATATCAATCTGTTCAGGGTTCTCAACCCTATGCCGCCTCGCCAATCCAACAGCCGGCTTATCAAACACCGGGGACACGATGCCACAACAAGTTGGGACTGCTCAACCGCAGCCAACTTCTTCCAAGAAGAAGAGGCGATTAAAAGCGAAGCAAGATGTCGCGGAACAGGGTTACTATCAGCAGACGCCCCAGTATAATCAGCAGCAGCAGCAGCAGCAACAACAACAACCAAGCTATTATCAGCAGAGTCCTTATCAGTCACAGGATCCAAATGCTCAGCAACAGGCTTATCAGCAACAGCAGCAACAGGTTACCCGCAGCAGGGATATCCGCAACAACCCGGCCAATACCCGGGACAATATGCAGGTTATCAGCAACAACCCACCGCTGTGCAGCCACAACCGACAGCAGACCAGTCCGGTTTGAATCAAGATCCGGTGGTACGTGACGCCCAGCAAAAAGCTTATGAAAGAGCAGTAGCTCGCCAACGTGCAGCAGAATTGGCTTCCCAGCAGCAAGCGGCTGTTCAGGAACTCCAGCAAGCTCAGCAAATGCTTGAAACCGCCCAGAATAAATTTCGAGATCAAGAAACGAGGCAAAAACAACTGCAAGAGGAGTACCAAAAGAAGGCCATAGCCGAGGCTTACGAAACCCTTCGCGGGGCTCAGCAACGTTATTACGACCTTATGGGTGTATCGGGGGAAAGCGGAAGGCCGGGAACGGCTCGTCAGGGATATCCGGTCCAGGCGGCAAGGGGTCCCCAACAAATGCAATACCCTCAAACGGCGCCTGTTCAGGGTCAATCTCCGCAATCAGCTCCAGTTGCACAGTATCCTTCTCAGCCGATGGCGCAACAGCCTCAATACCAATACGGCGCCGGACAGGCTCCTGTCGGCATGCCTGCGGGACAATTTTCGCCTTCACCTCCCGGTCAAGCGACGCCACTGATGGTGCAGCAACAGCAGCAGCAGGAGGAAGGCGGAGGTTTCTGGTCAACTCTGAAAGAGATCTTGCTCCCTCCGACGTCGAGTCCGAATGCGCGACCGATGGACACCAAGAAGGGCGCGGACCCGTACGGAGGATAGTCTTTTCAACAAAAACAAGTCCATTCGCAAAAGATCCGGCTTCCTTTGGGAAGCCGGATCTTTTATTCAAACGGATTAACTGCAAACACGATGAGCAGCTAGCGTGTCTCCGATAAATTTTATCATGACCCGGCTGGTTATCGACTATATGTCTTCTGGATCATGTCATTAAGGAATCGTTCCGGGTTTTGTATCGCCTCTTTAGGAATCGTAAATTCATGGCCCCCGGAGCGTTCCATTACCAGTTTGAGCCCATGATGATAATTCTGAAAGATCTTGCGGCAGACAATTAGTGCCTCTTCAGATCCGTTCAGCACTAGTTTGGCCAATTCATGCAGTGCGTCATCCGCAAAACGAATTCTCAAGTTGTATAGACTTTGGAATTCCTTCTCGAAAGAAAGAATCTCATCCTGCACCTTGATATAGCGCTCATACATGGTTTCTGCAGAGATTCCTTGCCTGATCGCTGCATCAACAACGGCCTCGAGCGCTGCACCTTCCAACCACTTGCCGAATGTTTTCTGGAACTCTCCACGCCGGCTCTCCAACTCTGCGAGCATCTGGCATCTTTCGGCAGAATCGACTGCATCAAAAAGTCGACCTCGTGCCGGATGCATCTCATCGGCTAAAAGAGCCTCAACGAATCCTCTTGGATCTTCGACCAGCTCATCAGTTACCGTAAATTTATTAACATGCGTCGACGGCAGCTTCCTCTCGAACCCGACCAATAGTTTTTCCATTACACTGATCAGCGATCGGGCCCCGGTCTTTTCCTTGTGAGCCATATCGGCTATCTTCAACAGGGCGCCATCGGTAAAACGAACATCTATACCGTAAGATTTGAAATCCTGCTTTTTTGCCGTTACGACTGAGGAGTATCTATTTTTCAAGATCTTATAAAGATCCTCAGTATCCAGGTCCTCGAGCACCGCTATTACGGGTAGACGGCCAACAAATTCGGATTCAAATCCATATTCAATAAGGTCCTCAGGTTTGACTTCTCGAAGTGTTGCGCTCCGATTATCTTTCTCCTTAAGCGTTGCGCCGAACCCGAGACCCTTACGCTGCATTCTTTTAGAAATAATCTCCTCTAGTCCGTTGAAGGCTCCAGATACGATAAATAGGATATCTCTGGTATTAATCGTTCTTTTCAGCCGTTTACCCGTTTTTTGAAAATGCGCCGCCGCCTCCATCAGCGAAACCGGATCGTGAGCAACCTTTAAATCGACCTCTGTCTCTTCCAAGGGCTTTAGGAGGTTTCGCTGGACTCCGCTGCGGGAAACATCCAGGCCGATAATGTTTCCGGACGAAGCGATTTTGTCGATTTCATCGACATAAATTATCCCATATTTGGCCTTATCAATATCGCCATCAGCTTCCTGCACAAGATCGCGGACGAGGTCTTCCACGTCGCCGCCCACGTAACCTGTTTCGCTGAATTTTGTTGCATCACCTTTGACAAAGGGCACACCGATCTTCCTAGCAATCAGCTTAACCAGGTAAGTCTTGCCCACACCGGTAGGGCCGATAAGAATAATATTGCTTTTTATGCGACCGATGCCTTCTTGCTCGTGATTCTCACCTTTCTCCTGAAAATATCGAATCCGATTAAAATGAGTGCATATCTTAGTCGCCAGCATTTCCTTTGCGGCATCCTGGCGAATTACGAAGCGGTCCAGATATTCGTGTAGTTCAGCGGGTTTCATATCAAAACGAACCGAGGATGGACCCGATTCAGGTCTGATCGTCTGCCCGGCATCAGTTTCTTCAACTCCGGGCCATGGCCCTATTTGCGTACCCATGACCCTTATGCGATTGCCGTATTTATTTGCGAGGAACTCGTTTATCTCCTTCTCGATCTCCTTGGGATCGGGAAGGTTGGTTCCTTTGGTTGGATCTTTTTGTTTCATTTCATAAAGCCTCTCAAAAATCGAAAAAATCAGTTAATTTCTTATTGCTGTAGCTAAATATAATAATCTGACCGACAAAGGTCAATCCGCAGTTGTCGTTTGCTTTGGGGATCACAAAGGATTCTATCCATTCAGAGATATTCCCGATTAGCAGTCGTATTGAAATGGAGTTCCCGACAAATATCGACACTGAAGCGCCGAAGGTCAAGATGTTCGGAACTAAGCTCGAAATGTCATCGCATCACTGACATTATTCGTCAATGGATTCGTGAAAATTTCCACTTGGACAGTTACGATTGTGCACGAAGACTTCTCATTTGCCTTTGTCACAGAACTCTACCAGAGCTGTCTGCCGGGCGAGAGAGATGAGGCGCCCAATCCTGGTCGCTGTTTTTTCAAGGAGTTCTCCACCGGTTTCCATAGCTTCAGTCAGATCCATAGGACCTGGAATAATGGGAAAAATAGTTCTTAGGCCGGCTTCGTGAAGCTGCTCTTCACCATCTCCCAAAGAGCCCACAAGCGCTATGGTAGGGACTGCATGTTCCATTGCCTGCCTGGCAAGTCCGAAAGGGCCTTTTCCACCCAAAGTCTGGGAGTCCATCCGGCCCTCGGCGGTGATGACCAGATTAACGTCTTTCAAACGTCCTTGAAAATTTAGGTATTCCAGCACCAGGTCTATGCCGCTTCTGGGCTTGCCGTGGACAAACGCCATCAAGCCGGCCCCCAATCCGCCGGCAGCACCGCCCCCCGGCCGCTCACGTACGTCTATGCCCAGGGTTTCGGCCAGCAATCCGTAAAAATGAGCCAAATTAGCTTCCAATTCCAGCACATCTTCGGGCGTGGCGCCCTTTTGCGGGCCAAAGACTGCGGATGCTCCGCGCGGACCCAACAATGGGTTATCTACATCACACGCCACCCGGATTTCTACGCCCTCGAGGGCCGGCAACATTTCGTCCATGATTATCCTGCGCACTTTTTTTAAAGAACCGCCTTCGCCTGGAACACTCCGACCCTCGGAATCCTCAGTTCTTAATCCCAGCGCTTGGGCGCACCCCACACCACCGTCATTGGTCGCGCTACCTCCGATGCCGACTATCAAACGCTTGGCCCCAGCCTCAATTGCCGCAGCTATTAACTGGCCTGTGCCATATGTAGTGGTTATGAGCGGATTTCTTTCTGAAGATTTCAAGAGCTTTAGCCCGGATGCCCGCGCCATTTCAACAACAGATGTACGGCCATCCGCGAGCAGCGCGAATTGCGCGCGGATTGGTCTGCGCAAGGGATCGAGCACCTCGGCTTCGTGGACTTCACCACCTGAAGCGACCAGAACGTCCATAGTGTCATCGCCGCCATCTGCTATGGGCATGAGGTCTAGAATTGCGTTCAGACCTGACTTTTTGAGGCCGCGGCTGATCCTTTCCGTCGCCTCAATCGCTGAGACCGAACCTTTTAAAGCATTTGGAGCCACTAAAATTTTCATGTCGCTTTCCTCTGCTCCTCGCCGCAGGCACAGTTCGCTTCAGGAATCATTCCGGAAGTGCTTTCTTATGACAGGGCCTTACCTGTTCATACCTACCGCAAAGAGCAAGGCACCACATAGGGCCCCTCAGGTATGATCGCTACGGAATGATCGCCGGACCGCTCCACGCTCTGTTGGATGGCCTGATGAAAGCGGTTCAAATCCTCAAAACTCTCAACACCGGTCAAACGCAGGTCTTCCGCACAAAGACATTGAGTGTAGCAATTAATTGTACCGATTCGCATCGGCTTAAGTTGCATCTCGGTTTGCCATTCGTCCACAGCTGCATGTTGCTTGGGCCGCAAATCATCCAGGAATTTATCCTGTCCAAGTGCGAGTAATCTCTTTTGTGCCTCCACGTAATCTCCCGAGCCCATCCCTTCCGAGCATTCGGAGACAATGAACAGATCTCCACCCGGTTCGAGGATATCCATAGCTCCCACCATGCCCTTAACGGTCTGGTAATAGGTCTTATCAAGCGGATAACCGGCGGAACTCGTAATTACGGTGTGGAATCGTCGCTGCACAGTTACTTCCGCGTATTTTTTCATAAAGTCTATGGCAGCCAAATGGCTCTGAATGATGTCGCCGAAGTTCAAGAAGCACGGCTGTCGGAATTCGTCAATGACAATATTGACAGCCAGAGATTTGCCAACGCGTTTTACGATTTCGATCTGCTCTTCATGCAAGGGATTGCCGCCCAGTATGCAGTTGGCAGCATAGGGGGATTCCAGAAACGTCGCCGTATGGAGCCGTGTGATGGTTTCTTGATGCGCTACACCAGGGACAACTACCTTCCGGCCCCCCGAGTAACCGGCCATGAAATGCGGTTCCACAAGCCCCGTGACAATGCGCAAATCCGCTTCCACGAAGCGTCGGTCCAGTTTGACGGGCGTTCCGCGTGAGGTAAATCCGAGACTCACATGATCTGCGTCGTTACGCGCAAAATGATTGACGATTTTGACAGTGTTGAAGACCCAGTCATCACCGACCACTTCCCTGAGTTCATCCCCTTCATTAGGACGATGCAAGCCCGTGGCGACCATGACCATGATCTGTTCCGGACTAAGCCCGCTTTCTAATAACGCTTTGATGACCGCGGGCAGGATTAATCCGTTGGGTACCGGCCTAGTCACATCGCAAATAAGGATGCTAACGTTAGAGCAGCCATTGGCTTCTTCAAGCAGAGTCTTGGATCCTACCGGCTCCTTCAGTGCCTGGGCCATATCGGCGATGGGGTCCGGCAACACGGGCATCGGTTTCTTCCGAATAACGGTGACATTCCAATGGTCGGGTAGCTCCAAATTCAGTCCGGAGCGGCCATAATTCATCAGGTATTTCATCATCTGCTCCTGTCATAATGAACAGGCTGTTAAAAGCGATACTCTCTCGAATTGCTTTTATGATCAAATTTGGCGCAAGCTGACCCTTCACAGGTTAGACGCACGAACTCCCCAACGCTTAGCCCCTTTAGCCCACCTGCAAAAGGAGGGCAGCGAATCCCTCAATGCGCCCTTTAATTGCAACGGCGCAATTCTCGGCAGGGAAGGGAGGGGCCTGAGAACGCTGAAATTCCCAATCAGGCACTCTAAATTCACAACTCTCATGAATAAATACTAAGTAACTGCCGCCTTCTTAGAAGCCATGGTTGCTTGTTTGTCTCTACGATCGTCTACTTTCAGATCAATAACTACTCGCCGGGCTCCTTCTGCTACATGAGCAGAATGTACCTTTTTTATCAGATCGAAGAGTGCATCCAGGTCAGGGACTTCTACGGAAGTGGACATAGCTCCGACTTCATATGGATAGCCGGAAGCCTTTACCACGGCCACACCCTTCTTAACGAAACGGCTGAGGCTTGTGCCTTCACCAAGCGGATATACGGAAAAACTAGCTATCATTGGAATTCCACACTCCCATTTATTTTTGCATCAAGGGACCTGACCGCCAATTGCGTCAAGTCCGGCGGATAGGCGAAGCAGTACGTGTTAAGTACCACAATTACGCATGGGACACCATACAATGTAACGTCTGCCCTGGGGCTCAGGGCCAAATATGGACATCAATGTGATGACATCATGCATCTCCTGGATAGAAAGGCGAGATCTCGAGTTAAGCGATCTGAGAAGATGTTAAGAGGGAGACTTAGTGACGGTCCCAAAGCGAGACAGGGACCGGTCCCACACGGTGGAGGAGTGCCTTGTTCTTTTGGGTTTTTATCCTTCATTGGCTTAATATTTGGAATTTTTGGCTCGCCGTGAGCGAATCTAATTAAGATCTTGAATCCGCTTTATAGTAGCAGCCGAAGGGCTTGGCTTCTAGAAGTGCTTCCATACAGAGGTTGCATGAAACGCATGTGGCCGGTCGAAGATCGTCGCTCTGCCACCTGGCAATCAAGCCCGGTTCTCGGATGAGCGGCCGACTCAGTGACACGAGATCCGCTGTCCCTTCTTGAATCATGTTCGCTGCAGTACCCAAAGACCTTATGCCTCCTACCATGATAACCGGAATGTCCACACGTCGTTTGATTTGACGACACCAGTCTCTGAAGTAGCCTTCGCGATCAGGGCGATTGATTCCTCTGTGGAATTCACTATGCTTGTAGCCTCGTCCTCTCAACCCCGAACTGATCTCTATCGCGTCCAAACCACCATGGGCCAGGGTTTCTGCAGCCGCAAATCCTTCTTGGAATTCCAATCCGCCAGTAAAACCGTCTTGAACTCCCAATTTCATGAGAACCGGAAAATCAGCGCCCACTTCGGACCGCACGGCTCGAACGATGTCTCTATGGAGACGGAGCCGATTCTCAAGGGATCCGCCCCATTGATCCTTGCGCCGATTTGTGAAAGGCGACAGGAATTGGCTCAACAGATAGGCGTGGGCGCCGTGTATCTGAACCGCATCAAAACCCGCGGCTCTGGCCCGTGCGGCCGCCTTTCCGAATGCGGCGATTATTTGTCCGATTTCGTCCTCCTCAATCTCACGATGGGGCGCGGAGAAAAAAGGATCATCGGCTATGAAGGATGGTGCCAACGCCGGCCTTTTTTGATAAATTTTGCCCGTCTCTCGACCCGCATGAAAGAGCTGTACCGCAATCTTAGCGCCCAAATTATGTACCATTCCAGTCAACTGTGAAAATCCCGCAATGTCATCCTCACATGTGATGGAATTCTGAAAAGGCGAGATTCGGCCCGTCACATCAACATAGGCAATACCTGTAATAATCAATCCGACTTTGCCACGAGCGAGTTCCTCATACAGACTCATCTGTCGTTCAGATACACGGCCGTTTTTGTCGGCAAGACCGTCGTAAGTTGCTGAACGAATAAACCTGTTTGGGATTTCCAGATCATTTATTTGAAATGTCTCAAATAATACCATGGCGGCACCTCTTGGCTGGAGTCCGGTTCTTCTAAATAATGGCGATCCATATTAGTGTCGAACAATAAATAATCAACTTTCAATGATTATACGTAACTTTTCTCGAAGCACTAGAAAAACTGAAGAATCATCGTTTTTTCCTGCTCTTGATTTCAAATCATGTGATCGGGATAGATTCCGTCAAAGGCAACACTGAGCTAAGTTCGGATTATGGACGAACGAGTGGCTCCAGCGACTAAACTTGAGCGACTCTCCCCCCTGGAGTCGCTCCGCTATTATTTATGATCTGAAATTAGCGGAAACGAGATCAATAGATTAGCCACCTACTGACATTGCAAAATACTTTTCTAATATATAGCGTTATGATTGGAAAAGAACTCTTTGCAAGGTAACTCAAATGTGCGGGCGATTCGTGTTGATGAAACCAGGGAAGGACCTGGCTAAACTATTCGGGCTTGAAGGAATTATTGATCTCGAGCCCCATTACAATATAGCACCCACTCAGATGGTAACGGTGATCAGGGTAGACCGGAACACCCTTCAGAGACACTTAGTCCCGCTAAAATGGGGATTGATTCCGTCTTGGGTCAAAGATCCTTCAATAGGGAATAGATTAATTAACGCCAGAGCGGAAAGTCTAGCGGAGAAACCCGCGTTTCGATCGGCGTTTAGATTCAGGAGATGCCTCGTATTAGCTGACGGATTCTATCAATGGAAGAAAGGGAAATTAGGAAAACAACCCTTCCTCTTTCGGATGGCTAATGGAGACACATTTGCCTTTGCCGGTCTTTGGGAAAGGTGGACTGGACCGGAAAGTGACATTATCGAATCATGTACATTAATTACTACCGACGCGAATGAGGTTATGCTGCCTATTCATGACCGAATGCCGGTGATCCTCAAACCGCAGGACTATGATTTATGGCTTGACCCGAAGGTCAGGGATCTGCGTTTATTACAACAGATGCTTCGCCCATATCCATCTGAGGAAATGGTTGCTGAGCCGGTGAGTCCTAAAGTGAACAAAGCGAATTATGATGCTCCCGATTGTGTAGAGGTGATTCCTGTAGAGGAGAATTGAAGGATGAAGATCTCCCCTTCCGGGTGAGGTCTGCAAGTTCCATTGATCCTGAATACTTCTGAGCTCCGCGATGCTTCTGCGGCGAAAATGACTCGTATTCTCCTTCACAAAGCGTCATTGGGGATCGTGCCTGAACCTCAATTTGAAGAACGCGTCAACTCCGGCGACCTTGATCTTGCTCTCCATTTCTTCGAAAAGTTTCTCTTTGCTTTCAAAAGACTGCTTACCCTTTACCGGGACTGTGAAATCCGCAAAGCCCATTAAATTGATCTCTCTTTCAATGGCTTGAGCAACATCTTTCCCACGGGTCCCACCTTTTGCGCCCCCTCCCAAAGTTCTTAATTGTTCGAAGAGCGACTCGAGCTTTTCGTTCCGTTCTCGACTTGCAACAAAGTACACAGTCTCATAGCCAGGCACTTGATCCAGCACATACCATTGCTTGACTCCCCTCGAAGGAAGCCAATGAGTTTCGCCGCTCCTAACCTGGCCGTCGCCTTCGGTGAGTTTGGGGTTGGGAAACAGTCGCCCTACCTGACCGGAGCTGTCCCACCAGAAGATATGGACGTAACAATCAGCATTCGGTTTGAAGCCGATTCCGACGTGCTGTCCTGATTTCAAGACCACATCATCTGTAAGAGGCATAACCAGATTGTCTTCCGTCTCAAAGAAAAACTTCACGTCCATTTCCAGCTTATCGGAGTAGGTGGGAACAGTGTAGACTGTGGTGGTCGCCGGATCGGTCTTTGAGGCAAACAACTGGGGGTGCTGGGCGCCTTTAGTCTCTTTTATTACGCTATCGGCTACGTAATCATACAGCTCCTTTATGGTAATGTTTCCATCATTCGATGTGTCCGCGGCGCCTCTGAGTCCCTTCTGAAGATAGAAATTAAATACGTTCATGCCAAATTTTGCCGGCACCCAGGCACTTTCATCATGCTTGGCCGCTGACATGCCAAAGCGCCCTTGGAGGTCCTGAAAAAGGTCGGGTGGAGCGCTGGGTCCTCTCCCACGAGCCATTCCCGTCAGAAAACCACCTGAAAAACAGGAGCCTGTCAGGAATAGAAGGCGCTCCGAGGCGATGCCTTGGAAGAGCTTTTTGTCACTGACGCGGACCCCGGTCTTGGCCAAACCCGGCCCGGTGTCGTAAGGACAGAAGAAATATTCACCGGGAGCACTTGGGTCTGTACCGCCGTGACCATCCAAAAAGATCATGACGACATCATTCTTTCGGGCCCGATCCAACTCCTTGGTCCAGGCTCTAAGGATGTTTTCCTTTGTGGCCTGTTCGTCAGTCAGGAGCGCGACTCGGACTTTGGAAAAGGCATGTTTCCGTTCCACAAGAAAATCATAGAGTTCGGTCGTGCCCTGGATCGACGAGCGATCCATTGTCGAGTTCTTGTACTTCTGCACACCGACCACAAGTGCGTACAGATCGGGATTTGGGTCCGCGGCTTGGAGCGAATTCTGACATGAGAAAACAAGAAAGCATCCTAAAATGACTGAAAAAAAGACCTTGCCGTTGAGATAAGGGAGAATATTACGTGTCATGGCTCAAGACCCCTTTGCAGTGCTTGTTGATGTCCCGCGGCCCCGGCCTCAGCCCCTGATCAAAGGGCACGGAAAATTTTGAGTGCGCTCGCTTTATCTGTGCTTCCCGAATAATGGAATGGCATTCCTTTTCCGGTCTCCGGCAATCCCTTGACAGGGGCAGTTACTATTTGGACAGGGTTGTGCCGAGCGAAACGTCCCGAGTGGCTTGTGAATTACTTCATCATTTCCGCCCGTGCCGTCTTAAGATAGCTTCCACTTTCTTATGACCTTGTTGCGAGGCGATATCCAGAGGAGTGTTCCCCTTGTCCGTCTTGGCGTTTGCATCCGCGCCTCTCTGCAACAGCAATTCGACCATCTCGATAGAGCCTGTGTCAGCAGCGTCATGCAAAGGTGTCCACCCACCCTGCCTCTTCACATTGATGTTTGCTCCTTTGTCGAGGAGCAACCGAGCAGCCTGCACTCGACCTGCTCTACAGGCCAATCCTAAAACGGTGTTTCCCGACTTACTCGTAATTTTGATATCTGCTCCCTTGTCCAAGAGAATTTTCACTATTGCGTCCTTGGATGCCCCGCCGTCTACAGCCTCCATTAACGCTGTTTTTCCCTTCTCTTTTTCTTGCGCATTGATCTGCGCTCCCCTTTCCAACAGCAGTTTCACGACATCGGGTCGAACAGAATAAGTGGCGGTAATAAGCGGGGGCGTCTTTTCCCATAAGTTGGGGTCCGCTCCTTTTTCCAAAAGAAGTCGTACCGCTTCCACGGGCGCGCCCTGGACTCCTGAGCAAAAAAGGAGCGGATCACCTTTTTTCTGGTTAGGGTCCGCTCCTTTATCCAAAAACAGTTTCACCACTTCCACTTTTCCGGATTGACACGCCAGATACAACATATTGGTCAGGACAAATTTCCGGTCTGCTTCGGACCATCTTCTAAACTCGCTTTCTAAAAATTCTACATCGGCGTATCTAATGATCTCCCGGTTAATACCTTGTGTTTGAATGGCCTTCCTGGTTCGTAAGAGATCAATCGCCCTATATTGCCTACTTCTTACTGCCTTGCTGGTAGCGGTCTCTTCAATATTGTTCTTGATGGCAGGATCGGCCTGACGATCGAGCAATAGATTAATGACATCCTCGTGCCCAGCGGCGCACGCTTCCATCAGGGCAGTGTTTCCACTCTTGTTTTTGGCATTAATGTCCATTCCTTCGCGCAGAAACTTGTCGACTCTCGCAGCATCACCAACCCGGGCTGCATTGACAAATTGAGCAATTCGATGCTCTTGTTCGCTAATTTCCTTGAACAATTGGGTGAGCCTCACGGGACCCCGATTCAGGTTCTCTGCGTAGGTATAGCGACCGGGAAGCCGGTTCCAATCCAGTCCCGCATCGTTCCCGGACGCCACAGCCCGTTCGCAATCTCCGTTTTCTACTGCGAGTCCATGTTCAACCTGCATGTCAGAGCCGGACCAGGCTGCCTGAGTGGGATAGATCATTGGTAACAGGAAAATCAGAAAAGAAGATGCGATCCTGAACGTGCTCACGCTAATCTCCTCCGGTTGCTAAAAAGGTTCGTGTTTCCGATCGTGCCATCCATGAAATTCAATGAAACCCGGTTACTCTGAACCTTTATGTCTTCCGGCGAATCCCTACAACGGGTGATTCGCGATAATCGAGAAAATGTTGCATGGTTCAGTTGAAATACTGAGCATCACACTCGGATATACTGGTCTGCGTCCTGGAACTCCTGAATCGGAACTCCGAATAAAAAGTAACAGATTGTTAGCGAGATGTAGGAAAATGTCCAACGCCGCGGAGTCATGGTCGGAACCACTCCCGTCAACCCAGAGAATCGGCACGTCCGATCATGAAGACTCCTATAAAATTAGGAATCGGGTTGATAGCCGCGTTTCAAAACCGCTGCATAGCAAGTATCCTCTTTGTGGCCGAGATTGTAAATGATTATTGATGCTCCAACTCGAGCCGTCATGCGGCACTGGGGCTCTGCTCGAGCAAAATGCTCTTCAGCCACCGATTCTTGAGTGAAGAATCTAATCAACCCATCTATCAAAACCGTCACTCGGATCGAAATGCGGGATTCCGATGCTTTGTGCGGTTTTCTTTGTATTAAGATACAAAAAAGAGGATATATTTTAGGCATCAAAAATAAGGATCTTTTTCACTCCGGGAGGCTTCGGCAGCATCGCATGTTTCGTGTTGTTGAAGTCAAACTGACATAAGTTTTTTGGAAACCAGTTATATCGCTGTCAGGCAGCCAATGTTGAGGAAAACGGAGCGAAAAAAAGCCTGGTTGTACCAGAATCCATCATGGGAGAATTAAACGTGGAACATCTCGGTCATCAGCAATCTGTGAATTCCTCAGATTTGGCCTCGAGAAACAAATACATATTCGAAGAAGGAGAAGGTGGATGGGGCGGTAAAGAACTCTATAAAATCAAAGATGAGGAAGGAAATATTATCGGTCGGGGTCAGCGAGAAGGTGTGGCATTCAAAGCATTCATGGTGATCGCTTTAACGATTTTGGTAACTTTCTTATCCGCCGCTAGTCTGGCCGAGAATCCTGTGTTAGGGGTCATCATAGCTGTGATCGGATTCGGCGCCATTGCCATGATCATACTGAAGCCGCGGAACTTGCTCATATATCAGCCCGGCAGCGAGAATGAGCGAATGTTTAGTATAGTTAAATGCAAAGTTTACGAGCACCTTCCGGGAACCTATGCTATTGAGAGTGCTGCCGACGGGATTCTAGGCTATTTGCGTTACAATTGGGTATTCAGTTTATTTCGCCCCAAAATGAAAAGTTACGGAGCAGATGGTTCCCTTCTGTGCGCAATTGCAGAACCCCTGTCCGCAAAATTTGTTCGGCGGTGGATCTTTTTTTCCTTAGGCCTGCTTGTGAGGTGGATCCTTGATATAAGAACCCCCGTAAGTACATCTACGTCTGTTGTTAACTTCAATGTGCTTGACCCTATGGATTCTCACATTATTGGCAAGTTCAGCCGCGACACTATAGAACTGGCTAATGAGGCGCATATCGACGGAAGAATTTGCCTGGCCATCGGCCTAATGACATGTTCCGCTTTGAAGTGGCTATAACGCGAAGCATCATCAGCATCCAAAGAGGTTGTTGATTAGCGTTATCGATTCGCGGACCCCAATCTCCATTTCTGCGGGCTTTGATTAAGTTGCAGGTTAACATCCCGATATTCGATGCCGAATCAGTTCTGATGAACTCCTTGAGGTTTCGCTTAATCAATCTTGAGG
Source organism: uncultured delta proteobacterium (assembly GCA_963741425.1). Lineage (GTDB taxonomy): Bacteria > Desulfobacterota > Desulfomonilia > Desulfomonilales > Desulfomonilaceae > DATJPW01. Next base: position 733,542 of record CAVUHP010000020.1, read on the forward strand.
GACTTTCGAAACTCTGAAAAGGAAAGGCATAGGAGTTTTCCCAAAATTTTGGACAAATGGCAAACCGTCGGTTCGATCAAAGTGCGGAATCTGACGGTCCTACTTGGTTTTTCCTTGATTTTTCGAAGCGAAATCCGATTGTCACAGGCATCTACATCGAAAGAATTGCCCATTTGCAAAAAAAGACATCGGCACAAGTGGGGCACAGCCGAATCGTGATTGACCGGAGGCGTCCGCGAAAGTGCGCTCAACAATAAAAATAGGCTTTTTCGGTAACACGAAAACTATTTTGTCTCGATCAGGTCTTGTGGTGACCTTACGTAGCATTCTCACATTAGAGTAACCGACTGGTGACCGCTCAAGGCCCGATTGCAGGCGGCGCGAGCGCCGCCTGCAATCGGGCTGACTCATGACTTTCCGTCAAACCACGGGCCGTGGCAGGGAAGTAGGACATCCGCCAGGCTTTTCAACCTGAGGGTGCTGTTATAGGCCTGGCACAGGTCCGTCGCGATCGCCGGCGCGAAAACCTCCCAATGCGCGAAGGGGTGACCCTTCGGGAGCACAGCCGCTGGTTCGGTGAATGTGTCAAAGGTGCAGCAGAAGCCTGGGATGACAGCCGTCCCCTCTTGCGTCTGGACTGCAAGCGACTGGGTGCCCGGCGTGTGGCCGGGAGTGTGGAGTATATCAATGCCGGGGTAAAGCTGTTTGTCGCCCCGGAGCAGACGAATTTTCCAGCCCTTGTAAAGCTCCGGCGGATAATACTGAGACTGCAGAGGATGAGGTGCTTTGGAAAATATCCATTCTTCCTCTTGGATATAGACCTCTGCGTTTTTGCACTTGGAGGTGTTGCCCACGTGATCATGGTGCAGGTGGGTATGGATGATAATATCGATCTTGTCCGGGGTCAGGTTCTCTTTGGCTAAAGCCTCCTCGAAGGTTTGGAAATCCACTCCCTTGCCCGGCCAGTACTTGGCCATCAGTGTCGCCCACGATCCGGTGTCGACCAGAATGGTCTTGGGCGCGCCCTGGATCAAAAAAAATACAATCTCCAGCTTTATCGGAGTGCCGGCAAAAGCCATGTATGTGAATCCAGATTTGTCCGCCTCTATTGTACCGAGAAATATTGGTTTAACCGTGTAGTTCATTTCTATTCGCCTTTCAAAATTATTTCTTCACGCCCCATTTGCGAGGCCATTTGTATCCGAGGTCGGTGCAGACCTGCTGGTATCTCTCAACTATCTTCCAGCCCGGGTAGCCCTGGTTTGTGACCTCGTCGGCCCACTCGGCGGGAATGTCTTCTACCAGATTGGCCCACTTCACTCGATCGGCATCCGAAATCTTGTAGACTTTCACATTTTGGCTTTCAAACAGCTTCATGATGTTTTCCGTCCACTTCTTGACTTCGACCTCCGCAGTTTTCATCTCGACCTCCTTGCCGGTTTCGACAAAGATGGTCTGAATGTCCTTCGGCAGCTTCTGGAAAACATTGGTGTTGATAAGGAAATCGACGAAATTGCCCATCAGTGCATCGACCACGATCAGGTTCGGGGCCTGCTCCTGAATCTTGAAGGACGAGAACATATCCAGCGGCAGCATGTCCATGTCAATGACCTTGGTTTGCAACATTGTGTACCGCTCAGCCGCGGGGGCCACGACCGGAACTGCCCCGGCAGCCTGGATCCAGCGCCCGAAATAGCGTCCGATCAGTGCTATCTTCTTGCCCTTGAAGTCATCCAGCTTTGTGACGGGTTCCTTGGACATGATTTGGTAGACACAGGCCGAAGCGTTCATGAGCGGGATTGCGTTATATTTGGCCAGATCTTTGGCAAACTCCGGGAATTCTTCGTGTATCTGGCGCTTGGCCTTTGTTACGATCACCGGGTCCGCGGGGCCGAAGGGGAAGATGTATTCGAACTGAGCCAGCGGGAATTTTCCGGGTGTGAATTGCAGGTTGGTCAGGACCAGGTCGGCCATTCCCTTTTCCACAAGGGTGATCTGCTCCTGGGGTTTGCCCAATGCTCCTCCCCAGAAAGCCTGAAAGGTGACCCGACCGTTGGTTTTGCGGGTGACCTCATCCATCCACATCTTGGCCACGGAGCTTTGCATGGACACGGCCGGCGGCGGGAACGTGCCGGCGACTCGCAGCTTGATCGGCGCTCCCTGATCCTGGGCCGAAGATGGAGTCATGTCGGCCAAGCTCATCATCAGCGCGATCGCCAGCAGGGTGCACAGCAACCGAATTGTCTTTTTCATACGGATCTCCTTTCAAGAGTAGGTTCTGATTTAGCCGCAATGTTTCTACTTCCCAAGCATCAACTGGGGCAAAAAGGTGCTCAGCGCGGGCCAGTAGATAAGGATGAGGATGGACACCATTGTGGCGGCCAGAAATGGCATGATCCCGTAAAATATCTCCTCAAGTGTGACATCTTTTTCCGCGACAGCGTAAGTTGCGTATACATTCAGCCCCACTGGCGGGGTGAGCAGGCCTGCCTCAATGGTCATGATGACGACGACGGCATACCAGATCGGGTTTATCCCAAGCTGCTCCAGGATGGGATTAAAGAGGGGAACCGTTATGCATAACATCGAGATTGAATCGAGCAGGCAGCCCAGGAATAGATAGATGGCGACCACCAGCCAGATGAAGGCCATTCTGGAGAAGTTGGCGCCGATCACATATTCAGCGACCTGGTTCGTAATTCCTGTTAGAACCAGGAACTGGGAAAAAACCGAAGCGCTCCCCATGACAAGAAAGATCATCCCCGTGGTGGAGCCCGTTTCCAGGCAAGCCTCCCCGAACAATTTCCAGAATCGCCCTCCTTGTGTCAGAGCGAGGAGCACCAGGAGGGCCACTGTCGCTACAGCCGCGGCCTCGGTCGGGTTGAAGACTCCGCCGAAGATCCCACCAAACATGATCACTGCGACGATCAACACCTGCCAGATATTCCCTAGCAGTTTGAATCTCTTACTCCAGCTGACGCCCGTGTCGTCCTGCACGGGTCGGATCAGGTTTGGCCGAAGCCAGCTTATCCCCAGGATTGTTGCGCTGAAGAGCACGGTAAGCAACAGCCCGGGGGTTATTCCGGCGATCAGGAGCTTCCCTGTCGATTCCCCGGCCAAAACCCCGTAAACCACCATGAGAATGCTCGGCGGAATCAGCATCCCGATCATCCCCGCGGAAGCGCAGATCCCGTAGGCGATCTTCTTGTCATACCCGTGGTTTCGCATCTCGGGCGCACAGAGGCGGGCGAAAACTGCCGCGGTCACCATCGAGGAACCACAAACGGCTCCGAAGGCGGTGCAACTGCATACGGTGGAGATGCCGAGACCGCCGCGGATTCGGCCCACCCAGGCGTTTAGCGCTTCAAAAGTCTTTTTACTGATTCCGCCGCCAGAGGCCAGGTAACCCATGAGAACAAAGAGAGGGATAGTGATAAGCTCGAAGCTAGCTACCTTGTGGTATATGCTGGAAACAGATGAGTAGACGGAACCCTCAAAGCCGACAATCAGAGCGCTGCCGATTATTCCCACAAGGCCGAGCGCAACGCCGATGTGTACCCCGACGGCCAATAGAATGAACAGAGCAACGATACCGAGAATCCCTAAGACAGTCGGATCCATATTTGCTTCTCACTTTCCCCTGAATTGCCTTACCGTGGTGAGAATCTGGAAGATGCACTGTAGGCCGATGAAGAAGCAGCCGATGGGCATGGCCAGCTTTCCTGCCCACCATGGCAGCCTGATACTGGCCAGCATGATCTCCCCGATTGCAAAGGAATGAGCGAATTCTACCCACGAAAAGTAGCACAGGATGGCGAAGAAGAGGAAATCGACTATATAAGCAAAGATGTCACACGCCAGGCACCATTTTGCCGGCAGCCGCATCGTCACCAGAGTGACTCTGTACGTGGCCTCCTACGGTCAGTGTATAAGCAAAGGGCAGGAAAACAACCCAAGGCTCGATCAGTTGGCTGATTTCAACGCTTGCGGCCAGCGGGGCAAGAAAAAAATACCGCAGGGTAACATCGACCAGGATCATCGACGCCATGCCGCATAGGAGGACCGAAGAGAGGTACACGAGAAAACGGCCTAACCGGAAATAAAGCTCATCCCACCGGTTCAAAGAGATGACAGATTCCATTCTGACCTCCACGAAAATGAGTGGCCTGGTAGTGTCACATTCTCGAAATCTGACGATAATTTTTCTGCCGGCTTAAACAGCGACAAGTCCCATTATGGCTCGTCAGTTCCAGCCTGACTTGTGGAACGCGACTCTAGATGCTGTCCTCCTCAAACACATTGGCGATGCAGCATAGGAACGTGCAGGTCTCGGTGTCACTCAGGTTCACCATGGAGTGGGGCTCCATAGTGGGGATGAACACCAGGTCGTGTGGGCCCATCTGTTTCTTTTCCAATGGCTCGTCGGTGTTGGAGTCATGGCACGTGATCTCAAGATGCCCGGTCAGGATATACATCGTCTGGTAGTAGAGATGATTGTGGATTGGAATCGAGCCTTTCGGGCCCACCGTGAACAGGCGCAGGCCATACTCCGGTGCGCCCTCCGGGCCTGCCTGGGACAGCCACCGGATCCACGTATCCTTTACCGGATAGGGTTTGTTTTTGTACGGATAGCTCTCGATCTTGGTGTCCGGCGTGTCATTCACATTTTTCACGATCATGATTTCCTCCAGGTCAGAGTGTTTCCTGACCAGTTTATTAGAGTAGCAACAGTCGTGCCAAGACAAAAGCAAGGCATTTCCAAGCACGTGTATGTTTCGAGCGGGCTACAACCCTTTCAATATTGAAAAGACCATTTCATCCATGCTATGTAATTGCATTCTTGTAAGTCCGTCATCCTTGCAAAGAGGGCCGCTGCAGCAACCCGGGCGCTAGGGCTTCAATCTTCGGCTTCCGCCGGCAGCCGGCCTCCGGTTGCCGTGGGCAATGGGGAAAGAGGGCGGCACCGCAGAAGGGAAAAAACAACGGTGAAAAACAGGCACGATATAGCGCAAACCAGCCGGGAGCGCAGGGTTGAAATTCCCGACTCCTCTACGCGAGCGGGCGAGACCTGCCATCGTCTAGAGGATTATCTCGACGATCTACTGGACGCCTCGTTCGACGGGATTGTCATTTCCGATGCGGAAGGCAACGTCCTCAAGGCGAATCGAGCATACCAGAAGCTTTCAAACATTACCAGAGAGGAAATCGTCGGCCATAATCTCGGAGACATGGTCAGGGACAAGGTGCTCAGGGGAGCAGTGGTTTTTGAAGTTACAAGGACGCGGGTTCCTACCACGAGGATTCACACTTATGACCGCACGGGGAAGGTGGCGATGGTAACCGGGAGCCCGGTCTTCGATGATCAGGGAACTTTGATCTATGTGGTGGCCAATTTTCGGGATGTTACCCAGCTTCGAAAGCTCAGCAAAAACCTGGGCCGCTCTTCCGACCCCTTTGCCTATTCAGAAACAGAGAGCTTTTACCTGAAGCCCGACCTTGCGGAGTTGCCGGACTACGGTATTCTAGTTCGCAATGCGAAAATGAAAGCTTGTTTGCACCAGGCCCTGCGGGTGGCGCCCTTTGATACTCCCGTGCTCATACTGGGAGAATCGGGAGTCGGTAAAACGAAACTGGCGCAGATCATCCACCAAGCCAGCCAGCGGTCCCGCAAGCCGTTCATTTCGATCAATTGTGGGTCCATCCCCGAAAATCTTCTGGAATCCGAGCTGTTCGGATACGAAAAGGGGGCCTTTACCGGAGCTAACGTCCAGGGAAAAGTCGGCCAGTTCGAGCTTGCCGCGGGTGGAACTTTGGTGCTGGAAGAAATCGGCGATTTGAGTTTTCCTCTCCAAGTAAAACTGCTGCAGGCCATTGATGAGAAGCGAATTCCAAAAATCGGGGGCAAGAACTCGCTGAAGGTTGACGTCCGTTTGATCGCCGTGACCAATCGCGATTTGAAGAGAATGGTGACAGAGGGACAATTCCGCAACGATCTATATTTCCGCCTCAACGTGGTGCCCATCACGGTGCCTGCCCTCAGGGAACGCTCGGACGAGATTCCTCTACTGGTCCGGTATTTTTTCTCCAAATTCAATGGTCAGCACGGTACGACGAAATATCCCGACGCCAGTCTGCTACGGGCTCTGTGCCAATACGAATACCCAGGGAACGTCCGGGAACTGAAAAACCTTGTGGAGCGCCTCGTGATCATGGCTGCGGAAGACAATGTGCAGGAAGAGGATCTCGAGTCGCTCGCCTGTGACGAAAGGAACCTCAGCACACCCGGCCTGGATGAAAAGCAATCACTGGATTGCTTTCTCCAGGAATGCGAAAAACGGCTTGTTGCCAGGGTTACGAAGGAGGAGCCAACCCTCAAACGGGCCGCGGAGCGCTTGTCAGTCAGCGTGACCACCCTGTGGAGAAAAATGGAAAAACACGGCCTGCGGGACTCTCGACCGAAGGTCTAACGGCTCTTCGCCGTCCAAAAAGAAGAGTCCCTCAAGCCGTCAGCTATCCATGTTTTTGGCTAGCTTGCGGCGAGCCGTATAGAGGAAGTTGCCTATGAATTCCAGAGATGATAACCTGAATGAGTTGCCTAACCCATTGATTCCATTGGTGCAGATGAAGGGATTTGAACCCTCGACCTCCGCGTTGCGGTCACCCCGATTTGAGGCGCCTCAGAAAAGCCATTGAAAAGTCCCTATTAAGAACATATGATGCGAACAGCTCTCATGCTTTCGCCTTTTGGAGCAAACTATGAGCGAATTGCCATACGACCAACGAGACCGGAATCTGGGCGTGCTGCTTCATTTGTCATCTTTTGCCGGCATTATTGTACCTTATGCCGGGTTCGTAGGACCCATAGTCATTTGGCTGGTGTACAAGGAATCGGATTTCGTGAACCGACAGGGATTCATTTTCTTCAACGGCTTAATTTCTTATACTATCTATGGCATTGTCAGTGGTGTGCTCTGCTTTATTCTCATTGGATTTCCCCTTCTGTTCGTTCTATTCATTTTTGCTATTTGGGGACCCATCAGAGCAGCGCTTGCTGCGCGCGATGGGAGACTGCGCGAATACCCGCTTGTAATAAAGTTCTTGCGAACGAACTAATCCTTCGGGCGCCGGCGAGCGAGGCCATTGTGTCCTCGAGATCGAGGCAGTCGATGGTTTTCAGGGACCGGAGTATTTCGTGATACGGGGCCGCTCATGCTTCCGCTGCAATTGGGCTCAACACCTTTTACTTTTACGGCCTATTTCCAATAATTCTTAGTGAAATAGAATGGATCACATTAAAAACTGTCCAGTCTGACACGATGCTTCTCGTTGTCTCGCGGTAAGGTTGACTTCTTTTGGTTTGGTTCCGAGCATGGTCTCGGATCGTTCATATTCAGATAGGTTCATCCTCTCGTTACACGAAGCGTAACACCTTATCCGGCCTAAATTTATTGGTCAACCCCCAATCAGTCATTTCCGCCCGGCTGTACTGAGAACTTTGGCGGAGTGATGATGAGGTAGAATCGGCACGTTCGGTTCTTGCTGTTGTGAAGCCGATGGGGGATTGAGCTGTCAAAGTAGAGGCTGTCGCCTTCCTGAAGCTCGATGACTTCGTCCGCCAGTTCGACCCTCATTGCCCCCTCGAGTATAACGAGACATTCCTCACCTGGGTGGTTGAGCAGGGTTTCGCTGGTCGCCCCTTTCGGAGAGAGGGCGCCGATCATGACTGCCATCTTCTTGGTCGGGTCTGAATGGATAATATCATAGCTCAAACCGGCCTTCGGAAATACGACCAGCCGCCGCTCCTGTTTCCTGATAACGCGCGTCGGTCCGGCGCCGTCCGTCAGAACGAGACTAAAGAGGGGAACGTCCAGGGCTATGGCAATCTTGCGCAGGGTGGAGAGAGACGGGTCAACTTTGCCGGTCTCAATCTGACTGATGAGGCTTGCAGAGACCTCCACCATGGCCGCCAACTTGCGGACCGATATCCCTTTGTTCTCGCGAGTCTCCCTGATTCTTTCACCAACCATCATCACATGCACCCAACGGATTTCCTGGAGAGTGTTTTCGTGGATGAAATAAGCGCTAAATGAAAACAAGCAATTGTAGAACCAATCTTACCGAATATTCTTAATGGGAGACCCCTTCAGGGTCATGTCTCTTGCATATCATCCCCACCACGGGTTAAAACCCGTGGCTACTGTTGGGAAGTCCCTCCGGGATTTTGGCAGTGCTCCAAATGACCGACTTGACCACAAGCGAAGCAGATCACGGTACTTGCAACATTCTGTGATCCACCGCCAGCCATTATAATCCCGCGTTCTGCGCGGGACTTGCCGGAGGGGGTGCGGGTCCACTCGGCGTGGAGCCAACATGCATCTTGAGGCTGAGAGCCCTCTATACACTCGGATGTTGGCTGATGCATGGTCGCCGTGAGCGGAGCGCCTTCTTTCTAAGGAAATTGCGGGTTCCCCCGCATAGCCGGTATCCGTATTTATACTGCAATGAGCTTCCGGGCAACCTCTACGGCCGCTGCCGCATCAGGAGAGTAGGCGTCGGCGCCGATCCGGTCAGCATACTCCTGGGTTATAGGCGCGCCGCCGACCATGACCTTCACATCCGGGTATTTCATTTTGACCGCCTGCACCGCTTCGGCCATGGCTGCCATGGTGGTCGTAAGCAGCGCCGAGAGGCCGACGATGTCGGGACGGTGCTCCTCGTAGGCGTCAACAATCGCGCTCGCCGGCACATCCACGCCCAGGTCGACCACGTCGAATCCATTTCCCTTGAAGACCAGCGCTACGAGGTTTTTCCCGACGTCATGCAGATCGCCCGATACGGTTGCGATCATGAATTTGCCGAGCTTGGTTCCACCCGAAGACTTGACCAGCTCGGGCCCAAGGTGATCCGACCCGGCCCGCATGGCCTCGGCGGCTATGAGCATCTCCGGGACGAATGCGTCTCCCCTGGAAAACGCCTCTCCGACCTCCCGAAGGCTTTCGATCATAACGTCCACAAGTTTGCGGGCGCTATGTCCTTCGCCCAACAGGGCGTCCAGCTCGACCTTGACCGCTTCCCGATCCCCCGCCTTGATTGCAGCTCGCAAATTCTCCATAAATCAAAACTCCCTCGTCAAATCCTGAATTCCTAAATATTTCAGGGTAAAGGATAAGTTCCCCATCTGGCAACGGCGTCGTAAAGGGCCAGGACGTTTGCCGGAGGCACGTCCGCCTGGATGTTGTGCACCGCGCACACTACCAGGCCCCCGTCCGGAGCCATGGCTTGTAGAAGGTGGCGCACTTCAGCCTCAACGTCGGTGGGCGAACCGGTGGGCAAGACCTGCTGTGAGTCGATGCCTCCCCAGAAGCAGATCTTATCCCCGAACCTTTCTTTGAGGCCCTTGGCTTCCATACCGTGAGCCCGCACCTGCACCGGATTCAATATATCGATCCCCAGGTCGATGAAATCGGGGATGAGGCTGGAGGCTGCCCCGCAGCAGTGATAGAAGATCTTGGCATTGGTCTTCTTCCGTATGAGCTCTATGGCCCTCGCCTGCCGAGGCTTAACGAATTCCCCGTAGTCGCGGGGCGACATCAGTGTAGTCTGCTGCCCGGCCAGATCACCCCCCTGAATCACCACGTCCAGGGTACTGACCGCATGCCGAAAGCACATGATCGAGAAACTGCAGGTGCAATCCCAGGGTCTTGTCCAGGAGGGCGTGAATGAAATCCCGGTTGAGGGCCATGTCCATGTAGAACTGTTGCATGCCCCGGAGCTTCCACGCTCTTTGGTACCAGGTTTCCCAGGCGAAATCCCCAATGACCGCGTACCGGCCTTCTTCAGCAAGTTTTCGGGCGCGTTCGACCACGCCATCCAGAAGGCCCGGGTCGCGTGGATCGGGCCATGCATAAGAATCCAGGTCTTCGATCTTTGCCTTGGCAAGCGGGCTGTCGACGAGATTGTAGTAAAGGGTCGTCGGGGTCTTAAGAAACCCGCACCCCCATTCATCGACCACATACAGGCCGCGGTCGGTCTGCTCGGGGGCGAACTGCCACGATTTTGGTCGTCCGACATGGACATAGCGAGTGTCAACGCCGAGGCGCTGTAGAACGTCCTCTTCGGGGTCGACGGTCTGCCTCAGCCAGTCGAAGACCTCGCGTTCGCGGTCGATCCCAAGCTCTTTGAGCAGGCTGTTGTAAGCGATCGCGGAAATAGTCGTCACCCATCCGCCGAGGTCGCAGGGCACGCGATCGGGGGCTTCATGGTTGATGGCGGTCAGGAAACGTTCTCTGGAATTCATAGGCAACTTCCTCTATACGGCTCGCCGCAAGCTAGCCAAAAACCAGCTTCGGCAGCCAGGTGACGAGCGACGGAATATAAGTGATGAGGCCGAGGGAAATAAGCAGCGGAATCAGGAACGGGGCGCAGGCCCGGGTCACCTCGGAAACCTTCATATTGGCCATGTCAGACATGATAAAGAGTCCTACTCCGAAAGGCGGAGTCAGAAAACCGATGCACACGTTCAGTACTTCCACAACCCCCCAGTGCACCATGTCGATTTGATAGGCTTGCAGGATGGGCAAGATCATGGGTGTCAAAACGAGGATAATCGCACAGATGTCAAAGAAACAGCCGGCGATGAGGAAGGCGATATTGAGGATGAGCAGAACCACCCACGGCTTGTCCGTCGCGGACATGATGGCGTTCTTGACGAGGACCGGGATGTTCTCCATCGTCACCACCCAGCCGAAGACGGATGCCGCGCCCATTATAACAAGGATGAGGGCCGTCATGACCGCAGAGCCCACCAGTAATTCCGGAAGTTTTCTGAGGCTGAGCGACTTGTACACAAAAACGGAAATGAATAGGCCGTAGGCCACAGCCACAGCCGCGGCTTCAGTCGGTGTAAATACTCCCGACATGATACCCCCAAGAATAATCGCCGGCGTGGCCAGAGCTGGACCCGATGTCTTGAGAGTGGAAAGGATTTCACGAAACGAAGCTCGCCTCGGATCGCGCGGGTAGTTGCGCTTGACGGAGTAAATGTACACCATGACCATCAGGCACACGCCCATGATTATTCCGGGGATAACACCTCCAACGAAGAGACGCCCGACGGATTGTTCGGCAATCATCGCGTAAAGGATCATCTGCACGCTGGGCGGTATAATCGGCCCTATAATCGATGCCGCCGAAACGAGCCCCACCGAAAAAGGCTTATCAAATCCCGCCTTTTGCATCATCGGGAGCTCAAGCTTCCCGAGGCCCGCGGCTTCGGCGGTGATCGTACCGGAGATTCCTGCAAAGATCATGGACGCCACGACGACCACATGGCCCATGGCGCCGCGTGTATGTCCGACCAACGCCCGGGCAAACTTGAACATTTCTTCCGAAGTGCGTCCGTAATTGATAATATCCGCCGCCAGGATGAAGAGCGGCAGGGCCAGCAGAGGGAAGGATTCCAGGCTTGACATCATGCGATGAGCCAGAATGACGAGTGGCATCTCTTTAATGAAAACGAGATAGAAGAGGCACGAAAGCAACAGCGACAAGAAGACCGGAATGCGCATCGCCATCAGGACGAGCAGCACTGAAATGAGGATCAGAGCGTTCATAGGTTGTACTCCTCTCCTTTGCCGGAATCTTCACTGCTGGGGATTGGCTCTTCGGGAAACGCAGGTAGTTGTCTGAGATCGGCAATGAATCGTTGGATTTGGTAGTACAACATGATGATGAAACCGACCAGGAGCGCTGCTGCAAACCAGAACTCACTTATGCGCAGGGCGGGTGTTGTGCTGTAGGAAAGGCGCTCCGCGAGAATCCAGCCCTGCCATATCATGACGCCCATACAGATGAGGATGAGTATATGATTGATCAGACTGAGCGGACGCATAACACTTGCAGGAAGCAGGTCCGAGAAGATGGTGATGCTTACGTTTTTGTCCTGGCGAACCAGGACGGCCCCGCCGAGAAAAGTCAGCCAGACCAGGCCGAGCAGACAGATCTCTTCGCTCCAGAACAGGGGCGCGTTGAAAAGATAACGCATCACCACGCCGGAAAATAGCACCACCACAACCAGACCATGAACGACGGCGATCGTCCAATAAAGCAGCCTACCGATTATCTTGTTCAGAGCTGAAATCATGGCATTACGCCTCAATCACCGAAGAAACCCGGGCCCTCCGGTACGGCCTCGCACCCAGCTCCCGGGCCCATTGATCTTCGTGTGTGTTCGTCTTCCTTCTTCGTGGATTTTTATTTTCTATTCTTTGCCGAGTTTCTTCAGAAGCCCTGCAGACCAGAGGCCGGATTTTTCCAGCTCGGGGTAAGCTGTCGCGGCCTTTTTCACCCAGATGCTCCGGTCGGCATCCTTGAAGACGACCCCGGACTTCTCGATTTCCTTCTGAGCTTCGGCCTCAAGGCCCTGGCCGTAGCTGACGAACCAATCGGCGGATTCCTGGGAAGCTTCACTCAAAGCCTTCTGAACATTGGGCGGGAGCGATGCATACTTCATATCGTTGATCCAGGTGACGTCGTACAGATTCAACCAGTCGAGCTTGGTGCAAAAATTAAGCTGCTCGAAGAATTTCTCGTCCCGAATCTGCACAATGTTGTGCACCATGCCGTTTACCACGTTCTGGCTCAAAGCCATGTAAACTTCACCCCAAGGCAACGGTACGGCTGTTGCGCCGAGCTTGTTCCAGGTGTCCACGAGAGCTTTCGACTGCCAGACGCGAAGCTTGATGCCGTTTAGCTCGTCGGGGGTCATCACTTGGCGTTTCTGGGTCCACAGGTGGACGGCCGGACGAAAGGCAAAGCCGGGGAGGGTCCGAATCGCCAGCTTCTTGCGGACCCGTTCCCGAACTTCCTGCAGGTAAGGATCCTTAACCAGTTCCTCACGCGTGCACATGAAGGGGGTACCATAGATCGTATAGTCTTTGTCGAAGGCGTCCATGAAGCCCTCAGCCTCCATGCCCATGTCAATGGTGCCCATCGAGATTCCCTGCATGATCTCTTTGATGTTTCCAAGCTGCTGGGCGGGATAGATTTCGACTTTTACGTTCCCGTTAGTCTTGGCCGCAACAAGCTCGGCGAACTTCTGCGCCTTCTTGTCCAGCATGCCGTTCGGAGCAGTGATGTGAGCCAACTTCAGAACGATCTGATCCGCGGCCTGAGCCTCCATAGCCCAGCCGGGCATTAGCATGCAGACTGCCACAAGCATCCAAAGTGTTCTCTTCATGTTGCTCTCCCCTTTTTTTCATTTCTCCCAAGCTTGCGTAATACACCTTTACCCTTACAGGCGCAATTATGGGAGCGATGGAAATCATCTGTCAAGTATAATTTAACATGTTCAGTTTAGTTTATTTTATCCGAAACGACCCAACGCAAGCTGCACAGGACAGCTTGCGTTTGCAACCGGGGCCGGGAGTAGCATCGGCCCTGCCGCCGCCTTGGCGTTTGCACGCAAGGGCGCCGGCGTGGGGGTCGCTGACGATTCAGAACTGGGCAATCAAGAAATGGCTCGCATCTGACACAATGATTTTGTTGACTTAAAAGAAGGGAATGCTGACAGGCCCACCGCCAAACCACGAGACAGGAAGTATCCTCGCCAGAATGTGAAGAAGCGCCGCAGCGTACAATGACGCTACCACATCATCCAGCAATATACCCCACCCGCTGGGCAGGCGCTCCAACTGGCTAGCTGGGGGAGGCTTGGCAATATCCAGAATTCTCGAAAAAAGAAACGCCCAAATCGCGGTCAGGATCGGATCAGGAGTACGAAACAACAAAACGGTCACCAAAAATCCTGCTACTTCATCGAGGACGAACCGGCGGGGATCCTTCACTCCCCAGAACCGTTCCGCCCAAGGACCAAGCGCCACGCTAAGAATGCAGACTACCACCAGCGCGAGCGCAATCCACCAGGCATGATCAGCCGGAGCTGAGGTCCATGATATCAGGAGGAATACTGCAACACCCGGAAGAGATCCCCACGTGCCAGGAGCTATTGGCAGGTAGGCTAGCCCGAACGACGTGGCCAGCATTTGGAAGATACGATCATATCCGGTCATGGCAATTCCAAGGCGCTGTTGGAGTCGGCCGACCAGATTTCGAGATTAAGGGCCAAACGCCTCAGTTTAGCCACTGCGGCTCTCTATGCAGACACATTCCGGGTTCCGAATATCTTGGAACACTGCGCTAACCGGACACAGGCGGCGAAAGGAACAAGAGTAGGAACGATTCACAACTTGGCGCCTCGCTGGTTTATTAGTAAGATTTCGGTTCAATCGCCGCTGTTTCCGGAGGAACCTGCGCAGTATCCCTGTAGAAACGGATGGCGCTCTCTCCGATGAGCTGTGTGACCGTCACGGCGCTGAATGCCGCTGACGGAAGAGCATAAACAGGATTCAATTCAAGAACACGTATAAGAAACGGCACGCTCGCAGCGACCCCAACCGCCGCAACCACAGCCGTCATCTCTGACACTCGGGCTTGGTCTTCAATGTCCTTTCCAAAGAGCAAAGCAATTTCCAAAATGAGATACAGATGCATACGTGTGAGGACCGACGTTCCACCGACGAACCCGAGCAGTTTCCATGCCTGTCCGATGCCCGGTAGCAGCATGGGAAGATGAAGGATGCCTCCTCCCAGGAAGGATAGCATGGACTGAGACGATATGAGCCTCCGGGCCAGTTGTTCAGGGCTCTCGTCCGGATACTGGTCTTTCAGGCGGCGAACTACCTTGCGAACTCTTTCCTTGCGCACCCTGAGAAAGAAATAGAAGAAGTCGTCGGTGAACTGGCTTTGTAACTCCTTTGAGGCTCCCATTACATCGGGCATGAACGCTTTCCCCTCTCTCGATCAGGTCTGGTCACTGGTTATGAGGATAACATCTACAGACTGGCCGATCAACCACGATCTTTATGCGACTCTCTGGGGCTGCCGGCCTTGCCGGCTTCAGCATTATGCTGCCGAAAACATGTTGTCATCGCCGCAATCTTTTGCAATGGCAGCGCCAAAGCGGACACGGTCCGGAAAAAAAAGCAAAAAAGGGAACGATTACGCAACCGTTCCCTTGCAAAAAGCCGGATCGATCCAACTATTAATGTTCGACCGCCAAAGGCGGCTCCTCCAGTCGAACAGTTACCGCCACTTTATAGAGAATCGTCAGGATCAGGAACCCCAGCGCCCAGACTCCCAGAGTAATAGACATCTCACGAAGGGTCGGCGCATATTCGGTCAATGTTTCCAGGGGAGAGGGAATGAACCCGGTTATGACCAAGCTGATGCCCTTTTCTATCCATAGCGAAAGGAAAACCAAAGCGCAACCAATGGGCAGGACCTGCTCGCTGTGTCTAGTCGCCGGTATGACCATCAGCAAAGCTCCGATGACTGCCATTATCATACATGCCCACATCCAGGGAGTCAGGGCCGAGTGTCCATGCAGACCCGCTAGTAGGTAGTCGAAGTGGTACGTGTGTTCCGGAATTTGGCTGTAATATACGGTGAAAATTTCGCAGAGGAAGAAAAATATACTGGCGACTATCGCATACGCGACAATTTTCGCCAAAGATTGAATCGCCGTCCATCCTGCGTCGAATTTGGTGAATTTCCTCAAGAACAGGCAGAAGAGTATCAGAAGCGCAGGACCGGATGCGAACGCGGACCCGAGGAATCTGGGAGCCATGATAGCGGTGAGCCAAAAACCGCGACCGGGCAGACCCGCATACAGGAAGGCCGTAACAGTGTGGATGCTGATTGCCCACGGGATCGAAAGGTAAATCAGCGGCTTGACCCACGCAGGAGGGGGCGCTCCCCTGCCTTCCGCTCCCAATACGGTCCAACCAATTATAATATTGAGAAACAAATAGCCATTTAGGACTACCATGTCCCAGAAGAGAACAGACTGAGGTGTGGCATAGATCAACACGTTGAAAGCCCTGTCCGGCCGGCCAAGATCTGCGATAATGAAACTCAAGCACATAGTGACCGAGGCTACGGCCAGAAATTCTCCCAATATGGTAATCTTGCCGAATACCTTATAATTATGAAGGTAATAAGGCATCACCAACATCACGGCCGAGGCCGCGACGCCGACGAGAAACGTAAATTGACCAATGTACAAGCCCCACGAAACGTCCCTGCTCATGCCGGTTATCCCCAAACCTGTGCTCAACTGCTTCAGGTATGAAGAAAATCCTACTCCGAACACGACCAGAAGAAACGCTATCCACAAAAAGTAGCCTCTATTTCCTGTCAATGCCTTTTCCAGCATGGCAACCTCACAAAATATAATAAACCTGCGGTTGAGTACCGAGATGCGGTTTACGCCGAACGGCCGGATTTTTGCGAAGGAGTTGCCGCACCTCAGAGTTGGGGTCTTGCATATCGCCGAACACCAGCCCCTTGTCTTTGCACGCTTCAACACAAGCCGGGATCAGTCCCTTAGCGAGCCGCTCATCGCAGAAAGTGCATTTCTCGACAACACCACGGGTCCTGGTCGGGAATTCCGTGTTCAATTCGGTCTTTATAAATGGGCGAGGATCGAGCCAGTTCAAGCTTCTCGCCCCGAAAGGACACGCGGCCATGCAGTAGCGGCAACCGATGCACCGATGGAAGTCCATCATCACGATTCCATCCGGCCGCCTGAAAGTGGCCTTAGTCGGGCAGACCCGTACACACGGCGGATTATCGCAATGGTTGCACAGCGTTACCAGCGGCAACCCTTTAAGGCTCTCTTTGACGTAGTCTTCCATGTAGTCGCCGACATCAGGAAATACATGCTCAAATTTATCCAGCCAGATCCATTTGACCTCTTGTTTCGGATTCGGCATCGTGGGCACATTGTGGACCCGATGGCATGCATCAACGCAATCCTTGCAGTTTTCTTTAGCCTGTAAGCACTTCTTCTGGTCTACGACCATGGCCCAGCGCTTTCCGACCAGAGCTTTCGGATCGGGTGTTACCTTCGGCTGCCCAGTATCCGCTATCGCGTCGATAAGCGGTCTTGCTCCGAGCCCAAGGGCTGAGATGCCGGCGATTTTCAGGAAATGCCTTCTCGTGCTATTCATCAGTCATCACTCCTTGGGGCCTGAATTCTCTTTCGGCGCTATATGGCAATCCCAGCATTTGGGGCTCACCTCGACGTAGTTGTGGCATCGGTCGCAGAATTCCGATTTCTTGGCATGACATTTGGTGCAAGTATTTTGAAGACTTATCTGGTACTGCTTACCGGAGGAACTAGTGTAGATCCGCTTTCCCTCTCGGACAACATCATCCCTCCAACTGTCCAGGAGCTTCATGTGAGAGGACTTCATGTAAGGGGTTGATTCTACGCACGCTTTTTCGGTTGTTCCCACTTCAAGTTTTGGCGGGGTCGGGGCTTTGCCGCGGTTGTACCAAAACGGCACAGACACAAGGACGAGAAAGATTATGATCCCAACAATTATCTTGCCTGCGTTATACATCCTCGTCCTCCTCGTCTCCATTCGGCTTCAGAGGTTCGCCTCGAAGGTCGATATCTCTCTCCTTTTCACCCGTCATGATTAAGGCGTTTGCCAGCAACTCATGTATACCGCCCACATCGACTTCCGGGGCCCAGTATTCCGTCATTGCCGTAAGAGTGGCCCGGTCAATCGCGCACATGCACAACAACCTGTTAACATCATAGTTGTCTCTGACGTGTCTGACGGCGTTGGCCCTGGGGAAACCGCCTCGCATTCTCATTTCCAAGTTCTCGTCGTTGCCCAGCCCGGCTCCGCCGCCGCAGCAGAAGGTCTGCTCTCTTATGGTGTTTTCAGGCATCTCGAAGAAATTGTTGCAAACATTCCTAATAACGTATCGAGGCTCCTCCAGAAGTCCGGCGGCCCTCGCCGGGTTGCAGGAATCATGATACGTGACCCGGAATTTGTCGTTTCTGCTCGGGTCCAATTTCAGTTTGCCGTGTTTGATGAGGTCCGATGTGAACTCGGTAATATGCACCATTTTGGTGCTCTTAGAATTCTCGAATTTAGTTCCCGTGATAGGAGAAACAGGCTCTTCGAGAAAATCCGCGGGACCGTTCATTGTATCCATGTATTGATGGATCACTCGCCACATGTGCCCACATTCTCCACCGAGAATCCATTTCACTCCCAGTCGTTTAGCCTCTGCATAGATCTTCGCGTTGAGCCTCTTGATCATCTCATGGGAAGTGAACAGCCCAAAATTACCGCCTTCCGACGCATAAGTGCTCCACGTGTAGTCAAGGCCCAGTTCGTGAAAAAGCATCATGTAGCCCATGCACGTGTAGGTCCCAGGGTCTGCGAAATAGTCGCCCGAAGGCGTGACAAAAAGGATCTCAGCGCCTTTCTTGTTGATAGGCAGCTCAACCTTTATACCGGTTATATCTTCGATATCATCAGTCATGAATTCCCACATATCGACAAGGCCATGTGGAGGAATTCCTAAGTGATTTCCGGTTCGGAAGCAGTTCGCAACCGGTTCGATGACCCAGTTGATGTTGAGGCCCACCAGATTGAGCAGTTCCCGTCCGATAATCGTGATTTCGGCCGTATCAATACCGTAGGGACAGAATACGGAACAGCGTCGGCACTCCGTGCACTGAAAGAAGTAGTAAAACCACTCTTTAAGCACATCTACGGTCAGCTCTCTTGCGCCGGCCACCCTGCCCAGGAGCTTCCCCACGGTCGTGAAATCATTCCTGTAAACCGACCGCAGCAACTCGGCCCGCAGCACGGGCATATTCTTGGGGTCTCCCGAGCCGATGAAGAACTGGCACTTATCCGCACAGGCCCCACATCTTACGCAAGTGTCAAGAAACAACCGAAAAGAGCGGTACTTTTCCAGGCGTTCCTTAAACCCTTTAATTATGATTTCCTGCCAATTCTCGGGCAGCTTCCAGTCCTCAGCAGTGGGCGACCACTCCCTCGGATTTGCCAGGTCAAGGTACCTTGAGGTTCTTGGCGGCGCCGGGATAACTATAGGTGCCGTCCCTGAAATTCACGGGGGTGTCCATCCATGCGGTTTCAGGAGTGGTCAATTCATCCGGAGCGATGAGCGCTTCCGGTTTGGGCATTTTTTCTAGCGGACATCTCTACTCCTTGTCCACCGGGATTCCGACCTCTTTCATCTTCTCCCTGAAATCGTCTTCGTATTCTTCGTATGTGTGGACTTTGACAGGATAATTCCACGGATTGATATGTCTTCTCATTCGATTGTCATTAGCCAAGTTTCTAGTGGGGCTGAGGAAAACTCCAGGCGCGTGCATTAACTTGCTGAATGGGAAATAAACCAACAGCGCGCTGACCAGAAACAGGTGCACGTAGAAGATGGGGTCTATTCCTGCGGGCACCGTCGGGTGGAACGTCACCAGCCCCATCGCAAGTCCTTTTACCCCCAGCAGGTCGACCTTCCATATGGTTCTCATTAGCAGGCCGGTGATTCCGATCCCTAATATCAGAAAGAGAGGGAAGTAATCCGCAGGAAGTGAAAGGTACCGCATCTGTGGGATGCCCACTCTCCTCAGAAACAGGTAGGTCACAGCCGCTAAGAAGGCTATATCAGTGATGAATATGGTTGGAACCAGTATTTGGAAAAAGCC
Organism: uncultured delta proteobacterium; assembly: GCA_963741425.1. Taxonomy (GTDB): domain Bacteria; phylum Desulfobacterota; class Desulfomonilia; order Desulfomonilales; family Desulfomonilaceae; genus DATJPW01. The sequence goes on from CAVUHP010000020.1 coordinate 753,142, forward strand.
GTCCACCGAAGAGATCAGCTCAACAACACCGGGGACCGGCTCGAGAAAAAACCGGAAATGCCTTATGACTATCGTCAGGAAGGAATAATGAAAGAGGATTCCACCAAGCCACAACCATTTGGCAGAGGCGTATGTGGCTTTCGGCCCTTCTCGCAATTCCACTTTTGTGTTTCTGAAAAGAGACCGGAAAAGCAGCACTTCAAGCGCCATCCGGCCGATAACGCCCCAAGTGTTATACGGCGCTTCCAGATTATTGGCTTTTATCCAGGGAAGCGACTTGCCTTGGCCGCATGTGGTGGGGATCACGAAAGGGCACTGGTATTCTGGCCCATTCCACCACCCGGTATACAATTCCCAGGACAAATACGGCAATCGCCAAATAGGGGATAACCACTCCAAAAAGACTCTCCAACCCTACCGTCTTCACTCCAAACCACGAAATAACGACTAAAACTATTACCGCCAATAGTGACACAAATAGGGAAAACCACGCGTTCATCCGTCACCACCTCGATTATCTTGTACCGTCAGGTTGGCCTTGTTCGGCATCCGACCAGGTAGCCGGATCGCCGTATTTACGGCAAATTCTTTCCCAAGTTCTACAGGTGCTGTCTTTTATTTCTCGAATCCTGATTTCGAAAAGCCTTTCACGGCATTCCATGTACTTGTCAAAAGAAAGGAGGACCAATTGGTCAATCCTTCGTTCCAGCGCCAGCAACTCCTCTCCCAAGTCTTTTGCGTGGTTTCCTGCTTAACCACTTCTCTGATCACAGTTTTCAAGGGAAACAAAAAACCAAGCGCCTGGGATGGGGAGAATTCCTGGACTGCTCTGATTCTTACAATACGATCCAAGAACTCGGCAAAATCCGCGGATTCTAGATCAGTTCCATCAAGTAGCCTTTGATATAGCCCATCTATGCCTTCGTAAATGGAAGCGCCGACCGGGTTGCTGAATCTGTTCGTCTGATTGCCCAAGAATTTGCGACCATCGGCAGGGTAGGTTTCCAGCACAGCATCAAACCACTTCTGAAGTACTAATTTCTTTCGCTTGTTGAGCAAATCCGCCAGCATCCTGAACTAATAATTCCTTTCTCATTTATCAATACCTACGCGGTACCGGTTTTACGAAATCTATTTGCCACCATTGAGGGTTTGAATGCAACCTAGCGCAAAGTTATGATCTGACAGGCGTCCGGAATCTCTCCAGGAATCGCATCGTTAACGCCACCACAGGCTCCGAATTCCTCACCGGCCATTGACAAAGCCCTGCCCGCGGCGCCATATCACGATAGGCCCTTCTGCCGGCAGGACACTCAGGCCCCTAACGTTTGGTTCACTGGATTATAGATCAGCCTTCGCTATGAAGTGCGCTCAAAGACATTCGGATACCATTTACAGGGTCCTTTTGTCAAGAAGTTTGCAGATTTTTTGGTGAAAAACTTGGTGCCTCGCGTTACATATATTAAACGGCATATTTCTATTTGATAATATAGATTATCTGATTCAGGAGCTGAAATAAGGCGACGACCGACTTAAGCGGCTGCAATAGACCGCGAATATCTCTATTGAATCACGGAGAGTAGATATGACTCTGGATAAGCAGAGCATAGCGTTGCTGGGGGAAGCGTTGGAAACTCTGGAACTGAGCTTTGAACGCCTTCCGGAGTTCGACCCACAGGTTGACATCGAGGCGTTACGTACGGTCCTTGCCGAGGTCGCTGTGAGGATGCGAGACAACTACCCCTACCCTCACCCGATGTACATCGGCCATATGATGAAGCCTCCTCATCCCGTGGCTCGCATGGCCTATGCTTTATCACTCTGGATTAATCCTAATAATCACGCGTTAGACGGCGGGCCATGCAGTTCGGCCATGGAAAAGGAAGCGGTGGCGGAATTGGCCCGCATGTTCGGATGGCAGACACATCTTGGGCATTTGTGCGGTGGCGGCACAATGGCAAATCTCGAGGCGCTTTGGATATCCAAATGCCTCCATCCCGACAAGAAAATCATTGCTTCAGAGCAGGCCCATTTCACTCATAACCGTATTTGTGGAGTGCTCGGGATCCCTTTTCAATCGGTCCCGTGTGATAAAGCCGGGCGTATGGACCTTGACGCTTTGGAGAGCATCCTCAAAAAAGGTGATGTCGGGACTGTGGTTGTGACTATGGGAACGACCGCTACCGGCTCCGTGGATCCCCTCCCGGAGATAATACGCGTTTCAGGACCGTTATCGGTTTCAGAATTCACGCGGACGCGGCATACGGGGGCTATTTCACATTGGTGGACAACTTGAGATCCGATACACGAGCCGCCTTTGACCGACTGAGTGATGTGGATTCCATCGTCGTTGATCCGCATAAGCATGGACTCCAGCCATATGGCTGCGGCTGTGTGATTTTCAAGGATGCCTCGTGCGCCCGTTTCTACAAACACGATTCTCGTTACACTTACCTGACGTCTCAGGAACTTCATCTTGGCGAAATCAGTCTTGAGTGCTCTCGACCGGGCGCGGCAGCCGTTGCTCTCTGGGCGACTATGCGCATGTTCCCGCTTGATCGCGGCGGCGAATTCGCAACAAATCTGACCAAGTCTCGCAGCGCCGCTCTTAGGTTTTTCGGCCTGCTTACCGGCGATCCCAGATTTATGATTGGTTTTGCGCCCGAGCTGGACATCGTTGTTTGGGCGCCCAAAGGCAACAGCGCCAGCGTAGTCTCCCGGCTGACTGAAGAATTGTTCCAACGAGCCGCGGCTGCCAATCTACATATGGCGAAAGCAAACTTGCCAAGATATATTCTCAAGAACTACTGGCCGGGCTTGGAGTGGGACCGGGAACTCATAACTTGCTTAAGGGTTTGTTTCATGAAACCGGAGCACCTGGACTGGATCGACCGTATCTGGGCCGTGCTGGATCAGGCTATGAATAATGTGGCGCCGGAAAGCTGATGGCCGGGGCGCGGCTCGCGCTCGACTTCACCCGCGACCATCATTTTGCTTCAGTATTAGAGAATGAGCATCTCACCGACCTCACGGCCGTGATCAAGTGGCGGATATTTCACGCGGTGCCTGTCAATCAGTTGGCCATCGGCGGCCTCGCCGGGTACCCGTATTCCGCTCGTTCTCGATCCCAAATCTTGTCTTCCATTGCCCTGATCCTGCGACCGTAATCATCCAGATCGTCCTTGATCTTGACGATTACATCATCAGCTCCGTCATGGGTCGGATATGCGCAGCATGAACGGACGACCTGCCGATAGACGTCGGGATTGTCTATAATCATACATGGCGTGAGAAGGTTCTCCGAGTAAGGCTGTTTGGACCGAATTGTCGAGAAGAAATCACTGCGGAGAACCTCACGTAAAGATCTGTTGTGAATCTTATCAACAGCAAAATGCACGAACACGCAAGGCTCGACGTCGCCATTGGCATTTATGTGGATGTAATTCCGTCCTCCGGCGATACACCCGCCTACGTAGGGGGCGTCGTTCCAGAAGTCGGCAATAAAAATCGGATACTTGGCGCGCAACGCTTTGCCCCGCTGCCTGAGGTATTCCCTCTGCTCCGGAGACGGCATTAGCGTCACATCCGGGTCTTTGCCGACAGGCAGGAATAGGAACAGCCAGCACACCATCACTCCTTTGTTCACAAGATGCTCGAAAAATTCATCAGTCATAAGCGTTTCAACATTCCTGCTGGTCACCGTCAACGACGTGCCGACCGGGACACCTCTCTCTTTTAGCCTATCCATAGCATCCATTACTTTTTGGAAAACACCCTTGCCGCGTCGGCCGTCTGTGGGCCCCTCAAAACCTTCCAGGCTTATGACCGCTCCCGCATTTCCCAATCGGTATAACTCATCTGCCACGTGGTCGTTTATCAGAGTGCCGTTAGTGTAAAACATAAAGTACATCTCATTATGCTTTTCGATAAGGCGCAGCAAATCATCCTTGCGAGTTAAGGGCTCGCCTCCACTGAAGACGATAAATCGCACACCCAGTTCATTCGCCTCACTAAGAAGGCGATCGATCAACTCGTACGAGAGGCCCTTTTCACGAACATATTTTCCGGAATAGCACCCGGTGCATTGAAGATTACACTGCATGGTAGGGCTTATGAGGATAGTGAACGGGGGAGCAAATCCTTCTTGTTGTTCAAATTCAACCCGTAGAGACGAACTCTTGAGGAGGCCATTGATGAAAAGAGCTCGGGCCACTTCTTTGAGACAGTGCGGAGAGACTTCGGTCATTACTCTCTTAAACAATCGGGTCGCCTGACCGCTTTCGCCTTGACGCAGGCTCTCTTTCACTGCCTCCACAGCCGCATTTGCCTGATCCCCCTGAACAAGGTATGAGGCCATAACGCTCAGTGCCATGAATGTTTCCGGCGATACATGGGTAATAATGTCGAGCATCGCGTTGGCAACTTGTTCGCGGGTCATTGTTTTGACTCGTTCGAGGAACTCCATGACAAACCTCCTTGTTATAGTTGCTAATAGCTCGGAGCTTGTCTCAACCCCCTCGCCATGGGACAGCGGGGAAAGGCGTCTCAAGCCAATTGTGGCTGATCGACAAAACCCCGTTGCACTAGCGTTCCTGAAGAATCACAAAGCTAATTTAGACTTCGAGTATGGCCCTCCATCAACATCAGGTAAACCCGATGCTTAAAACACTGTCGGCATCAATAGCCGCCGGTGATGGGATCGTTAAGAAACCCCCACTCTTGCCACGTTCGTAAATGCTGACCCATATGGGCCTTGCCTTGCCGCTAACTGATTGAACCATAAACACTGGCCGTTGGTCAATTTTTTCCGTCAATTGGATACAGAGCAATTCACTCCGGACGCGGGACTTCAACCGCGGTTCGGGTTATCCATAATATTAGCTAGCTAAATTTGGCAACACAATATAACATTTTGCTCGAGCATATCAAGATGGCCTGCCCGATGCGCCGGTGAGCCGAAACTTCGTGGGCGCCGCCTTTCGGCTTTTTCGTAATCACGGCAGTCGTGGAACGGGGCGCGGATCATGCAAAAAATGATATTTCTTCTTCTAGTAATAGGCTTGGCGGCATGGGTCGTAGCGGACGCTCTTTATTGGGGTTTCATCCCGTGATCCCAGCCTCTTCCCACATCCCAGGTATTTTGTGTTAATCACAATAGGAATTGCCGTGGCCGTCGCTCTTTGGGCGTTGATCTACATTGTTGGCAAAATTGTAGCAAGAAGGACACGGCAATCCCGTTGACCTACTTTATCGGCGTGGCACAGGGAGGCTAGGAGGGCCTCATGATTGGGCCGGAATCGTGGCAAGGTCGGCCCAATGAAAACAGTGCCGGGACAGTTTCGATACGCCGCAGAGTGACCCCGGTTGCTAAGAATCCGGCGCCGCCCGGACTTCCGGCCTTGGAATCATACCTAATAAAATATGAAAGAACCAACTCACGTGGGCCTGCAACAGGCCGTCCAGCACGAGGAAGTTCATGAGAGCGCCCACTAGCGGCAACAGAATCGCGAGGGGTGGCAAGAAGCCCGGTGGATTCGGCTTGGAGGTCAAGCGAATCAACCTGATGAGAAGAATAATCACGGAGCCCACATAGATGATGAGGAAAGGGAATCCGAGGTCGGCCATGAAGGTTAGGAAGACATTTTCCGAGCAGACTATTCGGCTGGTTGAGTCGGCGAACTTTTCTTTTGTGCTGTATGGATAAACTAGTTCATAGTTTTCCAAGTACTTTTCACGAGGAGCGCGGCAAACCATTACCAAAAAACGGATTCCTGACGGCAATGTGCCAAGAGAACGGGTAGTTCTCTACTCTGTAGTAGGTTGGCTCATTGTCGGCTCGCTTCTTAGATTCAGGCAGTTGATAAAAGAACAACAGGAGCATCGCAGCCAATGGGACCAGAATGACCATAAATCTCCGCGCATTTAATGATCCGCAAGCGACGGAAACCGCTCCCAACAGGATCGGGATGAGCACGGCTGACCTGAGATTGGTGAGAAAGCAAACAGCATACCCCAGACAAAGTATTGATGCGCCGACTACCATATTGCGCTTCACTCCTCCAAGAACAAGGGCGAGAGGAGCGAAAGCCAAAAGGAGCATCCGACTGGCTAATGGGTGCGGGTTTACGTCCAGAAAACGATCGGGGCTCCCGGACAGCAAGTACCCGAGTAAACTCAGGACTATCATCGCGCCCAGTGCAGCCGTACAAAACCAGGTGAAAAAGGCCCGTCTTCCCGAGGAGGTGACAAGTATCCTTGCGCACCAGAAGCCCCCGAGGCCGCTTGCTACCATCGAGAATCCACGTAAAAGAGAAGCTTCAGGCGTTTCGCTCAGAATGCCGCTAACAAGAACCAAAGCCGTAAGTATTGTCGAAATAACGACTTCGTAGACGTTTCCACTCGTGGCGGTCCTTTTGACCAACAAAACACTGGCAAGTAAAGACCCCGCACAAAGTAGAGCCGTCAACAGTTTAGCCCTGTCACTCTCGATCACAGCGAAGTTTGGGAGCAGAAAGGCTGATTGAAAACATGTCAAACAAAAAAGAAGCCAAGCGATCTTCTCGCCGAAAGGCAATCCAATCAGGACCGATACAAATGATTTTGCGCCGGGAAACGAACCGTACCGGTCAGCTATGGCGTGGGTGTCTGTCATTTCTACGTAGTCGAGACCTGACTGTGAAATACCTTACATCAAAAACTTATTTCGAATCTCATCGTGTCCGCGGCATCAAGGCTGCTGGCCCTTCTGGCGGGCATCAAGCCGGAAATCACTCCTAGAACAACCCCAAACAGTAGGCCGCCAAAAAGGCTTGCAGTTAAGACGCGATATGACGGGACTGTATTGAAGACTTTCTCGAGGATCTCAACACTGATGACCCCCAACACAATCCCCATTCCGGCGCCGAGAATGCTTATGCCAATAGCCTCCATAAGAAACTGGGACATTATCATGCTGTCCGTCGCTCCAACTGCTTTCCTCAGCCCAATTTCCGTTGTCCTTTCCCGGACCGCCGCCAGCATAACGCTGGTAATTCCGAGACCTCCCAGCAAGAGAGTCACACCAAGCGAGGCATATAGAAACATTTTCACTACAAGCACTGTCCTTTGAATGGTCTTGAGCGCCTCAGGATAATAAGTAACCGTTATGGCATCGGCATATGCACGCTGATTTCTGGTCAAGACACTCAGGACATTCTCTTGCACTGCGTTCACCACATCCCAGTTCTCTGCCCGAACATAAACATCTCTGATATGGTACATGTTTGCATATCTCGACCTTGCGACAGAAATGGGAATGATGATGGTGTCCGGGTTTGACACATCCTCGACGCCCCCAATGACACCCACCACACGGAACTGATGGCCGCTAACAGCTATTCGCTTCCCTAGAGGATCGTTGTTCCCTGGGAACACTTTCTTCATGCATGTTCTGCCCTATCACGCAGACGCTTTTTCTGAGCTTAACGTCCTCCTCGTTAATTGGCCTACCCACAGCCACGGGCACGTGGCAAATCCAATGGAAAGCGGGCTCTACGCCGAGCAACCTGACGTTCTCCGCTCTGTGTTCGAATTGACTGGCTACAGCATACCCGATCCAGACAACGGGTGTAGCGCCGGCGACACCGGGCAGTCTCCTGAGGTCATCGATATCTTTCTGTGAATATGAGCCGTGGTGCCACCTCTCGCTTCGATCGAAGTCCCAGGTTGCTTTCAAAATAGTGGCGGTGCCCAACAATTCGAGATTGCTGCCGAGATCGGTTTCAACTGAATTACCCATGGTCAGGACGGTGACAAGGCCGGCTAATCCCAGCGCAATCCCGATCACGACGCCTTTGTAGCGTCGTCTATTCCGATAGATTTGACGGAGTGAAAGCGCTATAAGGTCTGATGCCAGTAAGCTGGTCAATTCTTGTCCCATGTTCCAACTGAGGTTGCATTCGCTGACAACTTGGATCAGTTCGATGCTCCCAACGTATCGTCGCCGGCTGGAATCTTTGTAAATGTTCCATACGTTCCGGCCGGTTGTGTACACCTTCTTACAGCAGTTAATTTGAGAAAACAAGACCGATTACTTGCGATTCGGCGTAGCTTGCCCGTAACCCACAGTCCTGTAGGGACGTGCCCCGGCGTCGCAAAAAAAGAATAGCTGCGCAGACCGGTCCACCCTTGGAGAGGAGGTTGGGAATGACTAATAGAGCGGCGGCGTTCCCGAGGAATCGAGGGTCTTGCTTTTCGCTGTGACCAAACCAAACCCTGCGTAAGTGACGAACTACAGACGAATGCCAGGTTCATGTTGACCTGGCGCTACGTGCGATGTATGTTTCATAATTCCGTAGGGGCCCATCATAATCATCATAATGGAGATGTCTGACCAACCGGAGCAGCGTTCATCGGCAGCGGATGGCCGATCCCACTTCCGAAGACCATCCGATGCTGAGCAGGCCGTCCGGGGCCATCTTAACTGCCAATCCTGGGAAGATTCCCGCAGAGGCGCCTGATGTTGCGTACAGAGTGTAGACGTTGGTTTGCTATTCCTTCCAACACAGTTTTGGCGATAGTGATCTTGCTGGCCTGCATCGCTCATTTGGGCGTCCGTCTGTGCTCCATCAGCAGTCACGGATTCGACTTGGACGAGGCGGCAACGTGGTCCCTCACGCGATCTCTGAAGAATGTAATACCGTTGGCGGTCACTGACTGTCACCCTCCCCTATATTGGATTTCACAAACCTTGTGGACTGGTTTATTTGGAATCAGTGAAACGGCTTTTCGATCGCTATCCATGCTATTCTCATTACTCTTGTTTCTGCTTCTGGCAGTGTGCGTAAGCGATGCGCAACCACGGAATAGAACGTGGGCTATTCTTGCGATTGCTTCGGTCTTTTGTCTGCTTCCTTATGACATCCACTTCTCCCGATACGCCAGAAACTACACAATGGTGGTTTTTTTCTGCTCACTCTTTTCATATCTTTTTTTCCGTCTGGTTGTTTTCGGTGAGCGGAGATACTTTTCCTACGTTGCTCTTGTTGGCGTATTGGCGATCTATACCAATAACGTCGCACTCATGTGTATTGTAGCCGCAGTGTCAGCCGGTTTATTAGCTAAGCCCACACGCGCCAATCTCCTCGTAGCAGCCAAATTGGGGCTTATATTGGCTGTTGCGTGGATACCATGGGCCATCGTGATGCCGATTCAGACAGTCCATAGCATGGCGGCGGTGCAGATGTTTAAGCAATCCAGCCTTTGGTCCATCACGCAAATGCCGGTTGGTAAATTCCTGGCTCTCCTTAGTCCTCATCCGTCCGCTCTTGATGGTCCTGATTACGGGGAACTTTACAGCGGTCTCATTGCCGTTCCCGAGGACTTGTTGAGTTGGTTGGGGCTGGCGTTGGCCATCTTGGCATACGGCGCCATACTGATAAATCTGGGAAAGATAATCAGGAACGACTCCACAAGGCCTTTCCTTTTCCAAATAGTGGTTATGTTCCTTTTTATGGCGCTTAACCCAATGCCGGTGTTTAGCCAAAAAGCCCCTTATCTGTTTGTCTTCCCTGTCGTGCTGCTTCTGGGCTACTCACTCGGTGAGCTGATGCAGACCAAGGCAAAACTGCTTCCGATAGCATTCTTGGTGTCATTTGTCGCCGTCAGTCTAGGCGGCTTTCCCCATCCGAACCGAGGGACTGATTGGAAAAGTCTGTGCAGTGACGTTAGCCAAGCGTGGGATCAAGCACGGTCGCCGGCTTTGCTGATAAGCCCGGCCAATGAGGTTCTGCCTTTGGAGATACTGTATCTCCAGGGGTTACTGTAAGCTCCTTAACCCTGTTTGGGTAAGTCTCAATCTGGTTGTAACATTGGTCCCTCCTTTTGACAAGGAGCTGAAACTCAACATGGTTACGGAAGGCAACCAGTCGGGATGGTCTCTCGACGAGAAACAACTTGCCTCAGTCGTAGAAGCCATGCAGCGCACGGAGCCCGGCGCTACTGACGTATTCTATCTTCGAGAAGGTAGTGGTAATCTGAGTCTTGAGTGGCTCAACAAGGAAATGGACGGGTGGACAACCTCTCGGAAAAGATTTGGCGCCTACGCCCTGTATCATCTCGAAAGAACGACCTCTCAGGCCGGGACAACGACTGAAGAGGACCAAATCGCGTGGTATTTGACAACCTGATACCAGCGCTTTCATAGATTACGAATCCAAGACATGCGCGATATGGTCCCATTGCTATTCGCCTCTTGCACGCCCGTTCCCCTTATAGCGTTTCTCGGCCCCCAAAATCCCTTGACAAGAACGAATACGGGGTTTATAGATGAAAATGAGTTCTTACTTGTATTTCCCCATCCGGCCGATCAGGACCACGGGCGTGATGCAAGACTCAGGGACAGTAGACATGGTCGCCCGTGCAAGGAACCGAAAGTCTCATCATTCCAATCGCCGCATTCCCTTAAACACAGAGCAGCATGTCTGTCAGAGCACTCTTGTAAATTGCGCAGGGGTGATTTTTTCAAAAGGAGTAGAGGAATGAGCGCTATTAACATTTATGTCGGCAACCTGTCCTTCGACGCCAACGAAGACCAGCTCAAAGAGTTGTTCGAGGGTTACGGTAAGGTCGACTCGGCCAAAATCATCACAGACCAGTTTACAGGACGCTCTCGTGGATTCGGATTTATAGAGATGCCTGATCGTGAAGAAGGCCTTCGTGCGATTCAAGAGCTGGACACTAAGGATTTCAAGGGCCGCAGCCTAAAAGTGAACGAAGCCAGGCCAAAAAGAGAAGGTGGTGGTGGCGGCGGCGGACGCCGGAGGCCGCGGCGGCGGTGGCGGTGGCGGCGACCGTAGACAGTCACGCTGGTAGAAATACGCAGGCCTCGTTATAAAAGAAACAGAGCGAGAATCGTCCCCCGGGAATTCTTGCTCTGTTTTTTTATTTGCTACGGCAGATTATCGGCTGACCCTATGTTGTTTCGGCGGATTCTGCTGGGGCGTCGGCTGTGGATTTACAAAGAATCACGCGAACTGGCAGCGATCCGCATGCCTCCCCCGATTTGAATGTCCAAACCGGCGCCCCCGATCTACTAACCAGCCAATGTAATGCCAAACATATTGGAAAAGTTCTCCCTTAAATTTGTCCACAGGTGTGCACAATTACTGGACATGTGTTTGTTCGTTTGATAACGTAATCGTGTCCAAATTTTGGGAGACGACGCTTCGATTAATTCAATTCAAGGCGACTAAATTGGCAGCGAGCGCTAGCGAGAAAGCTGCTTTCTTGATCCGGGGGAGAATTGCTGAATCGAAAACAACTTGGCCCGAATCGGCCAATAACATTGACAAACCAATGCGGCGGCTCATGGCTAGGTGATTCCTAATTGAGTTAGATACGATCAAATTTCGAGCACATTCTAACTATCAATTATTCTTTTCTTGTTTGATCGAGAGGACCGTGGCTTCATGTCAGCAATGCGTTCGAAGACCGAATGTCATTTGGGGTGGGCTGCGTCGAGCTGGATCAGCAACCCCAAAGTAATCAATTTTCTAGAAGTTGGACTTGTTACGATGCGAATATTCTTGATTGAAGACAATCCTGTGGACGCTCTTTGGCTGAAACGAGAGCTGGGCGCTCTGCCTGACGAATTCACCGTCTCTGAAGTTCAAAGCCTTGCCGAAGCGAAGGAAACTCTTTCCACAGAGCGATACGATGTTATTCTTTTGGATCTGGGCCTGCCGGACAGCAACGGTCTGGAAACATTTTTGGAAATCCAACCTGTGGCTTCGGATATCCCTGTCGTTTTGCTCACAGGAATGGATGACCGGCAACTTGCCATCGATGCAGTTGCGAAAGGCGCTCAGGATTATCTGGTCAAGGGTAGCGCGGACTCGCACGCTGTTGTGCGGTCGCTTAATTATGGGATTGAGCGCCATCGGATTCTAACAGAGCACAAAGAAGCGGTCGAAAAGGAACGCAAACCGCTCGCGCCTTGAAAGTCCTTAGCGAGTGCAACGAAGTCCTGGTGAGGGCCGACGATGAATTATCATTCCTCAATGACATGTGCCGGATCATTGTGGAAACCGGCGGTTATCTCATGTCCTGGGTCGGGTACGCTCGTCACGATGAAGCAAAAACGATTGAACGGGTTGCAATGTCGGAGTCGGATGGCGGATACTTTCAGGAACATGGAAGTTTCATGGGACGAGAACCGACCTACCGGTCAAGGTCTTATGGGAACAACGATTCGATCGGGAGAACCTCAGGTCGTGAAGGATGTCTTTGCAGATCACAGTCTTAGTCCATGGCGGGAACACTACCGAAAATTAGGACTTGTGTCCAAGATTTGCCTGCCGCTGGTTGTTCAGGACGCCTCCCTTGGGGGATTGGTGATCCTGTCAAAGGTTTCGGAAGCGTTTGACGATGAGGAAGTAGCGCTGTGGCGCCAACTAGCTGACGATGTGAGCTATGGCATAGTTTCCATCCGCAATCAACTGGCAAGAAAAAAGGCGGAAAAGATCTACGAGAAGCGCAGAACGCTTGCAGCTAGCGGTGGAAGGAGCGGACCTGGTCCCGTGGGAGCGGGATCCGATAACACATCAGCTCTGGTTTAGCGAACAACTCACAAGGATTCTTGAGTTTTCTCCCGATGAAATACAGCATATCGAAACATATAGAAAATTGATACATATGGAGGATCTTCCTGGAGCATTAGCAACGGCGGATGCCTTTTTCAAGGAAAAGATGCCCACATTAGAGGCCGAGTATCGGGTAAAGACCAAATCGGGGGGATGGAAATGGGTGTCTAATAGGGGAAAAATAGTCGAGCGTGATGATAGTGGGCAGGCTGTAAGGATTGCAGGAATTTTGATGGACATTACATCGCGTAAGCATACGGAACAGGCCCTGCGAGAAAGGAAGCCCGTTTCAGAGCAATATTTGAAGGAGCTGAAGATCATATCTTTATTAAAGACGCTGACCTGAAATATGTGCAGGTCAATCCCTCGATGGCCAGAGCAGTGGACCGACAACCCGACGATTTCGTCGGCCGAAAAGCAGAGGACATATATGGTTTCTGAATTGGGCCGGTCACTGGCTGATCAGGGTGGAGCGCCCCTCCACCGCCACGGAGGCACCATCGTGCCGCGCATCACCAGCCGCGTGTTCACCGACCTGGCGGTCTGGATGACCGGCTTCGGCCTCGCGATCGGCCTCGTCTTCCCGCCGTTCTGCCTTCTCCTCGGCCTGCCCGCCGCTTCGGTGCTGACGCCGGTCTTCTTCGCCGCGACGCTCGCCGCCGGGCTGGCGGTCGGGGCCGTCAACTTCGCCCTGGCGCGGCTCGTCGTCGGACGCCGATTCCGGCACCTGGCCACGGCGATGACGACCGTCGAATCGCAGCTGGCCTCCGCCGTGTACACCCAGGACTGGAGCGGCTGCGACCCGGAGCGATGCGCGCTCGCGGTCGACTCCGACGACGAGGCCGGCGCCACCGCGCAGGCCTTCAACAGCCTGATCCGCGACGCTTGCGAAGAGCCACGCGGTGGAGACCGCGATCCACGACTTCAGCGGCGTCCTGTCGCGCGAGTTCGAGCTCGAGGGGCTCGGCTCGGCGGCGCTGGACGGCCTCCTCCGGCACACCGCATCCGAGGCCGGCGCGATGCTTGTCGTCCGGGAGGACGGGCTCGTCCCGCTCGCGAGCCACGGCATCCGCGCACCCGAGAACCTGGCCTCCAACGACCATGTGCGGCGCGTGGTCCGGCTCGGCCAGATCGAGCGGCTGCATGTCGGGGCGCAGGACCTTGTCGTGGACTCTGTCCTGGTGGGCGTCGCCGCCCGGGAGATCCTCGTCGTCCCGGTCTCGTTCAAGAGCGTGCCGCTCGGCGTGATCGTGCTCGCGACCGCGGGCACGTTCGAGCGCGACGACATCGAGCTGCTCGACCACCTCAGGACCGACCTCGGCCTGGCGGTGAACAACGCCCTCGCCCATGACCGTCTCGAGCGACTGGCCGCGATCGATCCGCTCACCGACGCCTACAACCGCCGGTTCGGGCTGGGCCGCCTGCGCGAGGAGTTCTCGCGGGCCGTCCGCGCCGAGGGTCCGCTCGGCATCCTCATGCTCGACATCGACCACTTCAAGGCCGTCAACGACACATACGGCCACCTCGTCGGCGACCGTGTCCTGCGCGCCGTCGCGGGGGTCTGCAGGCGCGTCATCCGCGAGGGCGACGTGCTGGTCCGCTACGGTGGCGAGGAGTTCCTGGTCCTCCTGCCCGGGGCGGGCCGTGACGACGTCGCCCAGGCCGCCGAACGGATCCGCCGCGCCGTGTCGGAGACGACCGTCGAGGACGGGACCAGCCGCATCGCGGTCACCGTCAGCGTCGGTGCCACGACCTACCAGGACGCGACCGAGACGCCGGACGCGCTGGTCGCGCTCGCGGACCGCGCGCTGTACGAATCGAAGGACGGCGGCCGGAACCGGGTGACGATGGTCGGCGCCCGCTGAGGGGAAAGCCGGCACGGACTCCCCTGACGGGGCCATACGACAGGCCCTGCGGTACCATCGCCCGTCGCATGCCCGAGAAGCCCGTCGTCGCTCCGCTCATCCACGCCCGTGGACTGACGAAGCGCTTCGGCATGTTCACCGCCGTGGATTCGATCGACTTCGACGTCGCGCCGGGCGAGAGCTTCGGCTTCCTGGGCCCGAACGGCGCCGGCAAGACCAGCGCGATGCGCATGGTCGCGTGCGTCTCGCCGGTCACCGAGGGCACGCTGCGGATCCTGGGCCTGGACCCCGCGACGGACGGTGCCCGGATCCGCGGCCGTCTGGGGGTCGTGCCGCAGCAGGACACGCTGGACACCGAGATCTCGGTGCAGGACAACCTCGTGATCTACGGCCGCTACTTCGGCCTCTCCCGCGCCGAGTCGCGCAGGCGCGCCGGGGAGCTGCTGGAGTTCGCGCAGCTGGCCGAGCGGGCAGGCGACAAGGTGGAGCCCCTGTCCGGCGGCATGAAGCGGCGCCTCACGATCGCCCGCGCCCTCATCAACGAGCCGTCGATCCTGCTCCTGGACGAGCCGACAACCGGCCTGGATCCGCAGGCACGCCACCTGCTCTGGGAGCGCCTGTACCGCCTCAAGCAGCGCGGGGTGACGCTGGTGCTGACGACCCACTACATGGACGAGGCCGAGCAGCTCTGCGACCGCCTCGTGGTCATGGACAAGGCGAGGATCGTGGCCGAGGGCTCCCCGCGGAGCCTGATCACCGAGTGGTCCACGCGCGAGGTCACGGAGATGCGCTTCCCGGTCGGCGTCCAGGAGATGCTCGGCGACAGGCTGGACGGCATCGGCGACCGGATCGAGCTGCTGCCGGACCGCGTCCTCGTCTATTCCGACGACGGCGAGGCGGTCGCGACGGCCGTCCACCGGCGGGGCCTCGTGCCGGTGACGGTGCTGGTGCGGCGGAGCTCGCTCGAGGACGTGTTCCTCCGGCTCACCGGCCGCAGCCTGGTCGACTGACGCGATGGCCCTCGCGGAGGTCCCGGTCCCCCGCAGGCCCCCCGCACCGGGGACGACGTCCCGCGCCCGAGTCCCCTCGACGGCCTGCGCGCCGCCTACGAGCACCAGTGGCTGCTCTACGTCCGGACCTGGCGGGGCTCGATCTTCGGCAACTTCGCCCAGCCGGTCCTGTTCCTGGTCGCCATGGGGATCGGCCTGGGCTCGTACGTGGACAAGGCGAACAGCGCCGCGATGGGCGGCGTGCCGTACCTGCAGTTCCTGGCGCCAGCACTGCTCGTCTCCTCGGTCATGCAGGGCTCGGTGTTCGAGGCCACGTTCCCGGTCCTGGCCGGGTTCACCTGGGTGCGCCGCTACCACGCGATGTACGCGACCCCGCTGACGCCGTTCGCGATCGCCTTCGGCCAGCTGTCCTGGATCGCCACCCGGGCGACGCTGGCGGGCTCGATCTTCCTGGTCGTCATCCTGCTGCTCGGGGCCGCCGCGACGCCCGGGATCGTCTTCGCGGTGCCGGTCGGGACGCTCACGGCGCTGGCGTTCGCGGGCCCGATCGCGGCCTTCATGTCCACGCAGCGCGACACAGCCTCGTTCAACTCGATCTGGCGCTTCGGGATCACGCCCCTGTTCCTGTTCTCGGGCACGTTCTTCCCGATCAGCCAGCTGCCGGAGCAGATCCGCTGGATCGCGTGGGTGCTCCCGTTGTGGCACGGCGTGGACCTCTCGCGGTCCCTGGCGCTGGGCACGGCGTACGAGGACCCGCTCCTGCAGGTGGCCCACGTCGTCGTCCTCACGGGCTACGCGGTCGTCGGCGCGGTCGCGATGTTCGTCATGTTCCGCCGCCGGCTGGAGCGCTGACGATGCTGCCGCTGACCGCCCTCGGGCGCGTCCTCCCGTCCGGCTTCGGCGGACGCCGCTCGCTGCTCCTCGTCGAGCGCAACCTCCTCGTGTACCGGAACGGCTGGATGGTCATCCTGTCGGGCTTCTTCGAGCCGCTGTTCTACCTGCTGGCGATCGGCCTCGGCATCGGCGGGATCGTGGGGAGCATCCAGGGGCCCGACGGGGCCTCGATCCCGTATGCCATGTTCGTGGCCCCGGCGCTGCTCGCATCCGCGTCGATGAACGGGGCGATCGCCGAGTCCACGTTCAACGTCTACTTCAAGCTCAACTTCCAGAAGACGTACGACGCCGTGCTCGCGACCCCGCTGGGCCCCGGCGACGTGGCGCTGGGCGAGATCGGCTGGGCCGTGATCAGGGCCACCCTGTACGCGCTGGGGTTCGTGGTGGTGATCCTCGTCCTGGGGCTGGTGCGGTCGCCGTGGGCGGTGTTCGCGGTCCCCGCAGCCACGCTGCTCGCCTTCGCGTTCGCGGCGGTGGGCATGGCCGCGACGACGTTCATGCGCTCCTGGCAGGACTTCGACCTGATCAACCTGGTCGTGCTGCCGATGTTCCTGTTCAGCGGCACCTTCTACCCGCTGGCGGCGTACCCCGAGCCGCTGCGCGTGCTGATCATGGTGACGCCGCTGTGGCAGGGCGTGGACCTGATCCGGTCGCTGGTGCTGGGCCTCGTCGAGCCGTCGATCCTGTGGCACGTGGCCTACCTCGGGACGATGGGGCTGGTCGGGCTGTCGGTCGCGGGCAGGCGGCTGGACCGGATGCTGCTCAGGTAGCGTTGTGGGCATCGGCGGCTCGTCGCCGCGACTCGCTCGTCGTCGCCGCGCGATGGGCGAAATCGTGTCACCGGGTAGCATCGCCGGATGCCTGACCCGGAACAGGCCCCGGAACCCGGAGCCGGACCAGCCACCGGACCCGCCCAGATCGCCGACGTCGCGCGCTCGGCGCGGGACCTGCCGACCCTCGATGCTGCGATCTGCGCCTGCCGTGCCTGCCCCCGTCTCGTGGCGTGGCGCGAGGACCAGGCGCGGACCAAGGTGGCCCGCCACCGTGACGAGGCGTACTGGGGACGACCCGTGCCCGGTTTCGGCGACGAGGCCGCCCGGATCCTCCTCGTCGGCCTCGCCCCTGCCGCGCACGGCGCCAACCGGACCGGTCGTGTCTTCACGGGCGATGCGTCCGGGGACTTCCTGTGGCGCGCCCTGTACGCTGCCGGCCTCGCCAGCCAGCCCCATGGCCGCCGCGCCGACGACGGCCTCGAGCTGCGCGGCGTCCGCGTCGTGGCGGCGGTCCGGTGCGCGCCCCCGGCCAACAAGCCCACCCGCGAGGAGCAGGCGGCCTGCCGCCCGTACCTCGTCCGCGAGCTCCAGCTGCTCGGCGCCGTCTCGGTCATCGTCCCGCTGGGCGCCATCGGCTGGGACGCCTCGCTCCGGGCCCTCGCCGCGCTCGGCCCCGCAACGGCGACCCCGACCCCGAGGCCCGTGTTCGGCCACGGCGCCGAGGCGACGATCGGCCCGTACGTCCTCGTGGGCTCGTACCATCCCAGCCAGCAGAACACCTTCACCGGTGTCCTGACCCGGTCGATGCTGGGCGACGTCCTGGGGCGCGCGAAGACGCTCGCCGGGCTTGGGAGACGCCGGCCGGGCTGGGAGAGCCGCCGGCCGGGCCCGGACAGACGCGGGCCGGGCTCGGGCCCGGGGGCCGGTAGACTCTCTCCACCCATGGCAGCGGAGCGCGATCTCTACGAGGTGCTCGGCGTCGGGCGGGCCGCCGACGACGCCGAGATCAAGCGCGCCTTCCGCAAGCTTGCCCAGCAGTGGCACCCCGACGTCAACGAGGACCCTGCGGCCCAGGACCGGTTCAAGGAGATCAACGAGGCCTACCAGGTCCTCAGCGATCCCCAGCGCCGCCAGGCCTACGACATGTTCGGCCGGGCCGGTCTCGGCGCCGCAGGCGCCGCCGGCGGGGCCCAGGGCTTCGGCACCGCGGGGTTCGGCGGCTTCTCGGACATCTTCGACGCCTTCTTCGGTGGCGCGGCGGCGGGCGGCGCTCGACGCGGACGCCCGACCACCGGCTCCGATCTCCGGTACGACCTCCGCATCTCGTTCGACGAAGCCGTCCTCGGCACCGAGAAGGAGATCGAGTTCCCGGTCCTCGGCCGCTGCGACACGTGTGCCGGCACCGGGGCGAAGCCGGGAACGGCCCCGACGCAGTGTCCACAGTGCAACGGCCGTGGCGAGGTCCGCAGCATCCGCCAGACGATGCTGGGGCAGATGGTCAACGTGGCCCCCTGCCCGCGGTGCCGGGGCGAGGGCAGGATCGTCGAGTCGCCCTGCGAGGCCTGCCGCGGCGAGGGCCGGACGGAGCGCCGCCGGAGCCTGCGCGTGACCATCCCCGCGGGCATCGACGAGGGCCACCAGATCCGCCTCTCCAACGAGGGCGAGACCGGGCCCCGGGGAGGCGCCCCGGGAAGCCTGTACGTCGCGGTCCACGTCGCCGATCACCCCTCGCTGACCCGCGAGGGCACCGAGCTCTTCTACGAGGCCAAGGTCTCGATCGTCCAGGCGGCCCTGGGAACGAAGATCCACGTGCCCACGGTCGAGGGCGACGGCACCGAGGTCGATATCAAGGCCGGCACCCAGCCGGGGACGGAGATCCGGCTCCGCGGTCGCGGCGTGCCCAACCTTCGCCGCCCGTCGTCGCGCGGCGACCTCCACGTCGTGGTCAACGTGGTCGTGCCGACGAAGCTCTCGAAGCACCAGCGCGAGATCCTGGAGGCCTACGCGAAGGAGGCCGGCGAGGCCGTCTCGGCCGGTGGCGGGCTGCGCGAGAAGCTGGGCCTCGGTTGAGCGGCGCCCCCGGGGTCGGGGCCCGGCAGACGCGGAGGGCGCCGATCCGGAGGGCGCCGATCCGGACGAGGCCGATCCGGAGGCGGCCCAGTCAACCGAGGCGGCCGATCCGGCCGCGAACGCTCCGGCAGATCCGCTCGCCGGCATCGACCTCGCCGCCGCGGCCGCCACCCCCGGCGCCTGGCTGGAGCTCTCCGTCGCCGCCGACCACGAGGCCGTCGAGGCCGTGTCCGAGATCCTGTCCCGCGCCGCGCCCGGCGGGACCAGCGTGGAGCCGGCCTTCGAGCTGGTCGAGGAGGGCCTTGCCGCTCGCGTGGACTTCGAGCGGCCGGCGATGGTCCGGGCCCACCTGCCGATCCTCGACCCCGCCGCGGTCCGCGCCGCCGTCGAGCTGGCGGACCGCGAGCTGGGCCACCTCCAGGCCTTCGGGATGCGGCCGATCGGTGACCTCACCGCTGCCGTCGTCCTCGAGGCGGACTGGGCCAACGCCTGGAAGGCGCACTTCCCGGTGCTCCGGATCGGCCGGCGCATCGTCATCCGGCCCACCTGGCGACGCCACCGCCGCCGGCCCGACGACGTCGTCCTGGCGCTGGATCCCGGCATGGCGTTCGGGACCGGGCTCCATCCGACCACGCGGCTGTGCCTCGCCGCGCTCGAGTCGATCGGGGACCGCGGCCTCCTGGCGCGCGGAGGTGTCGACGGCGGGCGGGCGAGGGTCCTGGACGTCGGCTCCGGGTCCGGGATCCTCTCGATCGCGGCCGCGAGGCTCGGCGCGGGGAGGGTCCTGGCCGTGGACGTGGACCCGATCGCGGTCGAGGCCAGCACGGCCAACGCGCGCCGCAACCGCCTGGCGCGCGTCATCCGAGCCCGCGAGGGAAGCTCGCCAACCGGCGAGGGACCGTTCGACGTCGTGCTCGCGAACCTGATCGCGTCGCTGCTCATCACGCTGGCCGACGGCCTGGTCGAGGACCTGCGCCCCGGCGGCACGCTGGTCGCGTCCGGGATCTTCCTGTCCCGCGAGGCGGGGGTCGTGGAGGCGTTCGGGGCCCGCGGCCTGGGGCTCGTCAACCGCTGGGCGGAGGGCGACTGGGTGGCGCTGGAGCTCCGGCGCCCCGCCTGACGCGCTGCCTCATGCGCTTGGCCAATGCTCATGAGGCCGACGACGCGCAGGAGCTGATCGCCACCTCTGACGCGGCCCTGACCGGCGCCGCCAGGGCGGAGGGCCACCCCGTGATGGTCCTGCCCGATTCGCAGGGGCGGCGGCCGGCCTGACGTCCGCCGTGTGGCCGCCATGCCCCACCGGGGCACCGGTCGGCGGCACGCCGAGGAGCCCTCCGCCCCCCTGCGCTACGATCCGGGCCGAATGCAGGACCCGTCCCCGCTCCTTCCGTCGGTCACCGCGGCGCCCCGGCCGGAGCGCCCGCGGTCGGCCGCGATCGTCAACCTCGGCTGCAGGGTCAACCAGTCCGAGATGGAGGCCGCGGCCCGGCTCCTTCGCGAGGCCGGGGTCCCGCTGGTGGATCCGCACGAGGCGCCGGGCTCTACCTCGTCAACACCTGCACCGTGACGTCCACCGCGGACGAGAAGTCACGCTCCGCCGTCCGCCGGGCCCGCCGCGCGAACCCTGGCGCGCAGGTCGTCGTGACCGGATGCTCCGTCGCGGTGGACCCGGCGATGTTCGCGGTCCTGGACCCCGACGCGCGGCTGGTTGGCAACGAGGACAAGGCGGCGTTCCTGGCCGAGCTGGAGTCGCTGCTCGGATCGGAGGGCGGAGCCGGTGCCACGGACGGCGCCGTCCGCTTGGCCGGGTCCGACGGTGCCGCCGCCGTGCCCGGCTGCCGCAGCCGGGTCCGCCCAAGCCGGGACCGCCGAAGGCGGAGGCGCCGGTCGCGCGCTCGACGCCCTCCTGCCCACGCTGTCCGGCGTCGAGGCCGTCCGGGTCGACGGCGTCGGCGACGACCGCGCCTCGGTTGAGCGCACCCGGGCGTTCGTCAAGGTCCAGGACGGCTGCTCGTTCCACTGCACCTACTGCATCATCCCGCGGGCCCGTGGCGTCGAACGGTCGCTCGCGCCGGATGCCGTGCTGGCGGACGTGCGACGCGCGCTGGCCGCCGGGCACCGCGAGATCGTGCTCACCGGGATCAACATCGGCACGTACGACGGCGGCTGGTCCGAGCGGGGCGTCCGCGGCTCGCACGTCCGGAGCGCCCTCACCCTGGCCGGGCTGGTGCGGCGCCTGCTGGACGAGACGGACGTCGAGCGGATCCGGCTCTCCTCCATCGAGCCCCAGCACCTGGACGACGACCTCCTCGCGGCCTGGGTCGATGGCGCTCCGCGCACGCTGCCGCACCTCCACTTGCCGCTCCAGTCGGGCGATGACGGCGTGCTCCGCCGGATGGGCCGCCGGTACACCGCCGCCGACTACGCGGGGGTCGTCGCACGGGCTGGCAGCGCGATCCCCGGGGTGGCGATCCACGCCGACGTGATCGCCGGCTTCCCGACGGAGGACGACGATGCCTTCCGGCGGTCCCTCGCGTTCATCCGCGGGCTGGACCCTGCCGGACTGCACGTGTTCCGGTACTCGGCCCGGCCGGGGACGCCCGCGACCCGGATGACCGGCCAGGTGGACGAGCGGACGAAGAAGGCGCGCGCGGGCGAGCTGCTTGCGGCGGCCGCGGATGCGCGCGCCAGCTTCGCGCGCCGCGGGCTGGGCACGGAGACGCGGGTGCTGGTGGAGTCGCGGCTGCCCGATGGCCGATGGGTCGGCCATGCCGCGGACAACGTGCCGGTGGCGGTGGCCGCGCGTCCGGGCGACCCCGGTCACCTCGAGAATGCGATCCTGATCGTTCGCCGGACGGCGATCGACCCCGTGGCGCCCGATCGCGTCACCGGCGAGATCCTCCACGTCCACCCGGCGCCGCGCACCCTGCGCGCGGTGTCGCTCGCGCACGCCGGATCGCCGGCCCAACAGGGAGGCCACGCATGAGCGCCGACTGCCTGTTCTGCCGGATCGCGGCGGGCGAGATCCCCGCCACGCGCGTCCACGAGGACGACCTTGTCGTCGCGATCCGCGACATCCATCCCCAGGCACCCACGCACGTCCTTGTCCTGTCCCGGGAGCACGTTGTTTCCGCCGCGGACCTGACCGAGGCCTCCGGGCCGTTTCTGGCCCGGCTGTTCGCGGTGTCGGCCGACCTGGCCCGACGCGAGGGTCTGGAGGGCGGCTGGCGCCTCGTCACCAACGTCGGGGCCGATGGCGGGCAGTCCGTGGCGCACCTCCACCTGCATCTGCTCGGCGGGCGCGCGATGGGCTGGCCTCCCGGGTGACCGCCCCGCACGGTTCCGCGGCCACCACGCCGGCCCGTCGACGGGCCGGCCCGCCCGTCCTGTTCGCGGTGCTCGCCTTCGGCGGCATCCTCGTGGGCGCCGTGCTGATCGTCGTCATGCAGATATGCACTGTGAGGGAAATTACCTACTTTTTAGATAATCCAAAAAGTAGATTATTTCCTACGCCCGCACAAATGCGGGGACGGCGGTGGGCAAGACAATCGGATCGAAGCGCCACCAAGCTTTGATCGACTTACTGATTGAGAAGAGGGAAGCGGCCGGGTTGACGCAGGCCGAGCTTGCGACCCGCCTCAGCGAATACCAATCCTTCGTTGCCCGGCTCGAAAGCGGTCAACGCCGCGTCGACGTGGTCGAATTCCTCGACCTTGCCGAAGCACTCGGATTTGACCCTGCGAAGGCCCTTTCAGCCGTGAAGAAGGCGCGTTGAACAGTCGGGGGGCGCCAAATTCTTTTCACGACTACCAACGATAAGCCGATCTCCGGATTTTCGGAAGGCTAAGAACGCGCTCCCCTTCCGAATGACGAGATCAGTTGCAAGTACTGCAATCGGCATGAGCGGCCGGTGCGACTGGGATGCTGACTACCGCAGCCCCAACGAGCGCCGCCAAAGCTAAGCCGAACACGAGAAGAGCTGTTTTCATGAGGTGCTCCTTCGAATGACGAGATCAGCTGCAACTACTGCAATCGGCATGAGCGGCCGTTGCGACTGGGATGCTGACTACCGCGGCGCCAAAGACCATCGCCAAAGCCAAGCCGAACAAGAGAAGAACTGTTTTCACGGGGGACTACTTTTGAACGGCCATTTCAGCTGCAACTGCCACAATCGGCATGGGCAATGGTCGCTGTGAAGGTTGCGAGAGATGATCCGGTCAAGCAAATCAGCACTAAGGCCAATACGGAGGAAAACAATTCTCATGGTGGTGCTTCCTCCAATTAAAACAGGACCGCCGGGCTGGGACGGTCGGCGACCAGAGCATTTCACTCATCCCAGCGAGCCCACCGAACTTGCCAAACGCTGATGATGTGGATCGTGTTTATCCGGGTCTTCGTACAAACCCGACCCTTGCGCGAACCGGCTATTGTGCGGGTGACGGGTGTCGTCCTGGTCGAACCGTGCCTTGGCAAGGTCGCGGGCATCCGCGTTCGCTTGGGCGAACCCGCTGTTGTGCGGGTCGCGCCCGTCGTCTTGAGCGAACCGGGCGTTAGCCGGGTCGCGCTCTGCAAACCAGGCATCGGCCGGATCACGGGTGTCCGAGTTGGACTGAGCAAACAAATTGTTGCACTGCGCAGAAGCCGAGGCGACAGCGGAAAATGCGAGCGCCACGGCACCGAGCGCAACCGTCGGCATCCATATTTTCGAACTCATGTTCAATCTCCCCTTTTGCGAGCTATCCCTGGATCGGCGGGCACTTGCTGCCGCCCTCGCAATGGCGATAGTAGACATCGGCGCTGGGTTTGAGTGTGAGCGACGTCACATTCGGGAATAAGGAGGCGCTCGGGCGCTCCGGACGTGGTTCACGTAACGCATCAGCGCCGCCACGACTTGCGCGCTTTCGCCGACCGCTGCACCTACTCGCTTGATCGAGCCAGATCGGACATCGCCGATCGCGAAAACCGGCGATAGCTTGTTTCCAATGGGCTGCGATTGCTGGCGGCATCGGCACCCGTCAGAACAAATCGGTCGCCGTCGAGCGCCACGCCGGACCCTGCTGTTACCGGCGGCGTGGATCCGCGCATAGACGGCGAAGGTTGCACTGGTGACGACAAAGGGGCCATCGAGGCCGCTGGATTGTTTACCGGCATGGCGATTCAGAGCGACGGATTGTCAGTTGTATCGTCGGTGTGATCACTGTCGGCGCGGCCGTACTGGTCGCGGTATTGGTCGAGCAACTGCACGCCGTAGTGCGCCCAGATGCGATCGCGCAGGTCATCAAGCAGTTCGACGACGGCGAAGGCCTGCTCCGGCGTCCAATAGGCCGGAATGTTGAGGGGGATGGTGAGCGGCAGCGCATTCGAGACTTTGCTCATGACTTGGCTTTGCGTCGTTGGCGTGCGCGCTGCTCGGCTCGTTCCTGAGCCTCTTTGAGGCGATAGGAGTCGCCCTCGATGGCGAGGACCTCGGCGTTGTGGACCAGGCGATCGACCAGGGAGACGACGCAGGCGGCGTTTGGAAAGACCTCGCGCCATTCGGCGAAGGGCCGGTTGGTGGTGACGAGCGTGCTGTTGTGCTCGTACCGGCGGCTGACGAGCTCGAACAGCAGGTCGGCGTGGCGATTGGAATAGGAGAGATATCCGACCTCGTCGATCACCAGAAGACGGGGGCCAGCATAGTGACGCAAGCGCCGGCGCAGGGCGGAATCGCTGTCGAGTGCGGCGAGCTCGCCGAGCAGCTGACCGGCGCTGGTGAACAGCACGGTGTGACCGTGGATGATTGCCTGATGGGCGATATTGCGCGCGAGCGTTGATTTGCCGACGCCGTTGGGGCCGACCAGGATGGCGTTGGTAGCGTCCTTGAGGAAGTCGAGCGCCATCAGCGCTTCGAAGGCTGAGCGGTCGCAGCGTTTGGGCCAGGTCCAATCGAAGTCGCAGAGCGGCTTGAAGCGTCCGATATGAGCGGCGCGCAGGCGGCGCTCCAGGCTTCGGCGGGTGCGCTCCTGCTCCTCCCAATCGATCAGCGTCGCAAGCCAGCCGGCCGCGGCAGCTTCCCCCCAATGCGCCAGCAGGCCATGCAGATTGAGCGCTTTGGCGCGCACGTGCAGAGCTTCGAGGTTACTCATCGCCTTGCTCCTTGAGTTGGTCATAGGGTTCGAGGCGGTGCGGCTGCACGTGGGCATCGCGCGCCTTGATATGCTCGGGCAGAATGACGGCGACGGGCGGTGCCTCGTTGCGCAGCTGGCGGCGGTGATCGAGTGCGAGCCGCACCGCATTGGGATGAGGCACGCCGCGCTCGATTGCCTCGCGGATGGCGGCGTCGAGCTCAGCGGCGCCGTAGCGCTCCAGCAGCCGCAGCAGGGCGGCGGTGATGGTTCCCAGATTGTCCCCACGCTCGGCGGCGCGCAGGAGCAGGGTCTGGCTCTGCGGTGCCGCCATTGCGAGATGGTCGGTGCCGCGGTGGCGACGAGCGGCGCGCTTGTGCTCGACCAAGGCCTGGACATGGCCGGCGTCCTCGATCTGCGAACCCTTGTCGTAGCTGCGGCGATGACAGGCGAGCACCTGCGTGCCATCGACGATGCGCACCTCGTTCGGATCGGCCAGCACCGTGAGCAGGCGCTGCACCTTGCTGTGCGGGATGGAATAGTCGTTGAGGTCGAAGCGCACATAGGGCGTCTTGCCGGCCTTCACCGCCACGCGCTCGATGAGCGGATAGGGGTTGTCCGGCAGCGCCAGCAGCCTGGGCGCCTCCGCGGCGAAGGCCTCGCGGACCCTGACGGTGTCTTGTCCGGGGCAGCGCCGATCCGACGCCATGCCGCGGCACCAGGCCTCGGCCTGGACATTGAGGTCGTCGAGATCGGTGAACTTTCGGGCCGCGAAGAAGTTGTCGCGCACATAGCGGATGGCGCGCTCGACGCGGCCCTTCTCATTGCCGCGTGCCACTGCCACCGGACGCGGGTCATAACGATAATGTGCGGCGAACGCGATCAGGGTGGGATGAAAGCGAATGGCATCGCCGTGGCGCTCCAGCACTGCGCTCTTGAGATTGTCGTAGAGCAGGACACGCGGACATCCGTTCCAGGCCGTGAAGGCGCCGACGTGACCGCGCAGGAAGTTCTCCATGCGGGCATCGAGGAAGAAGCGCAAAAAAATCTGACGCGAGTAGCTCAGCACCACGACGAAGGCCATCAAGGGACGGCGCGCGCGGCCGATTATGAGATGACCAAAATGCCCCCAGTCGACTTGCCCCTGCTCGCCGGGCAGGCTGCGTAGACGCAGATAGGCCTCCGCCGGCGGGCGCGGCCGGTAACAGGCGATGAGGTGGCGGAAGTGATCGCCACTGCCGCGGTAGCCGCGCTCGCACACCATCGCGTACAGCCGGCTGGCGGTCAGGGTCGGGAACTTCTCCAGGGTCTGATGGATGAAGGGCAGATAGGGCTCGACCTGTGAGCGACGTGCCGGCGGCCCGATCCTGGGCAGGCCGGCCTGGGCCAAGACCCTCGCCACGGTGCCGTGATGCACATGCAGCTGGCGAGCGATGGTGCCAACGCGCCATTTCTCGACATGATAATAGCGCAGGATCTGCGCCTCCAGATCGGGCGGGATGGTCATGCTGTTCTCCTCGGCGAGGTCTGGCATCGGATCGAACCGGTGCGGCGGCGCAGGAACTCACGGCGAACGAACGGCGGGCAGCGACATCCGCACCAGTGGCAGGACCAGCTCCCCGAGCGATGACCCGGCGATGGCCTCGTTACCTCGCCGGCGGAAGCTGATGGTGGCTTGCTTGTACTCACCACCGCGCTCGCCATCACCAAAACATCCGCGCGATGTGGCTGGGAACCCTGATGCGTCACGTTCTTTTGTCGGGCACGATAGCGACCGGCCCGCGCCGCATGGTTCACTCGACCGCGGCGGCTGGCCTGGTAGCGCCGGCCAGCCGCGCGCTGGGCGGCGTGCCGCGCCGACTGTGCACAACCTTGTGCGCAGTAAATCTGGCCGCGATCGCAGTGACTGCAGACCAGCACCTGAGCCTTGCAGCGCACGCACAAAAACAGCCGGGCAGTCGTCGCCGCCGCCGGCAACAGCGCACATGGACGCGTTCGGCAATGACTGGAATACTGCCCCGGCATGCGTGTTCAGCACGGTGTGGGGCACGGCGTCGGTCCGAGACTTGGCCGTTGAGGTCGGCGCCGTGCCGGCCTCGCCAATCCGGCAGGTTCTTACCGCGCGTCGAGCAGGCTGCGCAGGGCCGCAATTTCCTCCGCGCGCGCAGGCCTGTGGATTTGGTGGACAACACAAGAGTGTTGCCCACCAAACCCACAGGCCCAACAGCAGCCGCAGACATCTGAATAATCTGGAAATCAGCAGCGTCAGGGCAACGCCCGCGTCCCCCTCAGAGGCAGCCCTCTACGACCTCTTCCGCCATCTATACGCGGGTCCTGATAGCCGTTCACACCTGCCAACCCGTCGGGTGTTCGGGTCTGCGCCCATGAAGAGGAAAACGTGGCGAATGGCTCGCCGCACCTCTTCCGCAGACGGTCGGCGGCGCAATACTTAAATTGCGATTTCCGTTGTCGGTGCGGCCCACCCAACTTCGACCCCCAATTTCTTCTGCAGAACGCTTATTCGTTATCCCAATGGCCGCCCTCCAGAATGAGCCGCATACCGAACCCGTGTCCTAAAACCGCTTCTCACGCCTATGATATGAGATCGCGTACATTGAATGCCTTCACCGGTCTGCTGAAGCCCTTAAGGACCAATTCTTCCACGAATTCAACGTCCGCCAGCTGTTCGACTGCGCTGAGCACTTTAACGTCAATCAAGATCTGCCCGTTCTTTGCTTCGTCGCAGAGTCTGGAGGCGAGATTTGCCACCTTGCCAGTCACCGAATACTGGAACCTCCCCTCGTATCCGACGGTACCAAGTGTTGCGTAGCCGTGCGCGATCCCAATGCCAAAGCCGATGTCGTGCCCGGAACTTCTCCATTTCGCCGCCAGCTTTGCAACTTCATCGCGCATTTCAATCGCCATTTGCACGGCGCGTATCGATGGATTTGTGCAGGGCAGAGGATCGTTGAAGATAACCAGCATTCCGTCACCGGTAAAACGCTCGACCGTGCCCTCGAATTTGTCTACGATCATGCCCAGCGCGGTATGGTACTCGCGCAGCACAAGCATCACTTCCTCGGGTTCAGAAATCTCGGAAAAAGACGTAAAGCCACGTAAATCACAGAATAGCACAGTAACGTCGCGTCGATGGCTCTCCAGCACGCGCTCATGTCCTGAGGACAACACGAGCTGCGCGATCTGCGACGGAAGAAAGCGCTTCAGTCGCCCCACTCGCTCGATTTCAGCGACTTGTTCGGCCACCCGTTGCTCAAGGGTACGATTCCAATTCGTGAGATCGGCGGCCTGTGCTATCACCCGATCCTGAAGCCCCTTGAGGCGGAGAACAGATCTCACCCTCGCGAGAAGTGCCGCGTGGTCTACGGGCTTTGTCAGGTACTCATCGGCTCCTGCGTCGAGCCCAACCACGACGTCTTTGGTATCCGCTTTGGAAGTGACCAGGATGATCGGCATAAAGGGAAGTGCATTGTCGTTTTTCAAACGGCGGCAGACCTCAATGCCGTCAAGTTTCGGCATCATCACATCCAGCAGGATGAGATCCGGCAGATGCATTTTTGCCGCGGCGATCGCCTCTTCGCCGTCGGCAGCTTCGCAAAGTGCGTAGCCCTGCGTCGTTAGCCGCGTCGCGAGAATGTCGCGGTTAGCTTCATTGTCGTCGACGATCAGGATGCGCGGTGGATCGTGCATGATCTCGCCTTGACCCGAAACTCAATGCGCGAACTCGCGAATCTTAGCGATCAGCTCCCGAGGACTGTACGGCTTTGCCACATAGGCGTCGCAGCCCGCTGCCCGCGCTTTATCCTCATCTCCGCTTAAGGCGTAGGAAGTTATCGCGATGACTGGAATTGCGCGCAACTCGGGATCGGCCTTGATACGACGCGTCGCCTCATAGCCATCGAGCAACGGAAGCTGAATGTCCATTAGGATCAAATCGGGATGATGAGCGGCAGCGGCACCTAGCGCCTTCTCACCGTCCTCGACCTCGACCACCTCATACCCGGAATGAGCAAGAAGATCGCGAAGGATTCGACGATTGTCCTCTTGGTCCTCGACCACCAAAACCTTTTTGGTCATGTGCCTCGCCCCTTAGACTTCAACCTGGCTTTCCACGCGGACTGGAATGTTGATGACAAAAATTGAGCCGACGCTAAGTTTCGATTGAACGGAGATTGTCCCGCCATGCATTTCGACAATGCGCTTCGCGATCGCGAGACCTAGGCCAGTTCCGCCTTTCTCCTTGGTCATTGAGTTGTCCACCTGCTGAAATTCCTCGAATATTCGCTTCTCATCCCCCTCGGCGATCCCCGGCCCGGTGTCACTGACCGCAAGTGTGAATAAACCGTCAGCCGCGGAGGCTTCAACGGCGACCTTGCCGGAGTCCGTGAACTTGACCGCATTCCCCATGAGGTTCAGCAGGACCTGTGACAAGCGACGTTCATCCCCTCGGCAGGGTGGCAGATCTGGGGCAATCGCAATTTCGAGCGCAAGCTTCTTCGCTGCCGCCAAGGGTTCGACAATCGTGGCCACGCTCTGCACCATGTCCTGGATCGAATAGTCTGATAGCGAGAGCGTGAGTTGACCGGCTTCAATCTTGGAAAGGTCAAGCACGTCGTTGATGAGACTAAGCAAATGGCGGCCATTGCTGTGCACGCGTGTCAACACCTCTCCCATCTTCGCCGGCGGGTCGCCGTAGATACCGTCGAGGACGAGCTCGGTGTAGCCAAGAATGGCGTTGAGAGGCGTGCGCAGTTCATGACTCATGTTGGCCAGGAACTGCGACTTGTGCTGGCTTGCGACTTCGAGCAGGCGCCCCTTCTCCTCAATCTCACGAAACAGTCGCGCATTCTGGATGGCCAGAACCGATTGAGAGCCGAAGGTCTCGAGGAGGCGGACTGTCGATTCGGGAAACGCACCGGGATCTCTTCTGCGCACCACTAACGCACCAATGATAACGTCCCCGCGCAATAGTGGAACGACAAGAAGAGCCCGATAGCCGGCTTCGAGGACGATTTTGTTGACCGGGGTCATCGGCTCATCGCGAAGATCCCGAACCTGAACCGGCCGGCGCTCCTGCATCGCCAGAGCAAGGTGCATCTCGTTCAAGCTGAGATGGTGATCCGAAATCGCATCAATCATCTTCTGGCTGGTGCCAAAGCTTGCAGCAAGCGTGAGCAATTCGGTCGCCTGATCGAAGACATAGATCGCACCACCGTCGGTGCCGGAAATCAGCACTGCACGCGAAACAATGGTTGAGAGCACCCGTTCAAGCTGCAGGCTAGAATTTACGGCTTGGCTCACTTCACCAAGAGCACGGAGTTCCTCGACGGATTGATTAAGCTCGCGAGTCCGTGTCTCGACCTTACGCTCAAGGTCTGCATACGAGTCTTGAAGTTGTTCGGCCATGTTGTTGAACTGATCGCCCAACAGCTCCAGTTCGTCGCCGGTCTTGACCGAAATACGTTGCGATAGATCGCCGGCACCAATTTTCGCTGCGCCCGCTCGCAAGGCCTGAATTGGCACCACGATCTTGCGCGCCAGGAACACTCCAGCGAGGGCCGCGAAGCACAGACCGGCCAATAACAGGAGCGTCGAGCGCCGGACGGCCTGATAGAGCGGGGCATAAGCCTCCTCCAGTGGCAGCTCGACAAACACCGACCAGGCAAGCGGAGGAACAGGTGCATGGGCAGTCAAGACCTGATGGCCTTGAAGATCAACAGCTTCTTCTGCCTCATGAGAATTGTTCCTGTAGTTCCTCGAGTAGCCGCAACCTGCGGCAAAACAGTCATGTCGGTGTTGCGCAACACAAGACTGATGTCCGGATGCGCGATCAGACGGCCATTCCTGTCGACCAGATATGCCTTGCCGTTGGCACCGACCTTGATGTTGTTGATGACGTCCCAGATCAGCTTCAGATTGACTTCGGCGACGCTGACTCCCGCGTCACGACGCGTGCCGGCAAGGGACAACGTCATGTACGGTTCGGATTCGCGATAGAAATAAACCGGGCCGTAGTACCTCTTATTGGCCACTGCCTGCGTAAATTTTGGATCTTTTGAGAAGTCGGTGTGGCTCCCGACTACGTCCATCGCCAACCGAGAAACCCGCAGCTGCTCGATGCCACTGGAATCGAGCTGCGACAGCTCGGTGATAGCGGGCACCTGCCGCAAAAGGCGCAGACCATCGAACTGCCGCTGATCAAGCGTGCTGGCCGACCATGGCAATTGCGTCGTCCAGCCGATCTGGCTCTCGATGTCTTTGACGAACTGCTCAATCTTTGCCGATGCTGCCTCCGCTTGCTCGCTCTGGATGCGAACGAACGATGCCTTGTACTCCGAATAGGAGAACCAGAGTTCAAGCATTTCGTTGCTGATGAGAAGAACACCAACCACGATGCCAAACAGCATCATATATTTACGGAAAAGCCGGCCTGAGATCGCGTTCCAGCCGAGCTTGTCCGACATCGGCTTTCGAACTCGTACTGGTAAATCCACCGTGGAAACAGGGCTTATCGACCGAGCAATCGCGCTACGCCGCCGGTCAATCATTCGATGACCTCGTCGGCGCGGAGCAGGATGGATTGCGGAATTTCGAGACCGAGCTCTTTGGCAGTCTTGAGGTTGATAAACATTTCGAGACGAGTTGATTGTTGAACCGGAAGGGTTGCGGGCTTCTCACCCTTAAGTATGCGGCCTACGTACTCTCCGACAAACCGGTAAGCATCAGTCAGGGCTCCGCCGTAACTCAATAGGCCGCCGGCTTCCACAATTTCTGGGGCGTGGTAAATTGCCGGCATTGCATTGCGTCGCGAAAGCATGACGAGATGATCACGTTGATCCAAAAATAGGATATCGGAATCGACAGCAATGCCGCCAACGCGCTGCTCCCTGAAGCTTTCGAAAGCTCGCTCAATTTCCTCTGCGCGGCTTGCCATTTGGACAATAAGATGCAAGCCGAGCATTCCTGCAGCCCTCTCTGCTTCCCCGACTTGGGCCGCAGTCTGCTGACTTGTCGGGTTTGCCAGATAGCCGAACGACCTCGCGGATGGCAGAAGCTGGCGGAGTAATTCAAGCCGTTTAGCGATAACGACCTGTCCAAGAAACGTTGCGCCGGTCACATTGCCGCCGGGTCGGCTGAGACTTGGTACTAGGCCGAGTGCGATAGGGTCACTCCCCGCCTCAAATACAATAGGTACCCGGTCGGTCGCTGATTTGGCAGCGAGTGCTGCAGCAGTTCCGCCAACTATTGCAATAACATCAACTGGATGATCCACTAATTCTGCGGCCAACTGCGGCAATCTATCGAGACGTGTATCAGCCCATCGGTACAAAAACTCAACGTTCTGGCCCTCCACGAAGCCCTGGTCCCGAAGACCTTGCCGAAAAGCTACAACAACACGCGTCGTTTGATCTGCCCTTGCCCCGCTGAGGACGCCGACGACGGGCCTTCTTGCCTGTGCCCGCGCCACGATTGGCCAGACCGCCACGCCCCCAAGCCCCACGATGAAGTCGCGCCGTCTCATGTGTGGACGTCCCCCGCCTTGCCAGAGAAAATGTGGCGTGCCGATGGATGGCTCCCGTTCGCTGGGTGGCGAAACTAGCGCCTAGCACTCAGATGCCGAAAGAGTCCATCCACCCCCATCATTCAATGACCTCGTCGGCGCGCAGCAGAATTGATGGTGGAATGGTTAGGCCCAGCGTCATTGCGGTCTTGGCGTTTAAGGACAACTCAAATTTGACCGGCTGTTGAACTGGTAGATCCGCTGGCTTTTCGCCACGGAGGATGCGATCGACATAGGAGGCGGCTCGGTGGAAGATGTCCAATCTGTCGGGGCCGTAGGCAAGTAGACCGCCGTCCCTAGCGAAGACCGAGGCAAAATATACTGCTGGTATATTGTAACGAGCCGCCAGAGATAAATTCGAGCACGATGAACGACCATAAATCCATCCGGCGTAACGACAAGGCCGCTTCCCGGCGCTCGTCCTAGGGTGCTGATCACCTGTTCGATTTCGACATCGCTGCGGACGGGAGCTACGACCAATTCCAAATTAAGCGTTCGGGTAGCTTGTGCGAACGGACTCACGAAATATGCGCCATGACCGGCCGCGGTATCGGGATTAAACATGATTGCGACCCGTTTGACGGAGGGCGCGATCTCCTTGAGCAACTCTGGCAACTTGCCACCCATTTGGGCTTCTATGCTAATGAAGCCAGTGATATTTTTGCCCGGGCGGGGCAATGCCGCGACCAGTCCATCACCGACAGGATCGGCGACAATCACAAATACAATCGGGATCGAACTTGTCTCCCGCTGGAGCGCGCGCGTGACTGGAGTCGTGTTCGCAAGAATAAGGTCAGGTTCCAGGCTGACCAGCTCTTTCGCCAAGATTCGCATTCGGTCGAGATTATCGGAGGCCCATCGGACATCCACCCGCAGATTGCGGCCTTCAGCGCGACCCAGTTCCGAAAGGCTCTGCTTAAACCTGGAGAGTTGACTTTGCCCCTCGGGATCGATCTCAGCGAATGGCATCAATACACCAATGTGTCTCACGCCATCGCGCTGCTGTGCGCTCGCAGCAATCACCAACGCCGCTGATCCACCAAGTCCCGCAATAAATTCCCTCCTCCGCATAATTCATTCTCCGGCAAGCAAAGGTCGATAGCTTATAGCCATCGGGGCGACATCGGAAAGAGGGTCGTGCGGCCCCTGGGGGGTCTCGGCCTACCCGAGGCGACCCAATCTGCTTTGGAGCCCCGAAACCGTAGATTTGGCTTCGCGCCTTTTGCGAGGCGGCAGATCAGAAAAGCTACATCCCCGTCTTTTGTTGTCTTGACGCATTTGCATCATGCATGTGACAATTTCAGTCGGAACTCTTAGGCGCAGCACCTCATGCCAAAGCGTAAGTCTGGGGTGGACCCAAGGCAGTTGTTCGCAGCAGCCGACCGGCTAGGAGAGACAGTTGTCGATCCTACCGCGTGGCCTGCCATCATGGATCATCTTTGCCGGGCCAGCGGCTCGACAGGGGCGATCCTTTTACGGAGCGATGGGCGCGATAGCTCAGTTCCCTTCACCGCCTCACTTGAACGGCTAAGTGAGGTCTATTTTCGGGACCACTGGCACACCCGCGACCTTCGGGGTGATCAAGGCATTCCACTTCTACTGGCGGGCGCTAAAGTTATAACAGACGAGGATGTAGTATCACCCGATGAAATGCGAAAAGCTCCTTATTACAATGAATGCTTTATTCCTGAGGGATTTCAGTGGTTCGCCGGAATCGGTTTTCACGCCGGCAATGCACATTGGGCACTTTCCGTTCAGCGCACGATAGGAGAGGGCGCATTCGATAAAAGCGAAAGGCATATTTTAGCGAGCCTCGCGGATCGTTTATCGGAAGCAGCCACTCTATCGAGCGCAATTGGCTATGTAGCCCTCACAAGCGCAATTAACGCATTGGATGCGGTGCCTCAGCCGGCGATCGCTATTGACCGGGTTGGGTTCGTACTGCAAACAAACTCAGGAGCGGAAGCTCTTTTCGGTACGGAGATGTTTGTTAGAAACAAGCGCCTCCTCATTGTGGATCGGGACGCAAATGCTGCTCTGGAATCGTTGGTTGCCCGCTTGCGAGTGACGCCTGATACAAGCCCGATAGCTGATGAACCAATAGTAGTCCGACGCCGGTCGAAGCCGCCAATCGTAATACGCGTTCTAACAGTCCCATGTGCAGCGCGCGGGCCTTTTGTGAAGGCCCGTGCGTTGCTGACGTTTACAACGGCCGATAACAGGCCCGTGGTCACTGCTGCGGTACTTGCGAAAGCATTTGGACTGACTCCGGCTGAAGCGAAGCTTGCCCATCTACTGGCCAAAGCGCGTTCGCCTGAGGAAGCCGCCGGAGAGCTTGGGATTGCTCGTGTCACCGCGAGGAATCAGCTTAGAGCCGTCTTTGCAAAAACAGGGACGCACCGGCAAGCTGAACTCGTAGCGCTCCTGGCTAAGATGTAACGTCCTCAGTAAGCGGCCGGTTCAACTCGGTCCTCCGGTCGAAAAGCGATAATCGCTAGCAGCTCCTAAGCGGTCATCAGGCGGCTCCCTCGCTGGCGCTCGGCCACGCTCTAGTCGCCCGTAGGTAGGGCCGGCGACCGGAGGCGCGAGTGCTGCCTCCG
>CAVUHP010000021.1:0-593812 GCA_963741425.1 uncultured delta proteobacterium
TCCTTACCCACAACCGGGGTTGCTGGACACCGGAGGTGTTTGAGGATGTGGGACGATGAAGGGAGCCATGAATTGATAGACGCCGGCGATGTCGTCGAGCCGCTGAAGGCCGAGCCAAAGGGCCTTGGTTCCGGGCTCGCCGTCACATTTGCGGCCAAGGAATCCGCCGAGTTTGGCTGTCAGTCGCATGGCTTCATGCAAGGTTGGAGGATCACCGGACATGACAGGTTTTCTTGCCCAATAGGTGAGAAGACCTTTCCATTCGTGGTCTTCAAAGAAAACAGTGCAGGGCACGTCCGGCGTTTCTCTGCCAAGCTTTGTCAGATGATGGACGCGCCAAGCCACTACCATGTCCACTGCCAGGCAAGACTCTATGCGATCGGCGGTGCCCAGTTGTCGCTCTTCAATCTTCAGACCGCTCTTTAGAGTTCTATGATAAACCTCGATTCCCCAACGACCGGCATACCAATGGACCTTTTCAACTGCGGCTTGGGGACTGTCCACCGCACAGGTGGTGATCAGCCGCCATTCGATGGGTTCGGGGCCTTCAGGTGGCTCAACTTCCGTGGCCAAAACAGCCCGGACGGAGAGATCCTTCGATTTGCGGTCGGGCGGCTTAAGAGTAACTTCGCCAAAACGAATCGCCAGCATGGCGTCTCTGGACGGCCGGTTCCCTCGGCGAGGCACTCGGATACTTAGCTCAACAACAATGGGCTCCTGAGCGATCTTATCCCAGATGTACGCTTGTTCTTTCGCAAGACGACGATTATGCTGAGATCTCACAAGAAGCTTCGGAGCCGACGGATCGGCAAGGGCAAGATCAAGAAGCTCGTAGATGTCGGCTTCCCGGTCTCCGATACTTACAAAGACGGTGTCAGGGCAATCTTTCTGCGCCTTGGCCACCTTCTTGAAGCTTTCGAGCCATTTGCAGCTTTCTTTCTGCTCAATGGGCAGAGAATGACGAAGCTTCTTTTTTCCGAACTCCTTGGGATTCCTTGCCCAGCACTGAACGTCGAGCAATCCCAGCGGAGTTCCTTGCTGATTGAACGCCATGGTGTCGTGAACGATCAAACCAATGGGGCCGTCCAGAGTAGAGCCTACAGGGCCAAGATTCTCTGTTGAGGGATGAGCGCTGTAGTTGAGCGTTGTGGTGTCTTGAACCGCCAATACCACCGCTTCTTGAGCGCTTCGTTTCACGGTGCTTTGATAGTGTGGGTCAAGGATTTTTTCCATGCTCGTTTCCGCGTTGTCGAAGAATCTGTAGGCGGCTTTCGTTCCGGCACGGGTTTGGCACGCCTGAGGAATATTGGCTTGCGGTCGAGCATACAGATCCCGTGCGATGGTTACAAGCCTTTTGGTAAGCCTGTGATCTCCGAAAACCGCTCCACCGAATTCTTCTTGCGCCCAATCTTCTCGTTTCTCTTCGGAATCTTCTGTCGGCGGTCGCACGATAACGGGAGAGGTTTCACCGGTAACCATGACACAAAGGATCTCGCGAAAGTATTTGGTGAGAGGAAACGCATAAATGTCCTTGATTTCATGACAACATGCGTGACTTCTATCCATTCGGCCTCTTCCCTGCGTGGCGCCGATGTGGTGCCAATTGGCGGCTTGATAACATGTTCCTTGAAATTTTTCTTGGTTGACGAAGGTTTCAATCAGCACGGGCTCTATGGCGTAGCGAGCATTCCAATCGTCCTTGATCCGGCGGATCACCCGGCCGAGTATATGCGAGGCAAGATTTGGAATCTTCGGCACGAGGAGAAACCGACTGTTGCAGATGACCTTGGAGAGATTTTTCCTGCGCGCTTGATCGCTCCAGCCGATCCAGTTATCTCTGTCCGAAAGCCTCCAGGCCGCGGCGCTGAACGCCACTCCTCCGATCCAGCCGTACACGGCGGACTTGACCAGATAGCGCATCTGAGCGCCGCACAGAGGTCCGGCGCCCAAGTAATGGTATTTCTCCATTAGTGCGTTCCAAACATGAGAACGGCTTCGATTGCCGATTTCAATTGGAACGACTTCAATGGATCCCAATTCTTCGAGGCCGCCGGTACTATTCTCGATTCCTTTCAAAATGTCGGTTTTTGGCGCCTGGTCCTTACGCACAAAAAGGTCTTTATCCGCAGGATCAGGCAGCGGGATTAGGCCTTTTGCATGCAATCTAAGCAACGCAGTACGACAGGACATATCTTTGAGGCTGCCATTGGGAGCCCTCCAATCGAGCCAATCGCAGACTCGCCGGGAAAGCGCACTGCGAGACAGGCTCGGCTCGGTCTCCACAGCGGTCGCAATCCGTGTGATGAGTTCGTCGCTGAATTCCTGTCCAATTACCTGCATGCCCCCTTTTTAGCACCATCGACAAACGGTGTCCAGCAAAATTGTGGGACATGTTCAGTTTACTAAGGGGGGATTCTGTTCCCCCTTTTCTAAAGGGGGATACAGGGGGATTTGTGGTGGCGTCTATCCTACCAAGAAACGCTCGCAATGACATTCTTTGGCCGCCTGTAACTGGACGGTTCCGGCTCTTAAACTTTTGAATTTGAAACAATGGCCGGTTCAACGTACAATAAGATTTGACCAATCCAATTAACGAA
The DNA here is from genome assembly GCA_963741425.1 of uncultured delta proteobacterium. Taxonomy (GTDB): domain Bacteria; phylum Desulfobacterota; class Desulfomonilia; order Desulfomonilales; family Desulfomonilaceae; genus DATJPW01. Next base: position 2,598 of record CAVUHP010000021.1, read on the forward strand.
AGGAGCTGAATTGGCAGTTGCCGAGCATGGGCTTGATTCCTTGGTCCAGCGCTGCAATCGAGGCGATAAGCAGGCTTGGGAGGAATTTTATACCACCTACTTCGGATTGGTTTCATCAGTGGCAAAAAGATATTCATCCCAGGCCAACGATGCGGAGGATATTATTCAGGAAGTTTTCGTAAACCTTTTCAAAGCATTGAAACAATACGATCCGGGTCGACCTATTGAGACTTACATCCTGGAAATAGCACGGCGAGTCAGGATTGGCCGGTATAGAAAAGCATCTGCCGTGAAACGAGCAGGAAACCCTGTGCCCGTGGATTTTTGGGGCAGTGATTCGGAGAGAGGATTCATTGCAGTGGCATCTGCGGATGAAAATCAGGAAGATTCATTGATTAGAGCGCAGGAGAAAGGTCTGTTAAAAAAAGCCTTGAATGGCATTTCGCAAAATTGTCGGGATCTCCTGGCGTTACGGTACGATCAAGCTCTTTCATATAAGCAAATAGCGGACATGCTCAAGGTAAAAGAGGTGACGCTTCGTTCACAATTGCAGCGGTGCTTGGCTTCACTTTCCAAGAGTTACTCAAAACTGGCGATTTTGGGAGGTGGGTGACCGGTGCGTGACGAAGAAAAGAAATGCCCCGAAAAATGGAACCAGGCTCAGCTCCTTGCCTATATAGAAGGAGACATGGACGATAGCGTCCGTGGGGAATTGGAAACTCATCTTAAGAATTGCGAGATTTGTGCCTCTGAACTCGAATCCTTACAAAAAATGGATATTCTCCTAAAGCATAATTCCGATGTCTTTCATCCCGACGAGCAGCAGCTTTACCAATATGTGACAGGGGACGAAGATCCGGGCGGCGAAATCGCATTGCATTTAGAGGGATGCGAGAATTGCCGGGAAGATGTGGCGCTGCTTAGAGAGATTATTAGTGCTCGATCTGACGCTTCGACCGAAATTCCGGCAATGCCGCAAAGCCTGTTGCGGAAAATCGGTCAACTGCACCCAGTGGCGGCCCCACAAGGCAAACTGAAAAGCCTTTATCTGACAGCCTCGGAATTTATCTCTGCGCCTTTAAGATTGCCTAGCCTGGCCCTGGGAACCGCGGCAGCGGTCATAGTGCTGGTTATTATATCGGTTCCCCTATGGAACAGTTATCACAAGGCCCCGCGTCCTGATTCAGGTCCCGCTATCCAGGAGACACCAGCGCAGAAACCCGGTGAATCGGTTTTGCACGAGGAAGATCGATCCCGTCAGGATTTGGGCAAAGATAAATCAAACGAAACTTTGAAGAGATTCAGAGCCGAACCCGACGCTAGAAACGGAGTCCCACTATCGCCTGTGCCCGACATGAGATATGCCCCGGAGCGGAAGCTCGAGAAACCCCTACATGGGGAGCAGGGGCACATCAGTTCAACCCTGGAAACAACGCCTGCGCAGACTTCGCCTTCAGTGGGTACAAGAGAGAAATCCCGTTCTCCCGGGGCAGGAATAGTGGTTCGCCCCGAAAAGGAGTCGCCGAGCCGTAGCGCATCCAAACCGGCTATGCCCGCATCTCCTATGAAAAAGCAAGGGGCCATGCAGCAATACCCGGCTACGGTTGACCGGATTAGACCGGAGGCACAAGCGCCACCCGCGAGCGTCTCTGATGCCCGCATCCCTGTCCACATTCAAGTCGTAGATTCGGAAGGAAAGAGTATTCCTGGATTCAGGTTCCAGGTTCCGGCGAACCTGTCGAGTCGTTATCGCCTCGAGGAAGGTACTGAAAGCGGAACAGCCGATCTTGTCGTGATTCGGGCAATAAAGCGGGATGGATCTTTCGACTTATCAGCAAACCTCTTCAAGACAGGTTCAGCCGGGGCAAGCCGGACCCTGCAGGTATCAGGTGTTCCTGAGCCGGACCTGCAGACCAAGATAGCTTCTCTCATATCTTCTTTGCTGGAAAGGGATTGAGCTGCCCGATTATCCAAACGTCTTTTCCGGCACAAAATCGGTCCCGCGGACTTCTTTCATTGAAATGGCATCAGAAGGGCATGTAACCTGACAAAGTCCACAACCTAAACACTTTTCCTGCTTAACTGCGGCAGGTTCAAGACCTTCCTGATCAATCGCGCCAAAGTAACATCGGTCAGTGCACATTCCGCATGCGGTGCATGCCTCCGGATCTACATCGGCTGCGAAACGACTCGGCTCGATGACTGAGATCCCGTGTTTAATGAGAACGGGCATTGTCTGACAGCAACATGGGCAGCAATTACAGATGAAGTGATCCACATTTTGTTTGTTGACCACCACGTGAATAAGGCCGTCCTCTTCAGCTTGCCTCATAATATCAATTGCTTCTTCTTTACTGATCTGTCGGCCTGAACCTCGATCCACCGTATAATCCGCGGCTTTGTTGACCTGAATACAGGCTTCCAGTGTTTTGTCACATTTACCGGCAACCAGGCGACAAGTGCATTTTGTGACCGCCAGATTTCGTGATGTATCGATAATCTCCTTCACATCCTCAAACGCTAGCACGTGGCTCGTAGCAGGTACAGTTACGCCAACAGGGATGACTCTGGTAAAAGGGCGTGATGAAGCCTGACTGACCATCTTGGCAATATCGTACCATTCATGTTCCATGAATTCGTTCCAGAGGTCCAGGTATTCCTGCGGAGCTTCTGGCCACAGAATACTGGCGTCATGAAATTGAACCAGGTCACGGCACATGCGGTAGGTTGGCGGGTCGGTTTTGGCGGACGAAAAGACCAGACCTTTTACAAAGAGGGTGCGCATCATCGCAGCAATTTCTTCTTCCGGACGCCCCAGCTTTTGGGCCATTTGATTTACGGTTCCGGGAAGAGCCAATAGCAATTGAGCTTCTGCGGAATTGGCAATAATCTCAAACAATCGAGGAATTCTCGGCGATTGGCCGAGCCCGATTCGCGCGGCCAATTCAAGGTATATAGCATCCATCAAGCCTCTCCTAAAGGATCTGTTAATTGTAGTAATTATTAATGCTACCGACTTCCCATATTACATGAGAGCGGTAGAACCGGCAAGGCATGTTGAGATGAGCTAATACAGATATTATCCCCAGTAGTAACTATTAGCCGTGCTATAGATTCCTTCCATGACCGTAGCATGCTTTGAACATCTAAGCCCCAGTCCGCGTATTCAGAAGAAATGAAATTCCCCTGAATCCAAGTTCACCTGCTTTTTTTCAAATTTCTATGGGGAACTTTTCTTCGCGGTCACTTTCGCTGGCTACCTTTTGGAATTCATCAATTGCGAATTTTGGAGCGGTTTCGACTATTTGCTTCTGTTTGTCGGTTAATGAGTAATCAATGGTGTGCCTCCGGAGCCAGAGCGTGCACGCCAGCATACTGACCGCTCGGTATTCTTTATTTCAAGCGGTTTTTTGTCGAATCAAAAATTGAAGTGCTCAGTCTAAGAAATTGCTTGACAGCAGCCCCGCCTATTCCTAGGATCGCGCATACCAAACGGTTAGTATCGACATCCTCGAAAATTATGAAAAGATCTGAAGAAACAGAGAAAAAAATCATTCAGGCAGCTCTGGAAATCTTCGTCCGCAACGGCTATCACGGGACTTCTGTCGACGCTATCACCAAGAAGGTTGGTCTGACCAAGGGGGCTCTTTATTCCCACTTCAGCAGTAAGGGTGAATTGCTACTTAGAATTATAGAGGAATTCAAATCTCGATTCATTGGGGGAATGGCGGACGCTGTAGACCAATTCTCTGAAAACGCCCTTGAGAAACTTCACCGCGTGATCAGCTTCAATTCAAGATTTGCATTGGAAAATCAAGATTTGTGTGTTTTTTTGACCTTTTTGACCACAGAATTGAACGCTGACGTTGATTTCGAACCTGCCCTTAAAGGAACCTACCTCGAATACCGAAAAATCATAAGCGGAATCATCCGCCAAGGAATACGTCAGGGGCTTTTTAAGAAAGATCTCGATCCTGATATCACAGCTTTGACATTCATGGCTCTGCATGACGGAGTACTTCATCAGTGGGTGCTTAATAGGAATAGCCTCGATGGTGAGGCGTATGTCCGGACTTTTCGCGAAATCTTTCTCCATGGCCTAGTGAAAAGCGCATAGTCCTGCGGGCAAGCGCTTCGACTGGAACGCCAAATGCTTGGCGGGTTAATGGGACGGTGACTGTGGTTCTCCAGAGCCCGTCTAAATGGATTCTAATAAGATCATTAATCAAAGCCCTACAATGAAAACGAATGAATTTTTCAGCAGATCGGTATCGACTAGTCCATCGACATTTCGCCCAAAAGAACGATCGAGCTGCTTAGAGAGGAGATTCAAAAGAAATGGATAAAGTAGTCTTGGCCAATCCCTTGAGAACCGCAATTGGTGATTTCGGTGGTTCACTAAGAGGTGTATCGGCTGCAGAATTGGCAAAGTTGATTATCGAAGCGCAGCTCCGGAAACTAGGTGACCCCGCATGCATAAACAAAGTCATTTTCGGTAACTGTTTTTCTCCCTTGGAGCAGAATGTAGCTCGTAATGCAGCTTACAAAGCAGGGATTCCCGAGAATGTTCCAGGTTTTACCATAAATGGCACGTGCGGATCTTCCATGCAGGCGGTCATCAGCGCTGCACAAGCTGTTCAATGCGGCGAAGCGGACGTTGTTCTTGCCGGCGGTGTCGAGAGTATGAGCAACGCGCCGTACATAATGGAATCAGCTCGGTGGGGACAACGCATCAGGCATCTGGAAGCGTACGATCTGCTTTGGAGAGGGATGCAAGAGTATCCTATCGGCGTTGGAATGGGTTTAACAGCGGAGAATCTCGCGGAAAAATATTCGATTTCGCGGCCGGATCAGGATGCCTTTGCGGTTCAGAGCCACCAGCGTGCTGCACAGGCTATTAAACAAGGCCAATTCAAGAGGGAGATTGTGCCTGTTCCCGTTCCTAGACCGAAAAAAGATCCCGTGGATTTCGAAGTTGACGAACATGTACGACCCGATGTAACGTTGGAGCAACTCGGTAAACTACCCTCTGCATTTAAGAAGGACGGAACAGTAACGGCTGGAAACGCCTGCGGAATGAATGATGCCGCTGCTGCGGCAATTGTTACCACATTGGAAAAAGCAAGGGGACTAGGGCTACAGCCGCTTATGCACATTAGAGGGTACAAGGTTGTAGGGGTCGACCCAAATATAATGGGAATCGGACCGGTGCCTGCTATCCGCAGGTGTACTGGACTCTGCAAATCTCCGAGTTAGCGATATAGATCGATTTGAAATCAATGAAGCGTTTGCCGCTCAGTACCTGGCATGCGAGCAGGAATTAGGTTTGGATCGGGACAAGGTAAACGTTTACGGAAGTGGTATCGCCTTGGGCCATCCGGTTGGTGCGAGCGGTTGCAGGCTCTTGGTAACTCTATTTCACGGCATGATTTCGAATGATCTCAATCTCGGGATTGCTTCACTCTGTGCAGGGGGAGGCATGGGTTTCGCTGTACTGCTGGAGCGTTTGTAGGCATTAAATTCAATGTTCGTACCCACCTGATTCGTCCGGCAGGAACCCTCTTGTCCGGCGATTCGGAGCGAAATGTATGCTTAAAATAAACAATATTCAGGTGGTTTATAATAATGTGATCATGGTGCTGAAAGGGATTTCTCTTGAAGTGCCTGAAGGCAAAGCAGTAGCCCTCCTGGGAGCCAATGCTGCGGGCAAGACCACCACTCTTAAAGCCATTAGCGGCATACTCAAATTCCAAAACGGTGAAGTTGAAGACGGCACAATTGAATTTATGAACCGATCCATAGCCGAAAAAGACCCGGACAAAATAGTCAGGATGGGAATCGGCCTGGTTCCTGAGGGCAGGACGAGTGTTTGCCGATCTGAGCGTGATAGAAAACTTGTGGATTGGGGCTCATACGCGTAGAAACCGGCATGGAATTAAACAAGATCTTGATATGGTCATGGATTATTTCCCTCAACTGGCACGCAGAAGTAAGCAACAAGCCCTCTTGTTGAGTGGCGGGGAACAACAGATGCTGGCAATCGGCCGCGCCTTAATGTCTCAACCTAAGTTGTTGATGTTGGACGAGCCATCTCTAGGTCTCGCCCCTATGTTGGTGAAAGAGATTTTTTCCATATTGGAGCGAATCAATCGAGAGCAAGGAACCGCAATTCTGCTTGTGGAGCAAAATGCGTTGATTGCGTTAAATTTTGCCGAATATGGATACATTATGGAGAGCGGCAAGATAGTTCTTGACGGTCCAAGTGAACGCCTTCTCCAAAATCAGGATGTTAAGGAATTCTACCTCGGTGTAACGGATGACCTTGAAAGAAAAAGTTATGCTGAGGTGAAGCATTATAAACGTAGAAAACGTTGGCTTTCCTGACGGGATTTACAGCATGGATCTGCTGCAGATCAAGAATTTGTCGCTTCATTTTGGCGGGATCGTAGCTCTATCAAATCTGGACATGTCAGTTCAAGAGGGGGAGCTGCATGCCGTTATTGGCCCTAATGGAGCGGGCAAGACATCTCTCTTTAATTGCATTAGTGGTGTTTACCCTCCAACTGAAGGCGAAATATACCTCAGGGGGAAAAGCATTTCCCATTTTAAACCATATGAAATCGCTGAATTGGGAATTGCGAGAACTTTCCAGAACATAGAGCTGTTCAGCCATATGACTGTGATAGATAATTTGTTATTGGGCTGCCACACTCATATGAGCTCCGGTCCCTTATCTTGCGCATTCTTCTTCGGCAAGGCCCAGCGACAGGAAGTTGAGAATAGGCTTCACGTTGAGGAAATCATCGATTTCCTTGAAATTGAAAAGGTTCGAAAGAAAATGGTCGGCACGTTGCCTTATGGGATACAGAAACGTGTCGAGATCGGACGAGCGCTTGCAATGAAACCGAAATTGCTTCTTCTTGATGAACCGGTGGCTGGAATGAATGTGGAGGAGACTGAGGATATAGCCCGTTTCATCTTAGATATTAAAGAGGAAAGGGAGATCACCATAATCATGGTGGAACATGATATGGGCGTTGTTATGGATATCGCTGATACGGTTACTGTTTTGGATTTCGGTTTGAAAATAGGGGAGGGCACTTCTGCAGCTATACAATCCGACCCAAAAGTCATTGCAGCCTACCTGGGCCAATAAAGAGGAAAGCAGTTGCAACCTGACACTATCCCAAAACTCCTTGCAAAAAATCGAGAACTCTATTCCGACAAGGTGGCGCTGCGTGAAAAGGATCTAGGCATTTGGCAGCGAGTCACCTGGAAAGAATATTGGGACCACGTATGTCTCTTCACCTTGGGCCTACGACAGCTTGGTTTGGAGAGAGGCGACAAGGTTTCGATTCTTGGGGATAACTGCCGTGAGTGGCTTTACGCGGATCTGGCAGCTCAGTGCTCTTCATCTGTGACTGTCGGGATATATCCAACCGATGTTGCTTCTCAAGTGAAGTACATTCTGGAGAATTCCGAATCCAAGTTCATTGTCGCAAAAGATCAGGAGCAGGTTGATAAGGTTCTCGAGGTAAAAGACGATCTACCGGGCCTGAAAAAGATCATTGTCGTTGATATGAAGGGACTTCGTCGATACAAGGACCCGATGATTATCAGCTTCAAAGATGTTCAAGCATTAGGTCGTTCCCTAAACGAACAGGATCCTCACCTGTTTGAAAACATGGTTAACAGCACCAGGTCTGAAGATGTCGCGATTATAGTATATACCTCCGGTACCACAGGTCAGCCAAAAGGCGCAATGATCAGCCACAGAAACGTAATAGCGATGATTCGAGGCCTAGCACAGGTACTGGGTTTTCGTCAGAATGATTCGTTTGTTTCCGCATTACCGCTCTGTCACATTGCCGAAAGAATGTTCTCGCTGATTTTTCCCATGTGGGCAGGATGTACGGTGAATTTCGCGGAAAGCGTGGCCACGCTGCAAGAGGATATGAGTGAAATCTCGCCCTCGGCTTTTTTGAATGTGCCGCGTATCTGGGAAAAAATGCATTCCAATATCATGATAAAGCTCCAGGATTCCATTTTCTTTAAGCGATGGATTTTTCGAGCCATGCTTCCCATCGGAGAGCGTGTAGCCGATTATGAGCTGAGACGTAAACCGGTGCCTAGGTCATGGAAAATTTTGCACGGTATTGCCTACTTACTCTTGTTTCGACCGTTGAGGAACCACTTGGGTCTACTGGATGCTCGGATTTTCGTCAGTGGGGCAGCGCCGCTTTCGCCTGACCTGATGAAATTCTACCATTCCATAGGCGTCCCGGTCCGTGAATGTTACGGAATGACAGAAATGAGCGGCATCTCATTTATGCCGCGAAATGGTGAAATAAAACTTGGGGGTGTGGGTAAACCTATACCAGGCGTAGAACTTAGATTGGCCCCCGATGGCGAAATACTCCAGAAGGGCGATTCCGTTTTTGAGGGTTACTATGGTAATCCCCAAGCTACTCGGGAGGTTGTCGTCGATGGATGGCTCCATACGGGAGATGTGGGTGAAGTAGACGACGACGGAGATTTACGCATCACGGATAGAAAAAAAGATATCATCATAACAGCGGGAGGCAAAAATATTGCTCCATCTGAACTGGAGAATAGTCTCAAGTTTAGCCCATATATCAAAGAGGCCATAGTCATCGGTGACCGCCGAAAGTACCTGTCATGCCTCATACAAATTGAATTGGAAAATGTCGCTCATTGGGCCCAAAACAATCGAATTGCATACACGAATTACAAGAGTCTGGCCACTCACACGGAAGTAAGGAAGCTGATTCAGGCCGAAGTGGAAAAAACCAACAGTAACTTTGCGCAAGTGGAGAGGATTAAGAAATTCACCATTCTCGATAAGGAATTGGACCAGGACGATGAAGAGTTGACCGCTACAATGAAAGTAAAAAGAGCCAGTATAGAGAAGAAATTCAAGGACGTTATTGAATCGATGTATTAGATTTTCTCATTGTGAAAGGGGTATAACCGGTTGGCTGAGGGAACTCTCTATTTTATTCAGCTAGTTATTTCCGGCCTTGCTGTGGGAAGCCTCTACGCACTGGCTGCGCTCGGATTTGTGCTGATCTACAAGGCCACAGATATTCTGAATTTCGCTCACGGCGAAGCCATGATGGTTGGGGCCTTTGTCTGTTACGCTCTGGTAATATCAGGCATGAATTTTTTTTGGGCAATTCTCATCACAATGGGAGTTGCTATGATTTTCGGGTTGATTACCGAACGCCTGGTGCTCAGACCGATGATAGGCGAACCGCAGTTTGCCGTAGTCATGATTACCATAGGTCTTTCCATTTTCTTGAGAAGCCTGTCGGGCATTGTGTTCGGACATGAAAATAAGATTTTTCCATCTCCTTTCAGCCAGCATTCAATAGCATTTCACGGTCTGGTGCTATCTTATACCCATTTGTGGTCTATGATCATAGCAGGTCTGATGGTCATCCTGTTTTTCCTCTTCTTCAAATACTCTCGGGTAGGACTGGCAATGCGAGGGGTCGCAAATGACCAGGATACTGCGATGTTAATGGGCATAAGCGTGAAATGGGTCTTTGCCCTTACCTGGGGAATTTCCTTTGCCATAGGTGCTGTTGCAGGAATCTTCCTTGCTAATGTCATGGTCTTGAACATCGGTCTATCTTTAGTCGCTATCAAAGCATTTCCGGCGGTTGTATTAGGCGGTTTGGAAAGCGTTCCTGGAGCAATTGTCGGGGGATTGGCCATCGGAGTTTTAGAAACTTTGGTAGGTGGATATCTTGATCAATTGTTTCCCGGTGTTAAGGACCTTACTGCCTTTGTGGTCCTGTTCTTGGTTCTCATGATTAGGCCGTATGGATTATTTGGCGAGGAGGAAATCGAGCGTGTCTAACGACAGATCTTGCCCAATCCTGCCGGCAATTTCTTGATCTGAGGAATTCATGCGAAGCAAAACTTTCAGAGAGTCCTATGAAGAAGATATCAGAATCTTTCAAACTTTATGGGTGAGGTTCTGGTTGGTTCTTTTCATAGTGGCACTTTTGTCCCTGCCTTTTTGGGCTGATCAGTACATCATTTATATGGCGAACATTTCCGGTATAGCTATTGTCGCGGCTTTAGGATTGAATATTCTTACCGGTCTTACCGGTCAGATCTCATTGGGCCATGCAGCGTTTGTCGCTCTCGGCGCCTACACATCCGCAATTCTGGCCACAAGATTAAACATGCCTTTTTGGTTTACTATTCCGAGTGGAGGCGTTGTTGCCGCTTTTTTTGGTATTCTTCTGGGTTTTCCTTGTTTACGCCTCAAAGGATTGTATTTGGCTATGGCGACAATGTCCTTCGGAGTCGTGGTTGAATACGGTGTGACGCACTGGGAATCTCTGACTATGGGCGTCCGAGGGATTTCAGTCCCACCCCCTAGCTTCTTCGGATTTACTCTTGGTGAACAGGGGCAACTCTTTTATATGACCGTCTTTTTTGTCGCTCTGCTGACAATCGCAGCAAAAAATTTGGCCAGAACCCGAATAGGCAGGGCTTTTGTGGCAATCCGCGACCGAGATGTGGCGGCAGGCATTATCGGTGTAAATCTTACAAAATATAAAGTAATGGCTTTCGCTATAAGCTCTTTTTACGGAGGAGTTGCCGGCGGCTTGTATTCCTATACTACTGCTTATTTGCATCCGGAAAATTTTACTCTTCTGCTTTCCGTGGAATACATAGCCATGATCATTATAGGTGGACTAGGCTCGATATTGGGCTCTATCTTGGGAGCTGTTTTTCTTACAGTTATGCCTGATATCATAAAGAACATGGCAGATTTGATCGGCCATGAATTCGTTTTTCTCCAGGGGAGATATGATGAGGAGTGGAACGTTGCGGTTTTCGGTCTGCTCATCATCGTTTTTCTTATCATAGAACCGACGGGTCTCAGCGGTATCTGGTCTCGAATCAAGACCAGTTTCAAAAACTGGCCTTTCACATATTGAACTCACTTTCACCGCATTTCGAAAGGAGTAGAGAATGAAAAGGAAATGTCGAGCCGGATTTTTGCTATTAGCCTGCGTGTTGATGTGCTTTGGTGTCGCCGTTTGCAGCGAATCCGCTGAAATGAGGGGGGTAACAAAAGATTCCGTGCGCATTGGCATGGTCTTGGTGAAAACAGGCCCGGTGGCTGCTTTGGGCCTGCCCGAGGGATGGGGCATACAGGATACATTCAATGCAATGAATGAAGCAGGTGGAATCAACGGGAGAAAAATCGATTTCATCTGGGAAGACGACCAGTTTAAGACTCCGCTGGCCATCTCTGCTTTCAACAAGCTCATTTTTCGCGACAAGGTACTATCGATCCTCACCAGTGGGGGAACGCCGCAGACTATCGCTATGTTCGATCTCATCGATAAACACCAGGTGGTAAACATCCCGAATGCGTTAGCAGATGAAATGTTCAATCCGCACCGCCCCTATATTTTTATCATTGGTGCCACATACGAAACACAAGTTGAACTTATGTTTGATTACATTATGAATGATTTGAAAGCCAAGGACCCAAGAATTGGGGTTGTTTATGCTGAGACGGAATTCGGAAAGAAAGGCTTGGAAGCCGCCAGAAAGAGAGCCGAGCAGTACGGATTAAAGCTGGTTTCAGAACTGGTTCTTAACATAGGTTCTGTCGATGCCAGTTCCCAGGTGCTTTCATTGAAGAAGGACAACGTAGATTTCGTGGTTACCTGCAATCTCGCTCCGCCGACGATAACGTTTCTGAAGACAGCAGAAAAGTATGATTATTGGCCTACAACTTTCGGGATCAATTGGTCATGCGATGATATGGTGGTCAAAGCCTGCCAAACCGCGGCAAAGAACTACATTGGAGTCAATTGTGTCGGTGGATGGGAAGATGAGACTCCTGGTATGAAACGCGTGAGGGAGTTGGCGAAAAAGAACGATCGTGACCCTGCAAAGATGCTTACTTCTTTGTACACAATGGGGGTAGGAGTGGCTACCGTCTATGCCGAAGGAATAAAGCGTGCGGGCAAAGATCTTACGCCAGAGTCCTTTAAGAATGGATTGGAAACTCTTAAAGATTTCGATACCGGCGGAATCGTGCCGCCTGTGACCTACACCGCAACCAGTCACGCTCCCACAACAATTTCGCGTCTTTATCGCGCAGACCCCGGCAGAGGCGTCATGGTGGCCATAACCGATTGGAGAACGCCAAAGGTAATAAAGTGAAGAAAGGAGATCGCATCCTCTTCTAGAGCAAGACCTATTTTTCCTTCAGCTATCGTCCCGGTTAATTTCTTCCGAGTGTATCCATTCAGGTACGCGCGGGGACCTGGGCCTTTTGATATTGCGAGAAATGAAATCCCGCGTTCCGCCGGAAAGCACGACCTCGGTAGGACCGGCCTCCGTGCCGGTCAGTTGCGGATTGCAGTCGCAGGGACGCCGGGGCGTACCAACAGTAAAAGAGTAGGATGTGGTGAGCGAAGTGAACCGCATCGTTCGCGCAAACCTCTATTGATGCGGTTCCCCAGCGAAACGCAGGGTCACCGCATCCTACGGGAACCGCCAAAGGATTGTCATTGCGAGCGGAGCGAAGCAATCTCCCAAAGCCTTGGGGATTGCCACGGCCTGACGGCCTCGCAATGACATTTTTTGGCCGCCTGTAACCGAAGGGTTGTCTTCGGAGTGAGTATTTTTTGGGGACTTTTGGGATAGAATATTATATGAATATAGCAGGGTGTTAGTATCAAGTATGTCTAGACAAGGAGTCTACTAATCTCGCCGGTAACATATTAATTTCGTACCATTGCTCAGATCTTCTGAAAATCGGGATTAGTTTCATGTGATTTTGACTCACTCGCGCGAATAGTTCCCGATCAGCCAATGGTACGCCTAACTACTTACAATTTGCAGTCGCATTAATTCTTACGCCGGCTAAGTGCAACGGCCGGGTAATGCGCTGCGACAAATTGCGCGCCATGTCTGGCTCATCTTCGACAGTGCCCCATTTGGGGGCACTGAATAAGTGGCTGTAATTATTGGATGTGATTTTTTGGATGTTCATAACGTCCTGTAATCACGGGGCGTGATTTCTGACGGCATTTCGAAATGTAGTGCCTAGAAGTAGGAAAGTATATCGCGATTTCTCTTGACATAAATAGCTGCATCATGCGATTCGATTGGTATGTTCATCCGCAGAAAACGTAGTGTCCAGAAGAGCGGTGAATACGAGTACCTCCAGATCGTCGAATCGATCAGAGACGGTGATAAGGTCCGCCAGAAGATCATAGGCACACTGGGGAGAGCCGATAAGGTCCTGGCGTCGGGAAAGATCGATGCACTCATTCGGAGTCTCGCTCAATTTGCTGTTCACCTCAAAGTTGTGGAGGCATCTCGCACGCCGGATATGGAAGCCCTGTCCTCGCGAGAGTGGGGACCGGCGCTGGTCTTTGGCAGTCTCTGGGACAAGCAGGGTATGCCGGATCTTATGAGGCGCTTGGCCCAGTCCCGTAGGTTCGAGTTCGATGTGGAGCGGACCTCGTTCGCCATGGCGTTGCAGAGGCTGTGCGCTCCGGGATCAGATCTTGCGGGATCACTGTGGATCTCAGGCGTGGAGTGTCCGGGCTTTGCCGAGCTGGGACTCCAACACTTCTACCGCACTACTTCGTTCTTGTCTGAGGTCAGAGACGAGCTGGAAGCTGAACTCTCCTGGCGTGACCGCGATCTGTTCAGCCTCGAGCTGGACCTCATCTTCATCGACACCACCAGCCTCTACGTGTACACGGACATGGAAACCGATCTGCGTAAACGAGGATACTCCCGGGACAGGCGGCCGGATCTGCCGCAGTACGTGCTGTGTGTGGTGGTCAACCGTGACGGGTGGCCCGTAGCCTGGGAGATCTTCCCCGGCAACACTGCCGACTGCCGCGCTCTGGAGATGATGGTGAGTCGGCTGCGCAAGCGTCTGCACATCCACGATGTGGTCCTCGTGGGAGATCGCGGGATGATCTCGGCTGATACAATCAAGCTGCTCAGGACCGACAAGAAGGCGCCTTTCGACTACGTGCTCGGTTGCCGCATGCGCAAACAGAAGGAGGTGACCGAGGAGGTCCTCTCCCGCGCAGGTCGATATCAGAAAGTCGACGACAACCTGGAAGTGAAAGACGTCCGTGTGGGGGACAGGCGCTACGTGGTGTGTCGCAACCCCGTGGAGGCCAGGAAGGACAAGGCCGCACGGGAGACACTCTTGGAACAACTCCGGCGCACCATCTCCAAGAAGGGTCCCAAAGCGGTCATCGGCAACCGGGGATATGCTCGCTTCGTGCACATCGCCAAAGGGAGTGTCACGATCAACGAGGAGGCAGTGGAGTCAGACGCACGCTTGGATGGCAAGTTTGTCCTCACCACCAACACGGACATGCCTGCCCCTGACGTAGCCTTGACCTACAAGAGCCTCTGGCGGGTGGAGCGCACCTTCCGGGAACAGAAAACCACCCTTGAAGTGAGGCCCATCTATCATCAGCGTGACGACACCTCAATCGGCCACATCGTGGCCAGCTTCCTTGCTCTACGCTTGGAAGTGGATCTGCAGCGGCGTTTGGATGAGAAAGGGCTGTGCGTCTCATGGCCGGATCTCATGCGAGACCTGGGCCGCGTCCAATCAGTCCTCGTGGAACTCGAAGGGACCCGCTATCAGCTCCGTACCACCATGCAAGGCGCAAGCCTTCACGCCTTCCACGCCGCAGGAGTACAGGCCGCCTGCCTCCATTACACCTCTGTCTCCCGAATCCTGATCCTCTCAAGATCCAAAAGAGACAACCATTGTAGTGCCAAGGAATATCCGCGACCAATGTATCCCGCCTATATCACTTAACTTAATTTTTCAAACTGTCGAAGATGAGTCTGGCGCCACAAGGTATTTGTACGAGCTGAATTTCAATTCCCCTAATCTCGGTTCGTGAAGCGCCTTGCTGAGTTTCTTACGTTGGGATCTCTTTTGAGACATTTCAAACAGGAAAGGAGAACCGATTTATGCGCACAGGAAGAGTGTTTGTCGCTTTGTTTATTGCGTCCATTTTAGTTTCGGGGCTAATGGGCAGTGCTGCCCTCGGTCAAGATACGATTACTATCGGCGCAGTTCAAACCACTAAGGGTCCACTGGGTGCTTTTGGCCCCTCAATTAGCGCCGGCCTTAACGATGCGCTGATGATAGCGAACACCGAAGGCGGTATCAACGGCAAAAAACTCAGGTATGTCATGGCCGATGGTAACTACAAGGCGCCGGAAGACAAATTGCTTTTCGAAAAAATAATGACCGAGAACAACCCGCCGGTGATGTTTGGTAACAGTACCGAAGTAACCAAACTTCTCCTCCAAGACATAACGAAACGTTACTCGATTCTATATACCGGCGCCACGTTTTCCAGTGAGATTGCCGCAACCGCCCTGAATTCGGCCATTTTTTTGCCAGGTCCGACTTACGGCGATCAAATGGGAATTCTGCTCAAATACATAGCCAAAGAGAAACCTCGTGCGAGAGTGGCATTTCTGCACAGCGATTCTGACTTTGGTCGCGATTCCATTAGGTTCGGCCAATTGATGTGTGAGAGATTGAGATTGAACCTCGTTTGTGAAGAGAAGACCGACATCGCAGGAGGAGACGTCACAAAGCAGGTAGAAGCCCTTCACAAGGCCGATCCCGATTACGTCATCTTGCATGGATTTTTGGTTGCGCCGGTGCCGGACGTGATCAAGCAGAGCAGGGATCTTGGCATGAAATGCAAGTTCATGGGGACTTTTTGGGGGGCTACGGAGATGCTCCTCGAGAAACTTGGACCGCTTGCAGAGGGCTACTTGGCTGTCAATCCGTACGCCTATTGGTGGATGGAAGATCAACCCATGATAAAGAAGATCAGGGCCTATACGGCAACCAACTACCCGGATGTGAAAAGCCGCCCTCTCTTTTACATGCAGGGATTCTTGAGTGGGCTGGTGTTCGTGGAAACTCTCAGGAGAGCAGACAAAGCCGGAAAACGTGACTATCCAGGGATAGTTGACGCTCTCCAGTCCCTGAAAGATTTTGATACCGGTGGCCTGACAGCTCCCCTGACCATCAAGAACAATCGATTCCCCATTGCTCGTATCTGGAAGGCCAATGCCGCAAAGGGCATATTTGAGCCCGAATCGGATTGGATTAGGTTTTATCTGGACTGATTGCCTAGTGTGCGGGTCCTGCCGCAGCCCGCACACGATTCCTTCCCGGCGACAATGAACTTGAGAAAAACTTCTCAAGTCTTCTCAAGTTTAGCGTTAGTATTGACGGATGCTGAAGAGTTGTTTTTGATAGTCTTGAAGGTAAGTCGCTATTTTGCTGCCTTGTGGCTAATCAGATTTTGCCAAGATCCTTTCAGCATTCCCTTGAGCACTGACAGGCCAGCGGACATTAACCATCTCGCCTCTCGCAGAGATCGGACCGCCAGCAACAGATCCAGTTTCTTGCGCAGGGTATAGAATTCCTTATAAGCCCGCTTGTACCTGTCAAGGACCACCGCCTCGGTGAGACCATCATATTCATAAAAGACTTGCCCGCCGTAAAATCCGATTTCAATATTTCTTGTCGTATCAATCAGAAATCGGCCTTTCTCGCTCACCATCGAAAACAATTCAGTCCCGACAAAAGGAATAGCCATGCAGAAATTGGCTACATCCAGGTTGATACGCCGAGCATAATCAAGGGTCCTCCGGAAAGCCTCTTCCGTTTCCCCAGGCAATCCTATAATGAAAAACCCGAACACGGTGAATCCCAATTCTCGCGCCAATTGCGCTGATTCAGCTATCTTATTCAGGTCGCTTTGTTTCTTACATAACCTGAGGACCTCCTCGTCAGCGGATTCGATCCCGAAAGCCAGTTTTGATATTCCCGCCTGCTTCATTTTTCGCAAAAGCGGTTCATCGAGTGTTTCCGTGCGCACGCCGGACTGTATGTTGATATCCAGGTTGTCCCCATATCGTGTGATGAGGCCGTCCAGGATCTCTTCCAGTCTCTTCCGGTTTGCCGCGAAGTTGTCGTCTACAATATCAATTTGACCCACATGGTATTTATCGACGAGTAATTCTATTTCGGAAAGAACGTTGGCAGCGCTTCGGAAGGTCACCCTTCGTCCGAACACATCCTTGCTGCAAAAAGCGCACTTGTACTGGCATCCTCTGCTGGTGACGATCGGTGCGGACGGCCCCTTGCGTGCCCGCGATCTATACTTCTTTAGCGGTGGCAAAAGATGCAGCGCGGGAAAAGGTAACTCATCGAGATTCTTAATGCGCTCTGCCGGGTTCATGACGAGGACGCCGTCTCGATCGCGGTAGACTGCGCCGGGAACTTCGTCATCAAAAGGGGGAGATCCCGAGCGCACATTCCGCACTACTCTGAGAATACCGTATTCGCCTTCCCCTCGAATAATTCCGTCACAGTCAAACTCGTCCAGGACTATTTCCGGTATGGCGGTCGGAACCGGGCCGCCAAGTATCACAGGTATGCGAGAATCACGAGATTTTACCAGCTCGGCAACTCGGCGTGACGCATCATAGGTAAAGGAATTGACAGTAATCCCGACCAGAGACGCTTCCGGAGGGATTCGCTTCAAGACCTCTTCCGGAGACAAATTAAGGCAATTGGCATCTATGATCGAGCAGGAAAATCCTTCCTGTTCCAGAGCCGCTGCAAGGTATCCCAACCCAAGCGGAATCAGAACCGTAGCTTCATTGAGCCCCGCTCCCCCGGGATTTGGATTCACTAGGACAACGTGGATTTTTGTTTTCATAATTATGGTGCCTAGATTTATAATCAATATTTTAAATTGATTTAATTAAACTAATTTGCTCGGTTTCTTTATACGAATGATAGTTCAAACGTAGCTCCAAGTCTCCATTTAGTCAAGTCCAAGGGTGATCGCTCAGTTGGGGGAGTGGACATGTCGTTGTCCCGCGTGACGCGGGAAAGCAATGCCCAAAGCGGGATTGTTTCGCTCCGCTGCAATGACAGGGCTCGCGTTACGCGGTCGCAAAGGTAGGCCCCAACTTGTCATTGCATTGCGAGAAGCGAAGCGACGAAGCAATCTCTAAAGAGGAAACGAATTGAGCGTTCCGCCCGATTTGACGCCGGGACTTACAGTAGGCTATTCTGTAAGTAACCAAATTTTTTTAGGCAACATTTTGCCTGGGGAAGTGGTCAATATACCATAATTTTCCGTTATCGTATCAGATACTCAATTATTATGAGCCACAGCCGCTCGGTCCAATTTACTAAATTAGGAAGGAGATCTGACTTTGAGCGAAGCTAATGGAATTGCAAACGAACAAGCCTCTGATCGCGTTACGCCGACTGATTCCCAACCGAAACGTTTTTTCTCGCCGCTTCGAGTCTGTATTATTTTTCTCATTTTCTTCGCTATAGGATTTGCTCTTTTCCACAAAGGCTACCGATCTAATATGGTGTACAGATTCCGCGGCCTGGATTGTCGGCAAAGAGCAGGTGTATGCGACTCACGACCTTGTTCAGGTAATCAGCATCGTGCCTGCACGCGCCTTGTTCATGCTGGGTTTGTATGCGAATTACGCGCTGACCGGGATGGATACTTACTATTTTCGACTTGTTAATACTGCAATTCTGGCGGGAGCGGGGCTGGCCTTCGCATGGTTGATTCTCGTTCTAATGGAGATCCCGTTAGCCCGGGTGCCGGGGAGCCCAAGAGAGAAACGGATAATAGCGCTCTTTCTTGGGCTGGCATTCGTCGCTCATCCTTTGCAGAGCTACGTGGTGTTGTACGATTGGCAGCGGGAGGCAGTCATGGCCTGTCTCTTCTATTTTTCGGCTCTCGCTGTTTATTTAGGTGTACGTTCAGGACGTTTCCGCAATGAGGGTTTGGGGTACGTTTCTTACTGCTGTATTGTTCTTTGCCGGCCTGCAAAGTAAGGAAAATCTGGCCACCCTGCCGATAATGATGTTTCTGGCTGAGATCATACTGTTTCGTCAGAGTTTCAAACAGCTCTTCACTAGATGCTTGATGATAGCTTTGCTGGTTATTCCTCCGTTGGTGGCTTACGTTTTAATGGCTAACACTTTTTTTGGGCCTGAGAGTGTTGTGTCAGAGGGAATGATTGAGCGCCTGCAAGGGCAATACAGCTATGGAGGGGTCTCTCCTGTGCAGGTACTGCTTGACCGAGCCCCGAGTATTCTTTTCGTATCTGTTGATGATGGTGGCGCCTCTACCTCAATTCCTTGAATTCATACGAGCGCAGCCGATCTCCAGTTCTCTCATGGGTCCTCCTGTGACGCTTTTCGCTTTGGCGGGATTGTTTGGGCTTGTCGCTGTGGGGATAGCTCTGGTCCGCAGATATCCCATCATTTCCTTTGGCATTTTCTTTTGCATCATATCGGTAATGCCGGAATCTCTGATGATCCCCAATTATCTGTTCTTTGGATACAGGGCGATTTTGCCGATGGCCGGGATAATGATGATCGTAGCCTACGCTCTAGCTATAGTTTTCGCTTGGGCCGGGCAAGCCGAACAAACCCGAATTTTTAAACCCGCTCTTTCAACTGCTCTTGTCTTCACGCTCGTATGCCTGGCCGCGCTAAGCTTCGGCCAAGCGAGGAAATGGAGCCCTCTCCAGTTCTGGAAGACACCTGCGGATAGGTTGCCGCCGTACTCTGAGAATTTGGAAAGAGTGGCGTACCTCGATATAGCCGTAAATTGCTCATTGGAGCTTATCAACTCCGGAAAATTCGCCGAAGCCATCGATCTTTATGGAAAAGGCGTGCAGCATACCGCCTGAATCGGAAAAGGCGATGTCAAAATTCACTGAGGAACCGGATCGCGGGTCCGCTTACAAATCCGCTACTGAAAAATTGTTGAAAAACTTTGCAGATAAACCTGACAGATCGTCAGGAGTTCTGATGAATCTGGGCGTGGCATTGGCAGCGACCGGGAATTTGCCCGAAGCCATAAACCAGTATCGAAAAGCCATCGAGATCTGGCCGTACTCAGCGATTCTTTACGTCAACCTGGGGGCTTCACTGGAATCATCGAACAACCCGTTGGAGGCCATGCAGGAGTACGAAAAGGGTATCTTGGTCGATCCGAAATGTGTGGCTGCTTACAATTGTTTGGCCGCGGCTTTAAAGAAGTACGGCTACATGGAGCAGGCGCTTGATCTGTACAGACGAGCCATCGAGGCTGACCCGGGAACGGCTGCGGGCTACAAAAATTTCGGAGTGGCATTGGAGGAAGCCGGAGGTTATCAGGAGGCGGCGAATTGCTACAGAAAAGCTGCGGAGCTTGAGCCAAAATCCGCCGAGGCGCATCTGAATCTTGGGCGAGTACTAGTGGCAACAGGGAATACTCAAGAAGCGGTCACGGTTTCTGAAGAAAGCTGTCGAGCTGGATCCAGGATTGGAAGCAGCGAGAACCCAACTAGGCTTCGCTCTTCAGCAATCCGGAAATTTGACAGAAGCTATTCAGGAGTACAGGAAGGGAGTCGAGATAAACCCCAATTCGTTCGTTGCCTACAACAATATGGGCATGGCCTTGAAACAGGTGAATAACTTGCGGGAGGCAGCGGCTGCCTTTCACAGGGCCATTGAGATTTATCCGGAAGTGGCCGTTGTTCACAACAATCTCGGTTCGACTCTGGAACAATTGGGACGTCTCGGGCAGGCAATGGATCATTATAGAACCGCGGTTGAAATTAATCCGGACCTGCCGGATGCTCTTCATAATCTCGGATTGGCTCTGAGAAAATCCGGTGACTTGGCCGGCGCTGTAGAGCAATTATCCAAAGCGCTGGACATTGACCCCAACTTGGCAGTCGTGCAAAGAGATCTGGGCCGTACTTTTGAGGAAGCCGGGGAACTCGACAACGCTCTTGAGTGTTATAAGAAGACTGTCCAGTTGGACCCGGATTCAGCCGAGTCTAATCTCGATCTTGCCAAGTGTTTGACAAAGACCGGGAAGCACCGTGAAGCAATCGAGAGCTACAAGAAAGTTGTGGAGCTGAAGCCAACGTCTGTGGAAACTCTTACCGAGGTCTCTGTGGCACTGCTCCGTTCCGGGGGCATACCTGATGCAATTGCAACCCTTGGGAAGGCGCTTGCTCTTAACAAAGAAAGCGCGGACCTGTTCAATGCTTTGGGTTTGGCATTTATTGAAATGAAAAAGATGCCCGAAGCTGCTCAACAATTCAAGAAGGCCTTGGCTCTTGATCCGGATCATTCTGAGTCCAAACGGAATCTGGAGCGATTTGAAAAGGCCGGTGACTAGAAATCCGTTTCACCGCAGAGTGCGCAGAGGAGGCGGGAGCAAGAGTTTCTGGGGAGGGCGTTTTTGCAAAAACGCCCTCCCCAGGCCCCTCCCCAAAAACTCCTATATGGCTGCGGTAGGGACGGCCTGTCGGTACGGCGCGGACCCGCGTGTGCCGATGGCAGGCACAGTCTGCCCCTGCTAGGCGGCTTAAATGAGTTTTTGATAGAATGACGATTTTCTCCGCGATCTCGGCGGCTCTGCGGTGAAAGATCTTGGCTTTCAGGGTATGTCAGGGGGGCAAGGTGTTTTCCAAAACCAATTGCTGGCTATTCAGCGGTTCATCGGAATTATTTTTATCACTTCGTGACCTTAAGGCCAACATTCGGCGTTACCAGTCCGACCGGGACTGCTACTGGCTACGGCTATGGCACGGCCTTCCCGACCCGGACAGATGTAGTCACTGTTACTGCGACCCAGACTCCGTTTCGTTCGCTCTCTGTGGTGGGGACAGGAACGCAACCGTTTAGGTTCTTCCCCACGAGTCTTCAGACAGCGCTTGGCACTCTTGTGCCCAGCCATGTTCCTACATTTAGGCACACGTTGGGCCCGGGCATCTTGGCGACACCCTTATTCACCGGAATGGGGACCGGCACACCGGTTACCACCGGTTCTCCCACTAGTACCGGAGCCGGCGCCTGGACTGGACGGTTCACGTCTGTGCCTGGTACCAGCGTTTCCACAGGCGTTGGCACTAGACTGTCCACCAAAATCCTAGTGCCCACAAGGCTGACAACTCGCTCGACCGGACAATCAACGGCGCAGCCCCTGCAGAAGCAACTGCACCAACAACAGCAATTTCAACAAACACCGGAATCTCAACAGCAACAACGCCACCACAGGTAACAGCAAGAATTGGCACTCGTCAATGAGCCCGGTATTTTGCGAAAAGATTGACAAAAGTTGAACAGACCCAAAAATAATAAAGAACTCTTCTCGCATTTGTATGTCACAAGTCGTTATGTCACTTACCAGGGTCGTTGCCTCAATTATGTTCAGATCGCGAAAGATAATTCTTGATAAATTGGGTTTGTTCCTCTTGACACTAACAAGTTGGCTTTCTACGATATTATTTATTTGACGGTGTACTGAATTAACAAGAAGCCCATAGAATAAATGTTCTGTTAACATTGAGTAATTGCAGCTATTTTGGGATGGAAAATAAGATTGAAACGCAAAAAGAGTAGGGGGGCACGAAACCCACTGGTGAATCCGTTTGCTCGACAAAGCCTTCCTATAAACTATGTTCGCTGTAATTAGGCTTTACATCGAATTTTCAATAAATTGTTGTTCGGGTAATTTGAATAGTTGGAGATTACATTACTAAATTCGTAACGCCGTTTGCACAATGATTTGAGCATCCAAATATTACACATTGGCGCAAATTGCTTCTCGGACCCGGATCCCGGGCGTCAAATTTGGGAGGGAATCTGAATGATTAAGGCAGCGAATTGTCGGACGGTAGGGATTTTTGTTGGGGTAATTTTCGTCATTTCCTTTGGGCTTGCGACTATATCCGGGGCGCAAGCGCCCGGGCCGGAAGCAGGCGCGATGCTGGGACCGATACAACGAATCCAGGGAGCGGGTATGATCCAGCGCGCGGGTGCGTCTGAGATGCACGCCCTCGCCCAGGGAGATCCGGTCTTCTTGCAGGACCTGATCGGCACGGACCCGGGTCCGGAGACCAGGGTGTGGTGGAAAGGCACTCAGGCGGTCCAGGCGGATGCGTCTCTGGGGACAGCCACGGCCTTACAGTTCTTGGGGTTTCTCGCGTGAGCGAGGGTCGACTCAATTCGCCGGCATGGTTCCGCAGGGAATCTCGCGATTCATGAAGAGGTTACCCAGGAGCACTCCACCATCGTCATTCGCAATCTTCAGTCCAACAGCTCTTGCTGCAGTCATTCCAACTGACGAGACAGCAGATTTCTTCGTCGAGGTCCTGGATCCTAATAAGACACAGATCACTGTGAACTTCGGCGCGGTCATGGTCAAGAACGTGAACGACCAGATTCCTCAGCAGCAAATCGTGAAATCGTGCCAGACGGTTGTTGTTGAACGTGATAGAGAGCCTTCCGGAGTCATGGGCGTTTCCTCGGACGTTCTGCGCCAGTTGATAGCGCGGACTACCATTCCGGGTACTCTGCCGGACAGAGTGGCCGGCTGTACGCGTATTCCGACGCCTCCGCCCGGACCTTGGTATCCGGATTACTTGCCTGAACCAGGTCTGATAATTCCATACGGACCGGAGTTTTTCCCGGGAGGAGGATTTGTGCCGATTCCGCCACCGCCTCCACGGACCTTCACGGGAACCGGAACTGGCACAGGAACCGGAACTGGCACAGGGACTGGTACGGGTACAGGCACTGGGACTGGTACGGGTACCGGAACCGGCACGGGCACTGGTACAGGCACTGGCACTGGTACAGGGACCGGCACGGGGACCGGAACAGGAACGGGTACCGGCACAGGTACGGGTGGTATTCCAACCCGAATAATCACGTTCAGCCCAACCTTGATATTTACGGCCATAACCAGCACTGGAACTGGCACGAGTACAGCTACGCATATTCCTACACGTATATTTACGATCACCCCGACGTTAATATTTACGGCTGTAACAGGGACAGGAACAGGTACCGGAACAAGGACCGGTACATTCAGGCCGACGTTGTTCCCGACCTTAATTGGCACGTTATTGCCCAGTTTAGTCCCGACGTTCAGGCCTTCATTCTTCCCTACAATTTTTCCGAGTTTCGTGGGAACCGGAACCGGTGTAGGGACACGACTACCGACCTTCAGGCCGACATTCTTCCCGACCTTGGTTTTTCCGAGTTTAATTGGGACCGGGACTGGGACGGGGACCGGAGCAGGGACACGGACATTTGCACCGACATCGGTGACCGAAGCCCCCACGTGGTTGCACCCTGGCACACGGACAGGGACAGGGACGCACCTCCCCACGTTCAGCGCTACCCTGATTCCGACTCGTCTTAGCACTCTGATCGGGACGGGCCTCAAGACATCGCTTGGCACCACGGTACCTACCAGACTACCTTCATTTAAGCCTAGTGGCGTTCCTTCTTCGTTCGGGTTCCCCACCGGGCTAGGAACCAAACTTGGGACCAGGGCGCTGGGTACCTGGGCTCGGAACAAGGCTGACCACCCGGTCAACGGGGCAGTTCCTGCAAAAACAAACCACGAAACTACAACAACAGGCCACGAGGCAGCCAATGAGACAACAGTTGCAGCAGTTGCAGACACAGCAACAACGTCGCCTACAACAGTAAATTCGCGGACATGTTTTTGGTAGCGCCGGTCCTGTGCCGGCGCTCTAACTCGAAAAAATTGTAGATAAGGTTTAATGGGCATGTGGCTAAGGGTAGTCACGGGCCCCCATCTTTCTCGATCAAATCTATGTTTATGGGGGATCCGGCAGCGTAATTCAGAATGCATCTAAAGATCTGGGCCTGGGTGATATTGAGAATTGGGTTCTTGCATTTGAGGGCCCCCGCATTGAACTAGGAGGGTAGCTAAATGATTTGGAGCGTTAATTGCCGAACTCTGGGGATTTTTCTCGGAGTACTTTTCGTTGGTTGCTTTGGGCTTGCGACTATTTCCGGGGCACAGACGCCCGGGCCTGACGCAGGCGCAATGCTGGGACCCGTGCAACGTATCCAGGGCGCAGGGATGATCCAACGTGCAGGCGCGCCTGAGATGTTAGGGCTGTCGGAGAGAGATCCGGTATTCCTGCAGGACCTCATCGGCACGGACCCAAACCCGGACACCAGATTGTGGTGGAAAGGCACCCAAGCTGTCCAGGCGGATGCCTCTCTAGGGACGGCCACGGCCCTCCAGTTCATGGGGTTCTCTCGCGAACAAGGGTCAACCCAATTCGCCGGCATGGTTCCTCAGGGAATTTCACGTTTCAGAAAACGACTTCCTCAAACAACTCCACCGTCATCGTTCGCAATTTTTAGCCCAACGGCTTTAACGGCAGTTATACCGTCTGGCGATACCGCGGATTTCTTTGTCGAAGTGCTGGATCCCGATAGGACACAGATAACCGTCATGAACGGCGCGGTCATGGTCAAGAACGTGAACGATCAGCTCACTCAGCAGCAAGTCGTCAAATCGTGCCAGACGGTTGTTGTTGAACTCGATAGAGAGCCCTCCGGGGTCATGGGAGTATCCGCTGACGTTCTGAGGCAATTGGTACAACGAACAACCATTCCCGGCACTTTGCCCGAAAGAGTTCCCAGTTGTACGCAGATCACGACTCCTCCACCCGGACCGTGGTACCCGAATTATATTCCGGACGAGGGGCTGATCATGCCTTATGGAGGAGACTATTATGATCCGGGGACCGGAGTAGGGTTTGTCCCGCTTCCACCACCACCGATCTTCACAGGGACAGATACCGGCACGGGACAGGTACAGGCACCGGAACGGGTACAGGTACCGGTACAGGTACAGGGTACCAGGTACTGGGACAGGTACGGGTACGGGACAGGTACAGGTACAGGGACGGGTACAGGAACTGGCACGGGTACGGGACAGGTACGGGTACAGGCACAGGCACAGGCACGACCACTAGTACTACAACTGGTCCCATCCCGACCAGCACAGGGACTGGAACGGGCACAGGGACCGGAACGAAGACCGGGACTGGGACGAGCACTGGGACTGGGACGAGCACTGGGACGCCTACTAGTGGGACAACTCCTACTACAGGAACAGGTACCGGCACGGGTACGACGACCCACAAACCCACACTGAGTCTTACAGGGATTCTGACCGGTATTTTCACTCACACGACCGCCACCGGGACCAGTACAGGGTACCGGCACGGGTACGGCGACCCACAAACCTACACTAAGTCTTACAGGGATTCTGACCGGTATTTTCACTCACACGACCGCTACCGGGACCTCTACTGGAACCGGCACGGGTACGGCGACCCACAAACCCACACAAAGCCTTACAGGGATTCTGACCGGTATTTTCACTCACACGACCGCGACCGGGACCGGTACTGGCGCCGGCACGGGCGCTGTGACGCACAAACCCACATTCACTATCACATCTATTGGGACCGGATTTGGTACAAAAACCGGTATCAAGCCTTTGTTTCGGCACTCTGTTGCCCTCGGTTGCGCCGACGAAGAAGTTCACGGGCTTGCCCTCGAGTTTCCCGGTCCTTACGGGGACAGCGACCATCGCAGGCACAGGCGCAGGGGCAAAGACATTCATCCCGACATTGAGACCCTCCTTCTTCCCGAGTCTGGCACATACTGGGACCGGTGCTGGGACAGGGCTTCCCACCTTCGCCAAGACCTCATTCGTGCCCACAGGTCTCAATACAAAGATTGCTCCCTTCGTGCCAACCAAGATTCCAACATTTAAACCAACGGGCGCAGCGACTTTCGGGCACGGCACCAGAATCCCTACCTTCTCGACGAGAAGCTCCACGCACTCTACCGGGCAGGGGCAGTTCCTGAAACAGACGATTACAGGACGCCCACGAAACTCAACTACAGACTACGAAACTGCAGCTGCAGAAGTTGCAGACACACCAACAACAACAGCAACACTTACAGCAGCAACACTTACAGCAGCAACAACTTCAACATAGCCACACATCGTTGATAGTAGTTAAAGTTTAAAACACCATTACACTGAGCGCCGGTTCAGCCGGCGCTCCGATCTAAATTATAAGATTCGAAGTTCTAACGGGCATGTGGCTAATGGCGGTCACATGCCCCTATTCGCTTGTAAGGATCATCACGTAGGTGCAGATTTCAATCGGGCTGCTTTGCATTATGACCAAAGGTGAGTTAAACCTGCCAAGCTCTCGGGAGGTTCTCGCAGGCTATGCCTTTAGCAGTGTTTCTCGTGGATTACGCGTGCGGTTGCTATTTTAGACGCATAAGAAATCTAAGATGTTTTGCTTTGAGTTTGAACGAACGTGCTTCAGACCAAGGGGGTAAAATGCTCACGAAAAAAAGGTGTCTAATTCCTTGGGGCTTTAT
Organism: uncultured delta proteobacterium; assembly: GCA_963741425.1. Classification (GTDB taxonomy): domain Bacteria; phylum Desulfobacterota; class Desulfomonilia; order Desulfomonilales; family Desulfomonilaceae; genus DATJPW01. The sequence goes on from CAVUHP010000021.1 coordinate 29,977, forward strand.
TATTATCATGGTTGTGGGCTGCATTCAGCTTGCCACCACATCCCAAGCGCAGGCGCCACAGGGCACAGCGGGAGCGATTGGGCTGGCGCAGCGGATCCAGGGTGCTGCCGTAATACTGCACGCCGGTGCGCCGGATTTCTTTGCCCTTGGGGAGAAAGATCCGACATTCCTACAGGATTTGATCGGAACCGACCCCGAGCCCAACACGCGGTTGTGGTGGAAGGGAACTCAAGCTGTGCAGGCGGATGCATCTCTAGGTGCCGCCACAGCCTTGCAGTTCTTGGGATTTGAACGACAAGGAAGATCAACCCAATTCGCCGCTCAGGTGGGTCAAGGGATTGTTCGGTTTGTGAAGAAGCTACCTAAGAGCACTCCTCCATCATCATTTGCAGTATTCACGCCGACCGCGCTGGTTGCAATAATCCCAACCGACGAGACCGCGGATTTTTTTGTTGAAGATTTGGATCCGAACAAAACACAGATCACGGTCAATTTCGGCGCAGTCATGGTCAAGAATGTATCGGAACAGTTGCCTCAGCAGCAAATCTTGCGATCATGTCAGACTGTGGTCGTTGAACGGGATAGAGAACCTTCCGGTATTATGCAAGTGACGGAAGATGTTTTGCGAGAACTTATCAACCGAACCACCATTCCCGGGACATTGTCTAACCGTGTTGCCAGTTGTCGCCGGACCGTAATGCCGCCTGAAGGACCGTGGTACCCGGATTATCTTCCCGAACCCGGGATAGTTATCCCGTACGGTCCGGGATTTCTGCCTCCTCCCGGAATTGTGATCATTCCGACTCCTACAGGAACGCATACCCGAACGTGGACTGGCACAGGAACCGGGACGGTAACTGGAACTCGAACCGGCTGGGACCGGAACGGTACAGGAACGATGACCGGCACCACCACCCGTCGGCCCACGCGTCTGCCGACATTCATCGGAACGCTTTTGCCAACCAGGTTTCCGACCCTGCGTCCAACATTGATAGGGACTCGGCGCCCAACTGCAACCGGAACAGGAACAGGGACAGGCACACGTCTGCCGACATTCCGTCCCACGTTTAGTCCGACGCTGATTCATACGCTGGTACCTACTCGAATTCCGACCTTCAAACCGACTAAGACTCCGTCCCTGATCGGGACAGGTGTCATTACACGTGTTCCGACTCGCGGTACAGGGCTTGTCACCAAGGCGCCTACGGGTGTCGGGACCGGAATTGGCACAAGATTGGGAACGAGACTTGGAACGGGTGCGGCCACCCATCAATCGACGATACGGCCGAAGCAAATCGAGCAGCCCACGAAATTACAGCAAAAACAGCAATTGGAGCAGCACCGTCAATTGCAGCCAACCAAATTACAACAGCAACAGCAGCTGCAATTACCCGGAGGCGAGGAGCAGCAGCGTCGTCGACAGCAGTAGAATTCGGAGAGCCTGCTCAACCGTAGCAGTGCGCTTTTTTTAATCACCCGCCCCCCTCTCCAATGGTGAAAGGGGGGCTTTTCCGCTCATTCACTGAATTATGAATTCACATGCCGGCGACTCGGGTCACACGGTTCCTTCCAGATTGGCAAGCCCCGCAGGAATAGTGGCACTGGCATTCATCGTATCCAGGGTGCTGTACTACTATTTAGGCGTTCGTTTCGACATAATCCCCTTGTATTACGCATGGCAGTTTCTAGACGTAAATTTGCTTCAGAACCGGCTCATTGAAAGTGTCTTTTATCTCCACAGTCAGCCGCCGCTTTTCAATCTGTTTCTTGGCAGCGTCCTGAAAATCTTCCCGAACCATCTGGATCTAGCGTTCCACGTTTTATACTTGGCCTTCGGACTGATTATGGCGGTTTCGCTTGTGGTTATAATGAACAGGCTTGGATTGTCGCGGGGACTATCCACCACACTGGCTATCATTTTTGTGGCAAGCCCAACGACCATTTTGTACGAAAATTGGCTTTTGTACACATACCCGATCGCGAGCACATTATGTGTGGCCGTGCTCTTTTTGCACAAGTGGCTCTCCGAGCGCAAGTTGAGATACGGGCTGATTTTCTTCGTGTGCCTGGCCTGTCCGGTGCTAATTTGGAGCTTATTTCAGTTTGTATGGGTGGTTGCGGTGTGCCTGATCTTACTTCTGTACGGCCGGATACGCTGGCAACGCTTGGTGGCGGCCGCTGCCATACCCTTGATTCTATCATAGGCTGGGAAGTCAAGAACTTGCATTATTTTGGCTTTTTCGGAACCAGCAGTTGGATGGGCTTGAATCTCGCCAGAAGCCAAGCCAAGCTGATCTTCAATGAAGATACGCTGGCATTGGTGGAAGAGGGAAAGCTGCCGAGACTGCTCACGGTACCGGCTTTCAGCGATTACGACGCCTACCGGGAATATCTGCCTGAACCTCATGAAACCGGTATTCCGGCTTTGGATGAAAAAGTCAAAGATCCGCCGTCCTTTTTATCCGAACTATAATTATATCGGATACGTCGCTGCATCCAAGGCAAGCCTTAGTGAAGTAATTCGCGTCATCTCATCCAGACCGCGTGATTTTGTCAAAAATTGTCTGGATGGTTTTGCGGTTTATCTCACCCCGGCAAGCGATTACGAGTTTCTTGGCCCCAATAGGGACCAAATACCGTTTCTGGTTACGGCCTACAATGCGGTATTTTATGGGAGTTTGAAAAGGGAATGTATAGGGCTATTGATCGTATATAGCCTGGTGCTCTCGATCGCATATGGTGCTTATCTTGCCGTCCGATGGATAAGAAATAGGCCGGGGGACGTGTCATACGCCGCGACCGTGATATTCGTGTGGCTTACGATAATTTACGTCACGGTCGTGGTGAATCTTTTTGAGAACCAGGAAAATAACCGTATGCGATTTATCATAGAACCGTATGTATGGATAATGCTGGGTATCATTCTTGATCGAATTCGAAAAAGCTGTGTTCGAGGTCGAGAAATCGAAGCTGAGAATTCTATGAAGCATGTGATGCCTTCTCGTTAAATCGTAATATTTCCGTTACAGGCGGCCAAAGAAATGTCATTTCGGGGGGAAAAGGGGGACATTCTTCTTTTTTGATACTGATCCCGATGGCCTGCTCGGGCCTCTCTCGAAAAGCAGGCTCCGCGGGGTCTTTCAACTCGACCGGCAGGGAGGCCGGCCGCTACCGAAACAATTGAAACTGCCAGGTCGGTTAGCTCCTCGCAATGACATCCCAGGACCGGTCAACTAATTTTCTCAATGGGAGACCCTTTCAGGGTCTTCTCTCTTCGACATTATCCTTACCACGGGTTACACCCGTGGCTACTGTTGGGAAGTCCCTTCGGGACTGTCGGCATTGGAACCGAATCGGGTTATTAAGCCACTTTGATATACCGCTAGCCAATTAGAGTTTTTGCCGGAGAGGGTGTGGGAGAATCCGGCTTTTTGCAAAAAGCGGGTTCTCCCACATTCTTCCCTTGTCTTCTCAGCGGAGTTCCCGGTGGCCTTTTCGGGGCCGCTCTCGAAAAGCTGATTCCCGGTCTTTCTTCCATCCTCAGTTTTTAGCCTTGCCGTAAGTTTCTTCTTGACTTGGTAATTTATCTAAAATATTGTTTCCATCAATTGCTGGAAGTATTGGTTGGAACAATTTAATGGCCAGTTCGCTGGAAAAAGCCCGCAAAGACCCCGACTCCATGAAGGCCCGGATCCTTCAGAAGGCTCGCCGAATATTCGGCGAGTACGGATATCATGGCGCGACAACCCGCATGATTGCTGAAGGCGTGGGAATTGACATCTCAACGCTCTATTATCATTGGGGAGAAAAGAGCGACCTTTACCAAGCCGTGGTCACGGACATCAATGAAGACCTTCGCCAGAAGCTTATCGAGGTAGAATCGGTGATTCACGGACTACCGCTTGCCAACAGAATGGAATTGGCAATTGACATAATGACTGACTACCTCTTTGAACATCCCGAAATCTCTAATTTGGTGCTCTTTCGGTATTTCGGGAAAACACGGGATGAATCACTCTTCAACCTGGCAGTGCCGGAACTCGTCTCCGATATCGCCCGTTCCATGGGCCTGTGCAAAGACAAAAAGAATGTTCCGAAGACGGTTCGTATGAAGGTCCTGGCAATGATGAACGCCATTCACAACTTCATTTCAGGAGAGGATTTCTTCCGTTCCATGCTGGATGCAAAGCGGGACGAGTATTATTCAATGGTGAAAGAAACCCTGAAGTTCATTCTGATACCGGCTTTCAATAATAAATAGAAATCACGGGAGGACCCGATGGCTCTAAATCTAAACAGCATCGGTAAGAGAATCGGTCCATTGACCAGGGAGTACAAGTGGAAAGACGTCGTCCTCTACGCGTTGGGCGTCGGCGCAGGGTTCGAGGACCTGGAGTATTGCTATGAAAATCGTTTGAAGGTTATACCCAGCTTCTCCATTGCAACTGTTTATGAGTTTCTGGCCGAAGCTGCGATAAATTCCAATGTGGATCTCGCAGGAATACTTCATGGCGAGCAGGACATTATCTTTCATAATCCGATGCCCACTGAAGGCAAGCTCACCACCGAGGGCGCTATAACTCATATTTACGATAAAGGCGCAAAAACCGGGGCTCTGGTGGTGGCTGAGGCGGACACGTATCACTCGAACGGTCGGAAGCTCTTTACCAATATTTTCACCCTTGTTTCCAGACGCGACGGCGGATTTGGCGGACCTGATGCTCCTCAGGAGCCGGTAGAGTTCCCCGATCGCCCACCGGATTTGGAAGAGGAGAATAGACCCGGTGAAGATCAGCCGCTTCTGTATCGGCTTAGCGGGGACATATTTCAGCTTCATGTAGACCCGGATTTTGCGAAAGCGAGCGGCTTCCAGAAACCGATTATGCATGGTCTTTGTACTCATGGTTATGCATGCCGAGCGGTGATAAAGCACCTGTTCCCGGGGAAACCGGAACGCATGACAAGGTTTCGGACCCGGTTCTCTAAACCTCTTTATCCTGGTGTCGCCATCAAAACGCAGATTTGGAAAATAGATGAAGGGAAGGCTCTCTTCAGAACTATTAATGCCGAGACCGGCGAAATTGCTATTGGTAGAGGATTGGTCGAATGGATTACGCCCGAGGAGGCTGAGAAACGATCTAGCGATGAATGGATCCGCTTTGATGGCAGAGTAGCTATTGTGACCGGTGCCGGAGCAGGTCTGGGCCGTGCTTACGCTTTGGAATTAGCCAAACGCGGCGCAAAAGTCGTGGTGAACGATTTGGGCGGAGCAAGAGACGGCTCCGGCGCCTCAACGAGCGCCGCCGACAAAGTTGTTGAAGAGATTAAAGCAGCAGGCGGAGAGGCGGTCGCGAGCTACGATTCGGTAAGCACTCCTGAGGGCGGTGAAGCCATAGTAGCCAAGGCAATAGATACGTATGGAAAACTCGATATTCTCATTAATAACGCAGGCGTGCTACGCGACAAATCATTGGCGAAAATGGAGCCCCAGGATTGGAATATTGTAATGTCTGTCCACCTTGATGGGGCATACAACGTCTCCAGACCGGCTTTCCTGAAAATGCGAGAAAACGGCTACGGCAGGATTATATTGACCTCTTCGGCCTCCGGTCTTTATGGCAACTTCGGGCAAACCAATTATGGAGCGGCGAAACTGGCCCTGGTAGGTTTCATGAACACGTTGAAAATCGAGAGCGAGAAGCACAATATCAAAGTGAATACAATAGCGCCTACGGCTAGAACCAGACTTACCGAGGATGTGCTTCCTCCCGATTTAGCGGATAAACTGAAGCCGGAATTTATAGCACCGCTGGTGCTTTATCTCTGTTCGGAACAATGCCCTGTCAACGGCGCAATCTATAATGCAGGAATGGGTTATTACAACCGGGCCGCAATAATGACGGGTTCGGGCGTACAACTTCACGGCGGAATTGAAATCCCCACACCCGAAGACGTGGCCAAAAATATTGGCAAGATTACCTCATTGGAGGGCGCTGCTGAGTATCACGATGCGCTAAGCGCTCTGGGTAAGCTGGTCGAGCCCGGTCCGGCTCAAGCGGTTTCGCAGCCTCAGCCCAGCAAAAAATTGACTGTCAAAGGAATATTCGACCGTATAACAGAATCCTTCCAGGCGGACAAAGCGGCAGGTATTGATGTTGTCTTTCAGTACCTGCATCTCGGGACCTGAGGGCGGCGATTGGAATGTATCGGTTCGGAATGGCGCTTGTGAAGCTGCTCAGGGAATTCATTCCAGCCCGACCACGACCATACTAATGTCTGATGAGGATTTCCTGAGTATGATTTCAGGAAAACTAAATGCAATGCAGGCATACACCAGCGGAAAACTCAAAATCCAGGGCGATCTGATGAAATCGCAGCTCATCCAAAAACTATTCAAATTCTAACCCGAAACAGGAGAGCCTACGATGATCGGCATTACTTCGTACGGTGGGTATATACCAAAACTGCGGCTCGATCGCATGAGCGTATTTCAGAGCATGGGCTGGTTTGCTCCTGCCATAATAATGGTGGCCCAAGGTGAAAGATCGTTCTGTAACTGGGATGAAGATAGCCTTACTATGGCTGTCGCGGCTTCCCGAGATTGTATCCGCGGAATGGATAAATCCGATGTTGATGCGCTGTATTTGTGTTCCACGACATTGCCATTCCAAGATCGAAGCAACGCCGGTGTTTTGAAAACCGCCTTGAATTTGAAAGATAACGTTCTCGCCCAGGATTGCACGGCTTCGCTCAAATCAGGGACGACAGGATTGATCACAGCACTCTCTGCGGCGGGGCAGGGAGATTTTCATCAAATCCTCGTTGCCGCCTCTGACAAACGGGATACAAAGTCAGCTTATTTTTACGAAATGTGGTTCGGCGATGGATCGGCGGCTGTAATGGTGGGAGATAAGGATGTTATAGCCGAATACAAGGGCTCCTATTCAGTTTCTCATGACTTTATCGATCATTATCGAGGGGACAGAAACAGATACGACTATATGTGGGAAGAGCGATGGGTTCGAGACGAAGGCTACTCCAAAATCATCCCTGAAGCTGTTTCAGGTCTGTTCAATAAGCTGTCGATATCGATGAACGATGTGGATAAATTTATTTTCCCATGCTTTTTTAAGGCGGAGCACCGGAAGATAGCCAAGAGTCTTGGAGCCGGTCCTGAGAAACTCGCGGATAATCTCCACGAGGTCTGCGGAGAGACCGGGGCTGCGCATCCCCTTGTCATGTTTGTGCAGGCTCTCCAGGAAGCATCCCCTGGGGATCGCCTGTTGCTGGCCGGTTTCGGCCAAGGCTGTGATGCGCTGTATTTCCAAGTAACTGAACATATTTTGGATCTTCCCCAAAAGATGGGTATAACCGGCTGCCTTGAAAATAAGAAGACAGTAGATAATTACGCTAAATTTCTCAAATTTAGGGACCTCATTCAAACGGAAATGGGTATCCGGGCAGAGTATCCTTCACAGACTGCCATGACCGTCTTATGGCGCAACCGCAAAATGCTGCTCGGTATGGTAGGCGGTAAATGTGAGAAATGCGGCACACCCCAATTTCCCAAGATGGATATTTGTGTCAATCCGGCATGTCTCGAGGCGAAAACCCAAGTCGATTATGAATTTGCCGATGTTCCCGCTGTGGTGAAGAGTTTCACAGGGGATCTGCTGGCCGTATCTGTGGATCCGCCTTCTGTGTATGGCATGGTTCAGTTCGAAGGTGGCGGTCGATTTATGGCCGACTTTACTGACTGCGAGCTGGCGGACGTAAAGGTTGGGCAACCCGTAACCCTGACATTCAGGAGGCGATACACTGATAAAGATAGAGGATTTACAGGCTATTTCTGGAAAGCCATACCGTTGAAGGTCGAAAGCCAGGTCGCCGCTGAGATTCCAGTGGAAGATGAGATTCGCTTTGACGGCAAAGTCGCTATTGTGACCGGGGCAGGAGCAGGTCTAGGGCGAGTTTACGCGATTGAACTCGCCAGGCGAGGAGCAAAGGTAGTGGTCAATGACCTGGGCGGCGCCAGGGACGGCACAGGGACTGGCTCAGCAACGCCTGCCGATAAAGTAGTAGAAGAAATAAAGGCGTTTGGCGGAGAAGCGGTCGCCAGCTATGATTCAGTGGCCACACCTGAAGGCGGCGAGGCAATAGTGAAGAAGGCGATAGATACCTTTGGACGAGTAGATGTTCTTATCAATAATGCAGGAATTCTCCGGGACAAGTCTCTTGCCAAAATGGAACCGGACGAATGGAAGGTGGTCTGTTCTGTTCATCTCAACGGAGCTTATAACGTTTCTCGACCTGCCTTCGTAAAGATGCGGGAGACCGGGTTTGGCCGAATTATTGTCACCACGTCCGCTGCAGGTCTTTACGGAAATTTTGGGCAAACGAACTATTCCGCGGCAAAAATGGGACTGATCGGGCTCATGAATACCCTCAAGCTTGAGGGCGAGAAGTACAATATCAGAGTTAATGCGGTGGCGCCTATGGCAGCGTCGAGGCTGACAGAAGATGTGGTGCCCTCCGATATATTTGACAAGATAAAACCTGAATATGTGGCCCCTCTTGTCCTTTACCTATGCTCTGATAGATGCGCCGAGACCGGCATGATTTTTAATGCAGGTGTAGGAACATTCAACAGAGTTGCGGTCCGGACCGGACCGGGGGCCGTGGTCGGCGATGGACAGAGCCCACCCACTGTCGAACAGATTCATCAGCAATGGGATGCAATTAACAATCTTTCCACATCATCTGAATACTACAACGCGACTATTGCTGTCGGATCGATGCTGGAAGCATTCACTCCAAAGAAAGAGGAGCCGACGTCCAGCGGAACTCGGTACAGTGAAGGCTGTTTTTGACAGGATTGGCGACGCTTTCCAGGCTGAAAAGGCCGCGGGAGTGAATGTTATTTTTCAATTTCGAATCAGCGGTCCCGGAGGCGGCGAGTGGTACACGATCATAAAGGAAGGCCAATGCGAGGCCGGTGCCGGCAAGCATGAAAAGCCCACAACCACAATCATGATGGCCGACGAGGATTTCCTTGCGCTGATCAGCGGCCAACTGAATGCTATGAAAGCATACACGTCGGGCAAACTCAAGATCGAGGGCGATTTGATGAAATCCCAACTCATAGAAAAGCTTTTCAAATTCTGAAATGTCACGAAATGCGAGGCGTTAAGATGGCTACGGGAATCAGAGATAAGGTAGCGATAATAGGCATGGGGTGCAGCCGCTTTGGCGAGCGTTGGGATGTGGGCGCCGAAGAGCTGATGGTGGAAGCCTTTACGGAATGTATCCAAGACTCCGGGGTCCAGCGTGAGGATATTCAGGCCGCCTGGTTAGGCACCTGCATGGATGAGGTGAATGTCGGGAAAAGCGCTCTGCCGCTTTCGATGACGTTGCGCCTTCCGTTTATACCGGTAACGCGGGTGGAGAACTTCTGCGCCAGCGGCACTGAGTCTTTTCGTGGAGCGGTGTATGCGGTAGCTTCAGGGGCTTATGACATCTGTCTTGCCATGGGAGTTGAGAAGCTGAAGGATACCGGTTACGGCGGATTGCCCAATCCCGGTTCCAACTGGGGCTCTCTCAGTTGGCTCTGGTGGCCCAATGTGACGGCGCCCGGCGCCTTTGCGCAACTTGCCACAGCTTATGCCGCCAAATACCACATACCCGACCAGGACCTCAAACGTGCAATCGCTCATGTGTCCGTTAAAAGCCATGCGAACGGCGCACTCAACCCGAAGGCGCACTTGCGAAAACCGGTCAGCGAAGACCAGGTCATGGCCGCGCCCATAATTGCGCATCCGCTCGGGCTATTCGATTGTTGCGGTGTAAGTGACGGCGCAGCGTGCGCCATCGTAACAACCGTGGAAAAAGCAAAAGATATGGGTGTTAAGGATTTTGTTACAGTCAAATCCCTACAATTAGCCTTGAGCAGCGGAGAAGAAATGGGTTTCAATGAGTGGGACGGCGATCATTTCATGACCACTGCTCACGCGAGCGTCCGAGCTTACGAGGAGGCCGGGATCAAGGACCCGAAAAAAGAAATCAGCATGATGGAAGTCCACGACTGTTTCTCCATAACCGAGCTGGTAACATATGAAGACTTGCACATCTCCGAAAGGGGCAGAGCCGTATATGACGCCATGGATGGATTCTACGACATTGACGGCGAAGTACCGTGCCAGGTTGACGGCGGCCTCAAATGCTTCGGGCATCCGATCGGCGCTTCGGGCCTGAGAATGCTCTATGAAATGTACCTCCAGCTCCACGGAAGGGCAGGGGAGCGGCAACTAAAGGATCCTCAATACGGACTTACCCACAACCTTGGGGGCGTCCCATTCATGAACGTGTGCAGTATCGCAATTATAGGAAAGTACTGAGAGGGAAGGGAATCTGGGGAGACCCTTTTTGCAAAAAGGGTCTCCCCAGGCCCCTCCCCAAAAACTCTTATATTGGGTTGAGTTATTGCGGCCGGCTGAGCGCCGACCGCAATAACTCAACACTCGTTTTGAAGATTGGGCGAAATGTTCTTTTGGCGAGGCCCAGCCCGTTTTGGCGCCAAATCAGTCCCGAGAACAGGCGCATGCTCGAAATTAACATAATCATGAATTCCGCTGTGGAAGAGATCTTCGCGTTCAAGACGTGTTGTGGCTTCAAGTGCATGGACCAGAATCTTGAGATCCATCTCAGGAACACCGGACAGCGCCCGGTCACCGTACCCGAGCCGGTTTGATCTTGAAGTAGAGGGTGGTTTGCGGAGAATCTCTAACATCACGCCCGCGGGAGAGCACAGAATCGCTCCTGGCGAAATGATCGGCTTTTATTGCTACATGGATGAGGAATTATGGAAAAAAGCCAAGTCATTGGTATTTCAGGATCTCGACGGCCAAGTCTATCCGATACGCATTTATCATAAAGATCCGTGAGGAAAGCGCATGGAAATCATCAAGTACTCGGAAGAGCACAACATCTTTCGACAAGCTGTCAGGAAATTCTTTGAGAAAGAGGTCATCCCTTACGTCGAAGAATGGGAAGAAGCGGGGATAGTTCCCAGGAGCATCTGGAAGAAAATGGGCGATCAGGGATTCCTATGCATGGATGTTCCTGAAAAATATGGCGGTATGGGAGCTGATTTCCTCTATTCGGTCATAATGTCCGAGGAGTTGGTTCGCACCGGGCATTCCGGATTGGCCGCGGCGCTGCACAGCGACATTGTGGTACCCTACATTACTGCTTTCGCGTCGGAGGAGATAAAGCACAAGTATCTTCCCGGATGTGTGTCAGGTGAGATCATTACGGCCATAGCCATGACTGAACCGAACGCCGGGAGCGATCTCGCCGGAATGAAGACCACTGCAGTGGAGGATGGCGATCATCTGGTCATCAACGGTCAAAAAACATTCATTAGCAACGGTATCCTCTGCGACCTGCTGGTTCTCGCGGCAAAGGATCCCGCCGAATCGGACCCGCATCGTGCAGTCAATCTGTATGTTGTGGAGGCCGGAACACCCGGATTTGAAAAGGGGCGCAAGCTCAAGAAGATAGGATGGCACAGTCAGGATACGGCTGAGTTGTACTTCGCCGATTGCCGCATTCCAAAACAAAACCTACTCGGTGAAAGAGGGTCGGGTTTTTTGATGCTTATGCAAAAACTTCAGCAGGAGCGCCTTATGGTCGCATTGGGCGCTGTGCCCGCAGCGGAACGCATCCTGGAAATGACCATAAAATATTGCCGCGAACGTACCGCGTTCGGCAGGCCGCTTTCCAAATTTCAGAATACCCAGTTCAAGCTGGTGGAGATGGCAACTGAAATCAAATTGGGCAGGACCTTCCTCGATAAGCTGGTAATGGATCATATTGAAGGCAAGAATATCGTGGTGGAGGTCTCTATGGCAAAATATTGGACCACTGAAATGGCTATGAGAGTGGCGGATGGATGTCTTCAATTGCATGGGGGTTACGGGTATTGTGAAGAATATCCTATTGCTAGAGCCTGGAGGGATCTCCGAGTAATGCAGATATTCGCGGGCACAAACGAAATCATGAAAGGAATAGCCGCGAAATTCATGGGGTTATGAGAACGAGGCCATTCCTGCCCACCCTGTTTATTGAAATCAAACACATTCTCATTGTCACACAGCCAGAGGGCGGCCGCGGTCGCCCTCACAAGAATGCACACACCATATCCAATTCAATGATCCAACACGGCAGGTCCGTGTGCCACGATTTAGGCGTCCCCTTCCAGTATTCTTTTCTACAGGGTACGAAAGCAATCCCCAAAGCGAGATTGCTTCGCTGCGCTCGCAATGACATGTCTCGAGTTACGCGGTCGCACCGGCAGGCCCCATCTTGTCATTGCGAGAAGCGCAGTCCCGCGTTCCGCGGGAAAGCAATCTCGGATTTTGTCACCCAGCATGAGAACAGAGATTGCTTCGCTCGTTTTTTCAACTGGGTCGCAATCACATTCTTTGGCCGCCTGTGACTGAGGGGTCATGCAGAATGTGTACAATTACTGGACATATTTTGGCCGGTTTGATAACCTAATGACGGTTGAATGTGTGGGAGGGCGCTTCGATCAATTTAATTCAAAACGAATAATACAGTGGCGACAAGCGTGGGGGATTACTGTCACGCCCACCGGGCATCGAAAATTGGAACAACTTGGAGCGAAAGCACAACAATACTAAAGGTACCAGGGAATTATTCACCTGGAAAGGAATTCAACCGTCATTGCGAGGGCGTACGCCCGAAGCAATCTCGCAACCGGCCTGAACAGATTGCTTCGTTATTTCAATCTTTGCAATGACACTTGCCTTACAGGCTGATTCTATGTCAAAGGTATTATTCCCAGTTATCATTGTCTGTTGATCTCTAATTTTGACGCATGAAGAGCAATATTCAACTAATGTTGAGTCTAATCCTTGAGTGCATCTAGGCTGTATGTTGCCAGAAACTCGGAAATGGTGTCTTTGTTTACCATAATGTTATTCTTGAATTTTAGCGGCTAAACCAAGAATTCTTGAACCAATTACTTTTCTTAATGGGGACCTCGTTGCTATGCGAATATTCCTGATCGAAGATAATCCCGTGGATGCGCTTCGGCTCAAAAGAGAGCTGGCCGGCCTGGCTGACGAATTTAGTATATCTGAAGGTCAAAGCCTCGCCGAAGCCAAAGAAACTCTGGCCGTACAGTCATTCGAGGTGATTCTTTTGGATCTGGGGCTACCTGACAGCAAAGGTCTGGACACAGTGTTAGAAATCCAACGTGTGGCTCCGGATATTCCTATCGTTGTGCTGACCGGATTTGACGATCAGGATCTTGCTATCGAAGCAGTTGCTAGAGGCGCTCAGGATTATCTTGCCAAAGACAGAGCCGATTCCCATGCGGTTATGCGATCCCTTAATTATAGCATCGAGCGCCATCGAATTCTTAAAGGAGCACAGAGAAGCGATTGAAAAGGAGCGCAGAACCGCTCGCGCCTTGAAAGTCCTCAGCGAGTGCAACGAAGTCCTCGTCAGGGCTCAGAATGAATTATCATTTCTTAACGATATGTGCCGGATCATCGTAGAAACCGGTGGGTACCTGATGTCGTGGGTCGGGTACGCTCGATGCGATGAAATGAAAACGATTGAGCCGATAGCAACGGCGGGGTCGACTGATGGATACCTGGAGAAAATAGAAGTTTCATGGGACGAGAACCAACCAATGGGTCGAGGGTTGATGGGAAGAGCGATTCGAGCCGGGGCGCTTCAGGTCTCCAAGGATGTCCTTGCAGATGAGAATCTCGGTCCATGGCGCGAGCACTATCAGAGATTGGGATATAGATCCAAGATTTGTCTGCCGCTCACTGTGAATGCAAACTCGATCGGAGGGTTGGTGATTTGCTCGAAGGAGCCGGATGCGTTCTACGATGAAGAGGTATCGCTATGGAAACAATTGGCTGAAGATATAAGCTATGGCATAGGCGCCATTCGCAACCGTCAGGCTAAAGAGCAGGCCGAAGCAAATCTGCGACAAACCCAGGAAAGATTGCAACTGGCCGTAGAGGGAGCGGACCTGATTCCCTGGGACCGCAACGTGAAAACCGGAGCTGTTTTTTTGAATGAAAAAATACAGACTATTCTCGGCTTTGCGCCTGAAGAAATACAGGACCTAGAAACGTATAGAAACCTGATACATAAGGACGATCTGCTGGGCACGTCGTCGGTGATGGATTCATTCACGGAAGGGAAAGGCTCTCTTCTTGAGGCTGAGTATCGCGTGCAGACAAAATCCGGGAATTGGAAATGGATGTTTAGCAGAGGGAGAATAGTGGAATGGGATAATAGCGGCGATGCTCTGAGGGTCGCTGGAACTTTGCTGGACATTTCCTCCCGAAAGAAGGCAGAACAGGCTTTGCGAGAAAGCGAAGCTCGTTTCAGAGCGATATTTGAGGGGGCAGATGATCACATCTTCATAAAAGACACCAACTTGAAATATGTGCAGGTCAATCCGTCTATGGCCAGAGCATTGGATAGAAATCCTGCGGAATTCGTGGGACGGAAGACGGAGGACATATATGGTTTTGAGTTAGGTCGGTTTCTGACTGAGATAGAGACTCGCGTATTGAACGGCGAAACCATTGAATGCGAGCATACTTTTCCGATAAATAAGATTCCCCTAACTTTCAGCTACACGATAACCCCTCTTCAAGATATTGAAGGCAAGACAGTCGGGATTTTCGGCATTTCCAGAGACGTGACAGATCGTAGGCCGCCGGATCGTTATTCGACCGAATCTGCAGATGAGTATCCGTCGAAGGCGATGAGGAGTACGCTTGCGATGGCCAGGCGAATTGCGGAACAGGATTCCGTCGTGCTGCTCCTTGGCGAGAGCGGCAGTGGAAAAGATTACGTTGCCAAATACGTTCATGCCCACTCGAATCGAAAGAATGGGCCTTACGTTTCGCTGAATTGCGCTGCTATAGCTCCAAATCTCGCCGAATCAGAGCTTTTCGGTCATGAAAAGGGTGCATTCACCGGCGCCATGGGTAGAAAGCGGGGTATGCTTGAACTGGCGGAACAAGGAACTCTGCTCCTAAATGAAGTTGGTGAATTGTCGCTTCCATTACAAGCAAAACTGCTGACGTTTCTGGATACAAGAAGGTTCACCAGAGTTGGCGGAGAAAAAGAGATCTCGACAAACGCTAGGCTTATAGCAGCCACGAACCGTGATTTGGAAAAAGAAGTCGTACGAGGTGACTTCAGGAAGGACCTGTTTTATCGATTCAATGTAATAAAGATTACTATCCCACCCTTGCGAGAACGTTTGGACGATATTCCCACTCTTGCGAATGAAATTTTGTCACGTCTAACTGCTGAGATGCAGCTCAGCTCGGTTCCGGTTTTGGATGCGGCCACGATGAATGCTCTTTCCAATTACGATTGGCCTGGCAATGTAAGAGAATTCAGGAACGTTTTGGAAAGAGCCCTAATAACTTCAAGCGGAGATCGGTTCGATGTTATGTTGCCTGCCGGCGACAAGAAAACCCATTCATTAAATATAGAATTTGATGGTCGCACCCTGCGGGACATCACCGATGAGATCACGCGTTACATGTGTGAGAATGCTCTCGAGCGATGCAGTGGCAACAAGCGAGACGCCGCTAAACTCTTAGGAATTGCTCGCGACTCATTGTATCGATACCTGAGGCAGTTCGGACTTCTTTCCGGCAAGCAACAAGATGAGGAATAGACTTTCTCCCGGGCCATCCAAGGTTGGACACGGCCGGTGTCTACTGTGTAGACCATCATAATATCTTTCCAGAATGTTTCACCCTCCTCATGCCCCTCACGTCAAGGGCGGGGGATCAAAACCCTCTCCCCCCCTTGGCGGGGCGTTTCGACAACGCCCAGAGAATCGATCGGGATACTGTCTGTGGCTTCCCTTGGCTCCGGTCGGGCCGATAGGATTATGGACGGATTACCTGCGGAGCAAATGAAATAGTTCACCAAATAAAAAACAGAGCATGAGCTTCGGGGGGAAGACTCTTGCTCTGTTTTTGTTTATGCTGAGGTCGTTGAATTCCTACCAACGTGACTGTCTGCGGTCACCACCACCGCCACCGCCACCACCACCGCGTCGTCCGCCGCCACCGCCGCCGCCTTCTCTTTTCGGCCTGGCTTCGTTTACTTTCAGACTACGGCCTTTGAAATCTTTTGTGTCCAGCTCTTGAATCGCACGAAGACCTTCTTCACGATCGGGCATCTCTATAAATCCGAATCCACGAGAGCGTCCTGTAAACTGGTCTGTGATGATTTTGGCCGAGTCGACCTTACCATAGCCTTCGAACAACTCTTTAAGTTGTTCTTCATTGGCGTCGAAGGATAGGTTGCCGACATAAATGTTAATAGCGCTCATTCCTGTACTCCTTTTGAAAAAATCACCCCTGCACAATTTACAAGAGTGCTCTTACCGACATGATGCTCTGTGTCTGAGGGAATGCTCCGATTGGAATGATAAGTTTTTCGATTCTTTGCACGGGCGTCCATGTCTACTGTCCTAAGTCTTGCATCACGCCCGTGGTCCTGATCGGCCGGAAGGGGAAATACAAGTAAGAACTCATTTTCTTGTATAACTCCGCCGTTTTCAGTTGTCAAGGGATTTTGCGGGCTAACCCCTCAGTTAGGGGGAGCGTGGATTTGTGATTGCGAGTGGAGCGAAGCAAGCTCGCTGCCTTGGAGATTGATTTCCCGCGTTCCGCGGGACTAATCTTCCTCGAAAGGACGTTCTTTAGCCGCCTTTGATTGAAGTGTTCCTTGGCGCGAGAATCAATAACGCATTATCGCTTCGGTCGGCGTCATTCTAACCAGCTCCAATACACGGCCGTATACTTCTTGAAACGGCTCACCCGAATTTTGGAAGTAGTGGACGCCATTCCTTATATCCACGCGGCAAACTGCCTCGACCATTTTAAGAATCTCAATGTGAACAAGAACTTCTGTGCCCGCCAATGGGTTGAATTTAAGGGGATTTAGATATGCATCGAAATAACCGTCCATAATTGCAATATCCCATACACATTTTGGAATAATTAAGTTCTCGTAAGTGATCTCCAAACGTCTTCGATGGTGTTCCTGTAGCAAAACTTATTCGAGCGGACAAATCTCTAATCAGCTCTCCATGCCCGGGAAGAACTAGAACGATATCATTATAATGAGAAAGCTCTTCCAGTGTGCGAAGATATGCCAGTAAATCGTCCGGGTGGGGAGTTATCGGATTAAGCAAAACGTCGCCACTCATTAACACCTTTCCAATCCCATCTCCTGCAATTAACCCAATGCTTCCATCTGAATGTCCTGGCAGATGCCTGACTTCTACGGATTTTACCGGACCTCCGTTTACTTTAAGGGGGCCGCCGGCGATAAATGGCGATTGGATTTTAAGGGCCAAATTCAGCAAATCGACCTCAAAAGTCCTGATTAATTGCTCTCTTACGGCGGACTGCCCCGACCATGGCTTCGGCATACCGGTGGCCGCCATCTGTTGTTGCCGAGAAAACCACATATTCAATAATCCCCATGGGTTGCACATTGCCGGCGTGTCCCGAATATGAGCCGATACCGAAGCATTGCATTGACTCAGAATTGAATTGGCGAGCAGGAAGTGATCGGGATGTCCGTGTGAGATTACGATCAGATCGATATCCGCGCAGTTGTACCCGGCAGCTTTCAAACCGTTCAGGAATTGCTGCTCACTATAATTCGGGGGCAGTTCATCTATCTCACGGGGAATGGGTTCGTTTCGCCATCTGTAAAAAAGATCTTTGGCGAGATCGGTTGGAAGGCCCGTATCCAAAAGAATGAGCGCATCGCTTTCAATTAGATAAAGTTGTGTTGGCCCCGGTCCTATAATATCGGGGCAAAAGGTGGTGATTTGTGTAATTTTAATATTTGAATCTTGCAGCACAATCCGCCGGACACCGCCACCCAGCCATGAATTAGAGTTTAATTGGTATTCTTCGAAGGTCATAACTTTTCCCATGAAAATAGATTGAGATCTGACGCGAAATGCAGGAGTTGCCTCTCGTCAAAAGGAGCCGTTTAGCAGCCAAGCCGTTTAAGATAGCACATAAAACCCGGAACATCAGGAAAATTCGTATTCTAATGGTTACGCCTCAGTTAGGAGGGACGTGGATTTGTCATTGCGAGGAGTGAAATCCCGCGTTCCGCGGGAAAGCAATCTCCAAAGCCGCGAGATTGCTTCACTCCGCTCGCAATGACATTCTTTGGCCGCATGTAACTGCGGGGTTAGTTCTAATGGCACTTGTCTTCATGATCTAACTATTGTAAGAAATTATAGGATCGCAGCTATGGGACTTTCTCAAGATTCTTGATTTCATGGATTATTATGGTTCCTGGCGACGGGGGAGGAATTGCCCGAAATCAGAGTGTTTATGATAACATCGCTACATTGAAAGTCGTCGGATCACAATTGTGAGACGGACCGTTTACATACAAAATTTTTGTCCTGCGCCATGCATTTGGATTCCAAGAAACTGATGCTATTGATTCTCTTAACGGGATAACAGATTGACCAGTAACATATTATCAGATCTGATCAGACTCTCCCTTCGGCAGATCTACAGAAATAAAAGACGCTACAAAGGCGTGGTGATTGGAATTGCCCTGGGCTTGGCCGGGCTAGTCACGGTATTGACTATGGGCGATTCAGTCGAGAGCGATCTTGGGAGCAATCTTGAATTGTTGGGTGCCGCTACAATTATGAAAGCAACGTGGGATTTCGACCGAAGCGAACGGTGGCATCATGGTTCATATTCCCAGAAGGATATTGATGATCTCCGGCAATTGTCCGGGGTCGCTGGTGTGACTCCGGTCGTCTGGATCGGGTACGCTGAAGCTAGCTTCGGAACGGTCAAGGTGGAGGGCGTGAGATTGCTCGGAGTAGAACCCGCGTTCCACTGGATTTGCCATGTCCCGGTGGCCACAGGCAGACCCATCAGCACGGAAGATGTTACCGGTAGAAAAAGCGTCTGCGTGATAGGTCAGAATGTGCTCAAGAAATTGTTCAAAGGAAGCACTGACGCTCTGGGGAAGACAATAGCCATTAGCGGCCATCAGTTCCACGTAGTTGGTATAATAGGCGGGGTCGAAGATGTGTCGAATCCGGACACAATCATCGTGCCCATTTCAGTTGCAAGGTCGAGATACAGAGACATGTACCACATCAGAGATATTTATGTCCGCGCAGAAAACTGGGATGTAGTAAACACAGTCCATCAAGAGGCCCTCAACGTTTTGATCAGAAACCAGCCTGCTTACGCAGATGCGATAACCGTCATCTATTACCCTGAAACGCTCAAGACAATACAGAGGACCATACTCATAGT
Organism: uncultured delta proteobacterium; assembly: GCA_963741425.1. Classification (GTDB taxonomy): domain Bacteria; phylum Desulfobacterota; class Desulfomonilia; order Desulfomonilales; family Desulfomonilaceae; genus DATJPW01. The sequence goes on from CAVUHP010000021.1 coordinate 49,380, forward strand.
AAAAATGTTCTTATATGCTGCTCTTGGTGTGACCCTTCTGCTGGCTGGGCTTGGAATCACCAATGTTATGCTTGCCGCGGTCCGGGAAAGGACGACGGAAATCGGGCTGAGAAAAGCGGTAGGCGCGACAGATGGCATGATAATGTCCCAGTTTCTGATGGAAGCCATCGGAATAAGTCTTCTTGGCGCGGGATTAGGAATTGTATTAGGAATTATCAGTGTTGAAATCCTCGAGAGAGTTTTCGATATGGCCCCTTCGTACCGCGTTTTTCTTGCCACTCTTTTAGGCGGCATAGTGTTGGGAATCATCCTCGGAATGATTTCAGGGTTGATACCCGCCAAGAAAGCAAGTGGCCTTGATGCTGCGGATGCCATGAGATTCGAATAACCGCTGTAAATTGAACCATCTAAAAGACCTCATACAAAGATGATGCATACCACAACTACTGTTGATGAGTTAAACTCAATTCCGCCTGTACAATCATTTTTTTCGGCTGTGCGTGGATTATCCTTGGGCGAGAAAATTGCCTGGTCTCTCTTTTGCCTGACTTGTCTCAATGCTGCTTTCGTATTCCCAAGCTTCGCTGTCATCGAAGGTGACAGAGCTAAAATGTTAACCGCCCTGTTCTGTCTCGCCAGCTTGATTGCAAGCATTTCATTCGTGAAGAGAGCTCCTGGAACAGGCACTTCTCTTGAAGCGATTGTTTCAGCAATCCTCACGTGCTTGGTGTTGATAAGCTGTTCTCTCAGTGCAACACCTGAAGCTTCTATGTTGCGAGGATTCTCTGTTGTGGCAAGCGGTCTCGGCGGCTTCTGGTGTTCCAGATTTCTGATCAATTCTCCACAAAAACGGCAGTTCTTCACCTGGTTCTGTGCCGTCGTGTTGTCACTTATAATAATCCTGAGTTTTGGCGGGTATTTCTTTTACGGAACAATTGAGCATTTTCTCGACGTAAACGTTCATCCCTTATCCAATCGTATGCTTCTTTTGGCCTTTGCCCCCCTGGCGCTGATTCTTGGGAAAGTTAAGCGCAATATGATAATCGGCGGCTCAGTATTGTGTCTGGGTTACGCTGTTTGCTTCCTCAGTGATCTCAGATCTGCCGTGCTAATACCGGTTGTTCTCGGAGCTGTTGCAGTAGCCTTCGGATCACTAAAAGCCCGAAGATTTTTGCTGATTCTGGCCCCACTGGCGGTGGTGATATTTTTGTTTTTTAATCAGCTTCCGATTCAAAAACTTCAGCCCAATTATGAGCCTGCTTACTATAGAATCGAGAACTATCCCTTTTCTTGGCACATTGCTGTGCAGAATCCTTTCTTCGGTAATGGTTTGCGGGCTCCACGTGAAAAATACTTGGACGACTACCATCTCATGTATCGTCACAGTACAAAGGAAAAGTTCGCTGATTCAACAAAACGGATAGTAGTGTCTGAAAATATCTTCCTTACTTTTATGGCCGATCTTGGTTTTCCGTTCCTCATAATTTATACGGGATCGCTATGCATCTTGCTAATCAGATTGATTCGATGGACCTCAAAGCCCAATCAGCCTGAGTTTGTACCTGCTCTCGCTCTTCTTCTGCCCTTGCTGGGCGCTATCATGCATTTTTTTGTCTTGGATGGCCTATTACATCCTCACGTCAGTTGGTTTTTTCATATTCTGCTAGGCATGATTCCAAGATCCAAAGCCGACGTGCCAACAGGTTCTTGACATCCATGATGTCCGGGGAAGCCTCAACGGGATCTGCGCGTCTTTCTGAATAATATTTTTCCGAAAATAAAAATCAACAACGAGAGACCGGCAACTGTTGCAATTCCAATTGTGGCCAAAACAAAATACCTGGGGTGTGGGAAAAGATTGAAATTGTCTGTTGACCCCCAGTAAAGAGCGTCCACTACAACCCATGCCCCCAAAGCAATTATGAGAAATAAGAGAACGACCAATGACAATTTCTGCATACTCGCCCCCTATTTAGCTGCCACAAAGATTGCGGCAGCAACACTCTCCCTGCATCGAGGTAGGTAGACCTCGCCTCCAAACCCATCTCGCTTTTCTGATGCTGCTATTTGCTAAATTACCCTGTCGACTAGTATAATACCCGTAGGAATTGGTGTCACGACTGAATTGAGCATATGTTTGATTAATGCCAAAAAAAAGTGGGGGCCTGTTCTAGTGTTCAACTCAAGTGCCGTAGAACAGGGCCGGAACGGGATCATACACTCGGGGGAATGAGCTGTGATGTTATTGGTCGACTCGATCAAAACTATCGGTCGCAGCAACTGTACACATGAATCAAAACTTCGGGAGGGTTGTAGTCGGATTTAAATTCACATTCGATCTATGAGGGACACCACCGCGCGGGACAGTTGTCGACCGGCCACACTTGGCTGTGGGACCGGTCCCGCTGTTCATATGGCGAGGGGGCGGACGCAAGCTCCGAAATTTAACCATATAATCAAGGAGGTTTGTCATGGAGTTCCTCGAACGCGTCAAAACAATGACCCGCGAGCAAGTGGCCAATGCTATGCTCGAAATTATTACTCATGTGTCGCCCGAGACATTCATGGCATTAAGTGTCATGTCCTCGTACCTTGTTCAAGGGGATCAGGCTAATGCCGCAGTGGAGGCTGTAAAAGAGAGCCTCCGGCAAGGGGAAAACGGCCAAGCGACTCGACTGTTCAGGAGAGTAATGAATGAACTGTCGCCACACTGTCTTAAGGCAGTGGCTCGAGCTCTGTTTATCAACGGACTTCTTAAGAGTTCATCGTTACGTGCCGAGTTCGAGAGACAAGAAGGATACGCTCCCCCATTCACCATTCTAATAAGTCCCACCATGCAGTGCAATCTGCAGTGCACTGGATGCTATTCCGGAAAATATGTTCGTGAAAAAGGTCTCTCGTACAAATTGATAGATCGATTATTAACTGAAGCGTACGAGATGGGGGTGCGTTTTATCGTTTTCAGCGGGGGTGAGCCATTAACCCGTCGAGACGATTTGCTGCCGCTCATTGAGAAACATAATGAAATGTACTTTATGTTTTACACCAATGGAACACTGATAAACGATCACGTTGCCGACGAGTTGCACAGGCTTGGAAATTCGGGAGCGGTTATTAGTTTGGAAGGGTTTGAGCAGGCCACCGATGCCCGACGCGGCAAAGGTGTGTACCAAAAAGTTATGGATGCTATGGATAGGCTGAAGCAGAGGGGGGTCCCGGTCGGCACCTCATTAACTGTGACGAGTAGGAATGTTGAAGCTCTTATGACGGATGAGTTCTTCGAGCATCTGGTGAGCAAGGGAGTGATGGTGTGCTGGATGTTCTTATTCTTGCCGGTTGGAAAAGATCCGGATGTCACGCTAATGCCGTCTCCTGAGCAGCGGGAATATCTTAGACAACGAGGCAAAGCACTGCGAGCGAAGTATCCTATTTTTATTGCGGATTTCTGGAACGACGCTCCTTACGTAGGGGGCTGCATTGCGGGAGGACGAAATTATATCCACATAAACGCCAACGGCGATGTAGAGCCTTGCGTATTCGTGCATTTTGCCGTTGATAAGATTCACAACCGATCTCTTCGTGAGGTTCTCCGCAGTGATTTCTTCTCTACGATTCGATCCAAACAGCCATATTCCGAAAATCTTCTCACACCATGCATGATTATAGATAATCCGGACGTGTACCGGCAGGTCGTTCGTTCGTGCTGCGCTTATCCGACGCATGAAGGCGCTGATGATGTTATCGTGAAAATTAAGGATGAATTGGACGATTACGGCCGACGAGTCAGGGCGATGGAGGACAAGATCTGGGCTCGAGAGAGGGCAGAATACGGATATCCAATTAATGCCTAAATGATTGAAATACATGTTGATTTTAACGATAATTATCTGATCGCTCCATTTTTTATCCTTGTGAAGAATGTCGTTCAATAAATGCAAGTTGATATGCCGGCCACGCGACGTGTTCGGAATATGCTGCCGGCCATCATCTTTCTGTAGCCACATCATCCATAGCTTGGTTCAGCACACCCCAGATACGTTCGATCCAGTCAAGGTGCTCTGGTTTCATCAGACAAGCCCTTAAACAAGTTATGTGTTCCCGGTCCCACTCCAAACCCGGCCAATAGTGCACCAGAATACCTTTTGGCAGATTTGCTTTCGCCATATGCAGATTGACTGTCGCAGCTTTTTGGAACAAATTTTCCGTCAACCGAGAGACTTCGCTAGCGCTATCAGCTTTGGGGGCCCAGATCATAATGTCCAGTTCGGGTTCAAAACCGACCATGAATCTGGAATCACTATTCAGCAGGTCAAAAAACTTAAGAGCAGCGGTTCGTGACTTGGCCAGATTTGTTGCGAATTCACCCCCTCGAACAAGAGGGAGCATGCGCATCGTCGCCCAGAGAGCTAGCGGCAGTGGCCCCGGAACGGGAGCACTCAAGGCTGATTTCTCCGAGGTGCAGCTCAGAAGAAGTCAAGTAAGTATAGGCCGAATCGTGCTTATAGAAACGGCTGCAGGAAGGATCTTTGAAGATCACGCACCCGCATCCGTATGGTTGCAGTCCGTGCTTGTGAGGATCAACTACTATCGAATCTACTTCAGGTAGTAGATCAAAAGCGGTTCGGGTCTCAGGCCGCAGGTTATCCACCAAAATAAAGTATCCGCCGTAAGCTGCGTCCGCATGAATTCTGAATCCGAACCGATTTTGAAGCGTTATGATGTCCGCAAGCGGGTCTACAGACCCTGTCGCAGTTGTACCCATAGTCACAACAACTGTCCCGATTTCATGTTTCTTGAGAATACTTTCCAATGCGTTCACATCCATGGCTGCGGCTTTGTCACAGGGGATCGATTCAAAAGGAATCCCAAGGACCCGAGCAAATGCGATTGTGGGTGAAATGAGCCTGCTCCGAAGCAACAATTTTTTTGTCCGGCCGTAGACATTTGGATATCCAAAGAGCCTCCAGATTCGCCACAGTCCCACCGCCGCACAAATGACCAAGATGTGTCTGCCACCCGAACATTCGCGCCAAATCCGCCACTGCTTCCTTTTCCATGGCCGAGCTGGCTCGCCCACCATCCAGAGCATGGTTATTGGGATTGATCCAGAGTGAAAGAGCATAAGCCATACGAGCGACGGGATGGGGCGGTTTCATCATATGGCCTATGTACATCGGATGGGGATAAGGGTAGTTATCGCGGATTTTCACAGCCACCTCGGTGAGGACCGAACGTAAACCGTCGAGATCAAGCTCCGGGTCGAAACTCGGTAAATCTTTGAAGCTCATCTCGAGGCTCTCGATGGCCTCTCGTAGCAAGTCTATACTCTCGGTTTCCAGCGTCATATTCTTGCTCCAATTAGTAGTTAAAATATCAGGAGATTAACTCCGTCAGCTTTGAAATTTCAGATCACATAGTCTACTATTATCCCAAGAATTTTGTTTATCATGAATGCCGCGAGGGATTAAATTTTTCATCAAGAAATCTCCAGACCTCTTGACAAAACAACACTGCAAGTGATAACCGATAACTTTTGGACGCACGCCATAGCGAAGGCTTTTATAACTTTTAGTGAAGAAACTTAGGGGGCCTGACTCCAGTCCGTAGGAGGGGCTGACGAATTAACTTTCGTCGCCGGTCATGCTGAGCCCCTGGCGGTGCTGTGAAGCATTGGCGTCTGGGGCACATGAACGCCGTTGACGGACTTGGGGCAGACAGCTTCGAACCGTTCAACGACGAAGATATTCTGTGAAACCGGTACCGCTCTGGTATTGTTAAACGAGAAAGGAATTGTTAATCCCGAATGCTGGCGGAATTGCTTAATAGACGAAAGAAATTTGTAATTGGGAAATGGTTTGATGCTGTCTTGGAAACTTACCCGGAAGACGCTCGCAAATTCCTGGGAGATCATAAGCAGAAATTCACAAACCCGGTGGGCGCGTCGATTTTTGAAGGAGTAGAGGCGGTCTATCAACGTCTAATTGACGGAACAGATATCGAATCCTCGGAGTTTTCTGAATTTTTGGATCGGATTATTAGAATCAGAGCGATTCAGCAATTCTCTCCGTCTCAGGCGCTCGGTTTTCTATTCCCATTAAAAGCCGTAATCAGAGAAGTGCTCGAAAAGGAGAACGCCGCGAACAGCGTGGGATCTGAGTTGTTTGATTTGGAACAAAGGATCGATCGACTGGCCCTCCTTTCATTTGATAAATACATGGAGTGCCGAGAGAGGCTGTTTGAAATCAGAATCCGAGAAGTGAAAGATAGCACTTGTAGAACTTGGGAAAGGATTTGCCGTAAATATGGTGATCCTGTGAATTGGTCGGATGATGAACAAGGCCAGCCTGACACTGTAAGATAAATCGAGGTGATGACAGATGAACGCATGGGCTTCCGTATTTGCGTCACTATTGGCAGTAATAGTTTGTATCCTTATTTCATGGCTTGGAGTTAAGAGCCTGGGATTAGAAACTCTTTTTGGAGTAGTAATCCCGTATGTGGCGCTTGCCGTATTCGTCATCGGAATTGTATACCGGGTAGTGGAATGGGCCCGAATTCCAGTGCCGTTTCGGATCACTACCACGTGCGGCCAGGGCAAATCACTTCCTTGGATAAAGGCAGATAACCTGGAAGCCCCCTACAATACTTGGGGCGTTATAGGCAGGATGGCGCTTGAGGTCTTGCTTTTCAGGTCTCTTTTTAGAAACACAAAAGTGGAGTTGCGTGAGGGACCTAGTGCCACTTATGCTTCAGCCAAATGGTTATGGCTGGGAGGAATCCTCTTCCATTATTCCTTTCTGATGATAGTGATTCGCCATTTTCGGTTTTTTCTGGAGCCCGTTCCCGGTTTTATTGAATTGATTTCTTCTCTGGACGGATTTTTTCAGATACTCGTGCCGACCATATTTATTTCCGATATCGTTTTCTTAGGTGCGGTCACCTATCTGTTTCTCAGGAGGGTGGCTATACCGCAGATGCGTTACCTTTCTCTTCCCGCTGACTATTTTCCTCTGTTTCTCATATTAGGCATCGGCATCACCGGACTGCTGATGAGGACCATATGGAAAGTTGATCTATTAGGGGTCAAAGGACTTGCAATCGGATTGGTGACATTTCATCCAACTGTGCCGGTCGGGGTGGACCCGATCTTTTATGTGCATTTATTCCTGGTTAGTGCGCTTCTGATTTATTTCCCATTTAGTAAGCTTATGCATGCGCCCGGGGTTTTCCTTAGCCCAACCAGGAATCTAGCTAATGATAATCGAATGAAAAGACATATCAATCCGTGGAATTATCCGGTTAAAGTTCACACGTACGAAGAATACGAAGACGATTTCAGGGAGAAGATGAAAGAGGTCGGACTCCCAGTGGACAAGGAGTAGAGATGTCAGCAGAAAAACTTCCCAAACCGGAAGCCTTAATCAGGCCCGATGAATTGACACCTCCTGAAACCCCGTGGATGGACACGCCGGTAAATTTCAGGGATGGCACGTATAGTTTTCCTGGCGCCGCCAAGAATCTCAAATACCTTGGGTTGGCTAATCCAAGGGAGTGGTCGCCTACTGAAGAAGACTGGAAATTGCCTGAGAATTGGCAAGAAATCATTCTTAAAGGATTCAAGGAACGGCTTGAAAAATATCGCTCTTTTCGTTTGTTTATGGATATCTGCGTCAGATGCGGAGCGTGTGCGGATAAATGCCAGTTCTTTATCGGCTCTGGTGATCCAAAGAACATGCCCGTGCTGAGAGCTGAGCTGCTCCGTTCGGTGTACAAGAATGATTTCACTACTGTCGGAAGGCTCCTTGGCAGATTCGCTGGCGCCAGAGAACTGACCGTAGATGTCCTTAAAGAATGGTTTTATTATTTTTTCCAATGTACGGAATGTCGCCGTTGTTCGGTATTTTGTCCTTACGGTATCGATACGGCTGAGATCACAATGATCGGGCGGGAATTGCTCAACCTGGTCGGCTTGAATATCAACTGGGTGATCGAACCGGCAGCAAACTGTTTTAGAACCGGTAATCATCTGGGAATTCCGCCCCATGGCCTTATGGATATGTGGGAGTTCATGCTCGACGATGTCGAAGACATCACCGGGGTCAAGATTGAACTGCCGGTAAACAAAAAGGGAGCTGAAATCCTTTTTGTTACTCCTTCCGGTGATTATTTTGCGGACCCCGGAACCTATACGTGCATGGGCTATATGATGCTATTCCACGAACTGGGTCTTGACTATACGTGGAGCACGTATGCGTCGGAAGGCGGCAATTTTGGTTTATTCACGTCTCACGAGATGATCAAAAGACTCAACGCGAAGATCTATGCTGAAGCTAAGCGATTGGGCGTAAAATGGATTCTCGGTGGCGAATGCGGGCACATGTGGCGGGTGATCCACCAGTACATGGATACGATGAACGGCCCGGCGGATTTTCTTGAAGAACCTGTTTCTCCCATAACAGGGACCAAATTCGAAAATTCCAAGAGCACGAAAATGGTCCATATTACGGAGTTTACATCGGATCTCATTAAGCACGGGAAACTGAAGTTGGATCCGAGCAGAAATGACAGGTTCCGGGTTACTTATCACGATTCATGTAATCCCGCGAGAGGAGCCGGACTGCTGGATGAGCCTCGGTACGTTATTCAGAATGTTTGCAACAATTTTTTCGAAATGCCTGAAAAAACAATAAGGGAGAATACCTTTTGTTGTGGAGGCGGGGCCGGCTTAGGTAACGACGAGAATATGGAGATGAGAATGCGAGGCGGCTTCCCGCGAGCCAATGCAGTCAGGTATGTTCGAGACAATTACGATGTCAACAGGTTGTTGTGCATGTGCGCGATCGACCGAGCCACCCTCTCGGGGCTGATGGAATATTGGGCGCCGGATGTGGAGGTCGGCGGGATACACGAACTGCTGGCTAACGCGTTAATCATGACAGGGGAAAAAGAAAGAGAAACAGATCTTCGAGGCGAACCTCTGAAGCCGAATGGAGACGAGGAGGACGAGGATGTATAACGCAGGCAAGATAATCGTTGGGATCATAATCTTTCTCATCCTTGTCTCGATACCATTTTGGTACAATTGCGGCAAAAGCTCCACTCCGCCGAAACTTGTAGTGGGTACTACCGAAAAGGAGTGTGTGGAATCCATTCCTTTCATGAAGGCCTCTCATATGAAGCTTCTGGACCAATGGAGAGACGACGTAGTCCGGGACGGCAAGCGGGTTTACACCAACTCCAGCGGAAAGCAGTACCAGATGAGTCTTCAAAATACATGTACCAAATGTCATGCAAAAAAAACCGAGTTCTGTGACCGATGTCACAACTACGTCGAGGTGAGCCCCAAATGCTGGGATTGCCACATAGCGCCGAAAGAGAATCCAGGCCCCAAGGAGTGACAACTGATGAATAGCACGAGAAGGCATTTCCTGAAAATCGCCGGCCTCTCCGCACTTGGGCTCGGCGCAAGCCCACTTGTAAATGCGATTGCGAGTAATGGCCAACCAAAGGTAACACCTAATCCGCAAGCGCTAGTCGGCAAAAGGTGGGCTATGGTCGTCGACCAAAAGAAGTGCTTGCAGGCTAAAGAAAACTGCAAAGATTGTGTTGAAGCGTGCCATCGAGTCCACAATGTGCCCACGATGCCTAATCCGAAACAGGAAATCAAATGGATCTGGCTGGATAAATTTGAGCATGTATTTCCTGACGTCGGCGACTATATGGAAGACTACATGAAAGAAAGCCTTAAGGGGCTGCCTTTGGTGACATTGTGCAATCACTGTGACAACCCGCCCTGTGTTAGGGTCTGCCCGACTAAGGCGACTTTCAAGCGGCCGGATGGAATCGTTATGATGGATTATCATCGCTGCATCGGTTGTCGTTACTGCATGGCAGCATGTCCTTTCGGAGCTAGAAGCTTGAATTGGCTGGATCCTCGTCCATACATAAAGACCGAATTGAACCAGGAATTTCCCACCCGGACGCGTGGTGTTGTTGAGAAGTGCAACTTTTGTGACGAACGATTAGCTAAGGGGCTCATCCCGGCATGCGTTGAAGCATGTAAAGATAAGGGACTGGTGTTCGGAGATATGCAAGACCCCAACTCTGAGGTGCGGCAGCTACTTCGTAAGAATCCGGCCGTTCGGCGCAAACCGCATCTCGGTACTTCACCGCAGGTTTATTATATTTTGTGAGGTTGCCATGCTGGAAAAGGCATTAACAGGAAATAGAAGCTACTTTTTGTGGATCGCGTTCCTTCTGATCGTACTCGGTCTGGGATTTTCGTCCTATCTGAAACAGTTGAGCACTGGCTTGGGAATAACCGGCATGAGCAGGGACGTATCATGGGGTTTGTACATCGGCCAATTTACATTTCTCGTCGGGGTGGCGGCCTCTGCTGTGATGTTGGTGATGCCCTATTACCTTCATGACTATAAGGCGTTCGGTAAGATCACCATTTTGGGGGAATTTCTGGCCGTAGCCTCGGTCACCATGTGCTTGAGTTTCATCATTGCCGATCTTGGACGGCCGGACAGGGCTTTCAACGTATTGATCTACGCTACGCCCCAATCCGTTCTCTTCTGGGACATGGTGGTCCTAAATGGTTACTTGTTTCTCAATATTATAATCGGCTGGACTGTTTTGGGTGCAGAGGGCAGGGGAGCGCCGCCTCCCGCTTGGGTTAAGCCTCTCATATATCTTTCAATTCCCTGGGCGATCAGTATTCATACTGTTACCGCGTTCTTGTACGCAGGTCTGCCCGGTCGCGGTTTTTGGCTTACGGCCATTATGGCGCCAAGATTCCTGGGCTCTGCTTTCGCATCCGGTCCTTCTCTCCTGATTCTCTTCTGCCTATTCTTGAGGAAGTTCACCAAATTCGATGCAGGATGGACGGCAATTCAGTCTTTGGCGAAAATTGTGGCTTATGCAATCGTTGCCAGCATATTTTTCTTCCTTTGCGAAATTTTTACCGTTTATTACAGCCAAATTCCGGAACATACCTATCATTTCGATTATCTGTTAGCGGGCCTCCACGGTCATTCAGCCCTGACGCCCTGGATGTGGGCATGTATCATAATGGCGCTAATTGGCGCTTTGATAATGGTCATCCCTGCGACCAGACACAGTGAGCAGATTTTGCCTATTGGTTGCGTTTTGGTTTTTCTCTCGCTTTGGATAGAGAAGGGAATCAGCTTGGTCGTTACCGGATTCATTCCTTCTCCTTTAGAGACTTTGACGGAATATGCGCCGACCCTGCGTGAAATGTCCATCACTCTGGGTATCTGGGCGCTGGGTTTCCTGATCCTGACGATACTCTATAAGGTGGCGATAACTGTGCGACTGTCGGAGGGGCCGTTGGTGATCGAGCACTAGCCGCACGGACGGGTCCAGTTTTTCTTAAAAGGGGAATGATTGGTAATCGTTCCCCTTTTTTATTACTTTTCCGCGCTCCCGTCGATCAGCATACTTTTCAGCGTGACAATAATTCAGAATATGCTAATTCAAAGGGCCCATTGGCAAGCTGAGGCGAGTGCCTTCGGTTCTCATACAGGTTGCCGAAAGTTTTGTCCGATTCGAGGTAGCTTTATATCGTCATTCCGGCGGTTTTAAGCTTGTCCCGTTGAAAAACTGGGCCGGAATCCAGGAAAGATTGGTTCCAGGCTTTACTTAGGACAATCCCGTCGGGACGCGGGACTGGACCTCGGCTTTCGCCGGGGTGACGAGTGGCAAGACGCCATTACTTTTGACAAACACTATATCAATTCTTAGGTGAAGTTAACGTGGCCATGAGTGGACGTGATCGGATTTTCCAAATATTGGGAACATCTTTCGGGCTAGCCTACTTACCAATAGCTCCAGGAACGTGGGGGACTCTGCCCGGTGTTGCAATATTCATTCTGATTTCATTAATTTCGCCTGAGGCCAATCATAGTTTTTGGATTGCCGTTGCACTGATTTTAGTCTGCGTCCTTTGTTTAGGTCTGAGCCCCTGGGCGGAACGCTACTGGGGAGTAAAGGATCCTCGCCGATTCGTTCTCGATGAAGTCGCGGGATTTCTTGTGACTGTTCTGTTGTTTCGTACCCCTGATCCGTATCTGACTGCGATCTGGGCATTCTTTTTCTCGAGAATTATGGATATATTGAAGCTTCAGCCTGCTCGCTACTTGGAGCGCCTGCCGAGCGGATGGGGGATACTGCTCGATGATGTGGTCGCTTCATTATACGCGGCAGCGCTACTTCACATTCTGGCCAGAATACTTCCCGTCAATTGGTTTGGCGGTTGGCCTGTCAGTATTCTCACCTTCTAGCTCGTGTGATCGGCATCGACCCAATTTCCGGTAGCGACCGGCCTCCGGAAACTGTCTCAGAATTCTTCACGAACCCGAAATCGTGCCACGATACAGAAGCAGAGACAGAACCCACCTGACGGTGTGTTCCATGGAAAATGGCGGTCGGCAGCAAACAGCTACAGTAGGGGCGCCGCTTGCTGCGCCCTTTCTGGGCAGGGCAAGCCCTGCCCCTACGGCGGCATCGTGCTACGATTTTGGCAGATGCGATAATTCTGAGACAGTTTCTCCGTGCCGGTCGACCATGTTTCGCACCGGCAGGGACGCCGGTGCCTACCAGAACCCGCGAAGTCAAGTGCCAGTCACCCGAACAGACTGTTCGATGATCTGCATCAGTGCAATCCCATTTCGACACAATTTCTGAGAATCGGTATAATGAATGATTGTTAAGAAATCCTAATTGTCCTTGCAATGTTCTAACAGTTTGCGATATGCTTGAAAGACGACATTCCAAGACGCACCGGCGCAGTAGTTTACTAAACCAGTAAATTCAGGAGGTACTGGATTTGAGCGGCTGTATGGGCCTGCCATTGTCCAGCCATATGGGATCATCCCACCCGTCTTCTATATCAGTTCTCAAATTATTCTTGTGAGGATTGTTTGACAACATATTCCCGTCCAGTGCAGTGGCTGCGAATTCTGTTTTTTATATTTTTTACTGCGCTGCTGTTTGCCTGGTCTTTTGAATGGGACCGTTATCAACTCATTATAGGTCCCAAATTTCAAACATTATCAACCCTTGACATTTTTCTGGTCTTTTGGCTCCTCCTGGCACAAAGTCTAGTTTGGTTCTTACCGTTGCTCTTGTTTTTGGTTTTTTTTGTATTTTTCCGCTTCAAACGAACAGCCGCTGTAACTTTGAACTTGGCCTGGATTGCTGTCTTCTACTATATGGCAGCCGATCTTGCTTCAGTCGGGTTTGCCGGCTTTCACGCTACGGATTACCTCCCTCACATAAAGGACATCCTCGCATCACCCCAACAGAAAATTTGGCAATGGGCCGGAGGGGGGTTGAGTACCGAAGCGATATTGCTTCTGACCATTTTTGTAATTGCAGGTCCCATCTGCTTCTATTGTATTTCATGCCTCACGGCACGTCTTGCGAATCGACTGAAATGGTTGAATTCGACCCGTGCGGTAATTGCGGTGAGTCTAGGCATGATTCTTGTCATCGTCGGGGTCATTCCTTCACTTGCGCTGTTCAAGGATCGCAGTGTACTAGACAGAGTCTATTCCGCTATGGCGCTTCCGTTCCCAGTTAAACAACAACTTCAACGTTTATCCGATTATTCGGCGATTCAGATTGAAACCACCCATACCGCATCGGTAGCTGCCACATTCTCCGTGATCGGCCGAAGGCCTCCCTTAAAATTCGCGCAGCGCCCGTTGATAACGGCACATGATTTTGGACCAGCTTCAAATAACCGGTATTCCATCGCAGATGATCGTATGAAAGCGTCAATGGGCTATCCATTGCTAAGCATTACCGGACGACTCGATGCGCCATTATTCCCACAAATCTTGTCATCAAACCGTCACTTTCCAATTAATTTTGATTTCGGACATTTCCAAACATCTTTGGGCATTGATTTCGAAGATCAAGGACAGCCTTTCTTGGGTGAAACCGTACGGGATCGGTTTGAAGACGAGAGCGCCATTGTACCGCGAGAGGTTGAATCGACAGCCCGGGAAATGGTGCGAGCCGGTGCAGATCCCGAACCTGTGGATTCGACAGCATGCGTCAAGGGGTCGGGATTGCCCAATATCATAATGGTAATTTTCGAGAGTTTTCGTCCTTCTGCTTTAAGCCCTGGGATGATGAAACGTCTTGATAATTGGGCCGACCAAGGGTCTGCGCCTTGAGCGCCATTATTCGGGTTCGAATTGTTCCCATCTGGGCCTGTTTTCCCTACTATATGGTCGGGCACCGTTGAGATTTCATGAGACTCTGGATCGTGCGATCCCTCCGCAAATGCTCGAGTCCTTGAGGCAGTCAGGCTATGAAATCTCATTATTGTCATCCGGCGAGATAAAAGGTTTTAGGCGGATGGCGGATTTCATGAATGAAAAATACTGCGATCACGTGATAGAGGATGGAGAATTTACTCTCGCCGGCATGAATGATTGGCCTGATTCTGACCGTCGTAAACTGGCCCATGCGCAGAACATTGTCAACAGAGCTCAAGGTAGGCCACAATTTGTGTTCTTTTATCTTTTGTCATCCCATTACAGGTATCCGTGTCCGTCCGAGTTCGAGATATTGAAGGAGTCGACAGGCTTCTTGCATTTTCTGAATCCGCGGGAACAGATCCGAAACCATCTGAATCGTTATGCCAACTCACTGCTGTTCCTTGAACATGAACTCATGAACCTGCTTCAGTCGATTGACCCGAATCGCAACATAGTGATCGTAACAGGCGATCATGGGGAATCCATGGGTGAAGACGGCGTGTTCACGCACGCCAGCCGGATGTCTGAAGTCCAGATGCGGACTCCGTTTGTCATGGTCGGTCCAGGTGTAAAGCCGAAAAAAATTTCCACTGCCACGGTCCATACTGACGTGTTACCGACTTTGCTACATGCGCTGGCCGATAAGAATGTGCCCATAAAATATTGCCAGGGCCGGGATTTATTATCCGATCCGTCACCCGCGGACGGAGTTACAGTGGTTCCTGCCAATGGACCGGAATGGGATGGATTTATAATCATCAGAGGTGATGAACGCATGGCTTTCCGGCTCACAAATTCCGAAGGTACCCCGTCCGTGGAATTTGCCGGCATGGTGGACGAAGTCGGTCAATTCGAACTCAGAGTTCGCCGAATGGGCAACGCTCGGTATGTACTTGGGAGCCGCCACTGATTGAGGGAGTGTTCAAAGGGTTTTTCTCTGCAAAAAGCAATTCGCCGAAGCTCTGCCCGGAAAACTGAAAATATATCGTTGTGGGGGGCTGATATGCTGATTTGCGGACCAATAGTGTCCCGGTCTCAATATTATAGACAAATCTGAATATAAGCTGCCTTCCGCTGGTGAAACGTCACAACGATGCACAAATATTTACATGACACGTAACCCCTCAGGCAGGAGGGGCGTGGATTTGTCATTGCGAGGAGTCTATGCTGCGACAGGCGTCTCGTCTGTCCATTAAAATGACCGGCAATCCCGCGTTCTGCGCGGGACGGTCCCACCAGCAATCCCAAAGCAGCGAGATTGCTCGGCGCCGCTCGCAATAAAAGAGGTTCGCCACAAATAGTAGGACCGGCATCTTGCCGGTCATTCGTATTGGCATATTGAAACTGGCGGAGAGAGAGGGATTCGAACCCTCGGTAGAGATTCACACCCTGACATTTTGGTCGCCTGTGGCGGAAGGGTCATTCTGAAAGAATTTTCTTCATTGCTGAATTGGAATTCAAATCATATATTCAGCATGGAATATGAGAACAATCGTCTGAGCTTGTGATTCTCGGGACCTTTTCATGAAGATCTTCATAATCGGAAATCCTATCGCAGGCACCGGCCAGACTGACCGACGGATAAACGTGTTTGCCCGCGCTTTGGAACAGCACGGGCATGACGTGCAGGTTTTTATGAGTAAGCGATCCGGTGAAGCTTTGGAGGTGGCACGTGCCATTGATGGCGATATTAACCGACTTGTTGTGGCTGGAGGCGACGGCACAGTAAATGAAGTCATCAACGGGCTTACCGATCCATCACGTATACCGATCCTCCATCTGCCTACGGGGACGGCCAATCAGTTGGCGAGAAGCCTGGATTTACCGTTTGATCCTCATAAATTGGCTAATATTCTGGAGCACGGCTCCATTCGTCGAATCGATATGGGGCTCGTCGAGAATCATCGGTTCTTGCTTCTGGTCAGCGCGGGTTTTGACGCGCGTGTTGCCGGAGAAGTTAAAAAGAGCCGAAACGATACTTTAGGCTATGCCGGTTACCTGGTGCCCATTTTGCGAGCCTGTGCGAGTCATCAGGCTCACCAATTGCACGTAATTATTGACAACGAACAAACGATATCCGGCTGCAATGTCATGGTTCTGAAAGTTCGTGAGTACGGGGGAGTTTTTGTTTTCGCCCAAGAGGCTCGGCTCGATTCCGGATATTTTGAGGTTCGTGTCTTTCAACAGGGCTCGATACCGTGGATGTCTCTTTACGCTTTCGCCGGTCTTGTTGGAAAGGCAGCCGAATTACCTGGTATGGTCCGGGTTAGGGCTCGAACGGTTCGAATCGAATCCGAAGACCCCATACCGGTGGAAATTGACGGCGATCACTTTGGAATGACGCCGGTTGACATCCGGATACAACCATCCGTCGTGCCCGTAATTGTGCCGAACTCCGCATCACAATAGAACATTCAGTCTTGTGGAAAAGCTAAACCAACTCCAGAATCCGTGCCCAATTGGGCCACACTATATCGATTTCCGCCTTCCCTTCGGATATTTGATATGATTCGCCCGGGTTAAGTATGTCAACCAACCGATCTCCGTACTCAACAGGAATAGGTATTCTTAACGAAGCCGGCCGATCCGCTGAATTAACCACTACAATTATGCATTCATTTGAGGTTTTCCTGGCAAACGCCAATTGCTCGTGTCTGACTGCCAGTTGAATGTAATCCCCGTGCTTGAGAGCGTCCGAACTGCGGCGAATTCTTGATAATTTGCCGATTACATTGCTAAGATCCCTGTGTCGGCCGGTTTGTGACACCGTCGCAAGATCCAGGTACGGTCGCAACGGGCTATCATCGCCGTTTCTCTTTTCCCCCTCGATGCCCCATTCGCTGCCATAATAGATTGACGGCACGCCCGGCATTGTGAAGAGCAGGCAATACAATGGGTAAAGATGTTCCGGCTTCCGGAGCCTGCTGGCCACTCGATTAACATCGTGGTTGTCGGCAAATGCATACAACGGCAGTCCGCGATATATCCCGTGCTCTCCAAACTGACGGTTTAAAGAATAGGCGATTTCAAAATAATTCTTATCCACATGGCTTGAGTACAATCCCTTGTAGCATTCGTAATTGGTTACTGAATCCAGCGTCTCGGAATTTACCCATTTTTTGTAGTCACCCTGAAGCACCTCTCCCACCAGCCAGAAATCGGACCGGGTTTTCCGGCAAATTGCAGCTAGTTCCTTGAGAAAATCCAGGTCCATGCAATCAGCCGCATCTAATCTCAGTCCATCGATCTCAAATTCGTTAATCCAAGTTTTGACAGCTTGAAAAATGTGTTTCTTGACTGCCGGGTTTTGTAAATTGAGTTTCACAAGATTGTAGTGGCCATGCCATGTTTCATAAGTAAACGGATCCCCGTACGGACTTCTGCTTCTGAAAGAAAGCCCCTGGAACCAATTGCAATAAGACGAATTCTCATGATGGTCCAAAACGTCGCGAAATGCCCAAAAGTCCCGCCCCACGTGATTGAATACGCCGTCAAGTATCACACGGATTCCATTTTGATGGAGTGCAGAGGCTAGATGCGACAGCGTCTCGTTTTTCCCCAATCGGCGGTCCACATGAAAATAATCAGCCGTATCGTACCCATGGGTGCTGGACTCAAAAACCGGGCCCAAATAGAGAGCCGTCACGCCAAGATTTTTCAGATGGGGTATCCAGTCATAAATCAACTCCAATCTTGGAGCAGGCGGCGAGGAGAAGTCATTTCTTGCGGGCGCGCCGCAAAAACCCAAAGGATAAATATGATAAATGACCGCATCCCAAGCCCAATGTGGCATTTGTGAACTCCTGTATTTTAGAATCTCAAACTATACCGACTGGTATAGTCGTCGACCAAAAAAAAATGAATAAACACCTATTCCGCTATGAAAAGATGCCGTGCATAAATTGGTGAACGGCCTTGTACACCAGCTTATCGTCTATCTCCATGTATCCGTTGAGTGACAGTCCTATATAGGTGTTTATCATGCCCAAGAAAGTAGCAGCATAAGCGCGGTGACGTCCCTTCATATTGCCGTGATCTTTGGCCGCACGAACAAACAGATCTTCCAGTAACTGCTGCTGCATCTCATTGAGGCGCGATACGGCCCTGAAAGCCTCGCTGATTTGAGGCGCAAACCACATGGATAATTGCATCCTGTAGTACATGCTGTATTTTTTGGCAAAGGCAAAGTACGCACCAGTCAATGCATTGAGGGTCAACGGCAGATTATGATTATAATCCGCCGCTCGCGTCACGGATTCATACAGCTCATCGAAATGCTCTTTCAACAAAGCATCGAGCAAACCCCGTTTGCTTCCGAAATAATGGTACAGCGTAGGTTTCGTGATGCCCGCAGCATCAGCTATTTCTTGAACCCCGACAGCGTCGTAACCGCGAGATGCAAATAGTTCCAGAGCGCATGATAGTATATTTGAACGGTTATCCACTTTTCCCTCACGTAACGCCACTATACCGAACGGTATACATGGTGTCAACGTAATTATTATTCTTCTTACAGAATGTAAAGAATTTGGACACTTCACTTTTTTGCCATAGCGACCCTTTTTTGTTGCACCCCCCTTGAATTTTTACTTTTTTGAGCGTATTCATAGAACTGTTCGGTCTCCTCGCTTTGGCACCCCACTTGCTCTCATCTTGGTTAGAAAATCGCCGTCGGCCGGAACTGTCAGGTCGGTAAAGCCATTTGGTTTTCTCTTGACAGAAAGAACAAATGCTCCGACGATTGGCGACGGATCTAGGCAACGATGCGGAAGCACAAAATGGGAGAAAGCACGATGGCAAAAGCAGATGTTCCACCAGGAAAAGAGGAAGATCGTCGCCTGAGACTGATTAACAGGACCATGCGGACTGCACGGCAGCGAGCCGCATGCCCTTATTGAAACGTTGCATACGGTCCAGGAATCCTTCGGGTATTTGGACATGGAGCACTTGAAAGTACGTGGCCCGCGGCACTCAGAGTCCCTTTGAGTAGAGTCTACGGCGTAGCGACCTTCTATCATTTTTTCACACTCAAACCCCCGGGGGAGCATACTTGCGTAGTTTGCATGGGCACTGCCTGTTACATAGGAGGCGCATCCGGCATTCTCAGCAAGATCCGGGATTCATGTGGGAATAGGACCGGGAGAGACTACTGAGGACGGAAAGATATCTCTCCTGACCGCCAGATGTATGGGTTCCTGCGGATTGGCGCCCGCGGTGGTGCTCGACGGAGAGGTGCGGGGAAAAATGAACCCACCGGCTGTTCTCGAGACTCTGGGGAGGTGGGAGAGAAATGACGATTGAAGAACTCCAGGACATAGCCAAGATTGAAAAAGACAGACAGTCGGGGTTCCGTTACCGGGTGAACGTGTGTGTGGCGGCAGGATGTCTGTCATGCCAGAGCGACCTGGTCAAGGACTCCCTGGAAAAGGAAGTGAATCGTCGCGGTCTTGAGAGTTGGTGTGAGATCAAGCCCGTGGGGTGCTTGGGACTTTGCACTGCAGGACCGCTGATCTACGTTGAGCCGGAAGGCAGGTATTACGAGTCAGTATCGGTCGGTGACGCTTCGGACATCATCGAATCCCTGGGCGGGGCGCCTGTGAGCAGACTCGAATGTCCGAGTCATCTGCCGTTTTTTCAGCGCCAGCACAAGCTGGTTACGGAAAACTGCGGCAAGATCGACCCGGAACGCATTGAAGACTACATTGCCGAAGCCGGGTATGACGCGCTGTACACTGCTCTGAGGTTCATGACCCCGGCTGAAATCATCGAACAGGTTACGCTCAGCGGGCTGAGAGGTCGTGGTGGAGCCGGCTTTCCCACCGGACTGAAGTGGACTGCGGTTTCCAAGGCCAGCGGCGCCGATCAAGTTCATCGTGTGCAACGCGGATGAGGGCGACCCCGGCGCGTTCATGGACCGGAGCGTGTTGGAAAGCGATCCGCACCGGGTTATTGAAGGGATGGCGATCGCGGCAGCGGCTGTGGGCGCTCGACACGGATTTATTTACGTTCGGGCCGAATATCCTCTTGCGGTAAAACGTGTCAGGACCGCCATCGCAAAAGCGGAGCGGCTGGGCTTGCTCGGGAACGACATATTCAATACGCCCTTCAGTTTTGACGTGAAGGTGCGGTTAGGCGCCGGGGCATTCGTCTGCGGCGAGGAAACCGCTCTGATCAGCATCCATCGAAGGCCGAAGAGGGACCCCACGTCCGCGTCCGCCGTTTCCTGCCGAGTTCGGACTCTGGGGTTATCCGACCCTTATCAATAACGTGGAGACCTTTGCGAATATCGCTCCTATCATTCGCAAAGGCGGCAAATGGTTTGCGGGTATCGGGACCGAAAAGAGCAAAGGCACGAAGGTCTTTGCTCTGGCCGGCCGAGTAAACAACACCGGGCTTATCGAAGTCCCAATGGGCACTGTTCTACGTGAAGTGGTATTCGACATTGGCGGAGGTATCCCTGATGGGAAGAAGTTCAAAGCCGTTCAGACAGGGGGGCCTTCCGGCGGCTGTATCCCCGACCAATTCCTCGATATGCCGATGGACTATGAATCGCTGGCCAAAGTCGGTTCCATCATGGGTTCCGGCGGTCTGATCGTTATGGACGAGACATCCTGCATGGTGGATGTGGCCAAGTTCTTCATGGAGTTTTGCATGAGCGAATCGTGCGGCAAGTGCGTGCCGTGCCGTGTCGGAACCACTCAGCTCTACAATATCCTTGAAAGAATCACTCAGGGCCAAGGGACTCCAAGTGACATCGCCATGCTCGAAGAACTGGCAGATCTCGTCAAGAACACCAGCCTGTGCGGGTTGGGCCAGACTTCACCCAATCCGACTATGAGCACCTTGCGCTATTTTCTGGATGAGTACAAGGCGCACGTGGAGGACGGAGTGTGTCCTGCCGGAGCGTGCTCCATACACCGTGCCAAGGAGGCCGCATCATGAAACCTCCCCAATACCTAAGAAGTGAAGTGCGCACGGACCTCAATCCGGTCCGGATCCTCACTTTCAAGATAGACGACCGGGACGTCAGCGCCCGGGAAGATGAGACAATTCTGACGATTGCTCGCCAGAACGGTATCAATATACCAACCTTGTGTCATCTGGACGGTTTGTCCGAGCGCGGGGCCTGCCGACTCTGCATAGTCGAAATAAAGGGCGCTCCCAAGCTTCTCCCAGCATGTGTAACCCGCCCCAGGCAGGACATGGAGGTGATCACCAATTCCGAAAGAGTTGTGGATTATCGAAAGAAGATCCTCGAATTGCTCTTCACCGAGCGAAACCACGTCTGTTCGGTGTGCGTGGTCAATGGCCATTGTGAGCTTCAAGCCCTGGCGTGCGAGTTAGGCATGACTCACGTCCATTACGAATACCTGTATCCACGGCATACCATAGACGCGACGCATCGACCGATTTTCAGTGGACCACAACCGCTGTGTCCTTTGCCAGAGATGTGTGCGGGTCTGTGACGAGATCGAGGGGGCCCACACATGGGATGTGATGGGCCGCGGAATAATGTCTCGCGCCATCACGGACCTCGGTGAGACCGTGGGGATCGTCGGAAACGTGCACCGGGTGCGGCAAGTGCGTTCACGTTTGCCCGACAGGGGCGCTCTCCGAGAAAGGCAAGTCCGTTGCGGAAATGACGAAGAGGCGTCAGTTCCTCCCATACCTGCAAATGATGCGAAAGGAGGGGGAGCAATGACACAAGATCAAGAGATAATGACCCGGGAAGCCAGGTGGTTACGGAAGGAAGGCTTCAGCGGCGAAGAAGAAGGTCCGAGTCGCCACCACATGGCTCGACGGTTGTTCCGGCTGCCATATGTCTTTCTTGGACATGGACGAGCAACTCGCCGATCTGTTGGACTGCGATAGACATCGTTTACGGCCCCCTGGTTGACACCAAGTCATTTCCGGAAAGCGTGGATGTAACCCTCGTGGAAGGCGCTGTCAGTAGCGATGAAGACGAGGAAAATATCCGCATAGATACGTCGAACGTACGGGGATCCTGATTTCCTTCGGCGACTGCGCCGTGACAGCGAACGTCCCTGGGATGCGTAATCAGTTCAAAGTCGCGGACGTGCTGAACCGCGCATACATGGAGAACGCCAGCGCGGGGAACGGAATCCCCTACGGACGGAGTGCCGCAACTGTTGAAGCATGCTCGACCCGTTCACGAGTTCGTTAAGGTGGACCTTTTCTTGCCGGGTTGTCCGCCTCCGACCAAAGCGATTCTCTTTGCAGTCGGTGAGCTTCTGGAAGGCAGGATTCCTGAAGCTGACCGGCAAGAGCCGCTTCGGAGCGTGAATGATCAGGAGGAACTTCAATGACGACCTTAACCATAGAGCCGGTGACCCGCATCGAGGGGCACGGCAAGGTAACCATACAATTCAATACAAAGGGTGAAATTGATGACGTGAAGTTTCACGTCCTCCAATTTCGAGGCTTTGAAAAATTCTGCGAAGGACGGCCTTTCTACGAAATGCCGTCACTTGGTGGAACGGATCTGCGGGATATGTCCCATCAGCCACTCTATTGCCTCTGCCAAGGCTTGTGACGAGATCCTGGGGATTCGCATTCCATCCACTGGAACTAAACTCAGGCGCTTGCTGAGCTGCGCCTCGTACATCCAGTCGCATGCTTTGAGCTTCTTTCATCTCTCCTCGCCGGACCTCGTGCTCGGGATGGATTGCGAACCGGCCAAGCGGAACATAGTGGGGGTAATGAACGCCAACAGGCCCCTGGCGCTCGACGGCATCCAGCTGCGCAAAATCGGTCAGCAAATCATCGAGTTGTTTGCAGGCAAGAGGGTCCATCCGTCCTGGGTGGTTCCCGGAGGCGTGAACGAGCCGCTCAGTGAAGAGCGCCGCGACCAGATGATTTCTCTTGTGCCCGAGGCATACGAAATCACCCGCCGAACCCTGAACTGGTTCAAAGCGGCCCTGGATAAATACAACGAGGAAATACGCACGTTTGCCAACTTCCCCACGATGTTCCTTGGACTGGTCGATGAAGACGGAAACCTGGAACACGTCGATGGAAAGCTGCGGTTCATCGATTCAAGGGGAGGGTTCGTAGCTGACCAGGTCGCCCCGGCCCGGTATCAGGATTTCGTCGGGGAGGCGGTCGAACCTTTTTCTTACCTCAAATCGCCGTATTACAAACCGGTAGGCTATCCGGAAGGGATCTACAAAGTCGGGCCCGCTGCCCGTCTCAACGTGGCCAGTGGGTGCGGCACTCCGGAAGCGGACCTCGAATGGGCCGAATTCATCAAGCTCGAACGTGGTCCTGTAATGAGTTCCTTTTACAATCACTACGCAAGGCTCATTGAGATTCTTTTCTGCATTGAGACTATGGAAAAGCTCCTCAATGATCCCAATATCCTTAATACGCACGTGAGGGGGTTTGCTCAACCGAACCATTCTGAGGGTGTCGGAATTGTGGAAGCTCCTCGCGGGACCTTGTTCCATCACTACAAAGTCAATGAGGAAGGGCTTATCACCTGGGTCAACTTGATTGTCGCCACCGGGAACAACAACCTGGCAATGAACAAGGGACTGTTGCAGGTGGCCAGACGTTTCATTTCCAGTGATTCGATTCCCGAGGGCGCGTTGAACAGGATGGAAGCGCATGATCAGAGCGTTCGATCCGTGCTTGAGTTGCTCGACGCATGCCATTGGCCGCTCAGGGATAGTATTCCAACTGCTCGGACCGGACGGAACGCTTCTTGACGAAGCGAGGTAGCTGGAAGTCCGACAGCCAAACTTCATCAAACCATAACGTCGAACAAAAATCCCGCCTCGCGATATTAACAGCGAGGCGGGATTTTTCATTCATGGTGGCAAGCGGCCGGAATCGAACCATTGACACAGGATTTTCAGGCCCCAATCATGATCTTCGGAAATCTCCTCAGAAATCCACCACTTTTCCGTCTTCAGCCATCTCATGACCGATTGTGTTGCTTCGGCGGAGCATGTCGTCGCTCATATGTGTGAGAATGAGCCGCTTGGCGCGGATTTCCGGCAGGTGTTTTTCCAAACTTCTAAGGTTTATATGATACTTGATTTCTTTCTCGTAGAAGTAGGCCTCGCAGACAAACAGGTCAGCCTCTCGAGCAGCTTCCGCCAATTCATCGCACCAGTCCGCGTCGCCGGAGTAGGTCAGGATCCGTCCATCTGACTCCACGCGGAGAGCAAAAGAAGGCGAATCTCTAACGTGGTCAGCGCTGACTACGTATGGCGTGACAGAGATGTCATTGATGAGAGCTTGCACTTGCGGTTTTAATTCCAGTACTCGCACATCAAATTTTTGCGGGATTTTGGACGACCCCGGAAAGAATACGTCCATGGCTTCAACGAGCCGACCGCGTAAGCCCGGTGGTCCGGCGATCGTCAACGGTGCACTGCGTTTTGAAAACTGTGCGTTGAGAATAAAGAACGGTAGCCCACCAAAGTGATCGACATGAAGATGTGTTATGAAGATTGTATCAATGGAATCCGGCACAACGCCGAAGCGTTTCATGGCGATGAGAGACGATGCACCGCAGTCCAGAAGAAAGCGTCCGGATTCGCTTTCGACCAACATGCACATATTGAAACGTCCGCCACTTCCGAATGCATCGCCGCTTCCCAAGAATTGCAGCCGCATATGCGAATCTCCTTAGCAGGTATTATGCAACGGTCTCGCCGTGTTGGAGGTCCCCGGGTCTTCGAGTTTGACCTTAACTCCCGTCACGGCTCCGTGTCAAAAACAAACTCCACCGCAGGACAGCTCTATAGGGGTTCTCAAAAATGATCGCGAAAAAGAAAACAATTTAGTGGCGATGTCCCGCGCAGAACGCGAGATTGCCCGTCATTTCCCAATGGACAGGCTGGAAGCCTATCCTACTACCCTGCATCACGCTCCGATCCTTATTGGTTATGGGCAAAAAACTCTTGGGAACTACTACATTTATCATCTGTGGAAGGCCGCCCGGTTGCTGTCGTCAGAAAGTCGTTCGGAATTGAACCGGGAGTCATTCTCGTCCGCATCATCATGGATGAACTCATCGGAAATAGCTTAACCACAACCCCAATACTATTAAGACAACCGCACAAGGTGTCATGGAGGCTAATAATCCTGCCCAAACCAAATCACTAAAAGTATTGTTGGAACCATTCGGAGCAGTTGATGTTCTGCTCAAAAGATAAAGATTCGGGATCCATGCAAATGCGATGTGGAATGCTGCCGACATCGAGAACAAGACCGCGAAAAAGACCGCCTTGCTTTCCATTTGCGGGGTTGCGTATGGAGCAACTATTGTGAAAGCTAGGGCCAAGGAAATAGACATGATAACGGTCTCGGCAACGGCGATACCGAGGAGCAACCTCACAGAAAGTCTCCGCTCCTTGGGCCGAAACAGTCGGAGGCACGCTGCCTTGGATAGCGCACCCACAGACGCGGCCGCGGCTGAACCGACCACTGCTGAGGCTGCAAAGAAAGCCGGCAAAAGCTCTATCATGGCAATCACTACTATCACGGCTGGACTGCTCGATCAACCGCAGAGTAGGACGACTCTCAGATGGATGTTTCGGGCGCTCGCCCTGAATCCCGCAGTCCATACGACCTTGGCTCTCGACCAGGCAAGTCACAACAGATCGCATGCCTGTACACTGAGATCGTTTCAGGATCAAAGGCACGGGACAGCTCATGTACTGGTGCGTTGCCTGGATGGGCCATGCCCGCATTGTTTACGAGGGCATCGAGCCTTCCAAAATGTCGCATAATCAGCCCCAGTGCTCTGCCACAGAGGCATCGTCATTCATTCAAGCCGGAGGGGCAGGGCGTACAGGCATCCGTCTGTGCTCCCCAGGAAGATCGACTCCTTGTGCACACGGGGAGCGCAGATCACAGCGCCTCCCGCTGTGAATGTCCAGAGCTTTTTGCCTGTCTCTGAGTCCAAAGCGTATAAATTGGTGTCGGAGTTACCGCAGTAGATCACGCGGCCCGACTGAACCGGCTTCGTGAAGATCCCTCCACTGCTCTGACATCGCCATTTCTCCTCTCCGGTCTCTTTGTCAAGAGCATGGAGAACCCCATTCAGCGTTGAATAACAGAGCAGATTACCCGCAACACCCAACGAGGCGTACACGGATTCCTCAGTCCTATGCTTCCATAGTTCTTGCCCAGTCTCGCAGTCTATAGCGTACAGTGTTGTGGTTCCTGCGCCGACGTATACGACCCGGTCTTTGAATACTGGGGAGGAATCAATAGGAGCCCCCGTATTTAGGTTCCAGACCGGCTGACCGGAGCTAGAGTCCAGCGCGTACAGCATTCCTGTGGGGCTTCCCACAAAAACAGAGCCTGATCCGACAGCAGCAGCCGATTCCGCCCAGTGCAGAGTCGCCCCTTTCACCTTGAATCGCCACATGGCCTGGCCGGTGAAATTATCAAACGCGTAAAGCTGCCCGTCAGAACTCGTAATGAAAAGCGCCCCTTCATCCACGAGAGGTGAGGACCATATCGCCCCTTTCGTCTGAAATCGCCAAACACAGGTCCCACTTTCCACGCGAAGGGCATACACGTGTTTGTCCCAGCTTCCAAAATAGACGATTCCATTCCCCACAACGGGAGATGACCGAATCACATCTCCCACGCGAAAACTCCAAAGAATTCTTCCGGTTTGGGAATTAAGCGCATAAAAGCTGGTGTCACAGCTACCGAAAAAAAGTGAATCTCTCCAGAAGGCCGGAGAAGAGACGACCCACGCGTTGGTGCGAAACATCCAACGACATGAGAATATGGCAAGTTCCTGGCTATCGGAAAGGAGGCCGCCGCTTACTTCAATGTCAACCGTCGTCTCTTTGTGGACTTGCCGTGCTTCAAGTTGTTCACGTGACAGCAGGTTCGCCGCAACCAGCTTACTGAAGAGGCTCGTGAGGCCTGTTGCAGAGAGACGGTACTTGGACATCAGGTCTTCGTCCCTTAAACCGGCGCAGATATCCAGCATAACATCTCTGGCATTCAATTTTGGTTTCGGCGCGTGCATGGTAGACTGTCCTGCTCACTAGCCTGAGCTACCGGGCTCCGCGGCCAAAGCCGCGCAATGGAGCATTTCTACCGTGAAACCATCCTCTGCTCCGCAGAAATGGAAGGGACTAATTAATATTACAATCAAAAGGCTCTCTAAGCAACCCATCTGACGAGAAACGAGCAGGAAATCGGCTTTGGTTGACGAGATGAACTACTGAAAGCCCGACTGGTGGCAGCGTAGGGACCTGAATCGCGACGGGTTGAACCCCTGCTTATCTCAGACTATCCCTTATTTTGATTTATGGATTGTTTATTTTGCTCCGCAAAGCGTCCGGGAGATTTTTCGATCGGCAAAACTGTGCCTCGCAAAGAACTCCTAAATATGCTTCTCGAGCTCGTGTGCGGGTAATTCGGTCTCTCGCTAGCTTGTCGCTACTCCGCAAACATATGGGAGTTTTCGGAAAGGGGGTCCAGGTCCACTGGGCGTGGGGCCAACAATGCACCTCGATGGCCCTTGCCTTCGGATTAACTTAATGCCTTCACAAATGCATTGCTCGCCGTGCGCGGAGCACCTTTTGCAAAAGGGTTTTCCCCCTGGTAATCCGCTTTCTGAAAGTCATTTCTCATCCCATCAACGGAGCTAATGCAATAATCCATTGATTTATTACTCCGGCGCCCCGGTTCCACACCAACAGGGTGGCCCGTCGCCGCCGTGTCTTATGGTAGCGCAACGGCCTTCCGCGATCTGCGGGCGAGGTTTGTGAACCACGACCTGACGGCCTCGCAATGACAACTTAGGACCTGCAGGTCTCACACATTAAACCGGAATTGTGCGGAGGTTATGCCCATTCAAGGCTCTACTATATCTTTAAATAATAGTATGTTACATCAGAGGAAAAAACTTCGGAAACTAATTCTATCTGAAACAGGTATACTTAGCCATTGCCCGCTCAAAAAAGTCACTCAGAATGATCTGAGCGCTTCTGAGAACGAACCTCAGGCCGAAAGTAATTTCGGATCTTCAGGGCAATACGTGGTCAGAGTGCGCTGCCCACGGTTGAATCGAGTGATTGGCTGAGAACGAAAGACGGAGCCGAATCGAATTAGCTCCGTCTCATGAGTTCATAAACTCACGTTTGTTACGACAGGAGTTCCCGTCGTATGTTTTCCCCCCCCACTATGTTTGAAGCCATTGGTTTCTTCTACCATAAAGCTCCTTTCGTTGGTCGGGTGAAAAACACCTTCGAAGGCAATCGAATATCAATTACTTCTATTCTTACCGTGTCAACTCTACGAGTCAATGATTTTTTTAATCCCGATGTCAGTTGGCTCAACCATGGGCCGCTCTCCTCCCTGATTATTTCAGGCCTGACACGATTCTCATACAAGAAAGAGCTATCGACATGAGTTACCAAAGATTACGGGTAGGGGACAAAACGCACGACTTCTACTTCCAGACCCCATGGTCACCACGACAAAACTTTTATGAAACAATGGAAGACAAACCTGCAATTCTAGTGTTTCTACGCTACCAGGGTTGCCCGGTTTGTCAGATGGAGATGGCCCGGCTGAGACGAGAGATTGGATTGTTTGTGCAAAAGGAAACCAAGGTGTTCGTCTTCTTGCAAAGCTCTCCTGAAACGGTTGCTTCCGTTACGAACGAAGGAGATTGGCCTTTCTTAATTGTCTGCGATCCGCAAGGGGCTATCTTCCAGAAGTACGCCGTAGAATCCGGTGGCATCTTAAAATATCTTCATCCAGCAGGGATGATCGCTGCCGTCAAAGCAGTCAGCCAAGGCTTCAGGCATGGAAGATTTGAAGGGAAGGAAACACAACTTCCCGCCGCGTTTGCAGTAAACTCGATGAAGATCGTTACATATGCTTATTACGGTAAGCATATTAACGACCTCCCCACACCTGCAACGCTGGCGGCAAACCTTGAATGAATTCGGGCGCTGAGAAGGCCACCGGGAACCCGCTTTTTTGCAAAAAAGCCGGATTCCCCCGCACCCCTTCCGGTAAAAAACTCTTAGATGGCTGGCGGTAGATCAAACGCGAGGCAGCATAGCCAGGCGACGGCCCATCAAGCGCGATAATGCAGTGATCCAGGTGGATCCTCCCCGCATCTGCCCCTGCACATGGACTGATAGACAATGGGAGCATTACAAAGAGCCAAGAGCAGACTTGCCCAATACTTACCGCCGCCAGGCTCTTCCATGGTGGCTTACACGATAGGCTACATGCCGAGCACGGTAGGCTCTGTGCCCGTACCATCCGCGGCTGCGGTAGTGGCGGCCATAATAACCGACTCCGTAGCCTCGATAGCCTACATAACCTGGGTAGCCTCCATAGCCTGAGTAGCCTCCATAGCCTAGGCCGCAGCCTCCATAGCTCCCATAGCCGGCGTAGCCTGAGTAGCCTCCATAGCCCAACCCCCATCGTCCAAAGAATGCCGTAGAGCTGCTTGGCATCACAGCTGTCACGGCCACAAGAGAAAAGACTAGCGCACCTATCAACAGCGCTCTTTTCATCACTCACCTCCATTTAATTCTAACCAATGGCTTCTTGGAGTCAGCCTTCAACAGGTTCCCAAGGATCGCACTCCCCATTATTCATCGACGGAAGAACTCCCAAACATCATTTTACCTAAGAGTTTGCGTAGATTCAACTCTCTTTGATGTCTTTGGTTGATAAGGAGTTCCTTTTTTGTTGATAAAACTCTCTTTTCTTGTAGTTAGCGCTTTACCCAAAAAGGATAAGTTTAGTCTTTACGGGTCAAGAGTGCTCTTAGCTCACCTTTCAAAGCCAACAGCCAAGAGCAGATCCGATACTATAACATGCCAGCGTCAAATAGCGATGACAACCTTACCGAAATGGGCGCCGCTTTGCATGTAACTGAGGGCTTCCTTCGCCTTTTCAAATGGGAATACCCTGTCGATCACCGGCCTAATCTGGTGAAGTGCCACCGCCCGATTCATCGCTTCGAACATCTCTCGCGAGCCCACGAATATACCCTGTATTCGCACGCCCTTCATGGTCGCCGGGAGTGGGTTAACCTCGCCGGACTGACCCGAAAGGACTCCGATCAGGCTGATCTGCCCACCCACGCAAACCGCTTTGAGGGATTTTCCCAGCGTTCCCGCTCCACCGACTTCAACCACCAGGTCGACGCCGGTTCCTCCCGTAAGTTCTGTCACCCGCTTTTCCCAGTCAGGCACGGCCTTATAGTTGATCCCGTCGCTCGCTCCCATCTTCATCGCCCGCTCCAGCTTTTCGTCGCTACTGGAGGTGGCAATAATCCGAGCGCCCGCCGCCTTGGCGAACTGCAAGGCAAAAGTTGACACGCCTCCTGTGCCCAGCGTGAGAACGCTTTGGCCACACGTTAGCCCACCACTTGTGAGCGCATTCCAGGCCGTGACTGCTGCACAGGGGAGGGTGGCCGCTTCTTCATAGGATAGGTGATGCAGGGATCGCCACCAGGCCATCCTCTCGAAATGCCACGAATTCGGCCAGGACACCGTTTATTGCTCCTCCGAGGGCTGATTTTCCAGCGGCTTCGCTAATTTTTCCTCCCAGCCACTCTTGGAAAAAGATACCAGCAACTCTATCGCCAGGTTTCCAACGCGAAACGCCCTCACCGATCTCGACGACTTCGCCTGCCCCGTCGGAGAACGGAATCAAGGGAAGAGGCAGGTTGCGTGAGTACTTGCCGCTGATCACGAGGAGATCACGATAGTTCACCGAAGCCGCCTTCATCCGGGCCAGAACCTGTCCAGGTCCGGGTTTTGTCACGTCACGCTCCAACATCTTCAAGTTATCAATGCCGAATTCCGATTCAATTGCGTAATATCTCAAGATAACCTCCTTTTGATGCGTTGCCTTCCGGAAAGGACTCCGCTCGGTCAAAACGAGCTTTCCGGATTTTCCGGGACAACGCCCTGGTAGCAACTATAAGGACGAATAGTCAAACAAACATCATCAGGCAAACCCCATGTACAGATGTTCATTGGCCTGCGGGTGGAAGCAGGTATAACGTAACGGCGAAAATCCAGTAAACCATCAACAGCAATACGCCGTGAAACCAAGCTGATTTCCCATTGTTAGCCACCAGCGTTGCCGAGATTGTGGCGATCAGCATCATGACGACCGAGCCGGGCCAGAATCGCAGATCCATGGGTGTAGGCGCTATCAGGTAGCTAGCGAGCAACAGTACCGGAGCCACAAACAGGGCGATCTGCGTGGCGCTCCCCAGCGCAATGCCGACGCTGAGGTCCAGTCGATTCTTGCGGGCCCCGGAAAAGGCTGCGGTCATCTCCGCCGCGGCGCCCACCAGAGCCACCACCACGAACCCAACAAACGCCGTAGACATGCCCAGCGTCAATGCGGCCTTCTGCACGGATTCGACAAAGACCTCGCTGACCAGTGCCACCAGCACCGTAATGCCAACCAAGGTCGGCAAAGCCACGGACAAAGGCCATGGAGATTGCTCATCCTGTTCATGCGAAGCGCTGCCAAAGAACTCGCGATGTGTCTTGAGTGAGAATAACAAGCCCATTCCATATGTCGCGATCAGCAGCGCCGAAAGGCAGATGCTCAGTTTCTGGGTGAACGCCTTGGCCGATGCCGAATCAACTTCACTGATAGCCGAGGGAATCAGCAACACGATGGTTGCCAGGAACAGCTGAATCGATTGGAGGCGGGCCATGGCCGGATTGTATTCTTGCGTGCGATATTTCAGTCCCCCGACGAGAAATGACGCCCCCAGCATGAATAGCGTATTGGTGACGATTGTCCCAGCTATGGTGGCCTTCACCAGCATGAACTCGCCTGCTCGCAATGCGGCCAGAGCAATCACGAGTTCGGTCAGGTTTCCAAGCGTGGCGTTCAGTAATCCGCCCACCGTGTCGCCGGTCTTGGCGGCCACAGACTCAGTGGCCTGGCTCAACAGAACAGCCAGCGGAACAATGGCCAGAATCGAAAGCAAGAACAGCAGCACATGCGCCTCGGGTTGGACGGCCCGGGCCACGAATACCACGGGCACGAAGATCAGCAGCGAGAGAAACGGGTTCTTGCGCATTTCGTGGAGGAGTTGCTTCACGGGTTAAATCCTCACGCGATCTGACTTATCGTGACGTGGCACGGCTGCGACAGTTTGCGAAGTGTCATCATCCGGTACCCTCCATTGACCTGCATGTTGATCGGAGGAGGTATGTTGGAAAACGGAGACCTTTCCCCAAGCCAAGCGCTTTGAGACTTAAGTTTTGTACTTGCGAACAATCCAAAGTACAAAGAGAAAAAGCAGTGAGCCCAGAAATGCCGCCACAAGATCTTCGAAGCTGACTACTATGTTTCTCAGCCCGAGATCGATGTTGAAGATCTTGAAAAAGAACCCGCCGACAAGAGCCCCGACTAGGCCAATACCGATGTTGGCGGCTCTTCCAAATCCTTCCCTGCTGCGCTTGACGGCCATCCCTGCTAAGGAACCGGCCAGTGCTCCAACAATCAACCAGACGACGATTAGCTGCCAGGTAATATGCATTGGAAAGCTCACCTCCTGTGTGGAATTGGTGTTCAGCCTGACCACCAGGAGTACCCATTCACCCCAAGAGCCTCCTGGCGCCAGAGGCTTAGATCAGCAATTCATCCGCCCAGCCCAATTTGATAAGCTCAATGCGGCTCAGGTCACTGATCCCGATGTGATATGTTTTATCAGCCGCCATTATATGTATGGGAGCAACGTCCAGAGCCTGGTCTTCTCCGAAAACAGCGATCCGCTTCGCCTGAAGCAGATGAGCGCCTATAGCATCTACGGCTACGGGATCGGTTCCCACTATAAGCCCCCCGTAGGGCCAGACGTATCTTCTATCAAAGAAATTGGCCCCCCTTCCATAAAACTGAGGGGTGAGGGCACTGAGAATGTTCAGGCGGGTCTTTCCCTTTACAATGGGATAGGTCCATATTTTACCCAGGGGCGAACAACCTTCATCGTGGTAAGAGGATGGATCGGGGACAAACATGATGTAATTCTTCAGACAGGTCCCGACACCGGCCCAATGATGGGTCCTCAACGGTCGCACATTGATTAGAGCGGTAGCTTTGAGAAAGACCTCGTTACGCAGGACTCCCCGGTCGTCAATATCCATATTCTTTTCTGCGACTCCCACATCCAGCAAACGACGCTTAATAGCTGCTTCCAATTCTTTGGGAGTCGGCATCCGAGACCATGAGTTAGTCTTAATTCCCACGATGTCCGAACTCTTGATGAGCTGCTGCCATGCTTCCATCGAGTCCTTTGTTCCTAAGAGACTCTTGATGGCTTCGTCCAGCATGGTTTGCAGAATCTCTCCTCGAACTTTGCCATCGCTATCTACCACCTCTGCATTCCGGATGAGCACAACCCTTGCGGTTGGCTCCGCCTTAGCCTCTCCGAGGATCCCTGCCCCCAGTGTAGCGGCCATCGCCGTTCCTGCTGCGATCCCAAGAAAATCTCTCCGGGTGATAATTTTTTCTTCCATCTGAATCAAACTCCTTGCTGTATCGGTTGCAAATACCTTCAGAAAATATTTCCGGTAGATGAGGTCCCACTTCTGATTCTCCGCTAACGTCGCCGAAGCAATTTCTCTTCTGTTGCCTTGAACAACGCCTCGGCATCGGCTGCCGTGGGAGCTCCAAAAACCACGATAACAACTTCAGCCTTTTGCCGGGCCATAGTCCATTTCTGCTCTTCCGTTTTTAAGAGATCCTTTCCCCCGGCATCGGGAAGGTAGGCGCCGCGATGAAACTTTGATAGGCATCTGATGCCGCGTTCACGCTGGGATATCGAATGAGGAGCAGGTGGGTTTTCTGTTTTTCTTGAGCGTATTGGGCGAGTACAGCTTCCGTATTCCGGGTCAGATTTAGGATATTCTCGTGGGCTATGAAGAACCGCTGATTCAGGAGAATATGGCTCTTGAGATAGCGAACACTCCGATCGACCAGCCCAAGCTCCTTGCCGGGGATAAGGTCAACCAATTCGGGCTTCGGCCCGGTCCCCTGAATTAAATCTGCCGTGGTCCTGCCGATCGTGAGAATAGCGGACTCGGCCTCCACTCCTCCTCCGTCAGCATAAATGCTGACAAAATACTTTCCTTTCCAGAACCGGAGCAATCCCCCTCCAAACTCCGATCCCTGGCCGATCCCTACGGCTTCATCCTGGCGCTCAAAAGAGAAGAGTCCGTACGCATCCTCTGACGATGCCATCTCATAGAGTTCAACGGTGATAGAGGGTTGACTGGACTTCTCGAACTTTCGAACGTTCAGGCCCTGAAAACCATAGGCCAGATAGAGTTCCGCCGCTCCATCGATATAGTCGAAAAGGGTTTTGGAATCGTATTTCATCTCTTTCCCGTCCCACGTCCAGCCCGCGGCTTCAGCGGGCAGGAAGATCTGTGAATTCATTTTTCCTTTCTGCTCCCCTTCGACGATTTCGGCCACCGTGAATATGCAAACCATTATAGCAAGACAAGCCCAAATCTTCGTATCGGTTCCCTTGTGGATGGCCCTCTTGATGCACCTCATCATTTTGGCCTCTTCAAATTGCACGGGATCACCTGCGATATTGCCCGTCGCTGACCTGTTCCATCCAATCGACTGCCTTTTCATCGGATAGCCGCGGACATCGCCGGTATGTATTCATTATATGGTCAGTTTAGGGAAATGCTAGCCTAAAGCTCTGAACTTTTGACAGGATCCTCTCAAACGCAATGAATTATATCTGATGAGCCTCAAACAAATAGGTTTTCATTCCTTCCCCGCGCAGCACACTCGACACATTATATCCGTTCAACATCACATTATATTTAAGGGTCAGTGGGTTTTCATTGAGTGATAGAGATCAAGAAGAAACGCTCACACGCCCGAAAGGAGGTCTTGCCATGAACGGACCAAATCAGGAATCGGGATTACTGTGGGAGGAGTCACCAGTTCAGAGGTCCTCTGTCAAGGAAAACGCTTCTCCTGTCGAGGAAACGATCATTGTTTCCGTGGTGAGGCACGGCTGTGTTGTGTAGAGCCTGTGTCAGAGCCCTTTCTTCGCCTTTGCCGGCATGTTTCCCGGCACCGCGCGTGGATCTCCATCGCGAGCGCAGCGAAGCAATCTCTATTCGCTTGGGTGGGTTCAGGCCTTTAACACGCGAGGTCTGCTAGTGGAACCACTTTCCCTCCCTTTGCTACGACGAACATCTCCAGTGAGCCATCTTTGTCCAGACCCGTATGATCTTCGGGGCTCATGTTGAATCTGCCGGCGGTTCCCACCCAGCCTTTCGTTTCCTCGATGCCGTCACGTATCAGTTGTCTAGCTTGGTTTAGGTCCATATCAGGAGTCACGTTCTTGGCTTTGATAGCGTTGACCACAAGCCAAAGTGCGTCGTACGCATGGCCTCCAAAGGTACTGATACCTGTGCCGTATTTGGTCTCATACGCGGTTTTGTAATCCCGAAGGACCTTACTCTGGAAATGATCGCGCGACAAGGCATCCACGCCAAGCAGTCTGCCTGCCGGAAACATAATGCCCTCGCCCACCTCGGCTACAGCACTGAGGTACTTGGGGTTACCGAACCCGTGGCTGAAAAACAGAGGAGTTTTCATCCCCAGAGTCTTCATGTTCTTGGGTACGATCGTCTG
Organism: uncultured delta proteobacterium; assembly: GCA_963741425.1. Classification (GTDB taxonomy): domain Bacteria; phylum Desulfobacterota; class Desulfomonilia; order Desulfomonilales; family Desulfomonilaceae; genus DATJPW01. The sequence goes on from CAVUHP010000021.1 coordinate 85,346, forward strand.
GACAGGAGCAGCAGACCAGTTCACTATGGCGCCGGCTCCGCTGTCTTTGATCTTCTCGAGTTGAGGTGTCATATTTGTGGTGCTGGGACCATAAGTCTCGTCGGCAACGATCTCTATACCAATCTCCTTGGCATGTTGCTCAAGTTGTTTTCGGCCTTGCTGCCCAAAAGGGAGATTGTCCGTCATGATACCGATTTTTCTTATTCCCATTTTCCTGGCCTGTTCCAGGATCCTCATAACAACATGAGAATCGAGTTGGGGAGTCTTGAATATAAACTTTGAACTTTCAGGCGGGGTTACAATTGCCTGAGCAGCAGCGCAAGAGACCATCGGTACCTTTGCCTTTTCGCAGATGGGCTTTATCGCAAGGCTGCTGCCGCTTACGCTCGGCCCGATAATTGCCAGGACCCTGTCTTGTTTGATGAGCTTATCCACATCTGCCAGAGCCTTGTTTTCAAGGCTCAGGTCATCCTGCACGATGATCTCCAAAGGAAAACCGTTAACGCCGCCGGTCTTGTTGATCGCCTCTACGATCATCATCGCAGTATTATTCTCCGGATCGCCCAGCGCGGACCACTTTCCGGTGACAGATAAAATGGCTCCCACCTTGAGTGGCTTCTTGTCTTGAGCATTGGCGCATAGGGGGGCAGTCAGCCCGAAAATTAGAGCCGTCAGCAGTAAGAAGACATACCGTACTTTCATTTTTGGTCTCCTTTTACCGTCTGTTGCGGTCCTGAGAGTTTCAACTCGCGCAGGGCCGCTGTGATTAAAGGGGAAACACGGCATTTCGCAAGAAAAAGACATTCTTTTCCGAACGAGAACTTCCTGGAATCGGAATAGATCGTTTCAGCATCTTTGTCCCTAGCCACTGAAGGGCCCAAAGCATTACTGATAAGTGACCTGGTCAATGCGACCAGTTCGATTACAATCAAGCGTCAAATTGAATGATAAAGGGACCTTCGCATTCCGATACTGTTTGGTCCCATGGGCCGTCTCGTGATAATTTATTCGGCCCGGAAAAGGCCCCCCGCACGGTCTCGCACAAGAACCCTACAGAGGCAAAAGCGGTGTCATCTCGACCGGAAAAGGCTGTTTTGTCTATTTGGTAAGCATACCTGACCGGACGCCTCCAGGCAAGAATGATTTTCGCCGTGGCACTTCATCTATAACGATTCTCAAAAATAATCGCGAAAAGGATAAGGATTTGGTGGATCTAGCCTGCAAATCTTCACCGCGACCGGTCGTTCGCCGTCTCTCATGCCAGCTATAAAGAGTCTAATGTCATCATCAAATCTGCTCTTGCCTCTGAAACATGAGTCAAGAGCAGACTCGACCCCACAAACCAACAAACGTCCTGCGGAAAAGGCCCTTTGTTGGTAGTTAGGTCCTCTTCTGGAACTGGCCCAACTCTTCACGAAGCATTCCGTAAAGCTCTCGGACCCAGCTCGGTTTCTCGATTGGGTTCACTGCTGTCCCAACCCGGAAATCCGTGGGGCTAATGACGACCTTGACACGCTCTATCTTGACGAGAGCGCATAGGACGAATAGGTCTTCCGCAGCTTCGTCTCCGATAGCCAGACATCCGATTGATACGGACCTACCGTGAATCATAATGTCACTCCCAAGCCCCGTTCTTCCGTCCACTTTGGCCATCCGGAGATCGAAGTCGTTGGGGTAATTCAGGCGCACTGAGAGGTGGAAGCGGCTATTGGGGTTCAGCGACTCCAGACGATATACACCTTCAGGAACTTGCAGGTCACCTTCCTCAAGCTTGGGACCGAGTTCTCCACTTGCCGCTAAGACGGTGTAGGCCTTTATAAACTGCCATGTCTGTTCCTCCTTGCCCCTAGCGTACAGCTCCAGTATCCTCGAATCCTTGAATGCAACGAATGCGAGGTCTGTTGGTGGATACTTCACGCCTGCGGCATCAAAGGACGGTTTGAGTCGCTTCTTGACGCAGTTACCTAACTGCTCAAGCCTTTCGGTAACCGAGTACCCGCCGCGTGCCTTCCCCCAAAGATACCCCAGGGTGCTGCGTACTGGCTCAAAGGAAGCAACTACGGCAAGTACGACGGCGGCAATGGTGCATGCCAGGAGAATGCGCCGTCTACGTTTCATAGTACCAGGAACCTAACAATCATTAGATTGACTCGCATATGGTACGGAGTCTTGGTTTTGTGTCCGCATAATACCGCATTCCAGTGCTTGCCGGAGAAGCGCTAACATATTTATCCTTTAGGTTTCGTTCTGTACGCCCGGTATGCCATGCCATCTTATGCGGATGGGCATGACAACCTAGCTCAATTCACTCAAAGCCCATGGACAAAAAGTGACGAAAACCAACCTGCGTGACGCGCTGGAGCAGGATGCGATTCGATGGGAAAAGATCAGGAAAATCACAGCTCCTCCAGAAGCACGCTACAATCATGTTTCATTTAAATGCCGATTCTTCTTAATATATACGGATCGCCAAAAACAGGAAGGGCTCCCGGAGACTGCTTCGAGCAAGCCTGGCTCAGAGGCTAAGCTTTCCCCGTAGAACCGAACATTGGTCCATCGCCTTCCAAAGCCCAACCAGCGCCTCGACCCACTCTGCCTCCAGTTGCGCTGATTCGGCCACGAGCTCTGCCCGCAGTTTTTTCCCAACATCCGATTCTCTCAACTCTGCCATCAACTTCTGCCTCTTTCTGTAAGGTCCCAGGGCCTTATCGAAAGCGATTCGTACCGGATCAAGAGGATTGCTCATCGTGACCTCGCATTTGGTTGTCAGCCGACCTGCCCCCTGTTTATGTATCACTTGTTAAGTTAGAGGTATAGTACCGTTTTCCTCCTTGCACGGAGAGTTTGCGGGGTCACTCATGAAGATTGGCGGACCCTTCCCGGGTCTTACCCGAAACCCGTCACTGCATTTGCCTGCGGTCAGGCCTGCTCTTTACTCTGAAACATGAGTCAAGAGCTGGCTTGATCCCACCACACAATTAGGAGGCACCCGACAGGCTATCCAGAATTGCAAGAATGTTGACGGCGCAGACCGACTAGGTTACGTTCAGCAACTGGAGGAACAGGCAATCCTGCTTCTCCGCTTACTGCCGCCGATTGTCGAGGCATAGGAAGATACCGTGTAAACTCCGATTTTTTCCAAAGCGTCACTCCTCATAGGAGAAGGGAAATCATGCGAATCTTCGGTTTGGTTTTAATGATACTCGGGATTCTTTTTGAGATCCTCTTGCTTCTGGCACTACTTGGCGGCGGCAAGGATTTAGTCCTGGGTGCTTTGGTAAGCGCAGGGGTGATCGGTATGGGCTGGAAATTAAGGACCTATGGCAAAGCCATCAGGCAGCAGGAACCCGCCTCCTCCACAAGTGAGGTAATCCCTGAAGCGCCACCTCCACACTCTCCAACTGTCGAATTGTCCCTCACACCAGAGATATCCGCCGCCTTCAAACGCCAGGTGGCTCGTTGGCGGCGCATAACAGCGATTATAGTCGCTTGCGGCATGGCTTTCTTCTTCGTCCCTGCGACAGCACTGTATTTAGCAATGTCGTCTCCTACTAGCTCAAAATTCCTTCCAATTGTGCTGGCTGCGACGGGCCTATTCTTCGGGCTCGTTGTAGGCGGGATTCACGTGTTCCAACGCGAACTTCCCGTGCGGAGAGATCTCCGCGATTCCACGTACCCTTGAAACCAGCGGTCCCGTCCAGGTGGTCTCCCTGTACGGCGGCTCGTTGCTGCGACTTGAGGATCGAGCCTTCCTTGCCGATCCCCCTCCAGCGAAGGTCCTTCGTAATCTCACATGGGCCACGGTGGACTACAGCAGGCATGCGCACGTAATCTTCGAGATACGGGATCAGTCCGGTCAGGTTGTCTACTCCGCCGACCCAGTGATTACATGAAAGTCCTTCGTCGTAGACTAATCGCAGCGAATACCACCTCCAGGTGTGCTTTCAATTGCGGGGACACCGTACTTAATTCAGGGACGGGTCACCCGTTAAGAGGCACTCTCTCAAGAAAAAATACTTCTCCTGGCGAGGAACAATTGTTGTTTCTCTGCTGAGGTACGGTCGTGTTGCGTACCTTCTTCGCGTTTGCCTGTATCCAGGTGGTGTCGGTGGATCTGTCATTGCGAGCGCAGCGAAGCAATCTCTATTCTCATGCGTGCCGGAACAAATCCTGAGATTGCTTTCCCACGGAACGCGGCACTTCGCTCCTCGCAATGGCAACTTCGAGCTGTCATTGCATTGCGAGGTCCAGTCTGCTCTTGACTCAACTTTCAGCCTCCTGATATTGTACGGCCATGTCGCGGCGTTTACTCACGCATGAACAACGAGACCGGGGAAGATGCGAGGCTGCGGAGGCGAATAGAGGGCATGAGCGGCATCTCGAGATGAACACCTGACCCCATGGGGGCACTATGGATGAGCAAAAAAAGCCGGCTATAAACTTACCGGACAAAGGAAAACCCGCTGACATTAGGGACAAAATGCAACAGCCTGGCTCTGACAGGTCTACATGGTTTGCGAAATGGAATCCGCCTGGAGATTTCGTTGCCCCTAAGAGGTCATTTTGGATGAAACTGCTTCGCTTGTTATCTGGTGGCGTGACTTTGTGAGAGCCGTATTTCCAAATAGCACCGAGATTTTTGCACACCTCTGAATTTCAGACGCCTTTTGATTGATCTATTCTAGTAACCGAGGCCCTGTTATTTCAAACCAGGCCCCAAAAAATCATGTTGGATCTCTATTGGTCCGTATTGTCGGTTTGCGAGAACCTGCAATAACGAAGCTCGTGTAGGCGCACGACACCGGCCGGAGTGATAGACATGAAAATAGGGGAGAACAGTTCTTGATACAATTGGACGGTCTCTTCGAACCACAACCGTTTCTTCAATCCTGGAGCGCAGTCCCAAACAGCCGGCGGAATTGCCAACTGCTATAACTACGTCATTCGGGGCGATCCGACCGTAGAATCAGGTCTCAGATGGACTTCTTATGGCGCATCCAGCACCTCTCGCACCTTTTTCGCCAGAGACTCTACGTTAAAAGGCTTTTGCAGAAACCTGACTCCCGCATCCAGAACTCCATGATGAACTATTGCGTTCGCAGCGTACCCGGACACGTACAGAACTCGCATGTCCGGAAATAGGGGGGACAAGTAATCGAACAGACTCTTGCCGTCCATTTGAGGGAGTACCACGTCGGTCAGCAATAGATGTATCGGTCCTCCATGTACCCCACTTAGTCTTATTGCTTCTGCTGGGTCGCGGCACTGAAGGACTTTATAGCCAAGAGTTTCAAGCACTTCTGAAGTCAGTTGGCGGACGATTTCCTCGTCCTCTACTACGAGGACGGTCTCCGTTCCAGTATACCGTGGTGTGGCTCCTCGTACGCTAGTTACCTGCTCTGATGCGTCTTGGACAAGGGGAAGATAGACCTTGAACGTCGTACCCCGGCCCGGTTCACTGTAGGTTGTTACGTGCCCCTGGTGCTGTTTCACGATTCCATAAACTGTGGAAAGGCCTAAGCCCGTACCCTTCTCCTTTGCCTTTGTAGTAAAAAAGGGGTCAAAGACACGAGGCAGAACATCAGGGTCGATACCGTGCCCGGTGTCGGAAACCGCTACCATCACGTAGGGTCCGGTGCGGACCTCAGAATGGGTTCGGACATACGCTTCGTCCAAATAGGTATTGGCGGTTTCCACAGTCAACTTTCCGCCTTTCGGCATGGCATCGCGTGCGTTGATAGCCAGGTTAAGGAGGATTTGTTCGATCTGTGTCACGTCACCCATGACTGTGCCTGCAGATGGGTCCAGAAGAGTTACGACGTCGATATCCTCTCCTATGAGAGGCCTGAGCATTCTCTGAAAATTGGCAATTACTTCATTGAGCTTTAGTGGCCTCAGGTCGAGTATCTGTTTGCGACTGAACGCAAGAAGCTGTCGCGTCAAATGTGCCGCCCTGGCACCGGCACTGTTTATATGCATGACCTTGCTACGATATGGAGAGTCTTCCGGGATTTCTTGAGTCAGCACGTCCGTATAACCAATGATGGCAGTCAGGATATTGTTAAAGTCGTGAGCCACACCTCCAGCCAACTGGCCGATTGCCTCCATCTTTTGGGCCTGGAGGAGCTGTCTCTGAAGTTGCTTGCGCTCGGTCACGTCTCTGACGATACCGTGGTAGCCGAGTATTGCCCCGTCTTTGTCTCGCCGCAAAGTTGCAGTGAGCAAGCTCTCGATTTTCGTACCGTCTTTTTTCCTAAAGCTGATCTCGTAGTCTTTCAGAGATCCTTGTCGTGCTATTTCGTCCTGAAAACGGTCTCGATCCGCAGCATCAGCGTATATCGGCAAGATTTCCATATTCCCGGCTTCTTCTCTGCTGAAGCCGAACAGATCCAGAAAGGCTTGATTTGCGTCTAGTAAAATGCCCGCGCGAGTGGTTATGAACACTGCGTCTTTGGATTCCTCAAAGAGGGTACGGTACTTTTCTTCGCTCTCGCGAAGCGCCTGTTCGGCCCGCATGCGGTCAGTAATATCTTCGCAAGTCATGAGATCTTCGCCCTTGCGCAATTTCACAGTCAAGAAGTGGATTATTTTTTGACTTCCGTCCTTGCATGTCACTTCAAAGACTCTGGATCCCTGTCCTCCTGGAGCAAAGCCCTTCTAAATCTTCCCTCCAGGCTGCAATCACCTTATTCCTGTAGACACGATCCGGATGGGCCTTTCGGAGCCACTCTCGTCCATTGGGCACATCGGTCAAGTCATAACCGAAGATTTCCGTGAACTTGGGATTCAAATATTGAAAGGTACCATCTTCGGCGATCATTGCCATCGCAAGCGGAGCACGGTCGGAGAGCATCTGAAATCTTTCCCTCTCTATTCGAAGCGACTCCTCCGCCTGCTCACGTTCGGTAACGTCGATGAGTTGCCCCATAGTACGAGTCAATCCCGACGTATCCCTGACTACGGCGACGCGCATTTCTACGTGTCTTGTCTTGCCATCGCCACGAACCACGTCTATTTCGTAACGAGGCGGAAGTTTCTCTCCACGTTGTCGACGGATGTATCTGTCCGCGACCAATACTCGGCTATCGTCGGTCAAAACTTTCCTGAAGTCTAAACCCAGCAAACTCTCTCTCGAACGCCCTAATACTCGGCATAGTTCATCATTGACATAAATGAAATGATATGCCTCATCAACCGTGAACATGCCGGCCAGAGAATTTTCTACTATGGAACGGAAATTGTCCTCACTCTGCCTCAAGTGCATTTTCAGCGATTTTCCGGAATGAGATATCTTCTACGACCCGATGAAGTATTGGGGCACACCGGAAGTATCTCGAGTGAGAGAAACAGTCAGGTTCGCCCATACTTGTGAACCGTCTTTTCGGATGTAGCGTTTTTCGATCGAATAGGTCTTAGTCTCGTCTGCGAGAACCTGTCTCACGTAATCAAGATCTGACTCTAAGTCATCAGGATGCGTGATCGAATGTAAATTCATAGAGAGAAGCTCATCACTGGTGTAACCCAGAATGGCGCACAGCTTCTGGTTTACTCTCAGAAACCGACCTTCGGGAGAGACGTGGCAAATTCCGACGGCAGCCTGTTCAAAAGTGGACCGAAAACGCTCCTCGCTCTCTCGCATCTCTTGGTCTGCCTTCTTGCGATCTGTTATGTCACGGATGATGCTTATGAAGGCCAGCGGCGCCCCATCAGCCCCACTGATCTTTGAAGAATTGATTTCGATGGGTACAGAGATGCCATCCTTCCGTATGAGAGTATATTCGTTCTTCCTGGAAGAACCGGTTGCGAGAGTTAGCTCGAAGTTCGCAGTCCGCTCTCCTTCTGGCTCTCTTCATCAAGGACCTCGAAGACGCTCTTGATTTCTGCCAGAAGCTCTTCGGGCGAACCAACGCCGTAGATGGTAGCCGCCTGTTGATTAGCCGTGATCAGGTTGCCCTGAAGGTCATACATGACGATTGGATCTGGTGAGGCCTCCACAAGACTACGATACCGGTTCTCGCTCTCCCACATGGCTTCCTCCGCCATCGCTGTCTGGATTACCTGAGAAGCGGTATTCGCCATGTCCTCAAGCATCACAGCATCATCTTGGGACAACTCATGCTTGCTGAAGAGTGCCAGAACACCGATTGGCGTTCCTTCCATGGACAAGAGGCCAAATCCTGCAAACGAGATTAGACCGAGTTTTCCGGCCCAGTCTTTATCGTGAATCCGGGTATCGTGGGTGACGTCATTGGTAAGGAATTTCGGTTCAAGCCCTGCGGCAACACGTCCGATCTTGTAACAGCCAAAGGGGATTCTCCCATGAACCTGTCCATCCATGTGGGTGTAGCGTCCCGAACTGGCCAAAAGGTGGAGACAGCATTCTCTGTGCTTGCAGACGTGAGGGCCTTTTGTGGTTTTGGCGTGTACGCAGCCGGAATCACATCGGTCGCCTGGTTTGGTGATCCATATACGTGCAAAGTCCGCGTCAAAAACGTCTACCAGACCATATGTGATCCGTTTAAGCTTTTCTTGAAGAGTCCCCGAACGCAGTAGGTCCTCCTTCAAAGAACTGAGTTCCTCGATGCGCCTGGTCCTCATCCTTGAAGCTGATTCGCGCACCTCATACACGTCAACAAGTTGGCGGAGCTTCAGAACCTCACCGGCGAGTTCTTTTTGGTCGTCATTCGGACCCTTCATGAGGCATTCTCCCGAATGGCAAACCCCCTTAAATATCATCTTATTACGGATCTCGGATTTGCACAAACAAAATCGTATCTGATTCCACGATAAAAGGAACTTTGAGTGAACTGCCCCACCAGTAATGTTCACACGGGAGGAACCACCTTTTTTGGACTATCGCGTGCCTTCAACGCGGGTTGCCCGAGCTTCCCCAGATCGGATGGTTCGGCGAAATATCGCCTGGCGGGGAACCACAAATTCAGGTAAGTAAATATCGACACGTATCAACGGCGGGGTAGGGCTGTGCAGAAGGTGTGACCTTTTGTCGAATCCCCGGCTATCCGTCCATATTTCCTTAACTTGCGTTCACGGAGACATTATGGATGTTTTCTTCCACCCTGGCTCCATCGCTGTCATTGGGGCGAGCAACCGCGGTATCGGGCAATTCGTGATCTTGAATTTGCTCGCAGGATTCACAGGTCGTATTTACCCGGTAAATCCGAATCACTCTGAAATCGAGGGCGTTCCTAGTTTCCATTCCATAGAGGCGATTCCCGATCAGGTCGATCTGGCTATCGTCCTGGTGCCGGCCCCTTCGGTTCCTTCGGTTTTGCAAGCATGCGTGGCCAAAGGCATGAAAGGAGTAATTATTGAGAGCGCAGGATTCGCTGAGGTCGGGAAGGAAGGTTTGGAACTACAGGATCAATGTGTCACCATTGCCAAACAAGCTGGTATTCGCATCTGGGGACCAAATTGCATGGGAATGGTGGATGTTCCTCACAAGTATTTCTTTTCGTTTATGCATCCGGGAGGGCGTCAAGAGGGTCTGCTTCCCGGAAGGGTCTCTCTCATTGTCCAGAGCGGTATGATGTCGGCGATTTTTCTTGCCGAGGTGAGTCGAAGAGGCGTCGGTATCGCCAAGGCCTGTTCTATCGGGAATAGGGCGGATGTGGATGAATGTGACGTCCTGGAGTACCTGCTCAAAGACCCTGACACAGATGTAATCGCCATGTATTTGGAATCTATTCCCCGGGGAAGGCTGTTTTCGCAAATAGTTCAAGAATCGACTAAACCGGTGGTGGTTTTGAAGGGAGGCAGTAGCAAAGCTGGAGCCTTGGCCGCCAAGACCCACACGTACAGCCTTTCAGGAAATTCTCGGCTTTTGAACAGCGTCTTGGAAGCGTCAGGGATCATCAAAGTTGATGGGCTCTATCAGATGATGGACGTGGCTAATGCCCTAGCCATGATCCCCAAGCTTAATCCCGCCTGCCGTACGGCAATTATTACCCTAAGCGGCGGAGCGGGAATTCTTGCTTGCGATGCATTGGCAAGACTGGGACTTCCTGCAGCGCAGCTCTCAGAAGCGACAATTAAACATCTGAGTGAGATTTTTCCTGCCTGGATGCCGGTATCCAACCCGATAGATCTTTTTCCCGCGCTCGCCTTGCACGGCCGGGAAATCGCCTTTGATCGTGCTATTTCTGCCGTCCTGAGCGACTCTAGCGTGGATGCTCTACTTATACATTTTGTGGCGGGACTGGAACAAGAGGCCCTGGACCTTGATCTCCTGAAGAAAAAGGCTGCTGAATCCGGCAAAATAGCCTTATTCTGGTTGATGGGACGCGAAGAAGGATGCCGGGCATTCCGTCAGAGGGCCCGAGATGCCGGCATAATCGTTCACGAAGATGTCTCCAGGATAGCAGAATGTTTGCAAGCAGCTTCTGAATTTGCTCAAAGACGGCACAGTCGGAAAACTCAAAAAGTGCGAACTGCTCCGGGACCCGAGTCGGTTATTAAACCGCCCATTTTGACTTGCAACGATAGAATATGGGACGAATTTGAGAGCAAGAGATTGCTGTCCGAGTGGAACATTCCTGTCGTGGAGGAAAAAATTGTCCAGAGCATTGACGAAGCCTGGGAAACTGCCTCGAAAATCGGAGCGCCGGTTGTTCTGAAGGGATTAGTACCGGGCCGGACGCATAAGACGGAAGATGGCCTGGTCCAGCTCCACATTATGGACAAGCCCGGATTGCAAGACGCATTCCATCATCTTCAGGAAAAACTGAATCATGACGGCCGTATTCTGATCCAGAAAGAAATCAAATTCGATTATGAATTGATGGCGGGCTATATCTGCGACGATCAATTCGGGCCCTGTGTCATGTTCGGATTGGGCGGTATCTTTTCAGAACTTGACCCGGACGTTGCGTTTTCCGTCGCGCCATTGGACAGAGACCGAGCGCTGGATCTCATCCATCGAATCCGGAGCACCAGGCTTTTGCAAGGTTTTCGTGGTATAGCGCCTCTCCAAGAGGAGATCATGGCGGATATTTTGGTCAACTTGGGGAATTTGGGAATTGCTTATCCTCAGATCGAGCAGATCGATATCAACCCTTTACTAATTACTAACGGAGCGCCTGTGGCTGTGGACGCCTCAGTTCTTTTGAAACAGACTGCAAATTCGTATTAAAAGGCTGTATGAATCTCTATTTCTAGGTCACAAGTCCCTTCAGATCCTTTTTTAGTACCTTTCCGGCGAAACTCACAGGAATGGTCTCAACAAATATTACCTCTCGAACCTTTTTGTAATGGGCGACCTGAGAGTTGGTGTGTTCCAGGATTTCCTCCTTGGTGGCCTGAGCGCCTCGTTTCAATTCGATGATAGCCACAGGGAATTCACCAGTCCGGAAGTCGGGCTTTCCCAGAACCGCGCACTGCTGAACGGCCGGGTGTTTAAAGATAACTTCCTCTATGTCTCTTGGATACACGTTATATCCTTTATAGATTATCATGTCCTTCTTGCGATCTGTAACGTAGACGAAACCGTCTTCATCCTCATGGCCGATATCTCCCGTTAAGAGCCAACCGTCCTTCAGAAACTTCTTCCGTGGCTTCCGGGTTTTTCCAGTAGCCCTTCATGATCTGTGGGCCTTGAATGCAGAGTTCACCTTCAGAGCCGCGAGGAAGGTCTTCGCCCGTGTTCGGATCGATTACCTTGAATTCCGTGTCAAAGATCGGCAGGCCGACCGAACCGGGTCGTATAGCCTTGCGGTCGGGAGGGTTGGCCGTCGCTCCCATGGCACATTCGGTGAGCCCCCAGCCCTCTATCACGACGGCGCAGGGGAATGCGTCCAGAAGTCTATCGAAGACCGGTCTGGCGAGGGGCGCAGCGCCTGAAGTCGCGAGCTTGACTCCGGACAAGTCACATGAATCAAAATCCGGGTAATTGATCAGTGGGATGTAAAGCTGAGGAGCCCCGCCGAGCATTGTGGCTCTGTATTTCGTTACAGCGTCCAGATACTCCCTCGGCTCGAATCGAGGGAATACGACCATTGTCTCCCCTCCGTATATCAAGCCATTGAGATAGACGACGGTCCCCATGGCATGGAACCATGGAACGACCACCAAGGCTACTTCGTGATCCGGAGAGATCATCCTGTCTTTTGCAGGATCCACCCCAGTGGGGAAAACCGCTTTGAAACCGTCGTCCTCAATCTCGATGTGCATTCCAGTCAACCAGCTGCCGTACTGAATCGTATTGGATACCACGTTCCAGTGGGTGAGCATTACACCTTTTGAAATGCCCGTGGTGCCTCCTGTGTATGCAAGATGAGCCAGGTCATTCTTCACATCAAAGGTGACTTCCTTTTGAAAAGGTTGATATTTCCTGAGAAGCGAAGCCATACTGATAGTGTAGTCAGGAACGGACGTGGCGCCGATGGGTCTGACTGGGGCAAGAATAGGACTGTAACAATCGGCAAAACCGGTGGTTATGATACGTTTAATGGCTGTTTCCGATATTGTCGATTGGATTCCCGGAAAGATTAAATCCAGAGAGATGATTGTTTCGGCCCCGGAATCCTGGAGCTGATGGAGAGCCTCCCTCGGGGACAGGAGAGGGCTCAGGGGCGTAAAGACGGCCCCGATCCTGACGGTTCCGTAATAAGCAATAGCGAACTGGGGCATATTGGGCAGGTGAATCGCCACCCGATCGCCCTTATTTACCCCCATATCGTCCAAAGCCGTAGCGAACCGGTCGCTTAATTCTTTCAGCTCGGCATAGGTCAACTCCATGCCTCCAAATATGATGGCTATCCGATTGGGGACCCGAGCGGCAGTCTGATAGAGGAGTTGGTGGACCGGGGCTTCAGGATAATTCAGGCTCTTGGGCCAATCTCTTGGCCATGCATTGAATGTCTTTGACATGGAAGCGCCCCTTGTCAGGAGTATTGTTTAAGAAGCAGGCAAACCGACACTTTTGAAATTATAATTATTGTAGAGCAGAACGCTCCGCTACCGCAATGGTATCGCCTTAATTAAATTGAGAAGCAGTCATCTCATTGCCGAATCCGAGATTCAGGTTGTGATTGGCTGGAGTCGCTATTCGGGGATCCTGGTGTATTCTTCGCTCCGTGTGAATTCCGCGAGGCGGTTGTGAATCGGCGCTCCAGGCGCTGCGGTAGATCTCGGCGGCCTGTTTTGGTTGCGACCGGAAGCAGCGTTTTGAAAGGAGGGGTTTCGGTCCCGGGCGCCCACAATCGCTCATAATCCAAGAGCAACCGAGGTTCCCTGTCACTCCAGGAGAATTATTTTGTGACAATCTCCGATCCTGTGTCATCAGAAAGCGGTGTATAATTCAGGGAGAGTAGGGTGTGTTCATGTCCCATTTCAGAAGCCTCATCTTCAAATTCGCTGCTTTGACCGGCATGCTCGTGGGACTACCCTTGTTCGGAGTGTACCTCGCTGGTTATCCTGTGAGCCAATTTCTGGAATTTCCTCCGATCACCCAATATGTGAAACATGCTCCTGCCTCGCTGATCGCTCTGGTCGCCTTCGTGACCGGGATAATCGTCGTATACGGTCCCTTGGCTGCTCGGATTGTGGTCGCGTACCTGCGGCGCACGAAGTCTTCGGATTCCGGTTACGCTCCCTTTCCGTGGTGGGGATGGTTAGGTCTGGTAACCGGCTTGGTCTCGTGGTTTTTCGCCTGGACTCGTTTTTCATGGTTTGAAGCTCTTCAGCCCCATACGTTTGCCCCTCTCTGGTTGTCATACATTCTGGCGATCAATGGCCTATGCTATCGAAGGACCGGCCACTGTATGATGCTCGACCGCACCCGATTGTTCTTGTCATTGTTTCCTGCAAGCGCAGGATTCTGGTGGTATTTTGAATACTTGAACCGGTTTGTTCAAAACTGGCGCTATGTTGGTGCTGAATATGGTCCGTGGACCTACTTTTGGTTGGCAACTATCTCGTTCTCAACGGTGCTGCCTGCGGTTCTGGGTACCCAGGAATGGATACTTTCATATAAATGGTTCAGGGAAGGATTTAAGAACTTCAGACCCATCCCGGGACGTTACTGGAGTCTTTACGCTTGGGCGGTATTGATAATATTCGGTATCGGGCTGACCGGTATCGGAATCTGGCCGAATTACCTTTTTCCTATCGTCTGGGTTTCTCCCTTGGCCATCATCGTGGCCTTGCAGTCAATTCTGAAAGAACGCCACATTTTCACCGACCTTGCTAAAGGAACCTGGTCCCCGGTCATTTCTGCATGCCTCGCTGCGCTCATTTGCGGATTCTTTTGGGAAATGTGGAATTTCTACAGCCTCGCCAAGTGGATATACTCCGTGCCTCTTGTCCACACGTTCCAAGTCTTCGAGATGCCTATTCTGGGCTATTCGGGATATCCTCCCTTCGGTCTGGAATGCCTCGCTGTAAGCAGTATGATGGAACAAGCAATACAGAGCCGGGAACCCGCGGGAGGTTAAAGCAAAGATGCGGGGGGAATCCGCTTTTTGTGCAAAAAGGTGCTCCGCGCACGGCGATCATGCATCAGTGTTGCATCGGGGTGTATCGAGAGCTGTCAGTCTCAAGATGCCTGTTGGCCCCACGCCGAGTGGACACGCACCCTCTCCGGCAAAAACTCTAATATTGCTGGCGGTTGATCACAGAATATTGCGAGTACCCGTGCCTTAGGATGTATCGAGTTCTCAGTATCAGGATGCATGTTGGCTCCACGCCCATTGGTAAGCTCTGATTCCGGTAGCGGCCGGCCTCCCCGTGATTCGCTATGGCGTTCTTAAACGAGAAAACCTGGTTTCTGGAATATCAAAGATGAATGCAAATGGTTAGAGCGGCCTGTGGCCTCCGTGATCTTAGGTAGTGACCGGCGACGGTCAGCGGGGAATTCCGGCAAAATTAAATTCGAAGCGCTAAGGCTTGGCCCGATCCTATCCCGGGGGGAAAATGGTTACAAGGGCACGTCGAGTGGAGGTCAAATCCACCGGCTCATGGAGTTTCACATTGCCATCTTGGTCAATGGTAGCTTTAATTACCTGTACACCCCGACTTCTACCCTTATATTCCGCATTTTTCCTGAGGATAACTCGTTTGCGCCCACGGTTGCGGTCCTTCGCCTGGTTTGCTTCCCAAACCCCTTCCTGATCGGGGTGATGAAACTTTCGATTCTCCGCGTTAATAGCGCACACACGATTGAGCTGATACTCAGCGTTCCGCGATGGCAAGCTCCTTTGCATGTTCCTCCCCGTAGCGTGCTACTGGGAACATGCGGTGACGGGTGGCGCCGTGCTCATTGGTCCAAGAGGCAATCCAGTATGTACGGGTCTTCTCTGCATTGCTATTGTTCGTGACCTCATATCGGAGGACACCGGGAATGCCGGATTTATTGTTCTTTCTGAGGCGAGTGCGAATCCAGATCTGATGATCGACTGGCTTGTCCAACGCGAGAAAAGAATCCCGGTATTTGACAGCCGCTTTCAGCGCTTCTCGTTTCCCACCATAGACGCCATCAGAGAAACGCTTCACGAGAATCGCTCCCTTGCGTTGCAATGTGACGACCCATACGTGGTCACGATTGCGATCGTTATCTACACGCTGGATGTTACGAGGAGGTTTCTTCATGGAGAGGCGTGTCATTATCGTTTCTATCGAAGGGCCCCCTAGGGGGCCCGAAATCCAGGGCTTACAAAATAGCCCGAAACTATGCGCTGAGTAACGTCTGAAATATCAGTCTGTTACATTTGCCGTCCCAAGGGAAATGAAACCCTGTGTCCGACCGTGTAACACCTATTATCTCACGATTGAACTACGCCCACAACCAATTCTTTTCATATCTCCCGGCAAACGGAACAGGATTTGAACCTGAGATCGCGGTTTGTAAGGCCGGCGTGCACACTATGCTGTCCACCTAAGCAACCGCATCATGGAGTTCGACCCGACGTGGCTTAATCTTAGTCCCGCGCTTTCGCGGGATTGCTCGAAAGGCCGGGAACCGGCTTCTTACATAAAAAGGGTGTTCCCGTGCTTTTTCCAATCTTTCAGCGATCTCTGCGTTCTTCGCGGTGAATTCTTTCTTCGTAATTCCCGACTACAAAGACTTGTACATCCATTTGATAAGACGTTGCTTTGCGTCGAGGACGTGCTTTCGCATTGTCTTCTCGGCCTTGTCCGGCTTATTTTCTTTGACGGTCTGAAGAACCTTCCTGTGATCTCTATTCGAAGCGGCAATCTGCCCCGGCACAAAAAAGCTGCGAAACCCGAAAGCCATTATACTGAGCCTCAGGTTCTCGGATACCTTCATGAGACGGCTATTGTCTGTGTATGAGCAAAGCAGGGAGTGGAACTCGTTATTGTAATCCGCGTACAAAGCCGGGTCCTCGATGGTCTCCATCTTTTCCAGTATGGTTTCCAGGCTTGCGAGCTGTTCGGGCACTATGCAGGGTGTCACGACCCGTGCAGCCATTCCATCAAGAACCGCCAGGAGATCGTACATCTGCTCGATGTCGATTCGTGAGACTTCAGACACCACAGCGCCCACATTCGGCGTGATGTTTACAAACCCGTCATGTTCGAGTTTCCGCAAAGCCTCTCTGATTTTGTTACGCTTTACGCCAAAAAGGTCGCATAATGACGCCTCGACAAGCCTCTGGCCAGGCTTCAGAGCCCCTGTAGCGATAGTCGTCATAATTTCTTTTGCGACCTCGTCGGATCCCTTGAGGTTATTTTCTGTAGTGGTCGTTTCCATATCAGCCCGAGTCAGAAATTATCGACGATGAACAAATTGTCAACAATATGCATTATAATCGTTGACAATATACTCGCGCTTCGTGATATTGTCCATTAAGAAAATTTGTCTGCATATCCTAACTCGACCGGCACGGAGGAACTGTCTCAGAATTCCTCATGAACCCGAAATAGTGCTCCGATATCAATGCAGAGATGGAAACCACCTGAGGTTGCATGCAGTGAGACCGACGGTCCGTAGCAAACGGTCACAGTAGGGGCGCCGCCTGCTGCGCCCTTTCCGGGCAGGGCAAGCCCTACCCCTACAGTAGCATCGTGCCACGATCTTGGCAGACAGGATAATTGTGAGACAGTTTTCGGGCGCCGGTCGCTACCAGAAGGGATCCGAGTTTTTCCAGGTTCCCGGGCCCACCCTGAGAAACCAAATGTACGATCGATTCTACGGAAAAGATTCCCCATGTTGCCGTGAGGCATTGAAAGCAAGCAAATACGTGGCGCGGCCACTTTCGCCATCAGACAAGAGCGTCCAATGAGCCCAACTAATGCGAAGAACGCACGAAGTCCTGAGCGGATAGCCGTTATAGGCGCAGGTCTTATGGGACACGGGATAGCTCAGGCTTTTGCCCAGGGCGGATGTAATGTCGCACTACATGATACGGACCAAGCCGTTACTGAAACAGGCAAAAGAAAAAATACGCTTAAACCTCAATGCATTGGCGCGGAAAGGCCTCGAGGAAGAGGGGCGTATCGACGAGATCCTCGCCAGGGTATCGCCGATAGCGGACTTGTCCGAAGCCGTGCGTGGTGCGGAATTTGTGGTGGAATCGGTCACCGAAGATTTGCTCATTAAAAGGGAGATCTTCAACGCGATCGATGCCCTTGCGCCTGAAGGGGCTATACTGGCAACCAATACCTCCATGCTCACAATATCGGACATTGGGAAAGATGTTAAGGAAAAGGGAAGGTTGGTAGTCACTCACTGGTTTAACCCTCCATATCTCATTCCGGTGGTGGAGGTAGTCAAGGGTGCGTTCACCTCGCAGGATACGGTGGAAAGGACAATTCACCTTCTTGAAAAGATAGGAAAACTGCCGGTGAGAATATTGAAGGAAGTTCCGGGCCATCTGTTAAACCGCATACAATTTGCTCTATTCAGAGAGACCCTGAGCCTCCTCCAAGAAGGAGTGGCAACGCCCGAAGAGATTGATAAAGCTGTGTCCGGCAGTCTTGGGCTGAGGCTTGCCACCATAGGTCCCTTGAAGAGCATCGATCTGGCCGGTATAGATCTTTTCTGGTTCGGCATGAAAAATATGTATTCATATCTTGATAATTCATTGGAACCACAAAGAATAATACAGGAGAAAGTAAGGGCGGGAGATGTGGGCCGGAAATCGGGAAAAGGTTTTTTCAATATGAATCAGCCGGCCTCTTGAGCAAAGATGAAAAGACCCGAGACGACAAGATAATGGAACTTCTCACGATTCTCTATCCAAAGCAGGGGACTTAATGTCTGAAACGGTTCTCATAACCGGTGGCGCGGGATTTATAGGCATTGAACTCGCAAATAGCCTTATGGCGGAAGGTCACAAGATAGTAATCTTTGACCTTAAACCGCCCGAGACCCTGCTTCAGGGCAATGGAGCGGTAAGGTACGTCAGCGGCGATATAACCAATTTCTCTCAAGTTCTCAACGCAGTACGTGATTTCAGACCGGAAGTTATCATTCACCTGGCAGCGATTCTCTCTGCGCCTTCGGAAAATAATCCCTGGGCCTCCATTTCAGTGAACGGGATGGGGACCTACCATATTTTAGAGGCAGCGAGGCTGTTCGATTCAAAAAGAGTAATCCTGACAAGTAGTTTGGCCGTTTACGTAAATCCCGAGCGCAAAATTGAAGTTGTGACTGAAGATACGCCCCAACGCTCAACCCTTATCTATGGAGTTACCAAGGTCTTCTCGGAGCTGCTGGGCCTGTATTATCACAAAAAGTTCGGTCTTGACGTGCGTGGTATAAGGCTTCCGGTGCTGATAGGCCCCAATGTGAATTCACCCGGCTTCGGCCAGTACAATAGCCGACTGGTTGAAGCAGCTATTCTGGGAAAGCCGTTCGAGGTGACCGTGCCCGAGGACACCGTTGTACCGCTGCTTTACGTGAAAGACGCCTTGAGGAGCCTGGTCATGCTCAATAACGCACCCGAGGATGGGCTGGTCACAAGGATCTA
Source organism: uncultured delta proteobacterium (assembly GCA_963741425.1). Lineage (GTDB taxonomy): Bacteria > Desulfobacterota > Desulfomonilia > Desulfomonilales > Desulfomonilaceae > DATJPW01. Next base: position 104,293 of record CAVUHP010000021.1, read on the forward strand.
CAATGTCGGTCAAATAATGCCCCCGCCGAGGACACTGGATCTCGTAAACGCAGTACGCAAGCACTATCCGGAGGCAAAAATCAGTTTCAATCCCGATCCTCTCACTACTGAGGTTAATAAGAATACTCCGCGGGAAATAAGGTGCGATGAGGCCCAAAAAGAATGGGGATGGTACGTGTCGTATTCTTTGGACGACATGGTTAAGGATTTTATAGCGACATTTACACAATGACGGGTATCTAATGTCATTTTCGTTCGATATCTACGTTATTCAAGCGATCCACGGCGTTGTCTATGGCATGCTCCTTTTTCTTGTCACCGCGGGTTTGACACTTGTATTCGGCATGATGGGTGTCCTTAACCTGGCTCATGCAGGCTTCTACATGCTGGGCGCCTATTTTGCTTATTCTGTGGCGGCATGGTCGGGAAACTTTTGGCTTTCCCTTCTCATTGCGCCTTTGGGTGCAGCGGTTGGAGGTGTCCTCGTAGAACGTTTCCTGCTTCGCAAGGTCCATGCTTACGGCCACGCGTATGAACTCCTCCTTACTTTTGGTGTTTTCCTTGTGATTGGTGAAGTGGTGAAATGGTTTTGGGGGAATTCCCCTGTTCCTGTGGCTGTACCCTTGTCTCTCACCGGCTCCACGACTATTCTCGGTGCCACATATCCTTATTACCGGCTCTTCATTCTCTTGTGCGGCATTATAGTGCTCCTGGTCATGGCTGCCATCATCATGAAGACTCGTATCGGCATCATAGTACGTGCTGCCGTATCCGATGCAGAAATGGTAGGCGCTCTTGGCACCAATGTAACGCTTGTTTTTTTGGGGGTATTTGCAATAGGATCGGCCTTCGCCGGGCTCGCAGGCGCGATAGCCGGACCTTTTCTTGGCACAAATCCGGCTATGGGCTTTGACATCTTGATGGACGCCTTTGTCGTCATTGTCATCGGCGGGTTCGGAAGTATTCTCGGAGCACTAGTAGCCTCGCTCATGATCGGCGTGCTCCAATCATTCGGAATCCTTATCCTTCCCAAATTTGCCCTCGTCTTCCAGTTTGTATTGATGGCCCTTGTCCTGATCATCCGACCGACCGGTCTTTTTGGAGACAAGGAATGAACGCGACCGGTTTGAGAACAGTGGTGATCTGTCTTTGCCTGGCGGGCTTAGGTATTTTGCCTTATCTGATCCCAATAACTCAGGTAAACATGGTCATCGAGATCGCTTTCTTCTCTCTCTTTGCCATGAGCTTCAATATGCTTTTCGGTTATGGGGGCATGCTTTCTTTCGGTCACTCGGCCTATTTCGGGATCGGCGCATATACCGTGGCGCTTTTGCTAAAGTATTTCACCGGGCTTCCACTTATTCTGGTGCTCCTGATGGGCGGAATAGCAGGTGCCCTGGGCGGGCTCCTGGCAGGATTTTTTTGTGTAAGGCTCAAAGGCGCTTATTTTGCCCTTCTCACCATGGCCTTTAATCAGTTCTTCTTTGCTATTGCACTAAAATGGCGGTCACTTACAGGGGGAGACGACGGGCTGAGCATCAAACGACCGGATCTTTATCTGCCCGGCTTGGGCACCATTCCCTATGAATAACGCCATTAATATCTACTATCTGGTTATAGCCATTGTTCTCCTCTGCATTCTTGTTCAGTGGTATCTAACATCAACGCCCTTTGGAAATAGCGCTCTGGCGATCAAAGAGAATGATGAGCGGGCCGATTTTATCGGATACGACATCTTTTCCGTTAGGCTCACGCTTTACACGATCTGTTCATTCTTCGCAGGTGTTGCAGGCAGTCTCTTCACCCTTTTCCAGGGAATTGTATCCACGAGTTCCATCGACACCGCAATGTCGATGCAGGTTGTGTTCATGACATTCATAGGAGGCGCGGGTTCATTTCTCGGCCCGATCCTCGGCACCGGCGTGTACCTTTATTTTACCGATTGGGTGAGCCGTGTTACCGACCGGTGGGAGTTCATTCTGGGTGTGCTTTTCATCCTGCTTGTTATGTATTTCCGGACCGGTCTTGTCGGCCTTATAACGAGCGAGAAGATCACTAACATGTTCCGTCTTTCCGGGGACACAAGCAAATGACGATTCTTGAGCTGCAGGGTGTTCATAAAGATTTCAAAGGGCTAACCGTATTAAACGATGTAAATCTTAAAATCGAAGAAGGTGAGTGTCACGCTATCATAGGCCCTAACGGGGCCGGTAAGAGCACGCTTTTTAATGTCATATCAGGGAAGTACAAACCTACGCAGGGAACAGTTCGTTTCAATGGCGAGGACATTACCGGTCTCGCTCCGTACAAGATATCGAGGAAGGGGCTTGCTCGATCCTTTCAGATTACGAACGTTTTCCCGGGGATGACGGTGTACGGAAACATCAGAAATGCCATTCTCTCAAGGAGAGGGATTCGACTTAGCATGTTGACAAGACTAAAGAATATAAATGCTGTACACCAGGAGGCTATTGAACTCATTAATGTCTTGGGATTGAACGAGATCAGGGATGTTCCTGCCAGCGAGCTTTCATACGGGCAGCAAAGAGCGCTTGAGGTCGGTATCGCCCTGGCAACAGACCCTAAGCTCATCCTCCTCGACGAACCGACAGCCGGGATGACTAGAGAACAGAGCAGGGAAGCTGTTTCCCTGATCAAGAATATAACAAAGGGAAAGACTCTCATGGTCGTAGAGCACGACATGGATGTGGTCTTCAGCATGGCAGATAGGATTACAGTGCTTTCATATGGTGTGGTGCTTGCCTCCGGCCGACCTGATGACATTCGCGGGGACGAAGCGGTCAAAAAGGCATATCTGGGGAAAAAGAGACATGCTCGAGGTTAATCGAATCAACTCGTTTTATGACAAAAGCCATGTTCTCCACGACGTGTCGCTCGATGTACGTAAGGCGGAGATTGTCGGGCTTTTAGGCAGAAACGGGGTAGGTAAGTCTACCACTCTTAAGAGCATAATGGGTATTGTTCGTCCCAAGGCGGGTTCGATCAAGTTCAATAACAAAGAGGCAGTCGGCCTTCAGCCGTATCAGATGGCAAAGCTCGGCGTCGGCTATGTTCCCGAAGACAGGAGGATATTCCCAACTCTTACGGTGAGGCAAAACCTTATGTTAGGTATGAAATCAAGACAGAAGCAGAACACCGAGGCCGGCTGGACCATTGAAAAGGTCTATGATTTCTTCCCGGAATTGAGGCAAAGGGATTCCTTCAGGGGAGGCAATCTTTCAGGAGGCGAGCAGCAGATGCTTACCATCGGACGGACCTTGATGGGAGATCCCTCGCTTGTACTTGTTGATGAGCCCACAGAAGGGCTGGCTCCGCAAGTCGTAGAAACCGTTATGAATGTCATTGAAGAGATTCATCGTTCCGGAGTCTCGGTGCTGCTTGTTGAGCAGTCCATGGATGTGGTGATGGACCTGGCTGACTCCGTGCTGATCATGAACAAGGGTGAAATCGTGTACAGGGGAACGCCTGATGAGTTGCAGGCAAAACCCGACATTATCGAAATGTACCTGGAAGTATAAGCAAGGAGTCGCAGAGAAACACTGTCGAAGAACCGGACATTATAGGGATTCTCAAAAATAATCGCAAAAAAGAGGTGGATTTGTGGGCAAGGCTTCGGTTACGGGCGGCCAAAGAATGTCATTGCGAGCGGAGCGAAGCAATCTCCCAAAGCTTAGGGGATTGCCACGGCCTTACGGCCTCGCAATGACAAATCGTAGACTCCGCGTAACTGAAGCCTTAGTCCAGTAGGATGTGGTGAGCGAAGCGAACCGCATCGTTCGCGAAGAACCTCGATTGATGCGGTTCCCCCGCGAAACGCAGGGTCACAGCATCCTACAAGAAGCTGGATTCAGGTCCTTAACGTTCATTTGTGATCTATCAATACACCGGGGAGGTATTCAATGAAGATTCGCAAGAACATGTCAGGCGTCACACTAGCTGTGGTACTTCTGCTGGCTTTCGTCTTGTGCTCCGCTCCAAGTCCGGCGCAGGACCAAAAGCAACCTATCGTGTTCGGTCTTATTGAACCGCTGTCAGGTCCATTTAAGGATGTGGGGACGGAAGTCGCAGCATATGTCGAATATGGGGTCGAGCAACTCAATGCTGCAGGCGGGCTCTTGGGACGACAGGTCAAGCTGATCCAGTATGATAATCAAATGAAACCTGATGTTGCGGTTCGAATGGGCAGAAAAGCCGTGCTCGAAGACGGGGCAAAGGTCATCATGAGCCACACCAACAGCGCTGTCGGCCTTGCCCTGGCCAAGCTCGCAAAAGAATTGAACGTCATCCATGTCATCCTTCACAATGAAGCTGACGAGATTATGGGGACGGAATTCCAACTCAATTCTTTCAGAGCATGCCTTAGCACCTCCATGCATTCGGGTATTCTCGCGGTTTATTTTGCCTCAACCCCGTACAAGAGGTTCTATATCCTGAATCAGGATTATGCCTTCGGACACGCAGTAGCAGAGTCATTTAAGAAGACTTTTCAGAAAGTTAAGAAGGCCGACCAGGAAATAGTAGGAGAAGATTATCATCCGATGGCCACAAAAGATTTCGGCCCTTATGTGACCAAGGCTATTGCGGCAAAACCTGATGTAATCATTTCCGGGAATTTCGGCCCTGACCTTCCGAACCTTATGAAACAGTCGAGAGACCTTGGTCTGAAGGCGATATTCGGTTCGTACTACCTCGATAATTCTACGTACATGAACCAGGCACGTGATGCAGGTTTGGGAAGTGTAACTGCCGAGCTTTACCTGGCAACTCTGAAGACCAAGAAGAATCTGGAATTTGTCAAAGCGTGGCAGGCTTGGTTCAAGAAACACTATCCGGACAGACCGACCTTCTACCTGGCGCCAAGCTCGGTAGCCCTAAGCGTGGATGCCATGCTTTTCGTTGGTGAGGCCATAAAGAAGGCGAACTCGGTCGATGCGGATAAGATCATCCCTGCATGGGAAGGCATGAAGTTCGAAGGACTGGCAGGCGAGATAACTATGAGACCCTGTGACCACCAGGTACAAACACCGGGTTTTATAGGCATAATGCAGAAGGATCATGCTTTCAAGGATGTGCTTGATTTCCCGTTCCTCGGCGATCCCATAACCATTCCGACTGAAAAGTTTGCAATTCCTCCGGCGGAAACTGGCAACCCCAGGTGCAAGTGACGCTGGGGTAGTGATTATGGTCCTTGGACTATCAGGTAAGGAAGGGTTTTGTGGTATGAATGGCCGACTGGCAGCAACGCCGGTCGCTTCGACCAGACCCACCGGCGCTTTACCTGAATTATGGTAGTGGCCGGCATCTCCGTGCCGGCCACCATATACCGAGGATCCAGACGATTTACGAATAATCGACCGGCACGAAGACCGGCCGCTACCAGAGTTAAGATCGGCGCTTTACCAAAAAGGGAAGGCGTGTATGTACATTTTACGGAGCCATGGGAGCGGATTCGCTAGTCCGCTTGATGCTCGATTCCGGTAGCGACCGGCCTCCGCGGCGATCCATAGGGAGACGACGAACAGATGGAAAAACTTATCATAACCGTTGCCGTCACGGGTAGTCTGACTACCAGGCAAAACAATCCTAATCTGCCGCATACACCTCAGGAAATCGCCAAATCCGCTATCGACAGCTATAAGGCAGGCGCTTCTATAGTTCATATGCACGTAAGAGATCCTTTGACCGGCGAGCGTGCCCACAAGGCCGAACTTTTTGAAGAGACCATCCGAATCATCAGGAATGAATGCGATCTAATAATCAATGTTACAACCGGAGTCGGTCCTGACTGGCCACTGGAGGAAAGAATAGCTGTAATACCGGCACTCGCTGCTAATCCCAAAGTGAAACCGGATATGGCCTCGCTGAATTGCGGCTCGCTAAATTTCGGTATTCTTGACCGAAAGAAGAGAGAATTTATTCTTAATGACGTCCAACTGAATCCATGGTCCATGTTGTTACACTATGCCGATACAATGAAAGAATGCGGTGTGAAGCCCGAACTGGAGATTTACGAGGCAGGCATGATCAATAACGCTCTCACGCTCCAGTCGCTCGACGCCGTGAAATTGCCGCTCCATTTTTGCTTCGTTCTTGGGGTCCTTGGAGGAATGCAAGCGACCATCGACAATCTGGTGTTTCTGAAGAATTCTATTCCTCATGGCTCTACATGGAGTCTGTGTGCGCCCGGCGGGCTGAATGTTTATAGCCTCGCTCCTGCTGCAATAGGCGCGGGCGGACACGTGAGAACAGGGCTCGAAGACTGTATTTGGATTTCCAAAGGGGTGCTCGCAGAAAGCAATGCGCAGATGGTGGCAAAGGTAGCTCGCATGGCCGGGGAAATGGGACGGGAGGTTGCCAAGCCGGCAGAAGCAAGAAAGATGCTCAGCCTGTGATCGTAATGCACTCGGCCGATGACCTGCACGCTTTCAGATTGGTAGCGGCCGGCGTCTCTGCCGGTCGTTTTGAAAGAATCCTGTGAACCCGCTTTTTCGAGAGGAGCCCCGAGAAGGCCAGCGGGAACAGTAACAAAAAAGAAGAATGTCCCCTTTTGTCCGAAGCCCTGTCATTTAACGACCTGACCCCAAAATTCTTCCCAGAATTATCTCGTTGGCATCGACTTTTACAATCCGAAAAGGTATCTATGATCCTTGCCAAAGCTGTAGCTCAAAAATAGCCGATGAGGAGATCCAGGGTGCGTCGGTTGTCAGAGGTGGGACCGTGATGAGAGAAGAGGGCAGGCATAGAATCTTAGCGGTGGTCTGGTTATCGGCCTTCTTGTTGCTCGGCGGCTTTATCGAGTGCGAGACATGGGCCTTCAATGAGGCGCCGATGCTAACCCCACTGGTCGAGGCCAATAAGCTGCCTCCTGTTGATAAAAGGTTACCGACGTCCCCGCCGGTCGTCCAGCCCATTGAAAACAACGGGGCTTACGGAGGAGCATGGCGCCGCGCCTACACGGGACTATCCGATCTCGTTGGCGCCCGCAGGATTCTCTACGACCCACTGGTGCGCTGGAGTCCGGAGTTCGAGATTGTCCCCAATCTTGCCGAGACGTGGGAGATTGATGAGGCAGGTCGCATGTTCACATTCCATCTCGTGAAAGGCGTTCGCTGGTCTGACGGGGCGCCCTTTACGGCCGATGACATCATTTTTTACTTCGAAGATATCCTTTACAACAGCGATTTGACCCCGTCCATTCCCAGGTGGGTTTCTCCGGATGGTATTCCGCCCAAGGTTACCAAAATCGATGATTATGCCATTCGGATCGAGTTCACCAAACCCTACGGCCTCTTTCTCCAGCGCTTGGCTTCCCCCGAAGGAATGGAATTGGTCACCAAGCCGAAGCATTACCTGAAAAAGTTTCACAAAAAATACGCTGAGCCGGAGGAGCTGGAGGCCTTGATGAAAAAGAAGAAGGCCTCATCATGGTTGAAACTGTTCGAGGATGCAGCCAGTTTGCGGCACGCACTCTTTGTCAGCACCGATCTTCCCTCCATCTGCGCATGGATCACCAAAGTGCCTGCGCCTTCCAAGCGAATGGTTATGGAACGCAACCCCTATTACTGGAAGGTGGATCCGAATGGAAATCAACTGCCGTACATAGATACTATTGTCCACGAGCTGCTGGCTGAGGCGCAAACCATTCTCCTCAAGGCCATAGCCGGTGAGATAGACATGCAGGGTCGTTTATTGGGTGGTATGCACAATTCGATTCTCCTCGCTGCGAGTAGATCGAAGGGAACCTACAAACTCGTGCCCAAGATGTCTACAGCGTCAGTCGGATTACTGCTCGCTCCGAACCTAAATCATAAGAATCCGGAGATGAGAGAGATTCTCTCTGACCACCGATTTCGCAAAGCCATTTCCCACGCAATAAATCGAAACGAGATCAATAAGATCGTATACCGTGGGCAGGGCGTTCCCAGGCAAGCCGCGCCCCTGAAGGAGTCGCCATTCTACAGTGAGTCGTATGAAAAGGCATATCTAGAATATTCTCCGGACAAAGCGAAGGCTCTTCTTGACGAAATGGGCATCAAAGCCGGGCCTAACAGTAAGAGGATGCGACCGGACGGCAATCCTCTCCGTTTGATTCTGGACGTCACTGCGGCGCAGAGTTGGGTCGACACGGCTGAGATTATCGCCTCCAACCTTGAAAAGATCGGAATAGATACCGAGGTGAAATCGGAAACCAGAGAACTCTTTCGGCAACGGGTCCAGTCCGCTGCCCACGAAGTGGCCCTCTGGCCTGGTGACGGCGGCATGGAGTGCCTGCTGGAGCCGCGTTGGTACTTCCCTTACAGCACTGAGAGCTTTAACGCGCCGCTGTACGGCAGGTGGTATCAGACCGGAGGCAAGGGCGGTGAAGAACCTCCTGCGGAAATTAGGGAACTCATGGAGATCTATGACAGGTTATTGACATGCGTATCTCAGGAGGAGACGAAAGAGTTGTTCGGGAAGATAATTGCAGCCGACGAAAGGAACCTCTGGGTGATCGGTTTGGTACATGAGCCGCCGGACTACTATGTTGCCACGCCGAATTTTCACAATCTGCCGAAAAAAGATTTTCAGAGTTGGATATATCCCAATCCCGGTCCGGTCCATCCAGAGCAGTTTTTCATGACACCGAAATAAAATTGAATAGATCCCGGCATGTATGGAGTCAGGCTAAAAACCGGTTCTCACAGACGGGGAGAAAGACCGGAAACCCGCTTCTTGAAAGAAGCCGGTTCCCGTCCCCTCCGGCAAGAACTTTTATATGGCTAGCGGTCAATTAAGGGCTGATACATATACTTCGACGTCGGGTTACACCACGGAGTGAATGAAAACCATGTCGGGCAGGGCGCGACCTATCCCCTGCTGTAGAATTTTCAGGCGCCCGCCTGATTGCTCGTAATCGAAGACTAACCAATGGCCTGTGATTTCAACATCTGACCCCGAAAAGCGCTCTCACTTCGTTTGTCCGGACCTTTTATGTTTATCCATGTATTGACGATTAAATTCATCCAATGCTTTTGATGTTACACGCCTGCTGTGATCGCCTGGAGCATCATCCCGAGGACTTTCCTTGCCGGGAAAAATCCAAGACAGCGCCCATATAGTGCCCCAGAAAATCTTACAGGGCAAAGGCAACTCTTCATTTACCACAACCTTCTGGCCCTCCTTGCCGGGACGAGTATCAGGCACCTGCTTCACAGAAGGATGGAAACACACGCATCCGGAAATCAGATTTGTTAACCCAAGCATCAGGAAGATAGCTATAATGGCCGTGCTTTTCACCAACCCTGCTTTCCGGCAGAATCCGGGAAGTCCTAATTCGGTTTCGACCACCTTGCTGAAACCTTTCGTTTGTCAAATGCCCAAAGAAAAGGTCACCTCGGCCTAGAGTCGTATTGTTGCATTATCGCTCCCGACCGAAAGATGCCCAGTGTTTTGTTACATCTTCTCCCCTTGCAGCTTCTATGAGCCGCTTATCCAGGCTATCCGCACCTTGTGCAGGTACATCTGTGTCAGCAGTCCAAAGGCCGGAATCTGGCCCGGCCCATTCAATATGGCCTTGCTAATCCGGGGAACTTTTAATGAAATAGCCATCTTATTCTTTCGCCTGACGTGAAGCGGGGGCAATCTGAAATCAGTTTCGTGGTGGTCTCCGCAAAGCTTGCCTAGTGGGACAAGGCTTTACTCGCAAGGTCCTTCATCTCGTCCAACATCTTCCCGAGGTAAGGGCACTTCGTATACGCTGCTTCAGGTTGCAATTTGGAAAACAGTTGGTTTCCATAGACGACTTTCTTATATGTCTTCCTCAATTGTGCCTGATACCGCTGATTGAGCCATTTTGAAGGCGGAGTCATGAAGTTGATGGTTTCCGGTTTTCGGCATTGCGCAAGATCATTCTCGGAAAGTGTCACATGAAGGTTTTCCGGTTGGCTCAGCAGCCAAGCTTCGACTTCATGGACAGCGAAGAACATTCGGAACCGGTTGTGATTCACGCGAGCGGAAATCTCTTTCACAGCCCAATCATGCCGTTCTTCAACACTGTGGAGCCGCTTAGGCCCTAACCCGTCAAAGGAAGGATTGTACAAATCCAGCATACCCAGAACAGCTATAATGTTTGCGTCTTGTCTTGGGCCTCTTAGATACTCTTCGGCCTTGCTGATGATTCTATCGAAAAGTTCCGTCCCTCCTCCTTTGAGGTTAACCGTGTCAATCCCGACACGATCCGGCAATACATCTTTTGAATTTATGCAGCGTCTCAGAAACTCGGGCACGGCTGTATGTTCAGTATCTCCTTCCACGAGCAAGACAAATTTCATTCTCGCACCTCAGAATTCGCTCTTTCTTGCTCCGTTTCCACCTCTCCTTTAAGCCAGTTTTCGAATTCGCCGGATCTCAGGTATTCTCCTAGTTTATAGGATTTCATCCAGATCTCTAGCCGGTCAGCCGGCGGCACGGCCAATTTCGTTTCTCCATCGAAACACCCAAGAACAGTTGTGGTCGGACAACAGTCTCTGAAAGAATCCAAGAACTCAGGGGAATGCGTGGTCAAGATCACTTGCGATCGGTTCGCAGCATCAGCCGCGAACTCTGCCACTATAGGCAACATTCCTGGATGGAGCCCGACTTCGGGTTCCTCAATGGCGATAAGAGACGGAGGCTGGGGGTTCGCCAGAATGGTAAGGAGGAAGAGGAACCTCAGAGTACCATCCGATAGATCGGCAGCCGAACGGATTCCGCTCAAACCCCGGAACCATATCCCGAGTTGAATGAGTTGATCGGCCACAGGCGAAAATTCAAGCCTTTCGTATGCTTCGCCGAACGCAGCCTTCATTCCACGGTCTATCTCGTTCTTGAATTCCCGGTCTCTAGTGTAGAAAGTGTGAAGCACCGAGACGAGGTTTTGTCCATCTTCGCCTACGCGAGTCTCATAGCGGGTGATCACGGGTCGGCGGATTAGCGCATCAGCGCCTGTATCAAGTGCCTGGTAAACCACCCAGGAAGCGAGATTTTTCTGGAAACCGGTCACAGATCTATTTTCCAGGAATGGTCCAGCAGTGCACTCGAAAGAAGTGATTCTTCGGGGAGACGACCTCATCAGATACGAACCCCTCACGTTGGTCCTGGTCAAGAACGATCGCTTTCACCGCGTCCCGTTCAAGAAACCTGGTGAAGAAGCAGATCCGACAAGGCCCCGACCTCTTCCAACAACTCGGTTTCAACTCTGTAGGAGCTTGTGAAGCCCAGCCGCCGGAGCTCCAATTCATACCTAAGGGGACCACCAGTCGCATATTGTGCCGGATCGACAGTTGAAGTGTTGAGCTTAATGGAAACACTTTCGGCCCTCTGATCCCAAAGTAGTGGGGCAATACCACCTTGTCCCAAGACGTATTCTTTCAATTTTCCTCGGGCAGAAACGGCTATAAGCTCCAGGAGCTTGACCAGATTCGTCTTGCCGCTCCCGTTCGGACCAATCAGAATATTAAGGTCACCTGGCTCCCAGGTTATTTTTCTGAGTGACCGATACCCCTCCACTTCTATTCTTAGGATCTTCATTTATGCCTCCTACTGGTCCGCAAGCGGGAACAATTATACCTCTCAAGCGAGCAGCATGTTCAGAAAATATTCAGGTTCTGAGCGGAGCCTCCAGGTCATGCATTCCCAGGCGGAGCCTGGGAACGAGAAGTAAGAATCCTGCGCCACGGGCTGCCCTACCATGGCTTTGACATACCGCTAGCCATTTAGTCCCGTGTTTTCGCGGGATTGCCGAAGGGTTCGGGAATCCCGGCGGGACGTGCGGGACACAAGAAGCGGGTTCCCCCGCATTCTTTCCTGCTCTTCTCCTTCTGGCGGGTTCCCGAAACTTCTCTCAGTGCCGTGGACGCCGGTCGGCGCCGGTACAAACGCCCGATGACGCCCCCGATCCCAAGATCGTGAACTCAATTATTTATTCCTGATCGACATCCTTAAAATCGGCCTGTTTCATAATAGCGCCAATTTTATCTAATTCTCGGCTCACGTCTTTCAAGAAGCGCTTCAAGAGCGTCTTGTGTTCGTCTCGGTACGATACAAGGAGCGTCATCGTATGTGAAAGCGGCTGAGCCCGGTCCGAAGGGTTGACGCCGAGATTCCGGGCAAGAGGCTGAAGTTCCTGAATTATCTCGTTTACGCTCTGGTATCTCGCCTCAGGATTCTTCTGGGTGGCTCGGCAAAGAAACTTGCAGAGATCCTCAGGTAAATCCGGATCCAGCGATCGCGGGTCAGGGACTTCACAGTGCAGATGTTGTCTGAACACCGCTGCCGGATCCGTACCGTCAAACGGGCGCTGTCCGGTCATCATTCTGTAGCAGACCATCCCGAGAGAATAGATGTCCGATCGCTCATCTACCTTGCCCCGGCTGATTACCTCAGGGGCTATATAAAGAGGAGTCCCCTGCACTTCGTAACCCACCTGGGCTCCGGGTGGTCCAGCTAATCCAAAGTCCAAGATTGTGACTTTATTGTCATTTTGGATCATGATGTTTTCAGGCTTGATGTCGCGATGTACGATTCCCCTTTCGTGAGCATACCCAAGTCCAGCGCACACTTGCAGCAGCACGTTCAAAGACTCGGCAGCAGCCAGCTTGCCCGCGCCTACAAGAAGTTTCTCGAGAGGGACACCGTCGATATACTCCATCACAATGAAGACGGTACGATAAAGCCGTTCGACATCGTAGACTTTTACAATGTTCACGTGGTTGAGAGTGGCGATGATCTTGGCTTCGCGTTCGAATTGGTCCATAAACGACGAATCCATCGCGAGCTTGTGCTTCAGCATTTTGATGGCAACAGATAGATCCAGAGTAGAGTGCACACCTCTGTAAACGATTGCGTGACCGCCGCTTCCAACAATCTCTTGCAGGCTGTACTTTCCAATCTTCCTTGCCGAGGTGATACTTGCGGCCTCAAGCCGATTGGTGACTACGCCCGTGAGAAATTCCCTCAGTTCCTCGTGCTCCTGGCAAATTTTGTCGAAGTCATCTCTGCCGACTCGCCATAGTTCCATCTCTGTTTCCGCGTCAACGTGAGAGTTTCGATTCTCTCCTGTTACGACTGCCATCTCTCCGACGATGTCTCCCTGACCGAGAAGAGCCACTCGATATACGGTGTCTCCCCTTTCATGGTTGACTGAGCACGAACCACTTCTGATTATGAAGAAGCTGTCTCCTGTCTCTCCCTGCCGGATGAATCTCGCGCCTGACGGAACTTTCAGTCTTTCAATCGCAGAGAACAATCCTCGCCTTGCTTTCGGAGGAATTGCCTTGAACAGTTCGATCTTCTTGACAAACTCGAAATCCGCGCGGGAGATCTGCTGAACTGATGAGCCGTTTCCAGGGCCGTTCATTGTAACCTCGTTACTGTGGATTATCATGGATGGGGAGATTTTATCAATGAAATTCGCGACCTACGGGAAGGAAGGGAGAAGATCCGGGAACCCGGTTTTCGTAAAAACCAGGTTCCCGGGCCCTCCGGTAAAAATTTTCATATGGCCGGCTGTAATTCGAGGCTGATACATATACTGCAAGTCGGACACGGCCCAATGTGTATCCAAGCGAGTCATTTCCTGCTCCGGTAGCGGCCTCCGGAAACTTATCTGCCAAAATCGTAGCACGATGCAGTGTAGGGGCAGGTTTCAAACCTGTCCGCTCTTTGGAAATCTGACCAGGGGTGTTACAAGCCCGCGCCGTGCAGTGGCTGTTTGCTGCCAACCGCCAATTGTAACAGCATACGACAACTTATGGACTCCGTCTCGGTATTGATGTCGCAGCACGACTGAGGGTTCAGGAAGAATTCTAAGACACTCTCGAGACGCCGGCCCGCTACCAATCTGAGATCATGAAAACTATGTCGGCACAGCCCGACCTAACTCTGAATTTTCATGAGCCCGCGATTGCACATAATTTAAGATTGAATAAGGCCCTCTCATTTCTCGACCTGGCCCCAAAATTCCTGCGGGTTTCAAGTCACACAATTTGGCCATTTTAGGCACAATATATTTGGCAACAGGAAAACTTAATGATATAGAACCAATTTGTTTGTAAGCTAGAAATAGATTCTGATAAAACACACAAGGTGCCTAAATGACAATAAAGTCTCACATAATTGGAACATGTGTCGGAGTCTTTATTCTTGTTGCTTTGGATATTCCAAGTTTATCTTACTGCGGGACTCGCTCTCTTCCCCAGTGCTCAGGCCGCCCGGATTTCATGGATCCAGTGAAATCATGGGTTGTAAGAAACTTGCAGTAATCCCGCCCAGGATTCGTCTAAATCAGATTATTACCGGGCCTCGAATTCGCAATTACAAGCGCAACAAGAGGCTCAGCGTCGACGCGAAGAGGAACGGGCAAAACTGGATCGCCAGAGGCAACGGGAAATCGAAATAATCAAAAACATGCAGCGACAGGACATAATTGACGCTGAAAATCGCAAATATGAGCTACAGCAAGAACAACTATTGTTGCAGCGCCTAGCGCCCCGAACACAACCCCCAACCGGTTACAGAAAAGTACCGAATTACTAAACGTCGGAATACGTCTCGTTTCGACCGGCAGGGACGCCGGCCGCTACCAATCTGACATCATGAAACAATGTCGGGGATAACCCGGCCAACCCTTGCGGCTCTGAACCAACCCCCCTGTTGTTGAGCGTCTTTAGTGGCTGGAGTGGCGAGATTCGAACTCGCGTCCTCCAGTACTACAGGGTAAACCACATGATAATAGCACGTCCCATGAAACCACAGGATTCTTCAGTAACCTGACGAAGGGTTTGTCTTTCCGGGGATGGCGGAACATATCAGATCGTTTCGGTGTCAGAGGAACCAGACCATCATGGGGCGCCGATCACCAATCGACTGTAGCATGATTCCGGTTACCAAGTATCGTACACACGGGGGGATCTCAGTCGTTGACTAAGAAAACGGATAATGAGGTTGTATACCCTACGGAGGGACCGGCTCACACAAACCCGGATACCAGCACCTTGCAGAAAAGCATCAAGGGTCAAGTCTTGACCCCATCGGACCCCGACTTCGAGAAAGTTGCTCTCGATGTCTGGAACAAGTATGGAACGATCAAGCGCCGGCCTCAATTGATTGTTCGCGTGGCCGTCGAACAAGACGTAGTCGAGGCAGTGAAGTACGCCGCAGCCAACAAACTGAAAGTCACAGTGCGAGGGGGTGGGCACAACTGGTGCAACCCTTCGCTGCGCAACGGCGGCATGATGATCGATCTGGCCAATCTCAATCAGGTCATTTCGATAGATGCAAAAGCGCATAAAGCCGTGGTGCAGCCGATCATAAGCAATCGGGAAATCCAGGCTCGGCTCAACGCTCAGGGTTTGTCCTATCCCAGTGGACATTGCCCGCCGGTTAAGTTGAGTGGTTATCTCCTCGGCGGAGGAATGTCATGGAATCAGGGCGTATGGGGAACGGGAATAGGCAGCGTCGAAGCAGTTGAGTTAGTCACTCCCAATGGCGACATCATTACTGCCGACAAAAATCATAACACCGATTACTATTGGGCTGCTCGTGGCGCGGGACCGGGTTTTTTCGGGGTCGCGATCCGTTACCATCTCAAGCTTTATGATTTGCCCAAAGCCATAGCATCCAGCTCTTATTATTATCCAATCGGCGAAGTCGACACAGTCGCTCAGTGGCTTGAATCCATAGCAAGCAAGTTGCCTCCAAACATCGAATTGAGTCTGTTCATGCTTACCGCACCACCTGAGATTGCGGAAAAATGCAAGGCAGATGCCGGCAAGGTTTGCATGGTGACTGCAACGATTTTCGCTGATTCGATGGAGGAGGTTAAGTCTTCGCTCAAACCTCTGGATGATTGCCCGATCACTGCTAAAGGTCTCTCCAAAACGGTCGCGAAGCCCTACGACTTTGAGGCTTTGTTTGATGGATCCGGAGCTCTGTGGCCTGCCGATCATCGCAACCGGGTTGAAGCTACTTTTTCTGACTCCAAGTTGGCCGATATTTTCAATGCGCTCCGGGATCATTTCGTGAAGACGCCGTCACCGACAACGCTCATAATGTTCGCAATTTTTACCGGGCCCAATATTCCGGCTCCACTTCCCGATGCTGCATTCTCAATGAGCGCCCATTATTATGGCGGACCTTGGACGATGTGGACGAATGCGGAGGACGACGAAGCCAACATGCGGTGGCACAAAAAATGCCTGGATCTCCTTAGACCGTTTGTCGCCGGGTATTACATCGGCGAATCGGATACCGTCACGTATCCGGATATCGTTCAAGCATCCTATACTGAAGGCAAGTGGAAGCGCCTTCAGGAGTTGCGAAAGAAATACGATCCGGATGGAGTGTTCTTCGATTATTTTGATGGATTGAGCTGACAATACGGGGGGCTTAGTCTATGTCTGTTCCGCTCAAGGACTTCGGCAATTCTTCGATAGTATACCCAAACTTTCTGAAACCAGTTTCATCGGGTAATTGGGTAATAAAGACCCTCCATAGAAATTCTACGCTTAAATGGCGCATCGAAACCGAAGATTGGGACGATGCCCCGAATAGTATTAATTGGGAATATATTTCCACATTTAGTGCCGGGCACGAGAGTGCGGTACTAATGCGGCCGGGTCGGTGAGCTTCTGGTCGCCCAAGAACCACCTCTGTCACACAACGTAGCGCTTACCAGCGTGACCACCTTTTCAAAGGAGGAACAGTGATGGCTGATGCCGGCTGCGCCATTAGAGGAATGTTCTTTGACTTCATCGATGACCCGTGGAGGTACGTTGGGCACGAGCAAGATGCTGCCCGATTCTACCGCGACGGGCTGCTTGTCATCAACGACGGAGTTATCACGGATTTTGGCACATTTGCCGACGTCTCGCGGCGGCATCCCGACATCGCGGTCACCCACCTGCAAAACAGATTGATCCTCCCGGGGTTCATAGACGGGCACATCCACTTTCCGCAAGTGCGTGTCCTTGGCGCCTATGGCGCACAGTTGTTGGACTGGCTGCAAACCTGGATATTTCCGGAAGAACTGAAGTACCGCGACCGTGACTACGCGCGCACCGCTGCCGGGTACTTTTTCGACGCCTTGCTGGCCGGGGGCACGACGACATGCCTGGCATTTACCACCAGCAGTCCGGTTTCGACGGAGGAGTTTTTCGACGAGGCTGCCCGCCGCGACATGCGCGTGATCGCTGGTCTGACCGGCATCGACCGGTTCGCACCCGACGACTTCATCATCACACCGGATGAATTCTACCACGAGTCACAGCGCCTGATCGAGCGCTACCACCGCAAGGGCCGTAATCTCTACGCCATCACGCCCCGGTTCGCTGTGGGGTGCACGGGTGAAATGATGGACCGCTGCCGGCAGTTGAAGAAGGAGCACAACGACTGCTGGGTCAACACGCACATCTCCGAGAACCCGTCCGAGATTCGCACAGCGCACTTCCACTTCCCCGGTTGCAACGACTACACTCACGTGCACGAACAACATGGGCTGCTGGGACCGAAGTTCGTTGCCGGCCACGGAGTCTGGCTCTCCAATGACGAGTTGCGCCGCTTCTCGAAGGCAGGTGCGGCGATTGCGTTCTGTCCGCTGTCGAACCTCTTCCTGGGAAGCGGTCTCTTCCGCCTGGGCCGCGCCACGGATCCCGACCACCCCGTCCGCATCACCGTGGGTTGTGACATGGGAGGCGGCAACGCGTTCACCCTCATTCGCGTGCTCGAGGAGGCTTACAAGGTCGGCTTGTGCAACAACACTATGCTAGATGGTTCCGTTAATCCTCGCGAGCAGGACCTCGCGGAGGCTGACCGCAACAAGCTGTCGCCGTACCGGGCATTCTACCTGGCCACGCTGGGGGGCGCTCGGGCCCTTTACCTGGATGACCTTCTCGGTAGCTTCCACAAAGGCAAAGAAGCCGACTTCGTCGTCCTGGATTGGAATGCCGGTCAACTGGCGATGCGTTGGCGTCAGTCACTCATCGTGGAAGATGCCGGCCCGGAGACCATCGAGCAGGCAGCCCAGCTGCTCTTCGGGGTCATGTCGGTCGGAGACGACCGCAACATCGACGAAACGTGGGTCGCAGGAAAGCGCGCCTACAAAAAATCCGATGCGGCAGCACACGAGTAAGCCCGCTGCCGGGTTGGAGCACTTGGTCCACTTTACTAGGCTGCCTTCGTTCGGCTCGCCTAACCTGAGGAGTTAAATTGGAAGTGCGTATCTCACGGGCCTCTGCGGTTGTAGTACAACACGTCTCTGCTGCCAACGCTGACTGGTTCATGGAATGGCAGAGCGGCGTCAGTGGGGCAGCCGAAGCCTTTGCCGGCTATCGCGGGACCGACGTCTACCCTCCGGGCGACCGCGAGCGGGACGAGTGGGTGGTAGTGATCCACTTCGAAAATGAGAAGTCGTTGCATGAGTGGCTGGACTCGCCGGTTCGGGCCCAGTGGGTGGAGAAACTGCAGGCGCAGGTCGGGGACTTCGAGCTGAAGGCGCTGCCGGGCGGTTTCGGTCCGTGGTTCGCCGGCCAAACTAAGGGCACGGCCACGCCTCCTTCCTGGAAGATGGCCTTGACGGTGCTTCTTGGTTTGTATCCTACCGTCATGCTGCTCGCTCTCTTTCCCGGGCCGTACACGGAGCCCCTGGGACTGGCGGTGGCCATGCTGATCGGCAACGCACTAAGTGTGTGCATTCTCCAGTGGGCCGTGATGCCGGGGTTGAACATAGTGCTTGCCCCTTGGCTCATGGCCAATGCGGAAAAACAAAGGGCTTTCTCGATCGGTGGAACTCTCCTGATCCTTGTCCTGTTGGGGGGCTTGGCTCTCCTGTTCCGCCGGGTGACGGGATAGACGAACTCAGAATGATACCTCATCACAATGCACAGGTGATCGGCGCCGGCTATTCCGAATTACCGGCGAGGTCACATTTTGCAAGAGAACGGCGGTCTAACATGGATCTCAACACGGTTTCTGAAGTAGCTCGTCCCTCGACCAGGGATGAGATCCCCAACTGGCGCGACTCAGATGCCTGGCTGGCCGGCGGAACGTGGCTTTTCTCTGAACCGCAGCCTGGCGTGCGCCGGCTCATCGATCTGGAGGGGCTTCGCTGGGAGCCGCTGCGAGTTGACGAGGCAGGTCTCGCAATTGCAGCGACATGCACGATCAGGCAACTCGACGCTTTCGTGGCCCAGGGAGAGTGGACAGCGGCCCCCTTGATCCGTCAATGTTGCCAGTCTCTGATGTCGTCATTCAAGATCTGGAACACGGCCACCGTTGGAGGCAATATCTGCATGTCCCTGCCGGCCGGCGCTTTGATCTCCCTGACTGCGGCCCTCGAAGGCGTTTGCACGATCTGGCAGCCTGACGGCGCCGAGCGGCGGGTGCGGGTCGTAGATTTCGTCACAGGTGTACAACAAAATGTCCTGGGCCCGGGCGATCTGCTCAGAAGCATCGAGTTGCCCGCATCGGCTTTTCACAAGCGACCGAGCTTTCGCCGAGTATCCCTGACGCACCTGGGCAGGTCCTCGGTGCTGCTGATCGCAACCTTGTGCCCGCCCGAGGGAAGCATGGCGCTAACGGTCACCGCAGCTACGGAGCGACCTGTTCAGATTGAGTTTCCCCAGGTCCCCTCTGCCGATCAACTCGGAAGCAAGCTCCGTGAAGCGATCCCGGATGCTTGGTACCTGGATGACGTTCACGGGACTCCCGCATACCGCAAACACTTGACCTTCTACCTCGCCGAGGACATCCGAAGAGAACTCTCAGGAGGGGGCCGCTCATGAACTATCATGTCAACGGTAGGACCTACGCCACCGAGCCACGGCCCGGGCAGTGCCTGCGCACCTTCCTGCGCGACCTGGGGTGGTTCGGAGTCAAAAAGGGATGCGATGCAGGCGATTGCGGAGCCTGTACAGTATGGCTCGACGGCGTTCCTGTCCATAGCTGCCTGGTGCCGGCCTTTCGTGCTGCCGGCCGACAGGTGACCACGATCGAGGGATTGGCGGCCGATGGGGAACTCCACCCCGTGCAGCAGGCGTTTATCGACGCACAAGGTTTCCAGTGCGGTTTCTGTACGGCCGGGCTGACCATGACCGCGGCCACTCTCAACGAGGAAGACCGCGAGGACCTGCCTCGAGTGCTCAAGGGCAATCTCTGCCGTTGCACTGGATACCACTCGATCGAAGATGCAATCCGCGGAATCAAGGCGATTGAGGAACCGCAACCGGGGGAAGCCTTCGGCAGCAGCGTCGCGGCCCCGGCATCCGCGGCAATCGTCATGGGAAAGGCGCGGTATACCCTCGACATGCACATTGAGGGGCTGCTGCATCTGAAGCTGCTCCGGTCCCCCCACGCCCACGCTCGGATACAGTCCATTCGCAAGGAAAGTGCTCTGGCGGTACCCGGGGTCCACGCTGTCTTCACGTGGGAGGATGTCCCGCGGCGGCTATTTACCAGGGCCAATCACGACGATTATCACTCCGATCCCAACGACACTTACATTCTGGACAACGTGGTCCGCCACGTGGGCCAGAGCGTCGCTGCCGTGGTGGCGGACAGCGTGGGAGCTGCAGAGGAGGGATGCCGCCGCCTGGAGGTCGATTATCAATTGCTGCCGGCTATTTTCGATCCCGAGGAAGCGATGCACGTCGGCGCACCGGTTCTCCACGACAAAGGTGCGGAGTCCCGTATCCAGCGTCCGGGCCGAAACATCTTGCTCGAACTCCACGGCGGCGTTGGTGATGTTGAGGCCGCTTTCGCGCAGGCGGATGTCGTCCACGAAGCGACCTATTCGACGCACCGCGCCCAGCATGCTCATCTCGAGACACATTGCACCATCTCATGGATCGACGAAAATCAGCGTCTGAACGTCCGGACCAGCACGCAGACTCCTTTCCTTACCAAGGCAAAGCTGTGCTATCTCTTCGGCCTCTATCCGGACAGCGTGCGTGTATTCTCCGAACGCGTCGGCGGTGGATTCGGCGCGAAGCAAGAAATGGTGACGGAGGATATTTGTGCCCTCGCCACCATCAAGACAGGCAGGCCGGTCCAGTTGGAGTATACCCGGGAGGAGCAATTTTTCGGCGCCACGACGCGGCATCCGATGAAGATCCGGGTAAAGGCCGCAGCAAAACGCGACGGCACGCTGACCGCTCTCCAGTTACGAATCGTTTCCAATACGGGCGCCTACGGCACGCATGGCGGTTCGGTACCTCTTCCATTCCACCGGCGAATCCGTTGCGGTCTATCGTTGCCCGAACAAGAAGATCGACGCCTACGCGGTTTACACGAATACAGTCCCTGCCGGAGCATTTCGCGGCTACGGGCTGTCGCAGACTATTTTTGCGATCGAGTCGGCGATGGACGAACTCGCCCGGGGCTTGAATATGGACCCCATCGAGTTCCGACATCGTAATGTCATACGCCCCGGCGATCCGATAACGTCCATGAGTTTGGAGCCGCACGACTTGGACTACGGAAGCTATGGACTGGACCAGTGCCTCGATCTGGTGCGCGACGCTCTCGCCCGAGGCAACGGACTAGCCTGCCCGGAGGGAGATGAGTGGCTGGTGGGGAAGGGTGTCGCACTTGCAATGATTGCCTGTACACCGCCCCTCGAGCATCGTTCCGAGGCGGGTCTCAGCCTGGAGGCAGATGGCAAGTACCACCTGACCATCGGGTCGCCGGAATTCGGCAACGGTTCAACCACGGTCCGCCATCAGATTATCGCCACGATTCTCGGCACTTCCCCGGAGAGCGTGTTCTCAATCCAGGCTGACACCGATCGCACGGGCTATGATACCGGACCGTTCGGCAGCGCCGGAACGACCGTGGCGGGAAAGGCGGTGCATCAGGCGGCCGAAGCCCTGCGGGAGCGGATCCTGGATTTCGCTGCCCGGCATTGTGGTACCACCAGCGACAAATGCCGGCTGGAATTGGACGCTGTGGATTGCGACGGCGTCCGGATTGGACTGGTTGATCTTCACAACGCTGCCTGGCAGGCAGGACAGCTTCTGCACGTCATACGCAAGGCCTATGGGACACCGCGCACTGTGGCTTTTAACGTTCACGGTTTCCGGATCGCGGTCCATCGCGTTACAGGGGAAATCAAGATCCTCCAGAGCGTGCATGCAGCCGACGCTGGGGCAGAGATCAATCCGCGGCAGCTCCGGGGCCAAGTCGAAGGCGGTATTGCCCAAGGATTGGGATGGGTCCTTTACGAAAAGATGGTTTTCGACGAGGAGGGACGGGTCGTCAACCCGGTATTTCGCCACTACCGCATCCCGGCTTATGCCGACATCCCACGGAGCGAGGTCTATTTTGCTCGGACAAAGGATATGTTTGGCCCGCTGGGCGCCAAGAGCATGAGCGAAGCACCTATCAACCCGGTGGCCCCGGCGCTGGCCAATGCTCTGGCCGATGCCACCGGCATCCGCTTTCATGATCTGCCCCTGACCCCCGATCGCATCTACCGCGCTATGAAACACCCACCGCCACGCCGCGGTACGTCCGGTCAGGAAATATAGCTTGACGCTTGATCGGTCAATTTTGCCCAAAAAAAGAGGGTGTGAGATTTTAACCCAAACGGCATGTTATTATATTGTGAGTCTTTAGCGGCAGGAGCGACGAGACTCGCGAATTCGGGAGAATGTGCGGGACGTCAAAACATTCACACGCAGATTATGAAATTTAGGATGAACCCGAGACAGTTGATGTGAGCGAATGTATTGGGAAAACAACCGAGGGCTTGCACTTAGGTCGAACTTTGCGACAATATGCAGGTCATGACCGAGCCCCGGACGCTATGGACATTCGAATTTTTCGGCCTATGCATGATTGCCTTCCTGGGTGTCTGCAACGTTAGCGTCTTCTACAATCTCTTCAGCTATCTGCAGACCCTGGGGATCCCCACAGAGCTGAGCGGGCTGCTCATTGGCGCCTATTCGTTGACGGCTATGGTGCTCTATCTGGTGGCGAGTCCTTTCCTCAACGTCGGCAACGCCACACGCATCATGTTGTTGGGCATGGGGATGATGACAGCCTGCGGCTTCGCCTATTTGTTTGTTCACTCTTTCTGGGGGCTGCTGGCAGTGCGTATGTTAAACGGTGCCGGTCAGTTCTGCACGGGTGGCGGCGCAATGACCCTCTTCGTGTCGGTCATCCCACCCGAGAAGAGCGGTCAGGCGTTCGGACTCTATTCAGTGGCCATCCTGCTGGGCTATGCGGCGGTACCGACCCTGATGGATACCCTGACCCCTTTCATCCCGTCCCCTCCCCATGGATATGCTGCTGCCACCGTATGGCTAGCTCCGGCTGCTTGGATCGTCTGGCAGATTCGTCGACGCCGAGGAGGTCGACTGGAAGCTCCCCCAACAAGGGGGAAACTACCGGCGTGGGCCGACGTCGGCATCAATGTGAAGCGCCTGCCGGTGGCGTTGCTGCTTCTGTTAAATATGAGCTATTTTGCGAACTGGAGCAGCCTCTTTTTTCTCTTCAAGGGATTTGCACAGGAGCAGGGGCTCGCCAATGTGGGAGCCTTTTTCAGTTTACAAATGGTCTCGATGATTGTGATCCGCCTCCTGGGGGGGCGACTGTTCGACGAATTCGACAAGGCACGGCTGGCCGGCATGTGCTTCATCATCGTAGGCTTGGCCCACCTGGCCTTGGATAACCTTCCGGGCACGTGGGCTGTGCCGTTTGTGGGAGTCATGTTCGGACTAGGGATGGGTTTAGGTTACCCGGCTATTAACGGCCTGATGTTGCAGGTCTCCGCCGAACGTTTCCGTTCTCTCAACGCAAACCTGATGCTCTTCGCTGTGCAAGCGGGGTTTTTCCTCGGCCCCGTGGTAGGCGGTGTAGTGGTGGCCCATTGGGACTACCATGGTTATTTCCTGGCAAGCGCCGGATTGGCATTCTCGGTTGCGAGTTTGAGCGCTGTATTGGCCTCCTTTTTGGTCCGCCATCCAGGCTGCTCAATCTATTGATTCTTTAATACCACTGGAAACCCTTTGCAAAAGGGTGTTCTTCCTTACTGCCCTTGTGGCTAACTCCCAAAGTGTTCCTATAATCGGTGATATTTTGAAGCCCGGCCACAATGAGACGCTTAGAGGTTGCTGCTTTTCAAGCAGCCTGAGTGTCACTGATCTTGTATCTGTCCAGGAGTGTCTTGAACTCTTCAGCCAACTCTTCAAGTCGCTTCGAAGCGGTCTCCAGTCGCGATGCCCCTTCCAGATTTTGTTCCATTGCGTGAGCTATACTCGCCATAGCCGAAGAAACCTGACCGACTCCTACGAATTGCTGTTCACTGAATTTTTCAATAACACCTGCCGCCTGAGATGAATCTATGACGGAGTCCGACAGCATTTGGATAGATGCACCTGCGACAGTGGCTTGTTCTACCCCCGCATCAACAGCCCTCCTTCCTTGTTCTGTAGCCGTAACAACAGCGGTGACCCATTTCTTTATCTCCTCGAGTATGGCGCGCACCTGTTCTGTCGCGGTCTTGGACTGGTCAGCCAAGCTCTTTATCTCACTTGCCACGACTCCAAATCCTTTGCCCTCACTTCCGGCCCTTGCCGCTTCAATGGATGCGTTCACGGCCAGCAGGTTAGATTGATCGGCAATGTCTCCAACAGCCGATATTATTTTTTCAATTTCTTGGCTCTGGTCGCTCAGTCGCAATACCGTTTCGCGGATGGACTCCATTTGTTCTTTAGCCACTCCTATCTTGAGAGTCGTTTCACGTGTGGCTTGCTTACCGGAACGCGAAATTTCCGCCGCACTACGGGTCCTCTCTGACACGGTCTTTGCCTGCTCGCTGGAAACCTGCGCCGCCTGCCGGACCTGTTCCGCTGTGGTGGTCGTTTCGGTGATCGCTGATGATGTTTTTAAGGTATTTGATGAAAGCTCCGCTGCGGTGGAGGAGATCTGAGAGGCAGATGCAGTGATCACGTTGACGCTTTCCAAAGTTCGATGAGCGTGAACCGAGAGGGTCCCGAGCATCGTCTCAAAAGCCAAGGCGAGCAATCCGATTTCGTCTTTTCTGTGTTTTCCCGTAACTTGCGCTGTAAGGTCCCCTTCGGCTGCTTTGGTCATCTGGCCGGTAAGAATTGTAAGGGGTCCGGCTATTCTCCTGGAAAAAAAGTAAACGGAAAGCACTACGAAGATGAGAACTGCCGAATATAAACTAAATTGTAAATATTTCAACTCGTTGACTGACCGCAACGCTTCGCTCACCGCAA
Organism: uncultured delta proteobacterium; assembly: GCA_963741425.1. Classification (GTDB taxonomy): domain Bacteria; phylum Desulfobacterota; class Desulfomonilia; order Desulfomonilales; family Desulfomonilaceae; genus DATJPW01. The sequence goes on from CAVUHP010000021.1 coordinate 129,567, forward strand.
TATCAGTGAGTATTGCCCACTTAAAATCGACAAGGAGGCCATCTACTTTATTAAGTCCTACAGAAGAGTATGCAGAAAGAACACGATCTCCCTTATAGTCGATTGTTTCAATAGTCCCGCTCTGCTCCCGAAAAGCCAGCTTGACGGCCTCACCGTCGACGGTTTTCTTCAGCATTGAACCCTCTGCTTGTCTCAGGAAGTCCGAGCGAGTCAGCAGGTCTTCACCGACCAGATAAGATTCCGCTGTGTTCCCTGCAGTAGATGCCAGTTTCATGTAGTTAGTAATCTTCTGCGGCCCCAGTCTCACAGCGAAGATGCCGTAAAACTCTTTTTCGTCTGTTGAAAAGACCGGCACCCCGATAAACGCAGATGGCGATGAAGTCGGTTTCCAAACGGAGAAATCCGAGATAGCCGGCCTTCTGTGTTTCATTATCTTTTGCCACAAATCGGCCAGGCCGCTATTCTTGAGGACGCCTGTGTTTACATTTTGAGTCGATTCCAACTGCTTGCGTAATGTATGGAAAACATGTCCATGAATATCTATTAGAAAAAAATCCTCCTGACCTTCTTTGTTCTTGCCTTTCGCATCCAACTGAGCATTGATGATATCATCCGCCTCTTCATAACTTTTCTTCAATTTCTCCGAAATTGACGCCAACCCCCCACCTGTGGCCGTTGATGATTCCTGTCTTCTTCGCTCTTGAAAAGGAGCCCGAATACGAAGTGTTCTCGACATAAACGTCAATTCTTCTAAAATGGAACGAACATAATCTCTGATTGCGCCGGCTTCCGCCTCGTTGAGCGATGCCAGCTTCTGGTACTCTGCTCGTTGCACCATCTGCGTAGTCAGACTTAGTGTGACGTAGCCCGCTATTATTAGGCAAATCATTCCAATTGCCAGGTAAAACAGGACCATCCGCCTAACCAAACTCTTCATGATGAAATTGAACATTATCCTCAACCCCCAACTTGCACAATCGCTGGAATACCAATGCTGTAGCAGGCATTCCCTGGAATTGGATCTGCCACTCCGACTGTCCGAGGAGCAAGTTTTCTCCGTGCATTGGCGTGAGTGGCAGCGAATAAATACACTTCACATAGTTATGGTCTTGTGATCTTTTCGAAAGATGGTCTTTACCCCCTGAAAAAGCAGCCGCTAGGGCCGCGAGATAGTTTGGTCAAGAAAGAAGATCATGTGATGTCCCAAGCACAAAAGTAGGAATGCGATTACCTCGCTTCGTACGGATAAGCTTTGGCGCTTGCACAACCGGAGATCGCCGATTCACTTCTTTGTACGATGCCGTCCACCTTCGGCTCGAATTTCAATGGAGCTTCGGAAAGTTTAGAGCAAAAAATATACCAAGGTCCCGCTTTTGAGATTACGCGGCAATTTGGCCCACTGTGATTGGCATCCCCGAAGTTAATCACTGATTGTTAGGGTTGAAAGAATTACGAAGGAAATGGGGCGAAGTGACTCGCAGGTCTTTGCACTGCTTTGAAAAAATAATCTTAAAATGGCATGAATAGACCATGCGCCTATTCAACACGCTCGGTAATTTTGCGAGTCTTTCTGGCCCATGGACCGAATGGAAACCCGAGATTCAGGCTGAATTGATGCAAGCTTTGGCTGAACCGGCAGCCTACGGCGGAGACATGACGTCTTTCCTCAGTGCAAATCCGAAACGCCGGTTTTGGCTCGGACCCGGATTTCATCGCGCAGCAGAAACATGTTGGAGACGAATGAGCAACTCATGAAATATTGCACCATATCTCACAACAATCCGTCGATAGTTGGTGATCCGGCAGAAGGTGCGCTCCACTGTACCCGAATCTCACAGACGACGGGCGATAGAGAACGGAACCTCCATTGTTGCGGAATGTCAGAGAAGTTAATTCTCTTTCAAGGGTGACCGTTCAGTTCGAATCGTGAAAACCAAAACTGCCATATGAGCCCGTTAGCAAATCAGGGTGGGGAGATGTTGAAAGCTGTTGGTGCGCTCTCGTTCGTCATTGCTGTCAACAAATAGGGGAAATGTCAAGAAATTGAGAGGGATTATCGATGGAGCAAAATCTGGAGAATTGTATACGCAGACTCTTTGAAGACGTGTGGAACCGCAAACATACCGACCTATTAAGCGAGATCTGTTCCGATGACCTTGTCGTTCACTATGGCATTGAAACTTCAGGGAACAGAGACCAATTGAGACAAGTAATCGACCAGTGGTTGGAGGCTTTTCCGGACATTCAGCACGAGATCTCGGACACCATCGTGCAAAATGACAAGACAACGGTTCGTTGGCGCGGTCATGGAACTCATCGAAGTTCGTTCATGGGTATTCCAGCAACCGGCAAGGCCTTCGAGTACTCCGGAATCACAATTTTCCGTGTGGCGGGAGGTCGGATCGCCGAGGTATGGGTCTACGCTGACGTTCCCAGCCTGATAAGCTCTCTAAGGGACGCACATGACGCCCAGGAGAAGGCGAAAGCACCCGCTCCGCAATTCTCCGACGACCTCACCGGACCGGCCGCGAAGATTTATGCAGAAATCCTTCGGGTTCGGCCGATTGCTCCTGCTAAACAGCTTATCGTGGCAGCCATGAGAAGGGATTTTGAGCCGGTCGACAAGCCTCTGAAATTGATCGTTCCCCAGGAGATTATGGATAAGGTCAGCGTTTCTGAGATCCGGACGCCCGGTCCCTCTGGGAAGCGTGCGTAGCCTCGTGTACAGGCCCGTTGGCAACAAACGCACGATGCCGGTGCTGGTTTACGCTCATGGCGGTGGCTGGTGCATGAGCGCTCCTGAAGATAGCGATCTCGTGACCCGAAAGCTGAGCCTTTGCAGCGAAGTAGTCGTGGTCAGCGTCGATTATTCTCTTGCTCCGGAATTTCCTTATCCTCATGGACTCGAGGATTTTGTTTCCGTCTACGAATGGGTGCGCGAAAACGCGGCCAATGAACTCGGCGCGGATCCCCGCCTGGTTGCAGTGGGGGGTGATTCTTCCGGCGGTAATCTGGCAGCAGCGCTTCCCTTGTTGGTGCGTGACAAAGGCGGCATTGTGCCGAATGCAACGGTCCTCCTGTGTCCTCTGACGGATTTCCGTTTTGAGGCTTATAAATCGTTCAAAAAGGTAGGGCCGAACAGCCTCGTATATGATGCTGCTTTCATGGGGTACGTTCGCAGCAATTACGTGCCGTACGCGGAACAATGGACAGATCCGCACGTAAGCCCCATGTGCGGAGATCTGAGTAATTTTCCACCAACCATGATAATCGCAGCCGGTTACGACATTCTTCTGGACGATAACAAAAGTTTTGCGGATAAACTCCGTGCAGCCGGGAACCGCCGCGTGGATTTGCTGGTGCACGAGCCCATGCCGCATGCTTATTACTATTTTCTCGGGCTGTGCAAGGAAGAAGACGAAGCGTACAAGGCAATGGCCGCATTCCTAAAGGAAGTGCTGGTTTAGGTAGGTCTGTACATGGGTATCACGGGCACAAGAGGTACATTCCGGAAACTTGTGATCTCAAATGACAACATCAAAGAAAGGGTGGGGAATGGCACGAAAATACGATGCGGTCGTGATTGGTGGCGGCCATAACGGCCTGACGTGCGCGAGTTATCTTGCCAGAGCGGGGCTCAAGGTGCTGGTCTTGGAGCAGTACCATACTCGTCGGCGGCATGACCATTACTGAAGAGATTACCCTCCCGGGATTTCGGTCGGATATTCACGCGTTCGGTTATCAATTGGCAAATCTTTCTCCTGCGCCCCGTGAATTAGGCCTGGCGAGATTTGGTTTTGAGTTACTCAAGCCCGATCCCAACTTCTCTCACGTGTTCCCCGACGGCGGCATTGTCTCGATGCACCGAGACATCGAGAAGACAGTTCAAGAGCATCGGCCGCTACTCCAAAAAGGATGGGGAAACGTGGCGAAAACTGTTCCGCAACTACCTGAAGATCAAGGATCAAATTGTTGCGGGAGTGAATTCACCGCCGAAATCGCTCGGCGCAGAGTTTTCCGCACTCGAGCTTCTTCCCGACGGGCTGGACGAATATCGCTTAGGTCTCCAGAGCACTCGATCCTGGTGCGACGAATGGTTCGAAGCCGACGAGACCAAAGTATTCCTCGCTACGTTCGCTAGCCATCCCGGTATCGCTCCGGACGATGCGGGAGGAGGGCGTCTGGCCTGGTTGTTCAACACCATTCTCCAGGATGAGGGTAACAACGCGGTCAAGGGAGGCATGCATAATCTGTCCCTGGCCCTGGCTGCTTATCTTCAATCCCAGTCGGGAGAGATACGCACCAATGCGCAAGGTCCGAAAAATAGTGGTGAAGGCAGGAAAAGCCGTCGGGATTCAACTGACGGACGGTGAAGAGATCGCAGTGAGCCGAGTAATTGCCTCCAGCGTTGATCCTTACCAGCTCATTGTTCACTTCTTGGGCGAGAAAATCGTGGGCCCGGAGATTGTGGCCAAGCTCGATCGATACGAATGGGGCGACTCGGCACTTGTTATCTACGTGGCCTTGGACGGTCCTGTGAAGTACAACGCCGGACTCGCTGGCTCGACATTCCGCGTACGTTCACCCGACTCCGCCTACGCTGGATTATTTTTCACAGGGATACACCGAATGCCGTGGCGGAAGATTGCCGGCAGCGCCTTTCGTCATCATGTGCAACGATTCTGCCGTTGATCCCGCGCAGAACCCCCCCGAACAAGTATGTCATGAAGCTGATCGCGAATAATGTGCCGTACCGCATCACAGGGGACGCGACCGGCAAGATCGCAGCGAGAACCTGGGAAGAAGCCAAGGAACCGTACGCGGATCATATCATCGACATGATCACCGACATGTACGCTCCCAATTTCAAGAGCCTCATTCTCAAACGGGTAGTGCATTCGCCGGTGGACATGGAAAGGATTATTCCCAGCGCCGTCCGGGGCACCGTCTGCCACGGGGCGTTTCTCCCTTACCAGATGGGCCCTATGCGTCCGATCCCGGAACTGGCCTATTACCGGACTCCGGTTCCAAACGTATACCTCTGCGGTTCGGGCAGCCACCCGGGAGCTGGAGTATCGATGGCGCCGGGACGCAATGCTGCTCAGGTCATTCTGGCCGACCTGAAGTAGGGACCCGCTTTCCGGAGGAGAAGATGCGGGGGAACCCGCTTCTTATTAATAACATTTGATTTCTTGTTTTCTGAAGAAGAAATCCTTGGGGTAGCTCGCTAAGTCGCAGTTTTGTAAGTGAAATAGTACCTACCTCCCGTGCGGTGAGCAGGGCGGTGATAACGAGTAGACGGAAACGAGCCCCAGCGGGGCGACCCAACAGTAGCCGTGGGTGCCAACCCACGGAAAGGATCAATACAACGACAATGAGGACCCTGGCGGGGTCCACCAATCTTCAGAATGGGAGACCCTTTCAGGGTCATCTCTCTTCAACATTATCCTCCCCACGGGTTGGCACCCGTGGCTACTATCGGGAAGTCCCTTCGGGACTACCAAAGACTTCTTTTGTCTCGATATTGGTCGGTAAACGGACTAGGCCTCTCTTGGTGGCGCCCCTTTTTTGACGAACATTGCATGAAAATAAGAAACCACCTGCTCATTTTGGTTGTGGACGTAGGCCGCGTCCTGAAAGAAGGTGCTCCGCGCACGGCGAGTATGCATCAGCCGTGCATCGTGATGTATCGAAGGCTCTCGCTCTCAAGATGCATGTTGGCCCCACGCCGAGTGGCCCGGACCCTTCCGGCAAGAACTTTCATATCGCTAGCGGTAAATCCGACCTATTGCTACGCAGACGCGGTATTCCATCGCATCTACCGCCAAAGTTGTCATTGCGAGGAGGGAAGCGACGAAGCAATCTCCATTTTCGCACGGGAGAGAGATAACCACGGCTAGGGATCATTAGGGCTCCGAGATTGCCATCCCGCGTTCCGTTGAACTAACGCTCTCTAGGAGCCCCACAGGGCCCCCCCCAATATCTATAGAAAGTCTCCGCATGGGTTTCCCTTTCCCGCTGGTAGCCTGTTGGGGTTGCCGAGGGGCTTACGGAATGATATCGTCTGTCTGCCACTCATCCAGGAATAGATGATTGAGAGAGCATACAATGAGGATCCTTCAAGAGGAATTCGAGTTTATACGAAAGACATTCTTTCCACGATGGGATCGGAAGGAAGAGTGGCGGATTATCTTGGTGCAAGACATTAACGGGACCCAGGGGGAGTGCCTCAAAAGGACCAAGACTATCCACATCTTGAAAGAACTTGGAAGCATCGAGGAGCTTCAAGCTCTGCTCATCCATGAAATATGTCATGCAGTGGGTTATTGGGGTCATGCAAGAAAATGGCAGGATCGGATGCTACGGTCAGCCCGGCAGGCCGCGGATTCGGGCCTGAGCGCCTTGGCCGACATCCTCCGAAGAAACGTCCAGCGCTATAAAGAAAGTCATCGGGAGACGGCTGAAATGGTTTACACGGAGATCGGCGATTATGTATTAGACTCCCCCGAATGTGAATTTGACACGATAATAGACTATATGAGAAGAGTTCGGGGGGTCAGCAGGGAAGAGTTTCTGAAGCGGTATCGAAAAAGCCGAGACGTATATGAGAGCAATAGAAGGTGGTGCATAGATTCACGACTCATGGAGCAAACGAAAAAGGTTCTCATGGGACAGGCATCACTCGATGGAGTGCATTCCATTAGCTCAAAACCGACGACCCCTGGCTCCAGCCGGCAAGGTCGCGGATAAAACCAGTAAAGTTAAGACCTTCACGATTCAGCCGACCTGAAGGCTATCATTCGGCAGCTCGTAAGCAAGTGTCCGAGACAGTCTCCTTGGCCTTGATTTGAGGCTTGGCCGACATCGTTACCGCCCCCAATGCGGAGCCCGGCACTAACACCAATTAAGTGCAATTCGGCTTGTCAAGATGGGATTTCAATCGAGTTCCTTGATTGCTTTGCCCATCTCAACAAAAGCTTCTCTCACTTGACTCTTGGTTATACTGAGGCGATTTGACAGTTCCAAGGGCGTGATGAGACCGGCATTAATTAGTTGCCTAAAAGCACTCTGAAGGTGCCGTGGAAGAAGGTTGTGCTTGACCATCAGTGCGTCATCGTCCATCCCGGACCGTATATCCACAAGAAATTGTTTGGCATGGATCTCTATTCTATTCTTGGATTTTTTCGCATCCTCTTTAGCAATTAAGTCCAGCACGGTAGCCTTGTAAAGATAAAATTTGTTGCTAGGGAGACGATACTTGGATTGCAATGCCGTATCACTCAAACCGTCCCTGACATCCTGTACAAATTCGCGGGTTTTAATATTTGGTTGTCCGCTTTTCATTTTTCATCAAATCCTATGCATTGATCTGCTTGGCAAAACACTATGTTCCCAGGTTACTCCCTCAACAGCCCGAAACATCAAGTATTTTATCACACCCTTGGCCAATGGGGCAAGCTAAATTGAAACAGCGGTAAAGCATTCCGTCCAGCCTGCGCCAAGTGCTGCATCGACTCATGGGAGTTTCGGTCGAAACAAGCCGTCAGTGAGCCTGGCATGCAACAACAGCTTTCGAAGCTGCTCCCGGGAGCGGGTGGAAATGAACGTAATTTCAAACCCGGCCAGGAAGTATTTCCTCGACAGTTCCTTCTTGTTTATCCACCTGCATTCCACTCCAATATCGAAAGGGCGGATGGGGGGGAACCAGTCTGGGCGAATCACGAAACGTTTGGCCAAATTAATGTCGGGCCTCAAGCTTGCCACTCGCAAGCCCCTCTCTGACAAGTCCCTTACGAGGCCCTTGCGAGCCGGGTCATCGGGGTCATAGATGGGAAGTTCCAAACCGAGTAGCGTCCTCGGAAACCTTCGAGTAACCGATCTATTCTGCGGTTCGTCATAGAACGCGGACCGCTCCTTTAGTTCAGCCGCCCTTATAACACCCAATTCCACAAGTTTCTCGAAAACGCCTGGAAGCTCTTCAAAAGACAAATCATATTTGTGACACAACTCAAAATCTGTTGCCCGAGCCCGAATGTCAGCCACAATTGCTTTGATGTCGAGCCTGCCCGATTCCGGAAGCCGTTTGCGAATCTGTTGAAGCCTTTGGCTGGAGAGTTGATACTTTTCCATCAACTCCGAGTCGGTCATCCCGTCGCCAATATCACGGATGAGATCTCTAGCCTTTATTACCTTCTTGGTTGGCATACGGCCTCTTTTCCACCTGACTAATGAACCGCCAGACGTGGACAGAAATGGAGCCGGTTGCTCGATCCTGGCAATAATTGCAGAGCGCCCAGGATGGGGTTTCTCTCGGAACCCCCCGCGTCGGAGACTTTCCCCCAAAATAGTATAGTTTTGCCATGATACCGCTGCCGGTGGCCGGGCTGAAATAGATATAACGCACCCAATTGTGTGACTCTGTAATTTTGAAACCGGCCATCCACTAAGCTCGAATGAGATCTTACCAATCTTTCGATCACCGTGCGACAAAATTCTTGGGGTGAGGGATTACTAAGCCTTTAGGTTCAGCATGGAATGACTTGCCGGACTTTGCATGTCATTGCAAATGGAGCGAAGCAATGCTCCCTTTCGGCGATTGCTTCGTCGTCTCATTCCTTGAATTGGAGGACATTACAAGAAATTGCTTGACTGCCAAAAAACACATGGGCTATCGTTGAACTTGCATGAACGAACGTTCATTCACCAGACCTTGTATTTAGTCTCCATTCCGATTTTCTTAGCTTCAGCGCCGAAGAACGGAACGTACACGATGGGAACCACATACTCCGGACTTCATCGAGCGACAAGACCGCTGCATCGTCACGGGGCCGATAGAAACTTCAATCACGAAAAATCTTGTTGGAGGGGAAAATGAAAAAGGTTGATGTCTTTCGAACAATGTTGCTGAGCATTATGTTGGTGTTTTCCTTGAGTTTGTTTGCTTGGGCGGCGGATCCGATCAAGATAGGGATTATCGGTCCGATGAAGTTCACTCAGGGCGAAGGCATGTGGAATGGCGCTACACTGGCTGCCGAGGAAATAAATAAGGCAGGTGGTGTAACAATAAAGGGCGCAAAACGCTCAATTGAGCTGGTAAAACTCGACTCGAATGAGTTTTTGAGCGTTCCAGACGCGACAAACGCTATGGAACTGGGCATCAGCAGATACAGGGTCGATTTTCTGGTGGGGGGGTTCCGCACTGAGGCTATGCTGCCGATGCAGGACATAGCCATGGACAATAAGAAGATCTTCTTGGGATGCGGTTGCTCTTTTCCCGGTCTTTGCGAAAAAGTCACTAAAGATTATGACAGGTACAAGTATTGGTTCAGAGTGACACCTTACAATTCCAATGTCCTGGTCAAAGTTGAATATATTTTGCTGGATATGGTTAGGAAGCTGATGGCCAAAGAATTTGGAGTCGAGAAACCGAAGGTTGCGATAATAGCTGAGAAGGCTGCGTGGGCCGATCAAATTGTAAAACACGCTGAAGCCACCTTGCCCAAAATGGGAGTCGAAGTTGTTGGAGTTTGGCGGCCTTCCGCTACTGCGACGGAAACCACAGCAGAACTCTCCGCAATCCAGCGTGCCGGAGCGCAGATTATGTTTGTCACCTTCTCTTCATCGGTAGGTATTCCTTTTGCCAAGCAGGCAGGTGAGCTGCAGATCCCGGCTCCAATTGTTGGAATAAATGTTGAGGCTGAAAAGGACGGATTCTGGAGCGCCACAGGCGGAAAAGGGGACGGTATTTTGATAAACAATACTTACGGGCCGGTCAAAATTACTGACCTGACAATACCGTTTATTAACAAGTATAGAGAAAGATTTAAGGAATCTCCGAACTACACCGCCGGGACTTATGACGCCGTTTACGTCATAAAAGATGCAATCGAGAAAACCGATACGCTGGACCCCGATAAGCTCGTGCCGGTATTAGAGAAAACTGATCGCATGGGCACGGGGGGAAGAATAGTGTTCTCCAAGGATCATGATCTTATTTTTGGACCGAATTACGCCACCGGGGTCGGAACCCAATGGCAGAATGGAAAAATCGTTTGCGTGTGGCCGGACGGATGGGAAGGAATTAAATACGAAGGCACGGTGGAATACAAGTTCGCACCGTGGGTGGTAGAGCATTATAAGAAGAAGTGAAACCGTAATTCAAACATAATTCGATAATTCGGGGACGCCAAACTTATTTCTGTGGCGCTTGGGGAGTGCCCAGGCGGTTACGGCCCTGATAATTCACACCTCAAGCCGGAGAGGCAGTGCGTACAAGCATCCGTCCGTGCTGCCGACGAATACGGTTTCCCGGTGAACCCGCGGAGCGCAGATCACTGCCCCGCCGGTGGTGAATGTCCAGAGCATCTTGCCGGTCTGCGACTCGAGAGCGTACAAATTGCTGTCTGAGTTACCGAAATAGATGACGCTCCCCGACTCCACCGGCCGGGTGAAGACCCCCCCAGCGCCTTCGTATCTCCACTTCTCGTCTCCGGTCTCTTTTTCCAGGGCATGCACAACCCCGCTCAGCGTGGAATAGCAGAGCAGATTACCAGCAATCCCCAAGGAGGCGTAGACAGAATTCTCGGTCACGCGGCTCCATCGTTCTTGCCCTGTTGAGTATTCTATGGCGTGGAGCGTTGTGGATCCGCTGCCGACGTACACGAGCCGTTCATCCAACGCCGGGGAACAATCAATAGGAGCTCCTGCACCGTGGGTCCAGATCGCCTGACCAGTGCGGGAGTCCAGAGCGTAAAGGAGTCCGTTGGGGCTTCCTACGAAAACGACACCTGATGCGATGGCAGGTGATGATTCCGCCCAGTGCAAAGTTGCGCCTTTCACCCTGAATTGCCACAGAGGCTCCCCGGTGAGACCATCAAGCGCGTATAGGCGGCCGTCCGAACTCGTGATGTAAACCGTGCCTCCGTCCAGGCGAGGTGAGGACCATATCTCACCTTTCGTCTTGAACTTCCAGAGACAGCTCCCGCTATCAACGCGTACCGCATACACGTGCTTGTCCCAGCTCCCGAAGTAGACGAGTTCATTGCCCACCACTGGAGATGACCGAATCACATCTCCAGAGCGAAAGCTCCAGAGAACTCTTCCCGTTCCGGAATCAAGGGCATTAAAGCTCGCGTCCCAGCTACCAAAAAAGAGTGAATCTTTCCAGAAGGCCGGAGAAGAGTCGATCCACCCGTTGGTGCGAAACATCCAACGAGCTGAGAAGATGGAAAGTTCCTGGCTATCCGCAAGAAATGGGCTGCTCACTTCAATTTCTATGGTCGAGTCCGCAAAGGCCAGCCGGGCCTCAAGTTCTTCCCGTGACAGCAGGTTCGCTGCAACCAGCTTTTCGAAGAGGCTCGTGAGCCCTTTCGCAGAGAGCTTGTATTTGGACATCAAGTCTTGGTCGCTCAGCCCGGCACGGATGTCCAACATGACCTCTCCGGCATTCAGTTTTGGCTTAGACGACTTCATGCTAGAGTATCCAAAAAGCCCGAATCGTCCGGCAACGGCCCGGAGAAATTGTACCATTGGCTACCAATCTTGCTTTGACGCTTGAAAAGCCATTCCCGGAACCGTCTCCCTCTGCTCCGCAGTGGCAGGATCGGCAGGGCACTTACCAAATAATATATATCAAAAAGCTTTTTAGGCAACCAGTCGGGGAAAGGCTAAAGCCATGCCCGTCAAGGATAACTTCGCAAATGCGGTCATCTTGTGAGGCCTGCACATATGGGCCCAGGTCTTCAAAAACCGGTCCTTACGTTTGGCTGTTTTCGAAACCGATGGTACCGTAAAAAATTTTCAGGCGCCCCCAATTCCTCTATTCTAGTAACCGAGGCACGGTCATTACAACACCTCACCCCTAGAAGCCCTTTTTCCGGCGCTATGGTTATCCCCCAGTTATTCGAAAAAAATAGGCCAGCCTATGATCGGCTAACCTGTTGATATCTGTGGTGGGCCGTCGGGGGATCGAACCCCAAACCTACTGATTAAGAGTCTGAGAAGTAGGGTAGGGCAGTTAACAAAATCAACAGCTTACCCCGGACCCCATTGCAAAAATGGACCCAAAAAGCACGATTTTTCCCCTACGGTGGACACAAAATGGACACAAGAATTATTAGCGAATTCCCGGGGGTGCCATAGCTCGGATCTCGGCGCTGTCGCGGTTTCAAATCCCGTTTCCCGCTCCACCTAAGTACTCAACATCATTAGGGAGCCTGTCCAAAATCACTAATGATTTGTTTCTGCAATCTTTCTGCAAATCAATTTTGCCGCCAATGCACCCCTTTTTTCTAATTTCCTGTGGTATATGTGAGATCCATACTACGGAGGGGTGCGGCCATGAAATGCACAAATTGCGGCATCGAAAACGCGGATAATGTCCGCGTATGCGTGCATTGTAACGAGGCCTTATTTTCCGGCAGTCATAAGGATTACAAGCCAACTCAATCACCGTTTTCAAATGTCCGGATCGAAGGCGGGCAAGGAGATACTCTAGAAACGGCAATCATCATCAAGGGGGCTGCGGACAGCAGTATTGGCGTCGCTGTGGAATGGGCCATCCTGCACCAAATTTTCGGGCAAAAAAATAAAGATTGGATGTTTGAGGGTCAAAGCCTACACGAATTGAATGGGCATGGCTATGACCTTATGCGTCTAGCATTGAGTGACGGAAGCAAGAGGATGATTTATTTCGATGTCACAGATTTTTATCGTGGTAATGCGCCCGCTGGCTCTCAAATTCATGGATCGGATCCATTCATTAATAAGCTCATCCTGTTTCTCGCGGTGGCTATTGCTGCCGTGTTTTTGGTGCTGTTCATAAGTTTTCTTTTCATCAAATAGACAAATTCCTCTCCAGGTGACCTACCTTTCGAGTATGCATGGAAGGAATCTCAGGCCGTCCACCGACAACGTCACCAACCATCCCGTTGCATTTGTGCAACACATTTCCACCAATACATCACTTCTGTGAACAAACTGACAAAAATTGACACACCTTCCTAATTAGTGAGCACACGTGTTCATAATTGATTAATCCAGAATCAATCAGGCTTTGATCAGAATTGATGCGGTGAAATGTGCGCACGCGTCAGGGAAGCAGTTATATTTTCAATGAGTCATGATGTTTTCAGAGACTGCTAAAAATATGGCATAATTAAATTACTTGAGTTTATAGTTATAGACTGCGATATTTCGAGATTATACCGCTATCATGCTTTTATCACTAAATATTTACTTTACAAGGCATAGAATCGAGTGGTAATTTTGGGGGGACCTCCGACCTTCGCATCAGCCTTCCTTAAATTCGAATATAAATTTCAGGGACCAAAAAAAGGAGCCTCGGTACGGATGTTCGTTCAGTGCCTACCGGGGCTCAGAGGACTCCCTAGGTAAGGGAGAAAAAGGGGGGTCAAGATACCGCGAGTGACCATCGCATAGCAATCTTTTTCAGCGGAGAATCCCCATCCACAAAATGACGCTCTCAGAGCGCCTAACACCAATTAAGGAGGAACGCCATGTCTGTAATCCCAAAAGCGTCTGATCGTCCAAAAGATCCCTTCACCCTGGTTTATGAGGAGCCGTGCAACAAACATCTCGTGGATAAATACGTTCCGTTTACTTTTTGGATTTGCGGAAATCCGGTATTTCTGGACGTGCTTGAGGAGATGACACGCCAAATTAGGACCATAACCGATGCATTGTTTGAGTCTAGCATCGAAGCTTGGGGAATCGAACCCAAAACGTTTGAGGAACGTGTGGCCCGTGATCAACTCCGCTCTTACCATATTGCGTTAAAAGACAAGGCGTATGATTTGGAGACGCTCCCCGATTTCATACGATCCACTTTTGCCTGTGATCCGGCAGTGCTGCATTCAGTGTGTACAGGGAACAAGCGTCTCAAATTGGCTAAGTGATTGTTACTGATAGGAGATGTTCAAATAATGGACCAGTCTTATCTAAAAAACTTACCGGAAGATTGGGTAGCTGCTCTTAGAAACACATCCCAGATGGCGGGAATATGCCGAGCATCCGCCCCGTGCGAATCAGGCCCCTGCCGCTGCTTTACTGGAGGAATGGCATATCCGGCACTTTGGCTTACTGACTATTTTGGACAAGTACAGGCTCGAGGATAACGATATGGCGAATCCTCTGTCTGGCCTGTACTTCGCTCTAATCCGTGACATGGAGGATTTGCGAGATATTATCGCATACGTCGATACCACCATCAAAACTGCTGACGAGGAGGACTCTTCCCTCCAGTAAGGTCTATTCGGCCCCCGGTAGCCTTCCCGGTTGCCGGGGGGAGCCTCCCAAAATGATATCGTTCCGCCTCATTATCAACCTACCAGATTAATCGACCTAACCATCTCCACAAAATTAAGCTTATTGGTAAATGATGTTTCACTTTTGCAACGTTTTCTATTATAAAGAGCAAAGAAAATTCATACGTCCCGGGGGAGTCAAAATGGCTGCCAACATGATCTTTAGCGACAACGAAGTCTTACGCCTTCATGATCACCTTATGAAACTGGAAAACGAGCCTCGCTGGAGACCCCGTATCTTTTTTGTCCGCTTTATGCTCGCTACCGGGCTGAAGCTACGGGAGGCCTTGCCCATCAGGATGGGGGATATTTTACTCAATTACGATCCGCCTGTGATTTTCGTTAAAAACACTACAGCCGGCGCCACTAATCGGTTCGTGCAAATCAATTCCGCCTGGTGTCCTGAGTTTCGCTCTTACATAGAAGCACTCAAGAAACATAGAAGTTCAGACGCATTGCTTTTCCGTGGCAGAGTCCCTGATCGACCGAACGCCCGGGAGAGCTTAATAGGCTGGTGGAAAGAAGTCATGAGCGAGGCTGGACTGCGGCATGTCAGTATAGAGAAGACTCGGGGAAGAATCGGAGTATGGGAATCGAAGCGCCTTCCACCTCTGGGATTGATGTAATTCGCCAGTTATCAAGCCTGCCATCTTAATATGCAGTCTATTTCGCCGAACTGTAGCAAAATCTCTACACAGTTTCGGAAATGTCAATAATTCTAGGCGTGTCACATATGCCGAATATTTGCTCAATTTATGCGTAAATTAGGGTGGCTCTGAAAGAAACCGGGTCAGACATGTCCCTCTCGAAAAGGGAACGCATGGATTCGAGGTTTGGGAATCACCTGCCGCCTCAAGGAATTTCATACTCGCCACGAATTCTTTTGAAGAGCCGAAAAGCCTAGTGATATACTAAAATGCTGCAAAGAAGAGAATGCTTCAGAAGGGGGGATTTCTGATGGATTCTGTCCGGTATTCATGGGTATGGGGGCGCTTTTGGCTAGGCCTTGGCGCATTTTGGCTGGTATCAACCTTCGGGTCTATGGGTATGCCCAAGGCAGCAGGCGAAGGGCTGATAACTCTTGCAATGCTGGTCTTTGTGATAGTCTGTATGACGACACATCGCGGTAACTGGAGCCGTTGGAAGAAAATTGGTTTTGTACTTGCCGCTTGGATTGTCCAGTTGATTCTCATGATACCAATTGGAATCGCTCTTGCGATCTTTGTGCCCCAAATAGGGCTAGTCCATCTTGACAAGTCGATAATCTTCCTCGCCTCCCTTCCGGTTGTTATTTTCGCCATGCGCTACTCTCGAGAATTCGTCCGCCTAGCAGAAGGCCCCCCGCCTGAACTTATCCCCGAGCCTCCCGGTGAAGGCCTGTCTCCAGTGGAGCCGTCTGAACAACCGAAAACCGCGTATCTTGTGAGGCCGGAGGCGGGCAACAATGTGTCTGCACCCGGTCCATCAGAATTGTCGGGAAAATCGCCGTCTACACCTAAACCTGAGCCCGACCCCATGAAAACCCCCCTTGTGGTGGGATTGTGCACTTGTGTGATCCTCCTGGTTGCGCTCTTTATTTATGCAAATTTCTCGGAGCAAAACCACCAATCGGATTCAACTATTCAGACCCAGCCAAACACTTCTCAAAAGGCTGGTCCGTATATGCCTGACGTCACGAGTGAGCTTGAATTAGCTGTAAAAATGCAAAGAGCTGGGCGGCTGGTGGACGCCATTGAGATTTATTCAGAGGTCATTAGGAAGAACCCGAGGTCCGCTGAGGCACACAACTGGCGCGGGATAGCTTATGATGAATTAGGCGAAACCAATAAGGCTTTTCAAGATTTTAGTGCGGCTATCGAAATTAGCCCTAATTATGCTGACGCATACAATAACCGCGGCGAGATCTATCGCAAGAAGAAGATGCACCGAGAAGCACTCAATGACTATTTAAAAGCAGTGCAATTGGAATCAAATTTTGCCGAAGCTTACTACAATCTGGCAATTCTCAGTGAAGCCGAGAACAGACCTGGGCCTGCTGCTTTGAACTATGAAAATTATTTGAAATGCAAACCTGATGTACCGGACAAGGCAGCTATTCAAGTCAAAATTCTGACCCTGCGGCAGGCAGCAGCGGCACAACAGCGGCCGCGTTAGCATGCCATAGGCCGAGACGAGAAGCGTTCCACAAGTCGATAAGCCAAAGACCAGCAGCAATAAGCATTTCACCCAAGGGGGACACGTGTAGGAGTCCCACCAGGGGCATAAGCGTTAACTTAAGCGAGTTCGTGGTTGATGATAGTCCTTAGAGTTTCCGTTTGTAAAGATCTTTTTCTTGGCGCCTCCTGGAGACTCCTTGCGATAGTATTCCAGTTTCTCAGAACCGAGCTTAAGCCAGGACGAGGATTCGTGGCTTGCGACACATAATGGAGCATCATCGCCGTTTCTCGCCATAAGCATCTATTTATATTAGCGCTCTTCAATGAGTGCGTACCCCCAGGGGGAAAAAGTCGTCCCGGCTATTATGAGAGCCTCGGTTAGGAAAGCAACCAAAAGCTTGCCGTGAAGCCAAGCTCTGGCGCCATCAATGTCTACTTTTCGCAGGTGACCAAGACCGATTATCGACTTCAAGCGCTTGAAAGCCAATTCAACCTGCCATCTACCACGATAGGTCTCTAATACGATCATAGGGCCGAATTTACGTGGCAGCGTTGTGAACACAAATATGTACTCAGCGGCTTCCAATGTTTCCGGTTTCACTTTCCCTTTTTTGCTCCTCTGACGCAGAGTCTTCAGGCGCGCCGCCTCCCTGGATTTCTTACTCTTGCGTAATGCACAGACTCGGCCGCGTATTAAAGATTTGTCATGCTCTACCCACACATCCCAGTCGCCCATCTGCGTTCCTCTAATGGTCCTCAAATGGTCCAGCAAGGGAAAGGCGGCTCCATCTTCGTCCAAAAAAGGAACACTCTCAAGATTCGTCCTTACCAGGACATCTCCTCCACAACCTACCACGTGGGCTATTCCAGGGCGCTTCGCATATTGCTTGTCACCCAGCAGAAGATCACCATGCCTTATTTTGAATCTCTTGAACGACTCGCCGATCTGCGGACCGGTCACATACACTTCATCGCAAAGCAGAGACGGCAATCCCACTGAATAGTGTATTTTCCACGAAGAGCCTGGACCACCAGGCTCCTGAACATTTGACCCGTCTATCAGCCTGACCCGTAGATCAGGCCCATACAGATCCCCCGACTGCCTGGAAAACCAATTCGTCATCAGAGAGCAAGCCATCCATCGCAGCCACTCTCCTGACAATTTCAGTCGCTTGAAAAGAGCTACTGACGATACGTCCACCAGACCGCCGTGCTTGGCTCGTACAACAGTCTCTTTCAACGAGCAGCCATCTCCCAAATGAATAAGCAGCGTTCGCAGAAGTCTCTCCGCATCCGGGAATCCCCGACATCTTTGCAGAGCCCCAAGCTCTCTCGCCTTCTCCTCCCAACCCAAAGGAAAAAACCGCGTTAATACTGACCAATCGTCCTCACCCAGACAACCCAGTTGCTCTTTCATGGCGCCACCTCAAGGGCGGCTATAGAATATATCACGCGCGTACGCAACCCTTAAGTTAACGCTTATGCCCACCAGGGGACCCTGTTAAATAAACGAGCCCTAATGGCCCCGATCCCCTCTCCCCCGGGGGTAAGGCGAGGATACCCCCTCTCCGAATCTATGCGCAATAATTATTCACCTACCTCCTTATATAACTCCGAAAGCTCTTTTCGATGTTTCCAGTTGTCCGTGTAGAGCTTCGCGAGATCTCCGGACTTGAGAATGAGCACATTTTCTCTGTTGCTCGTTTCAGCAGACTTCGTGAAATTAAACGAGCCGGTGATTACAGTGCCCCCGTCAATAATGAGGATTTTGTTGTGAGCCTTGCCGTGCTGGATGTCTATGTACGTCGGTATTCCCACATTCATCAAATCCGACGTGAACCGTTTTTTTCTCTGACTTTTATCAAGAATAACCTCCACCTCCACCCCTCTTTTGTGCGCTTCAACAAGGGCAGCTTTCAAATGCGACGAAGTGAACGAGTATGCCTGGACCAGTATGTCGGTTTTTGCGTTGTCGACTTCGGCAAGAATAGCGGCTAGGGCTCCTCCACCAGGATTAAACAAGACCTTAACCGGAGTATTATTGAGAACGAGGTCTTCTGAATAGGCTGGTGTCCCGATCACTGACGATATGCTAAGAGATAAGGCAACAAAGAAAACTGCTCTTTTCATTAGATACCCCCTGATAATCCTAGCCTACTGGGACTTAACCGCTCTCGTCAAATCTTTTCACGCCGCTGGAGCCGGTAGCACGAATTGAATCCTTCCCCTGAACACAGAAAGGTTCCTTTTCGTGTTCAGTTCATTATGTTCATACTGCTACACCCGCTGTAATTAGGTGATAAGTTGGCATAATCTCATTATATTCATAATAGTAGGAACATTTGATTGACAAGGGTGACCGAGAGATATATTATCTGCATAACGTGCATAACAGGAGGATCGGCTTATGAAGACGGCAATTGGTTACATCCGGATCTCGCTTGAAGATGAGGGCAGTTTGAGTCTAGACTACCAAGAAGCCGCAATTAGAGAATATGCTGAAAAAGCAGGGCTGATGCTTTTAAGAATTGAAGCGGATAATGGGATATCCGGCAAGAGCATCAAAAAGAGGCCGGGCGTCCAAGCGGTTCTACAGGCAGTTGACCGGCAAGAGTGTAATTCCGTGCTGGTCTTCAAGTCAGATAGATTGAGCCGAGACGGCATTGAAAGCCTGCAAATCGAGAATCTCATGCTTCGGAAAGGGGTTGATTACCTGAGCGTAACTGAGGGCAACTTGGCGTTAGATGCTCCCGATGACGAATTTATGCGGTTTATCCGGGCGGGCCTGAATCAAAGGGAGCGCCGGGTTATCTCGCTTCGGACCAGGGCCGCTCTCGCGAGAAAGAGGCAAAAAGGTGAGCGTTTGGGAAGGCCCCGGTATGGATGGAAGGTGGAAAATGGGGAACTGGTGCCGGTTCCCGTGGAACAAAAAACGATTGCTAGAATGGTAGCCCTGCGGCAAAAGGGATACAGTAGCAGAGAAATCGTAAGGGCCTTGGCCGATGAAGGATACCGCACCAGGACAGGCCGAATATTCAATCAAACTGAAATTTGTCGGATACTGAGAGCCGCATAAATGGACGAAGAGCGAATCAAAAAACTGCGTCAAGACCCGGACTTCAGGGCGCTTGTGCGAGCCTTGAAAGACCAACCAGAGGAACAGATAGAGCGTTTCCTGGAATCCTGCAATGAAGATGACTCGGACGAGGGAATCACTGATGAGCAAGCGACCACTAAAGTCTCTGATTAATGAAGAGCTGGAAAAGCAAATGCAAACCGTAGCCAGAGAGGTTTTCCGGGAAATGATTGCCGCCTACAATGTGCAAAGCCTCATGCCTAACAACGAGGCCTCGCCCCCTGAACCTTCCACAGTCACGGGCGAAGGACGAGGCCGCAAAGAAAATCGCCAATACGAGCGCATAACGGTGACCATTGACCAGAAGCTGGCAGGCCTCTTCAGGCAAGAGATGAAAGCTCGTAACCTCAGTGCTGGACGGCTCATGGACGTGATTTTGTGGAATCGTTACAACAGGCCTCGATTAAGTTATGAAAAGTGATTCTTAAACGCACGCTGGAGAAACCAAAAGAATGAGCCAGTGGGACGAGATAGATGTTGAAGGATTCACAGACGCTCTCTTGCCCGAAAATTATGAATTAGACGAGTTACCGGACGACCTCGGAACCGATTATGGTGAGATTGACCTAGAGATGGAATCAATAAATAATGACGACTAATCCACCTGAAATAATAATCGTGCAAGACAGCCGTGAACAGCTTGGTTACGAGAACTTATTCGAGCATCCATGCATTACGAGTGCTTTAGAGTATGGCGACTATTCCATTCTAGGATGCGAACATTTAATCAGCATCGAACGTAAATCTTTACCTGATTTGCTGGGCAGCCTCACAAATGGGCGTCCACGCTTCGAGGCGGAACTGAGAAGAGCCCGATCCTTACATAAATTCTACATTCTCGTTGAATGTGCGCCGGCTGATCTGCTTGTCCCCGATTTCGGCAAAATGTCCCGAGCTCACCCGAATTCGATTTGGGGAACGGTCTGCACCTGGTCCACGCGATATCATCCTTTTCTTTTTGGCGGAACACGCCGAGAATCCGCGAAGCTCTGTGAAGGCATTCTTGTCGCTTATGCGAAAGAATTACTCAAGGGCAGTCAAGCCCTGGAGAAAGCAGCCCGAAGACTACAAACCGCTTGATATATTTCACGCCCCCCTGTGACATGATTAACGAAATTTCATTGGCCTTGTAATGAGACTGGCAGTGTGTAATCTTTCTCGCCTATATCTTACGTGATATTCGCCTCTTGCTTCATGTGACGAATTTACTTGACGTTAATCTAATGATTTGATAGGGTCTGCCCGTAAGGCAAAAAGAATGAATCAACCCACTGACCGAATTTTTACCACTCAAGATGTTTTGAACGCTTTCCCTTGGATGAGTCCGGCAACTCTTCACTACAGAATAAAGCAAGGATTTTTGCCACTGCGGGACAGGTCGCGGGTACGGGGAATTCCGAACAAATTCACCGAGCAGGAATTAATTCAAGCCGGGGTCCTGGACTGCCTCGCCTCATTTGGCGTACTCCAGAACGTTTCCGAACGTGGTCGGAGTGGTAGGCAGCGCAGTTCCCACAGTGTATATGCACATGCCCTGGCTGGGGATTTGTCCTTAACCATTCGCCCTGGGCAGCAGGGTCTACAGCCGGACACACCGGTTGATATTGGTTCTGCCTGGGATATGAGTGTAATTGCGCCCATCTATCGCAAACACAACTATGACATAACAATTCGCGTTGAAACCGAATATCGTAGATACCCTCCTGAGAGACTTTATTCGATCTGTTATTACCCCTCAACCCTGCACGGCAGAAACATGGGTCAGGACGCTCTTTCAGAATATCAGAGCCTATATGCGTATGGCTCACATTTGTCCATTGGTTTTGTGCTGGTAAAGCGAATTTTCGAGGAAGCCGATTTCGGATTAGCCCATACGTTAACGTCTGAATGACAACATATATTTTTTGCACGAAGCAATCTAATCATTTGTTTGAAGGAGAATTCATAATGCCACAACAGAAACACATGAGGGTGAGTGAGTTGGCGGAACTGCTCGGGGTTTCTAAGTCGAGTGTGAGGCGCTGGTTAAGTAAAGGAGAAGGTCCAGCTCACACGCGAACCCCTGGCGGAACCTACCTTTTTCATGATCCGCGGGCTTTGGACGACTGGATAAACAGTCTACGGAATACCGCTGCCAATGTGGAATCTCCGCCGGAACCGAAACCGGACGCAGCTTAAACAAAACAAGGGGCGGGAGTCATGACCGGTACCTATAATGACTGGGATCCTAATAATGTGGATCTGCTTTCACTTGATCAAATCGCCTGCCGAAGTGGGCTATCTCTGCCTGAACTAAAAAAAATAGTTTCTCTTGATTCCAAGTTTCCAGCTTCCAGAGAAGTCGATGGTTGCCGCCGCTGGCGACAGTGGCAAGTAGATTTGTTTTTTGATGGAGCATACTTCGATGAAAAATCACAGCCTGAATCTCTTACTAGGGCCGCCTGAAATTGCCGATTTATTGCGGATTCCCGAAGCCACAGTCAACGCCCTGGTCTCCTTTGGCCATGCCCCTAAACCGACTCGGAGTTTAAATGGTAAGCGCCTGAAGTGGAAGCAAATTGACATACCAGCATGGTTAAGGGCCGTAGATAGATTACGTGGACAGGGCAAAAACAATAGGCCGGCATAAAAAATATGTTGAAACCGAACCCGAACATAACACAACAGTTTCTTCAAGCAATGGCTCTGAGCAAAGACGAACGAATAACATTCCAGACCTTCGATGATAGTGAAGAGAAACGGTCTAGTTTGGCAAGGATAATTCACGGGACATTTTATCACTGCGCCCAACGCCTAATCTCACTAAATAAGCGAGGAGCAGGCGTCTTTTGGACTGTGAACAGGACCGACCTTCGGGGCCGTAAAGCGCAAAACATTGTGGCAGTTAGAGCTTTGTTTGTAGATCTCGACGGTGCGCCCTTGGAACCTGTTCAAAATTGCGCAGAGCCTCCGGATGTAATAGTCGAATCTTCGCCAGGACGTTACCACTGCTACTGGCTCGTAAGTGACTGCCCCCTTGAAGATTTTGGACCAGTTCAGAAGGGCCTTATAAAGAAATTCAACGCGGACCCTGCCTGTTTCGATCTCCCACGCGTAATGCGATTACCTGGATTTGTCCATCAAAAGAAGGAGCCGTTTAGGTCAGTATGTATACACGTAACGTCAACGATATAATATCGAAGCTGAATTTGCAGATTGTCCGTGAATCCGTTCCTCTGAACTCGTCTTATGGGAATGAGCAAAACATCCAGAAGGGCGAGCGGAACAGCACAATGGTCACGGTTGCGGCTCGACTCCGGAATGCTGGGATGGATGGGGCGCGATTATATGAGGCACTGTGGAAAGAGAATTTAGCACGTTGCAACCCGCCATTAACCGAGATGGAAATCAAGAAAATCGCCAAATGGGGGGCTTCCAAAGCTGTGGGGGATGTCTCACCGGCTAAGGGAGAAAATGCCAATTTGAGAGTGGTTCTGGATTCACAGGAAATAATCCGGCAGATCGAGTCGATTCCGAAAGAAGCATCTATCCACGAGAAATATAAGGCGCTTGCTCCCGTCCTTAAACTAATTGCCGAACAGCCAGAGTTGACCTGGAAGGAATATATTTCAGCTATCAATAAGCGGTTTCCTGAGTATGACCGAGTAAAATTAGGAAAAGAGATTGCGGAATACAGCAAGGCCAAATCCGAGCAACAGGAACGGAGCAAAAGATTTCTGCCCCTTGCCTATGTGGATCAAATCCGAGGCAAGGCGCCTGTAATAAGCTTCGATGGGAAGGTTTACCGTTATAGCCATGGCGTTTACTCGCTCGTATATGCCGAAGAGGTTGACCAACAGACCATTAATCTCATTGGCGAAGAAACTCAAAGCAGTCATCTCGATGCGATCAGAAAATTCTTAAATAGTGTCTGTTTCGTTCGGCCAGAGACGGTGAACCCTCGCGGGATATTGAATCTGAAAAATGGATTGCTCAATCTCGAATCCGGGAGTCTCGAGCCCCATAGTCCAGACATCCTCAGTACAGTTCAGGCCGAAACAGTTTTTGATCCAGAGGCTACTTGTCAGTTCTGGTTGCAGACTATAGAAGAAATTCTTCCCGACCCCGAATCACGGCGTTTGCTCGCTCAAGTCTTCGGTTATTGCCTTACCGCAGACTGCTCCTATCAAAAGGCTTTCCTCTTTTACGGCGAAGGGGCCAATGGGAAGTCAGTAATTACTGACGTGTTAGAAGCCCTCGTTGGCCGGGAGAATTGCAGTGCACTTCATCTCAAAGATTTCCAGGAAAAATTCCGCCTAGCTGAATTGCAAAACAGGTTGATCAATTTCGCCACTGAGGTTGAAGCCAAAGGACTAATTAACGACGCTCGAATCAAAGGGGTCATCACTGGTGATCCGCTGACGGTGGAAAGGAAGAATCAACCCCCGTTCGTGATCCGGCCATTCGTCAAATTAGTGGTCTCTTGCAACAATTTGCCCCAGACAACAGACAAAAGCCATGGTTACTTCAGGCGGTGGATAATCCTTCCCTTCCCAGTGACTTTCTCGCCTGATAAGTGGGATCGACGCCGCGCCACTACCATTAGAGAGACGGAGCTTTCCGGTGTCCTGAATTGGGCAATAGGAGGCTACAAATCACTGAGGGATGCTGGCACCTTCCTGGTCCCGTCCGCGAGTGGTGATGCACTGCAAGAATACCGACGCCAAGTAGATCCTACTATTGATTTCACTGAGGACCGCCTGAGAATCATACCAAAGGATCCAGACGGAACATTGTTGCCGGAAATCTATAAATCATATCGAAACTGGGCCGGCGACAACGGTCATGAAATCTTAGGCCGGACGAATTTCCGGAAAGCTATCGAGCGTATCACTGGGATCAAGCAGGAGAGGAAACCGGGGGGACGGTTTTTCCCCGGGATTTTTTCAATCAACTGCTAATGGGGAGACAGGTCCATGCCGTTTTCATGCGCTTTTGAAATGATTAACAACTCAATATTGCTCATGAATGCTGAAATGCGCTTTTGGTTTTTATACCTCTTCCCCCTTCTTTTTATTTCCTTCTTCCTTCTTTCCTTTATTTACTTTCTTTCTTCTTATCAAAAAAGAAAAGAAAATAGCATATTAGCATTATGCAATAAAGTCATGGGGTTATCTGTTTCAAAACAGCATGAAAACAGCATGAAAACAGCATGGGCCGGTTTCACAAAGGAAATGAGCCTATGAATGTCTTCGAGTGTCTATCGGACAATCTATCATTCCAGGATGCCTTAAAAGAGGCTAAGCCCGGTCCCGAAATTGTACCCTCTCCGAAACTTGGGTGCCTGAAACCTGATTGTGGCTCGTGTGACTCGCATCATTTCGGGTGGTGCAGGGCCGTTCCCGGCAAACCATTTTACAACATTAAATTCTTGAGGGCTTGCCCTCTGGAAGATTCGGAATGCGAAGCTTTAACTGTGAACGGACGGCATGAATTAAATATCGATCAAAAAACCACTCTTCCCAGTAACGGCGTAACAGCTTGATATTGCAAATCAAACACGGCATAAAACAGGGCAATGTAACAGCCGGATATTAGTCAAAGAAATGGATTATGTAATCTCAATAACTGGTTCTTTTGAAGCTACTAACTGTCGTCACGCAACGTAGCACAAAGGTTGAGATTATTGTGTAGGCAGAGAGAGAAGACACGTAAACAGAGACCCCACTATATAGAGTGTACCGGATATGGTACACACTGGATATTGTGGGTGAATGCCACAGCGTTGATTTCACGGGTTATTCATGTTGTTCGATGCAGCTTAACCATATGTGATTGTTGCTAAAAGGATTTAATAACAACGACTAGGAATACTCAGTTGTCGGTCGATTTTCAACCACGAATCATAAGATTGAAGGACGCCCCCCGGTATCTCGGGATGGATAAAAATAAATTTAATGAACTGGTGCGTCCTTTCGTAACCGAGATTCGATACGGCTCTATGAGTGTGGCTTTTGATCGAGTTGACTTGGATCGCTGGATTGATGATTATATCCGCTGCAATGGGCGTCCGGGTCTGAAAGGAGGTAATAACCCGTGGCGCGAAAGGAAATGTCAGGTCTCGTCAAACGGGGGGGCGTCTGGGACGTCAACAAGAGATTTCGAGGCCAACGAATTCGAGAAAGCACTGGAAGCAGTGACCTCGCGGAAGCGGAAAGCTATTTAGTGCATCGTTTGGAGCAGATCCGGCAGGCCGAAATTTATGGCGTCCGGCCAAGGAGGATTTTCAAGCAGGCCGCAACCCGATATCTCAGGGAAAAAACTAAGACCAGCTTGGAACAAGATGCACACCATTTGAAACTCTTGGATCCGTACATTGGCAATCTGCCACTTGAGGCGGTCCACATGGGGAGTCTTCAGCCCTTCATAGAGAGCCGGAGACAGAAGAAACTTAATGATGGAACTTTTAAGGTTATTAAAGCCCGGACCATAAATTATGCGCTTCAGGTAGTCCGGCACATTTTAAACCTTGCTTCCAGCGAATGGCTGGACGAACACGGTATGACATGGCTTCAACATGCCCCGAAAATAAAGCTCCTCAGCGAGTCAGATAAACGGGAACCCTTCCCCTTATCGTGGAAAGAGCAGGAAAAATTGTTCGCAGAGCTGCCCCAATATCTTCGGAGCATGGCGCTTTTCGCTGTGAATTCTGGTTGCAGGGAAGCAGAAATATGTGGCCTAAGATGGGATGAGCAAGTGGCCATACCTGAGTTGAATACCAGCGTGTTTATTATTCCGGCGCACAGAGTCAAAAACCGTGAAGATCGATTGGTAGTGCTGAACAGCATAGCCAGAAATGTTATCGAGGAACAGCGTGGAGCGCATCCCGAATTTGTGTTTGTAAACAGTCAAGGAGGGCCGGTGCAGCGTATGTGTCGCGAGGCATGGAGAAAAGCACGGAAAAGGGCAGGCTTCCCCGATGTGCGAGTGCATGATTTGAAACATACATTCGGCCGGCGACTTCGGGCCGCTGGTGTCAGTTTCGAGGATCGACAAGACCTGCTTGGCCACAAGTCAGGTCGTATCACAACGCATTATTCCGCCCCCGAATTAATCAATCTTATCCAAGCTTCAGAGCGGGTTTGCGCTCAAGATGGACACAAAATGGCCACAATGACGGTCCTGAGAAAAAAGAATCTCGCCCTGGTGGCAGCCAAGTGAGCGAGATAATTATTAATCCGTGGTGGGCCGTCGGGGGATCGAACCCCAAACCTACTGATTAAGAGTCAGTTGCTCTACCAATTGAGCTAACGGCCCATAAAAAAGAAAACTTACCCGGCAGAGCGACAGTTGTCAAGATCCGCGGCGAAAGCCAAAGAATCCTCCCCGCAGAGAACGCAGAGAAAGATAAATTGACCTCTTCTCTGCGCCCTCAGCGTTCTCCGCGGTGAACCATTGCCGCTTTGGCATTCCCGGCTTGAATCATCACTGATAAACGCTGTAATATGTCCGATGCGCTTTGGAGAATTTCAGGACTTCAGATGAGAAGCTCATGAAGAAAACAGTGAAACTGGCTGTGTCATCCTTTCTCGAAGATTTCATCCGCGGTGAACCCGATGAGGCGCTGCGAAAGAAGTATGAGTTGACCCCATCGGATCTTTCGCACGTCATAAACGAGCTGAACCAACGGGGGAGGATTACTCCGGAAGTGATATCCGGGCGTCGAGCGCAACTCAAAGTTCGATTCGGGTCCGAAGACGGTCCTCCTGACCCGGCCAAAGAAGGCAAGGTCGCTGTTGATTTGGATACAGGTTGGGTGCTCTATTGCCCCTCATGTGGTGCCCCGGTCAGACGTGAAGCCACCCGGTGCGATTATTGCAGTGCTGCCCTGGATTTCTCGCTCAAAGGCAAGACCGTAAATTGCCCAAACTGTTTTGCCGCAACACCCGCGGACGGGAGATTCTGTGTTCGCTGCTCTCGCCCAGTCAGTGGCATGGTCCGCGATGACAAAATTATGGATGACCGGATTTGTCCCCGATGCAATATTCCCATGCGAGCGAAAGAGATCGGTGAGTTTCACCTGATTGGCTGCGACAAGTGTGCGGGCATATTTGTTCCGCACGACGTTTTCGACATGATGCAAGAAAAAAGAGACTCCGTAGTATTTTCCGCTATACCGCAACAAAAGGGCCAGACGCCTCTCGAATCGAACGCATCTTACGTTAGATGCCCTGTGTGCAAGCAAATGATAAATCGGGTTAATTTCGCAAAAATTTCCGGAGTGATTGTTGACGTTTGCCGTGCACACGGCATCTGGTTCGATGGCGGCGAAATAGAGAAAATAATGGATTTCGTGGCACATGGCGGGCTTCAGAGAGCCAAACAGGCGGATGTGGAACGGATAAAGGCTGAGGAGGAGCTGATAAGGCTAAAGAGTTCGGGAACGCATGCAGCTTCCGTTGATACATCATGGGATACTTTTTCCTACCGAACGGGTCATCTGGATGTTTTGGACTCTCTGGGATGGGCGTTCGGTCTGTTCAAAGATTAGTTATCAAATGCCCAGACAGTCCTCAGTTGAAGGAGACAGACAGAGCGTAACCCGCGAACTGTCATTGCGAGGCCGTCAGGCCGTGGCAATCCCGAGATTGCTTCGTCATTTCATTCCTCGCAATGACAATCGACTCGCTCTCAATTGTAAATGACGAGTTGGGGCCTGTGACACCCCCAGCCTCCGGTTGCGCGAATCGGATTACTGGAGGATACTTCTGCGGAGGGCAAATGGAACAATCCAATGATCAAAAGGGGATATCATGGTTGAAAAACCAATCGTGGCAGTGAGAAGAAACCCAGCCGGCAACGGTGCTGGATGACATAAGAATAGCTATGGATGAGGCGAAATTCACCGATTTTCTGGATCCGTCCGCTCCGGTGATCCTGAAGGATAATATTTCTTGGCATTTTCCTTTTCTTGGGGCGAACACCACACCTTGGCAGTTAGAGGGCGTTATTCTGGCCCTCAAAGACGCTGGTTATGAAAAAATAGTCTGTGTTCAGAACGAGACGGTTGTAACCAATGCTTTTAAAGGCGAGCAACTTAACAAGTATGTGCCGATTTTTGAAAAACACAAGATACCCATACTGTATAACTTCAGAGAATCTCAGATAAAATGGGTTCCTTATCATCCTAAAGGAGAAATGCGGGTTCTTAACAATATATTTCCGGAGGGCATCAAAATACCGGAGTATTTCATAGGCAAAAACATTGTGCATCTGCCCACAGTGAAGTGCCACATATACACGGGTACTACAGGCTCGATGAAGAACGCATTTGGCGGGCTGCTCACGTCAAGGCGTCATTACACACATTCAGTGATTCACGAAACCCTCAACGACCTGCTGACGATCCAAAAAGAGATTCATCCGGGGATATTCACCGTAATGGATGGCACCGTCTGCGGGAACGGACCTGGCCCAAGGACAATGACGCCGGTGGAAAAGGATCTGATGCTCGCTTCCGCTGACAGCACAGCTATAGACGCTGTGGCTGCGAAAATGATGGGATTCGACCCGCTGGAACTTAAGTTCATACGGATAGCCCACGAATCCGGTTTGGGCAAGGGACGGTTGGAGGAAATAGAAATAAGAGGCGAAGATATATCCAAAGAAAACTGGGGCTTCACAGTGGGTAACAATACAGCTTCGGCAGTGGGCAATTTTATATGGTTCGGCCCATTAAGACCACTGCAGAAGCTATTCTTCCGTACGCCCCTGGTCTACATCTTCGTATTCGGATCTTTTTTCTACCACGATTTCATATACTGGCCCTTAAAAGCAAAACATCAGATGAAAGCCTTTAAGAAAACCAGTAAATGGGGAAGGCTTTTCGACGACTACCCGCAATCGTAGCTTGTTTCAGACAGGAGATTAGAGCGCTAATCTCCCCTGAAGAATTCAGCATTCAGGTGATCGTTGAGTTCTTTCTGCACCCTGGCTCGAACAGCTTTAACGTCTCTTCGCCACTGCGCCTGTTTTTCCAAAGCTTCATCTTCCCAGGGGAGTCGATTCTCCGGCGATTTCGCTAGAATATCGCGCTCCAGTTCCCGTGGAACCGGGGGCTGCAACAGCTTCTCGTAACGGATCTTGAGTCGCCGGATCACGTGAAGCAGTTTAAGTAGATCGTCCTGCGATAAATGCTTGGACTGCTTTCCGGGAGAAATCTTCTTGGGGATGAGATGCAGATCTTCAATCGGTGTGCCTTGCTTCAAGGCCCTATTTATAATGCTTTTAAGATGGCGGTAATTGCTTTCGAAGTCTCCGGGAGGTGCGGAAACCTCATTGGCCGGATCGGAAAAGGGAGACAGCATCACCATACCTCCTACTAAAAATGTGGAATACGAGAGGGGTCCGACACGCCCGACTCTCGAAAACACTGGCCTGATAACATGGCATATGACCCTAGTCAAGAAATAGTTGATGGTTTTCGTTTAGCATGTTGATGAAAATGAATAAAAAGTACATTTATCTTAATCGGACGCTCCCCATGATTGGATTGTGCGCGTTGGATACCCTAAGAGCTAAGGCACCGGGCGGAATTGTGGGTACCTGGTATTTGAAACGCGGTGTGCATTGGGGCATTAAACCCACAGGCAGTCCTCAGTTGAGGGAGAAAGACAGCAGGTAGCCCCCGGGAGGGACTTCCAAAACACTTCTGTTGCTCCCTGAAATTTTTGACAACATCGAGAGAGTGTTGGAAGCTATCCGGCGAGCCTGCTCGAACAATTTTCACCCTCCCCCTGCCCCCTCCCGTCAAGGGAGGGGTATTCATAAACCCTCTCCCTTCGCGGGAGAGGGGAGGGAGAGGGGGCTCCGACATTGG
This sequence comes from uncultured delta proteobacterium, assembly GCA_963741425.1. Lineage (GTDB taxonomy): Bacteria > Desulfobacterota > Desulfomonilia > Desulfomonilales > Desulfomonilaceae > DATJPW01. Next base: position 160,041 of record CAVUHP010000021.1, read on the forward strand.
CCAGTGAATCGACCAGTGAATCCCCGGAAGGTCGGTTGCGCGGACCGGATTACCGGCGGATTCCCTGCGGAGCAAATGAAACAGTCCAATACCGTAATATTTTCAAGCGTGTCTCAGCAGGCTGGGTGACCGAAAAATTGCCATGTGCGCTCTTTACTTTCCTTTATTGCTGCTGCTAATTAATGTAGATTGCGGTGCTTAACCGGCAGGAGCAGGAGGATTTTACTTAGGCTGGCGCCTGATTTGCCTCAATATATCAATCCTTATTACAAAATACCCGCTGGCGCGATGCAAGCGCCTGCGTATTTATAGGACATAAATTGCAAGCCAAAGAAATAACCATACGAGGGGCGCGGGAACATAATCTCAAAAACATAGATCTTACCATTCCGCGCGACAAACTTGTTGTAATAACAGGGTTATCCGGATCTGGCAAGTCCACATTGGCTTTTGACACTCTGTATGCCGAGGGTCAACGACGTTATGTGGAATCGCTCTCCGCGTACGCCAGGCAGTTTTTGGAAATGATGGACAAGCCGGATGTGGACCTGATCGAGGGTCTTTCTCCGGCTATTAGTATCGAGCAAAAGACTACGTCCAAAAATCCACGGTCAACTGTAGGCACGGTCACTGAGATTTATGACTACTTGCGACTGCTTTATGCCCGAGTAGGGATCCCTCATTGTTGGGAATGCGGCCGTCCCATAAGCTCCATGACGATTCAACAGATGGTGGATCAGATTATGGCGCTGCCGGCGGGGACGCGCATCCATCTGCTCGCTCCTATCGTCAGTGGGAGGAAGGGGGAGTACCATAAAGACTTGCAGCATCTCGCGCGTGAAGGTTTCGTGCGCGTAAAGATCGACGGCCAATTGAGAGACTTATCCGAAGAGATAAAACTCGATAAAAACAAGAAACATAACATAGAAGTTGTTGTTGATCGGCTGGCACTCAAGGACGGCATCCAGAAACGATTGGCGGATTCGTTGGAAACCGCTGTGCGTATGGGGCAAGGCACGGCTGTGGTAGAAGAACAGGACGGGAAGACTCACGTGTTCAGTGAGAAATTCGCCTGCCCCGAACACGGCGTTTCTTTTGGGGAAATCTCCCCGAGATTATTTTCGTTTAACAATCCTTTCGGCGCGTGTGAAGCTTGCAGCGGGTTGGGTGTTCAGATCCGCTTCGATCCCGAGCTTATTATTCCCAATCCGAATCTTTCCATAAAGCAGGGGGCCATAGCTCCATGGGCGAACAGAAACTCCATCTTTTTCGATCAGACTATAGATGCACTTATCAAGCATTATCGATTCAGCCCGGAAACTCCTTTCCGGGACTTGCCGGACAAAATCCAAAAGATTGTGCTTTTCGGCTCCGGTGACGAGCAAATCAGTTTTCATTACGAAAGAGATGGCCGGAAGCACTTCTTCCGAAAGACATTCGAAGGGGTAGTCCCTAATTTGGAACGAAGATTCCGCGAATCGGATCGAGAGGATTTGTACGATGAATTTGGGCGCTATATGAGCAATGTTCCGTGCCCTACATGCGGAGGAGCTCGTCTGAAACGGGAGGCACTGCATGTTCTTATCGGGGGTATGCCCATAAACAAGCTGACAGCCTTGTCAGTTCGTGAAGCCGCGAAATTCATGAGCGATCTTCAATTGGACGAGCGCCGGAGCGAAATAGGTCGTCGCGTGATCAAAGAGATCCGGAACCGTCTTGGATTCATGGAAAAAGTCGGGTTGACCTATTTAACCATTGATAGATCGTCTGCGACCCTCTCGGGTGGGGAATCCCAGCGAATCAGACTCGCCACTCAGGTTGGATCGTCCCTCGTGGGAGTTTTATACATATTGGACGAACCCAGCATCGGTCTGCACCAGAGGGATAATCAGCGGCTTCTCGGTACATTGATGGATCTCAGAAATCAGGGGAATTCCGTGATCGTCGTAGAGCACGACCCTGAAACAATTTTGAGCGCGGATCATGTCATAGACATGGGTCCAGGGGCCGGACGAATGGGGGGCGAGGTTGTCTTTTCAGGAAAGCCCCAGGATATTCTTGAATCAGATGCATCGCTCACCGGCAAGTACCTCTCGGGCAAGGAGCATATCCCGATACCGGAGAGACGCCGAACGCCCGGCAAAAAAAAGATAGTGATCAGAGGCGCTCGTGCAAATAATCTCAAGAATATAGATGTGCAGATACCGCTTGGGTTGTTCACGTGCATAACCGGAGTGTCCGGTTCAGGAAAAAGTACACTGATAGTTGACGTGCTGCACAAGACCTTGTCGCAGCGTCTGTACCGGAGCAGGTTGAAACCAGGTGAAGTAGATGCCGTCGAGGGAATATCGTACATTGATAAAGTCATTGATATTGACCAGAGTCCCATAGGCCGCACACCCCGATCCAATCCGGTCACTTACACCGGAGTGTTCACATTCATTCGCCAACTGTTTGCCAACTTGCCTGAATCACGCATGCGAGGATACAAACCGGGCCGTTACAGCTTCAACGTGAAGGGAGGCCGTTGTGAGGCTTGCCGTGGTGACGGCATTCTGAAAATCGAGATGCAGTTTCTGCCCGATGTGTATGTAAAATGTGATGTTTGTCACGGCATGCGATACAATCGTGAAACACTGGATATCAAATTTAAAGGCAAAAATATTGCCGATGTCCTGGATATGACGGTCAGCCAGGCGGCTGAATTCATGGCTAATATCCCTACCATTGCCGGAAAGCTGAGGACTTTGCAAGAAGTGGGGTTGGACTACATAAAGCTGGGCCAGCCTGCCACTACACTATCGGGGGGCGAAGCCCAAAGGATAAAACTTTCAAAGGAACTTTCCAAAAGAAGCACCACGAGGACGTTCTATATTTTGGACGAGCCCACGACCGGACTGCATTTCGACGATGTCAGGCGACTCCTGGATGTGCTGACGAGTCTGGTTGAACAGGGCAATACGGTGGTGGTCATAGAGCATAATATGGACGTGATCAAAGTCGCGGACCATATAATAGATCTCGGACCCGAAGGAGGGGACGAAGGGGGCAGGGTTGTCGCTACCGGCTCTCCTGAAGAGATTGCCGCGCATCCCGACTCGTACACGGGCCTTTATCTCAAGGAAGTGCTCGGTAATGAGAAAGGATACCATCAATTTTCGGCTCACGCGTCATTGACTGCGTCAACTAATACTATGGAGTCTGAAGTCGAGCCAACCGGGCGAAAGAAAACCACAAAGGCTTCCAACACTGGGAAACGATCCTCAAATCGGATTGGCATAGCCCGCGGTTGATCGAAGTACCCGTGAGCGAGACTAAGGAATAAGAGCCCCGGTGGGGCGGCCCAATAATAGTCCCGCTGAACTACTGTCGTGCTTCGTCGCTTCACTCCTCGCAACGACAATTAGGGGTCTGTCATTGCAGGCCCGTTAGAAGAGACCTGCCATTGCGAGTGCGTTACCCTCGAACTGTCATTGCGAGTGCGTAGGTTGCGAATTGTCATTGCGAGGCCGCCAGGCCGTGGCAATCCCGGGATTGCTTCGTCGCTTCGCTCCTCGCAATGACAAGTAGAGGTCGTCATTCGGTGACTCCCCGAGGCTCCGGTTGCTCGGATCGGATTAATAAAGGATACTTCTGCGGAGCCGATGGAACATAATTGCGAGATCGACTCCCCTGGGATCTACAATGCAATACCATGAAATCATAGCTTATTTGAAATCTATGTCGAACCCCGAAGCTGTCAAAGGTATGGCACGTTACGGTATAAACCCTGAAACAGCGTACGGCATTTCGATCCCGGTCCTAAGAAGTTTGGCGAAACAGACGGGCAAGGATCACTTGTTGGCTGAAAAACTCTGGTCTTCCGGTATTCATGAGGCGCGTATCCTCGCATCTATGGTTGACGATCATCGGAAGGTATCCTCGGATCAAATGGACAGGTGGGCACAAGATTTTAACTCGTGGGATTTGTGCGATCAATGCTGCAACAATCTATTCCGCAAAGTCCAATATGCTCGCGAGAAGGTTTTGATATGGAGTTCCCGGCAGGAAGAATTTGTGAAAAGAGCGGGATTTGTGCTCATGGCGTGCCTGGCTGTTCATGATAAGATGGCTGAAAATAAGGAGTTTCTCGCCTACTTATCAATAATACGAAATGCGTCGCGAGATCCGAGAAACTTTGTGAAAAAGGCTGTGAACTGGGCACTGCGACAAATCGGAAAACGCAATGCCGATCTGAACCGAGCCGCCATCGAAACGGCAAACCGTATTGGACAAATGAATTCCGGCTCGGCCAGATGGATAGCCGCAGACGCTATCCGGGAGCTTACAAGCCAAGCGGTTCAGCAGAGGCTGCAGAATAAGCTATAGGAGGCAATTATGGCAGAGGAACCTACAGTTGGATATCGAGTGCTGGGCACCATCAAAGGAGTAAAAGGTCACTGTAATGCCGGTCATAAGGTCGGGGATGAATTGGAGCTTAGCGGCCACAATGCGGGCGGTCTGTGCGGTTTTCTATATCATCAAGCATTCCCGTACATCATAATGCTTCAGTTTGGCGGGGGGTTTCCGGCTGAATGGGGAAACCCGGATCTCGTCGAGTTGGACTGTATGGATAAAGCAAACACGGTGACTATCGAGTTGAAACGGATAAGGAATTAGGAAAACAGGGCTTCTCGTTCCCAGGCTCCGCCGGGAATGCATGCACTGGAGGCTCCGCCTCCATCGTGGGCCAGAATACCGGATAGTTGCCGGGCAGAACCCTGAAGATATGGGTTCCCAGGCGGAGCCTGGGAACCAGGAGAATCTGATCCGGAAAGGATCGGTTCCGGGCTTTACTCAGGACAATCCCGCGGGACGCGGGACTGGACCCCGGCTTTCGCCGGGGTGACGAGTGGCAATACGTCATTATTTTTGGCAAGCACTGTATAGTCCCCATTGAACGCGGACTGTCAACCCTTCCCAAGCCTCTGGGACTTACCTTTCGTCCTTCTTTGGCGTTTTTGCCCGTTCTCGCCGGCGGAGTTCCTTCCGAAGGATTTTACCGATGGCGCTCTTGGGAAGATCGTCAACGAATTCCACGTACTTGGGAACCTTGTATTTCACCAGGTTCTTTTTACAATAGTCGATGATTTCCGGAATCGAGCTTTTCTCTCCGGGCTTTAGTACCGACGAAAGCTTTGATCCTCTCGCCGGAATATGCATCAGGCACACCTATGACGCAAGCCTCCAAGATCTTCGGATGGGAAAAAAGAACTTCATCAACATCTCTGGGATAAATATTAAATCCTCCTGATATGATCATGTCCTTCTTACGATCTACGATAGTGAAATAACCTTCTTCGTCAAAAGTAGCTATGTCTCCTGTCAGGAGCCATCCGTCTTTCAATACGGCTGCAGTCTCATCAGGCTTGTCGTTGTATCCTTTCATCACTTGAGGGCCTTTGATACAAAGCTCCCCGGGGACGCCCGGTTCCGCAATCTCCTTAGTATAATCAGCGACGTCTACGAGTCTAGCTTCCGTGTTACTGACCGGCAGACCTATAGTGCCCGGTTTGGTCTTACTCGCGGATCCGGATGGGCTCACGGCTGCCGATAAACCTTTCCCCACACGTTTCTCGGAGGGGCGGTAAGGATTAATGTGCGTAACGGGTGAGGACTCCGTCAGCCCATAGCCTTCGCAGATTTGCGCTCCGGTCAGTTTTTCGAAGTTCCTGATGGTCTCCATTGGCAGAGCCGCACCACCGGAAAAGCATGCTCTAAGCGATGTGAGGTCATACTTCTTGAGTTTCGGGAAATTGACCATAGCTGAGTATAGCGTGGGTACAGCAGGTATAAAAGTGGCTTTGTACTTGGATATGGCCTCAAGGATCGCTTTGGCCTCCGGCTTGGGAATCAGTATATTTCCGTAGCCGTAAAATATGGCAACATTCATAACCGTGGTCAGCCCGAAAGAATGAAAAAACGGGAGACATCCGACCACCAACTCTCGGCCGGGTTTGAAATCAGGGAACCAGGACGTGGCTTGCTGAACGTTGCACGATAAGTTTCCGTGGGTGAGTTGCACCCCTTTGGAAACGCCGGTAGTCCCACCGGTGTAGAGCAGGCAAGCCGTGTCGTCCCATGTTGAACTATACGGTTTGGTCGTCGGAGGATGTTCTGCCAGGAGGTCGGTAAATTCAAAGACGTTCGGATCGTCGGGTGTCTTCAGGTGCATCCCTCGTTTAAGCAGAGGGAAAACACGTTTCAGCGTGGCAGGAAGATAGTCGTTGATGTGACAAGAGATGATTTTGCCGATTCGTGTCCTGCGGCGCAAATTCATCATCCTAGGTACCAAAAGATCCAATGATACCAATAGTATTGAGCCGGAATCATTGAACTGATATTCCAAATCCCGGTCCGTATACAGTGGGTTATTCATTACCACTACCGCACCGGCCCTGAACCCTCCGTACGTGGCCACCACCATTTGGACAAGGTTCGGCAAGAGCATAGCCACCCTGTCGCCCGGTTTGATCCCAAGCCCCACAAGCACAGAGGCAAACCTGGAAACCATCTCGTCCAATTCTTTAAAGGTGATCTCCGTGCCGTGAAACAACAGGGCGGCTTTGTCAGGAAATCGAGAGGCGCTTCTTTTAAGTGCCGCATCGAGGGTAATATTTTCGAACGAAATTTCCTCGGGGACAGTTTTCGCGTAGGACTTTAGCCAGATCTTCTCCATGGAGCCCTCCTTGGTTATGAGCTAGCCCTTGGGAGCCTGACTATCCAGCTCGGAATCAGGCTATCCTTCTTACGAAAACTTTTTGAGCTGCAGTGATTAGCTGCATTCGGCAATTCTACAAATCCACTCTTATCTTAAATAAGCAGCAGTTATTTCTGTTCCCCCTGCTTAATTTTGGCCAGCTCCATTTGCCGGAGTTCTTTTCGAAGAATCTTGCCCACAGCGCTTTTCGGGAGGTCTTGGACGAATTCAACATACTTCGGGACCTTGTACTTCACCAGGTTTTCTTTGCAATAACCGATGATTTCATCAACCGATGAATTTTCTCCCGGTTTTAACACAATGAAAGCCTTTATTCTCTCGCCCGAGTACTGATTGGGTACACCGATTACACATGCCTCCAGTACTTTCGGATGCGAGAAAAGAAGTTCATCCACATCTCTGGGGTAGATATTAAATCCGCCGGATATGATCATGTCTTTCTTTCGATCCACAATGGTGAAAAAACCTTCCTCATCGAATGTGGCAACGTCACCTGTCAACAGCCAGCCATCTTTGAGAGCCATAGCTGTCTCGTCCGGCCGATTGATATATCCTTTCATTATTTGGGGACCTTTGACGCACAGCTCACCGGGTACCCCCGGCTCAGTGATTTCTTTGTTGTAGTCGTCTACGTCCACGAGTTTTGCTTCCGTATTGCATATAGGCAATCCAATGGTTCCCAATTTAGTCTTTGATCCCGTACGGATTGCAGTGTGTTATGGGCGAAGTCTCCGTTAGGCCGTAACCTTCACTGATTTGCGCGCCAGTCAGTTTCTCGAAATTTCTAATTGTTTCCATAGGCAGCGCCGCGCCGCCGGAAAAGCAAGCCGTCAAAGAAGAAATGTCGTATTTCTTCAGCTCCGGGAAATTGATCATCCCGTTGTACAGAGTGGGTACCGCCGGTATATAAGTGGCCTTGTACTTCGCTATAGCTTCCAGGATCGGCTGGGGCTCGGGTTTCGGTATGAGTATGTTCCCGAATCCACAGAATATGGCGACATTCATGGCCGATGTCAGGCCAAAGGAATGAAAGAAGGGCAGACAGCCGACCACTATTTCTCCACCTGGTTTGAAATCCGGAAACCATGCGTTTCCCTGCTGACAATTTGATGACAGATTACCATGTGTCAGTTGGACGCCTTTTGATACGCCCGTTGTCCCGCCGGTGTACAGCAAGCACGCTGTGTCTTCCCAATCGGATTTGTGCGGGCTAGTCGTTGGCTCATAACGTTTCAAGAGATCGGTAAATTCAAGAACGTCAGGCGCGGCAGGTGTTTTAAGGTGCATACCCTTTTTGACAAACGGGAAAAGCTGTTTCAGCGGGAAAGGTAAGTAGTCTCTGATGTGACATGAAATTATTTTACTGACTTGTGTCTTCTTCCGCAAATTGATCATCCTGGGGACCAAGACATCTAAAGCAACCAGCGATGTTGAGCCGGAGTCATTAAGCTGATGCTCCAGCTCGCGGTCGGTGTACAAGGGATTATTCATAACCACTATGGCGCCGGCCCTGAACGCTCCGTACGTTGCAACAACCATCTGGACAATGTTCGGCAGAAGCATCGCCACCCGATCTCCGGGTTTGATTCCGAGCGCCTGCAACGCGGCTGCGAATCGAGAAACCATTTCGTCCAGTTTTCTAAAAGTAATCTTAGTTCCCTGAAACAACAGAGCAGGATTTTCGGGGTAATTCGACGCGCTTCTCGCCAGGGCCTCTGAAAGGGCAATCTTGTCGAATGCAATCTCTGCAGGAACATTTTCCGCGTACGATTTCAACCAAATCTTTTCCATCGGGGATTCTCCTCGGTTAAATCAGATTGTTCTTGTATAACACGAGTAATCAGCGGAATCGCGGAACTGCGGAGGCCTATCCTCCGCGCCTGATCCCGCCGGTTTTTCTAAAATGAAGGGCTATGAATATAAGGCGCTTGACCCACCACGGTCGCCGGTCGGTTTTTGCTCTGAGGATATTTTCCTGAAAATAATTGATTCGTCAATCAATTCTTTTGCCGCATCCTCATTAATTCTGAATTAATTCAAAACAAAACGTTCTCGTGCATAAAGACGACAAGGCCATCCAACACCGTGAGCATGCTATAATAGTCTTCATGTGGAAAATATTCGTACGTGAATTGCTGATATTGGTTGTATCCATTGGGGCACTGCCCCTGATTGCGATCATTTATCTGATGCAAACGGATTCAATGAATTTTGAACTAGTATTCTTGATGCGCCAGCTACTGTCCGGCGGCGGTGACATAATAGGTTCTCCGATAACCTTCTGGTTCAAGGTTATATCGCCGTACTTGATCGTTCAAAGTATACGGGCATTGCTGTGGTCAAAAAGGAGTTTGACGGGCACAAAATGGGCCAATCTCTATTTTGCTCTACTCTTGACAAGTCTCGGCGGATGGTCGCTAAAACAGGCCTGGGATCTATTTTTTTTGATGTACATTCTCGGCGATGTGCCGGGGGAACTCATGCAGTTCTTCGAACTGGAAGGTCATCATCTCGCTATCTTCTTGGTTGCCATATTCCTCGGAATTCATTGTCTAAGGACATTCCTTAACCCAGAGAGAAATAAGCCCAGGTGATCTTTACTGGAAATTGTCCACATGGAAAAGAATTCAACGGTCATTGCTGTAAACGTAACTGTCATGGCGAAGCCGCCATGCCGTGGCAATCCCGAGATTGCTTCGTCGCTTTGCTCCTCGCAATGACAAGTTTGGCCTGTGGTGGGAGCGCATCCTGGATTGCTTTCCCGCGGAACGGGGAACTTCAATACTCGCAATGACGCTTGCCTTACAGGCTGATTCCGTCAAAGGTATTATTCCGGTCACTACGTGAAATAATCATAACTCTCAGAGATCCATCTTTTGCTTAATTAATCTCAACATAGCAATGTTTTCCGTGTGGCCGGTCTGTTTTGCTACTATCTTCCCGCGGAAGGGTCTGCCCAGTAGATAAAAATCACCGATTATATCCAAAATTTTGTGACGCACGAATTCGTCCGGAAATCGTAGCGGCGGGTTCACGACCTTTTCTTCATCAAGCAGCACAAGATTGGAAAGTCGACCGCCGCCCGCTAAACCCATTTCATCCATCATACGCATATCTTTTACAAAACCGAAGGTTCGGGCTGGAGCGATTTCTTGTTTGAAATCTGCCGGGCCCTCGCAACGGTAATCTTTGTGCATCTTGCCAATGGGGTGTGGATAATCGAGATAATATTCGATTTCAAGCACATCCGACGGTTCGACGCGAAGACCCTTTGAACCGTTGTTGCCGATCGCCAATTCAATGGGCTCGGTGATCACGATTTCTTCAATCAACTCGTCTTGAGTAATGATTTCAGCACTCTCTACCAGCTTACAAAACTCAAGCGCAGAACCGTCCATAATTGGTACTTCCCCCGAGATTTTCACCATTAGGTTCGTCAGGCCATAAACATGAAATACAGCCATCAAGTGTTCGATAGTCTTGGCAAATGTCCCGTTGCTCTTGAGAGATGTGGAGAATCCTGTAGAATCCACTTTTTCAAGGGCGGCCAGGACGGTGTCGTCAGTAGTTATGTGGCCGAAAACAATTCCGGAAAAAGGTGGCAGCGGGAAAAGGGTTAAGCCGGTCTTTTCTCCAGTGTGAAGGCCCTGGCCGTAAGCCACCACGCTTCCCCTCAACGTTTTCTGGTGGCGCGTTATCCCTTTCCCGGAGGAATGTTTTGGTACGGCCGCGCCGATGCGCTCACTTTGTAATGACTCTGGGCTAAATCGTTCTGCGCCTGTAGAAATGGATGATAAGGCGTAGTTCTGCGGCTCGGTAGGCATCAGAAGATCCGCGACAGTTATTTTCGGCCCGGGAGCGGTCATAACAACATGCTCCATCAAGACCTTTAATTCCTTAATATTGCCAGGCCAATGATACGCCATCAGACGCTCTAAAGCTTCGGAATCCGCGCCGACAAGATCTTTTTCGAACTCAACCGCTGCCTCTTTCAGGAAATACTCCGTAAACAGCGGAATATCCTCCAATCTTTCTTTTAAACTTGGGATTCTGATGACCCGCTGAGCTAAGATTTCAGCAAGTTCCGCCGGGATATGTTCGTCACGAATCAAGGTCTCCGGATCGGTAACAGACGTTGAGATGATTCTAAATTTCGAACTTGAAAGGCCCGGTATGCCGGCTGGATTCACGTGATCGCGAACTATTTCGGTCAATCGGAGTTTCAGATTTCTATCGAGACGGTCCACTCGTACCAATAGCAGCGATCCCCCAGTAGCCTGAGCTAATTTGCCGAGAGAAGTTTTGCTGGAGTCGCCTTGTTTTCCGAGAAGCACTTCTTCAATATTGGTTTCAGTGAGCTCCTGGCAAAGCACTTTTACGAGGTTTGTCCGGTTCTTACCTTGCAAAAAGTGAATTGTTCTGGCAATAAACTCCTTCCCTGTTCCTCTTTCGCCCGACAACCACACGGAGCCCCGCTCTGTCACGGCATTCTCGAGAGAGCGGCGGAGCATTGAGGCTTTTTCGGAAGTTCCAATAAGAATTCCCGCGGCGGAGCCATTCCCTTCATGTACTCCGTGATCGATTGCCCGCTCGGCCACTGCTCTATGAACCAGATGGAGTACGTCCTCCAGGTTGAGCGGCTTTTCGAGATAATCCGTTGCACCTAATTTTATAGCCTTTACTGCGGTTTCGATGGTGCCATGTCCGCTCATCATGACTACCGAACAAACGGGATCGATCCTTTTGATTGCCTTCAGGGTTTGCATGCCATCGATTCCGGGAATCCATATATCCAAGAAAACCATATCAGGCGCGTCACTCTGAACAATGTGCAAAGCATCCTGGCCGTCACGCGCGTGGAATACTTCATGCCCTTCATCTGCCAGTATGGCTCCTAAGGATTCCAGGATTTCTTCCTGATCGTCTACGATGAGAATGCGGCCTTTGTTCATAGGTCGGGAATATTAGCCTCAAGTGACATTTTGCACAAGACCCTAAAATCGGACTAAGGGTGTCTATGCAGTTAGGGCGGCCAAAGATTGTCACATTGCGAGCGGAGCGAAGCAATCTCCCATGGGTTGGGGATTGCTGGTGGGACCGGCATCTTGCCGGTCATTCTAATGGACAGGCCAGACGCCTGTCGTAACATAGACTCCTCGCAACAACAAATCTACATTCCGCTTAGCTGAAGGGGGTACGACAATTACCACTAAATGTCTAACGGGTTTGGTGCCTTGCTACTTGCCAAGCGACTGGGTCACCTTGGAAGATGTGGCAAAAGCAATTGATTCCCTTCCCGGACATTTAAGATTATTAACAAGCCCCTCTCTCGCCCCTGCTTATAAGCGGCTTATATTCCGGTTTTCGCTTGCAAATGGATTTGGCCGCGGGTATGTTGAGTTTTTTTGCATAATCGCCTCTTTACTTGTATTGGTTTATAGCTGGACAGGCTCGTGGCCCCAGAGCCCGGAAAAATCGGAGGCAAAGAGCCAATGAATTTGCATGAATACCAGGCCAAAGAACTGTTGGCCTCCAGAGGCGTGCCCATTCCAAGAGGCTCGATCTCCTACACACCTCTGGAAGCCCTTATCGCTGCACGTCAACTGAGAACCGACAAGATAGTCCTTAAGGCCCAGATCCACTCCGGCGGGAGAGGCAAAGCCGGCGGTGTGGCAGTATTGAGCATGAATGACGACATCCGCTCTCGAGCAGCGGAAATTCTGGGCAAACGACTTGTAACCAACCAGACCGGCCCACATGGGAAAAGTGTAAGCGCTCTGCTAGTAGAAGAAGTGATTCCCGTTGAGGCTGAGATTTATCTGGGAGTCGTCCTTAACCGGAGTAACGGACAAGTCACGATCATGGCCAGTCCCGAGGGGGGAATGGAGATCGAAAAACTTGCCAGGGAGTTCCCGGACAAGATCTTTACCATAAAGGTGAGCCCGCTCAGAGGACTTGCATCGTACGAGGCCAGAGATCTGGCATATCGATTAACCGATAACAATCTTGCTGCTAATGAAATAGCTAAAATTATCGATGCAATGTACAGGATTTTTTTGGACTATGACTGCTCTTTGGTGGAGATAAATCCGCTCGTAGTTTCCGGAGATCGGGTTGTGGCTTTAGATGCGAAAATCAACCTCGATGATAATGCCCTGTTCAGGCACCCGGAAATGGAGCGCTGGCGTGATCGATCCCAGGAAGATCCGTTGGAACTGGCCGCAAACAAGGACAACCTCAGTTACGTGCGCTTGGACGGCAATATTGGCTGTGTGGTCAACGGCGCAGGTTTGGCTATGGCCACTCTGGACCTGATTTCTCTTCATGGAGGTGCTCCAGCCAATTTCTTGGATGTAGGCGGAGGAGCCAGCGAACAGGGCGTGACGGACGCCATGAACATTCTTTTGGATGACGATAGAGTAAAAGTCGTGTTCATTAATATCTTCGGGGGGATACTCAGGTGTGATGTGTTAGCCCGCGGTGTCATCAAGGCGCTCAAGACCAGAGGCGTACATTTGCCGGTGATCGCGCGCATTGAAGGGACCAATATTGAGGAAGGTCGGAATCTCTTCCTTGAATCCGGTTTGCCTATAGAGTTGATTGGTTCGCTGGACGAGGCTGCAAAATTAGTAGTGCAAAAAGCCAAGATGGGATAGGCGGATCCCGGATGGAGAATAGAAATGGCAATACTGGTAAACAAAGATTCGCGAGTTGTGGTTCAAGGCATCACCGGTCGTAACGGTACCTTTCATTCTCTGGCTTGCCAAGATTACGGGACGAAAATGGTGGCTGGGGTTACGCCCGGCAAAGAAGGGCAGAACGTTAATGGAATTCCGGTTTTCAACTCTGTCAGCAAAGCAGTAAGAGAAACCGGAGCTGACGTTTCCCTGATTTTTATTCCCGCTGCGCATACTCGAGAACCAATCCTGGAAGCAGTAGATGCCGGAATTCGGGTAATCGTCTGCATAACTGAGGGGATACCGCCACTCGACACTGCTTCGGCCCTTTATATTGTTCGTCAATCAGGAAGGTATCTGATCGGCCCGAACACTCCGGGAATCATATCCCCGCCCGAAAAATGCAAGGTCGGCATTATGCCCGGATACATTCACACTCCAGGAAACGTAGGTGTCATATCCCGCTCCGGAACCCTGACCTACGAAGTGGTGGATCAGTTGACCAAGAACGGGGTGGGACAGAGCACTTGCCTGGGGCTCGGTGGGGATCCGGTGGTCGGATTAAGCTTTATAGACGTGCTCAAAATGTTCAGAGATGATCCGGAAACGGAACTTGTGGTGCTCATAGGAGAAATTGGCGGATCCGCTGAAGAACAGGCAGCCGAGTTTATACAAAATGAATTTGATAAACCTGTTGCCGCCTATATAGCAGGCCGATTGGCCCCGCCAGGGAAGAGGATGGGACATGCAGGCGCGATTGTGGACGGTGGGACCGGTACAGCAGACGGCAAGATTAAGGCCCTAACTGACGCCGGGGTGAAGGTTATTGAAAACCTCACCCAGATCGGATCTACCGTCAAGATGATGCTCAAATAACGCGCAAACGAATAGAAGAGGAGGGGTCAATGTCGGTGACGCAAGAGAAGATCGAAGAATTGAAACGCAGAGTGGCTGAAGCGGATGATGCCGGGGGTCCCGAAAAAATCGCCAAGCAACATGAGTCCGGCCGAATGACTGCCCGAGAAAGGGTTATTGAACTGCTGGATAAAGCATCCTTCGAAGAAATCGACAAGTTTGTCAGTCACAGATGCACCGATTTCGGAATGGACAAAGTCAAAGCTCCCGGAGATGGAGTAGTGACCGGGTTCGGGCGAGTAAACGGCCGCGGGGTCTATATATTCGCTCAGGATTTTACTGTTCTTGGAGGCAGCCTCTCGTTGACTCATGCTCAGAAGATTTGTAAAGTCATGGACTTGGCTTATCGCAATGGATTCCCCTTAATCGGCATCCCCGATTCAGGTGGCGCACGCATTCAAGAGGGGGTTGAAAGCCTCGGCGGTTACGGAGAAGTATTTTATCGCAACGTGCGAGCGTCGGGCGTGATCCCCCAAATATCCATCATAATGGGCCCATGCGCAGGAGGCGCGGTATACTCGCCGGCTGTGACCGACTTCATTTTTATGACGGAAAAAACCAGTTACATGTTCATTACGGGGCCTCAGGTCATAAAACAGGTAACCAGCGAAGAAAGTGACTCGGAAAGTCTTGGCGGAGCGAGAGTGCATGGTCGGATCTCGGGAGTGTGCCATTTTCATAGTCCCACTGAGCAGGAAACCCTGGAGAAAGTTCGAGAGCTCCTTTCTTTTCTGCCGAACAGCAATCGGGAGCGTCCTCCAGTGGTGCCCTGCCATGATCCGATCGATCGTACGATACCCGAACTGGATGGGGCTATTCCCGAGAGTTCTCGCAAGCCTTACGACATGAAAAAAATCATTATCCCGGTGCTGGACAATCGCCATTTCTTGGAGGTCCACGCTCACTATGCCCGTAACCTTATTACCGGTTTCGGGCGGATCGGCGGGAGGACAATAGGAGTTGTTGCCAATCAGCCCAGGGTTCTGGCCGGCTGCCTGGACACGGAAGCATCGGTGAAATGCGCGAGATTCGTTCGGTTCTGCGACGCATTCAATATTCCGCTCTGGACATTATTGGATGTGCCGGGATATCTGCCGGGAATGAGGCAAGAACACAGGGGCATCATAAAACATGGGGCAAAGATACTTTATGCTTACGCAGAAGCTACAGTCCCGAAAGTGACATTAATTACGCGCAAAGCCTATGGCGGCGCGTATGTGGTAATGTCAAGTAAACACCTGAGAGCCGACATTAATCTTGCTTTTCCGACTGCTGAAATAGCTGTCATGGGGCCGGAAGGCGCAATCCAGATTCTGTTCAGGAAAGAAATCGCAAATGCCAGCGACAAAGCGGCAAAACGGCAGGAATTGATTCAGGATTACGTGCAAAAGTTCGCTAGCCCATATCGGGCGGCTGAATTGGGATTTATTGACCGGGTAATCTTGCCGAGAGATACCCGACGTGTTTTGGCAAGTGCCTTCGCTCAACTCGAAAACAAAGTAGAGGAGAAGCCAGCAAGAAGACACGGCAATATTCCGCTTTAGCTTTACCGTACTGATCGCTGTTTGCTGTTCGAAGCGCTTGGGAAGGTCGTCTTTTCAAAGAGGATACAAAATATGGACAAAAGGATAAGAGTAGTGGTGGCAAAACCGGGCTTGGACGGGCATGACCGAGGCGCAAAGGTGCTCTCGAGAGCTTTGCGTGACGCGGGGATGGAAGTTATCTATACCGGCCTCAGACAGACTCCCCAGGCAATCTTTCAAACATGCCTTCAGGAAGATGCGGATGTGCTCTGCATGAGTTCCTTGTCCGGCGCTCATGATTATTTGTTTCCAAAAGTGGCTGAAATATTTAAAGAAAATGGGGTTTCAGACGTATTAATAATGGGTGGAGGGATAATTCCTGAAGAAGATGTGCCGAAGCTCAAGGCAGGAGGCATTGAGGAGATTTTCGGACCTGGAACCAAAACCGCGGATATTGTGGAATTCATAAAGACCCACCTGAAAAAATAGGACCGGTGCTTTGGAGGCCAAGAGCTTGGTCCCGAGGGGGCGGTCCCACGTTCAGCGCGGGATTCCGGCCTGGGACTGCAAGCATCTTGAAAGAGACGGGCTGGAAAGCTGCACCACAAAAACCTCTTCTTATACAGGTTGCCAAAGGTTTTATCCGATTCGGGCTAGCTTTATATCGTCATTCCGGCGGAAGCCGGAATCCAGGAAGGATTGGTTCCAGAATTTACTCAGGACATAGTCTGGACCCCGGCTTTCGCCGGGGTGACGAGTGGCAACAAGCCATTACCTTTGGCAAATGCTTTATCTGCGTATTCCGCGCGTCTAACCCTCTTCAGTTAAGGCGGCCAAAACATGGCATTGCGACCCCGTCGAAAAACGGGGAAAGCAATCTCCTTGCATTGGGGATTGCTTGTGGGACCGGCATCTTGCCGGTCATTTTAATGGACAGGCGAGCCGCCTGTCGCAACGTAGACTCGTCGCAATGACGAATCCACGCCCTTTCTAACTGCGGGGTTACCCGCGCATCCGATTTCCACTTGCTTTTTCTCCGATCTTCTGATTAATACTTTTTCCGCGTTAGTGCATGAATATGCGCAGTTGCTCAAAGGAGTTAAAGCATGACATTAAAACTAGTTCGGGAAAAGGCAAGAAAACTGGGAGTAAAGAACTATACTCGATTTAATAAAGAGAATTTAATCCGTCTTGTTCAGTCCAGCGAAGGCAATTCTCCTTGTTTCAAAGGTATACGAGAATGTTGGGAATTCGGATGCCTCTGGCGAAAAGAATGTCAAAGCTAATCTTTCAGAGCTTGCTTAATTACAAGAAATTGCAGATCCTCGATGCCCATTCATTATTCTTGAGAGTGATTTAAGCGCTCTGTCTTCGGACGGCTTATTTCGCGTCCCGCGGGAAACTACAATTGAATGCGGCGTACTTCCTTTTAGCTGAAGTTTTGCAACAGCCTCTTGGACCTGGTCGGGGGAAGACCTGCGCGGTACTTCCCCCGGATTTCCTTGGCTGATCCCACGTCCCGGTTTAGTTTGGCTTATAAAAGCGAATCGCAGCTTCTCAGGTAACTAGCGGCCAAAGGCTGTCATTGCGACCCCGTTGAAAAACAGGGGAAGCAATCTCACAAAGCTTGGGGGGATTGCCGCGGCCTGACGGCCTCGCAATGACAAATCTAAACCTCGCGTAATCGAGACCTTTCAGGAATCCATATATGGGCTTGTGATTCGCGGGGCCCTTCATGTATGCTGGGTCTACAGCATTCAAGCTCAAGAGAGGACCCGTAATGGGCCTCTACTTGCCTGTGAAGCGGATATCGCTCCGCGGGGAAATCACTGCCGAGGGTTGCCAGTATGGCGAAAATCACAATTCAAACCCTGAGAGACAAAAAGGCGCGCGGCGAGCGTATGACATTCCTCACCGCGTACGACTACCCATTCGCGATCTTGGAACAGAAAGCCGAGATCGACGTAATTCTGGTTGGCGATTCGATAGGCATGGTTGTCTACGGATACGACTCAACTTTGCCGGTAACTGTGGATCTGATGATGCCCAGCGTCCAGGCAGTGCGCAAAGGAGCGCCTGACGTGTACCTTGTCGGAGACCTGCCGTATATGAGTTATCAGGTATCCATTCCTGAGGCTATCCGAAACGGCGGCAGGTACATGGCCGAGGGCGGCTGCGATGCAGTGAAGCTCGAAGGCGGCCGTGAAATGGCGGAAACGATTCGAGCAATGACGAATGCTACAATTCCGGTAATGGCGCATCTTGGACTGACGCCCCAAGCTGTGGCGCAACTGGGAGGCTATAAGGCACAGGGAAGAGATCTGACGACAGCAAAGAAATTAATTGAAGATTGTAAGATACTTGAAGAAGCCGGGGCTTGTAGTATTCTGCTGGAAGCCGTGCCGGCCGAAGTTGCGGCAATAATTACACGCCGCGCATCGGTACCGACCTTTGGGATTGGCGCGGGTCCTCACTGCGACGGACAGGTTCTCGTCGTCCATGATATCATCGGCATGTTCGATAAGCACACACCCAAATTTGTAAAAAAATACAGGGAAGCCGGAGCGGTCATCCTGGAGGCATTCGAGGAATTCAAGAAGGACGTTGCCGATGGAACGTTCCCGGCGAAGGAACACTGCTATGATATGCCCGCCGAAGTGGCCGCTGAACTGGAGAAACTGTATTCTTAAATTTGGTCGCAGATGCAAATTGGGGAGCTTCACCCCCTGAATGAGCATAGGCGCTAACTTAAGGTTGAATGTTGATCAAAAATTCCCCCTCTCCCTCCCCTCTCCCGCCAGGGGAGAGGGTTTCAAATCCCCTTCCCTCGACGGGAGGGGGTAGGGGGAGGGTGATAACCACTTGAAATAACGAACTTAGGTTATGATAAGTTAACGCACACGCCCTGAATGGGTGCGGGGAGAACGTGAAGCTGTCATTGCAAGAAGCAGAGCGACGAAGCAATCTCCGATACGAGGAGATTGCTTCGTTTCGGTCGCGATGACATCATATTGATTGTGAGGCGAAAATAACACTCGAACGCGAGGTTTCATATATGCGAACAGGAATCGTGGGCGTAGGCTCGATGGGATCGGTGATCGGAGGCCTATTTTACGAGGCAGGCCTGGACCCGGTACTCGATCGAGAGAGATACGGAGGAGGTCGCCAAGGTACGGAAAGACGGCCTATGGTTGGAAGGAGTTTCAGGTGAACGCCTGCTTCACCCGCGAATAGTCTCCGATCCTACGGAAGCAGGATCCCAGGATCTCGTGCTGGTGCTGGTGAAGTCCTATGATACAAAAGGCGCTGTGAATACAATAAGAACGGTTCTTGCGGACAAAGGCGTAGTCCTGACTCTCCAAAACGGCGTCGGCAATTACGAAATCCTTAATGATGCATTTCCGGGCAGGGTACTGCTGGGGACCACCACTGTAGGAGCAATGACCCTTGGATCCGGGCGGTTTCGTCATACGGGTTTCGGACAAACACACTTCGGCGAGGCCGACGGTTCCATACGCGGCAGGACAAAAGCTGTGGCTGAAATACTGGAAAAACTAAATGCCGGCCCTGTGCACCTGGTAGATAACGCGGTCGGCTGTGTATGGTCGAAACTGATTATTAACGCGGCTATTAACGCTCCGGGAACCCTGCTACGTGTCCGAAACGGGGATGTGCCATCGAGCCAACCAGGTAGGGACCTGATCCATGATGTGGTGAAGGAATGCATTGAAGTAGTGCGCGCAGCGGGCATAAAGCTGATCTTCGAAGATCCGGAGGCTCAGGTGCTGACCGTATGTGAAGGCACCGCCGCAAACGTAAATTCCATGTTACAGGACATGTTTGCGGGTCGCCGTACGGAAATAGATTTTATCAACGGAGCCATAGCTCGGGAAGGGGACAGATTAGGAATCCTGACCCCGGTAAATAAGACCTTGGCCTTGCTTATTAAATCCCTCGAAGCCACAGCTTCGCAGAGGATCGATCAACCTTAAATTGCCGATTGCTAGTATTCCAGTTGGGTGCCCGAGCCTGTCATTGCGGGTGAAGCGAAGGAATCTCTCAGCCTTGGGGAATTCTTGGTAGGACCGGCATCTTGCCGGGTCATCTTTAATAGGCGGACGGGACGCTCGTCCGATGACTCATTCGTCCCAATTGTAAATGTCAAATAATTCTGGAGTCCTGGTCACAGGGGCCGTGCCTTTCGAATGGGGCAGGGAGGTCTCGCCTCAACTAGCGGCACTAGCGACTTTATTCTATCAATCCGTAATAGTGGCATTTATCGGCTACCTGGTGCGGTTTCGACTGTCGCACCTTTACCGGGCAAGCCGCCTGGTTTCCTTCGCCGCCGGCCCTCCGTTTTCTGAAAGTGATTTCTCTTCCAATAAACTGAATTAATGCAATAATCCGCAAAATAAAAACAGGAGGAGAGCGAACATGAAGATAAATGATGTGAAAAATGTATCAGTTGTGGGCGCCGGGAATATGGGACACCAGATTGCACTACAGTGTGCTCTGTACGGTTTTAAGACCGTCGGCACGGACGTGATTCCGGCCGTGCTCGAAAAAGCCGAGAAATTTTGCGATACCTACCTGGCAGGGCGAGTGGAGAAGGGGAAGTTGACGGAAGACGCGGCGAAGAAGGCCCGCAGTCTTATCTCCTTTACAGACGATCTGAACGAGGCCGTCGAGAGTGCCGACGTGGTTATCGAGTCTGTCCAGGAAAGAATCGATCTGAAGCGGAGAGTCTTTGCCGATCTCGACAAGCTCGCTCCGCCGAAAGCCATTTTGACCACGAACAGTTCTTTCATTGTCAGTTCCCGCATCGCGGATGTCACAAATCGTCCCTCACAGGTCTGCAATCTCCATTTCTTCAATCCGGCTCTCATTATGAAGCTCGTCGAAGTGGTCCAAGGGCCGCATGTCTCCGATGAAACTGCGGAATGCATGATGGACTTCTGTCTGAAGATCGACAAGGTGCCCATCCTGGTCAAGAAAGAAATGGACGGTTTCGTCCTGAACCGTATTTTCGCCGCCATCAACAAAGAAGCCATGTGGATGCTTGAAATGGGCGTGGCCACCTATGAGGATATCGACAAAGCGTGTGTCTATGGCGCTGGCCATCCTATGGGCCCCTTCCGCCTCATGGATCTGACGGGAAACGACTTGGCCTACGACATCCTGATAGGTCGGTTCCGTGAATCCGGCAACTTGGCGGACCTTCCGACTCCGAGTCTCGTGCAGAAGGTTAATGAAGGGAGATTCGGTCAGAAGACAGGTGAGGGCTGGTACAGTTACAAGAAATAACCGATTTTCATTAGGGTCCATGAATTGAGCAGGTTCCGGTTTGCATGATTCATGCGTGCTCCTCCGAACTCTGAGCTTTCGGGAATTGGTTGGCGCATCGGTGCTCGGGGCTTTTACGGATCGGTGGGGAAGGAAATTCCTCTACCTGGCAGATTTGTCTGTTTTCATTGTGTTTGCAGTGCTTTCCGGTTTTGCCTGGGACATATAGGCATAGATAGCATTGCTCGTGTTCCGCATTGGAGTTCCTGAAACGGCGCGGTAGTTCTTACGTTAAGGCAAGATCGCTGAGGCCGTTGAAATTCTGAACAAATTAATCCCGAGAAAGGAAAAAGAAATTGAGGCTGCAGCGGCCGTCGAACAGCAAGAACTAACATCCGCGCGGCGACCACTAGGGTACTGGTCTCTTTTCTCACATGGCTACATCAGAAGGACAGTGCTTGCTTCGGTTCCGGGATCTCGCATAGATAGATAGAGCGACTTATGGCGTGGAATTGTTCACTCCATTGAGGCTAGTGTGTTTTCGATCTTTCTTCTTGTCATCCTCCTTAAGCCGGGAAACGCTAATAATAGTGCTTGCATGAAAATAAGGTCCCCGAACGTTCCCATCAGTACGGCCGAGGAAACCAATATTCCAAAGCACTTGGCTGCCCAATAGGGGGTAAGCGCTAACGCCAGAAATCCCAGAGCGGTTACAATGGACCAGGCTATAATAGGCCGGGCCGCCAGACCGTATGCATTGAAGATGCACTGCTCGGTGCTCAAACCCGGATTGATGTTTACTTCTCTCCGAAGCTGGGCCAAGAATTGAATGGTATTATTCGCTGCCAACGCCACCGCGATAGTAGCTGCAAAGACGGTCATAATGTTTAGTGTGATCCCGAACCAGCCCATCATCCCAAAGACCACAGCTATTCGAGGAAGACCGGGAATAAGACTTATTAATCCGAAAAACGGCGCGCCCATATAAATCATCATGATGATCATAATAATGCCGAGTGCAAGAATAACAGCGAAAATTTGTGATCTCACCAAGTCATACCCCTGCATGGCCGTTACGACCAACTCCCCGGTTACTGTGGGCTTGGCCACCCCCTTCATCACCGAATCCGCGGTGGTCTGAATTTTATTAATAGTTTTAATAAGAGACTCTGATGCAGTGTTTTTGACGCGAATGCTAATGTGCAGATTATTGAAATCTTCATCCGTGTACCCCCGAAGCCGCCGATTGCCGTCAGGATTTGAAGAAGCAAGGAAGAAAAGCTCCGGAATAAGCTGAGGATTTTCAAACAGCTCTTCGGGCCGTGAAGGATCGCTGCCCATGGTTTGTTGACCATATTGCAGCGCGGAAAAAAAGGAGTCGGTATTGACCACATCAGGGATCTCTTTTAGCCGTTTTTCCAATTCGGAAACCTTTTTCCATGTTCCCGGCAATTTGAATGCATGATTTCCGGCTTCCAACATCAACTCCACAGAATGTACGGCTGTCAGGTTGTTTTCGGCAAAACGGATATCCCGGATTTCCTTGCTCGACTCACCTAACAGTTGCGAATACTGCGAATCGGTCTTGATCAGTGGCGCTCCTGCGAAAAAGACCACTGCAAGGCAAATGCCTAATAAACTAAATAGGTTGTAATGCTTTACAATTTCGACTTTGGCCTTTTCTATTGTTCTATCCAATAGATCGGCCGGTCTGTCGGCCCGGAGAGCCGCGTCCAGTAGCCTGGTGGACATTATGAATCGAGGAACTAGAGCTATAGCCAAGAACAGGGAAATCATTATGCCTAACGTCTCAGTAGCTCCCAATTGAAATACCATCGGAAGAGGCGTTATTACCAAGGTTCCAAATCCGGTTGCGGTCGCCAACGCAGTAAATAGAAGAGGACGCGCCTGGTACCTGAGTGTTTCTCTTAAGGCTTGGATGCGGTCGGCTACAAGGGGACGAAATTGATTGAATCGGATGATGATGTGAATCACTACTTCCAGCGTTGTGATAAGGATGAGACCAAATGATATGCTTGTCGACGCGCCCAACGGAACCCCGAAAATGGACATCAATCCCAGAACCCAGATTACACATGTGCCCAATACTAATAATGTCACTGCTGTTACCGTTGCGCTTTTAAAAACATATACGGTCACTCCAGCGCAAATCAGCGTGCACAGAAGCCCAAAGATAATAGCCGTGCGAACGGAGTCGCGCAGAATGGCTTGACGAATTACTGGTGGGCCGATTACCCGGAATTCGGTCCCGGGAAGCAGGTTCTTCCTGACCGTATCATCGATGCGCTCTAGGAGTTGTTCAGTTGAATCGGGATCGAATTTTACCGATTCCGGAACTCGCACAATTACTCCCGCGGATTTACGGTCAGCCGAAATGAGAAAATCCAGCATTGGCAGCGCTTCCCGTATCCTGTCCAAAGCCGGTTCCGGCGGTAATCCAAGAGTTCCTTCAGTTCTGACGAGGACCGGATAATTACCGAAGCGTTTATTTTTCTCCTGAAAAAAACGCAGGTTAGTGATGCTGACTACTTCGGAGGCGTTTGGTATCTTTTCCAATGCTCCGGTGATGAATTCCAAGGAATTCAGGAACCGTGGATCGGCGACGTCTGATTTCCCGGTAATGATAACGAGAATGAATTCGTCGACGGTGAAGATCTTCAAAAACTTTTCATATTGACTGTAAGATTCAGAAGGGGTCACCGTAGCGGATTTCAGAGATGGGTCTCGATCTAGAAACGGAATAAAAAAGCCGAGCAACGCGGTCATCAGCACGATAAGAATTAGCAAAATGTTTCGGTGATCTATAAAAATGTCCGCCGCATACTTTTGAGGCAACGTATTTCCCCCCGTCGGGATTACCCAATGCATGCATCTATTCGTGTCCTGCATTTATTATACGCGCCCTAACGAGTTGATGCGAGCTTCTTGCGGGCATATGCGCTAACTGAAACGTTCTGATCTGCTCGTCCCATCGGGGCGAGACGATAGTAGCCCGGCGATTCATCGTAGGGAAAGCGTATTCTTTAGATTTCCAGTCCAGTGAGGGACGACTGATGTATTAACACCGGCCATAGCTTCTTCAGTAGTCCCCCTGCGACCGAACGGCCTTTACCGGAGCCGCATTCGTTACCCGGCGATGAATCACCGGGCTACTTTCAGAGGTTCCTACGGAACCATACCTGCCCTTATGTTAGCGCTCATAAGCTTGTTGCGGATGTGGAGTATACTCAACCTGCTGCTGGTTCAAACAGGTCTTGGAGAAGGGGAGCAGATCGACAAAAAGCGGCAGGCGCATTGATCACTCGGATCCGTTGGGGGACGCGGGAGCGCGCTCCATGGCAATTGCTAGGAGCG
Organism: uncultured delta proteobacterium; assembly: GCA_963741425.1. Taxonomy (GTDB): domain Bacteria; phylum Desulfobacterota; class Desulfomonilia; order Desulfomonilales; family Desulfomonilaceae; genus DATJPW01. The sequence goes on from CAVUHP010000021.1 coordinate 184,574, forward strand.
CGCTTGTCGATCTTAGGACACGATTAGAATAAAGATCCGATGAACGCGAACGGCAGTCCAATGATTTCCGCGGCCGTGGAAAGTAGATCCGACCCGGAAGATTCTTCAGGATATTCCATATAGTCGGCCGGTGCCGCAGCGGGGGCCAACTTTATTGTGACACCGTCCCGGACAACACGATCCGGATAATTCGTCGGAGCAGCCGAAATCCTTCGTTGTGCTTCATGTGTGCCCCTGGGCCAAGCGTATCCTGGCTCATAGGCCTGTACTGTCTGCTCATGCTTCCACGGGGCTCTGATGGACCGTATGGGGGGGTTGTCGAACATGCCGGCCCACCGACGTCGACAGGACAGGGGCGGTTGTCATAGGCTCCTGCCGGGAAGGACCACCAATTACGGGTAACCGGTCGGACCTTCTGAATCGGTTTGGGTGAAACAGCGTATTGCTCGTATTCCGCAGGCGCCATTTTCTGCACTCTTGGTTCAGGTTTCGGTTTTTCAACCTTCTTTTCTGTTATGGCAGGCTTTTTCTCGATTGCCTTCTTCTCCGTCGCCGGCTTTCTCTTGGGTGTCCGGTCTACCTTCTCATCAGTTTTGGGTGGCGGTGGAGTTAACACAAGGTCTTTTTCCAGGTCAGCTTCGAGTTCTGAATCATCGTCAGCTGCAACCATTCTTCCGCTGGTTGACTTGTCCGGCTGCCGGACTTTGGGAGAAGGAGCCATAGTGCCGGACCGCCCCTCTCTATAAGCGACTGCGGGCTTAGGCCTTGCCTGGTTTGAGTTTCTTGCGGCAGCCTGCGCTACGGAAGAGAATTCCGCTTCCAAATCCATATCGGCATCTGATCTGGGATTGGTTTTGAATTCGGTCTTCACAATCGAGCCGGGCTGCATAAAGAGCGGAGTCGGCGGCTTGGCAGATGCTGCGGCGGCCAGCCCGTCAAAAGTTCCGGCCCACGCGCATGAAGCTGCCGCAATCGAAATCGCCGCCGCAATGTGGAAAATTGTTTCTCATGCCATCGTCTCCTTTCGCTAACAATTCCTGATGGAGGAATATCTTCTTTTGTTTCTGGCGGTGGGTTGCATGAACCCTCCTTCCCGCTAACTGAACGTGGGCATATCACCTAAAAATGTTGTTGTCAATCAGAATGTTATGACGTGTTCTTAAAGTGTTTCATTAAGAATGTGCAGATAAGATGAATTGATATATTGCGAGAATGCTGATCCCTGTTGAGTTTGTGAGACAAACATGAGACACATTTGCAGGTGAACACTCATAGTGACGACACTATTTCATCCAGTTACACGCGGAGACGTGCATCTCTTGTCATCGCGAGGAGTCTATGTTGCGACAGGCGTCTCGTTTCTCCATTAAAATGACCGTTGGGATGAAATTGTCTTAGAATTATCGTGTCTGCCAAAATCGTAGCACGATGCCGCTGTTGGGGCAGGGCTTGCCCTGCCCAGAAAGGGCGCAGCAAGCGGCCCCCCGACAGTGGCTGTTTGCTACCGACCACCAGTTTCACGGCATGCGCTTTCAGTGGGTTCCGTATTTGCATTGGCATCGTGGCACGGTTCTTTCTCTATTCTGAGTGTTGAGACGCTTTCGGATGCCGGTCCCACCAGCAATCCCCGGAGCGGCGAGATTTCTTCCCCTGTTTTTCAACGGGGTCGCAATGACATTCTTTGGCCGCCTTAAGTGGAGGGTTACAGACGAAATCATAAAATCATTGACAACCCGTAGCGCATTTCCTAGGCTTATAGAATTTGCTGCGGTAAGATGTAATTATTCATTGCCGCGAACGACAAGTGAAGAACCTGATCCGGAAGCCTGAAACGTGAACGCGTGCGGCCGAAGGAGAGCCAAAAAAAAGAATTATCCAGGAGATTTCTAATGGCCGGAAGAGAAAAGAAAACTATAGCGGACGATGATGCTGAATTCGCGGCTGCGGAATCGGAAGAGAGACTTCCGGCGCCGGTGGAACCGGACGAATCACAATATGTAGTGGCATCGGCCAAATCGATCCCAAGACCAGGAACGTCTTTGGCATCTCCACCAAAGGGTTCCATCGGAAATGCAAAAGTGTCATTGCTGGCTGAACTGGAAGATGTGCCCGTTTTGGAAGAGGTCCAGAAAATCAATAAAGAGAGCACCGGTGACGCGCGCACTCCGATGATGACAGTGGTTCATGCTATATTAGCAAAACACGGTGGGACTATGACATTAACGGAGTTGGCCGGACAAGTGGGCAAATATTGGAACAGACCGTTCCCTTCGAGCCCATACAATACTGAAGAATTCATTTATATTATTGTACGAAATTCCCATAGTGTTCGAGTTAGTGAATAGTTGATTCGAAAGATGGTGTTCCCACCGGTCAGACCCGGTACGCGCAAGTTGCTTGCGGCTGCTTCGTAGGAATTCGAGCCTTTAGAAGTAACTCATTGAAAATATATAATAAAAAAATATAGCCTGCGATTTCACATGCCTAACCTTTCTTGAACATTCCGCGACATTTTTCCCCTTGACACACTATATGTTGTGGCGATAAAGATCGCATCCACAAGATGATCCATTGTTGGCGGGGATCATCGAGTCATTCAGCGTCCGTTTTCCGAAAGTTTCGAAACAAAGTTCAAGTAATTAGCAGATAATTGGGAGAATATCCTGTAATAGCTCAATAATTGGGGGTGTTCAGAGGTATGGAGTGTTTGAAGGCTTGGGGACGCATATTTGTTTCCGCCAAAAATGATGGCCCGCTTTTCAGCCCATCTAAACAGATTGGCAGGGCGAAATCGCAGGGCACCGAAGGGGGATTGCATGGCTAGCGTAAGTGAAATCGTCGATTTTCGAAAAGAGGCTCCGCTTCACATGGAAACCACTGATATGGCGTTATTCGTCCGGACTTCGAGCGAAGCGATGGACGGATGGGACCGGACCAGAATCGTGGACGCTCTCTTACGAGAGACGTTTATAGATGAAGGTACGGCTCAAGACATCAGCATCGAAGTGGAAAACATCGTAAAACGAAGCGGAATTACCGTTATAACGGCTCCACTAATCCGTGAGATGGTCAATGCTAAGCTCTTGGAGAGAGGGCTCGAGCGCGAGCGGCGCCTCCATACTCGTCTTGGTGTGCCGCTTTATGACGTGGAACAATTGATAGCGCATCCCAACAAGGAGAATGCTAATGTGCCGCATGGCCCGGAAGCCACAAACCTCACGCTCGCCGAAAACATCAAGAAAGAATATGCCCTACTAAATGTATTCGACCAGAATGTCGCTGACGCGCATATGCGAGGGGACATTCATCTGCACGATTTGGGGTTCATAGATAGGCCTTACTGCTCAGGCCAATCACTAGAGTACATCAAGAGATTCGGGTTAAATTTGCCAAATTCATTGGCCATGGCCAAGCCGGCCAAGCATCCGGAGGTTCTGCTCGCGCACATGGTCAAATTTGCGGCTGCCCTACAGAGTCACTTTGCAGGCGCTATAGGATGGGACGCCGTGAACCTCTTCTTTGCTCCATACCTGAGAGGATTACCGGAGAGAGAGGTTCGGCAATTGGCCCAAATATTAATTTTTGAATTCTCTCAGCAGGCTGTGGCTAGAGGCGGGCAGGCGATCTTCACGGACATCAACCTTTATTGGGAAATACCGAAGCACTTCGAGAATGTTCCGGCGATCGGCCCTGGCGGGGTTTTCACAGGGAAGACATACTCCGATTATCTCCCGGAAGCCCAGAATTTTGTCAAAACGCTTTTTGATATTTATATGGAAGGGGATGGGGCAGGGCGCCCATTCTTCTTCCCCAAACCCCTTGTTCATATAACGGAGAAATTCTTCGAAACGCCCGGTCATGAAGATTTTTTGCTGCACATCTGTGACATAGCCTCAGAAAAAGGGAACACTTATTTTGTCTTTGATCGGGGCGAAACTGCCAAAATTTCAGAATGTTGCCGCCTTTCATTCAAGCTTGAGAAAAGCGATTTGGAAGACGCTGTCCATCCGTGGAAAATGCGTTATTCCGCGATGCAGAATGTGACGATTAATCTCCCGCGGATCGCTTATGAAGCAAAAGGAGACGATACAAAGCTTTTCTCCTTGCTGACGGACAAAATAGCCTTGGCAGCCAAGGCCCATCTGCAGAAAAAGGCATTCATAGAACGACTGCTTAGTCTCGGAGAATCAGGACCTTTGGCATTGCTCTCAATGGACAGGGACGGCGAGCGGTACCTGCGAATGCATCGAGTGACCTATTTGGTAGGCATGGTAGGGCTCAATGAGCTGGTCCAGTTTCATACGGGCGAGCAGTTGCATGAAACCGAGGATGCAATCAAATTCGGATTGCAGGTCATAGCGCACATGAATCTTGTGTGCGCTCGTCTGAGCCGAATGTATAACATGCGATTCGTGCTGGAGCAGACTCCGGCCGAAAGCACCGCATACCGGTTCGCAAAACTCGATATGAGGCTGTTCCGGGAGACGGAACGCGTGGTGAAAGGAAATTTGAGCCTCGATGAAATTTATTACACCAATTCGACTCTATTTAACGTCGGAGCGGAAATGGACGCGATTGAACGTGTGAAGAGGGAAGGGCTCTTTCATCCACTAATCGAAGCCGGCTCTCTGACACATGTCTGGCTTGGGGAAGCTCGGCCCAGCGCGGAATCGATCGCGAATTTCATTAAGAAGACTTTCCGAATGACTCAAAACGATCAGATAGCATTCTCACCTGAGCTGACCGCGTGCGTGCGTTGTGGACGCACTACCAGAGGTTTGCAGGACGTCTGCCCGTATTGTGGCTCAGATCAGGTCGAACAGATCACGCGGATCACAGGGTATTTCACAAAAGTCGCCAGTTGGAACAAAGGTAAAAGAGGCGAGCTGCGCGACAGATATAGGGCGGGTATGTGTTAGGACGTAACTCAAATCCGTCCGGATATTCTTGGAATTTAGGTTTGGTTTGAGTTTAGCTGCAATTCGAGGAGGTTAGACATGACTTATCTATTTACTAGGCAAGGCTGCTCCGCGTGTGAATCCATAAAAGAAAATGTGGATTTGCCAAGTGTAAAGGGATTAACAGTGTTGAATTTGGATGGCGAGAACTCTCAAGCACTCGCGATGCTGGCCTACTACGAGTGCGTAACCTTGGCAGAGAAGCATCTACCCATATTGGTTTCAGATACCCGGGAGGTAATACACGGGCCTCTAAACATAACAAGATACTTGAAAGATCACTGCGGCTGAAAAAGGGCAGTTTTACGGGATAGTGAACATTTCTTATTGAATTGTGACTGGTGAGCGCGAAGCAATCTGCTCTTTGAAGGTAGGTAGATTGCTTCACCGCGCTCGTAATAACACCGGGTTATCTCTCATCTGAATGGATCTTTTGTCTTTTTGTGTCACGAGCAAACATGAACGATAATTTCAGCATTAAAGGATTTATTTCCACCTCGCTCGTCGATTGGCCCGGTAAACTGTGCTCGATCGTGTTCCTGGGCGGCTGCAATTTTCGTTGTCCCGCGTGTCATAATCCAAAGCTGGTCGTAAACCCTGAAGCGGTTCCCGATTATCCTCTCGAACAGATCTGCGAAAGCTTGGCGAACCGAAGCAAGTGGATTGACGGAGTAACGGTCACAGGAGGGGAGCCCACCACGCATAAAGACCTGCCACATCTTCTTGGAATTCTAAAGAAATATGGAGTTAAGATTAAGCTCGACACTAACGGTTCAAATCCCCAAATGCTTGAAGATTTGATCTACTCGGGTTTAATTCATGCTGTAGCCATGGATATAAAGGCGCCGCTCAACTCAGCCGCATACTCCTCAGTTGCCGGCGTACCGGTCAATATGGATCTAATCAAGAGATCCATACGGATTCTCACAAGCTCGTCAATTGAAGTGACATTCCGAACTACCGCAATACCGGGTCATGTTGAAGAGCCTGAACTGGCACAAATCAAGGAAGCGCTCGGAGACGTGCAGCGATTCATAGTGCAATCGTTCCGGAGTACGGAAACGTTGAACCCATCGTTTTCAAGGATTCGAGAATTTCATCGCCTACGGGTTGACAAGATGCGTGCTCGGTTCGAGACCCCTCCTCCGAACAAAACGCCTATCCCGAACCAGGCTTGCGGCGCATTATCCTAGATTAGAACCCTGTGTAACCCCTCGTTAGGTGAGGCGTGGATTTGTCATTGTCCAGCGTTCTGCGGGAAAGCAATCCCCAAAGCTTTGGGACATTGTTAGTGGGACCGTCCCGCTCAGAACGCGGGATTGCCGGTCAAAATCCCCCCACACCCCTTTACTAAAGGGGGGATTCAGGGGGGATTTGTGGACGCCTGTCCTACCAAGAATCGCTTGCAATGACATTCTTTGGCCGACTGCAACTGAAGGTTTGCATCCCCGGGCAAAAAAAGAAGCGACAAAATTCAAATTCTGGCGTAAAGTAACGTTTCTTTAATTCAATCGGATTTGAGGTGAAAGGAGGCAGGATGCTATCTGGTAAGCTTTCTAAGCTATTCATTTTGGGTGTGGTCTTGATTATAGGCGCAATTCCTTACTTGGCTGAGGCCGGCTGATGTGGCACTTCACCCTCCTGGGGAGGGTCAGGCAGCTATTCTAATTCAGCATACCAAGGCTCGACATACGGGTGGGCAGAATACGGTTACGGATATGGATACGACTATGGGTATGGGTATCCGAACCAATCGAGCCGAGTTCGTACGAAATCGGCTAAAGCCAAGACTAAGACATCCAGTCCAAAATCAACAGGGCAGTAAGATCTTTCTGAAAATCCGGGGGTGATCCCGGAATTAGTTTGCATTTGGGTCACCCCCATTCCTCCACAAAAAGAATCAAGCAGTTCCTGAACGCATTTCTGTCGCGCCATTCAAAGCAGTCTCTGAGAGAATCCACCGAGGTCGTGCGCTGTAATCGTTGTGCTGCCATACTCATCTACGGCAGCCAGATTCGCGTCTCTTAATATTATGGGTAAGATATAATTCGTGGGGACGCGTTTGTGATAGAGGCGCCAAGAGACTGTCATTGCGAGCGAAGCGAAGCAATCTCCCAAAGTTTCGGGGATTGCCACGGCCTGACGGCCTCGCAATGACATTTCATAGCGTGCCGCTTCTGGAAGACCAACATGAAACTGTCTCAGAATTCTCCACTAACTCGAAATCGTTCCGCCATATCAATGCAGAGAGGGAGTCCATCTGAAGGTGCATGCCGTGAGACTAGCGGTCGGTAGCAAACAGCCACTGTACGGCGCGGGTTTGAAACCCGTCCTTGGTCGGATTCCTGAAGAACGGGCAGGTATGAAACCTACCCCTACTGCTGCACCGTGCTACGATTTTGGCAGATACGATAATTCTGAGACAGTTTCACATATCTTGCAACCAATCCTGGGAAGGGTTCGCTGCCGCAAACAAGTGTGCTAAATGCAATGTCACTGGGGGTGGGCGGGCTATTTTTATGCAACGTTCTCCCCGCTAATGTTTTGCTACATGCCCCAGCCGCCGGTGACTTCCAGGGTTGCGCCGGTGACGAAGCTGGCGTCATCCGATACCAGAAATGTGATCGCTGCGGCTATTTCCGAAGGGGCTGCCGAGCGGCCTAGCGGTGTTTCCGCGATAAATGCTTCTTTGTATTTGGCGTCCAGCATGTCTCTTATGGTTGGAGTTTCTGTAAGCCCCGGCAGGACAGCGTTCACACGAATCCCTCGTCCGCCCCATTCTCTGGCCAGAGATTTTGTCAATCCGACCAGGCCGGCTTTGGCCGAAACGTAGGCTGATTCCCCTTTCGATCCAACCTTGCCGTAAATTGAGGAAACCAGCACTATTCTGCCGTCTTTCTGATCTAACATAACGGGACCACACGCCTGGCAGCAATTAACCGCGCCTATGAGATGAACGCCCAGCACGGAGAGGAAATCCTCAGGGCCGATCTTGAGGAATCCACCCGGTCGATCGAATCCCGCGTTGCTAATGAGTATATCGATTTTTCCGAAATCTGAATGAAACTGCTTCACACACGCAGCGATTCCGGATGCGTCCGCAACGTCAGCGACCAATTCGGTGGCTCGACCACCTCTCTCTCTGATGATTGAGGCAGTACTGCCGGCGGATTCGGGATTGCGGTCCAGCGCTCCTATCGCAGCACCTTCTTCGGCCAGTCGAAATGCTGTGGCTTGCCCGATTCCCTGACCCGCTCCGGTCACCAGAGCCACTTTACCTTCAAATCTCAAATGGAATCGATTAGTCATATTGTTGTCCCAAAAAACTCTCTGACTCTCATGATATCGCAGGGTATCATCGAATCCGTATACTTTGATTTAAGCTTTCTTATTCGGGACAAAGATTCCCGAACGCGCTCTTCATGCAGATCGCCATGTTTCACGGCATCTAATATTCTTGAACGGGCTGCCAGCGCCTTCTCAGGATGATTGCAAAAAAGCAGGATATCCGCTCCGGCTATAAAAGCCATTAAAGCGCATTCGTCGGGTGAGTGACCGCGAGCCACCGCGGCCATGTCAAGATCGTCGGTTATAACTGCACCTTGATAATTCAAGCGCTTCCGAAGCAGCTCATGGATAACTGACTTGGACAATGTCGCGGGATAATGTGCATCACGATTCTTGTACACCACGTGCGCTGTCATAATCATTTCGACATTTGCGTCCACCGCTCTTGAAAATGGGATCAAATCATTTTTTTCGATAAGTTCCCACGAACGCTCATCTTCCGGCAGGTCGGTATGTGAATCTACCGAAGTCCCGCCATGGCCCGGGAAGTGCTTGCAACAGGGGATCACGCCTGCGGATCGCATAGTCTGAATAACAATTGCCCCTAGCTCGCCGACAATTTCGGGATCCGATCCGTAGGATCTATCTCCAATCACAGAATCATCGGGATTTATATTCGTTCCGAGCACGTCCAGCACTGGAGCAAAATCCAGGTTAAATCCGACTAATCTAAGTTGATCTGCAGTTACGCGAGCGAACTGTCGGACAGCCTCTTTCGGATCATGAGAGGACGCAAGCTGAAATGCAGGGCCGAATTCAGTAAAAGGTTTCCTCAACCTGCGAACCCTGCCGCCCTCCTGGTCAACGCCGATGAATATACCTTCCGGATTCCGATCTGTCGCGTGTGCTTGAAGGTCATGATTTAAACCGGCTAATTGCTCCGGGTCCTGAATATTGCGTGCAAACAGGATCGCACCGCATGGATTAAGCTCATCGATAAAGTCCCTCACCTCGCTAGTGAAACGCGGGCCTTCGAAACCGATCATGAATAAATTGCCAATATCCTGTTCGTTCATGGTTTTCTCAATAGCTACTCGAATAATCTCGGATGACAGTTTCACGCATGGCCTAGATCATCCGGAATGGCGCCTCCGGAATTGACGTTTAAAGCAAGCTGTCCCACGACCCAATCCACCTAGAAGTAACTGTGCAAGCCGGGCAAGTAATTTACGCCAAAATAGGTAAAGAGAACCGCTCCAAACCCTACTACCGATAAGATTGCCGTTTTATCGCCGGACCAGCCTCGAGCCAGGCGAGCATGAAGAAAAGCAGAATAGACCAGCCAGGTAACAAGCGACCAGGTTTCTTTGGGGTCCCAAGACCAGTAGCTTCCCCAGGCATAATCGGCCCATGCAGCGCCGGTTATTATACCGAGACTTAACAGAGGGTACCCAGGAGAATGGACCGGTAAACAATTTCATCAAGAATTTCTGAAGGAAGACTCTTTCCCAGCAGATCGCTTCGCTTGCTCAGGAGCAGCAAGACTGCCGCCACAAAAGAAACCGCAAAACCTGCATATCCCAGGAAACAAGTAATTACATGAGCCACCAACCAGTTGGATTGTAATGCCGGGATCAGCGGCTTAATAGTGTGATCTTCGAGAAAAGTGTACGCCATTACCAGAAATACTATAGGAAGACCGAGTAGGACGACAATATCAGATCTGAACTTGACTCTAATCAGGATCAGAGCAAGGGCAATGCTCCATCCAAAGAAAATCAATGATTCGTAAAGATTAGATAAGGGGGCATGCCCAATGCCCATTCGGTACGACTCAACCCATCTAAGACCAATGGCTCCGGTGTGAACACCCCAAACTACGATTAGGATGGCAAATACCCATTGTCTCGTCCGCGATTCTGCGGGAGTGGCGGTATATGCGGTCAAATAAGCGATAACGCACAGCATGTAGCCGAATGTCACATAGGTATTAAGATCTGTGCTGACCATATTCATCCCCGATGACCGTGTACTCGATTTAAGCTCGTTATTTCATCGGCGCAACTTTGATATTACTTTTGTAGAGCGGCTTCCGCTGCCTTTTTGACTCTCTCTCGGAATTCTTTTCTCAGTCTCTTGCTACGGCCGGAAATCTCTATCAGGCAGCCTGAATCCACTGATTTCAAGCGGACTCCAACATTACGAAAATTTGTAAAAAGGCTGAGGAGAAATCCGGATATCAGTAAGATACAACCGATCCAAACAATCCGGCTTCCGGGATCGTACCCGATTTGCAGTCCCGTTACATACAAAGGGACATAATCCAGGAAACTGAGCTGCAGGTCGGCTATTCTTACGGGTTTGAGATCATTCCTAAAGATTTTGATCGTCCTGGCCTGTCCGTCAGGTCCTTGCACCTGAATTTCAACGCCTGGGCCCCTTTTCGCGGAGCGAAAGTCAACACCGATCAGCCGCAAGCCATATTGTGTCCCTTCTACTCGGTTGATCGAGTTTGGTCGCAGGATCATTTCTGAAGCCTGTGCGGACTTGTCCACAATTCCGAGCTTCACATCTTTGATCCCGGTAAGGTCGTAATTGGACTGGTATAGGGAAATCCCCTGAAAGGTCAATGGGTGGTTCACGAGAATAGAATCTTTTAGAACTTCATTGCCGTCCACAAGAAGTCGCACATCGCTTCGATATTCTTTAGGCTCCCCGCTCTGATATCGACTAAGTATGAATTTATCGACAGCTATTTCAAAAGGAAGTTGCGCTGCCGCTCCTGTAGGAATGATTGTAAATCTATTGGTCTTGTCGCCTTCTCTGATATTGACTTTTCCTTTGATTCCATAGAGCGAACCGATCAATCCGCCGATCAAGATCAGTATTATTGCCGTATGAATAAAAGGGAAGCCCAAAAGCTGAATCCTGTCGTTCACCCACGAAAGACTCACGCCATCTTTTGATTCAACTATGCGAGGAGCCCCGCGCACGACCTGTTTCAATTCTGAAGCGATGATTTTTTGGAGCTCTCTCTGAGTTCTATTGTCGGTAAAGGAAAAACTGAAATTGCTTTTGCCTGAGTCGATTTTCCAGTCTGACGGTATGTGCCTTAGCCTTTGCAACAGGCACCCCAAGATATTCAATGATAATAGGAGTAGCAGTATTATGAACCACCAACTGCTATACAATTTATGTAAATCCAAAATCGTGATGAACCGAAAGTAAAAAGGGGAGATCGTTTGCTGAAGTTGTTCCAGCGGCATGTCTTGCGGTATTAGAGTGCCCAGAACCGACGCAGCTGCGAGTACAAAGAGCAACCCGATAGCGGTTCTTACGGAAGTGAAAAAAGTAGTAACCTCAGAGACTATTGAGTTCCGTTGCGAAGATTTCGAATCGATTGTTTGGGTGGTCTGTATCAATAGTTTGTCCGGGGTTTTGGCTTTTCTAAAACAATAACACAAATCGCGAACCGAACAGAACCGTCGCTCATTCAGTTACTCTATTGCTGCTGAGTAGAGATCTCTTTTTCAATTATTTTCATGATGAGTCTGCGTATCCACGGAAAAGTCAGGATCATAGATTGCATAAAGACCAGATCACCGAAGATGCCCATCAACACAGCGCACGAAACCAAAATTCCAAAATCCACTGCTGCCTGAAAGGGAGTTGCGACCAAGGCGAAGAACCCTAATGCAGTGACTATCGACCATGAGGCCATGGGCTTAGATGCTAGATTGTATGCCTGAAACACGCATTTTTCTACGCCCAGCCCTGGATTCAGCTTTATTTCTCTTTTCAATTGAGCCACGTACTGGATAGTATTGTCGACCGCCAGACCGATAGCGACCGTCGTCGCAAAAATCGTTGCTCCGTTTAACGAAATACCTGCCCAACCCATCAACCCGAAGACTGTTGCCAACGGCGGTATATTCGGAATCAAGCTTATTAATCCGAACGATGGAGTCCCCATTTGAATCATCATCAGAATTGTGATGAGTACCAGGGCCAAGATCATCGAGTGAATCTCAGATCTGATAAGGTCAACAGATTCAGCTGAGACCAGGGCCAGTTCGCCGGTGATAGTAGGTTGTGCAACATTTCGCATCACCGATTCGGCTGTAGTCGCGATCTGATCGAGAGTTTCCACAATCGAGGTGGACCTGGAGTTCTTGATTCGAACAGTTATGCGCAAGCGATCGAATGATGGGTCTAAATACCTCTGGCCCAGACGCTTTCCCTCTGTACCTGAGAGACGTGATTGCGAAAAGCTCATTCAAGACCCCGGGATTCACAAAAAAATCCTCTTTGTTCTGAACAGGGCCTATAACCAGATTGTCTACGTATTCGAGAACCGACAGAAAAGACTCCGTGGATACAACCTCGGGCAATTCTCTTAGCCGGGTTTCAAGCTCACTAACCTGTTTCCATATCTCCGGCTTCTTAAAAGCTTGATCCTTTGCAGTGAGCACCAGTTCCACCGAGTGTACGGGCATCAAATTATTATCAATAAAATTGATAGCTTGGATCTCAGGGCTTGACTGGCTTAGCTGCCGCATGATTTGCGGGTCGGTAACAATAGATCTTGCTCCGGCAAACATTATGGCTGTAATTGCGAAGCCTGCAATCGTATATAGTCGATAATGTTTAGAGATAGAGTCTCTGACGCGCTCGAGCGCATCCGATAACAAGTCCCTGGAGGTCTCGCGAAAAGCATATCGGTCCAAAGATTTTGTCTCCAGCAGGAAAGCCGGAGTTAGGATCATTGCCACGCAGTAGGAACTTAAGATCGCGAGCGGCATGATCAGCCCGAGCTGGAAAACCATGGGTATTGAATTAACCATGCAAGTGCCGAAACCCACTGCTGTGGTGGCCAAAGAGATTAATAAGGGACGAGCCAGAAATCGAACCGTCTGTCTGACCGCTGTGACCTTATTCTTTTCCCGCTGATAGAATTGGTGGTATCTGGTTACGATGTGAATGACGATTTCGAGCGTGGGGATCAGTGTCAGCCCGAATGCCATGCTCGTAATGGGATTTATGGGCATCCTTATGAGGGACATCAGGCCCAAGACCCACAATATGCAAATCCCCAGAATCCCGACGGCAACAGCGGTGACTCTGGGGCTCTTAAATACGTAAATGGTGACCGCCATGCATATAAAAGAGGACAAGATCCCGAAGATATATGCAGTTTGGAAACTGTATTTGGCTACGGCCTGTCGCAGAATTGCGGGTCCAACTACGCGGGCTTCCGAGCCCGCGACAATGTTGCTGTCCACCACGCGAGTTATGTCCGCCAATACTTGCCGGATGGCGTCGGCATCAAATTTCCACCTGTCGTCCATCCGAACTAGCAGCCCGACAGTCTGCATATCGGGAGAAATCAAAAATCCCATGAGGGGGAAAGCCTTCCGTATTGCCGCCAAATCGGAAGCCCCGGGCAAGACTAACTGTCCGTCATTAGTCCGAATGACAGGAAACGTACCGAACTTCTCCCCTTTCTTCTGAAAGAAACGCAGGTTAGTCAGGCTGATGACTTCCGTGATTTTGTCAAATTTTTCCAATTGATTTGTGATTGATTCCAGGGATTTGAGGACGGACTGATCACTTGCGGGTAATCGGTTCTTGACACCGATAATTATAAATTCTTCGTTGCCGAAGATCTCTGTGAATTTCTCGTATTCCAAATATGCCGGCACATTCGTGACCAGCATTGAACGCAGGGAGGTATCCGTTTCTAAACTCGGCACGAAATAGGCCAACACGATGCTGATAATAACTACCGTCAATACCAGCAAACGGCGATAATCTATGAAAACATCAGCCCAGTGGTTTTTCGAAAGATTTCTCCTGTCGCCCTGCACTTTGCTCCCTGTACGAATAATTTGAAGACCGGAGTAGCCGGTAAAATCCGTCAACTGAAATCAGAACTATAACGCCGTCTCGCCACCCCATCCTGTCATGAAAAGATTTGCTAATGTGAATGGATCAAGATCTGGATTGCACCGTACCTCAACACATGGTCACCAGCGGTGAGTCCCTCAGGACGTTTTTTCCTAACCTTTTTTGAACATAGCCGACCATCCGTCCAAGGTCAACCAATGTTCACTCCGAATCTCGGGCTCAGGGTAACGCGGGAGAAATGCATTAATCCGCAAGCGCTGAAAACAGTGGAAGCAATCTCCAGCCGTTCAAAGAAGTCGCCTGATGTATCCCGGGCAATTATCGCCTTCAAATAGAAACCGGCCGTAAATAACGGCCGGGCATAAAATCATATGGTAAGAATTGAGGATCAAACCAGATCGAATTTCAGCTCACCCAATTTTTCCAGACTGCAAGCAAGCTTGTCGCCTGCTTTGAGCCAAACCTGCTTCTCCTTCGGATACCCGGCGATAACACCTTCGGGCGTGCCGGTGAATATGATATCACCAGGTTTCATTGTGACGAATTTGGAGACAAAAGCAATTAACTGCCGGCAGTTGAAAATAAGATCGTTTGTGTTGGAGGATTGTCGAGTCTCGCCGTTGACTCGACACTCGATCTTAAGGTTGTCCGGATTGATCTGATCCGCAGTGACCATGTATGGTCCTAAAGGAGCAAACCCGTCCGGAGTTTTGCCGAGCATCCATTGCTTGCCGGGGGCCTCAAGCTGCAAGTCCCTCGATGAAAAATCGTTCCCTGTGCAGTACCCCGCAACGTACGACAATGCGTCAGCCTCGGAGACGTTCTTCGCCTCTTTGCCCATGACTATGACCAATTCGACTTCGTAATCGAACTTTGTGGACACAGCGACCGGGAGTTTGATGCTGCCGTTGTGAAAATTTAATGCGTTGTTGTACTTGTTGAAAAGTATGGGTTGAGAAGGGGCCTCCATACCTACTTCCTTGGCGTGTTTCCGATAGTTCAGTCCTATGCAGATGATCTTTTCCGGACGGGGAATAACAGGCCCGTATTTTATTGTGTTCTCCTTGAGAAAGGCCTTTTCCGCGGCTTTGGACTTGAGGGCAGCACTCACCAGTGCATTTAGGCTGGGCCCGGCTTCTTTCAGCAGCAATTCATCCATACTAGCCGGTGCTTGCATTTTGAGTAGTTTCGCTGCTTCCGGTACGTTTAGAATACCCTTATCGGTTTTCACGCCGAGCCTGTATTCTCCGTTGCGTTGCATTGTCAATAAGGTGAGCCCACGAGCCATACCACGCGCTTGCGCCTGCGGAGGCTTGGTCTGAGCCTGGGCCACAGTCAAACCGCCGGTCGCCGCGACAGTTGCTAAAACACCCGCTTTTTTCAGAAAATCTCTTCGATTCTGATCCATAGTGGTCCTCCTGTTTTTGGGTTTGATAAGAACTCTGATTTGGCTATTAATGTTGAGCTTATAGCGATTTACGACTGGAACTCAGATCAGAAACTACGTCGCAATATTTGATCTCAATGTGTTTGCAGCCTCTAAGCAAGTTATCGAGGTTAAACAATAGTATCTTGTGGGACAGGAGGATCTTACATCTTCTTAGTGACTATATCTCGCTGCCCGCTCTTTAGTCAACTATCTTCGGGCATGGTCCGTATTGTCTTCCGCTGCCCATGATCCAAGTGGTTTCAGGAAAGATTCCGCTTGACCGGCGACATTGTTGTGAGGTACGCTTAAGAATACGAAAAAACAGGCCTTTTAGATAACGACAGAACAACCTTTAATGATCCGGCTGTTGTCACCATAACGGACGCAGCCTTGAGTTGCGGGGAATGAATCGGAGTTGCCGGCTGGAGCCGCCGGTTGGGACTCGCCACATTCATTCACATTCCGCAACTTTGCGGACATTCCGCCCTGACTGAGCTGAGAATATGACGAACCTTCATTCAATCCTTGTGGTAGAAGACAGTCGGTTTCAGGCAAAGCTGATCCAAACGCTTTTAGGCGAGAATGGTTATGCCGTCCGCGTGGCCCGAAACGGCCAGGAAGGTCTTGACGCTCTTGACGAGGAGAGGCCCTCCATCATTGTGAGCGATATTGTCATGCCTGTTATGGATGGTTTTCAGATGTGTCGAACCATCAAGAGCCAAGACGGGCTGAAGCAAATTCCAATTATCCTGCTTACTACGCAATCAAGACCTCAGGATGTGCTCCTGGGGCTGGAGTCGGGTGCTGATAGCTACGTTACCAAACCTTATGATGAAAAGATTCTTCTCTCTACAATTGAGGAGATGATTTCCGGCCTTAGCAGGCTGCCTGGGGATGAATCCGGAGAAGAATGTCTGCCGGCTCTGGATGGACAATTCCATACGATGAAGGCCGATCGTCGCCAGATGGTCAATTTTCTGCTTTCCGCGTACAGGGATTCCTTCCTGCAAAATCAGCGTATGGAAGAAGCGCGCAAAAAACTCGGCATTCTTAATGAGCAACTGGAAAAGCTGGTATTCGAGCGCACCAAAGCGCTAGAAGAGGAAATAGCAAAGCGCAGAATCGCACAGGAGAAGCTTCGTCGACTCGCTATAACGGATGGTTTAACGCAGGTATTTAACTATAGGGTACTTCATGGAACTGGGCAAGCGGGAATTTGAGCGTGTGAAGCGATACCATCGTCAATTATCTTTGATTATAGCGGACATCGATTATTTTAAGAAAACCAATGATACCTATGGTCACGCTGCTGGTGACGGCGCCCTTCGGGTAGTGGCGCAGATCTGCCAAAAAACACTCCGTAGCGTTGACATATTGGGTCGTATCGGAGGTGAGGAATTCGCGGTTCTGCTTCCGGAAACCGGATTGGAACAGGCATGGCTCGTGGCCGAAAGGCTACGAACTAATGTTTCGCGCGCTCTTATGCGATCTAAGCGTGGCGAAATAAGGTTGACCTTGAGTTTGGGAGTGGGCGCGGTCGACGAAGAAACCGAAGATTTCGAAGGTTTGCTGAGGTCGGTTGATTCCGCCCTCTATACTGCCAAGCGAAACGGTCGTGACCGGGTCGAAAAGATCGCAACCGGCCACTTCTGAAAAAACGCCAGAAACGAGCTCGGTCAACAGGTCCGATGATCATCCCACTAGAAAAACGATAAACTTTTCCTTACGAAATAGAAGGCCTCATCCGGATAGGGTTAGAGGCATACCAGAACTGCCGGTACCCGGACAAGAACGTCGAAAGGTTTCCGCAACTGACCTGATTTAGCAGCGCGAAGCGTGTGTGTATTCCCCAAAAACTCTCCTGAGCACGTTACATATTTCGCCCAGCGTCGCTTCTTTTCTGACTGCATCCAGTATCGGCGGCATAAGATTGCCAGTTCCGCTAGCGGTATTTTCAAGCGTGGAAAGAGCCGCAGCAACGGCTGATGAATCCCTACGACTGTGCAATGCCTCCAGTCTTTTGAGTTGTCGTTCTCTGACCTCAGGATCGACCCGAAGCAGACCGGAAGGCAATTTCTCTTCCGTTTGAAAACGGTTTACCCCAACTATAACTCTGCTGCCGGATTCAACGTCCTTTTGGAAGCGATACGCGGAATCCAGAATCTCTTCCTCAATGAACCCGCACTCAACGGCCCTGACCGCCCCGCCCATGTCGTCGATTTTCTTTATATAATTAGAAGCTTGCTTCTCAATTTCGCTGGTGAGAGATTCGATGTAGTACGACCCGGCCAACGGGTCTACCATATCCGCGGCGCCTGTCTCATAGCCTATGATCTGTTGCGTACGGAGAGCTATCTGAACCGACTCTTGGCTCGGGAGCGCCAGCGCTTCATCGCGGGAATTCGTATGAAGAGATTGGGTGCCGCCCAAAACCGCCGATAATGCTTGAAACGCAACCCGGACCACATTGTTATCGGGTTGTTGAGCCGTTAGGGTGCATCCCGCTGTCTGAGTATGGAACCTGAGCATCATTGCTCGTGGGTTCGTTGCTCCGAAGCGCTCTTTCATAATGCGAGCCCACATACGGCGAGCGGCCCTGTATTTGGCTATTTCTTCCAGAAAATCTTGATGAGAATTGAAAAAGAAGCTTAGTCGTTCTCCGAAGCTGTTTACATCGAGACCGGCGTCAATGGCGGCCTGAACGTAAGCTATTCCATTGGCCAAGGTAAATGCCACTTCCTGGACCGCAGTGGAGCCGGCCTCTCTAATATGATATCCGCTGATACTGATGGTATTCCACTGAGGAAGGCTCTCGTTGCAGAATGCGAATATGTCGGTGATTATTCTCATGGAAGGAGCGGGTGGAAATATGTATGTGCCCCGAGCAGGATATTCCTTAAGAATGTCGTTCTGAATGGTGCCTCGGAGCTTGGAAATTTCGCCGCCCTGTTCCTCGGCAACCGCTATGTACATCGCCAAAAGCACCGCCGCAGGCGAGTTGATGGTCATAGAAGTACTAACCGCCATTAGATCTATGCCATCAAACAGGAGGCGCATGTCGTCGATACTGTCAATCGCCACTCCGACTTTTCCCACCTCGCCGGCTGAAAGCTCGTGATCGGAATCGTAACCAATCTGAGTGGGTAGATCAAACGCCACTGAGAGCCCGGTTTGTCCCTGCTCAATCAGGTATTTGAAACGTGTATTTGTTTCCTCAGCGCTGCCGAATCCCGCATACTGGCGCATAGTCCAGAGCCGACCTCGATACATGTTAGGTTGGACTCCGCGAGTAAATGGATAAGATCCGGGAAGTGCCAAATCGGATTCTAAATCAAAATCCTCCACATCCCATGGCCAATAAACACGTTTTACCGGCAATTCGGATACGGTCACGAACTCGGCTCGGCGCTCCGGTTTCTTTTCCACCTGTTTTTCGATCTTTTCATCCCAAGCAAGGGCTTTCTGTTTGAAATCGTCCGGCACGATTCACCTCCGGGAGAGACGTTGGCCAACTCCTGTAACTGAATGGTTACTCATTCTATTCGTTTTTCTTTGCTTCTTTATTGCTTTTTTCTCTTTCGATTTTGCAGGAGATTCCGATTCCTTTTACTCCGGTTTCGAAGCAACCACCGCATGACATGCATGAGGATTTGCGAGTGTCACCTGATTTCCAGCGATTAATCAGATGAGGCTCTCGAATGAATGGACGGGACATCGAAATATAGTCTGCCTTGCCGTCCGCAAGGATCTTATCTATGGTGGAAAGCGATCTGATTCCTCCTACTGTAATTATGGGAATTTTAACTGATTGTTTTATTTTCGCCGCAAATTCGGCGAAATACGCCTCATCTTCTTCATTCTTTATTTTACCGCGGACTGGGCCCAAGTTGCTGGGGGAAGCTGCATTACCGCCGCTCACTTCTATCGCGTCAATTCCGTCATCGGCAAGACGGCGCGCAATCTCAACTGAGTCTGACGGGACGAAGCCGCCTTCTACGAAATCATGAGCGGTCAGCTTGATCATTAACGGAAAGTCATTGCCGACGGCACCTCGAACAGCTTCGATGAGTTCACCCAAGAATCGGTAACGTTTCTTGAGGTCCCCTCCATAGGCATCATTTCGCTTATTCCAGATCGGCGAAAGAAACTGATTGATTCCGTATCCGTGAGCGCCGTGCAATTGAACTCCATCAAACCCAGCCCGTAGCGACCTTGCTGCGGCCGCCGCATATGCGTCTATAAGCTTCAATATTTGCTGTTTACTCAGCTCATGGGGAACTTGTCCTGTCTGAGGATCCGGAATCGCGGATGGGGCCCAAACTTCCTCGTCATTTATGAACAGCTTGGGATTGGCGCGAGCACCGGCATGCACGATTTGCGGGACGACCTTACCTCCTTCTTTGTGAACTGCCTGCGCAATCTTTGATAAACCTTCGGTCTGTTCGTCCTCGTAGTTGCCGATCATGTACGGAAGTTGTATGCCATTGGGCAAGACATACTGGTACCCCGTTATTATGAGGCCTATGCCGCCGCCGCCCAATCGTTGATAAAAATCGATCGCTGCGTCGGTAACATAGCCTCGACTATCCCCTAGACCGCTCCAGGTCGCTGATCTGATGGATCTGTTTAGAAGATCCAAAGCGCCGATAGATGTTTTTTCGAATAGTTTCGCCATGGAGTTAATCCGTTTCGGATACTAAGTGTTTGGATTCCCACAGAAAAGGCGGAGTCGCGCATCAGCGGGTTCTTCGCCCTCTGACAACTCTGACTGTGGTAGGGAGGTATTGTGAAGCCCCAGAAAAGTAAATTAAACGATGCCGACCAGGTCACGGCCGTATGACAGAGCGTTCGGGCGCGGTTGACGCTATAGCCTCGAAAATTAATCCAATGAAGAGTCGGCCTATTGATCCAGACCAAAATCGCCCTTGCAGGGACTTCGTCCGGTCGGCCGTAATTAACATTTTCGGTGGCCGCTCGGATGACGGAACCGTGTATTCCTGGTCCAATAAGCCAAAAATCGTTCTCCGCCCCATCCCAGGAACTCGACGTATGTCCAGAGACCTGACGATTCGCCAAATCTCCCTATTGCTACTCGATAACCACTACAACATCGCCCACTTGATAAGACTCACCGACTTTCACCTTTACCTCTTTAACCGTCCCGCCGGTTGGGGCAACAATAGGCAATTCCATTTTCATGGCTTCGATGACGATCAACTCGTCGTCTTCCTCGACGCTCTGGCCCATTTCCACGTTAACAGCTATTACCTTTCCGTTCATGGGCATGGTTACGTCCGCCATCTCAATAACCTCCTCGCACTTCAAATGCATTCCGCAGCAGCTCAGATAGCTTTATGTATACTTGCGGTAACAAAACGTAAAAAAAAAGCAGGTCAAACAAAAATAAGTGTGACCAAGCTGTAACTCAAAGATTGGCCTTTGAGATTGTTCTACAGAAGTGAAAATAGATTGGCAACCAATAAATGCATGAGCCGGGTTCAAAGGTATTAATGGTTCTTCCCCATAGGCTGTACTAATTCCATTAATACTCCATGGGTTGCCTTAGGATGCATAAAGGCTACGCTCATTCCGTGAGCGCCGGCACGCGGTTTTTCGTCAATAAGTTTGACACCTTTCTCTCTTAGTTCGGCGACGGCTTGCTCTATGTCATCCACTTCAAAAGCTATATGATGAATACCTTCGCCGTTATTATCCAGGAACTTCTTGACCCCGGAAGAGCCGGAAACATCCTGTAACAATTCTATTGAGCTGTCTCCCACGGGAATGAAACCGACTTTCATTCCTTGATAGTCTTCAGTATGAACAAGATCAAGCGGCAATGCTCCCGTAAACAACTCGAGCGCAGCATCCAGGTTCTTCACCACTATTCCGAGATGGGCTATCCTCTTAATTTTCATGCGATTCTCTTTTGGGAAAACAACCAGAGCGTCATGGTATTCTTGCAAATGTCTAGTCGCTACTGGATGAACTGCCGGAACTTCTATCCTTTTTTGCGTAATCCGTCACATACCAACCGGTTCCTTTGAGGACAAATGTCGAATGAGAAATCAATCGGTGCGAATAACCACCACAGCAAGGGCATTTATCAATAGGGGCATCGGAAAACTTCTGCATTTCTTCAAATTCATTTCCGCATGCATCACAATGATACTCGTAAATAGGCATCAGCCTCCTCCGTTTATTCTCCTGCTAATTTGCTTTTTCCAACATATCTTCGCTGTCAGCGTATAAGGCCAAAAGTTGATCCGTGTTAGTTACTCCGGATAATATTTCTCCGGTAATTGACTGGACCAGGCTCTCCTCTGTTTGTTTGGCCTGGGTATCTGCAAAAAAATCCACATTGAACTTTTTGAACCGGACTACATGAATTAATTCATGTGTCAGCACAAATAGACTCATTGTCCATAGATCATGGTGCGATTGGCGCAACAGTGCCCTTAGAATATTCGGATCCTGTAGCACAATGCCGTACTTTTCTGCCGGAGCATGCCATTTCTGTTTCTGTTGTCCTGTACGAGCCTTGAATTTCACAACATTGGCAAAAACATCAGGTTCGTAAAGGCCCTGGCTTACCTGCTTCAAAGTAAAAATCTTATAAGGCTCAATTCTCCAATGGTCTTTCCCGAGACTGAAATGCTTCTCCGTCAGCCGTTCGGCTAAGGACGCTGCTCGGCAGATGGTCATCAAATCGGAGTCTGTGAAAAGTCCATCAGCTCCCATACAAGCCGCCTATTTGTTACGATGTCGCTGCTTTGCTCTGAGCTTTCTTGTACTTGTGCTTGCGCATCTTCTTGCGACGCTTTTTTACTACACTCCCCATTCACACCTCGCCGGGATTCATAAAGTATGTACAGTTAGCAGTTTTCAGCAGCGCTGTCAATCGTCTCATTGTAGTTCGTGAGCGTAGCATAATGCACGCAAATAGAGCAATTTCACTAGTTCCTAATTTAAATCATGATTTATACATGTCAAGCTTATTGGAGCAAATACGTTCAGTCGCTAACCGGATGTGATGATCCACTTGAACCGAATTGTCGCCCATTTCCGATCCCTGTTTCCACAGTTTCTCTGCCTTGTTACGTGCAAACGCATCAGCAATGTTCTTGACATTCGTAGTAAAGTTAAATATAAATTGTCCTAGTCTTTTTTAATGTAAAACCTCGGGGAATGAAATGCGAATTACCACAACCAGCAGATATGGGGTCAGAGCCTTGTTTGATGTCGCCTATCATGGAGGCGGGCAGCCTACGCAAATTAAAGACATATCCAGGAGGCAAAAGATTTCTCAGCGCTATCTTGAGCAAATTTTCAACAAATTGCTGAGGGCTGGGCTTTTAAAGAGCAGGCGAGGCCCTCGCGGAGGGTACATGCTGTCTCGCGATCCGGCTGAAATTTCAGTACGGGACATTATCACAGCTGCTCAAGGCCCCATCGTCCCAGTCAAATGCCTTTCGGAGGACGCATCCAAGAAAAAGTTACTGTGATCTTTACGAAAGTTGCATCACCAGGAACGTTTGGAAGCAGACCCAAGATCTACTGATCGATTATTATGGGTCGGTATCGATTGGAGATCTCTGCGCATCGGCACGTAAACAAGGGGTTTCAAGGGATTTGGACAGCAAATACATGTATTTTATTTAGAGAACAAAGTTATCAGGATTGGAAGACTTGGCTTAACTGAGCAGCCCAGCACAATCATTTGATATTCGGTTTTGAAGCCTGTTCTGGTGGTTAGTTTGAGAAGTAAGTTTGATTCAGCGGTATGGAGACGAAATGGATTTGTAATCCAACCGCAATTTCAAGTTGATAGATCGTCACGCCGTGATCGTATTCAGTTCACCCCGCCTGCGTTCGAAATATGCATATAAAAATAAATGTCGGAGCCATGTCGAACTCTTGTATACTTGTCGTGTCAAAGTGAATCCAGAACTTTGACACCTTGGAGGGGATGCGTTTTAAGTTAGGCCGGTCCGGGAGAAAAGGGCATGAGAAAGACTTCGTTCAAGACTTTATTTGGTACATTTCTTTTCATGATATCGCTCATTGGCATCACCGCGCCGAGCGTGCTTCCAAACGCCTCCGATATAACGACAAATCTCTATCACTCCGACCTACAATGTTCTGATAAGTCATCAGCTGGCATAGGCTCTGGGATTCTGAATAGTTTAAGTCGAAGCATTGTTACAGCCGAAAGACAAGTTCAAACACCAGGCTCCCCGCAATCAGGGTCAACTCCCGCAAAAGGTGGAGCGAGTAATCCCTGGCAAAGCGAAGAGCTCACTATTTTGGGTATTGGACTGGGGATAGGCGATGTAGATGGAGATGGCCAAAATGAAATTATTATTGCTGATCCGAGCAATGTTCACGTTTATCGTCTAGCCGAAAATAAGTTGGCAAAATTGGCCGAATATTCCGCTGGTACACTGGAGATCAAAGCGGTAGATGTGGCTAAAATGAGAGAACAAGGCCCATCCAGGATCTACGTGACTGCACAAAATAGAGGAACCATAGCCTCTTTTGTACTGGAATACAGGAACGGCAAGTTAATCCCGGTTATTACGGATTTTCCATATTATTTGCGTGTTATAAATTATCCTACACGTGGCTCAATCCTGCTCGGACAACAAAAGGCCCAGAGGAAAGCTTTTGAAGGGCCGGTTTATCGTTTAGCGGACAAAGGAAGCGAATTGGTCGTTCAGGAACGGTTCGGTATACCTTTGAAAATACCGATTTTCGGATTCGCAATTGCCGATTTAGAAGGAAAACACAAGCCACTTATAGTCTCCTATGACAAAAACGACCACCTGAGGGTTTATACCCCGGATGGAAAGAGGCTGTTTGTTTCAACAGAGTATTATGGCGGTTCTGACGTGATCCTCCGAATGCATGGTCCGGAGGAGAGATCGAAAGTCGGGTCGTTTGATAATCCTGAATCGAACGCAGAAGACTATTACAGACCACGCGTGGTGCCCACTGATTTTCGCGACGGTTCAGGGCAGCAAATTCTCGTTACGACTCATAGTTCGAAAACATTGAGGATGCTCAGCCGGACCAAAATGCTCGAAGAAGGACAAGTGCTCGCGCTCGCATGGAATGGAGACGTTCTGGAAGAAAAATGGCGGACACCCAAAATTGCCGGAATGATAATTGATTTTACTGTGGACAAATGGCCGGGCATGCGTCGTAGCTTAGTCGTACTGGAGAGAAAGAAGACGGATTGGCTTGCATTCCTCAGGTCAAGAACTCAATTAAGAGTTTATGATTTGGAATCTCTGGGCGCTGGGATAGTAGGAACAATCGGAAGGAGCCGTTCAGAAGACTGAATCTTGGATTCATCTCTTCTTGGGAAATTATCCTTGACACGTTGCGAAGGCCCGATAATAATCATCACTAATTGGGCCGTAGAACTTGTGAAACATTTTTAGACAGTTGGTAAGTACGGTTCGTAGCTATGCCCCCCATTTATGATATTTACGAAAGAAAGAATTATCGAAACCGGATTCTATTGGCTCATGCTGTGACCTTCGAGCTTGAAGTCAGGGAAACCAAGCTCCACATTCAGGCCGAAAGCGATTTGAGCGCCAAAGCTAAGGATGCGATTTTTCGTTACCGGTATCAAATCGAGGAATACCTTCGGCAACACCCTGCTTTTCGAGAAACTGCCGGTCCAGTACAAGTATACGCCTCTGCTCCGGAAATTGTTCGATACAGCGATCTTTCAAGTCACAATACCGGTGTTGCCGCCATGACCTGTATGAGCGGAGCCATCGCAGATTTCGTCGGTCGGGATTTAGGCCAGGACTCGTCGAGACTGATCGTCGCAAGCGGTGGAGATACCTTCATTCATTGCTCGCTGCCTCTCGATGTTTATCTATATGCAGAAGGATCTCCTATGCACGAACGGGTCATTCTCTCTTTGCCGGTCATGAATAACCCCTTCGGCCTTTCGACGTATGTGCCGGGCCACGGTGTTCACGCGGTTACTGTGGTGTCGAGATCCGCGTGTTGGGCTGCCTCCTATGCGAGAGATATTGGCGATCGCCTAATTCGGGGCGAACGTCTCAGAGCTGTTCTGGACCGAGCGGGAAGATACGTTGATGTCGGTGGGTTGGTCATAATTGCCGGAGAAAGTATAGTCACGGGTGGCGATCTGGTATTGCGTTGCGCCAACGGAGACGCGGCTGCCTGAAAAAGATAATTGATTATGAGAATCGGCGTTCTTTCCGATACCCATTTAGTATCACCGAATGTTCGGCTGGAATATATCCTTGAAGAGTTACTGGGCTCTGACGACATGCTTCTGCATGCGGGAGACATCGTATCCGGAAGAGTGTTGGATCGGCTTGAGGAGAAGGGCGTCCTGGCCGTGTGTGGCAACATGGATGATTCCGAAGTGGCGGGCGTTCTTCCTCAGAAAAGGATAATTCCGGTAGCTGGAGTACGCATCGCCTTAATTCACGGCTGGGGAGGAAAACGAGGGCTTGAAGAAAGGCTGGTGATGAGGCTGAAACCGGAGAACCCGGACATTATTATTTATGGTCACACTCACGTTCCCTATTGGGGCGAACTTTACGGGACAATGATGTTCAATCCCGGAGCGGCCCACACTCCGTACGGAAACGGTGGGACGGTCGGTCGGCTCGAGATCGTTGATGGAAATGTGGAAGCCTCTTTCTTACCTATCGACGGAAAAAACAAGTAATAGGACTGTAGGCTCCGGCTTGGCTCCGGACAAGATTATATTTTATAAAGGCAATTATGGACAGAATTTGGGCTCCCTGGCGCATAGATTATATTGTGGGCGGCGAGAGAGAATCCGGGTGCATTTTTTGTTCCAAGCCCGCCTCAGGCGAGGATGATAAGAATTTGATTGTTCATAAAGCGCGGGGGGCCTTCACAATGATGAATAAATTCCCCTATAATAATGGGCACGTTCTTGTCGCCCCGTACAAGCATGCTTCAGATATATGTAAGCTCCAGAGTGAGGAACTGAAACTGTTAATGGAAGAGGTATGTCGCGCGATGGGCGTGATCCGTAATGTAATGCACGCCGAAGGCTTTAACATAGGGATTAATATCGGAGCAGTGGCTGGTGCCGGTTTTGAGGAGCATGTCCATTATCACATTGTACCGCGTTGGAACGGTGATACTAACATTATGCCGGTCTTGGCAGACGTAAAGATCATTCCTGAACATCTTCGGAGTACCTGCCGGAAGCTTAGGGATGAGTTTACGATTTTGTATCCGGAGTCAACGAACGAGGTGAAGGAATGAGGTTCGTCAGAAGGCTCATTGAATTAGCATTTATAATATTAATTATTACACTATTCATGAAGAATAAGGACCTTGAGTTTCAAATTGCTTACTTTGGGCTTTCAGAGCCTGTGAAAATGGCGTTTTGGGAACTGGTGATACTGTGCGTCTCGATAGGGATTATTATTGCCGCTCTGGGAGATTTGGTTACGCAAGTGAAATGGAAAAACGAGAGGCGCAGGATGATCAAGGCCGAGCAGGAGAATCGGGCTGAAGTCGCTCGACTGTCCGCCATAGTCAAAGGCTTGGAAGCCGAAAACGCACGTTTGGGTAAAGAGTTGGAACAAAAGCACAGTGAGCATACATCCCCGCAAGGCACGGAATCCTATTCGGATCTTGGTGGTCCCGCAGGCTCCCAATCGAAAGTTTAGAGCTGCATCCGCATATAGATAAAAGATTGTGGCGTATTCCGCGGGGTTAGTAAGCCGCGGCAAGCATTTTGGGGACACCAAGGAACCATGGAAATCATTCGCGTTCGGGAAAAGATCTATCACAAGCTTAAGGCGCCGTCAGTTGCAATTGGGAATTTCGACGGAGTGCATTTGGGACATCAGGAGATACTCCGGCAAACAGTGGAGTCCGCGAGACCGAAAGGCCGAGATGCCGTAGTCTACACGTTTGATCCTCATCCTCGTCTGGTGTTGAAGAAAGTTCCGGAGATCCCCAGGATAAGCACTCCCCGTGAACGGGCAGATATTCTCGAGTTCTTGGGGCTAGACATACTCATCCTCGCTGAGTTCACTCCGGAGTTTGCACAGCTGTCGCCTGAGGAGTTTGTGCAAAACATACTAGTTGAGGAACTCGGCACGAGGGATCTGTTTGTCGGGCAAGATTATCGTTTCGGTAAAGATCGGGCGGGAAACATTGATACCTTGAAAAAACTGGCGCCTGAAATGAATTTCAGGGTCCACATCGTTAAACCGGTCAAAGTCGGGGATACCTTAGTGTCCTCAAGCAAAATCAGGGAAGAATTGGGACGTGGAGAGATTAGAAAAGCCAACGAGCTGCTGGGCCGAGAATTCAACATTGAAGGCAGGGTAATCCACGGGCATCACAGAGGCAAGGGCCTCGGGATTCCTACAGCTAATATCAAACCCGAAATCAAACTCCATCCCCCCAAAGGCGTATATGCTGTCTATACCAGGGTAGGGGAATCATTCTACAAGGGGGTTATGAATATAGGGTTGAATCCAACCTTTCGAGATAGACGAGTGTCTTACGAGGTTCACATCCTCGATTTCGACCGGGAAATATATGGTGAAATAATAAAGATTTATATGGTTGAACGGCTGCGACCTGAAATAACATTTAATGGAATCGAAGAATTGAAGGCCCAAATTATGAAAGACATTGAAGAGAGCAAAAAGATTCTGGTTGGTAGCCCTACAATGCCTAGGTTTGACTAACTTAAGTTTTCCAACAGGTGTATGGATGACTCAAAACTCGGAGAAAGCCGATTTCTTTCAACTACCTGAAGATCTTTTGGATAAAGTCCGGGAAATATCTGCCCGCCTTGGGGAATCCACTCGTGTCATAGTCATCGCCGCCGTAGATCATTTTACGCGTATCTCGGAGGAACAGCGCAAAGCCTCTCTCAGGGCTACATCAATCAGAAGGAGAGGTTGGTAATCAGTAATTGCTGAGAGGGCGTCGATGTTTTATTGCAACTGCTGCCCGTTTTGGCATTCGTACGTGTATCTGGAGTAGATCAGGCATTCATTGTACAATTCCCTTTTGCTGCGAAATAATTCCGACCCGATGTATCCGCCACGTTTGAGGTACTCTCGCAATACATCATAACTCGGCAATTCGTATAGCCCGTAATAATTCCGTAAATCGGAAGGCAGGCCGGACTGGTTTAAGCGGTACTGATAAGGCCCGTATTTGGAATTGAATGTATCTTGGACGAGCAGCAATGATCCAGGGTCCGGAAGCATGCTTCCGATTTTATTTTCAACGATCGTATTTACTTCTGCTGGAATGCCCGATTCTCGGGTAGACCTGGAGTTGACATAAAATCCTAAACCCACGGCTGCAATTAAGCCGATTGACAATATAATCGATCTGTATTTCATACTATTCCTCCGCGCCGTTAGGCGGCAAATTCCTTTACTCACGTAAACGTACTATTGATTCATAAAATAGAGTGATCACGAGAAAGCTCACTGTCAATGCAACCAACGTTCAGCACTTGGATTGTGAAGTTTAGAGAGATAAACAATAATCTGGTGAAGAAGGGGAGGAATTTATGTGATTGCACAGCCGGTTGAACACAAAGCATGTGTCAGGATTCAGGAAACCGGCGCAAGATTGGCGGACCCGCCTTCGCTGCGTAATGTGGGTACGGGCGGGTTCAAACCCGCCCGTAGTCGGAAAATGTAAAGCTCGTCTTAAAACTTCTTAACGGCCGTCTTCTACCAATCTACCAATCATTTCATAGTTTCTTTAGCCGCTGTCAACGTGTTCATCATAAGCATTGCTATGGTCATCGGGCCTACGCCGCCAGGAACCGGGGTAATGGCAGCCGCTTTCTCTTTCACTTCGTCGAAAGCAACGTCTCCAACCAGCTTAAATCCTTTCTCGGTACCCGGAGCATCCACCCTGTTGATTCCGACGTCTATTACGACTACCCCTTCTTTGACCATATCGCCCTTGAGAAACTCAGGTTTGCCGATTGCCGCGATTATTATATCCGCTGCTCTACACTTTTCTTTAAGATTCTTGGTTTTGGTGTGCAACATGGTGACTGTGGCATTCATGTTGCGTTGGTCGAGCATGTTAGAGAGGGGGCGGCCGACAATGTTGCTCCGACCCAGAATCACTACATCAGCTCCGGATGTTTCGAATCCGCCCCGCTTGATCAGCTCGATTACCCCGGCGGGTGTGCAAGGGAGAAAACGGACTTCTCCGATACTAATTAATCCCACGTTGAACGGATGGAAACAGTCAACATCTTTTTCGGGGAGAATTGACCGAAGAATCTTTGTTTCCGGAATATGCTTAGGGAGCGGGAGCTGACAGAGTATTCCGTGGACGGATTCGTCGCTGTTATATTTACCGATCACATCGAGAAGCTGTTCGGTGGTAGTCTCAGCCGGTAGTCTGGACTCCAGCGACTTGATTCCGATATACTCACAAGCTTTCTTCTTGTTACTGACGTACACCCTTGACGCAGGGTCCTCCCCCACGAGAATAACCGCCAAGCACGGTTCCACTCCTTGAGCTTTTAGCTTCGGGACCTCGGCTTTCAGCTCGTCCTTGATTTGCTGAGACACTTCGTTACCACTGATGATTTTGGCCGACATACCATTCTCCTTTGCAATTTAATAATAAGATCCGAGATGAATCTCCAAGCCGAATTCCAGCTCTCAATTCTTTTCAGACAATCACTCGCTGTGAGATTTAGATAACTACGGTGGTGTTCTCCGCTCTGGATTCGTCATGACAAGCCGGCCCATATTTTGCCGACTCTTTATGCTGCCTCAGATTCCAAAGCGCCTGCAATCTTTTCTATTGCCTCGAATATAATCGGGTTTTCCAATGAAGGTGGCCGGCCTTCCAGGTCGGCTGCCGCTATCTCCTCTGAAAATGGGATAATTCCTATAAGTGGAATCCCGTCCAGGTTCTTTTGAAGGAACTCTTCCTCCCTCGTATTACGCACCTTGCTACCTACTGCGGCGACTCTGTGAAGACCTATATCTTGAGTCAGCTGCCGAACTTTGGCCGCGGTTTCGATACTGCGCTGACCAGGTTCGACGACCACCACGAGTCTATCCACGCCTTGCGCGGTTCCTCGACCCAGGTGCTCGATACCGGCTTCCATGTCCATGATTACCCGGTCTTTTTGATAGAGCACGAGATGATTTATCAATGCTTTGAGCAGTGTGCTTTCAGGACAGATACAGCCGCCGCCGCCTTTCTTTATCGTGCCCATGACCAGGAGTCGGATGCCATCCTTTTCTCTACCCAACGCTTCAGGAAGATCATCCACTCGAGGATTTAATTTGAAGAAACCACCGACAGTTCCGGGTTTAGCGCCGGTCCTTTCAAAAATGAGATTCTCCATTTTGGAAACAGGCACTAAGCCCTCTGTATCAATGCCTATTGCCGAACCCAAATTAGCGTCGGGATCTGCATCTACGGCAAGCACTCTGTACCCTTGCGTGGCCCAGTAGCGAGCCAGCAGACTGCTGAGTGTTGTCTTGCCGACTCCGCCTTTTCCTGAAATAGCTATCTTCATGACTCACCAGATCAGCAAGATTCGATTCTATATTTAATCATCCCTGGTAGATCTGAAACCCGCTTAAGCATTTTATTCTCGAGAAGCCTCAACTAACTCCAATACCGCCATCTGTCCTGCAACAGCCATGTCTTCGGCGTTGAAGAATTTATCGGCGGTTTCGTCAAACAGTACGCTGGCTTCCGGGGGGAATTCTTCATCTCCCCTCCATAGTATGCAGGTAACCGGCAAACAAGGAAAATAAGCCAGCTCCACTGCCGCGTCACCAGTTTCAACAATCTTGCCCTTTAGTTTCTCGCCGGCCCTGACCATCGACGATGGACTATTTCCGAAGACATCGATCAAAGTATCGCGGGTCCTCCGGTTAAATGCAGGTTCGTAGAAATGGCCTTCTTTGAATTCACGAAAATGTTTCAACTTTCCTGTTGGTCGAACACCAGGGGCATTATTCAAATAATGAATAGTAAGAATGGCGAGCCACATCTGCACTTCTTCTCCGGTCTCAACAATCGAGAACCGCTGAGCGTCCACATCGAGCATTATTGACCTATTCAAATGAGGGACAACGATCGATTTGCCCTGAAAAATCGCGCAAGCCTTTTCAGCGACACTTCCTGGATCTTTTTGATTGAAAATTTCCAGTGCTATTTTTAGAGCTTGTTCGTAATTGTCCTGTCTTGGGAGCTCGGGATGGGACAAATCTTTGATGTTCAACATGAGCAATTATCGAGTAT
The DNA here is from genome assembly GCA_963741425.1 of uncultured delta proteobacterium. Lineage (GTDB taxonomy): Bacteria > Desulfobacterota > Desulfomonilia > Desulfomonilales > Desulfomonilaceae > DATJPW01. The sequence continues at coordinate 216,464 of CAVUHP010000021.1, forward strand.
GAGCAGTAGGCGATATTGTCCTCTATTTACCCTCCGAACAGGATGTTTCGAACCGCAGTACAATAATATTAAATCGTAAGACGACGGATGAACAGTACGTGATCTAATGCTTTCAGAGCCTCCACAGTCTTGTCATCCGCCCTCGAATCAGTATTCAGAAAGAGCAGGGCAGCGCCCCCTTGTTCCTGTCTTGCAAATTGAAAATGAGAGACATTGATTCCCATGTCACCAAGAATCGTCCCAACTTTTCCGATAATCCCCGGCTTATCCACCACGTCAATAAGGAGCAGGTCACCCGAAAGATCGAATTCCCCACGATGAGGCCCATAACGGCACATCCGAGGTTCAGTCTTGCCGAACAGAGTGCCCTCGACCACATGTTCATGTTCAGCGGTAACCTTGTAGCGCAGAAGCGAAGTAAATGCTTCTGCTTTGCTCACCTTGGTTTCGGAGATCACGATCCCTCTTTCCTTAGCCACCATCGGAGCGTTTACTTGATTGACTTCCTCTCTCATCACAGGTGTGAGAAATCCGGTAAGGAACGATGTGGTAATCGGGCTGAGAGCCATTTCACTTATTTCACCCGAATATTGCGCTTCCACCGCTTTGACGCCGGTCTGAACTATCTGTCCCAAAAAGAATCCCAATCTTTGAGACAGGTCCAGGAACGGTTTTAGAATTACAAGAGCCTCTCCGGATACAGCCGGTGCATTCACCGCATTGCGAATAGTTCCATCCACAAGATAATCCCGAATCTGATTAGCTACAGCGATGGCCACATTCTCTTGGGCTTCTTGAGTGGATGCGCCCAAATGTGGGGTGCATATAACTCTATCGAGACCGATCAACCTCGTTTGCCCGGGAGGTTCCTGTATATATACGTCCACTGCCGCGCCCGCCACTTTGCCCGATTCAATTGCGTCTGCCAGGTCCTCCTCATTTACCACAGGTCCTCTGGAACAATTAATTATGCGAACACCTTGTCGCATTTTTGAAATATTACCGGCATTTATTAAACCCTTGGTTTCTTCCGTCAGAGGCACGTGGCAAGTTATTATATCCGACTCTTTAAATATTTCATCCATTGTTGAAAGTCTTATGCCAAGTTGATTCGCCTGCTCCAGGGAAAGGTATGGATCATAGGCTATGACTTTCATTCCCAGTCCTTTTGCTCGATCGGCAACTACAGAACCGATTTTTCCAAGCCCGATTATGCCCAGGGTCTTGTTAAAGATTTCAGTCCCGGAGAACTTCTTCTTTTCCCACTTACCTGATTTCATGGAGGTATTGGCTTGAGGAATATTTCTAACCATAGACATCATAAGCGAAATAGCGTGTTCGGCTGTGGTAACTGTATTTCCACCCGGTGTGTTCATTACCACGATGCCCCTTTTGGACGCAGCCGGAATATCGACATTGTCGAGCCCTGTCCCCGCTCTCCCAATGACTTTTAAATTATCCGCGGCTGCTATTATGTCGGCAGTGACCTTAGTGGCCCCCCGAATGGCCAGACCGTGGTATGTCCGATAATTTGCTTTAATTCCTCGGGACTGAGGCCAACGTTGACATCCACTTCAATAGCATCTGATTCCTGAAGAATTTTCAAACCCAATTCGGACAGATTATCGGATATCAGGACCCTCACAGCCCATTCCTCCTTTTATTGTTGTACTAGTTAGGAGATTTCGTTGACCGGATGTTCGTGAAAATAATCGTGTAGTTTTATCAATCAAAGTCCCTCGTGTCAAGCTGGCACATACTTTGGTAGTGTCCTAATTTGGGTTTGAGATACTTATTTGCCTTCGGACGTTTTTTCGCTCGATCGTTTCGGGAATGTACGTTCAATATCGACTGGCAATTCCTATAGGCGTGCACCTGAATTGCAAATGATCCTATGCCCATTGCAATTACGCTCCTGGGAAACGAAATGTCAGGTGCAATCACCAGCACACAAGCGCACCACAATAGTGCGCCGATAACCGTATACATCCACGGTTTCATTCAATTTACCCTCTTCGTACGTTCGGATTATCGTGTATGCGCAAACCAAAGGTCAGTACACCTTCCATATTTTATCAGTATTCGCTGAATCCGTACCTTTCCGGCAACATAGAAATCACATACCTTCAATTGCTGCGAATGAACGGCAGGCCAAGGACAAATCACGTGGAGGCCAAGATGTAGATCAGCATGATCACGGCAAAGCCGAAAATCATAAGAGGCGGCGGCGCAACCTCAACTGGAAGGATTTGTCGTCCAAGGATTACCCCGGGCGCCGGCTGTGCCTCAGCAGTGTTGTCTTCTTGGACGACAGGCTCCCCAGCATGGATGTAATCATGCGTGGGCTGATCCTGAACCGGTTGCTTATAAGATCTGGCCTCTTCGATCGCGACGTCCAAGGCATCAGCTTCATCAGCGGATATAATGGGCGATTCGCCGGTTTTCGAGAAATGGGGGACATCCATATAATCATCATCGCTCCCTGTTTCCGGGAGGACTTCTGCAAATGGGATGTCTTCAGTTTTCTTCTTTGATCTTCTTCTGGGAACCGGCTGTTCTTCCAATGCTGAAATATCGGCCGTTTCTGATATTGCTGGTTCTTCGATAGTAGTGTTATCGATTTTCTTCTTTCTCGGCATTTGGCTCCCTCGTATCTGACCTTCGGACACATCGACATTGCCGGAAATAATTCCAGTGATTACCATTGCCAGTGCGGAGACCACATGGTACTTTAAAAAGAAGTCTTTGGAAAGCAAAAGGGGAGGAACAGACATGGAGCCTTCGGGACGAAACGAGATAAAGCAGACGATTGTCGAGCTTGTGCAAAATCTTGGCACAGTAGGATTGTTTATGCTCAGCGAAGCGCGATCGTTTTTGCGTAAGAGCTGGGGAGCGTCACGGGAAGAGTTTTTTGGGGCCGTGGATCAGACGGCCCGGACTATGAAGCAATCGGGCAAAATGGCAACGGAGGATATTGAAAGGGCAGCGGAAAAAATTAAAGCTTCCTGGGACATATTGAACAAAGAGAAGAACTTGGACTGGGACACTTTCTTAACCGAGCTGAAATCTAGGTTGGAGCGCATCGGTGATATCAGCCGCCAAACTTTCGAAATGTGTGTAAATCAGGCCAAAGATGTGCTGGATAAGCAGTGGAATGCGACCGGCCGCGTAGGTGAAGAACAATTTAAATCACTGCTGCAACAATCAGAAGAGATGTCGGAAGCGTTCAAAAAGCAGTGGGACGTAGTTCGGGACAAGCTGCAGGAAACGGGCAAGAAAATCGATCGGGCAATAGAAGCCGCATGGGAAGAATTGAAGAAGAAATAGATCGGCATTGTTGCCGGGTAAAAGCGACCTCCGGCTGAATGTTGGCCTATCAAATTTGATTCAGAATAGATTTAACATAGCGAGCCGCAGAAACGAGGGATCTCATGCTGGTTGTGGGATTGACTGGAGGGATAGCCTCAGGTAAAAGTACCGTTAGTCGGATGTTCAGAGACGCGGGAATTCCGGTGATTTGCGCCGATGAACTCGCGGATGAAGTAGTGAAACCGGGTTCAGCCGCTCTGGATAAAATCCGACAAACATTCGGCGACGAGTTCATCGATTCGGAGGGCAACCTGAATCGTGCGGCTATGGCGAGGCTGGTATTCAAAGACAAAAGCAAGCGGCAGGACCTGGAATCCATCATCCATCCGCGGGTTGCGGAGGAGCAGAGGAAATTAATTCGACAGTTCGCTGTCCAAGGGCACAACATAGTGGTAGTGGATGTGCCCCTCCTTTATGAAAACGGACTGGAAGATTCTTTCGACATGATTCTCGTTGCGTATGTTCCTCCAGAAGTACAGATTCAACGGTTAATTGCACGAGATCGGGTAACTGATAAGGAGGCTCGGTCCAGACTTGACGCTCAATTGCCCATCGACAAGAAAAAGAAGCTCGCCGGGCGCATAATTGACAATACCGGCCCTGTTGAGCACACGCGAGAACAGGTGCTAGGGATTATTAGAGAATTGCGTGCGCTTGCCGAATCCGGTCGGGCCGGATACCAGAAATAATCGAGCACTCTCAGGGATACTTTTTCAGACAGGAAACGCGGAAAGTGGAAACTTTTATTGGGATAGCAATATGGGTGGGAATCTTTGTAATCTGGTACGTTCGAACGTATCCCGAGAAGGTGAAAGGCCTCATGCATTTCGGAGGCATAAACCTGAAATGGCCTGTTCGAAAAAAGAGAAATGCTCGTGCGAACCGAAAGGCCACGACAGCTTACAGGGATTACAAATCGTTAGTTGAGCAGGTGGAATTCATCTGCTCTAAAGAGCAATTTAGCTCATCCGATGCGGCGGCTATGGTTGAAGCCGTCAAACACCTCATGGACGTGGAACCAGGCAGTGGGCAAATCTGGGAAGCGTATGCCTTGGATTCACTGGAAACTGCTACCATTACATGTGATGACTGCAAAATCCCTGTAGAAAAGACTGTCAAGAAGACCGGAGTCAAAATTGCCTGCAAAAAATGCGGAAAATGGCTGGCGCTCAAGAATTCGAAAGTCACGGTAATCGATCCCAGCAGAGCTGATATCGAAGATTGGGAAAGATAACGCGGCCTCGCGTGCTAACGATAAAGCTTTGCATTCGAACTGGCAATACATTGCCTTAAATCACTACTGTAGTCCTGTCGCAGCTATCTGCTGGAACACGGAGGCGTGCTGTGCAAGTAATGTCCTGGAAAGATATAGAGGACCAGAGAGTAAACGAAAACATCACTCGTAAAATGATTTGGGGAGACAAGGTTATGGTTACCCGATGGGAAATGGCCCCGAATACCTCTCTTCCTCTTCACGACCATGTCTCAGAGCAAGTTACTATAGTGATCGACGGATCGGTCACGCTGTTTTTTCCCGGAGAAGAAGACCGCAAATTGAGCGCCGGAGATATGCTGATTATCCCATCCTCCAAACCTCACGCAGCAAAAGTAGGCCCGGAAGGCGCCATTATTTCGGACATTTTCTCCCCGATAAGAACCGATCTTATTCAAGGAATATCTGCTCCGAACAAGAGCGATCCAGGAGACGACAAGTCAGAAAGCGAAATTGACAAGACCAGGGCATACAACGAGCTTCATGGTTTTCTTCTGGCCGCAGGAGTGAAAATCGGGCTCGATGATCTGCAAGAGATTCCTCTGGAATTGGTCGCTCGCTATGTTTATGAGCGGGAATGCATATCCCTGGGGCAGTTGCGAAGAATTCTTGGATTGGATAAGAACGAGGCAAAAAACCTGTTGCGACAATGGAAGCACGGGGATGACCATAGCGAATCGAGCTATAAACGCAGACTCGAACGCATGATCGTACGTAACGTCCGACCTCAAATTGTAGTTAAGACTTCCGAAGTCGGTAACTCCTTCGGTCACAGGCGGCCAAAGAATGTCATTGCGACCCCGTTGAAAAACGGAGGAAGCAATCTCGCTTTGGGGATTGCTTCCCAGCTTTTTATAGACCAAATACGGATTATTATGGACGAAAATAAGATTAAAAAAATCAAGCGGGCCATCAAAGGCAACTTCGACGCGAGTCCAGCGCAATATCAGGTCTTCGAAGAACGGCACGGTTTTTTTCACCGATTGACCGAAACCCTCCTCCGGCGCATGGAACTTCAGGCCAATGCTCAAGTTCTGGATATCGGCTGCGGGACTGGAGCAAGCTGCCTTCAAATCTTAGCTGCCGTACCCGGATCACGAGTTTGGGGGCTTGATAACTCGCCGGCTATGCTGAGTGCGGCACGTTCATGCGTGGAAGAATCCGACCGGCTTACCTTCATTGAAGGGGATGCGGCTAGGCTCCGGGACTATTTTCATTTCAAATTTGACGCGATTATCTATAGCGCTTCCATTTTCCTGGTCCCTGATTTCCGCCAGAGCCTTGAACATGCTCGTTCGTTGTTGAAGCACGGCGGCAGCGTGGGGTTGACGTTTATGGACGGGCCGTACGACTCTCAGAATAACCATTTATTACAACTGACAGAAAAAGTAGTGAAGCAAGGTCTGAGTTTGAAAAGACCTGTTGATTGGGGCGAATTCGAGTCTTTCTTTGTGCAAATCTTCCCGAAACGGGAATCCTGGATTGAGAATTTTCGATTGCCAAAAGACGTGCTGCGGGAATTCTACTCCATCCCAGCGATGTCAGCAGGGCTTTTCCCCGCCACCGATTATCCCGAACGTCTCAAAAAGGTTGCTCTAATATTCGACCACATCTCGCAGACTGAAATTAGTGTTAGATGGCGCGTTATGGTGGGCCGGTTAGAAGATTGAGGAAACTGGATAATTCCACAACGCTTTCTTAAATAGTGACTGCACGCGCGTCCGAACCTTTCCACCAAGAAAACCGCGAGGGCGGCTCGGTTCATTTGGTCGCCTATTTGGTGTCGCCGGGTTTCTTGTCCGTTTTCTTTTCCAGCTCCTGCTTAGCCTGAAGATAAAGCTGCCGGATTTCTTCGAAACGATCTTTGGAAATTGAATACTTGTCAGTACCTGGAGCGGGCTGGTTCATTTGATGACTTAGCCATTGATCGGTGGTTGCCGGAGGATTTTGGGAGGTGACCTGTGCGGGTGCCGGGTTAGCTGGAAAGAATATGCTCAAGGTGACGAATGTAATTAGAATCAATGATTTCATTTATTGAATCCCTGCCGAACGAACGGGACTTGAATTCTGCAATGCTCCGTTTGAACGGAATGCCTAAATAGCATGGAATACGGATATTTTCAAGCACATATAGTTGAGGCTCGTAACCTTCAGTTACGGGCGGCCAAAGAATGTAATTGGGAGCAAATCTTCTAAACTTCGGGGATTGCCACGTCGCTAACGCTCCTCGCAATGACAGAGCGCACCGTCATGGTCATGTCATTGCGAGCGGAGCGAAGCAATCTCGTGGCTTTGGGGATTGCTGGTGGGACCGGCATCTGAAACTGTCTCAGAATTATCTCATCTGCCAAAATCTTAGCACGATTCCGCCGTAGGGGCAGGGCTTGCCCTGCCCAAAAAGGGCGCAGCAAGCGGCGCGCCGTACAGTGGCTGTTTGCTAAGGACCACCAGTTTCACGGCATGCGCTTTCTGGTGGGTTCCGTCTTTGCATTGGCATCGTGGCACGGTTCTTTCTCTATTCTGAGTTTGGAGACAGTTTCATCTTGCCGGTCATTCTAATGGACAGGCGAGACGCCCGTCGCAACATAGACTCCGTGCAATTATGAATCCACGCCACTGCTCACTGAGGGTTTACTGAGACGCTACCTGGAAGCATAAGCACGACACTGCTTTAGTGCTGCTGTGCCTTCATCAGTGGAATCGTCCCGCCCAGAACCGCGATTGGGCATCATTGTCAAGAGAAAGGGATGCGGGGTGAGATAGGGGCGCACATCGTGCGCCCCTATAAGGCTAATGTTGCATAACGATGGGAATTAACAAGTTCGATCCGGGGCAAACAAAAGATCATGCGGAATTCTTTCGTCTAGCGCTGATCGCTCCATTTGCCGTATTTTTCCCTCAATATACGGTGAAGAATCTTACCGGTTCCTGTTCTGGGCATTTCTTCGTCTTTGATGAAATCAACACTCTTCGGAACTTTGTAACCCGCGATTTTGCCCTTCGCGAATCTCTTGAGTTCTTCCTTAAGTTCATCGGTAGCTTCTTTGCCCTGATGCAGAATGACCACCGCGTGTATAGACTCTCCCCATTTATCATGAGGTATTCCTATGACCGCCACGTCCTTCACCGCGGGATGGCTGCCCACGACATTTTCAACTTCGGAGGGGAAGACATTCTCTCCACCGGTAATGATCATATTTGCCTTACGATCGACTAGCACATAAAAGCCGTCCGGATCACGGAAACACATATCTCCCGCCGTGAACCATTCATCCTGGAAAACTTCCTTAGTTTTCTCAGGTAGATTCCAGTACTTCTTGAACAGCATCGGAGTGCGGGCATATAATTCGCCCACTTCGCCATCAGGGACTTCCTTGCCTTCCTCGTCCAGGACCTTAATTCGATCTATTCCAAAGATCTCCCGGCCGATGGTCCCTAATTTTCTCAACTGATCTTCGGGCCGGCAAAGTGTTACTAAACCCGCTTCCGTCGAACCATAAGCTTCCCACAACTCTGCATTCTTGAAGAAATCAAGTACCGCTATCTTTGTGTCTTTTCTGATGGGTGCCGAAGACACTAACATCTGGCGCATACTTGATACATCGTATTTTTTCTTGATCTCATCCGGAAGCGAAAGGATCATAATGTAATGCGTCGGCACGAGGGATGCGAAAGTTATCTTATATTTTTCCACGGTAGCTAAGAAATCCTCAGCATTGAAGCTCGCCTCGTTATACACGCATATCGGCGCGGTGAGCATCGTGTACGGGAATGAGTAAAAAATGGAGTTGACGTGGCACATGGGCATAACCATGAGCGGTTTGTCGGTGGGCCTCAACCCAGTGTTGGAGATATTCAAGTAATATTGGGCCAGATAGCTTTCGTGGGTCCTCACAACTCCCTTTGGTTTTCCTGTAGTGCCGGATGTGTACATAAAAGTCCACGGGTCCTCGGCATCCACTACCAGTTTTGGTTCCTCAGCGGAGGCAGCGCGCAGCCACTCTTCATATCCCACGTATCCTTTGGGTACCTCGTCTCCCGGCTCGCCCATAAAAATATAATTGCCTGCCGGGATCGGCAACTTATCCTTGATTCCGTTCACCAGATCAACGAAAGATTTCTCCACGATGAACACTTTAGCACCGGAATCATTGACGATATACTCTATTTCCGGCCCTGCCAGCCTGAACATTAACGGAACACATACCTGTCCGCCTTTGGCGGAACCAGCGTAAATTTCCATCCATTCAACACGGTTGAAGGCGAGAACCGCGAATCGTACACCTTGGCCGCATCCCATTTTGGTGAGACCATTGGCCAAACGCGCGGCCCGATCGTTCCACTCGCGGAAAGTGAAGTTTTTCATTTTGTCCTGACAACCTAGCAGGTCAGGATAGTGGTTTGCATGTTCGCGAAGCACTGTTCCCATGGGAATCCATTTGCTAACAGTCATGATTACCTCCTGATGTAGCGTTTGATGGACTGATCATTGACGGAACGAAAGTCTGTGAAGAGCTTATGAAGGCCCGGGAACCGCCACGAATTCCCAGGGAGAACCTAACGGCAGAGCTATATTTGGTTGATGATGCTTTATACCCGAAAGGGGGCAACCGCATGCAAGTCCTCTATTGCGCTATTGGTTAAGGATTCGTGGGCCGAATCCCGTATTACTTTTCACGAACTGTATAGGGTTGTCTCAATCAGCTTGACATAGTTGTTTTTATAGGAATAATTGGTTCACTGAGGATTGAGATCCTTTCCGATTTCCCATCATAGGCACTTGCAAAATCACTGTCAACATCATTGTATCACAAACGGAAGGAGCGCAGGAAACATGGATCTCTTCGGGAAAATCAAAATCCTATCGTTGGAGCAAGCTACTGTCCTGCCTTATCTCACTTACAGATTGGCTATGGATGGCTGCCGAGTGATACGGCTCGAACACCCGGTGTTTGGAGACCCAAACAGATTGGTAGGCGACCCGTTTCTCGAGGGCGAGGAACGGATGAACAGCTACTACATGGCCATTAATTCCGGTAAAGAAGCCTTGACACTCAATTTGGCCGACCTCAAAGGACAGGATATATTGAAACGGCTCCTTGTCGAATTGGACATCGATATTTTTGCCACTAACCAACTGCCGCGCAATTATAATAAGCTTGGCGTCGACTATGATTCTCTCAAGAGAATTAAACCTGATATAATCTGGCTTGGGATTACCGGCTTCGGTCCGGATAGCAATGAAGTTGCTTACGATCCCATTCTGCAAGCGCGCGGGGGACTCATGGAGTTAACCGGAGAGCCGGATGGGGCACCCGAGGTCGTTGGGGTTCCCTTGCCCGATATGGGAACCAGCGAACATGCGTACGGTCTCACGATGAAAGCCCTGTTTGTGAAAGCCATGACCGGTCAGGGGAGTCGGATCGATATTTCCATGTTTGATAGCACCGCCTCATGGTTGACGGTCCCCATTACTATGACTGCGTCTTTCGGGAAAAAAATCTCGCGACGCGGAAACACTCATGAGTTTTTCGCCCCAGTGTCCGTATATCCGACTTCGGACGGTTATGTTTATATTGCCGTAGGAAACGATAAGCAATTTCAGGCATTTTCGGCACTTCCGGAATTCTCCACCCTAGCAAAAGAGGAATACAAAAAAAACCTGGGCCGCATCAGGGACTTGCCGAATCTCAATAAAACAATTTCTGATGTCACTTCGAAAATGACCACCCTGGGACTGGTCGGATTAATGAAGTCCATTGGAGTCGCAGCTTCCAAGATCAACACGGTGGCGGAGGTTGCGGCCGATCCGCTGATAAAGGAAAAATTGCTGAAAGCCAAAGACGACAAATCGGGATTCGAGCTTACACTGGCGCCGCCGCCGGTCACGACGGCTTTCCTTGAGTCCTGCGGGAGAAAGCTCACTTTTCCGCCTCGTTTCGGTGAACATAATGAGAAAATTCTCGTGCAGGAACTTGGCATTCCAGCAGGCGAAATTGCGGTCCTAAAATCCGAAGGGGTTATATGATTCGCGAGGAAATTCAAATAATCCGGATCTGATTCATTTGTTGTATCTTAAGAAATGAAACCAGGTCATTAACAAGGACTTTGCAGCAGGTAATCATTATGGGTGTAGCCAAATACATAAAAAATGAAAAAGACGCGATCTTAGAGGTGATTCTCCAGTCCGGGATAAAAGTCAAACCCAATTACGATCCAGGAGATCTGGAAGAAGTAGGTTTCGATTACGAAACAGATTTGGGTGAACCCGGTCGATACCCATTTACCAGATCTATACATGCAGAGGGCTATCGGTCCAGGGAATGGACCACTCGCCAGTATTCAGGATTCGGGACACCTCAGGAAACGAACGAGCGATTCAAACTGCTGATCTCACATGGCCAGAGCGGGCTTAATGTGGCATTCGATCTTCCAACACAGATGGGGTACGACTCGGACAACCCCCGGGTGGAAGGTGAGGTGGGCCGAGTCGGAATGGCAGTCGATACGCTTCGCGATTTTGAAATTGCGTTCGCAGACATTAAGCTGGACAGGATCGGTTCAGGACTCACGATCAACGCGGTTGCCTCTGTCATGCTGGCCATGTACCAGGCCATGGCCGAGAAGCGTGGATTCGATGCTAAGAGAATCAGCGCGACTCCGCAGAACGACATCCTCAAAGAGATGATCGGTCGCGGGGCTTGGATTTATCCGGTTCACGATGCAGTACGCTTAATAGGAGATACTATCGAGTATTCCATTACGACTCTGCCACGTTGCAATCCGGTATCCGTCTGCGGATACCATATCCGGGAATCCGGTGCCACTCCTGCCCAGGAGATTGGTTTTGCTCTCGAAATTGCCAATAGTTACATTGACGAAGCAATTGAGCGTGGCCTGTCGGTAGACGACATCGCCCGAGGTATTACTTTTAATTTCAATATATTCGGAAATCTCTGGGAACAGGTCGCCAAATTCAGAGCCGCACGGAAGCTCTGGGCAAAGAACCTGAAAGAAAAGTACGGTGCTAAAGACCCGAAAGCCATGCATCTTCGGGGCTTGTTCGGAGGCGGCGGATTCGGGCTGACCAAGGCGCAACCAGAGAATAACATTATGAGAGGGGCTTACTATGCCCTTGCCGCGGCGCTTGCCGGCGCACAGACTACGGCTCTATGCTCTTTCGATGAGGCATTCACCATTCCAACGCCAAGAGCGGCCTTACTTTCACTCAGGACTTGCGAACTGCTCATGGACGAGATCGGGTTGCGAGACACGGTAGATCCCTTGGCCGGATCGTACTTTATTGAAACACTAACCAAACAGATGGAAGAAAAGATTCAGGAAGAACGCGACAGAATCCAGCAGGTGGGCGGGATGATAGAAGCCGTATCCTCTGGTTTTGTGCAGAAACTGGTGGCGCAGCAGGCATACGAATGGGAACGTGGACTCAAGAAGAATGAATTCATCAAAATAGGGGTCAACAAATACGTGGACGAAGGGGAACAGGATGTTGAGCTACATGAATACGATCCCACTACCCAGGAGAAGCAACTCGAAAATCTGAAACAGGTCAAAGCGGAAAGAAGCGACTCGGAAGTAAGTCGCACATTAAAAGAATTGGATAGCGCTACCCGTGCCAAAAGGAACGTCATGCCCCTGCTGGTGAATTGCTGTAAGGCATACTGCACTGTGGGTGAAATGGCGAACGTTTTCAGAGAAGCCTTTGGAGAATTTCGAGAACCTAGCATTTTTTGAACTATGATTTAACCAGGGAGAACTTCTTTGCTCTCACTCTCCAGTTTGAGAATCCTTTTCTTGAGAGGTGGAAGAATATGCATCACGTCGATCGTAGCTCCGGAATTTTACATGAGGAGGAGAAGTTTTCCGTAGACCGGCGGCAAGAATATCAGGAAAAGTTTCTTCGCGAAATTGTTAGCGTGGCCTACGCCGCCGGGACTCCACTCAAGGCAGCGCTTGATCGAGCCGGAGCTAAGCCTGGTGACATCCTCACCATTGCAGACCTCGCCAAGCTTCCTATAATCAAAAAGAAGGAGTTGTCCGAAGCGCAAAAAGCGAATCCTCCGTTTGGCGGATTCTTGACGGTGCCCATGGGCGATCTTTTGCGGGTGCACCAGTCGCCGGGTCCGATCTACGATCCCGTGGGAAAAGCGCGGAATTACTCGCGATGGGGAACCGCCCTGTACTCCGCGGGTTTCCGACCGGATGACCTTGTTGTGAATACCTTTTCCTATCATTTCACTCCTGCCGGGCACATGTTCGAGGACGGAGTGACCGAAATTGGCGCCACTACTATTCCCACCGGCGTGGGCAATACCGACGGTCAGGTAGAAATACTCCAGGCTTTACCGGTTACCGGGTACATCGGCACCCCAAGCTTTCTAATGGCGATTTTCAAGAAGGCCGAAGACATGGGGCTCCAACCCGAAAAGGATTTCAAACTGGAAATCGGCATGATATTGGCCGAAATGGTGCCCGAGTCGCTGCGCAAAAGATTTAAGGACAAATACGGAGTCATCGGCAGACAATCTTACGGAACAGCGGATGTGGGATGCGTATCGTACGAGTGCCCGGCTATCGATGGCATGCATATCCATTATGACGTGATTGTGGAAATAGTGGATCCTCAGACCGGCGAGGTGCTTCCTGAGGACACACCCGGCGAGGTCGTGGTGACATGCAACAATAAGATTTATCCGCTCGTCAGGTTCGGAACCGGCGACATTTCCAGCCTCGTGACCGGACCATGTTCATGCGGACGGACCGGGCCTCGCCTGACGCGCATCATGGGTCGAGCAGACCAGGTGACTAAGGTCAAAGGCATGTTCGTACATCCTGCCCAGGTGCAGAAGGTGATGGAGATCCACCCCGAGATCGCCAAGGCCCGTCTCCTGGTGGAGCGACCGCGAAACAGGGATATCATGACGCTGGAAGTGGAACTCAAGGGATCGGCTCCCGAAGAATTTATTCCTGCTGTCGAGCAGAGCCTCAAAGAAGTGATGAAGCTCCGAGGCTCCGTAAGAATCCTGGACCCGGGAACCTTACCTCCGGATCATAAGACGATAGAAGACGTCCGGAAATGGGATTAGCGGAGATGAATTCCGTGGACCGTCCCGCGCCCGGGAGTCGAGGATGGTTCACCGATCAGGGGCAATGAGATGGACGTTACAAGGGTTTTGACGGAAAAAAGAGAAGAGATTCTCAAAATAGCGGAGCGTCACGGCGCTCGAAATGTCCGAGTCTTTGGATCGATAGCCCGCGGAGAAGCCGCCGCATCGGGAAGATGATTCCATAGATCCTTCACGGGCCTCATCACATAGATGGGATTATTCTGTTGACAGACAGGGCTGCTGTAGGGGCAGGGCTTGCCCCGCCCTGGAAAGGGCGCAGCAAGCGGCGCCCCTACAACCACACACACGCCCGAATAATACGTAGCCCCGGAGGGGGCGGCTTTTCGATTGTCCAGCTCACCAGAGCCGCCGCCACTGAAAGCTCGGCAAAGTATCTGAAAGGCCATGACCATTCAGATACTCTGATAGAATTAGTAATTACACAGCCTTATATTTCCGGATTACCTGGGTTTGCTAGGAACAGCCGTGTAAACCAAGGAGGAATCAATGGGATCGAAGCAGCCGACACCAACCGCACGGGAACTAATTGGCGATGTCGCTCCGAAGCTCGCGGAACTTAGTGATGATCTTCTCTTCGGCGACATTTGGGAACGGCCCGGGCTTTCCAAGCGCGACCGTAGTCTCATTACAGTGGCCACCCTTGTTGCGCTCAATCGCACCGAGCAATTACCTTTCCATCTCCGGCGCGGCCTTGAAAATGGTTTAACGAAGGACGAAATCATCGAACTGATTACGCACCTGGCCTTTTACTCGGGATGGCCCACGGCGATGTCCGCTGTCCTCCTTGCGAAGGATGTCTTCCAGCAGGACGAGTAGCCGGTGATCTGTCGATGCTTCCAGTCGCCCGAACCGCTCATGATTCATACTGGTGAGAAGGGTGACGAAGGCTCTCTCAGTATCGAATGGCTATATGCCAAGGGACTCTGCTCGATTGGATCTGCAAATCGAAAACTGCTGCACAGTCCCGGAGTAATTGACTGTCAGCCGCTTTTCATGCTTAATTATTAACAATTGCTCGTACGAATGGAGGGGTCGCTCGTAAAAATGTCCTTTAGGCATATTCTATACGTCTGCTCTTTTACCCTGTTCATTTCTTTAGTGATTTCTTTTGAAACAGCTTGGGGGGAGACTGTGACCGGAGTTGTTAAATCGGCTGAAGCATTGGATCACACTATCCGCAAGTGGAAGTCTCATATGGCAAATACAGCCGACAAGCAGAAGAGGGATGACGGACGGGCGGCACAAACAAAAGGATCCGAGGGGCTTCACGAGAAGGATACTAAAAAACACATAAGTTACGGGGCTCTTTGTTGGTGCATGACAGCAAACAAGAAGGCGCCTATCAGGTATGCGTACACATACGGCGAAGCTGATTCCGAAATTGCCGGAAAGAAAGCCGTGGGTGCTTTCGATGCCGATAAAGCAAGAGGAAAATGTTTGAAAGCCCCACGCCTGTTAGGAATCACAAGCGATAATCTCTGAGACCACCGCTAGCCATATAAGAGTTTTTGCCGGAGGGGGCGCGGGCCGATGGGTGGAGACAATGTGGAGATTTCCGGGAACCCGCTTTTTTGCAAAAAAGCCGGTTCCCGGGCCCTCCGGCAAAAAACTCCTAGATGGTTGGGATAGCCTTCAGCATCTATGCAACCATGATCCGCCTTTGTGTTGTAGGGTTTCTGCATCCATCTTAGAATGAGAGCCTCTTTACTCACCCCGATCTCGGCCTATCTACTCACCGCTAGCCATATAAAAGTTCTTGCCGGAAGGGTCCGGGCCACTCGGCGTGGGGCCAACATGCATCTTGAGAGCGAGAGCCTTCGATACATCACGATGCACGCTGATGCACACTCGCCGTGCGCGGAGCACCTTCTTTCAAGAAGCGGGTTCCCCCGCATTTTTCCCCGCTCTTCCTTCCTGCCTGCAAAAAAAGCGGGCTCGAAGCCCGCTCCTGCGATGGAACTATCTATAATTCTAAATATATGGGCCACACCGTGGCCGCTGCATTAGTGTCCTCAGGAATGGCCTGAGTGACTGCCATGGGAGGAACACCCGGAGCCGGCCAGGATTTTATCGGTTCCAGAACTCGCGAAGACTGATAGAATCCTATGAGTTTCGCCGGAATTACAAGCCGGGCAGGTCACGGAATCTTTTCCGGAAGAAAAGACGATTTTTTCAAACTCTTTTCCGCAGCTATCGCATTTAAATTCAAATATCGGCATACCAGATCCCCTTATCCACAGCTGCAACCGCCGCCACTGGGCCTGTTCAATTCCGCGGTTGGGCCGAACATAGTTGATTTTATCGTAAGCCCTCCGGATTCTTTAATTAATTTCATGGCAAAGGGATCTGCGATTAGTTGGAGGCCATCGATCTGGTGGGTTTCGTCGCCTTCTTTGGGCTCATCCAGAGCCAACCCCATGCTGGGGCCGCCTCATCCATAACCGCCGAAAAACACTCTCAGCGCCTGATTTTGGCTGAGCTTTTCTTTGAAATAGCCGCGGGACTCGTCATCAATAGTAATCATGATTAAACCCCTTGATAAAATATGCAAACGGAAAACCGCTGCGTTAATAATATGCATGTATATCGATACAGGCAAGTACTACTTAAGTAACAGAATCTTCTAATTCCCCTTGAGAATAGGACACAACAGCGATCCAGGCGGGCAAGAAGACCCGCCGGAAGTAGGTCCATTCAATATAGAGTCCCGACCCGGGACCTTCGCATCACACGCTCCGGTTCATAAACAGGATGATAGAAGGAAAAGTCCCAAAGCTCCAATAAGTATTACACGTAACAACTTCATAATAAGTATTTCTCCAGATCGGAGGAATTTCCGGATCCACCCGATAAACTTACAATTCACACGGAATGTCAAAAGAATTTATTGATAAATCCTTTGACCTTTCGCAGCTCTTCACCGACAGTCGGAGGTCCGCGACGACCGCAATGATCACAGTCCGCATCCGTCGACCGAGTAGCCGGCGCTTCATCCGATTTTACAGGACCCAGGTACGGGAGCTGAGAGCCTCCTGATCCAGCAAGTTCTTTGACAATCTTTTCTAACTTGCCGGATATTTCCTTTTCGCCCACAAGCACTGAATCTCCTACCAGGACCACGGGAACGGAAAACTTATCCCGGGCGTGGATCGCTTCCAATCGTTTGTAGATAACACGGTCCTTATCGCGATCGATATTGAAATTCTTCGTGCGAACCGGATACTTCCTTTTTAGGTTATCAATCAACTTCCTGGTCTTTTCACACTTGCCGCAATCAGAGGAGGAAAAAATCACAGCCCATACACTCCCCGATTTATCCGCAGAGATCCTTTGCGATTTCGGGGCTTCGGCCAGTGCAAACGCATACCCCAGGGCACAGAGCATCAGAATCGCCCCGAGCTGAACAAGAATCGGACAACGGCAGTTCATTTCTTGATTAACTTCATCTTAGCCGGAATAGGATAGTACCGATCGACATTTCGATGGGTTCTAAAACCGCAGGCCTCTCGCTGAATCAAAAGCCACCTCAAAGTATCTTCAGCCTGTTCCACCAAAACGTTATATTGGCGTATCAAATCATTTGCAAGTGAGATTTCCGAACCATCAGCATCCGATGCGTGCTTGTGATATTGTTTAATGGCTTCCAAAGCTTCTTGTCGCGCGGCCATGCTCTTTTCGATTAGATCCTCAAGCCTCAGCCCAGTACTTCCAAGGCCTTCGGCCATTTCCTTTATTATATCTATTTCGGGAGACGTGGAGTCTCTAAACATTCCCATTTCAATCCCAATCTCTTATGTTGTTATCATAATGCGATAGGGTTGACAAGCAAGGGGAGTTCGGGAACAATTGAATATAGGTGGTGAATGAATAAGCAGGTTACATTCATTGTTTGGTAATTTACTTGACATTTTACATTTAACATACTATGTTCATACCACTTTAAGCAATCTGACCCTCGGGCCTGCCCGGCGGCTGCCCGGTTCAGAAGCCAAATCACACTCCCCCATGTGAGGAGGTCCCTTATGTCAGGCAAGTCTTTGTTTTCAGCCTGTGTTGCAGTTTTAACGGCTACCCTGATTTTCCAATTCCTGATTGCTGCTCCTGCCGATGCATACAGAATTTGCACCTTCAAGGGCACGGTTCTTGACAACGGCTGGCGCTCAATGACACTCAGATCGGGCAACCAGTGCGCTGAAGTTAATGTCGGCTGGCGGACCAAATACTTGCCCAACCGTCGACCGTGTATCGGAGAGCGCGTCGCTGTCGATTTCATGTTGGAAGACGGGTACATGAAGGCGACTAAGGTGGTGAGCCTTACTCCAGCCGTGCCCGAGGCACAGTGTTTTCCACCAGCGCCCCCGAGCAGCACTGTCTGTGGAAAACCGGTTCGGGAAGAAGCGGTCGACCGAGCCGTGCCCCGGCCAAGAGCAATAGTCTCCACCAAGCCACCCGCTCACGTAGCTGATCGGAATTGGGTACCCAAGAGAGAAGCGGCGCAGCCGAAAGAGACGAAGCGCACGGTTAAAAAACCGACGGTCCCGAAGAAGGAAGAAGAGAAAATAGCCACAGGCCCAGTGGAGAGCAAGGAAGAGCCAAAGGAAAAACCCACGACCGAAGAGAAAAAATATAAGAGTTTATCCGGAGAGGTCGTAGCATCCTCACCAAAGAGCCTCTCAATAAGAGTCACCGAAGAAGGCGAAGCGGCTGAGGTAGTTAACGTCCGAGTAGGACTCAAGACAAAGTTCGTGCCTTTCCGCCGGCCTGCTGTGGGCGAGAAGGTCAAGATCGAATATATGCAGGAAAATGGCGACAAATTTGGGTACACAGTGCAGGTAGTTCAGTGATCTGAATTAATACAAGCTCGTAAAAAAAGTTGTAGGCCCGGAGCCGGGGAGACCATCCTCGAAAAAGATCTCCCCGATTTCGTTCTAGAAGGAGAAGAAAGACCGGGACGCCCGCTTTTTACAAATGGATTGTATCGCTTACTCCGCAGATCTTGCCCCTCTTGTTGGGGTGTGGCTCGTAGGCTTTGCTTCAGGATGCGGGCCGGTATTGTCATTGCGTGGAGTGAAATCCCGCGTTCCGCGGGAAGGCAATCTCATCCCCGATAGGACCGGCATCTTGCCGGTCATTCTGATAGATAGGTCGGAAGTCTGCCCCCACAACGGAGATCGCTTCGGGCTAGCGCCCTCGCAATGACATTTCGCGTGCCGCTTTATTCTCAAACGGGACTAAAGACACAATCGATTTGCAAAAAGCGGGTTCCCCCGCATTCTTACGGTCCTGAGCCCCGTCTTCCTTTTATTGATTCAATTCTCGTTCCAGGATTTTCATTATTTCAAAGATGGGACGGTCCAAGCGTTCTGCGGCAGCTCTGACATCATCGAACTCAGGACGCCTATCTTTCATCCCGTCTGCTCGTTCGATTACTTTGACTCTGATTGGACCAATCGATGTGTCTGCAATCTCCGAGGTTTCTCTGGCAACAGGATTCGATTCGAGCGGGAAACACGCACTCCCAATGTGGTAGTGTGGGACAGCAGAAGCCGGGCAAAATCCTCTACGGTTTTTGGCGGAGTAATTATTGTAATAGCGGTGCCGGGTCTGTTCTTCTTCATTTGCACTGGTGAGAAAGTCACGTCCAAGGCTCCTTTGGAGAGCATTAAATCCATCAAACTCCCTAACACCCTTGGATCGAGATCATCGACCTGACATTCCAGAACGCCGACCTGGTCTCGACCGACCGCTGTATCGGTCTCGTGCCCGATACTAATCCGGAGAGCATTCGGGAATTCGTGTGGATCGGATCGGCCCAAGCCGTAGCCTATGCTCTGAGGAATAAAACTAGGGTACGGACCGAATTCTGAGGCCAGTGTTTTCGCTATAGCAGCACCAGTAGGGGTGACCAGCTCTATGGAGGCTTCTACTCCTTTCACGGGGACATTCTTGAGGATTTCCAATGTCGCTGGAGCCGGTGTGGGTAGCATTCCATGTGCGGTTTTCACAAAACCTCGGTTCACCGGGACAGGCGAGCATATCATCCTTTCAATTTCCAGAGCTTCAAATCCTACAGCGGTTCCCACAATGTCTATAATGGAATCCACAGCTCCAATCTCATGAAAATGCACGTGATCTTTTTCGACGCCGTGGATCCGAGCTTCTGCATCGGCGATCACATCGAAAATCTCGAGAGCCCGGTTTTTAGCGCGGTCCTGAATCCCTGAATCGCCGATCATTTTGCGAATATGTTGGTAATTGCGATGAGGTTGGTGCTGAGTCACTTCCACTTCGAGCCGGATACCGGATAGCCCGTGTCTCGAAGATTTTTCCACCCTTAAAGACCAACCGTCCAGTTGAAGCATCGAGAGTTGATTCTTGAGAAAGCCAGCGTCAAGACCTGCGTCTATCATGGCGGCCAATGTCATATCACCGGATATACCGGAAAAGCAGTCAAAATATGCCAGCATGAGATCACCTGTCGTTGTTCAGGAGATATCGGAATTCGATTTCAGTCCCGGTTCCCGGGTGGGAGTCCCAGGTCTCGACGAATTCTGCCCAGAAAAGCTTTGTACAGTCCATCCATTTCGCTCGAATCTTCCGAATGGGCCTGTTCGTACCCTACGAGAAAATAATAAATTGCACGATCGAAAAATAGCGATGTTCGATTATTCAATGCCACGATAGAGCGAATATCAAAGGGCTGCCCGGCAAAGTTGCTCTCCTGGAAAAACAACCAAATATGGCGTTTAAGCAGAATGAAAACTCTGGTCATTTCGGCAAAACTCAGATTGTCTTCGCAACACCTGATACCAAGCTGCAAGTAACGATCGGCTATGGTTCCGACTGATGTCTTGCGATCGATATTGACTGTAAACTCGGACAGAATGCTGTCGGCCATTTCTTCGAGCATCTCTTTTCGCAATTGGTACTGTGACAAAAGTTCCCGTTTGTGGAAGGTGTCTTCCAGAAAGTTTTCTTTGATTTGTTCGTGGAATTTTTGAATGAACTTGGCGAATTCCAACTCAAAGGTTCTGGTTCCCATGTTCCCTCCTACGAGCGGGTTAAGAGTTACAGCCGTTTAACTCCAGTCAAACGGTCGATCGAGACTGAAGTCAGGAACTCCTGCTTCTTGAGACTCCGTTTTCTGAATGAACACGTTTTCGAATCCTTGTGACCACGCGTAGTCTATTACCTCCTCGTACTCCTGAATAGCTACGGCCCTATTGAGCAACGGGAAATCAGAGCTTCTGTGTAGCGGCGTATATTGAGCCATGATCGACAAGGTAACATCTCTCGGCAGATTGTCTCCGAGCCAGATAAGTGTTTCCCAACTGCCGGCAAGATTATTAGGAAGTACTAAATGCCGAATAATGACTCCCCGCGTGGCTTTACCTTCCACGTCTACCATAAGATTTCCTACCTGAGAATGCATCATGAGAATCGCCGCACGCGCGATTTCTACATAGTCCGGCGTCGCGGAATATCTTGCCGCTTGTGCCGCGGAAGCATATTTGAGATCCGGTAGATACACATCAACGATTCCATCCAAAAGCTCCAGAGTTTCAGGTGACTCATACCCATTGGTGTTATAAACGATGGGAAGCGTCATGCCCTTGGCAATCGCCTCGGCGACGGCCATGAGAAAACCCGGCAAATGGTGGCTCGGCGAGACCGGCTCCAAGCTGCAACAGCCCAGTTGCTGCAGGTCAAGAATCTTCTCCGACAGGCGCTCAGGACTGATCGGGTGACCTGTACCACCCTGACTGATCTGGTGATTTTGACAATAGACGCATCGCATGTTGCAGCCGGAGAAAAAGATAGTTCCAGCGCCCCCGGGGCCTGTTAATGGTGGCTCTTCGCCAAAATGAGGTAAGATGGAAGCTACCACCGGTTGCCGACCTGCAGAGCAAAATCCGATTTCTCCTGATGTCCTATTTACTCCGCATGAACGGGGACACAATCGGCAATGGCTCGATAACCTCGCTGCTTCGCGAGCTCTTTCAAAAATTTCCGCGGACGTTAGTACTGGCATTTCATCGAGACCTTGGTTCGTGTATCAAGATAATAGCATTTTTGAATTTTGAGGAGAATCCACTAGACAACCTCTCTGTTAGGAGGGGCGTGGATTTGTTGTTGCGAGGAGCAAAGTCCCGCGTTCCGAGGGAAAACAATCCCGGATTTGTTCTTGCCGCATGCGAGAATAGAGATTGCTTCGCTCCGCTCGCAATGACATTATTTGGCCGCCTACAACTGAACGGTGACTCCACTAGAAAATCAGCCCTTGATCTGTATAGAAAATATGAGTTAAGTTTTTGTCGGGCTTGCCGATCATCATGAATAACCAAGTCCGGAAGGAATTTTTTTATGAGAATGTCGAGCTTTTTTGTTCCCACGCTTAAGGAAGATCCTGCCGATGCGGAAGTGGTCAGCCATCGGCTAATGGTGCGAGCCGGTATGATTAGAAGACTCACTGCCGGAATCTACTCGTATCTGCCGCTTGGCTACCGTTCTTTGAGAAAAGTGGAACAGATCGTCCGTGAAGAAATGAATGCAGCCGGCGCACAAGAGGTTTTTCTGCCGATGGTTCAACCCGCCGAACTCTGGAAAGAATCCGGTCGTTGGGAGCTGTACGGTAAAGAGTTGCAACGATTTAAAGATCGACACGACCGCGAATTTTGTCTCGGACCGACACACGAGGAAGTGATTACTGACCTGGTAAAACGAGATGTTCGCTCCTATAGGGATCTTCCGTTGAATCTGTATCAAATACAGACCAAATTTCGGGATGAAATCAGGCCACGATTCGGTCTCATGAGATGCCGCGAATTCATGATGTATGACGGATATTCATTCGATCCCACCGACCACGGAGCGGAAGAATCTTACCGAGTCATGTGGGAAGCATACCAGAGGATATTCACTCGTTGCGGACTCAAGTTCAGGGCCGTCGAAGCAGATAGTGGCCCTATTGGCGGAAGCTTTTCACACGAATTCATGGTATTGGCCGATACGGGCGAAGACACGATTGTCTCCTGCAGCTCTTGTGATTACGCTGCCAACCTGGAAAAGGCGGAAATCAGACCTGGCAATACCAAGCCCGTCCGAGGAAAAGAAGGGAGTTTCAAGAGAGTCGAAACTCCCGGCATGAGCACCATCGAGCAGGTATCCGGTTTCCTCAAGGTAAAACCAAGCGATCTCATCAAGACGCTGATTGTATCAACCGATGTTGGACCTGCAGCGGTGCTCATTCGTGGTGAGCATGATTTGAACGAAGTCAAAGTCAAGAATTTCCTCAAAGCCGCGGAATTGGAGTTTGCCGACGCAAGGACTATCGAAGAAGTAACCGGAGGTCCATTAGGATTTTCCGGCCCGGTAGGACTCAAGGGGATTACTATTTTGGCAGATAATTCCGTTCGCGAGATTCCTTCAGCCGTCGTGGGAGCGAATGAAAAGGATCTGCACCTAATAGGTGTCATTCCCGACGTTGATTTCATGGTGGACCAATATGGCGATTTCCGATCGGCAGCGGAAGGCGATCCGTGTCCCAGGTGCAACGGCACGCTGGTGCTCACCAAAGGGATTGAAGTCGGTCATGTGTTCAAGTTGGGAGTAAAATATTCCAAGGCAATGAATGCTGTTTTTCTCGACGCAGATGGAAAAGAAAAATACATGGTCATGGGCTGTTATGGAATCGGCGTCAGTAGGACCGTAGCTGCAGCAATCGAGCAGGGCCACGATGACGACGGATGCATATTCCCGCCGGCCATTGCTCCGTTCACGGCTATTGTCACTCCCGTCGGTGCCAAGAACCCGGAAATAGATGAGGCTGCTGAAAAGGTTTATGGGGATTTGTGGTCGCACGATATTGATGCGCTGCTCGATGACAGGGATGAAAGGCCGGGGGTAAAATTTAAGGATGCGGATCTCCTGGGAATCCCATTTCGGATAACCATAGGTAAAAAAGCTTTGGCAGATGGAAATGTCGAGTTAAGAAATAGGAGAAGTAGGGAAGTAAAGTTCACAAAAATTGCTGAAGTAATTGAAGCGATGAAAAAGGAAATCGCTGAGTGGTAGACCAGCGCGTCTTGGGGCCGGAACTCATCTTATCATTGACTATGTTGATAATAATACGGATTCCCGGAATAACCTCCCTGAGGAAACGCGCCATACCCTCCTTGATAGTATCGTCCATACCCGCCGCCGTATCCGGAACCATATCCTGGATAGTAATATCCATAGGGATTATACGCGGGTGGCGGCGCAGTAGGATACCATTGGTTGGGATATTCGTTCATGGGAACGGACCACTTCACCTGTGCGGCGACAGGGCTGAGGAAACAGACGGAAACAATAAGAACGATAGCGGCTAATATAAATCTCCTAACCATAAAGGCTCTCCTTTTAAGCATCCGTTCCATACCATAACTTGCATTGACTATTGGATTCAAGAGGAAAAAGCTATTATCATATTGTGATTGCCATAACCCTCAGTTAGGCTCATCTTCGACAGTTTGAAAAATTAAGTTAAGTGATATAGGCGGGATACATTGGTCGCGCATATTCCTTGGCACTACAATGGTTGTCTCTTTTGGATCTTGAGAGGATCAGGATTCGGGAGACAGAGGTGTAATGGAGGCAGGCGGCCGTACTCCTGCGGCGTGGAAGGCGTGAAGGCTTGCGCCTTGCATGGTGGTACGGAGCTGATAGCGGGTCCCTTCGAGTTCCACGAGGACTGATTGGACGCGGCCCAGGTCTCGCATGAGATCCGGCCATGAGACGCACAGCCCTTTCTCATCCAAACGCCGCTGCAGATCCACTTCCAAGCGTAGAGCAAGGAAGCTGGCCACGATGTGGCCGATTGAGGTGTCGTCACGCTGATGATAGATGGGCCTCACTTCAAGGGTGGTTTTCTGTTCCCGGAAGGTGCGCTCCACCCGCCAGAGGCTCTTGTAGGTCAAGGCTACGTCAGGGGCAGGCATGTCCGTGTTGGTGGTGAGGACAAACTTGCCATCCAAGCGTGCGTCTGACTCCACTGCCTCCTCGTTGATCGTGACACTCCCTTTGGCGATGTGCACGAAGCGAGCATATCCCCGGTTGCCGATGACCGCTTTGGGACCCTTCTTGGAGATGGTGCGCCGGAGTTGTTCCAAGAGTGTCTCCCGTGCGGCCTTGTCCTTCCTGGCCTCCACGGGGTTGCGACACACCACGTAGCGCCTGTCCCCCACACGGACGTCTTTCACTTCCAGGTTGTCGTCGACTTTCTGATATCGACCTGCGCGGGAGAGGACCTCCTCGGTCACCTCCTTCTGTTTGCGCATGCGGCAACCGAGCACGTAGTCGAAAGGCGCCTTCTTGTCGGTCCTGAGCAGCTTGATTGTATCAGCCGAGATCATCCCGCGATCTCCCACGAGGACCACATCGTGGATGTGCAGACGCTTGCGCAGCCGACTCACCATCATCTCCAGAGCGCGGCAGTCGGCAGTGTTGCCGGGGAAGATCTCCCAGGCTACGGGCCACCCGTCACGGTTGACCACCACACACAGCACGTACTGCGGCAGATCCGGCCGCCTGTCCCGGGAGTATCCTCGTTTACGCAGATCGGTTTCCATGTCCGTGTACACGTAGAGGCTGGTGGTGTCGATGAAGATGAGGTCCAGCTCGAGGCTGAACAGATCGCGGTCACGCCAGGAGAGTTCAGCTTCCAGCTCGTCTCTGACCTCAGACGAGAACGAAGTAGTGCGGTAGAAGTGTTGGAGTCCCAGCTCGGCAAAGCCCGGACACTCCACGCCTGAGATCCACAGTGATCCCGCAAGATCTGATCCCGGAGCGCACAGCCTCTGCAACGCCATGGCGAACGAGGTCCGCTCCACATCGAACTCGAACCTACGGGACTGGGCCAAGCGCCTCATAAGATCCGGCATACCCTGCTTGTCCCAGAGACTGCCAAAGACCAGCGCCGGTCCCCACTCTCGCGAGGACAGGGCTTCCATATCCGGCGTGCGAGATGCCTCCACAACTTTGAGGTGAACAGCAAATTGAGCGAGACTCCGAATGAGTGCATCGATCTTTCCCGACGCCAGTACCTTATCGGCTCTCCCCAGTGTGCCTATGATCTTCTGGCGGACCTTATCACCGTCTCTGATCGATTCGACGATCTGGAGGTACTCGTATTCACCGCTCTTCTGGACACTACGTTTTCTGCGGATGAACATACCAATCGAATCGCATGATGCAGCTATTTATGTCAAGAGAAATCGCGATATACTTTCCTACTTCTAGGCACTACATTTCGAAATGCCGTCAGAAATCACGCCCCGTGATTACAGGACGTTATGAACATCCAAAAAATCACATCCAATAATTACAGCCACTTATTCAGTGCCCCCAAATGGGGCACTGTCGAAGATGAGTTAGGAGGGGCGTGGTTTTGTCATTTCTGGGAGTCTATGTTGCGACAGGCGTCTCGCCTGTCCATTAAAATGACCGGCAATCCCGCGTTCTGCGCGGGACGGTCCTACCAGCAATCCCCAAAGCGGTGAGATTGGTTCCCCCGTTTTTCAACGGGGTCGCGCGAAGTTCTTTGGCCGCTTGTAACTGAACGGTTACCGATTGCCGAAGGAAAATAGTGCTGGACAAAAATTGAGGGTTGATGGGTGTTGGGAGATTATGATAAATTGAAAAATTACGATTTTGCAAGGCGCCCTCTTCTAATCCTTCTGAATTATCAGAATACCAATAGTTGCTCATGCGCCAGGATGTTCGATAAATGTTCGAGATTGTTGAGAAATATCAAATTGGACCTGGAGTTAACAGGGCGGTAATCTCAGCCCCGGAAATAGCCCGCGCCCACCGTCCGGGTCAGTTCATTATTTTGAGGTCACATCCGGATGGCGAAAGAATTCCGCTCACGGTTGCGGATAAAGATGCTGAAAAAGGGACTATCACTCTAATATGGCAAGAAGTAGGCACTTCAACGTATTTCTTGGGAACCATGTCAGTTGGGGAGCGGTTGGCCGATCTTTGTGGACCCCTCGGGAAACCTACTCATGTAGAGAAATTCGGTACCGTTGTTTGTGTCGGCGGCGGGATAGGAGTCGCACCTCTTTATCCTATCACCAAGGCAATGCACGATGCGGGTAACCATGTAATTACAATATTGGGAGCTCGTACCGAAGGGTTGCTGATCATGACCGACGATATGAAAAAGGTGAGCACCGAGCTTCTTATCTCGACTGACGATGGGTCGTTCGGAATCCACGGTTTTGTTACTCAGGTCTTGCAGGATCTCATTGATAAGAGAGACAAGTTGGATCTATGTGTCGCTATAGGGCCGGTCCCCATGATGAAGGCGGTAGTGAATGTAACGCGCAAGGCTAACCTACAGACTGTCGTTAGTCTAAATCCGATTATGGTAGATGGAACCGGGATGTGCGGAGCATGCCGCGTGGAAGTGGCAGGAAAGACAATGCTCGGATGTGTCGATGGGCCGGAATTCGACGGGTTTGAGGTGGACTTCGATCTTTTAACTAAAAGGCTCGCAATGTATACGGGCCCGGAATTGATTTCTCTGAATAAGTTCAAGGACTCTCCGCGGGGGTGTGACTGCACGCTTCCAGGGGGGCGGCATGACTGAAAGGGAACAACAACCAAAACAGCCAAAAATCCCGCGGCAGAAGATGCCGGAGCAGGATCCAATCCAGAGGGCGCAGAATTCTTATGAGGTGGCTCTCGGTTATGACAATGATCTTGCCCTTCTCGAAGCCAGCCGGTGCCTCCACTGCAAAAAACCTTTTTGCATGACAGGCTGCCCTGTGGAAGTAGATATCCCGGACTTTGTTGAGATGGTGAAGGCCGGCGATTATGTCGGCGCTGCTTGGAAGATAAAGGAGAAGAATGCATTACCGCGTATCGCCGGCCGCGTATGTCCTCAGGAATCGCAGTGCGAATCAAAATGCGTTTGAAATAGAAAAGGCAAAGGCGAAGCATGCGCCATAGGGCGGCTCGAACGTTTTGTCGCTGATTACGCTGCCATACACGGTTGCGAGCTTCCGCCATTGGCCGCTCCTTCAGGATT
Source organism: uncultured delta proteobacterium (assembly GCA_963741425.1). Lineage (GTDB taxonomy): Bacteria > Desulfobacterota > Desulfomonilia > Desulfomonilales > Desulfomonilaceae > DATJPW01. The sequence continues at coordinate 244,329 of CAVUHP010000021.1, forward strand.
GAAGGTGGGAGTGGTGGGCTCCGGTCCGTCCGGCCTCACTTTGGCTGGAGCATTAATCAAGAAGGGCGTCGCCGTCACCGTCTTCGAAGCACTACATGAACTCGGAGGTGTCTTGGTTTACGGCATACCTGAATTCCGTCTACCCAAGGCTATCGTTCGGGCAGAAGTTGACGAACTACGCCGATTGGGTGTCGAGTTCAAGACCAACTGGGTTGTAGGTCGCATAGAAACGGTGGATGACCTGCTGAATAAAAAGAAATATGATGCTGTTTTTATTGGTACCGGCGCTGGGGCCCCTCTGTTCTTGAAAATTCCGGGTGAGAATTTAAACGGGGTGTACTCTGCCAATGAATTTCTCACGCGGTCCACTCTGATGAAGGCTTATAAGTTCCCTGAATCTGATACTCCTGTGGCAAAAGGTAGACGGGTAGCAGTGTTCGGTGGAGGGAACGTTGCAATGGATGCCGCCAGAACAAGCTTAAGGCTTGGAGCTGAAGAAGTCAGCATAATATATCGCCGCACCATGGATGAGCTTCCGGCTCGCTCGGAAGAAGTTCATCACGCGGTGCAAGAAGGCGTGAAATTTCAGCTACTGTCTTCCCCTCTGGAGATACTGGGGAATGAGGCCGGATGGGCAGTCGCAGTCAAATGCCAGAAAATGCAACTTGGTGAGCCGGACGCGTCCGGACGAAGGCGTCCTGTTGTTATTCCCGGAGAAACTTTCAATATTGAAGTCGATACCGTGATTGTTGCAATCGGTAATGCCGCCAATCCGCTGGTCCCTTCTACAACCCGCGGATTGGAAACAAATAAATGGGGCAACATAATTGCGGATCTTGATACCGGCAAAACAACGAAGGATCGCGTGTGGGCCGGAGGCGATATCGTAACCGGCGCCGCAACAGTTATACTCGCCATGGGTGCAGGTCGGAAAGCGGCCCTGGCAATGCTGAATGAATTCGGTCTTATGTTAAGCAGGATAACAGTAGCCGAGCGCCGATCTGGTTAACGGAAATTATGCGCAGAATGGTCGCAATATGCCTGGTAACGTTGCTCGTTGTTGGAGCAGTCGGTTTATCCACTGCTGAGCCTATCAAACGTATTCAAGGCATCGTCAAGGAAGTAGGGGAGGGATTTCTTCTGCTGGTCCCGGACGATCAATCCGGCATCCGAAGGTTTCTGTTAAGATGGAAGGCTCGCTTTATCCCTCCCAAATTACCTCTGGATGGAGACCGTGTCCTGATATTCTATAAGGATAAGCCTGAAGGAGCGATCGTTTACGGCATAAATTATTTGGACGCCCCGGAATCTGCTATACCCCCTAATTCTGATGGCGGCTTGGGAGGCCACACCGGTGATTAGTGTGACAATTTCTGAGGGGGGGGTCAATCAAGCTCTTGCCCAGTTGTGGTCATGGTGATTTTTCCGTGTTTCACGCCTCGTGTGGAAATTAATAGTTGGCCCACCTTTCTGACCGCTTCCGAACTGCCCCTAACTATAAGGACCTCCAGGCAATTATGCTGATCCAAGTGCACATGCAGGGATGAAATCACCAGTTGGTGCTGCCGGTGTTGAATCTCGGTCAATTTTTGAGCTAAATCGCTCTGTTCGTGGTTGTAAACTACCGTGACCGTTCCGACTACTTCATGTTCCGACACACTCCATTCATCTTCCACGAGACGGTCTCTTATGAGATCGCGAATCGCCTCGGAACGATTCGTGTAACCTTTTTCAGCAATCAAGATATCGAATTTTTCCAGAAGATCGTCGGGGATTGATACTCCAAAGCGAACCAGATCAGCCATGGTCTTGTCCTCTCATACGGATTTGACATGGAATTTACTCGGATCCAATCAAAAGACAAATGAAAAAGGGTGAAAAGAGACAAGTCCGGCGGAGCATATTTCCTGGGACAAACGGATCGACAATAACGTGAGCTGTTCTATTGGGCCTCGTTGGCTTCTTTTTGTTTCTTTTCTATGTTATCTATCACGCACTGGGCCCACGAATCATTGACAGTATAAACCATTTCAAGTCCATGCCTGGTCGAGCTGATAATACCGCGGCTTTTCAAATGAATCAGGTGCTGCGAGACTGTCGCCTGATGCAGGCCAAGACATTCTTGCATATTCTTGACATTACAGCCCCCTACTTTTACCAGTCCGTACACTATTTTTAGACGGATGGGGTGTCCTAGTGCCTTAAATACTTCCGCCTCTCTATCGAACTTCTTTGCTTTTATTTCACGAAACAATTCATCGCGATCTTGTTTGTCTTCGCTTTCATCCTTCTTAGCGGTTTCCATTCCTTTTTACCTCTCGTGAGAAACGGGGCTATTGCTAGGTGGCGTCCTTGGATTCTCTTCTTGCCCCCGGTCCACGGGGGAACAGGATGGAGCCATTCAGGTAGAAACACCGAAATATGGGAGTATCCATCGGTTCAAGATAAACCATGCAGCTAGAATTATTACCAATAACCATATTTCCATGAGCCCTCACATGCTTGATGATTCCAGTTTCTGCTCCAACAAGATCAGTGATCCTTGGCGACCCCGACCCGATTGCCTGAGACGCCTTGTCGAGCATCCAGCCTTACGGACCGACTGAGAAGCAAGTCAATCCATTGCGGCAACTCATAATCGATATTACCAAAATGTGATGAATCATTCACCAAAGCGGTTATGAATTGTTGCACAGGGATTGCGTTCCACTTGGCCATTCCCAGATGTGACGCAACCACTTTACCTTCCTTATCAATTATGTACGTCGAGGGGAAGCCCTTTATCTCATAAATCGCTTCTCCAGCCCCATTTACGACATAATATCCCATAATTCTTCCACGTATTTCATTCTTGATCACCGACTGCTCATTATCAGGTCGAGCGGCGAATAGAAGATCATCCTGATTTTGTCCAAGATAATTTCTTATGGAAGAAGGGCTGTCCCAGAAATTAGCGCAAACAACTTTTAGATATGGGCTATTAACTGATTTGACTACTTTCCTCAAATAAATTTTCTCGCGTTCGCAATAAGGGCAGTTCTTGCGCCAAAAATTCAGGAGCACTACTTGTCCTTTCAGGTCGGACAGAGTGATCAAACGGCCGTTGATATCGAGCATCTTTAATTCGCTAGCTGGAGCCGGTGATCGAAATATTTGAAAATCGGCCATTGCTTTAGAACTATTCAACGGAGCCGCCCAGCTCGGATTCTGAATCGTGGCGAGGAGACCCAGGCAAATAAATATCAATTTGAAGGTCGTTTTCAGTTGCAACAATCTCCCTTTCACCTCAACATATATATCTGAATATCTGAATATTGTGGTCTTGTCAAGGGGCATTCTACCGGCCACTTGCATCATTTATGAGAAACAGATCGCGTTGTTGTGGCTTACGAGATAAAAATGATCGGTTATCTAGCGGACTTATGAAATCGCATAATTCATCATCGATCTTATCAAGAAACCTCGACTTTGGGTTTCGGCAATTCCGGCCATGGAGCATGCGATGCTCCGATCTTGTCAGGTATAATTCGTCCTGTGCCCGGGTCATGGCAACGTACAGGATTCGGCGCTCTTCATCTAATTCATCCAAACTAATTGCAGAGTCACCGGCTGGAAGGTAGGGGATAATCCCGTCTTCGCAGCCTGCAATAAAAACAACTGGGAATTCCAATCCCTTGGCGGCATGAATTGTCATCAGAGTGACGGCCTCTGCTCTGGGATCTAGGGCTTCCGCTTCTTCTTCGGGCATAATCTTTTTAGCCCTTTGAAAAGGAATACCCGATGATCGGAACGTCTCTTCGAGTAAATCTCCCACTGAATTAAGCCTGAATAGCACCGCGAAATCTTTGAACCCGAGTTGTTTTGGACCTTCAGCAGACAATTCCCTGGAATCGAGTGAGAAAAAGGATGATCCGCCAAGACAAGCATCAATCCGGCGGATGATAAACTCTGCTTCAGTCCCCGGGTTGGGCAGTCGAGCGGCTGTTACCCGCTGCCCGGCAGGCTTAAACCCATTCAACGGGAATTCACCCGGATCATTGCCTAATGCCAGATGTGCGACATCCAAAATAGTCTTTTGAGATCTGTAGTTTCGAAAAAGGCCGACCCGGGCCGCATCGCTATAATCCTCGGAAAATCGGAAAAAGAATCTTCTGTCAGCCCCTCGGAATCCGTAAATCGCCTGATTCGGATCGCCTATGACGAATAGACCTCTTCCCATCGGGCCGGAAAGAAGCCGGATCATTTCGTACTGCGCTCTATTGACGTCCTGGAATTCATCCACGAGCAGATGAACTGCTATTGCCTCTCTTATCTCTTTTGCTTCGGCCTGGCTCTCTTGCAGCAACTTGGCCGGGCATAACAGAAGATCGTCAAGGTCCCAAGCAGAAGCGGCGCGCAAATGATCCTCATATGCCCCATATGCCTTCGATAGAATCAGGTCTGAAATCTCATGATTCGGATCACACATGTTCTGCTTAAGCAGGCTCACCTGTTTCCGAAATGAAGCTATAGATGAAGATGAAACGTCCAGTCCGGATTGAATCACCGCGCTGCGGAACAATTTATCGGCTGCATCTTCCGTCAGAATATTCGTCCTGGATTCGCTCTGTCCTCGCTTTTGGAATATGTCCAAAATTCGGCTGCCCAATTGATGGAATGTGCCTGACCAGCACTTATCGGCTTTCTGCTTGCCCATTACACTTTCGAGACGTTCGCGGATTTCTTTAGAGGCTTTGCGAGTGAAGGTCACAGCGGTCATCGTCTCAGGATCGGCTCCGCAATCCTGAATTAAATGGCAGATTCTGTGGATAAGCGTACGAGTTTTTCCGGTTCCAGGTCCAGCTTGAACAAGAACCGGACGATCGGTAATTCTAATCGCCGAATCCTGTTCCTCATTTAAGTCGCTACCAGCGACCGCAGCCGTGTGATCTCGGATCTTCTGTTTCTTCTTTGTCTTGTTTACGCCAGGTTTCTCTCCTGCTTTTCGGGGACTGATGCTTTGGATCGGGACAAAGGTGCTCTGCCCTTGAATATGTTCTCGCTCGCCCTCTCCAAAAAGCTTGACTGTCCCGTACTCTCCGTCGAATCCGGCCTCAATAGATAATTCACCGGATCTGACCCTTCGAATCGATTCGGTGACGATGTCCGGTGCGTGCTGCGCTATTTCCTCCAGCGGAAGCGCCCATAGGATGATCAACTCCGGTCCCAAGTTTCTTAGGAGATCTTGATAAAGTAGATTCACTCTTTTGGATTGAGGTCCCACACCAAGTGATTGGGCCACAATCTCCTGCAATGTCAGCAGCCTCCAAAAAGGAGCGCCTCGTTCCGGAATAACGCTTTGCTCACGATCAGCGAGTTCTATGACTCGATTCATTACTCCTATCGTGACAAGCTGGCCACATACAGGACATCTGTCATTGAGCTTGTGAGTTTCGACAGGATCAAGTCTAATACCGCATTTTCTATGGCCGTCCAGATGGTACTTGCCTTCCTCGGGGAAAAACTCGATGGTGCCCAAAAACGCGGGTTCTCCACGATCAATAGCCGTTTCAGTGCTCTTCTTGCCTTCAAAAACGGCCGTTTCGATTAAGCTGTCTGGTGTGATTGAATCGAGCGTCCTTTTGCCTCCTGCGATCAGTGCATCACGAAGATGATGATATCCGAGATCACCTTGGAAGATGTTTGCCTCCCGTCCGAGCCTTGCAGGCGAATGTGCATCGGAATTTGAAATCAGAGTGAATCTATCGAGAGAGCTTACCCGATGGTTCATTTCCGGATCTGATGACAGGCCTGTCTCAAGAGCAAATATATGAGGCGCCAGATCGCCAAAACATTCTTCGACTGAATCGAAACCGGAGCGTGACCCCAGTATGGAAAACCATGGTGTCCAAATATGAGCCGGAATCAAAAAAGAATTCTCATGCGTCTCAAGCGCTATCTCGAGGAGGTCGCGTGAATCGAGCCCGAGTATAGGTCTTCCGTCCGAATTGATGTTGCCGATACGATCCAGGCGCGCGCTAAATTTCTCCATGGAATCGAAATCGGGCATGAAAATCAAATTATGAACTTTCCTGGTGGCATTGTCCTTCTTGTAAATGGAACTAATTTCCACATTTAGAATGAATCGTACATCATTCGGCCCAAAACCGCCTTGTAGCACAGGAGTTTCCGGTATGTGCCCGTCAGCGAGCCTGAATAATCCCGGCTCCGCCTCGACAAGCATTTCTTTAATCTCATTGCGCCATGCCGGGTGTGTGAAATCGCCGGTCGCAAGCAATCTTATGCCTTTCAAAGACGCCCATCGTGCCAATTCGACGAGATTACAATCTCGGGAGCAGGCTCGTGAATACTTGGAATGAATGTGAAGATCGGCAAAGTAGATCAAGAGAATCTCCCCCAAGCTCCTTTTGCAAGCATAGGGCTGGTTTCAGCTTTGTAGCGCATAACGAAAGCCCAGTGTTTCCTCACCCTAACCAGCCCGGCACCCGGAGTTGATTCCACCGAAAGCGGGACAATACCTGATTTCCTGCTCCCGAATGACATATGGGAATGGCAGCTACCGAGAATTTTCTAACGTCTCCGAAGGCCTAGTTCGGCTATATTCCTCGTCAATTTTTCCTTCTGGGCCGCGTCCTGAGTTGATTCGAGCGCTTTCTGGTAGGCTTGAACCGCTTTAGCCGAGTTGCCGGCCTGCTCCCAAGCCATGCCCGTGCGGACTAGGACTTGATATTTTTCGGCTACAGAAATTGCTCGATCGAGTGATTTCCTGTAAAAGGAGTGAGCCTTATCGAATTGTTTCTTTGCCCGGTAAGCATCGCCCAACCCCATAAGTAGTTCGCTGTCCTTTGGAGCTAGCTTGAGAGCCCGATCAAAGAGGGGGATTGCCTTATCCGGTAGATTCATCACCAGCCAAATTGAACCCAAATTCTTGAGCGCGGGAAGATGGTTTCGATCAATGGAAACCGCTTCCTGGAAGTCTGCCATTGCTTTTTTGGTATCTCCTCTCGCCCAGAAAATGCTTCCACGATTGTTCAACGCATCTACATTTCGTGGATCAATGTTGATAGCTTTATCGAAATCCTGCCAGGCCTTCTCGGTATCTCCGAGATTGTTGAACGCAACTGCTCGATTATAGAAGTACTTGCTATCTTTTGATCTCAAGTCTATTGCGGATGTGAATGCAGTCACAGCTTCTTGATCGTAACCGGCCGCAGATCGAGCGATCCCAAGATTATAAAGTGCATCAGACGAGTTGGGATCTAAATTGACAGCCTCCTCGCAATCCTGAATAGCGTCTTCCAATCTACCCACTCTTACAAGAGCCGAGCAGCGACCGGAGAGCAGGTCTGCAGTCGCATCTGTCATGGTAAGCGCCTGCGTGAAGTCTTGAACGGCTTTTTCAAAATCACCCGCCACCAAATAGGCCTCCGCACGACCTCTAAGCGCTTCAATGTTCTTTGTATCCAAACGCAATGCATTACCAAAATTCCTGAGCGCCCTATCCGGAGCGCCTCGAGCTAAGTCCAGCTTGCCCGCCATAATTTGCGCTTTAACATTGGTGGGGTCTAACTGCAGAATCCGGTCCAAATCATTTGATGACTCGACCGGTTTTCCTGTACTAATACGCAGGGCAGCCCTACTCAATAACGTCGGCACATGATCTCTGTCTATTTCGAGTGCTTTGTTAAAGCTATCCAATGCTGCTTCAAAATTGCTTTGCTCCTGGTATATCAAGCCTCGATTCAGGTGAACAGCGGCGTCTTGCGGATTAAGTCTCTGTGCCGTATCCAAATCTTCGAGCGCTTGAGAATAGTTTTTTTTGCGAGCGTAGATGATGGCCCTGTTGTTTAGAATTGCACCGTTATTTGGATCGAGTTCTGCCGCACGGCTGAATAGGTCAATTGCTTCATCAAGATTGCCGGCTCTGTCGGCCTCCAGCGCGTGCTGAAAAATGTGCTCTGCCGATTCCGCTGCGAAACCCGTGCACGCTGTAATAAAAATCAATCCGAACAGGCCACAGATAAATTTGGAGTTTGATTTTCGCACGTTTAAATCCTGATAATACTCGGCCATGGTGGGCTTGGGCCCCGCATCCGCGACTGCTTGACGCACTAGACGAGAACTGTTAAAAGCAGAAGTGCGGAATAGGCACGGTCCGAGAGTCACTTTTCCTAAGAATTACTCCCGGATAGCACGGCCGTTCTTGTTAGATGAATTTGTTGGAGTATCCATATCCGATGAACAGAGGATTGTCAATCTCCTGTGGTGCAAGAGGAAGTCTGTGGGCATTGTTCATTATGGCAGCCGTTCTGTGCTGGCTTGGTGGTGGATCAGCTGCGGCCGATTCATTCGAGGATTCTCCGCCGGTTTGGGAGCCATTATTGTGGGGTGGAAAACCGATAACAACGAATGAAAGACGATTCTCCGGATTTTCCCTCGCGGAACTCTCCGCCCGTAGGCCCAGATCACAACCAAGCGCCACAATTAATCCCGATATGAACCGTCCGGTGGGACCGGATACTCCGGCGCCCGATGTATCCGGGCGGTCACGCTCATCAGATTCAAGCGGCATTCTTCCGCCGTGTGCACCGGTATTCGTCGGTTTGAGGGACAGACTCCTGGCTCGGGTACCTGATAATGACCATGATCCTATTTATTGCAGATCCCCGTACAAAGCCGTTTGGTTAAAGAATATCCCTCCTCTATATCGGGCGCCTGAGCTTCCGGGGGAGGGTGTGTGGCAGTCACAAGGAATGCCGGTCGGGCCTGATGGTCAACCACTGATGTATCGGACCAGCTATCGACCCAGCGCCCAATATGCTAATGCAATAGTGCACATGCTTCTTTTCGACATGAAACGTGTTTCAATGAGCCTGTTTATCGGGTCTTCGGAGCCGGGAGGATCTGAGCGGAGTTCTACTGTTCCACGTGAGGACCGACCTAACCTCGTGGCTGTCACTAATGCTCTGTGGAAGCAAAAGCATTCAGGAGAAGGGGGCACGATTTTCCGCGGACAGGTAATCAAAAAGCTGACTCCAGGTCTGGCTACGATCGTGTCTTATAAAGATGGGTCGGTAGATATACTCGAATGGAATGACGGAATACCTGTATCGCTGGTTAATGATGCCAAACAACTTAGACATCTAATAATCAAGGACGGCAAAGTCGTAGACTCCATCGTAAAGGGAGGGAAGAGGGAAGATGCTGAAATCGGCCTGGGTTATTTGCTTTCAGAAAACGAGGCAGATACAAGCGGATCATCGTCTTGGTACGGTTACGGTTATGGAGGATTGCAGCCTCAGGCAAATTTTGGAGCGGACTGGTTCATAGCTACTCGGAGCGCCTTTGGGATCCGCGCTGATGGGAACCTGGTTTTTGCTGCCGGTCACCACATAAGTACCTAAAGATATGGCCAAAGCCCTGGCGCTCGCCGGCTGCGAGCGAGCTATTCACGGTGATGCTAACCCTCATAATGTCTTAGGCAACATTTATCATGTAGGCGGCGATGGTCTGATCGTGAGAAAGTCAAGGTTGTCGCCGGAACAGAAAACATACACGCTCGATCGTTATGTTGATAGGAGTTATACCAGCGACTTTTTTGGATTTTTCATCTGGCGTGATGAAAAGGATTCTTCGTGACGTGTATTCTGATGGCGCTCATCTGCACGATCTCCTGGATTAGTGTCTCGGCATTAACCGCTGACGCTTCATGCAACGTCGAAGCCGCCGGATGGACGCAAGCCTATGAGGCACTCGCGCGAGGAATCGAGAGTTGTCGCTATTTGAAACAAGAGTCCATAACCGCCCGTATTGAACGGGAATTGGAGAAGACGGAACCACGCCGATCCTATGGCTAAGTGCGTACAGGAAGTGCTCAAAGAAAGATCTCGTTCTTTAGAAGAAGCTAAAACAATGTGCCTGGAACTTGCCGAGCGTGAGCGGTCCGCTTATGTTGAATGGCGGAGATGCGCAGGTGCTGGGGAGGTCGCCGCGGCCGTCCCGATCTTCAGGGTCCTGACAGCGTAGCTCGTCAACGTAATGAGCTTCTGGTTTTATTGCAGGACGTTCTCTTGGATGAAGCATATGTTCAATATAAGAATTATCGGGATCCCTCTCGCGGTTCACAAACACCCTCCGACCAGAATCCATACATGAGCGGTCAGACTTTTTGGCCCCGTTAGCGGCGGGGAGTTATTAAGTCCGGATACGAAGAATATTGTTTCTTGCAATTGCCGATTCGTAATGTCATTGAAATTATTTGGAAAATGGTGACCCCTCAGCTACAAGGGGGCTGTGGTTTGTCATTGCGAGGAGTGAAACGACGAAGCAATCACCCAAGCTGGAGATTGCTTCGCTCCGCTCGCAATGACAGTATTTAAGCCCTCGTAACTGAAGGAATACGGAAAATGACAATCTTCAATAGATTATCCATAGATTTCCCGGAAACTCTTGCCGCACAATTTAAACCGGCAATAGTTTGCGCAATCCTGGCGATCGCTGTTTCCATCGTGGGCACCGATTCTCTTGCTGCGTCTGATAACGCCAGCTACTCCCGCGGCGGCTATATCCTGCCACATGATATCCAGAAGCAGGGTTTCGAATTTGCCGGTGTTCAGATCCCCTTTAATCATCAAGAAGTCTGTCTTCGTGTATTGGATCAGCTGAATTATCTTCTCATGGACCGTCGAGCATTGCTAATGGAGTGGTTTGACCGGATAGCCCTTTACGGTCCAACGATAAAGAAAACATTGTCGGAAGAATCGCTTCCCGAAGATCTCATCTATCTGGCAGTTGTGGTTAGCGATCTACTGCCTTCTTCCCGTACCCGACTGGGCGGTGTTGGTTGGTGGTCGCTGGTAACCGTTAAGGAAAAAAAGAACCAGCCCCAAAATCAATGGACTTCGACCAATGAATGGGATGACCGCAGAGATCCGGTGCTCTCCACGCGAGTTGCCGGCGGAATTTTGAAGCAACTGGTTCGGCGAAACAGCAATACTGATTGGTTAATGGCAATGTGCGCTTACACGGATGGAACCGACAAAATTGATGAAGTGCTGAAGAAAAGTCCCAAATTCTCTTATTGGGACCTGGTGATGCCTTCATATTCTGAGGCCCTGATACCGCGGCTAATCGCTCTCAAAATTATAGACACCCATAGAAGTTTTTACAGGGTGGATGTGGCTCCTCTGCCCCCTCTCGCCTACGATTACCTGGACCGAGTGAAACTGCTCAAAGACTTGCCCTTGTACCTCGTAGCGAAGTGGTGTGGAACCGTTCCCAGAGCCATATGGGAGCTTAATCCCGGGGTCGATCCTTCCCTCGGGTTTGTTCCAAAAGCAAACAAGACTCATCCCGCAGGCTTCCCCCTGCGAGTCCCTAAAGGCGCGGGCCCTAAAGTTCGACAATTGCTTGTTACTGAAGGATTTCTTGGAGGGTGATACCGACTGTCCACCGAGGAATGCGGAAAATCCTAACCCCTCAGTCAGGAGGGGCGTGGGATTGTTATATGGAGCAGTCTATGTTGCAACAGGCGTCTCGAAATCCCCCCTTTATCCCCCCTTTAGTAAAGGGGGGTATGGGGGGATTTAACCGGCAATCCCGCGTTCTGCGCGGGACGGCCCTACCGGCAGTCCCCAAAGCCGCGAGATTGCTTCCCCCGTCTTTCAACGGGGTCGCAATTGACATTTTTTGGCCGCGTCACCTCTCGTTCTCAGGCTCTGCCTCATGTGCGCTAACTTAGGGGCAGTCATGGTTCCGTAGGAACTTCCGAAAGTAGCCCGGTGATTCATCGCCGGGTAAAGAATGCGGCTCCAGTAAAGGTCGTCCAGTCCCATGGGGACGACTGAAGAAGGTATGGCCGGCGTTAATCGATCAGCCGTCCCTAATGGGACTAGAATTTTGAGTTAGACGCTTTCCCGGCGATAAATCGCCGGGCTACTATCATCTCGTCCCACTGGGACGAGCGGACCAGAACGTTCAAGTTAGCGCTTATGAGGCGGAGCCTGGGAATCAGGAAACAAGAACAAACGAGGTCATACGACCAATTCGCATCAGTAACAACGGACTCGGATTCACGACATGTTTTTGCACGTCAAAATCAAGACTGATGATAAAGACAAAGACCTTAAGGCTTATCATTGCGCCAATTGTGGAGAGTACATCACTAACTCATCAGCATTAATAAAAATCAATGGAGCGGGTGAGCACTCTTTTGTGAATCCCGCAGGCATCCAGTGTAATTTCCGGACGTTCATTGAATGCAGCAACATCCTGATCTCCGATGAACTGTTCCTGCAACACACATGGTTTCCCGGATATGCGTGGCGTTTCCTCGTTTGTGGCGCTTGCTCGCGGCATTTGGGATGGAAATATGACGCTGCAAAAAAAGGAGCAGAACCTGAAGAATTTTACGGCGTGCTGGTAACTGCCGTAGAAGAAGCCTCACAGGTGGGTTAGTAAATTGTAGCGGCTCTAAAGATTTGGTACGATCCAAACGACACTGCCGGGCAACCCGGAATCCCTCACCATCGTTATTGATTTTGAGAATTGCTTTACCCGTCAGCGTGCTATGCTCAGAAAGAACTTCTTCATGTGCGTGAGACCCGATACAATCCCGCCCAGCCATCCGCCAATACATCCGGCCAGAAAAATCTCGGCATTAGGGACCTGGTTCACAGTGATCCTGTAATAGAGGAAAAAATCCAGGGCCAAGAATGAGATTACACCGGCCAGGATGAAAATCCGCATGAAATTTCGCTCTGATACTGGCATGTATCGCCCGATCAAATAGAACACCAGCATTTGCACGCCTAGACACATTGCGAATCCTATGAAACCCGCCTTCAAGAGGATAAGGATGTCCATCAGGCATACACTCGGGATAAATGGATGGGTCTAACATCGCCGCTGGTAGGAGGGGGGATCAGCAACTGCAAATCGACATTCAGCCACTGGTAATCAGGGTTTAATTCTCTCGGTTTTCCGTCATGAGGTGCCTCTGAGTGTTCGTTGCGTTGATATGTGACAAGAAAAATCCCAACACCGTACTCCGACGTTCTATCAATTAGGTAGGCTTTGACAAAATCCTTCACTTTCAGGTTGGTCATGCGAGCAAGCGCTCTGATCTCCTCACTGGTAAGTTTAATCAGCACGTATTTTGATACGCCTGATTCGGAAATTCGGATAAGTGTCCGAGATTCCGATGAGGAAACGTAAACAGTTGAAATAAAATCAAAACGCGCCAGATATTGGGCCGCGACCAGTCCGGCTGTCCTTCTGCCGCCGACTGTGTGGTGTAGTCCGTAATATTCGTAAAGTTTCTGTTGTAGTATATCGCCTTCTCTGTCCCCCTTTTCGTACAAGCTCCTGGAGATATACTTCAAATAGCGGCCAAGATCTTCAGCGGCATTGGCAACGGGCCAATCGATTCTTACATGAAAATGGGAAAGCCCGAACCGGTACCTTGCCCGTATTGATGGGTCACGCTGAATTAACAAAGCATAATCGGCCGGAAGCAAACTCTTGAGCAACGATACGAATTCCGAATCCTCGAAATAGCGCATGCGCTGGTGAAAAACGTCCTGCAAATCGAACAGAGCCAATAAACCGAAATTTTCCTTCGTTACCTTATTCGAATCGAGAAAACGGATCTGAGACTTGGATTCCGTGGGTAAAGTATCCTCGGAAAAAATTACGATGAAAGACCGTTGATCAGGATATTCAGGGCCAAATATTTTTGCTCGAGGTTTCATTTGGCGCATTTCTACAAAAGGGTATTCCTTCTTGCTCCCTTTGAATGCTTTGTATGATTCGATAAGGGATTCAGTGAGAAGGATGCTGTCCAGTTCGTCTCGGAGGAAGAAATACAGGCACCGGCGAAATCTCTCATTCCATGAAATTTCATTCCGTCGGAGAAAGGGCATTGGCAGCTGTCCTCTGTCACCCATTGTGAAGCATTGATTATTATGAAGCGGAGATAGACTACGGAATGCCGGTTATGCAAGAATCCAGGCAATCCCCCGCTCTGGTCCACCGCGGGTGGTAATTTCACCACTACCGTTTTATATTACATAGCAGACGAGGGGGTCCTCTTGCAACATGTCACTAGAATGAGGTAACAAGAAGACTGATATTAGGAGGACATGAAAACCATGGATGACAATAACGAGGCAAAAATATCAGATGATGCTTTGGGACGCGAGGAAAATGAGAACGAAGAGGATTTTGCGTCCCTTTTTGAGTCCACTGAGGCGGGAAGAAGCAAACGCATTCAACAGGATAGCAAAATCAGTGGAACGGTAGTCTCCATTAGCGATGAATGGGTCTTCGTCGGTATCGGCGGCAAGAGCGAGGGAGTGATTGCTCGTTCGGAATTCGTGGATGAAAACGGCCCGATAGAAATAAAACTGGGTGATCCGGTCACGGCCTATGTGGTGAGTACCAGGGACGGAGAAATACGCCTGAGCGTCAAAATGACTGCTGCAGCCTCAGAAGAGGCAATTAGAGATGCTTTCCGAAGTGGTGTCCCGGTAGAAGGGCTTGTCACTGCCGAGCGGAAAGGCGGTTTTAGCGTCAGCCTGTTTGGTAAGCAAGCATTTTGCCCTTATTCACAAATAGACCTGCAGGCTTCGGGTAGTCCCAGCGATTATATAGGTAACCGCTACACTTTTCGCATCTCGGAGTATTCCGAGCGAGGCCGCAATATTGTTATTTCCCGGAGAGACATTCTCGAGGAAGAACGTGCACAGAAGATCGTTGAACTCAAAAAGACCCTGAAATCGGGAGACATCGTCACCGGCACCGTTCGGGTGCTTGCTCAATTCGGGGCCTTCGTAGACATTGGCGGTGTAGACGGCCTGATCCCCATGTCCGAGCTTGCATGGCACAGAGTCAACGAGGCCTCCGATGTGCTCAGCCAAGGAGATTCGGTCACGGTTCAAGTGATGAATGTCGATTGGGAGAACAGGCGGATTTCACTCAGTCTCAAGAGGACTCTCGAGGATCCATGGGACACGGTTGCAGAACGCTATTCTGAAGAGAATGTCGTGTCGGGTAAAGTAACCAAGCTAATGAATTTCGGGGCTTTTGTTGAATTGGAACCCGGAATTGAAGGGCTCATTCACCTTTCTAATCTCGGATTCGGCCGACGTGTCAATCATCC
The DNA here is from genome assembly GCA_963741425.1 of uncultured delta proteobacterium. Taxonomy (GTDB): domain Bacteria; phylum Desulfobacterota; class Desulfomonilia; order Desulfomonilales; family Desulfomonilaceae; genus DATJPW01. Next base: position 259,489 of record CAVUHP010000021.1, read on the forward strand.
AAAAGAGGTCTTGTCGACCGGAGACGAGGTCGAAGTGCGAGTCTTAACGGTGGACAGAGAATCCAAACGAATCGGGCTTGAATTGATTTTGGCAGGAATGGAGCCGGAACCGGCTCTCACTGAAGGGACAGTAGTTGCAGGCGTGGTGGACAGTATCAAAGATTATGGAATATTTGTTAGCTTGCCCGGACGCAAAACCGGCTTGCTCCACGTCTCCGAGATTAGCGATGGCAAGACCGGCGACCTAAGAAAAAGGTTTGCCTTGGGATCTGAGATTGAAGTTCAAATCCTGTCAATTGACAGTGAAACGCAAAAAATCTCGCTAAGCACCAAAAGCCTCAGCAATAGGGCTGAAGAATCCAATGTCACTGATTTCATCAAAGGGCAGGGCAGGGGATCTTCTTTTGGCACGCTTGGTGATATTTTGAAGGATAAAATGAAATAGCGCGTTATATAAGGAGAAAATGCTTCGACCATAATCCGCATAAAAGATCTCACCAAGAAATTCGGCCGGTTAACAGCACTCGACAATATAACTTTGGAAATCGGGACGGGAGAACTGTTCGGATTACTTGGTCCTAACGGGGCAGGCAAGACTACGCTGATTTCGATCCTTTCAACAATCCTTGCGCCCACCTCCGGTCTTGCATCGGTCTGCGGGCACAATGTTCGTCTCGAAGAAGATGCTGTGAGACAATGTATTGGGATTGTATTCCAGGATCCCAGCCTGGATGACGAGTTGACCGGCGAGGAGAACCTGGATTTCCACGGTCGGCTGTATGGATTGGACGCCAAGACTCGCAATTCGCGTATCGAAGAAGTACTGGGGTTGGTTGATTTAAAGGACCGCCGGAGCGATCTGATCAAGAACTACTCAGGCGGAATGCGGCGACGTCTCGAAATTGCGCGAGGTCTGATGCACATGCCCCGCGTCCTGTTCCTTGACGAGCCGACTCTTGGGCTGGACCCGCAAACTCGGCGAAAAATTTGGGCTTACATAAGGGACTTGAAAGAATCGTTCGGGATGGCCATCATCTTAACCACGCATTATATGGATGAAGCCGATCAACTGTGCTCCAGAATCGCGATAATAGACCGAGGCAAAATAGTGGCAATGGATACTCCGGAAGGATTGAAGGAAAGCCTCGGAGGCGATCTGCTCGAATTGACTACACCGGATTCCAATGATGAATTTCTTGAGCGCCTCCGTGCCCTGGAAGATCTTAAGAACATCTCAGCGCAGGAAGGAACAGTCCTCCTAACTGTAAAGAACGGCGAATCCGTTATCCCCAAGGTTTTCGAGATGGCGCAAGCCCTATCTGTCGGGATCACCTCCGTCTCATTGCGCAAACCCAACCTCGAAGATGTGTTTATCAAATTAACAGGACGCGAGATCCGTGACGAGCCCGTCACTGAACCCAAAGAACGTATGAGAATATTCATGCGAACGAGAATGCGATGAATTCCGCTGTCACCGTGCATACCCTATGGTTGAGAGAGATCATACGCTTCAGGAGGAATCGCAGCAGATTAATCGGCTCTATGGCTCTGCCTTTACTGTTTTTGGTTGTGTTGGGAAGTGGCTATGGTCGATATTTCAGCTATAAGAAGCAATGTATCCTACATGGAATATATAGGACCTGGAATTATCGGCATGTCGCTGCTCTTTTCCGCTATGCTCGGGGGCATAAGCGTGCTGTGGGACAGACAATTCGGGTTTCTGAAGGAAATATTAGTCGCTCCGGTGAGCAGAACCGCCATCATGGCCGGAAAAACCCTCGGGACCGTGACCACGGCAATGATCAAAGGTGCGGTCTTTCTAATCGCTCTTGTTGTGGCCGGTCTGGTAAAATTCGATCCGATAGGGATCTTGCTGGCTTTAGTCTTTATGTTCCTTATTTCCACGGCATTTGTCAGCCTCGGGATAGCCGTAGCCGCCCAGATGACGGACCCGCACGGTTTTCAGTTGATCATGAATTTCTTGACGATGCCGGTGTTCTTCTTATCGGGAGCGTTGTTTCCTCTGGACAGCGTGCCTGAATGGCTTTTTATGATAGCTCACCTGAATCCGTTAACCTATGGCGTGGACGGGATGCGTTACGCGCTTGGCGGGCCGCACCACTTTTCGCCGTTAACCGACTTCGTGGTACTCCTGATTTTTTGGGGAATTACAACCCTGGCCGGGGCACTGCTGTTCCGAAGAATGTCGGTCTAAGGAGTAGTGGTGGTAATGGACTAATTGGGCGTTAAGATAGTGGAACGTGTTACCGAAAACTCCCCCGGCAGGACCAAGCGAGCGCGAATAATATGCTTGACGGAGGCGTCGGTTCAGGTGGCTTAGGGTAGTATTCAATTAGCAGCTTTCCTCCTTGAAACATCTCTGTTTCTGCCGTCCCGCTTCTTGATATTAAGGAGTCACCCATGACGACTATAAAGCCTCTTAGATGATTATTAAGTTTGCTCTTTGCTCTGAAAGGTGAGTCAAGAGCAGACGTGACCCCTTCTCACTTCTCAAACTATAAACAGGAAGAGCCCCTACAGACTTGTTATGCGTCTCTATTCCTTCGCTCCAAACGTTTTGAGCAGTTCTATGATTTCCTTGTGGCCAACTAACCGTGCGCGCTTCAGAGCAGTTAAGCCCGCCTTGTCCTTTGCCTTAACATCGGCGCCTGCCTCCAAAAGCATCTGCGTCGCCTTCGTATGACCTTTTCCGGCTGCCCACATAAGGGCCGTACGGGCCTTATCGTCTCTAGCATTCACATCAGCGCCCCCGTTTAGAAGCACTTTCACCTCTTCGGCGTTTCCTTTTTCGGCTGCCCACATCAGCACCGTCACGCCAGTATTCCCCTTCTCATTAGCATCAGCACCTTTGTCCAGAAGGAGCTTTACAACCTCTACTTTGCCTTCCGTTGCAGGCCACCATAGTGGTGTAGCGCCGTCGTTGACCTTCGCCTTGACATCAGCGCCCCTGTCAAGCAGCAATTTCACGACCATCGAGTAACCCTTTCGGGCGGCACTCCACAGAGCCGTGCCACCATCTCTGTTTTTCGCGTTTACATCAGCCCCTCTTTCCAGAAGGAGTTTCGCGACCTCCAAGTGCCCCCCATAGGCAGCAGCCATCAGCGCCGTACCGACTACCGTTCCCGTTCCTGCATTGACATAAGCGCCTTCATCCAGGAGCGCCTGTACTATTCCAGCGTGGCCTCCCCAGGCGGCTTCGCATAAGGCAGTGTTGCCCTCCTTGGTTTTAGCGTTGACATCAGCACCCCTCTGCAGAAGTGCATTCACGACTGCCGAGTGCCCTTCCAGGGCCGCTGTCATGAGAGCCGTAACGCCTTCGTTGTCCTTTGCCTTAACATCAGCGCCCCGGTCCAGAAGAGTTTCGACTCGAGACAGATCGCCTCGCCTCGCTGCGCCGATAAGTGCCTCATCCAGTGGTGGTGCAGACCACGACGTCCAGGCGCACAGCAGGAGCGACAGAACGGCAAGAGGAGTGAAACATAGATTTGTGATCTTGGGAATGGACCGAGTTCTCATGGAAAATCTCGATTAGTACTAAGTGGAGCGAAAAAACGCAAGATCATCAGGTAACGAGCACGTACAGAAACACCTTGTCAGGCCGATTCATCATAGAAATCCTTTTTCTCCCCGGTTTCTCCGCGAACTCTGCGGATAGAGTTTTATTCTTCAACGGCCCGTCATCAGCAAAAGACCGGGCAGCCATTCACCGCGGAGATCAAGGGAAATCAAATTTCATGTTCTTAGGACCTATCCACAGATGACGCAGATAAAATGTCTTTCATGTTCTTGGAGAGTAAAGATAATTCTCTTCTTATCTGCGACATCTGAGTCATCTGCGGTAGATCCTCTCTTCTTTTTCCGGGCAGTGAGCGTGTGCACCGGACCAAACAGCAGCTGCTATCCGCAGATAGCGCAGATTACGCTGATAAATCAAATCTCATATTTGTTGTTAGATGCATATTTTGTCTTCGCCTGCTCTGCTGTGACATACCCTTTTGTGCGGGGTCTTATTGCGATTCCTCTTTCAGCGGGATCACGTGCAAATAGTCGGCTACGGGTTTCTGAATAAATTCCAGATCCTTGTGTGTTAGGTAGGTTGGGGCCATCTGGCGCATCTCCTGTTCCGATAAGACCAGCTCGCCGCTTTCGGATGCCAGAATGATGCGGGAGGGAACATCCAACCGACGTTTCACCCGCTCGGGGATTCCGAAACCGTAATTGACGTGACCACTCCCGGCTATGACCACCATCACAGCATCTTTGCCTTTAGGTGAGTTGAGGAATTCCACAACAGCTCGCGCCATAGTCGCATCGCGGAGCGCCTGAGCAAGAACTATATTATCCAGGCTCTTAGCTTCAAAAGCTTTATGAACTCTCAGTCTGAGACGCAGGAGTCGATCATTTAACGGATTGATTTCTTCCAAATCTTCAGGGAGCGATGCTTTTTCTTTCGGGGATAAACCTGCCAAACCTTCTCTGGCAATTTTGTGGACTAAATCATCAGGAGCATTGAGGCCGACGAGGGCAATGTCAAGATCCCGGGCAGTTGTCAGAACCGATTCGTAATCTTTCAGATTGGTCCAATGTTCTTTGCCCAGTTCTCTGATAAGGTCGTTGATACTTTGCTTACCGGATAGCCAGCGGTCGAGGACAGCCTGGTGTTGAGTTGAGAACATCTCCATTCCCAACGCCAGTTTCAGACCGCGCCCCTTCAGACGGTTCAGGATGTCTGCCTGAAGCTTATGGTGCCGAGCAATGCTATGGACTTCGCCGAGGTAAACAATTTTTGTATCGGCCAAGTCGTCGAGCATTGTCTCGATCTCGACCGGCTCTCCCATCAGCACATCTATAATGAAAGGAGAATCTGAATCCAACGCGTGCACCGCCGCAGGCATTGCTTGAATCGCAAAGAGAAGGATACTCCCCAAAAATGCCGATAGCTTAATCAAAACAATGAACCTGTAAATCGGATTTCAAAGTCCTTGAATTCCCCTGTGGGTCGTTCTTCTTGGATTTGCACTTTTTCGACCTGGCTCGCAGGAGGTCCTTTGCGGCACCATGTAACAACGGAATCCACGTCTTCTTGCTTGCCTTCAAACACGGCTTCGACCCGCCCGTCAGGAAGATTACGGACCCACCCGTACACCCCTTTGCTTAGCGCGACATCTCTGGTGTAGTACCGGAAGGCCACTCCCTGAACCCTCCCTGATACGATCACTTTTCGCCTGTACAACGGACATCTGTGCCCCCAATTCAAATTCCAGCCAATTTTCGAAATTCATATTCAGTAAGAATCGTTACTCCCAGCTCCCTGGCTTTGTCCAGTTTGGATCCCGGATCGATTCCAACGACAACGTAGTCGGTTTTTCTGCTGACCGATCCTGTAACTTTTCCGCCGGCAGCTTCCACAGCCGCCTTGGCATCGGATCTTTCTATTGAAAGCGAGCCGGTAAGAACTATTGTTTTGCCGCTTAAAGGGGTCTCGGCTTCGCTCTCAAGTGCCGGCAAAGGTGCCGGGTTGATCCCTGCACTGAGAAGGCGCTGAATCATTTCCACATTTTTCTGTTCCCGAAAGAATGCCGTCACACTTTGAGCCACTTCCGGACCTATACCGTGTATGCGCTGAAGGGCATCGGCGTTTTGTTTGGACAGTGCATCCAGATCCCGATACGGCTGAATGAGGAGCCGTGCGACATGTTCGCCCACCAGGGGGATCCCCAGGGCGTACAGGAAGCGATCGGCTGAAACCTCTTTAGATCGTTCCAGCGCTTCGAGAATGTTGGATGCGGATTTATCGGCCATTCGCTCCAGTGACGCCAATGTATCCTTGCTTAAGAAATAGAGATCAGCCGGTGTACGGACGAGACCACGGTCGACAAGCTGGTCAACAAGCTTGTAGCCCAAGCCCTCTATGTCCATGGCGCCTCTGGACGCAAAATGCCTTATGGTCTCTTTAATCCGGGCAGGGCAGGAAACATTTACGCATCTTTTCGCAGACTGCCCCGGCAGCCGAACCGCTTCAGAACCGCACACCGGACATTTATCAGGAATTGAATACGGTTGGGCTTGATCGGGCCGCAATTCTCGAACGACCTTCACTATCTCCGGTATGACATCGCCGGCTCGCTGAATGACTACTGTATCGCCTTCTCGAATGTCCTTGCGGTCAATTTCATCCTGATTGTGCAGCGTGGCTCGACTGACGGTTACCCCACCCACGGAGACGGGCTCCATCAGGGCTAGAGGGGTGAGGGTGCCGGTGCGACCCACATTCACGTCGATTTTCAAAATCTTTGTCATTGCCTGCATCGGCTCGAATTTGAAAGCCACAGCCCAGCGGGGGGAACGCGTCTTCAAGCCCAGAGCTATTTGGTCAGTCAGAGAGTTAACTTTGACGACAGCCCCGTCGATTTCATAAGGCAGGTGTTCCCTGATTTCTTGGAGTTTCCGATAATGCTCCAAAACCTCCTCAATATTCCTGCATAACCGGGTATTCTCAAGATTGGCCGGCACGCCGAGCGTTGCCAGACCCTCAAGCAATTCCATGTGCGTGCCGGGCAAGTCGGGTTCAGCCCGACCCACCCCATGTGCGCGAAATTTTAACGGCCTCTTTGCTGTAACTCGAGGATCGAGCTGGCGCAGAGAACCCGCGGATGCGTTGCGAGGGTTCGCAAAAGCAGGGAAACCAGCTTCATCGCGGCCGCGATTAAGCTCATCGAAATCGGCCCGATTCATAAAGATTTCCCCACGCACGTCCAGAAGAGTAGCTCGGCTGAACCAACCTTCGGATTTCAGTCGCAGAGGAATCGCCTTAACAGTGCGTACATTCGCCGTAACATCTTCGCCGATGTAACCGTCGCCTCGCGTGGAACCCGACACTAGAAAGCCGTTCTCATAAACGAGTTCGAGAGCAACCCCATCCAGTTTGGGTTCCACAACATAATCGATGCGTTTCGCATCACCAAGAGTTCGTCTCACACGTTGGTCGAATTCCCTAATTTCCGACTCTTCGAATACGTTGGAAAGAGAAAGCATCGGCAAGGCATGAGGAACTTCACCGAACTTCTCTAATGGCTGCCCGCCTACACGCTGAGTAGGGGAATCGGGCGTGATCAGTTCAGGGTAAGTCTGCTCAAGTTCCTGCAATTTTCTGAATAGGAGGTCATATTCCGCATCAGAAATCTCAGGGCTGTCCAGCACATAGTAGAGATTATCGTGACGCCGAATCTCTTCGCGGAGTCGATTGATTTCCTCGATAACTTGTTCAGGAATACTTAGGTCCGGCATGGATCGTTTTCTTATTATAGCAATTGCCAAAAGTTCTGACCGATTCAAGGTGGCCTTATACCGTCATTCCGGCGCAAGCCGGAATCCAGTCTTTTCAATCCCGCGGCACGCGGTTCCGGACCCTGGCTTTCGCCGGGGTGACGGTTGGCGAGAATGTCACTATTTTGGGTAATTGCTACATTTAGTCACATCTTGCTCTTTATCATATGAGGCATGCTCTGTTTTTTCGCAAGAATAATACCTGCCAAAAAAAAGACGGCTCTATGGAGCCGTGCAAAAAAACATGTAATAAATATCAATCAAATCCGCTTTCGAGGCAAAACAGGACTACTATTTCTTGGGCCATTTTCCGGAGAATTTTACCCTAATTTCTTTGCCTTTTTCGTCTTTGAAGAGCGCATTACCGTTGGTGACGTCAATCGGGAAAGCGAAATCACCCACTGTGTCCCACCACTTTTTGACCAGTGCGACTGCGGTCGTTTTCATCTCTTGCATCCTGGCGACATTGCCTGTCCCGACACTCAGGTTACCGACGGTGGGCAAGGTCTCGCTGACCACCACAACACGCAGTTCACTTGTTTTTCCCCCCGGGATCCATGGATGTTCGTATACCATTGGGGTTGCGATCTCGAATCCATCAAAAGAGGTCGTAAATGAAAGTTCATCGAGCATGACAGGCGCCTTGCCAGGGTTTTTAATATTCAGCACATAAGCCAAATTCATCATTGCGCCGACAGCCAAGTCTTTTCCTGGCTCTTTTTCATTTTTGTAATCTACTCTCGGTTTCATGAAGAATGGCTGAATAGCCGCAACTTCAACTCGGTCTAGAGTGACAACCGGCTGCTGAGCCATAGCCGGTAAAACGGTGAATCCAAGTGCCGCCACGATAGCCACGATTATCGTAACTGCTTTCTTCATAGTCTCTCCTTCCTCCGCTGGCTCATTAACCGATCCAACGTTTGCGTCTTTTGTAATGTTTGACGTCTCTGAAGCTCTTTCTACCTCCAACATCGGTGAGTCCGAGATAGAAATCTCGTATATCCGGATTTTCCTTAAGCTTCTCGGATGAGTCGTCCATGACGATTCGTCCATTTTCCATAACGTACGCATGCGGAGCAACGGTCAGAGCAAGTTTAACATTTTGTTCCACCAGGAGAATGGGAATTTTCTCTTCTCTATTGAGGCGCTGAATAATTTCGAAGATCTCCTTTATGAGCAAAGGAGCCAGACCCATCGAAGGCTCATCCAGCAGCATCAGTTTCGGTTGAGCCATCATGGCTCTCCCGATCACACACATCTGCTGCTCCCCGCCGCTCACGAATCCTGCCATTACATTCCGGCGATCATTTAGCCGCGGAAAATAGTGGTAAACCATAGCGAGGCGTTCCTTTATGCCGGTCGGCCGCAGATGACCTCCTACAATAAGGTTTTCTTCGACAGTGAGATGCTCGAAAACACGTCTCCCTTCAATAATCTGAATGATCCCACGATTCGCGATTTGCTCTGCCGGCAGTTTATGAATTCGCTCACCCATGAATTCGATGCTGCCGTCGGTAACCTCACCGTCTTCGTGATTCAGAAGACCTGAAATCGCCTTGAGCGTTGTGCTCTTTCCCGCTCCGTTGGCGCCTAAGAGGGCGACTATGGCTCCCGCGGGAACTTCGATGGAGACTCCCTTTAGAACCAGGATTACTTCGTGATATCTGACCTCAATATTATTGATTTTCAGAATTTTGCTATTCTCAGCCACAACCTTCTCCCTCTCCGGTTGGACGATGCCTGCAATACCTCTGCTAAAAAAGTGCTGATTCGCTTCGTTACCTGAGACTACCAGCCGAGCCAGCTTTCCCATTTGTCCGGAAATTTTTCCTTCATATTCATCTGCTGCAACAAAACGATCTTGCCGTCCTTTATAGTATAAAGGTTCACAATAGGGCTTGGCCTGTGATCTTTATCCGTGATTGTGGTGCCAGGCCGTCCTAAAGCATTAGGGGTATTAAACGGATACCAGTCTCTGAACGATTCAAGAGCTGCCTTTAGTGAGGGACCGTCGAGGTTTCCTTTCGCTGCGCTCAGTGCACCGGCAGCCATGGAAACCTTCAGCCAACCCTGAACAGTTCGAATGGACCTTTTCTCAATCGGAGTGTCAGAGTTAATTTTCTTGCAATATTCCAATACCTTATCCATCAATGGGACATCCATTCCAATAAACGCGCAGGAAGCTGCGCCGATGCAGCCCTCGCCGGCTTTTTCAGTCATTTTCAACAGGTTCTGGTCAAAGCCCCAGTTATTAATTATGTGATCAACATTCAAGCCCAAAGCGTATGCATCCTTGACCGTGGTGGCAACGGACATAGTAGTATTGCCATGCCACATCACATTTGCCTTCTCTTCCTTGGCGGCGGCAACCTGACTCTTAGCATCCAGAGCTGTCAAGGAGACGTCCAGATCTTTTCCGACTTCTATCCCGAGCAATTGAGCCTGATCTTTAATTGCTTTAATAGGCGCGCTGGAATAGGGCGAGGCGAACATATAAGAACAGACCAGCTTTGGCTTTTGGCCCGAATCTCTGGCTTGTTTCCACTTGTCACTCTTTTTCCAGACCTCTTCGAACCAAGCAGTGAGCGCCGCTCTGGCATTGGTGGAATAATCAGTACCGATAAATGAAATTGTACGGCGTCTTGGAAGGATCGCACAAATTGCCTGACAAGGAATCGGAGATCGTCACCATTTTGTCTTTGTTAACCGTAGGAGAAAGCGCTTCCGTATCTCCGGTCCCCCACTGCAATAAAAGCGCGATCTTGTCATGATCTTTGAAACGCTTGTATAAGATGTTAGCTTCCGGCAACCTATATCCATAATCATGCAATAGAAGTTTGATCTTCTTCCCGTTAATACCACCCGTGTCATTGATATAGGCAACGCACTCTTTAACTCCCAATGCAGCGTCTTTTCCTACGTCAGATGTTGCGCCGGTCAAATCATTTATGGACCCGATCTTAATTTCGTCCGCTGCGAACACCGTGAAACACAGCAACATGGAAGCCACGGTTAACAGCAGAATCCTGCCAATCGTCATACTGCACCTCCCTCTCCTTCATGATTAATAGCTACTAGCGACATAAATGTCGTTTGACTCATCGAGCACGATCACCCCCTTCCGATTGACAAAACATCACTTTCCCGTATATGAAAAAGGCCAAAGATTGAAATAGTTCTTTAATTGCCAATACCTATAACTCAATCCATTAGATTCGTAGATTAGGAAGAAAATAATCGCCAAACCGAACGCCGACTCTTTGAAGAAAATGAATTTTGTAGTGACCCAGCCCAAACTCGGATAGGACTCCATAACAAGGTCGCTCATCCCGAGCACCATTATTTCTAAAGCTTTGAATATTAAAACTACGAAAGCAGAACCGAAAACGAGCCCCTGAATACTTCCCACACCGCCTATAAGGATGATTCCCACCCAAAGAAGTGAATAGAACCATTCATAATGTTCCGGACTTACGAAAAAGAGAGCGCTTATATAAAAGGAACCGGCGATTCCGGCAAAAAATCCCGCGGCAAAAAACGCCAACAATTTGTAAACCACAATGTTCACGCCCATAGTCTCGGCGGCAATATCATTATCGCGGATTGCCACCCATGCACGCCCGAGTTTCGATCGCAGCATGTTCCCCATGGCCAAAAGGCACAGAATTACTAGGGCTACGGAGAAATAGTAGATCTCAACATCAGACTCGATGGCCCATGGCCCAAGTTTCAGGGTTCCAGGCGGCAGCGAAAACGATTGACCCCGTCCGCCTATTTGGCTGACGTACTGAGTGATGATTAACGGTACGGTGATCCATTGTGCGGCCATGGTGGTCATGATGAGATAGAATCCCTTGACTCTAGCCGAAGGTAATCCAAACAGAACCGACCATAGGCCGGCTGTAATTCCCGCGCAAAGCATGCTCAGAGGATATGCCACGCCCGCATCGATAAATGACTGGGGCCAGGGGACAAACAACACCATATATGCGCTGGTGTAAGCTCCTACGGCAACAAACGCTGCATGCCCGAGAGTTATTTGGCCGCAGTAGCCAATAAGAAGTTGTACGCCCAGAGCTGCCAGAATGTAATAATTGATCGTGTAAGCGACGCTTAACCACTGGGCATCGACTAGAAAGGGGAAAGCAATAAGCAAAATCAACATGAGGATCATCTTCCCTTTTATAAAAGGGGTGCGCCACCACTTCTGATCCTCGGCATAAGATTCAAAATATGTACCGCAGGGGAGATGACTCATTAGCTATACCCTTTCTATTCTTTCCCAGCCCCAAAGGCCGTAGGGTTTGAACAACAAAAAAACGACCATGAAAATGAATGGAGCGATCTCTTTGATTCCGCCGGGGAAGTACCGGTCAAGGTAACCACCTGCCAGATTTTGCAAAATGCCTATGGTTATGCCCCCGACGATAGCGCCCGGGACCGAATTGAGCCCTCCGAAAACCACGACAGGGAGGACGAGCAAGCCCAACAAGCTCACCGAGTAATTCAGCCCGTTGATATTCCCCAACAGCGTTCCGCCAACTCCTGCCGACATGAACGCAATTCCCCATGCAAGCGCATAAACGAACTTGGCGCTAACCCCAAGCGAAAGCGCGGCCATCTCGTCATCCGCACAAGCCTGCATCGAGAGTCCCCATCGGGTGTATTTGAAAAATGAAACGAAGATGACCATAAGGATCAGCGAAGCGATAAAGCTCCATAGATAAACCTCGCCGATTGCTATCCCACCCAAGCGTATTGGATCGATGGAAAAGATTCGAGGAAAAAAGATCTGCGTATCCGTATCCCAAATAATAAAAACCATTCCCTTAAAGAAGAAGGACAGACCGACCGTTACCATGATCACGGCCAAGATCGGCTGGCCTATCATCTTTCTCAGGAATACACGTTCTGTAAGCAGGCCCAGAATCACACCGATGATGAGTGTGCAGACAAGGGCTACCAAAAATGCCGCGTTGACCGGCATAAAAGTCACGAACCGTTCGTACAAACCGAGACAGACATAGCCGCCTATCATGGTCAGCTCGCCCATAGCCAAGTTCAAAACACCGGAGCATTTGTAAATCAGCACCCATCCAAGGGCCACAAGCGCAAAAATGGAACCGAGCATGACACCGGTAACGACAAGCTGCAAAAAGAATTCCATTTACTTCTTTGCTCCTTCCTCAGCGACATCATGCAGCCTTAGATCAGTCTTAATCTGAGCTACTCTGCCATCTTCATAAGTGATATTGGTATCCATATGGACTGTGTCGACCTTGGTATACAGAGCGTCGATAATTTCCTTGTAACGGTTTTCCACGAATGCTCGGCGGATTTTTCTGGTGCGGGTTAATTCGTCATCGTCAGCGTCGAATTCTTTGTACAAATTGGCAAATTTGAGAACTTTGGCCGGTTCAGGCAAAGTCCTGTTGAGTTCTCTTATGGCTCGTTCAACTAGAGAATAAACTTGCGGAATTTGGGAGAGCTCGGGGTAGCTGGTGTAATTAATCCCATTGTCTTCGGCCCATTTCCCGACAGTATTGTAGTCAATGCAGACAATCGCCGTGATATAAGGACGTTCATGTCCGACAACGAGCGCATCTCTCACGTACGGACTGAATTTAAGGCGGGCCTCGATAAACTGGGGTGAGAATTTCCTGCCATCATTGAGGATCATGACGTCTTTGGATCGGTCGAATACCACCAAATGGCCATCCTGATCGATAAAGCCGGTATCTCCGGAATAGAGCCAACCATCCTTAAGGGCCTTGACCGTCTCGTCGTCCATCTTGTAATACCCGATGAAAACGGATGGGCTCTTGGATATAATTTCATCCTCTTCCGTGATCCTGACTTCCGTTTCCGGAAGCGGGGTTCCTACCGTATCGAATTTGATGTCATGATCCCTGTGTACGACCGAAATACCCGCGATCTCTGTTTGGCCGTATATCTGTTTTAGATTCACTCCAATCGCATGAAAAAAACGAAAATGGTCCGGTCCCATTGCCGCTCCGCCTGTATATGCATGACGAACTTTACCCAGGCCGAGATGGTCTCGAATCTTGGAGTAGCAGACCCAATCGGCCAAGCGATTCATCAGTTTCCAGTAGAATGGGACGGGCTTCTTTTCAAACTTGAGCTCCGCGACGTGGTATCCTATGCTCATTGCTGTGTCATAGATCTTGCGTTTGATCCAAGACGCATCCAGGTGCTTGACCTGAACTGTTCTTGTCATCTGCTCGTAAAGACGCGGAGGGGCAAACATTACGTGCGGCCCGATTTCTCTAAGATTGTGCTGAGATGTTTCTGGCTCTTCAGGAAAGTTGATCGTGAAACCCACCTGCAAACCGCATGAGATTGCCATCATCTGTTCGCCGATCCATGCAAACGGCAAATATGAGACGAAATCGTCCTGGCGGGTACATGGGTCTACTCTCATGAGATTTCGACCCATAGTGAGCATGTTGTAGTGCGTCAGAAGCGCCCCTTTGGGGAGAGCGGTTGTCCCGGAGGTATAAAACAGTAAACAAACATCCTTTCCGGTTGCTCGCTCAACCATTCTGTCAAACAAATCGGGATCTTTCTTTGATTTTTGCCTGCCGAGTCTCATCACATCCTTAAGATTAATGAGCATCGGATCGTCATAATGGCGCAGTCCTTTGGGATCGTCATAAATGATTTTTTGAAGTTTCGGGCACTTGTCCCGGATGGCGAGCGCTTTATCAACTTCTTCCTGCCCTTCGGCTATATAAAATTTGGCATCCGAATGATCGACTATGTATTGCACCTCATCCATAAGGCAGTCCTGAAATAGCCAGACGCCAATACCGCCTGCACACATGGTGGCCATCTCTACCCAAAGAGCTTGAGGCCGGTTATCACCGATCATGATCACCTTGTCATTGGGTTCCAGCCCCAACTCGACAAGCCCCAGCGCAATCCTTTGCACGTTTTCAAGATAATCGGCCCAGGTGATCGGTCGCCATATCCCGAACTCCTTTTCCCGCATGGCGACTCTCTTGTCGCCATATTTCCGGCACTGCCGAATGAGGAGCTTGGGCAAGGTCAGGTCTGCGGTAATGTCGATTTCACCTTCATAGTGCTGCTCATCTGCGGCTGACATATAGATCCTCCACCTCACCCAGATAGGCCTTGATAACTTCGGGATTTTCCTGTACCTCGGCAGGAGTCCCTTCTGCTATTTTTACTCCGAAATTGAGCGTCATAACCCGATCGGACAAGATCCATGACAACTCCCATGTCGTGTTCAACCAGAATACAGGTAATATTCCATCGTTCATCCTCATTGATATCTATGATGAATCTCGCCATGTCCTCTACTTCTTCCAGATTGAATCCAGCCAGGGGTTCGTCCAGGAGAATAATCTCCGGTTGTAACGCTAGGGCACGGGCCAGCTCTATTCGTTTCTGCATTCCATAAGGGAGCATGCCGGTGACCTCGTTGCGGACTGCTTCGATCTCGAGCAAGTCTATTATTTCCTCCTCAATGAATTCCCTAGCCTTGATCTCCTCCTTCTTGGTTCTGCCCCAATAGATTGCGGAACTGACAATTCCAGATTTCAAATGAATGTGACGCCCTAGGCGTATGTTATCGAGAACGGTCATGCCACCGAACAACTCGATTTTCTGAAAGGTCCTGGACAATCCCATTGATGCCCGCTTATGTGGTGAATAATTTGTTATATCCACCCCTTTGAACAGAATTCGCCCTTTTCTGGGATGATATAGCCCATTGACGCAATTCATTAGGCAGGTCTTGCCAGCGCCGTTAGGGCCTATTATTGAAAATATCTCGCCTCGCCTGACTTCAAAGCTAACGTTGGCCAAGGCGGAAACACCGGCAAATGCCAGAAAGAGGTTTCTGGCTTCAAGTATTACTTCCGACATTCAGCTTTCCTTCAGATAGTGGTCCGTTGATTTCTTTGATCCATTCTTCACAGCGGGATTTGTAGTTGATTGGTTCGGCTCCGAAGAGGTACACCTATCCGAAGCCCCTCTTCCTTGATTCCCAGCCGATGATGGTGACCAACCCAAATGATAAGACTCACAAGCAAGAATAGAATCTTCTCCTGCGAGAGTCCTCAATTGACCCTCTGCGTGCCGTTAATGATCATGAACAACATCATCACAAAACCTAATCCGGTAAAATTGTTGGTCCAAACGTAGCCACATCTTGAATAAAATTGTACACGGCCCCGATTGAGGCAGAAGAGCCTCAATGACCGCTATAATCCACCTATAAATAGGAAACCGAAGTCCGACACAGTGACGATAAATTACGCGTCATGAATACAGCACACAGGCAGTCTGTTCGGACGGGTTACTGCCTCTCCGGCCACCGTCAAAGTCAAGAATTACCATTGATCAGGGGTAGTACCTCCGAAACACCTGCTAATGGGCACAAGTCGTTCTGGTAAAATGGTCGCGAGAATATCATACTGTGCTACAGATAAATTCGAATATATAAATACGGCAGTGAACATCATACCAAGAAGTTTCGAGACCAATAGTAATCATGAAGAAACTCGGGTTGAAAAGTCAAGCTGAAAAATGCTATATGGTATAGTCTTCAGTATGTACTACAATTCCGGCCATAGATTTTTAGTCAAGAGATTACAGCCTCTACCCCGGTACAGATGGCTAACTTTGAATCGGTCAGATACCGAGGTAAATTCGTAGGAGAATGCGCATGGAAGACGCCGTTCTGTTGAAGGAAATGCGGGACAACATAATGGTTTTGACGATAAATCGTCCTCAGGCCATGAACTGCTTCGACATGTTTCTCCTCAAAACTTTCCGTAAGACCCTCTCTGAATTCGAATTTGACAACAGGATCAAGGTGATAATAATAACGGGCGCTACAGCAGGAAAGAATGCTTTCAGCACAGGCGCGGATCTGAAAGAGCGGGCCGGTATGTCACCTGATCAGGTCCGCTTGTACATTACTACCATCCGGGACCTTTTTACAGCGGTCGAAGAACTGCCGAAGCCCGTTATAGCGGCTGTAAATGGTTATGCATTCGGAGGTGGCCTGGAAATAGCGCTGGCGTCTGATATAAGAATTGCTTCGAAAAATGCCGTGGTGGGATTAACTGAGACGAGCCTGGCGGTTATTCCCGGAGCAGGCGGAACTCAGCGGCTCCCGAGAATTGTAGGGCTGGCTCGGGCCAAAGAAATGATTTTCCGCGCCCGCCGCATCACTGCCCAGGAGGGACTTGCCATGGGCTTGTTCTTGGAAGTAGTCGAGCCGGAAAAGCTTCTTGAACGATCGTTCGAAATCGCCGGTGAAATAGCGACTAATGGCCCGGTCGCATTGGCTCAGGCTAAATACGCCATAAACAAAGGTGTCGAGGTCAGTCTGCCCGTCGGGCTCGCTATAGAATCCAACGCTTACGCGGTGACAATACCGACTAAAGACAGGATTGAAGGACTCACAGCATTCAGAGAAAAAAGAAAACCGATTTATGTCGGAGAATGATATTGGCACCAGGAGGTCGAACTGTATGCCGAATCACGAGTTGAGCTATCCGAAGAAAGTTCGCGTTGGTGATATAACCGTGCGAGACGGTTTTCAACATGAGGAGATCTGGATACCGACAGAAGCGAAACTCTATTATTTGGAAGAACTTATCCTTTGCGGGATCAAACACCTGGAAGTGACGAATTTCGGAAATCCGGTTCTGATGCCACAATTTAAAGATTCGGACGAACTGTTAAAAAAAGTCAGAGATTCAAAGAAGATTTCAAAAGCAGGTATCAACTGGAGCGATTTGACCTTGACGGTTGTAACAATTCGGGAAAGATCGGTGGATAAGGCCATTCAGGCGAAGAAGGAAGGATGGGGTCCGGACCGCGTGCTGATGATGGTGTCGACTGATGAAGAACATCATTTTGCCAATTCGGGTACAACGCTCCCCGATTATTGGGAAGAATCAAAAAGGTGCATCGCGAAATGCAAAGAAGTTGGAATCAAGATGTGCGGCACTGTTTCCACGATCTGGGGTTCACCGATCTCAGGACCAACCCAACTGGAGGAGGCGGTTGAATTCAGCAAGAGGTGGCTTGATATCGGAGCTTCGGATATAGAGCACGCTGATCATGACGGCAGCGCCCCACCGAATCAAGTTTACAAATATTATTCTATGATGCTCGACCAAATTCCGGATAAAGACTTACATATAGCCCATTTCCATGTGACCAGAGGGTGGGGTACGGCTAATTGTTTGGCCGCTCTACAGGCAGGCATTGAACATTTTGAAGCCACACTTGGAGGACTGGGAGGCCAACCGGCGAACTTCTTGGATCGAGTTCCGGTTCCAGGAACCGGCGATTACTACTATCGTGACCCGCATGTCGTCGGTCTTCAAAGTATCGAGGATCTGGTCGTAATGATGGATGAAATGGGAATTGAAACAGGAATTGACGTAGATCGACTATTAGATCTCGGCAGATTGATGGAAAAGACCATAGGTCGAAGACTAAGGTCGGAAGCTATTATGAATGGACGTATTCCAAAAGAACCACGTGTCGAGTTCAAGAGAAAAGGTTTGGCCCAGTTAAAAAAGAAGTTGGGAGAAGCTCCGGGCCAGAAATTCCCGGCGGATTGGTCCGAAAAATCTCAATATAAGGGAACAATATAGATCTGACTACAAATGTCTCCTGCACGCCTGGTGCCGTAACAAGGAGGTATAATCATGCGGCCTTTGTGGGAACCATCAAAAGATCGTATCGAAAAATCCAACATGACGCGCTTTATCAAGTACGTCAACGAGAAGTACTCATTGAACATCGACGGTTATCATCCTCTCTATGACTGGTCTGTTACAAACCGGGAGGACTTCTGGGCTTCGGTCTGGGATTTTGGAAAAATTGTGTCTTCCAAGGCCTATGACAAAGTCTTGGAAGATTCCCCTACGATGATTGGCGCCAAATGGTTCGTTGGCGCTCGATTAAATTTCGCTGAGAATCTGCTGAGATACAGGGATGATGAATTAGCAATAGTATTCAAGGGAGAAGGCCAGCCGACCAGACGTATGGCCTATGCGAAGCTCTACGATGAAGTGGCACGTATGGCAAAATCGCTTCGCGAAGCTGGGGTCGTCAAAGGAGATCGCGTTGCGGGTTATCTGCCTAATCTGCCTGAGGCGATAATTTCAATGTTGGCGGCTACCAGTATTGGAGCCATCTGGTCTTCCTGTTCACCGGATTTTGGAATCAAAGGTATTCTGGATAGATTCGGCCAGATAAGCCCAAAAGTTCTGGTTGCTGCAGACGGCTATTTCTATAGCGGCAAAAGTCACGATTCGATCGCTCGAATCGGAGGTATCGCCAAGGAACTGCCCAGTTTGAAAAAAATAGTAGTCGTCCCTTACGTTACTGAGCGGCCCGATCTGGGCCCTGTGCCTCAGGCGGTCCTTTACAGGGATTTCCTCGCGAAAGAGGATGGACTCAATATTGAGTTCGAACAGCTTCCGTTCGATCATCCCGTTTATATTATGTACTCATCAGGCACGACCGGGCTGCCCAAGTGCATGGTTCACGGGGCAGGGGGGACACTTTTACAGCATTACAAAGAACACGCTTTGCACTGCGACATGACGAGAGAAGATAATATCTTTTATTTCACTACGTTGGGCTGGATGATGTGGAACTGGCTGGTTGGCGGTCTTGAAGTGGGGGCCACCTTGATATTGTATGATGGATCGCCTTTTTACCCCGACCCCGGTGCCATGTTTCAGTTGGCCCAAGATGAAGGGATGAGTCTATTTGGAACAAGTGCAAAATATATCGCTTCAGTAGAAAAAACTGGATTAATACCAAAAGACAAATACGATCTGTCTCGGCTAAAAATCATGACTTCTACGGCATCGCCGCTGTCTGAAGAAAGCTTTCGTTTCGTGTACTCGTCCATAAAGGAAGACATTTGCCTGGCTTCCATTTCCGGTGGCACGGACATTATTTCTTGTTTTGCCTTGGGTTGTCCTATTATTCCCGTGTATGAAGGTGAGCTGCAATGCCGCGGGCTCGGGATGAAGATAGAGGCTTGGGACCACACAGGGAAGCCGGTGATTGGAAAACAGGGTGAACTGGTTTGCACCGCAACTTTCCCGTGTCAGCCGATTTGTTTCTGGGACGATCCTGATAATTCGAAATACAAGAAAGCGTATTTTAGTGTCTATCCGAATATTTGGCATCACGGTGATTACGTGGAGATTACAGAGCACGGTGGAGTCAAGATCTATGGCCGTTCCGATGCGACATTGAACCCGCAGGGTGTCCGTATAGGCACTGCGGAAATTTATCGAGTGGTGGAAGCCATGGACGAAATTACGGATAGCGTTGTGATAGGCCAGTCATGGGATAATGACGTTCGGGTCATCTTGTTTGTCAAAACAGCCCCGAACGTTGAATTGACCGAGCAGTTAAAGAAAACTCTGAAGACTGCGATCCGTGAGAACTGCTCTCCCAGGCACGTGCCGAATCTGATTCTTCCGGTGAACGATGTTCCAGTTACACTCAACGGAAAGAAAGTGGAAATCGCGGTGAGAAACGTGGTCGAAAACAAGCCGGTTACGAACCGTGATGCGCTTCTTAATCCGGAAGCGCTCGATCAGTTCATAAATATCCCCGAGCTCCAGGTCTGAAGCTTGCGGTGACCGCTGCACAGGGGAACCTTTTTTGTCTAAAAAGGTTCCCCTCCCAGAAATATTACATCATCCTCTTATTGTTAGCATCTCGGCCTACCTATCCAGGGAACTCTTATTTGGAAACAGACCAGGCCTGACTCAGGCTGAATAGGCCGAAGGTTCGGTACTTGAAGCAAAATTGGTGGCAACAGATGGGAGTTTCTTGAAATGGCCGGGTGCAGGGGGAACGTTCTTACAGGAAGCATTCCCCTTCATCAGCCTTAATGCCGGTTTCCGCTTTCACGCCGGGGGAGCGGGACAAAGATCTCGGCGACCACAGCTAGGGCAGGGGCCGCCCATCCATAGGTAGTCAAAATAGTCCATAAACGGTTCAACCTCCGGCTGGCCTTCCAATAAGAAACCTATTTCGAAATTTCTGTTCTTCTCGGATTTTGCGCCAATTCCCGCTCCGGTGAGATTAGGACTGCCGACCAGGGCGACCTCTCCATCGACTACGAAAATTTTTGCATGCATTCTTATGCAATGAAGGAATTCAACTCCTGCGCTAAGCAGACCGGACCCATCGAGCTGTTCATATCGCCTGCGAAACGGCGCGGACGGCAATTCCGCGTGAATTATACGGAAAGACACACCACGACTGACCAATGACGCCATAAGATCTACAAAGGTCATGAATTTGCCTCTATACAGTATGCCGGTCCCCTTGACGTTTGCAGTGGCGATCCAGACGAAACGCGAGGCTTTGACCAGATAAGCCTGTGTGAACCCATCGTAGATGTCTCTGTCAAGAAGCAGCTTCATTTTAAATTCTGAAAAATATTCGTTGGGCCGGAATGACGCGCCAACAGATTCAATCCAGCCAATCTGGGGCTTCCATATAGAACATTGGATACTTGGTCAATAGAAATACCGGAAGAAATGGAATCATTCAGTCACGTGGTTACGGTTGTGTCATTGCGAGCGAAACGAAGCAATCTCATAAACTTCGGGGATGACCATCCTGCGTTTGGCGTGACGGACGCTCCCCGCAATGATAGGGCGGGCCTGCGCGTAACTAATACTACATGTAGACAATTCAGAAAATCTGCCAAACAGCCGCTGGTGCAAGCGTGGGAATGAAAACGGACATCATACTGCCATACATTATGAACTGGCGTGCATTAAAAGCAGACACTCTGTCATTGGTAACTGGCTGTATATACAGGCTATTAATGGCGTGCCTGGCTGAAAGACGCGCTTCCATACCAATT
Organism: uncultured delta proteobacterium; assembly: GCA_963741425.1. Taxonomy (GTDB): domain Bacteria; phylum Desulfobacterota; class Desulfomonilia; order Desulfomonilales; family Desulfomonilaceae; genus DATJPW01. The sequence goes on from CAVUHP010000021.1 coordinate 280,757, forward strand.
CGTATCTAAACAGGAATAAAATTCTGAACCTGGTCAAGCCAGGTTATGTCGTAATCTTATGAAGTTATGATTGTTTCCCGTGTCTGGATGACTTTGGCACACGACATGCATCTAGGAGAAAGTGAAAGGTCGCAGTATGCACCCGTCATTTATTTCGATCGCAATTCAAGAAACTTAGTTCATGATATGACGCTGTAAAAAGATTGTTTGGGGGGGAGAAAATATGCGAATAGGGTTTCTTCGAAAATTGAGAGACGGATTTTTTTGTATTCTTTTCGTGATTGTTACAGCCATGCTTTTTATGAATTTTGAATATTGGACATTAGTAAGCCATGGCCGCTAACTGAAAAGCTGGTAACTAATTAATATTATGGAGTTGTAGTTATGGAAGACTGGTTTCAGCTCTTGAATAATGAATTGCAAAAACGTGATAACGACCATTTATGCAATTGGCCTACAGAATGGTGGAAACAATTGCTATTCGAAGGTATGAATCCGATGCAAGCGGTTCGGTACACAACGCGAGTAATGCACAGGACGCGAAAACCTACCGTGGACGACGTGAAGGATACCCCCAAATAGCCCACACGAGATTAACAGGTCAAATTTCCGATGCTCCCGCGTTTGATCTAATCTGACCGATTAGCTGAGAATCGTAATCATTCAGTTACAGCGGCCAAAGAATGTCATCGCGACCCTATTGAAAAACAGGGGAAGCAATCTCGCGGCTTTGAGATTGCTGGTGGGACCGTCCCGCGCAGAACGCGGGATTGCCGGTTAAATCCCCCCATACCCCCCTTTACTAAAAGGGGGATAAAGGGGGGATTTCGAGACGCCTGTCGTAACGTAGACTCCTCGCAATGACAAATCCAGGCCCCTCCTCACCGAGGGGTTACTGAGAATCGGAAGAAATTGTTGACACGGGCATGCGTGGGATATTACTGTATCCACTTGTACACTGTGGGTCCGTGTTAAAGTGTACGGCCCCTTGGTCTCGGAAGAGCCGCAAACATTCAAATCCAGTTGATTTCATGTGCGACGCCCCCTAATGCTGTCTAGGAGGAGTGGTACTGGAGGCTGTGTGCCATTTCCATAACCGCGTCGGTCCATGAATCGACAAAGAGGACATATGTCAGCACTTACGTTTAGAAAAGGTGGGGTTCATCCCCGGGAAAGCAAAGAACTTACAGAGCACCTCGCGATTGAGGAGATACCACTCCCCGAGCAAGTGGTCATTCCCTTGTCGATGCATTTTGGAGCAATAGCTGCTCCGGTAGTGAAAAAGAAGCAGGAGGTACAAGAAGGGGAACTGATCGCTTCCGTCGAAAAAGGACTGGGGGCCCCTATCCACAGCAGTGTTACAGGCACGGTGAAGTCAATCGAATCACGGCCACATCCTACAATGGTAAGGTGCGACGCGATAGTGATTGATGTCAATAAGGACGCTCCTGCACGTAAATATGAGATCGAAGACTGGCGGAAAATGAGTCGGGAGCAACTTCTGGCCAGGGTCAAAGACGCCGGTATCGTGGGTTTGGGAGGCGCGGGATTTCCCACTTATGTGAAACTCTCTCCTCCGCCGACAGCCCCTGTTGACCTTCTGCTGCTCAATGGCGCCGAATGTGAGCCTTACTTGACTACAGATCACCGGCTCATGCTCGAACACCCGGATAAAGTTGTACAAGGCGCTAAGATTCTATGCCAAATATTGGGGATCAAACGCGGGATCATAGGCATAGAGTTGAACAAGCCTGACGCTGTGAATTCTGTGAGTAAAGCCCTTCAGCAGGCTCCCGAGCCCGATGATTTCAACATTGCGGTTCAGGGGATGGAGGTCAAATATCCGCAGGGATCGGAGAAGCAGTTGATTTATTCGCTTACGGGCAGGTCTGTGCCCGGAGGCGGCCTCCCGTTCGACGTGGGCGTGATTGTGCAAAATATTTCCACGACGTTGGCGGTGGTCGATGCCGTAACGATGAATAAGCCACTGTACGAGAAGGTTGTAACCTTCAGCGGACGAGCAATTAATCGCCAGGGGAATCTGAAAGTTAAGATCGGTACCTTGCTGAGCGATGTAGCCAATTACTTGGGAGGGACCACGACCGATCTCATGAAAATCGTTTACGGCGGACCGATGATGGGTTTCGCCGTTTCTTCGATCGATGTTCCTATTGTTAAGACGGCATCAGGCGTGCTCTTTCTGAGCAGCAAGGAAACCGATACATCCGATTACGGGCCGTGCATACATTGCGGATGGTGTTTAGAAGCATGCCCTATGGGTCTGATGCCGAAAGAAATAGGAATCTACACCGAGGCGGGAAAAGGTCATTTGACAGAGAAATTTGGAGTAAACGAGTGCTTTGAATGCGGGTGCTGTGCTTACATTTGCCCTGCAAAGCGGCCGTTGGTTCAGTTCGCGAGATTAGCCAAAATTGAAGTAAAGAAGCACAAATAGCAAATCGGCAGCGGTTTTTTGTTTTATGATTCGGAATCGAGAGAGCGAAAGCTGCGCTGCCAACTACCAGGTGAGCCGAGAATTCAGATAACCGGATGCAACGGGACGACACGGAAATTAATGCATTTTCCGGCCTCGTCTTGAGGGTCACTCGATCCTTTGAAATATGCGCCGGGGGAGGATTGGAAAATCGAACCATTAGCTCAAAAAAACCCGGATATGGAAGCCCAATGGACCGTATCGGTTTCTCCTCACATAAGATCCCCGAGGTCCACATCGGAGATCATGTGGACCGTATGCGCAACGCTTGTTCCGGTTATGTTGCTGTCCATTTATGTTTTTGGATTCAGAGCTTTGATCATAACGCTCGTCAGTGTGATTTCATGCGTTTTGGTTGAAGCTATTTCCCAGCGGGCTATGGGACGACCCGTCACCGTGCGTGATGGAAGCGCTGTGCTGACAGGAATCCTGATGGCCTTCGTTATTCCGCCTGGCGTGCCCTACTGGTTGCCTATCATAGGGGCTGTCCCGGCCATTTTTATAACTAAAGAGTTAATGGGCGGATTGGGTTTCAATGTGTGGAACCCTGCGCTGGTCGGTCGAGCATTTCTTACCGCCGCGTTTCCGGTATATCTGACGGCTGCCTGGCTTCCGCCGGTCGACTGGGCAAAGTCCGCGCTGGACGTTTACCTGGGTAGCGGAGTGGACGCTATATCCACGGCCACGCCGCTGGGTATCTTGAGGCATTATGGCATGAATGCATTGCTCCAACAGTTTGGCGGGTTATCAGCTATTTATCAGAATTTCTTTCTGGGATGGCGCCCGGGCTGTATCGGCGAAACTTCTGCGCTATTGATCCTTGCGGGAGGTCTCTTCATGATCTTCCGTGGGATCATCACCTGGCACATTCCGATATCAACAATAGCTACAGTCGCAATCTTGAGCTGGATATTCGGTGGTGACACGTGGTTTGGAGGTCAGCCTCTGGTTCAAGTGCTCTCGGGTGGGCTCATGCTGGGCGCATTCTATATGTGCACCGATTATGTGACGTCGCCAACCCTGAAGAGCGCCCAAGTGATTTTTGGGATCGGAGTTGGAGCGCTCACAGTAATTATTCGTATGAAGGGCGGCTATCCGGAAGGCATCTGCTACGCAATTCTCCTGATGAATTGTCTCACGCCCGCGTCTGGATGAATGGTTCAAGCCGAAGAGATTTGCTCCACCCAAACAGGCCCCTGTCGCGGCCGTGAAATAGCCAGTCAGGATGTAAGAGGCGCAAATGAAAGATATATTCAAGATTACAGCAAGTTTAACCGGGATTTGTATTGCCGCGGCGTTAATATTGGGGGTTGTTTTTGCCAACACCGAACGTGCCCGCAAGCAAACCGAGGAAAAAATGACCGAAGAGACGATTCAAGGTCTCCTCGGTTTCGGCCATGGCAATAAGGCCCCTGAAAATTTGAAAGTTTTCCCGGTCCATCGCTATGTGCTCAACGATGCATCCGGGGCCACTTTGCTCGGGTATGTGCTTCCGATCAGGGAAAAAGGATATGTAATAGCAGAAATCGACTTATCGGGTAAACCGGGCAAGGTCCTGCCTTTGAATGCGGAACCGGCTGTACTGGCCGAGGCCGGCACGAGGGACGCTGCCATAAGAACGGCTCTGCCTAAAGGTTATAAAGCTACTTACGCTGATACCGTGTATATAGCCGATATTGGAGACAAACGGTTGGGGTATGTTGTCCCTGGCGTCACGCAAGGTTTCAAAACTTTTATTAAGCTAATGGTATCGCTGGATCCGAATTTTGCTGTTACAGGAATAGCAATTACCGATGCCAAGGAAGACCCGGGACTTGGTGCTGAAATTCAGCAGGATTCTTTCAGAAACCAATTTGTTGGAAAAACACAGGATATTTTGAAGAACCTCAAAGTGGTGAAAGAGCCTCTTCCCGTAGATTATGTTCCCGCTCTGGAACCCGAGAAGGCAAAACGCTTGGGCCTTACTCCGGAAAAAATTCGAGAGACCAAAGAAAAGCACGCTAAAGATGATATTTACGCGCTTACCGGAGCTACGATTTCCTCGCGTGCGGTTACCAACTGGAGTGAAGGACACGGTGCGGAAATTTGTATACAGGATCGAAATCCTCAGTGATGCTGTAAAAAAGCAAAACATCCAGGTCGCTTTCTAGCGGAGGGTTGACGTGAATAGAAATTTACAACTTGTTTGGAATGGGTTCATTCCGGAGAATCCGATATTTCGGCTTGCGTTGAGTTTGTGCCCGGCAGTAGCGGTCACGACTAGTGTGAAGAACGGCGTAATGCTTGGTGTTGCAGTCTTATTTGTTCAGGTGATGTCGAGCTGCACTGCGTCTTTGTTTAAATCGGTCATACATCCGAGGATCAGAATCCCGGCTTACGTGATCATTATCGCTACGTGGGTCAGCGTTATAGACATGATCCTGCCTGTTGTCAGCCCGTCAGTCTATAATGAAATTAAGCTTTTCATAGCTCTAATAGTTGTTTTTGCGATCATAATTTCTCGTATGGAGCTGTTCGCGTCCAAAGAACCTATTGTCCCAACTTTTTGGGACGGGGTGGGTATGGGCATTGGATTCACGTTTGGTCTTTGCCTCACTGCCGCTATCAGAGAACTTTTCGGCTCCGGTCAACTCTATGGATTTGATGTGCTCGGTTTCAAACCGCTTCTTATTATGATCTTGCCGGCTGGTGGTTTCTTTGTGATCGGGTTCATAATGGCCACATTTAACTGGATTGAATACTTGCGCACAGGCAAGGTTCCTAGAGCAGCAGGAGGCCACTAAGATGAAAATCAGCAAATCTCTGATAACACTGCAATTTTGTCTGTATGTATATTATTGTTCGCGCTTGCGCCGGTCATGGCCGACACTGTAGAACACGGCTCATTTGACAAGGACACAGGAATAGCGATTTCATTCGGCATTCCTGTTGATGAAGCCTGGGCTAAGAACCCGTCAAATTTCGATGTATACGAAAAACCCGACCCGGATATCAAGATCGCAATAAATTCTGTTGAACTCGATCCCAGGCGGACAAACGCGATTCTTCGATTCAAAGAACCTTTGAATCTTGCCGCGGAATATATAGTAAACGTAAAGGACGTCACGTCAGATGGAAAGATCATAGGGACCAAGCAATTCGCCATAAAAAAAGGCGAAACTCAGGTTCTTTTTCGGATTACTGCTCGGGGCCATGCTGATAAGCAACTTTGTTTTTACAAAATACCTTGGGCTTTGCATATTTTTTGGAGTTTCACAGAAGAAAGACACTGCCGTCGGGATGGGTATAACATTTACTGCGGTTATTATTCTTAGCTCCATAATGTGCTGGGCGCTGCTAACGTTTGTCTTGCAACCCTTTAACCTGAGTTTTCTTAGGATCATAGTATTTATCGGGACCGTGGCCATTTTCGTCCAGGCGGTGGATACTATATTGAGAAAAGTTAACCCGTATCTCTTCAAGAGACTCGGCGTGTACCTTGTTTTAATAACTACAAATTGTATAATTCTTGCCGTACCTCTCGAGAATGCCGACAGCGCTCATGGGCCGATTGCCAGCTTTACGTATGCATTGGGAGCAGGTGTTGGATTTGCCATTGCGCTTTTCCTGATGGCGTGCGTCCGAGAGAAGCTGGAAGTTTCGAGGGTTCCCCCTGTATTTCAGGGACTGCCCATAGCATTCATAGTGGCCGGATTATTTGCCCTCGCTTTTCTTGGCTTTAACGGGCTCGCAATCTTTTAGAGGTATAGCAAGAGTTTTTCGAGGTGTAAGACGATGGAGAATCTTTGGACCACAGCTTTGGCAGGCTTAATTGTCTTTGCAGCATTCGGGATTGTTTGCGGGTTGGCTTTGGCGTATGCCGCACAGCGATTTGCCGTCAAAGTCGATCCCAAAATTCAAGCGGTCCGGGCCTGCTTGCCCGGCGCTAATTGTGGCGCTTGCGGATTCGCCGGGTGTGAATCATATGCCGAAGCAGTAGTAACCGATCCAGCTTGCTCCACAGGCAGGTGTGCCCCTGGAAAGGGAGAAGTAGCCGCAAAAGTGGCGGCTATAACCGGAAAAGCGGCAGCCGAAGCAAGCGAAGTGATTTCATTCCTCCGTTGTTCCCGCAATCAGGGAGAAGTCAAGAAGAAGCATGAATATGTGGGTTTTGACACGTGTCAAGCTGCAGCCATAGCTTTCGGAGGACCGTACGAGTGTAATTTCGCATGCATAGGGTATGGAGATTGCTCTGTTGCTTGTCCGTTCGATGCTATAGCCATGAAGGATAATATGCCGGTTATCGATCCCGAAAAATGCACCGGCTGCGGAGTTTGTGTAGCTACTTGCCCGAAGAGAGTATTACAACTCTTGCCCAAAGACGCAGAATGTTACGTGCCATGCAGCACATTAGATACCGGAAAATCAGTGACCAACGTATGCAAGGCCGGATGTATTCACTGCCTGGCCTGCACCAGGAAGGCCAAAGATGTGGCCAACCTGGTTAATGGTAAGATCGAAATTGATTATGACAAGTGTGATGAAGAATCCGCTAAAGCCGGCGTCTGGGCATGTAGGCAGTTCATTTTCCGCTACACCGATCCGGAGAAGCAGGCCCGAGCCATAGAGGAGATCAAAGCGGAACAGGCTGCCAAGAAAGCTGCGTCAGCAGCGAAAAAGGAAGCTGAAGCCGGCACAACAGCCGAAGCATGAATTAGGTAGAGAATAGAAGGATTGGCAGGGATGCCGGCGATGCTATCGAATGATAGCGCCGGCCCTTGTCGATCCGTAACACTGGCCCTTTGCCGGCAGCTCCGGAGTATCAATTATTCGGGATCGCAACAATTTCCTCCGGTTCTTCATCTATGCAATCCACACGGTAGTCCAATTCTCCAAATAGAGAAATGCAGTCCTGATGCAGTTCGGTTCCATGACTTGAGACAAATATGACGGGGCGGCACTCTGAAATTAATTTCTGAGCGCCTTTCAGGGCCATACATTCGGAACCCTCAATGTCAATCTTGATTATTTGCGGAGCCGGAATATTGGCTGCCTCATAGAGGTAGTCCAGGCTTAGCATTTGCACTGTCATTGACCCGGTAGAAGATACTGAACCCATCGCGCTGTGCCGGGATGGGTCAAAGCTCACCAAACAATTCCGGTCACCAATGGCAGCCTCAAAAACCGTAATATTCTTTCTGTGATTCCATTCAATATGTTTTTTCAAGCACTTAATGCTATCAGGATTTGGCTCAATGGCCACGACTCTGCCTTGATCCCCTACGAAATGTGAAGCGAGAAGCGTGAAAAAGCCGACGTGTGCCCCGAGGTCGAAGAATACATCACCTTCTTTTAAGAATTGCTGTAATTTCTTCTGCTTACCTAATTTGTAGCTCCCCAAGAAATACCCTGGATTACCTGACCCGAAAGCCCAACGATAACCACGCATCGGTCCTTGGAGTAACCCGAACCTCCAGACCCGGAGGAATACCGGATATAATTGCCCGTATTCCCGAACCAATGAGCGAATCGGGGGACAGTAAGGAAAAATTTATCATCGCACCCTCGGATACAGATATGCACGTGGCTGGAAGCGCTGTTTAATATCAACCAAAACCAATGCTGAAACCCAGTAAGAGCCCAGACTGGGTCGCAGAGGATAAAGCTATCTAAGGCTAGCAAAATAGTCAAGAAGACATCTTACTCGAATGAGACCCCTCACTTAGGAGGGCTGGGATATGTCATGCGAGGAGTCTACGTTACGACAGGCGTCTCGCCTGTCCATTAGGATGACGGGCAAGATGAAATTGTCTCAGAATTGTCGCATCTGCCAAAATCGTAGCACGATGCCGCCGTAGGGGCAGGGCTTGCCCTGCCCAGAAAGGGCGCAGCAAGCGGCGCCCCTACAGTAGCTAGCTGTTTGCTGCCGACCGCCAGTTTCCACGGCACACACGTCAGGTGGGTTCCGTCTCTGCTTCGGTATCGTGGCACGATTTCGGGTTCATGAAGAATTCTGAGACAGTTTCAGATGCCGGTCCCACCAGCAATCCCCAAAGCAGCGAGATTGCTTCTCGCGCTCTTCAACGGGGTCGCAATAACATTCTTTGGCAGCCTGTTATTGAAGGCTGAGTTCATTCTATCGAATGCCTCAAAAAATCTGAATCGTTCGGCGGGAGACAGCATCAAATTTTCAGTATTCCTAATACGTATTGAGGCGAAAGAAAAGATTTTACTCCAGGAGGCGTACATGAAAGCGGTAGCGATGTTTTTTTTAATGACAAGCCTGCTGCTCCCGTCCATTGCCTTTGCGGCTCTTCATACGGCGGTGGTGGATTATAAGCAGGGGGATACTGCCCTAGAGGGGTATATGGCGTACAAGAAAGGAATGACGGGAAAGTCTCCCGCAGTCCTGGTCGTGCATGACTGGATGGGGCTCAGCGATCATTACAAGAAAGTAGCTCAGAAGTTGGCGGATCTCGGTTATGTTGCGTTTGCCGTGGACATTTACGGGAAGGGCGTACACCCAAAAGATTCTCAACAGGCTGCGGCCGAAGCCGGAAAATACAAATCTGACCGCGGGCTTATGCGACAACGAATCCTAGCGGCTTTGGAGGAATTAAAGAAGAACAAAAACGTTGACCCGAATCGAATTGCTGTGATCGGATATTGCTTCGGAGGAACGGTTGCATTGGAGCTTGGCCGCAGTGGGGCCCCTATAGCTGGTATTGTGACTTTTCACGGCGGTTTGGATTCACCAAAACCCGAGGATGGGAAAAACATCAAAGCCAAGGTGCTAATATTACACGGAGCTGATGATCCTCTTGTTCCCCCGGACCAAGTGGCGGCTTTTCAGGATGAAATGAGAAAGGGCGGAGTGGATTGGCAGATGATCAATTACGGCGATGCAGTTCACTCTTTCACGACGCCATCTGCCGGTACGGACAAGTCGAAGGGCGTCGCGTACAATGAAAAGGCGGATAAGCGTTCATGGGAAGCGATGAAGTCTTTCTTCAAGGAGCTATTTGGAACCACAGACAAAAAATGAATCTGATTCGCAATATCTGCAGATGATCTTATATAGCCGTTATGGATTGTGAGTCCGGAATGGTTGGACGTGAGGTAAAGCCGGCGCCGAAAGTATCGGTTTCGAGATTAAAAGTGAATTCATCAGTGAACGAGCCGAATACCAGGTATCGCTGTGCATGCCCATCAAGAACATTCCATAGAAAGCACCGAAATTAGAATTGGCGAAAATATCTTAATTGCGGTCACTGAAATTTCCAAGAAATATACTTCTTAATTATGGATTATTGCGTTAACTCCGGTTGAGAGATGAGAAGTGACTTTCAGAAAGGGACAGACAGGGGGATCGCTTTGCTCGCAATGACAACTCTTTTTCCCGCGAAGCCTAATCATTACTTTCAGCCTCACTTCGACGTCGGGCTTCCGATCAAACGGTGAAGTCTCTCTAGGTTAGCTTTGGCTGAAATATCTTGAGGGTTGATTTCGAGAGTCTTTTCAAATTGCATCGCAGCCCCACGATAATCTCCCGACTTGGCCAGCATGACTCCAAGATTATTGTAGATCCTCCAGTATAAATACGAAGCACTGCTCCGCGGAATCAAGGCATTGTCCATATCAATGGGACGCGCAATCATGAACAATGAGACTGGTTTGCCCCCGAGGATAACGCAGTATGTCCATGCGGTCAACTCTGCATAAAAGATATCAAATTCTCCCTGTTGAAGGCGAATTTATGAATTTCCAAAAGCTCGGTCAAAATACACCATTGACCGCTTTACTGAAGGCAGCATCAAAAATGCAAAAACCCCGGTCACCAACGATGACCGGGGTTGGAACTGTCGAATAACTTATTTGAAAGGCTACTTATGGTCAGAAAGGCAGATTGAAATTCAGTGTAGCCTTACCGCCGAATGCTACGGTATTTCGATCAAAAACGAATGCATCACTGACACTAAACCCGCCGGGGCTAATGGTGGTATTTATGGGCCCACGGCCACTTAAATCTTGCCACCTGAACCATGCGCCAATGCCCGCGCCGCCAACGATGGTACGACTATATTCCCCGAAAAACTCCAAGAAGTAACGCCCTGAATTAAAATTAGCAGTGGAAGTGCCTCTGGCCCCGGCCCCGACTTCACCTGTCTCATTGTGCTGCACATCGGCAGGAACCCATGGAAAGCCTATAAATCTGAGGCAAAGGCCGCCGGTACCCCCCCCCATACAACTGTACTCAAATCCAACGTAAGGGATGTAGCTGTTCACAGTGATATCAGCCTGGTTTGACGGATCGAAAACGAAGCCGGTGGTCGGATTGAAGGGGAACTCGAAGCGCGTGGAGAAATGATCGTAGCGAAAGCCGACAAGATATTGGAAATTGCGCCCCCCGCAGGAGCACGCCAACCGACCGTCAATATACCACCAGTCCGGACGCGTGTTCCAATTCACGCTTACTGCTGTGGGAATCGTAACAAAACGAGGAGGATCTTGCCCGACAACTTGCGTTATTCCAACTTGTGACTCTTCCGTCCCTACAGCAGTAGAAGGTATCAGCCACCACGCCTCCACGTTTATGCCGCATTTCTCGCTGACATTAAGCTTCTCCGCCACACCCAGCCATAAGCCCCTAAGAGGCCATCTATGTGATAGTGAAGAGACTGCGGCACCACCGGAGTCAAATGTGAACCTGGGATTAATAACATCTGTGCCCCATCCCACATAGAATGAAAGCGGATCGAGCCAAGGATTACCATAATCCCCGCGATAGGTACCCGGGCTGCCAAAGAGGCCCCCAGGCAGAAGTGAAAAGCCTTGAGAGAATGACACGGCTGGAGCAGAAACCAGGAGTGTAAATGCGACAGCCACAAACAACAATTTCTTCATGACCCAACCTCCCCACATGATGAGGACACCTAAACCCCCATCCCTCAGGGACGGGCGTAAGCGTTTCTCATCAAAATAGAATACACTGAATTAGCATCTAGGTTATTAAGAATATTCAGTTCTGTCAAGTTGTTTTTGCAGATGAATGACAAAATCCTTGGATCTTTTCGGAAATTTACAATTTCCTGTCCCCAATCAAGGCCACCGGAAAAAATGGGATCAATAGCCAAAGCCAATTTGTATGATTTCGCTCAGGTAAGACGCCTGCCTGCCAAAATCCCTCTTCTAAAGGCAATTCAGATGGATTTTCAAAGTGTTAGATTCAGATCCCACATACCCCCTTCTGATAAAAGGGGGTATGTGGTTGAATTAACGTGGCATTATTAAAGCATAAAGAAAACTTTCTGGAGAACCTTAGGTGTCCAGCCCTCCATATCAAGATATAGGGTTACTCCTCCGTTGAAAAACGGCCACCCCGCTCCCAATATTAAAGCGGTGTCAATATCCTTGGGATCTGCAACGACCTTTTCTTGCAACGTGTGGTCTACTTCTATAGTCAAATTTGTAAGTATCCGATCCACGATTTCCTCATTTACAAATTCTTTGTCACCCTTATCTTTCCAGATTTCGGCAATTTTGGGATCCAGTTTTTTCCCGGGACCCATTCCCTGATATACGTGAGTCATATTCTGTGCTACAGCTTGGCGGAATCTTTCACTTATAGGAAAGCGCTCGGGCCATGCCTTATGGCATGTCTCCAAAACGTGGAACGCAACCGCCGGCCCGACAAGAGCAAGAAGTTCGAAGGGGGCCATCGGCATACCCAGCGACAGCACGGCATCGTCTATCTGCTGGAAGCTCGCTCCTTCGTCCACCATCTGCATACAATCCGCCAATTGTTTTGTGAGCAGTCTGTTGACGAGAAATGCCGGAGAATCCTTGACCAGTATGGCCGTCTTCTTGATTTTTTTAGCAGCGGCGAAGGCGGTAGACAAAGTCACATCATCAGTTTTCTCGCCTTTAATTATTTCTAAGAGAGGCAAAACCGCCACCGGATTAAAAAAGTGAAACCCGACAACTCGCTCCGGGTTTTTGAGTTTGGATGCCATCTCAGTTATGGAAAGACTAGACGTGTTGGTAGCCAGAATGCATGTAGGTGAAACCACTGCTTCCGCTTGCGCGAATACCTCCTGTTTCACCTCCATTTTTTCAAAGACCGCTTCAATGATGAAATCGCAGTCAGCAAAGTCATTCCAATCGAGTGTCCCGATTAGCAATCGGTACAAATAATCCCCTTTAGGTTTCGTCATCTTACCTTTGCCGACGATGGCTGCAATTTCGCCCTTTACATATCCCATCCCTTTATCCAGGAACTCCTGTTTAATATCCTTGATTACAACCGGCACTCCATAGCGGCGGAGGAACAAAAGCGCCAATTGAGATGCCATCAAGCCGGCGCCGATAATTCCGATCTTGTTCACAGGGCGGGGCTTTACCTCCTTCGGGGCGCCAGGAGTTTGTTTCGCACGCCTCTGAATCAAATCGAAGCTATACACACCGGCTTTACACTGGCGGCTCTTTATAAGATCGCCCAGGGCCGCATTTTCGTCCGCAAAGCAATCATCCAGACTCTTATTCGCATCGCATGCGCCCTGAATAAGTGAAATCGCTCGATACGGGGCTGGAGCAGCTCCATGAACTTTCATGTCGACAAAATTCTTTGCCGCATCAATAGAGGCTTTCAGTTTAGAAGTATCCGGAGCCTTGCGCTCTATTTTAACCGACCCGTCTATTATACCTTCGAGGAGGGCCAGCGATTCGTCAAAAAACTCGACAGCGTCAAAGAGCCTGTCCGCCAGACCCATATTGAAGGCTTTTGTGCCGTCCAGCATACGGTTTAGATTTAATGGGTTGTATACAATCAGTTCGAGAGCCTTATCCGGGCCGATGAGGCGAGGTGTCAGGGTGCATCCTCCCCATCCCGGAACAAGCCCCAAAAAACATTCGGGGAATGCTATAGCAGGAACCGCCTTCGATACTGTTCGGTAATCGCAGTAAAGGCCTATTTCAAGACCACCCCCTAGAGCTGCGCCATTGTATGCCGCCAACGTGGGGATTTTCAAATCCATTATTCTCTTCATCGCGGCATGGCCTTCCGCGCCTATTCGGCGGCCTTGCTCGAAGGTATTGATAAATGGGACCTGCATCAGGTCAGCTCCCGCGGCGAATATATAGTGCTTGCCGCAGAGCATCATGCCCTTGAGTTCCTTGTCCGCGGCTAGTTTATCCATGGCCGCGTGCAGAGATTCTAGCGCCCGCTCCCCAAACGTATTAGGCTTCTTGTAGTCTTCACCGTTATCCATAGTGACTATCGCGATTTTTCCCACGCGAGAATTGTAATAACTTATGTGGAACAGAGTTGGTGTTTCAGCCATGGATGATTCCTTTCCATTCGAGCTTCTGTCCGGGCGCCGCGCGACCGGTCAGCTTTGAAATCCCTCAAATCCGTTTCAATAAAGGGAGATTTTCTCGTAACTACCCTTCTAAAGGGGCCAGGAGGGGATGTTGATCCAACGCTTTGAATCTCCCAATCCCTTTTGAAAAATGCGAACTGAGGATTACTTATGTTTTTTCTTCTCTTTATCTTTTCTCTTTATCTTTTTCTTTGTTTTTCTCTTCTTTGGGTTCCCCTTTGTCCTCGTGTTCCTTCTTGCCGCCACCCTGGAGATTCTTCCAGATTGCAGAGGCTCCCTGGCCGAGTCCAACGCACAATGTGGTCAGACCGTACTTCACTTCTGGATGCTCCGCGAAGCCGTGCATAAGGTGCAACGCCAATCTGCATCCTGAAGATGCAAGGGGATGTCCGAAGGCAATGGCACCGCCATAGATGTTCATACGAGGCTCATCCGGAAATTTCAGGCCGAATTCCTTCATGAAAGCTATAGCTTGCACAGCAAAAGCCTCGTTCAGTTCGATCAGCCCTATATCTTCAATTGAAAGCCCAGCGACCTGGAGGGCCTTGTGGGTGGCCGGAATAGGACCTATACCCATGATTTCCGGCTTAACGCCTGCGTAAGCAAAACCCTTGAGTTCCATTTTGGGCTCAATCCCCAGTTCCTCAGCGGTCTCCTTGGCCATGAGTAAACAGCCTGCCGCTCCATCATTTAAGCCCGATGAGTTACCTGCCGTAATATTTCCCATTACCCGGAAAGGGGTCTTCAGTTTCGCCAGGCCCTCTAGACTGGTTTCAGGGCGTGGCTGCTCGTCTTTATCCGCCACTGCCCATCCGGTCTTCGTATAAACAGTCATAGGAACTATCATTTCTCCAATTTTCCCTGACTTAATCGCCCGATCCGCTTTGGCCTGACACAAAAGGGAATACTCGTCAGTCATTCCTTTTGTGATTTCCGGAAACATGTCATGCAGGTTTTCAGCCGTGGCGCCCATTGACATAGCGCTTTGGTCAACCAGCTTATCAGTCACAAAACGAGGGTTAGGTTCTGCCGTGGACCCCATCGGGTGGTGACCCATGTGCTCGACACCACCGGCTATGGCAACATCACAAGCCCCAAGCGCTATTTCGCCGGCAGCGGTAGTCAAAGCGCTGAGGCCCCCGGCGCACATACGATCTATGGAGAAGCCCGGCACCGTATCAGGCAGTCCCGCCAGAATCACTGTCAAGCGGCCCAGCGTCTGTACCCTGATCCTTCTCCTGGCAAAAAGCGCCCCAGGCATTTTCGCCTATCATTTCCGGTTTGACCTTGGGATTGCGCCTCATCAGCTCCCGAATTACCTTGACCACCATGTCGTCGGCCCTGGTATTCCAAAAAATTCCTTTTTCACCGGCTCTCCCAAAGGCGGTTCTTATTGCATCTACTAAAACTACTTTCCTAGCTTTCATATTCGAAACTCCGATCAGGATTTAGAATAGAGCAAATGATTCTTCCGGTAGATCGAGTGCTGATCGCTCGCCGCTCATTATGGCCCACGCTTTTCCCTTAGACAAAGAGAGCACCGTATTGGCAAAGAATTGTGCTGAAGCGATCTTGCCTCGGTAAAAAGCCGCGCTCCTGTTAGCCTTGAGCAACTCCGCCTTCTTCTCGGGAGTATCAGCCTTGGCATCACTGTAAAGCTCATGGAGACGACGATCGGCTATTACCGCTTGCCACAATAACATGAAACCTACGGCCACATCGCCAAACAACTCTAAATAAGGGCTGGCATAAAGGATCGGGGTCATAAAGTCCTCGGTGATGCTCTTCAAACCAAAATAGCGCGTAACTTCAATCAACTGATTGCGGGCCGCTTCAAAATTATCGACTATGTCTTTAAGCCGATAGTTTTTCTTGGCTCCTTTTATGAGATTCTCGGTTTCCGCAACTATGCTCTTGAATAATATCCCCTGTTTGTACCCCAGCTTTCGCCCAACCAGATCTAAAGCCTGTATGCCGTTGGTTCCTTCGTATATTGATGTTATTTTACAGTCACGCATGAACTGCTCAACAGGATATTCACGGATGTATCCATAACCCCCGTAAACTTGTACCGCCTGCTCTGTGACTCTGAAACCCATATCAGTTGACCATGACTTACAAATAGGTATGAGAATATCCAGGAATCCTTGATACTTGTTCCGTTCCTCTTCAGTCGCGGCTATTTTCATCCGGTCTTCACAATAACCTGCGTAATAGAGTAGGGCCCGCATCCCTTCAGTTACACTTTTCATCCACATCAGCATTCGGCGAATGTCCGGATGCTGGATAATCGGGACTTTGGGAGCATGCGGATCTCTCATGTAAATAATCTCAGAACCCTGGAGTCTCTCTTTTGCGTATCGCAAAGCGTACATATACGCTGCGCTTGCTTGGGCGAGACCTTGCACCCCCACAGCCAAACGGGCCTCGTTCATCATGTTGAACATGATGCGCATGCCCTGGTTTTCCTTACCCAGCAAATACCCGATGCAGTTTCCTTTCTCGCCGAAATTGAGTGCACATGTTGCAGAGGCGTGAATGCCCATCTTCTTTTCAGCGGCGGCAGTGACAACGTCGTTATCTACAAGTCCGCCGTTTTCAATTCTTTTCTTTGGAACTATGAAGATGCTGATGCCTCCGGTCCCTGCGGGCGCTCCTTCGATTCGTGCCAACACAGCGTGGACTATGTTCTCCGTCAGGTCGTGGTCGCCGGCCGAGATGAAGATTTTATTGCCGGATATTGAAAAGGTGCCGTCAGGATTTCGTGTGGCCTTGGTGCGAAGGGCCCCGACGTCGCTGCCCGCTTGGGGCTCGGTGAGACACATCGTTCCGGTCCATTCTCCCGTGAACATCCTGCTCATGTAGGTTTCCTGCTGTTCCTCACTCCCGTACCGCTCTATTAGCCGAGCAGCGCCCACGGTAAGACCGGGGTACATCATCAAAGCTTGATTCGCAGCTACAAATAACTCGGATGTCGCTATGTACATAGCAGTGGGGAAACCCTGTCCACCTTTGTCCTGATCAACGGCCAACGCCATCCAGCCCCCTTCGCAAAAAAGCTGATAGGGAGTTTTGAATGATTCCGGCACTCTCACTTGGCCCTGCTCCAGGACCACACCTTTTGCATCACCATCCGCATTGGTTGGCGCCAACTCCTTTTCTGCCAACTTCTGTGCCGCTTCAAGAGCCATGTCAAACATCTCCTTCGAGAATTCGGCATAGCGCTCGGATTGGCAGAGTTCCTCAAGATTAAACTGTTCATAAAGGATGAACTTCACATCCCGCTCGTCTACGAGAAGATTGGCCATATTGCATATCCTCCTTGGCTGTTATCACGAGCCCTGCCCGATGTATGTTGGAGAAAATCTTAATGGGACGAGACGTTTTAGTACCGACTCGCGTTCCATTTAGCTGAGAATTGATTCGTCTATCAATCAAAAATTGTGGGTTCCGGAATCATTTAACACTGTTTAATACAAACTCTCAAGAAAAATAATTCCTTACCTAATCAGTAGAGAATATGCCAAACAGGCTGCATTACACCCACAAAACAACCTGCCAATGCTGCTTATTGACTATGTTACAAAATGTGGGCACATACATATGTAACGTGAGTCGTAAAAAATTCCGCGAAGTTGCGAGTCATCCGGGGAAAGTGCAGGAGACAAAAATGTGGGAAGAACAAAATAAAAAGGCCGTGGAACTTTTTCAGAGCGGGCGCCACGCAGAGGCTATGGAGATAGCTCAGAACGCACTCAAAGAAGCTGAGGAGTCGTTCGGACCTGAGGATGCACGGGTCGCTACGTCGCTGAACAATCTGGCCGAGATGTATCGAGCCCAGGCTAGACACGCTGAAGCCGAGCCCCTCTGGAAACGAGCGCTGGAAATCCGCAAGAAAGCATTAGGTCCAAATCATCCGGATGTATCAACTTTAATGAATAATCTCGCAGGTGCTTATTTCGAGCTTGGTGATTTTGCTAAAGCTGAATATATGCTGACGGGTGCTTTGAGAATATTAGAGGCTTCCCTGGGGACCGCGCATCCTGATGTTGCAACCACATTAGGTAATCTTGCGGCGGTCTACAGGGCCCAGGGAAAGGTTCCAGGGGCTCGGGCCATCTACGACAAGATACTTGCCATAAAAGAGCAGATCCACGGGCCCTATCATCGAGAAGTGGGCGCGTGCCTTAATAACATTGCAGGGTTGCTGGAATCACAATCGCGATACGCGGAGTCTGAAAAGTACTACCGCCGCGCACTCGAAATCGCGGAAAAGGTTTTTGGTTCCGAGCACCCTAACTTTGCCACATCACTTACCAATCTGGCCGGGACCCTTATTTCACAAGAAAAGTATGCTGAGGCCAAACCTTTTGTCGATCGCGCCATAGGGATCTGGGAAAAGACCCCAGGTCTAGATCATCCAGCCATAGCGCCAGCGTTGGGCGGTATAGCTGAATTCTATGACCTTGTCGGAAACTCCGGAGAAGCACAAAGACTGCGAAATCTGGCCCAGAAAACCCCGTTACATTAGCGGTGGGAAGAGCAGAAGAGAAATGCGGGGAGGAACTTTTTTGCAAAAAAGTTTCTCCCCGCACCCCCCTTCAAAAAACTTTATTATGTGAATCTTGAGCTCGTGTGCGGGTAAGTAAACCTGTCACTATGCCGGCGCCTCTCCGCAATCGTATAGTCCCGCGTTTCGCGGGATTCGGAAAGGGGGTCCCGGGTCCACTGGGCGTGGGGCCAACAATGCACCTCAATGCCCCGTGCCTTCGATTAACTTAATGCTTGCATAAAGGCATTGCTCGCAGAGCGCGGAACACCTTTTGCAAAAGGGTTTTCCCCCAGGATATCCGCTTTCTGAATATCATTCTTCCTCCTATGACAGCTCTACTGCAATAATCCCTTCGACAAAAAGCATCTACGGTTCGATCTTTGTGCCCAGCACTTGCAGGAATTTTGCCAACCAATCAGGATGCGCCGGCCAGGCAGGAGCCGTCACCAGATTTCCGTCCACATGAGCTTTATCTATGGCAATATCCATCCACTTCCCACCCGCGCTCTTCACGTCAGGCTCAACAGCAGGGTAGGCGGTGCAAGCCTTACCACCCAGAACCCCGGCGGCAGCCAACACTTGCGCTCCGTGACAGACTGCAGCAATGGGCTTTTTAGCATTCGCAAAATGCTGGACCGCTTTAATCACCGCGGGATTCAGCCGAATATACTCGGGAGCGCGACCCCCGGGTATGACAAGAGCATCGTAATCCTCCGCCTTTATTTCCGCAAAGGTGGCGTTTAGGGTGAAATTATGCCCTCTCTTCTCACTATACGTCTGGTCTCCTTCGAAATCGTGCACTGCTGTCCGCACGATGTCGCCCGCTTTCTTGTCCGGGCATACCGCGTGAACAGTGTGGCCCACCATGAGCAGGGCCTGAAAGGGTACCATAACTTCATAGTCCTCCACATAATCACCGACCATCATCAAGATTTTCTTGGCAGCCATTTTTCCCCTTCCTTTTGTGAAATCTGCTGGTTTTTGTTGAATTCCGGAATAATGTGGGCTCGTCAAATTATAAGCCCCTCAGCTCGGTTATACAAATGTAAATGTTGGCTTGTTCGTCACCCGCGGTTAGGAGGGGCGTGGATTCGTCATTGTCCCGCGTTTCGAGGGAAAGCAGTCCCCAAAGCGAGATTGCTTCCCCCGTTTTTCAACGGGGTCGCAATGACATTCTTAGGCCGAGAGTAACGAAGGCTTATGCCTCCTCCCGTTTGAAGTGGCCCGAGCGACCGCCGCTTTTCTCGATGAGCCGAATTTCTGAAAGCACCATGCCTCTATCTACAGCCTTGCACATATCATAGATCGTAAGAGCAGCACACGCGACCGCAGTCAAGGCTTCCATCTCGACGCCGGTCCGTGCCGTAACTTTGACTTTGGCCTCAATTTCTATTACGGATCGATCCCGATGGGGGAAAAAATCCACTGAAACGGAACTCAAGGGCAGGGGATGTGCGAGCGGTATCAGCTCAGGAGTCTTCTTAGCGGCCATTATTGCGGCAATACGAGCTACTCCCAGCACGTCTCCTTTTTGAGCACGGTTGTCTAGAATCAAGCTAAGCGTCTCCGGCTGCATTCGGACCTCACCTCGGGCTACTGCCTCACGAACGGTGATATCTTTTTCGCCCACATTCACCATGTGAGCCTGCCCCTTTTCATCAAAATGCGTCAGATCAGCCATTTTGTAATCCTTTTTGGGGAAATATTCCGGGAAACCCTTTTTTGTGCAAAAAAGGGTTTCCCAGACCCTTCCCAAAAAACTCTAACATTATGTGGCATTAAGTAAAGTGCGCTGGTCTATGATTCGCATCGACTTGCCCTGCTCCGACTCACTTCCGTCCAGAATGGCCAGTTGATGAAGTCACGAATTCGTATGCTATCACACAAACATCGGTACTGACCTCGTTTTACCGCAGCCATATAAGAGTTTCGGAAAAGGGGTCCAGGGGGAACCCCGCGAGACGCGGGGTTGCAAAAGGGTTTTCCCCCTGGAAATTCTTTCCCTCATTTCTTCTCTTTACCCAGCCTCAATGACAGAGCGGCTGCGTGTGCGGGGAATCCCTCATAGCGAGCCAGGACCAAAGTCTTTGGAGCCAGGTTGCCGAACGCTTCTTCGGTGACATGAGCGAACGACATCCGTCTTGTGAAATCTCTCACGGAAAGCGCCGATGCGGTCCTTGCAAATCCCGATGTGGGCAGAATTGCATTCGGCCCGATGGAATAATTGGCAAGCGTACCGGGAGTAAACGGCCCGAGGAGGACTTCGCCGGCGTATTTGACCTTATCGAGCATCGCCTCAGGGGTCTTGGTGAGAACCTGGAGATGTTCCGGGGCAAACCCATTTATAAACTCTATTGCATCTCCCGAATCTCGTGCCAGAACGACTCCGCCATTTGTGGCGAGCACACTTTCGCAGAAAGATTTTCTCTCCTCGGGTAGTTTCGCAATCAAATCCGGTATCAGTTCCAGAGCCTTCCTTGCCAGAGGTTCGTGCGCTGTCACCAGGTATGCCGATGAATCGGGTCCGTGCTCTGCCTCAATCAGCAGGTCAGTAGCGGCCAGTAGGGGGTCTGTGGACGCATCCGCGAAAATTATGGCTTCACTGGGTCCCGCGGGGAGCCCGGTATCTATCTCTGCCGATAAGACCTGCTTTGCTGCAAGCACATACCCGGATCCGGGACCGACGATCTTGTCCACTCGGGGGATGGTTTCCGGTACCATACGCCAGAGCTGAGATCGCCTGCACCCCGCCGATGGAATATACCTCGTCCAAACCGATGATGCGGGCTGCGGCGATGGTCGCCATGTCCGGTTTACCGGCTGCATCGGGAGGGGTGGTCACAACTATCCGTTTGACGCCCGCGACTTTGGCCGGGACCCCGGCCATCATCATCATTGAAGGGAAGGAACCTTTGCCGCGAGGCACATACAATCCGACTGACTCTATAGGAACGACTTTTTCGCCCGCGGTAAGGCCCGGGCTGATTTCCATTTTCCACTGAGGTGGTTCCATTTGGCGTTCGTGAAATTTTCTTATATTTGTTATCGAAGTCTCTATGGCTTCTCGGAGGTCTTCCGGCATTTCTTGCACAGCGTGGTCCATCTCGTCCGGGGGAACCCTAAATTGTGAGGGATCCATATCAGGGCCGTCGAATTTCCTGGTGAATTCCCGCACCGCGTCGTCCCCACCGCCGCGCACTGCATCAATGATGGGGACCACCTGGGGAATGAGGTCCCTAAGATTGACTCCACGTCCGCGGTATAGCCGGCGACGCTGCTCGTCGGTCATTGCATTGAGTTGAAAGAAATTGATCCTCATGAACTACCTCTGCTGGTGCCGTGGTCCATTGCTCAGGTCGACGTTAAATCCTGACATGGAAAATTAACATGGTCAATCTGAGAGAAGCAAATTTGCCCTCTCAGGTATGTATCTTCGAGGAGTCTTCCGGTAAACTACGGAAGCTGGCTTTGTGCTTGATTAACTGCCCTGGTTTTGTATGATGAACATCATCCGGCCAAGAAAAATTTAACGCAGTGATCGCTGAGAAGTAAATGCCTTTAGAAACTGGATAATGGCTGATTCCTCTGCGTGCTCTGCGCTCTCTGCGGTGACGTCTTGTGAGGTTTTTCTGCTTAAATGACTCCCGGCTTTGCCGAGGTCATTTGACAGTTGTCTTCATAGGTGTTTTCAAGTGAAAACTACTGAGTATTTCAAACACGTGCGAAATAAGCCCGATCGCGCTAGAATACGGGATGAGTGGATAATCTATGTGATCCAGTTCCCCGAAAAGACAGAATTCCAATCTGATGGTCGGATACGGAAATGGGCCTGGATAGCAGAGGAAAGTAAATACCTTCGAGTCATTCTGCTAGAAGATAGAGAAACAGTCCATAATGCTTTCTTCGACAGATCGTTCCAGGAGGGCATACAATGAGAGTCAAGTACTTTCCGGATACTGATACGGCGCTGGTAGAGTTTACTGACAACGATGCGGTCGAGACCAAGGAAATCAGTGAAAACATATACGTAGATCTGGATGGCTCGGGAAACCTCGTGAGCATGACCATCGAGCATGCGCGAACCAGTGCCCGGCTGCCGGAATTCTCGTATCAAGAAATCTCGGAGACAGCCTAGGAAAGCTGTTAATGGTAATGAAAGCGATGTAATATAAGGACTGAGATGAACAAACACAATAGAGCTGAGACGGATTTTTTCATTGTCGCTTTGAAAGAAGAAGCACGAACAGCCATCTGGCAGGTCGGGTCCAGCACTGACCCTGACACACTGATCGAAAGTGTAATTGAAGAGATCCAGGCGCTGGCGCCTCGGCCCGATGGACAAGAAGATCGATCGGATGAAGAGATCCGGAGACAGATCGGCGAGTGCCTTGTGAAAGCCGCTTATGGCACAAGACCGTACTGCATACGTTGCGGAACATGTTGCACCAAGGGCAGCCCGACTCTAAGTATCAATGATCTCGAACTCTTCACAAATGATATTGTTAGACCTTCTGATGTGCTCACCATCAGAAAGGGCGAATTTGCAAGAGCCGCGGGCTCTGATGCATTTGAGCGTATTGAAAAAGAGCTTGTCAAAATACGAGAAGTTTCTGGAAACAACTCCTGCGTATTTTTTAAACCCGGCGACAAAGAGTGCTCAATCTACGAATCCAGGCCGCTCCAGTGCCGCCGCCAGGAATGTTGGAACCCTCACGATCCCGATGAGATCGGTCATGAGGAGATGCTGGCCAGAGATACGCTACTGCGAGAAACCGGACCATT
The DNA here is from genome assembly GCA_963741425.1 of uncultured delta proteobacterium. Classification (GTDB taxonomy): domain Bacteria; phylum Desulfobacterota; class Desulfomonilia; order Desulfomonilales; family Desulfomonilaceae; genus DATJPW01. The sequence continues at coordinate 303,942 of CAVUHP010000021.1, forward strand.
GTGGGATATTGTTCAGCGCCATGAGGAACGATGCTCACACGATCGATTGAGTCGAGTAATGGCAAAGCTCGAGGCGACAAAAGGTCATGCTGTTGAAGAATTGGTCGAATTGCTCCGTTTTGACCTGCATGTGCGACATTTCATCATGGAAAAGTTCAGTCTGGCTGCCGAGACACTCGATTTCTTGCTGGGGCGACCGCTTGCAAAAGCCATCGAAGCATACGGCTTGCGCGTAGTGGAGGAACCGGAGGGTGGTTTTCTCTTGACCGTGATTGACGATTCACTCGACCCATCAAAAGATCCCGCATAGTTTAACGAAATTATCGCTGGAACCGAGGGGCTCTACTGAAATCCGTTCCCTCAATATTCTTTGTAGAGCAAAGATCTTGGGCCGAGGTTGCGGGGACGGGACGGGTCAAAAGAGAGTCCGCGATAGACATAGATCGTTCGTATTCCGGTTCCGTGATATTTCACTTCATAGACAGGTAACGGTTCGATTTGAGCAAAATTTTCATAGATTGTCGTACGCTCGTTGGAAGAGGGCACAAGTTGGGCAGGCGATACGAATAGTATGTCACGGCCCTTGAGATTGTCAAAAGAGGGTTCCCAAACATCGAACTGAGTTGGTCTTTTCCACGGCGCGAGATACCTGACATTCGGCTGTCCCTGGACATTGAATTCCAGCAATGCGCACAACTGGTAACTGTCCGCGGCGATGACATCATTGGGTTTCATTAACTCAGCTACATGTCTGCCTAAACCTTCCCAACCTCGGGTTTCCCAAATTACCCTGTCTTCTTTGGCGATATGCTTTTCAACTGCAGCAGGCAAAAGACCACGCCATGCATGAACAACTACTACGAGTACAGGGACAATCGTCAAAATAATCGCCCACTTCATGAAACGCGCGCCAAACCATGTCCATACACCGCGGGTGTGTTCGGTCCGTTTTCTTGAAATTATATGAGGTGCAAGAATTAGGACCGAGGCATACCCCATGAAAGCCCAGTTCGCCTCGACGTGACCGCGGAATGCTTGAACTCCGAACAATACAAGAGGCAGCCCGAAACAGAGAAGAAGCGCCTCACGGGAATCGGGTTTGAAGATGTTTTTCATGAGCGACGACCCGAAACCGACGAGCAACGCGAAATATATCAGGGGCGATACGAGCAGAAATTGGGCCAAGTGATAACCCAATCCATCAGTTATCCGCTTGGATAGCGATTCGGAACCTGAGCCAATGAAAAGAATATGATGAAATGAAGCCCATTCGTGGCGAAAGTTCCACCATATGATGGGGAGTGTGAAGACGAAAGCAACCGCAAGTCCCAGCCAGGGCTCTTTCCTCAAAAGTCGGCCGCGGTAATCTTTGCACCAAATAAGAAACAAGAAAAGAACGGGAAGAGCTAGAATCCCTGTATATTTACTTTGAATCGCCAACCCGACCGAAATTCCCATAAAATAAAACAATTTGTCTTTGCCCGACCGTACAAATCGTGCCGCGGCCCAAAGTGTCAAAACCCAAAAGAAAAGTAGCGCGTTATCATGCACCGCCGTCGAGCCACCGAGGAGAGCGGCAGGGGTCAGATTCAGGACCAGCGCTGAAAGTATGGCTTTTGATCGGCTCTCAAAGAGCAGTCTGCCGGTTTCATAAATGAAAAACGTGGTTAATGCCGACAGAATCAGGAAGGGCAATCTCACGGTAAACGGGCTGCTGTAACCAAAAAGACTTGTGGATAACCTGATCAGGTATGCCACCATTCCGGAATTATCAAAATATGACCAATCCAATCGTCTTGACCACGCCCAATAACTGCATTCGTCCGGGATCAGATTGGCTGAAAAAGTGAAGAAAATGCGCCAAACAAAAACCGCGATGAGCGCAATGATCATCCAGATGACGGGAGGATGTTTCATTGCGGTCAGTGGCGCAGCACCGGCTACCGGGCTGTTCCCGTCTGCACTGCTGCTCGGCTGCGAATTGGTTTCAGATTGCGGCATTGATTTCAGTGAAATGTGGCGCACGTAGTGCCAGGCCGGCAAGAGAGACACTCTGTATCTGGTCTCATCTCATGGCCTGTCTCGATCTGAATTGTTGAATGTTCTATGTTGAACTTGGATTTCAAAGTGTCGCTCAAATCCATCAAAACCTGGTTTCTATCTATGTTCTCACCTTCAGCGAGCACCACATGAGCGCTAAGGGCCGGCCGTTCACCGGCTATACTCCAGACATGGAGATCGTACACACAACAGACACAGTCATGTTCAAGGACCGCTCTCTCAATTTGAGTTATCTCCAGACCGGAGGGTACTCCTTCCATGAGAATCTGTGTTGATTCTTTGATTAATCCCCATGATGAATAAAGAATAAGTAGGCCGATAAAGATGCTGATCAGCGGGTCCACCAAGAATAGACCCGTGCCGAGAATTATCAGCGCGCCCAGGATAGCACCCACTGAACCCAATGCATCCGAGACGACATGAATGAAAGCCGCCTTCATGTTAAGGTTTTCTCGCCTGTTTTCGAACAGAAGCCAAGCCATTAACAAGTTTACGCCCAATCCCAATCCAGCCACTATCAGCATCCCCAGACCGCGGACGGGCTCAGGATTAAATAGCCGATGCCCCGCCTCAAAAAAAATTAATGCAACAATGAGCCAAAGTGCCAGTCCATTGAGCCAGGCTGCCAAAATTTCCGATCTCTTGAAGCCAAAAGTATGCCTATCGGTCGGAACACGCTTACCGATTCTTATAGCAACCCAGGAGAGTCCTAAAGCGGTTATATCGGATATCATATGTCCTGCATCGGCCAATAGTGCCAGAGAATTGAATACTATGCCGCCGATAACTTCCGCCACCATGAACAGGGTCGTGATAAGAAAGGCTATGGCAATCCTGTTTTGGCTATCCGATAAATGCTCTTTCGAGTGATCGTGGCTGTGCATAATTGCTCCTACGAAAATAATTTATACCAGCATTTCGTATTTGGCGACAAGCTGGAGAGTCAATGCATAATTACTTATCAGTTGCTTCGTTGACGAATGGGAATATGGGCTGCTAACCTGGATTGAATCATTGTTGTGCAGTTGGATTTTCTGATTGTGGATCTTATAACACTTTTTGGGACAGCTCTGGCCTTGGGAATGGACGCTTTTGCCGTGGCAGCAGTTGTTGCGGCCGGCCTTCCGCTGTTTACGCGAAGACACACTTTTCGTCTGACATGGCACTTTGGGCTTTTTCAATCATTGATGACATTATTGGGGTGGTTTGGAGGGGAGGCCCTTGGCACATTTATCTCGGGCATAAATTACTGGGTGGCTTTCATACTGCTTGTGGGATTGGGCCTAAACATGATTCGACAGTCTCGTCATCCGGAGGATCGCGTCCGGGACTACGATCCTACGAGAGGCTGGAGTCTTGTAGGTCTTTCAGTGGCCACGAGCATCGATGCTCTCGCAGTGGGAGTTTCGTTTGGTCTGCTGAATCTGGCGATCCAAGGGCCGGCATTGATAATTGGGCTGGTAGCGCTCATTATGACATATGTCGGCACGAGAGTAGGTCTTAAGACCGGAGTATATCTGGGGAAACGAGCGGAACAACTGGGAGGGTTGGTGTTAATAGGCATCGGGATTAATATTTTGGTGCAATATTTAATTGCCTGAAGTACGCGTAGGATGCGGTAAACGGAGTGCACCGCATCGGTCGAGTCATTCTCCCAATTCAATGCTTGGCATGCCGTGGTCACCCCAGTCTGCGGGATACAAACCGCGTCGCACGTAATCCTGGAAACTCGAATGTGGCCACTCAGCCACTCTTTGCACCCACCCATGCTTTACCGGATTCCAATGGATGTAATCAGCATGCCGATTGAAATCCTCATCGTTCCTAATCAAGTGCTCCCAAAATCGCCGCTGCCAAATACCCCGCTCACCTCTAGCCGATCGGCTTCTCGAAATCCGTTCCAGTTTCGCGATTCCACGTGAGAATTGGGCTTTAATTAGGCCCCAACGAACGGGAAAATCGGTATCGCCATGCGGCAGAGTCCAAATGCAATGCAGGTGGTCCGGCATAATCACGAAGGCCTCCTGACGGAAAGGATAGCGAAGGCCTACTCGTGCAAATGCCCCCAACAAGAGATCAATGTTATCCGCCAATAAGTGATTTCCTCGCCGCTGGGCCAGATTCACCGTGAAAAACCATGTGCCCCCGTGAACACATGCACGTCTTTATTCGGTCATTGGGAAGCCCTCATACTCGACCGATGCGGTTCACTTCGTTCACCACATCCTACGCCTCGGATTGCCGGGTAAGAAGTCGTTTGAGTCCTTCACGGAGATACTCCTGATATCGAAAAGCCAGAAATCCCAAAGGCAGCGCTATCAAGCAGCAAATTAAAAAGACGAATGCGACCGCGGTTAAATTGACGTGCAAATGATCGATCGCAATCCGGCTGAAATCCATCCAATGGCCGCCCCCCTTGGCATCAGCGTATTCGGCCCTGGCAAAAGGACTCGTCACGAGACGGTAACCGAAGACGACGTCTGAAAATATTATGAAGAAACCGATGGCCGCATAAAGTGGCCTTTCGACGGAGTGGACCACAGCGGCTCCACTCAACGCCCTGTAGAAAAAAATCCCCGCGATAAGCAACTCTGTTCCATGCCCCATGAACAGGATGAGGACCTCGTTTAGACGAGTAAATGTCAATACGAAATGAACCAGCATGACCGTCAGCAAGAAAATTACAGCCCCGATATTTTTACGGAAAAGAAATAAGAGAAAAACCAAAAGAGAATAAATCACGATCAAGAGGGCCGTAGAGCGATCGGTATGCAGCGTGACGCCACCGCCGTACATTAGATCAAAAGCGGGAACTGAAGGATAACCCAAAATCCAACCGAAGATCATATGACCCATTTCATGAACGAGAATCATCAACGTTCCGAAAATATGTTTCAATAAAGGCACAGCAAAGACAATCGCCGCGATTCCAAGACCGACCGCGAGAACTATCCAATCTTCCTTATGCATGCGCAGGGGTTCGGGAGGCCCTTCAATCTCCGATTCGATTTCTTCTCGTACTAGATCCTCCTCAGCCACCTCATTGCCGACGAGCACTCCTGCAGCGACCGCTGGAGTGACAGCTCTGCTGGTGGATTGTCTTTTATCGGTGCCGAGGATGACTTTAGGCTGAAAAGGGGAGGGCTCCCCAGGGGCAATGCCCGGTTCATAAAGATCTCCGGATGGCTGAAGACCCAGCTTGGCAAAAATCACTCCACAACGGGCGCATTCAGTATTTGCGCCGGATTGCTCAAACTGGCATTTGGGGCATTTCAACCGGTTTCACCTTTCATCGGACGGACTCCGCAGATTACCACTAAAACAGGATAGGCGTTAACTTTGTGTTATTATGTCGGTGATTTAAAGGAGTTATCACCCTCCCCCTTCCCCCTCCCGTCGGGGGAGGGGGATTTAAAAACCCTCTCCCCTGGCGGGAGAGGGGAGGGAGAGGGGGCATCATACTAAAAAGTGTTTTAGGATCAGCCGAAATCATGTATTTTCTGTCTTGATAGGAGAATCACAGATCTAACCGAATTATGCTTATTGATAGCCATTGTCATATCTTCACGCACCAAATCGTCAAAAATGTCTCATCCAGACCGGCACTGGTCGAACTGCTAAAACTCAATGTGGCGTACGCCAGCCATTGTCTTGATCCGAAAGTTCTTGAGACTTCCGCAGTAAGAAACAAAATCGATTTTTGTTTGTTGCTACCTACCGCGGCACCGGCCAAGGTGCGCGCGGAAAATGATCGACATTTCAAAATTGCTTCCAAATCGCCTCAACTCAGATCATTGGCAACACTGCATCCAATTATGAACGGCCTCTCAGATGAGATCAGTCGCGTTTTCGATCTTGGGATTATCGGGTTCAAATTATCAAGCTTCTCGCAGCGTTTTGACCTCGTCTCCGCCGGAAGTCGAAAGCATGCTCTCCAGGCTTGAAAAATCAGGATTGGACTGCGGAATACGCCCTGTAGTTGTTTTTGACACCTTTACCCGGGCAGACATCCACTTTGGCGCAGATCATGAGCACGTGACCGTCCCGTCCAAATTAGCCGAAGTAGTCCGGCGACATCCGGATATAAATTTCGTAGGTTCGCACATGGGTGGCTTGGCGGCCGAATTCCAGGAATTACTTCGTCACCTTGTTCCGATGGATAATCTTTATCTGGATACCTCCAATGCAGCACATACCCTAGCCAGAGCCCAATTTGTCGATCTTCTGAAAATACACGGACCAAACCATATTCTTTTCGGAACTGACTGGCCCTGGTTTGAACACTCAGGAGAGATACCCGTGATTCGCGGCCTATTGGAGGAGGCTGGATATAGCCGATCCGAACAAGAAGCAGTATTCGGAGAAAATGCTCGCAAATTATTTGGATTTTAGGCCGACCAATCGAATCCGCTTAATGCGTGGACGATAACGAACTTCCGGAGTAGGACCGGCATCTTGCCGGTCATATCCAGGTATCGGCGTGTCAGTTTCAAGCAAAGACCGGCAAGATGCCGGTCCTACTGCAACCAGCGCTATCCGCCACAAAAGCTTCTACCGGTTTGCAGTCCATGTAATTCTTCAGTTACGCGGGGCGTGGGTCCGTCATTGCGAGGAGTGAGACGACGAAGCAATCCCCCAAGCCGGAGATTGCTTTGCTCCGCTCGCAATGACAAGTCTCGGCTCAGGCTGTAGCAGTGGCAGGCCCCAACTTGTCATTGCGAGAAGCGAAGCGACGAAGCAATCTCGGATTTGCCAAACACCCATGAGAAGAGAGATTGTTTCGCTCCGCTCGCAATGACATTCTTTGGCTGCCTGTAACTGAAGGGTTAGCAGTCGATCATGGATTCCGGTTGGACTGTAATAGCGTGTTATGCTATTTTTGAATACTCATTGACTAATCCCCAGCCGCTATTTTACCGCTAATAATGAGGTCGATTTGATCCTTGATTTTCAATCAAACAGTTTGACCACTGTGGAAGAGTTGGAGCCGGGGTTATGGCAAGTGACCACCCGATATGACGATAATTTTTTTTCTGCTGAAGTAGGTACTGGATGTCAAATTTCCAATGCTCGATATACTTCGAACAGAACTAACGGTCAGGCGAGATGTGTTAGGCCTCGTGCCGGATGTAACACTCCCAGCCGAGAGTTTGGTCGGCATCAGAATCGGCCCGGGAATGACCCGGATCGTCCGGAGTATCTTCGAAGGTTCGTCCGGTTCGAATCGTCTCGCGGATCTTACGCTTGAAGCAATGGAGATGCTCATCAATGCTCTGACCGTGCCGGAACTTAGAAAGGCGGCGAAGACTGGAGGAGCAGCTCTGGACCGAGAGAAAAGGGATTCGCAGATCTCTCTGAATGACTGGGTAATTGGTGGCGATATGGTCGAGTTGATGGCACAAAACCCAAGACTGAAAGACAGTTGCGCGGCATTTTCGGGTCTCGAAGAGGCAAGCTCAAAATGATTGGAAACGTAACACCTCAGTTAGGAGAGGCGTGGATTTGTCAGTGCGAGGAACGAAATCCCGCGTTGCGTGGGAAAGCAATTCCCAAAACGAGATTGCTTCGCTCCGCTCGCAATGACACCTTCAACCCTTCAGTCAACAAGGGCAGGATTTGTCATTGCGAGGCCGTAAGACCGTGGCAATCTCCGAAGCCTACGAGATTGCTTCCCCCAGGTCGCTACGACATTCTTTGGCCGTCAACAGAAGGATTAATTTGAAACTCCGTTAAGAACCATACGGAAACAGGAAAACATGCTGGCGTATTCAAGGACTATATCAATCGGAGTGCAGAAGCAGGGCGAAGATCGCCGGGTGGTGAGCGGAATTCTGGAAGATGAACTGTACGCCATGGCAATCGAATTAGCTGTCCACTGGCCAACCATGACGATTGAAACATTGCAGACCAAAATGAAACGTTTTACTACCGCTCGATGTCCACTTGCCGAAAGCGTATTTGCACAAGCTGCAGGCTGGAAAATTGGTTTGGATCTCGACGGGAAGATTAAGAAAGAACTGGGTCGAAAGGGCTGCCGTCATATGGCAACCCTCATGATCGAATGTTGCCGAAATCTCGTTAGAGCGGAGTTCACCCGTGAATTCATTTCAGCAAAAGAAGAGGACCCGAAACTTGATGCGGGAGCATTTATTGATCGGTTCTATTCACAATATCCAAACTTGAACGGATATTTGAGGCTTCAATAGGTTCCAATTAATAATGCCGACGTATTTTGATTTGCATATACACACTACAGCCTATTCCGGTTGCAGCAATATGACACCCGATCAAATGGCCTTGGCTGCGAAAGACGCTGGGCTCGACGGGGTATGTATTACCGAGCACAATAGGCTATGGAGTAGACGCGATACGGAAGCTCTGGGTCGCAAACATGGCATAACAATCCTTTGTGGTATGGAGATTACCACAACTGGTGGAGATATACTGGCTTTCGGCCTGGAACAGGAACCAAGGCAGATGTGGACTTCCGAAAAAGCGGATCGCTCCGGGAAGTCCGGTTGGCCTGACATCGCAGATAAACCGCAGTACCCGTTGACGCCGGCTTTCCTCAAATCCAAGGTGGAAGCAGTCGGCGGTTTAGCGATTGCCGCTCATCCATTTAGACGATTTCTCGTGTTCGGGTTTGGGGAACTTCCGATGAATCTTGAAGAGGCCATGAGCAATCCGACGTTTTCACACGTTCATGGATTGGAAGTGTGGAATAGCATGTCCACACGCCAGGAAAATGGTTTGGCTCTTCAGGTCGCGGAGGCGCTCGGGTGCGTCAAATTTGGAGGCAGCGACGCACACTCGACTGCGGCAGTCGGATCGTGCGTGACAGTCTTCGAAGACGTGATAACAGATGAACAAGAACTCATCTCGGCTCTCCGCAGCGGTCGTTTCAGGCTCGAACGTAGAAAATAAAGCGCTGCGCCCGCTAGAGAACCATACCTTACCTCAGTAATCAAAACTTCCAGGGAAACAACTATGAAGCCCGAAAATATTGAATGGTCTGCTTGGACTCGAGCTGTCGAACATTACTTGCGACTGAAAACGTTTCCGGTCGGGTTGAAGATGCTCGAGGACTCCGCGGAGTTCTCCGGAAACAAATGGATCCGGCGTCCCCAGGAAAAACTATCACTGTGTCAAATGATCACGATAGTCCGAACGTTTGATTGGACCATCGGCATAACCGCTGACGATTTAGTCACCCCAGGTTGTGCCGCTGTATTAGGTCTCTCCGAGCTTCCTGATTTTATTACTGACGGGACTATGCGAAGCACGGTCTGGCTTGAAAAGAAAGAGGATGCGGCTCTCTGTGAATCGATAATTCAGCGAATTCCTTGCGGAAAATATAAGGCAGCGATTCTTGCGCCCACGGCATACGATCCTTTTGTACCGGACATTGTATTGATTTACGGTAATCCTGCCCAGATGTCCCTAATGATAAACGCGATTCAATACGACAAGTATGAACGGCTGGTTTTCTATTCCGTTGGGGAATCTTCATGCTCGGACGTGATCGGCCGATGTTTTGTGGATCGCACGCCGGCTCTTTCCATACCCTGTTACGGTGAACGACGTTTCGGGCACGCTGCGGACGATGAACTCGCAATCGGTCTGCCGGCAGAGGAATGCAGCCGGATACTAAAGAACCTGGAAACGCTCTACAAGAAAGGTATACGTTACCCGATTTCTCAGTACGGCGCACAAGTCAGTCCTTTTAATGCTTTGGCCGCGGTGTACAATTTCTCAAGCCTGTCCGAAAAAAAACCGAAGTAGACGGTTTATTCAGGTAACCAGCCGAACAGGCCTAAAGGCAATCTGTAACCAGTCAGTTAGGAGCAGCGTGGAATTGCCATTTCGAAGAATGAAATCCGAACTCAGCGGGAAAGCAATCCCCAAAGCGAGATTGCTTCCCCCGTTTTTCAACGGGGTCGCGATGACATTCTTTGACCGGGTGTAACTTAACGGTATAAGGCGATCTTAGAAATATACTTGATTCTCATCCACCTGAAAGCATTGTGAAACGTGGGGCCACAATGATCTCCACCTCTTTGTATCCGCTCTCTATTTTTAGATTGAGAACATGGAGCAGGCTGGCATAGCTGGCGATCTGCCAGCCGCCGATCATCCTCCACATTTCGGGATTACGCCAGTCCCACGTCTTTGCTTCCTCCAGAGTGAATGGTCTCCTTTCTTCAGTTTCTCTGTCACATAGTGTCAAAGTAATCTTTTGGTGGATCTCTTTTTCCACTTTTCCGATATGGATCGATTTGTCTTCTGTCTCTGCCATGCGGTTTCTCCTGCCTTTAATATTTATTAAAAAGTTGTGGAACTCGTCATCGAACAGTTCCGATCCATCTGACTCTATTCTTCGCCTTTGCTTTCAAAATCAAAACTATTGGCAAGACTCGTGATCCGGGGATGATTCCCGCAAAGCGGGCAATCCGGGTCCTTCCCGGTTTCCAGAATCTTGGTAGTTAGGCTTAAGGCGCTATAAACATAGAACTTGCCAATCAGGAGCGTGCCTATTCCTAGTATGATTTTTATCACTTCCGTGGCTTGAACCAAGCCGATTTGCCCCGGCACAACCCCGAGGACTCCGATTTGACTTCAGGTCGGCGTGAGATGCGCAGGAGGTGGTTTGGGGAAAAGACACCTCAGACAGGGTCCGTCGACTTTTGGCCAAAAGACGCCTGCCTGACCGTCGAATCCTACGGCTCCGCCAAACACATAGGGCTTGCCTGCAAAAAAACAGGCATCATTGAGTAGAAACTTGGTCTCTAAATTATCGGTGGCGTCCATTACAACGTCGAAATCGGAAATGACTTGCAGGGCATTTGCAGTCTCCAGCCGTGTCCGAAACGGTATCACGTGTACGTTCGGATTGATGCGCTCAATTGCCGATTTTGCCGAATCAACCTTGAGTTCGCCCACATCATCCGTTCCGTGGATCACTTGTCTGTTGAGATTGGACAGTTCTACACGGTCGAAATCCACAATACCAATCGTGCCCACGCCGCACGCCGCCAAATAGAGCCCAGCGGATGAAGCTAGTCCTCCGGCCCCTACCATGAGGACTCTTGCGTTCATCAACTTGATTTGGCCTTCTTCGCCGATCTCACTGAGGAGCATGTTCCTGCTGTAACGGTCGAGCTGCTGGGCCGTAAATTGGCTGCCAACCACCATTTCGCGGCCATTTTTCAGCCACGCATTGAAACCGCCTGCAATAGAGCGAACCTTTGGGAAACCTTTTGTGGTCAACTCCTCGGCGACTTTTTTCGAACGATCGCCCGAGGAACAGTAGATAAGAATCGAAGCGCTCTTGGCTCGGACCAATTCGTCGGCCTCTTTTATGGCGCGGCTCGGTGATATAAATCGTGCGCCTTCGATGTGGCCCAGGCACATCTCTCCGTCGCTTCGGACATCCAGGAGGATTACCCTTTTGTCGTTCAGAATCAGCTTCTTGGCTTCATCCACCGAGATCTCAAGGCTGTCTCCGCTCTGCTTTTTGAGGCTGGATTCTTGGACTTTTGCTTCACCCTGACGGTTGTTAGTCGGCTTCATGCTAATGGTTCACTATGGAGAATATTCTCGATCAGTGACATTTTATACTTTACCAATTCACTAATCAATAACTTTTGTGAAATCGCAAAGTATCTCAAACTGCTAGAGAGTTTTCTGGCCTCTCCGGGATAACAATGCACCGGGACCGGTCAGATATTGAGAAATGAAAGATTCATGAGAGAGAACAATAGTGTGATGAAAAGGTCGGAGGTTATTTCTCAATGCCGGAGACTACACGCGGGTCAGTAAATAACAGAGGTGACAGGGGAGAGGTTCTTAAATCCCCCTCCCTTGACGGGGGGTAGGGGGAGGGTGAAAACTATGTGAAATAATGAACTTAGATTATCACAAGTTAACGCTTATGCGCCTGCCGGCGACCATCTCCGTGCCGGTCGAATTGTCTTTATCAAGCCGAATTGGTATAGCGGGAACTGTTTCTATTGACCGGAATCCTTGTCCTTCAGCTTCAGGGTCTGTTTGACGAGATCCTTTTCATGATCGAAATTGACAATCCTCTGGAGCATGATTTTTTGCGCAGCCACAGGTCCCGCACCATGCCATGTCCCGACGCCGTGCATGCCCGCTGTCCAGTGCTGGAGCAATTTGTGAACCTTTAATATATTTTCCGTGGGCTCGTCTGAACCAAAACTGAAGAATTCCTCCACGTATGGTGCTGTTTCCGGGTTTTTCAATTCCTTCAAAGAGGGCAGGGTCACGACCAAACCGCCGCCAATGTCTCCAGCCAATGCCATTGTCCTCCAAAATGCATTACAAATGTTGAGTTTGGCCACATTGCCCATGATCTCATCCGGTAGAAAAACGCCTGAACCCACCGGATCCTCGCTGCCCAGTTGCGCTGAAGCCATCCCACAGGCCCGACAGGTCTCTCTCAGGACAACCATTTCGCAGATCTGTTCGTTTATATGCGGGACTTTCTCCAGACCTTTGTATTCTTGTATGAGCTTGCACGCACCGATGATTTGATTCATGAAGCCCACCTTACACGTGCCGCCACAGGTCATGCGATGCGTCCGAGCAAAACGGGTAACGATCTTGCCGGAATATTGAGCCTCTCCGCAGTGAAATACCCTTTCCCAGGGCACAAATACGTCATCGAAGATTACCATTGAGGTTTCCCTCTGGCCGAATAGCGGGTTCCCCAATTCATAGATATCGTCGGCCTGCTCTCTTTCCGCCGAGTAGGATGAATACTGGCAAATGTAAGTTATGCCCTTTGTATCGACTGGGATCGCAAAAGCCACTGAGTAATCTTCTTCACCTTCGCCGTGAGCCGATTGCGGTAAAACCACCAGTTCGTGGGAGGCAAACGCGCCGCTAATATTGATTTTGGCGCCCCTGACAACGATTCCGTCACTGTTCTTATCCACTACCTTCAAGGAAAGGTAAGGATCGGGCCAATCCAGAGTCTTCTTTTTTCGGCTTCCTCTGGGCTCGGTGAGAGCCCCTGCGCAGGAAAGATCTTTCTTCTGAACCATCTTCAGATATTCGATAAAGCGTGGATAATAGGTAGTGTTGAGCTTCTGATCCATTTCCCACGTGGTCGCAGCGAGCGCGTGGAAAGCGTCACAGCCGACACAGCGGTAAATGCAGGTCCCCAGCATCTCTGCTGTAAAAGTGCCTGCTTTGGCCTTGGCGTCAAGATCGTTGGTGCTTGAGGAGAGATTAGTATAGCGATTGACACGTTCCCCGGTGAGAGAAGACGAGCATGTCATAATGTCCTTGTACCGGTCATCCAGTGCCCAAGCGTAACTCGCCTTATTAGATTCAACGACCGTTCTGGTAACAGGGTTTTCAAGCACGTTCTCAATGAGCTTTCCGTTCATAAAAACCCTTGGATGGATATTTTTGAGGCTCTCTTCGAATTGGTCGGGTGTCATCAATGCCATGATCCGTCTCCTTGTTTATTGGTGGCTATCTTATCCGGATTAAAAAAATCCGCTGTTCGGAGAGCCAAGACAAGAGCGTCTACCCGGGAAGCGCCCGCCTTCAGAAGCGTTTTGGTCGCTTCGGCTATGGTCGATCCGGTAGTTGCCACATCATCTACTAGTAGTACTCTCTTTCTCTGGTACATTACCAGGATCGAGAACTCCGAAGGATTTACGGAGGTTTTTGACTCTTGCCGCCCTTGGTAAACGCGCTTGGGGCAGTGTGTCCTTTACCTTTATCAACGATCTTCGGTGCAAAGGCAATTTTGCTTTGGACGAGAGTTTTGTCGCCAAGATTACAGCTTGGTTGAAGCCGCGCTGGAAAAGCCTTTTGCGATGCACAGGCACAGGCATTATCATATCGAATTCCGTACTATCATAGTGCCTATGGAAAGCAGCGGTAAGGACGTCGGACAGAGTGTTCCCGAGGTTGAGGGCTGCGTAGTACTTGAAACGTATCAGAGCTTCCCTTAACGGGCCTTCATAATAAACACCATACCGCGCCCTTGCATAGGGTGGAGGGGTCGAGAGACACCGGCCGCAAAGCCCATCGGACTGTAACGCGAGACCTGGTATGGGCAGCCCGCATTGACTACAGAAAGGATGCGAGATCTCTCTCATAGACTGAAAACAATCGCTGCAAAGGAAGGAATTCGGTTCAACTCGGGCGGAATCGCAAAACACGCATCTCCGCGGGAAAAGAGTATCTAATAAGGTCTCTTTGATGGAGATTATGCTATCCAGCGATATCATGGTTTGTCCGACCTGCAGTGGAGGGATTATAATTGCGATAAGCCGACATGGCCACATAAATGTCATTTGATATTTCCACTAATATGGCATGTGGTGACCCCGCACTTGATGCGGGGGAACCGCATCGTTCGCGGTCGGGCGGTGAATAGGGTAATCACTCGACCGATGCGGTTCCTGATCGTCACCGCATCCTACATGAACTGGACATCATGAGGCGTGCCATGAAGTTCTACTCATTTGAAATCGTGATCGAAAAAGAGCAGGAAGACGAAGGCTACTTCGCGTACAGCCCGACCCTGCCCGGCTGTTTCAGTAACGGCAGGACAATCGAAGAGACCAAACGCAACATGCGCGAAGCTTTGGAACAGCATCTGACCTCTCTGCTTGATCATGATCAGCCTGTACCGCAACATGAGCGCTTGGTTCACGTTGAAGAGCTGAGCATCGGGGTCCCGGAATGACACGGATGCCCCAGGTGACGGCCCGCGATCTGATTAGCTTTCTTAAGGCCAATGGCTTGGTTGAGGATCGTCAGTCCGGAAGTCATCTCACTTTGCGGAACGAGGCCAGAGAGATTTCTATCACCTGGCAAGATTGTTCCGTATATGAATTATCTTCTTCCCCTTGGTCCAACTGCTCCCGCTGTGGCTCCTCCGCCAAAAACGCTGGATACTGCGGCGCCGAGTGTGCTTCCTGAAACAGTCGGTGTAGTCGATCCAAAAGTGAGCCCTGACGCCGGAATCGGCGATCCAACGCCGAACGTACTTCCTGAAGGGGTCGGTGTAGTCGATCCGAAAGTGAGCCCGGACGACGGAATCGGTGACGATCCTGTTACTCCGGGAGTAATGGCGTTTGCTTGGCCAGTAGGGCCGACAACGACTCTTCCGGTACCCGCTCGCCCAATGCTCAACGGGTTTCCGGGATTGGTCACAATTGTTTGTCCACTCCCGAACAGTCCAATGGATTGAGTGCCGGGAATGACGCTGCTCGCCGTAGCGAGGGTAGCCGAAGTCCCGGAAAAACTTGCACCAGGGACAGTGTTGCCCGTTAGGCCGATTCCGGATGCTCCCGGAGTAATCGCGTTTGTTTCACCAGTTGGGCCCCGAGCGATTGTCGTGTGGCCCGGGGGCTGAGCGCTGAATGTATTTCCGGGATTAGTAACAACGGTCTGTCCACCCCCGAACGTCCCAATGGATTCCGTTCCGGGGATAGGGGTTCCCAATAAGGTATTACCTGAGATTGTCCCGGGGACGGAGACGCCGGTGCCGGTTCCGGATGTTCCCGGAGTAACCGCATTTGTTTCGCCGGTTTGGCCCTGAGTGATTGTTGTGCCACCCGGAGGCGTAACTCCGAACGTATTTCCGGGATTAGTAACAATAGTCTGTCCGCTCCCGAATGTTCCAATGGATTCCGTTCCGGGGATAGGTGTTCCCAACAAGGTATTACCTGAGATTGTCCCGGGGACGGAGACGCCGGTTGAACCGGTTCCGGATGTTCCCGGAGTAACCGCGTTTGTTTCACCGGTTTGGCCCTGACTGATTGTCGTGCCGCCTGGAGGCGCAACTGTGAACGTATTCCCGGGATTAGTAACAATAGTCTGTCCACCCCCGAATGTTCCAATGGATTCCGTTCCGGGAACAGGAGTGGCCAATACGGTGTTAGCTGAGATTGTCCCGGGGACGGGGATGCCGGTTTGACCGATTCCGGATGTTCCGGGCGTAACCGCGTTTGTTTCACCAGTTTGGCCCTGAGTGATTGTTGTGCCACCCGGAGGAGACACGGTTATAGGGTTGACCGGATTGGTGGTTACGCTCTGTCCGCTTCCAAAAGTTCCAATCCTATTTGTGCCTGGGCTTGAAGTGGTCGACGGACCTGTAGCAGGTTGTGGGGAGCCCCCTGGAACTCGAACAAAGCCCATTGGATCCCTCTCTTCGTTCCGGACATTATCAGCCGGCAGCGGAATCCTTTTAGTTACAGATGAAGGGGCGCCAGGTGCGGGAAAACCTGCGGTCACGTCGAACACCCCGCTCTGGCCGGGAGCGCTCATACTTGCGGAAACACCGCCCGCTCCGACGGCTGTTTGGGCCGAAGCAACGGCGCCGGGAAAAATCACCAAAAACCAAGTAATATAATTAACTTCATAATGTTCATCTCGGTTGCCCTCCCTTGATTTAACGTTAGTTATGGGACACGCCGAGGGCAATAACCTGAGTGGCTCAATGTCTTAGATAAGGAGCTGAAAATCGCGGAGGCTCAAATTCGCGATCTGCCTGATAAGCGATAGAGCCACTTCCAAAACTTAGAACGGCTCTGCCGAGAAGAATTCAATTGACCCCGTGGCATGTGGTCGAGTACCTTGAAAAGGTTCTCAATAGCATAGCTGGAGTTTTGGCGACCACTGGCTCTGGTGAAGGATTATCCTCAAATATTTTCGGGGGGGTTGGTGACCGGTCCGTACCTGACTTCTTGCTAGCGATTCCGAATTACCAAGACCGCCTCACAATTGCGACTGTGCACGGGGGGTATCAAAATGGGCGAAAGGCTGACCGAGACCGCGGAGATCATCGAGTACAAGGGCGTTCAAATTCTGTTTAATGATTTTAGTGGGTTGAGGGGGCAGGAACTTGCGGACGCTCTTAGAGCAAGCACCAAGGCCATGATCCCCAAAGTCGCGTCCGGCAAAAATGACTGGTTGTCCGTAAATCTTTTTGCTAATTGCTTTTTCGATGCTGCCGCGCAGAAGACTTTGAAAAAGGTTCATAAAGCAATGGCAGGCACCTTTGTCGCTATCGCCGATGTGGGATTGAGCCACATACAGTCTATGGCGATTGAGCTTGCCGCTTCCCTTGCCGGATCAGCGGTTCCCCTCACATTTCCTGATACAGTGGATGAAGCAAAAGAGTGGGTCGTAGAAATCCACAAAAAAACAAAGAATCAGGCGCAATGACCCCCGCATCAATCTGCCCTTACTTATGCCATCTTCCGGGGTAGTCTCGTAAGAGGTTCGGCCGTCCCTTCCGGGAGGGCATAGGCGTTAACTTTAAGTTCAGTCTTAATTACAATTCCCCCTCTCCCTCCCCTCTCCCGCCAGGGGAGAGGGTTTTGGATCCCACTCCCTCGACAGCCAGGGTGTTAGAGCCTCGTCCCTCGCCTCCGGGAAAGTCTTAAATCCCTCTCCCTTGACGGGAGGGGGAAGGGGGAGGGTGATAACTATCTGAAATAACGAACTCAGGTTATCATAAATTAATCTTGTGCTCCGAGAGGGTTCCCAGCCAGCCCCTGTTTTGGGACCCGCGACTAGCATTGTGCAGGTTTTGTCATTGCGAGGCCGTCCGGCCGTGGCAATCTCAGAAGGTTTGCGAGCATAACACAGCGCAGCAGCGAAATGGCTGAACCCAGGGAATAAATGGTCAGTGGAGCCCCGAAGGGGCGGCCCAATAGTAGCCGTGGGTGAAACCCACGGAAAGGGTTATGAAAAAACCGGTCAGGACCCTGGCGCGGGTCTCGACCAATCTTAAGAATGGGAGCCCCCTTCAGGGTACCTGTCTATTCAACATCTATCCTTTCCCACGGGTGGCATCCCGCGTTTCGCGGGATTACTCTTGGGAAGTCCCTTCGGGACTATCACGCAGCCCCAAAATGACCCAAGAGCAGACCGGAGCCAAGCCTTGTCCACGAATTATTTAACATTTACAAATGACAGATCTTTGGTCACTCGCTTGCAATGGGACATCTCGCTCTCGTATTTGAATCTTATCTGTAAGTCTAAGAGATTCTGCCGGGCGGAAAATCGTTCACATCGATTACACGAAGCGGAAGGGTGGAAACAAGACTCAATCTTGCCAGTCGCCCGAAGCGATCCTCTTGGCTCCCTGTAAATCCCCTTGCCAAATGTACGCCTGAGCTTCGCGAGAATCCGCGACTATAATGGTTTGCCTCCGGTACATTATCGGGTGGCCTTCCAACTTGTCGAGCTTCTCTAAAACGATGCGAGACACTTCGTATAGCTCGCCGTTTACCCTGCTTTCCCCTCCGGAGAAGATCATGATCGGCAACCCGTTATATTTGTAGAGCTGATAACCGGGGATGGTTTGAAGGCTTGCAACGAACCGGGCGGCGGACAGCCGCTTATGGTTATGAAATCCTCGTTTGAGGGTCCCGTAGACAAAGAGTCGAGTCATTTCTCTCCGTTCCGTATCACATGTGAGCCATCATTCCTATACCGCGTTCCGGCTCGCTTTGGAAGAGGCACGGCTCGTTGGGGGACTCTAAGGCATTATGACTATTCACATCCAATGAACCAAGACCAGGCGCTCCCTAGGTTACAAAAGGCTGTCATAGGACTCAGTTCCACAGTTATGATACGCTCCGTCGGCTCTGGTTGCCACCTTGACGTTCTGGATTAGAGTAATGTGGCTCCTGGCGAGGAAAAGGCCGAGTCCGTTGTTGAGGGGCAGCGGTTCCACAATCACACAGGGCAGCCTTAAATACTACGATTACATTGGACAAGCGGCACAGCGTAACATCTGCAGACCATGCAAGAGAATGCAAAGGGCCCGAGACATGAGCCAAGAGCAGATTTGGCCCCACATCATTGTAAGGGCGACGGTTCCCTAAACTATGGGATTCTTCCTATGGTATTATAACCCGCGCGTACCTTGTCTCGTTGTCCGTTCTCACCTTTACATCGCAACCTATTAAGCAATATCGGGTAATTGGCTATTCGTGACCCCTTTGACCTTCCTCTTGGCATTGAACTTGCTCCAAAATATCAACCTAGGAGGTTATCATGAAAAGTCTATCGGTATTATTTGTGATATTAGCCCTGATGGTTGGCGTGAGTTTCGCTGAGTCTTCGCCAACAGCATCAACCAATGCTCCGACCCTAACAGATCAGTTCCTCGCCGGAGATCTGGCCGAAGTCACGATCACCCTTGAACAAGCCAAGGAAGCGGATCTTTTGCAGAGCGATCTCCTTTGGAAGTCTCAGTTTCAAGGCGGTGGTGGTGGAGGAGGGGGAGACTGACGAGTAGTTAACTTTCCTCCGTTAAGTGCATGAAGTGTCAAACGCCACTTAGTCGTTAGTTCGGCTAGCGGCGTTTTCTTTTTAAGCGAGTAGACATGACGCACGATCTAAAAGTTTGGCCGGGGATTTTCCTCGCAATGCTGCAAGGCTTAAAGAGAGCGGGGTATGCAAAAACCACTCACCATTCGTGCGTGAATTTTGCGTGACCCTGTCGGGTAAAATTGGGCTTTGGGAAGCTTTTTGAGCAATGGGCCTCTCTCTTTGTCGCTAGGCTTCGCCGGGTACAGGGGTTGTACCTTTCAGCGCTTCTTCAAAAGCCTGTCGAGGCGTTCGCCCACCATAAAGAACTGCGGCCAAGGCTGGATACCACCCCTCGGCACTTTGAACACAACTGAATAAGGCGCGTCTGAATTGACTCGCATTAAAATCTGCGTCTTCTACGAGAAGAAGACTTGTCCAGGCGATCTGACCACTTGACATGTTAATCGGTACAGTGCGGAATCACTCCCAGCTCATTAATTCGAGCAATCAGTTCACAAGCATCAATAAGTCGATCCTCAGAAACTCTTATTGGATAGAGAGCCACACAGCTGATGTAATCCTGTTCCGAAATCAACTTCACAAAAACATCCAGCCTGACCTTCTTTCCGGGAAAAACACTGTGAAGCCACCCGTCAGAATCGGGGGCAAAATCGCCTCCATTTTGACGAACCCACTCCAGAATATCTTCTGAAGTCACTCTCGTAGCCATAGCAGCCTCCAGTGTAGTTATGCTTAAGAGAGGGCTTGAAAGACAGCCCCCAAGACTGGTTAGATGGCACTACAAGCAAAAACCCCCGGAGAATTGCATACACTCTTCCAGGGGCTCGGAATCAATATCAACAAGTTATTGGCTGGGGGACGAGGATTCGAACCTCGGTTAACGGGGCCAGAACCCGTCGTCCTGCCTCTAGACGATCCCCCAAACCGACAGAGCATCTTAGCCTCAAGCTAAAGTCATGTCAATAGCGCAAAACTCACCGCCGAGGCCGCAAAGAGGGAAGGGCGGAGGAGAAGGAAAGAATGCGGGGGAACCCGCTTTTTTGAGCCGTAGGAAAGTCCGGGAACCCGCTTTTTTGCAAAAAAGCCGGTTCCCGAACCCTCCGGCAAAAAACTCCTAAATGGCTAGCGGTAAGTCGAGGGTGAAGGCAGGTACCGTGGCGTCGGTAAATTGAAAATTCATGGGAGTTCACACGAAAGTCTAATATTGTAATGGTTAGCTGCGAACCAGCCGATCTGTCGTGTGCGAGTAAGCGATCCTGTCACCGGTTCATGGCCTCGTCGCAACCATTTAGGAGTTTTTGGAAGAATGGTGCGGGTCCACTCGGCGTGGGGCCAACATGCATCTTGAGACTGAGAGCCTTCGACACACCACGATGCCCGATGATGCATGATCGCCGTGCGCGGAGCACTTTTTTGCACAAAAAGCGGGTTGCTTCGTTTCAACGACCGGCAGGGACGCCGGCCGCTACCGGTACTCGCACTGGGTCGGGCCGTTCCGCTACCTTTAATACACCGCTAGCCAGGCTAGAGTTTTTGGGGAAGGGGCCGGGAAACACTTTTTTACACAAAAAAGGGTTTCCCGGTGGCCTTCTCAGCGCCCCTGTCTTCCGTTCCTTTTTTTTCCTACGGGCTCTGCGGTGAATCTTACCTGTGGTGTTCCATGAACTCCCGCATCGCGGATTCCGGGATAGCGCCTTCGCGCACGATCTTGAGGGTGTGGTTTGTAAATTCCACCACCGTTGAAGGCCGATCCCCGGCTGAGCGTCCAAGGTCCATGACAAGATCGACAGACTCGCGCACGAGGGGAGAAATGGTGTCGATATCCACAGGATCGGGACCGCCGGAGAGATTGGCGCTGGTGGCGGTTACAAATCCGCCTGTTCTGGTCGCCAAAATACGAGCCGGACACCAGGGAGGCACTCTGATGCCTATTTTACCTCCCGGTCCGGTGAGAAGCCGCGAAAAAGGACGCGAAGGCTCGAAAAGGATGGTCAAACTGCCCGGCCAGAATCTGTCAATCACGCGATTGAGGAGCTTTTCGCCGGATCGGATGAGGTTTTTCACTTTGGCGATATCCGCTGCAATCAAAGGCAGCGGTTTGGTTTCATCGCGCGACTTGATGCTAAAGATCTGTCTAACCGCTGGTTCCTGAAAAGGATCCGCTATAATAGCGTAGAACGTCTCGGTCGGGGCGATCACAATGCCGCCTGAGCGAAGGACCCGCTCTGCCTTGTCGAAAATATATTCAGTCGGATTTATCATTTGCGGCCTGCGATTACTTTTGTGAAGTTACTGATATAGTTATTGTTTTGAAAGCGGCAACTCGATAACGAATGCCGCGCCGCTTCCCGGATTGTCCTTTATTCGGATATAACCATTGTGATCGGCAACAATGGTGCTGACTATAGTTAACCCGAGGCCAGTTCCTCCCGGTTTTGTTGAAAAATAAGGCTCAAACAAACGAGCACGATCCTGTGGTTTGATACCCGCTCCGGTATCCCTTATTTCGAGGGTTACTATGCGAGCCTTTGGATCGTAAGAAGTCCTCGCATGCACCTCACCTGCGCCATTCATCGCTGAAATCGAATTTTCCAGCAGATTGACCACAACTCGTTTCATCTGCTCGCTGTCTATGTCCAAGACCGGAAGCGAATCATCCTGATCAAAAGCAAACTTTATTCTATTATTTCCTTGAGCGTACAGGTCAAAAACTTCTCGCACAGTCGCGTTAAGGTCATTAGGCGCGAGTTTAGCCGCGGGCATTCTGGCAAATAGCGAAAATTCATTGACCATGTTCTTTAATTGCTCGACTTGATCGATTATGCCACGTGTGCACTGATCCAGTACCTGCGTGTCCTCGCCCACCATATTGCGATATTTTCTTTGAATACGTTGGGCATTCAATTGAATCGGGGTTAGGGGATTTTTTATCTCATGCGCGATTCGCCTGGCTACCTCTCTCCACGCTGCCATTCGTTGAGCTTTCACCAGGTAAGTCATGTCTTCGAAGACCAGAACTACGCCCAAATCCCGACCCTCTTCGTCTTTCAGGCTGTTAGCAAAACAAATAAGGGACAGAGAACGATCGGGGAAGGATAAGTTCATCTGTCGTTCGATACCTTCCGATCCTGATTCCGGGAGCTCTTCCAGTATCTCGGAAATGGCCGTCGCGGATGTAGTGGGCAGAATTTCGTCCATAGGTTTCTGCAAATAGATATCAATCGTGATTCCTAACAGCCTTTTCGCGGATTCATTTATCGCAGTGACGTGCCCTTCGGAATCGAGTGCGAGAACGCCGGCTGCTATGTTTCTGAGGACCGTCTCCATGTATTTTCGTCTACTATCGAGATCCAGATTAAGCTTTTCCAGCTCGTCCCTGGTTTTGCGGAGATCCCCGGTCATCTTATTGAACGATCGTACAGAATACCCCCAATTCATCGTCTGCGGTTGGTTCAATGTACACGTCGAGATTTCCCGCGGCTATTTTTTCGGTTCCTTCGGCCAATCCCAATATAGGATCGGTAATATCCCGGGCCATGGTTACGCCGAACCAAAATCCGATGAATATTGCCAGGAGCGCCACCATAAGCAGTATCAGGATATAAATGAGCTTTACAGGCCCCTTCATCCTCTTGGCCTCTTGATATTCGCCGAATGCGCTCGAAATCGAAAACAACCGGCCGGCCAGAGAGGTAGGAATATAATGATCGGCCACCAGAGCAGCCTGAACCGTGTCGTTGTTTTGAGTTTTTATGGGAACTACTGCCCGGATGAGATCGCCTGCCTCATCGAGGGGTAGGATTTCAGAAGTCTTTTCACCTCGCAAGCCGATTTTGAGAAAACTGGACAAAGGGGAGGGTATTGTCACATCTCTAAGAGCCTGGTCCTTGCTGATCACCAGAGGCGATCCGTCCTGAAGATAGATGTGAAGAGAGCTGAGACCATCTTCGGTGCGCCAAGAGGACATAGCCTCTTTCAAAGAATTGATATCTGCGGGATTCAATAAGGATTCGGCCGAAATCACGGCAGCGAGCCGTGTCGCCGTGTTCAGCAGGTTCTCGGAGGCGCCCTTGTAGTAGGCCTGAGCCACTACCAGCGCAGATTGCAGGGAATCCTCTACGCGAGTAGTGAACCAGCTTTCAATAGTGGTGTGGAGAACACCTGCGCTGGCTATAAATAGAACAATGGTGGGCACAAGTGTCAGTGCGACAAAAGCCAACGTGAGCCGAGTCTTGAGATGTGACCCGAATGCTCTGCGACGGCGTTCAAATATTAATTTAAATAGGTTACGAATCAGGAAGAAAATAACCAGAATGACCAATAGCGTGACTATTGTCAGTAACCCGAATAGGAGCAGGTGTCCTGCAAAAGGGATGTCTTCCGCAGAGCGAGCGACGCGCGATTCCACGAAAAAAATCGCTCCGATAAGCAGAGCTGCTCCCAGGGCGACCACAAGTTCGCGTCGTCTCTTTCTTCGCTCGTGTTCCAATTTCAAAGGATCATTCACCGGAGCGTCCTATCATTTCATCCAACGCTTCATCATCAAACCCAAAGTGATGTCCGACTTCGTGAATCACGACTTCGCGAATCAATTCAACAACGTTTCTGTTTTGCGCAGCAGCCAATATGGGGCGGCGATATAAATAGATCCTTTCGGGCAGCACATTCACGGAAAACACACTCTTCTCCGTCATAGGAACCCCGACGTACAGCCCCAGCAATTCCCATTCGGATTCAAGCTCCAGCGACTCCACAGTTTCCAAGTCGGGGAAGTCTTCGACCAGAATTTCCACATCTTTCATTTTCTCTTGGAATTCTTCTGGAATTTCGTTTATTGCCTTAGCAACGTATTTGCGAAAGAGTTCCGGCGTCACAGCAAATAGCACGCTTTACAGATGCTGGGAATAGCTGGCTTGACAGCCACAGTGGGCATACGCATAAATCTGTAACAGAAAACACGAGAAATGGAAAGGTACAGCGTACTTGGGCACAGATTGGATAATCGTTGGGTTGGGTAATCCGGGCGACGAATACTCACAGCATCGCCATAATCTCGGATTCATGGTGCTGGATGCGCTTGCACTCAAGCAGCGCTGTTCTTGGAGATCGAATAGGAAAAAAGGGAAGATATGTGATATGACTATCGCCGGACGGGAAGGTACTCTTGGTAAAGCCGCAAACGTATATGAATCTTAGCGGGGAAGCCGTGAGACCGATAGTAACTGCTCATAAATTCGATCCCTCGAAGCTCATCCTTATCCATGATGATTTGGATCTTGCTGAGGGCAGGGTGCGGATCAAGATCGGCGGCGGTCACGGTGGACATAAGGGAGTTGCTTCAGTCGCGGATTGTTTAGATTCCGAAAACTTTGTGAGGGTAAGACTCGGGATTGGGCGACCACCGGCCGGGGTTGATCCCACGGAGTTCGTTCTGACGCCATTTGATGTGCATGATGAGCAGTCAAAGAAGAATCTAATTCAAGAAGGCCTTCAGGCAGTGCGATTGATCGTAAGAGACGGAGTAGAGCGCGCCCAAAACGTGCTTCATTCAAAAAATAAAACAAACATTTCAGCAGATTAGTAGCCCATGGTAGGTTTTTCTGTTGCGTATCGTTGAATGGTGTAATAAGGTGAGCGGGTTATCCTAAAGGGGGTACTAATAATGAACCAAACTTTGGTCAGTGAGGACCACGAACCATTTCGTCGGCTGCTTCGCCCGGTGGTGAGGGTCTTGAGAAAGGCCTATATCCAGGGCACCACCGTAGTGAAGCTGCTGCCGACAGAAAAGTCTATCCAGCTCTATTATAGGATACGAAAGAAGAGTTACGACTTTCAGTGGTCCTTGGACCCTGGTTATAGAAAAGGCCTCAGGCGACTTATAGAACTGGCGGTCGCCGCAAACGACCGAGTAATTGACGTTGGCTGCGGAACGGGCTCGGCTACTGTCTTAGCTGCTGCGAATGCTTCCGAAGTCATCGGCATCGATTTATCAGAGGACATGATTGAACTCGCCGAAGAGAAGATCCGAAAAGAATGCTTGAATAATATCAAGTTTGTGACCACCTCCGTCGAGGACTATAGGCCGGAAGAGCTATTCGATAAGGTCATCAGTTCGTTTATGATTCCTCATGTTAAGCCTCATTTGAGGCCCGCAATTTATTCATGCATGTATCATTACTTGAAACCGGGCGGCACAGTGGGCCTTTTCGGTTCCAGGGGAGAAGTTTGCGACGTTTATGAAACTCGTTCGGAAATTGAAGAGAATCTCGCGAGATGTGGTTTTAAGCAAATTGAGGTTCACGACGTCTATGATATTTACAGGATCGTGACAGCAATCAGGCCATTTGATTCATAGCCGAATAGCATCCCATAAGTTTTCAACAAAAAACCCGGCCGATTTGACTCGACCGGGTTTTCAATTTTTGCTGCAATCGCTTCACCGGCATCCCACGTTCTGCGAGACTACCGGCTTATGTTAGGGCCGGTCCCTGCCGGCCCTAATCAAGCATAATCTTCTTTGCCAATGAACATCAAAAATCGGGCATGAGAACAATTCGCTTCGTCAGCGTGCCGCTGTGAGCCTCTTCAAATGCCTGTTTAATTGTGGACATCGGCCTGGTTTCCAGCAGCGGGTCGATTTGAATTTTGCCACTTTGGACCATTTCCAAAACTTTAGGATAATACTTGGGCAAACATCCCCACGTGCCGATCACGTCTGCATCGAATGCCATAAGACGTGATATGCTGTAGCTATTCTTCTGCATCCCAAAACCGACCACTGCGAGTTTTCCGATAAAACCGAGCAGACCCAATGCTATATCCTGCGCGGCTCCCGTGCCCGTGCATTCAAATATCTTCCATCCAACATTGGCTTTGATACCGGCCTGCTTGGCTATGCCTCTGAATTCGTCCTGAATGGCCTTGAAATCCTTGTCTCGCGTGTTGATGACATAGTCCGCGCCCATTGTCAGGGCTCTCTTAAGCTTTTCTTCATTTCGAGCCAGTCCGACGATAGGCTTCGCTCCGAAAGCCTTAGCCACTTGGCCCATATACACTCCCACGCCACCTGTAATTCCGGTAATCACCACCGGATCGTTTGCTGCAAGTTGCATGCGAATGGCAGCCTGGTACGGTGTTGTGGCCGCGTCTGCGATGACAGCGTAGTTCGCCAACGGGCGTCCCTTCAGGTCGTCGATCACACAGAGATCCACGGCAGGGACAGGGATATAATCGGAAAAACCGCCATAGATGCCCAGAGAGTTCCCAGGCATCTTCTGAGCCAGGCATCTATTACCGCGATCTTTGGCGCAGATATCGCAATTGTTACATGGCATGACGGCCGGGACAATAACCTTCTTGCCGACCCAAGAATCCGCGCCGGATCCCGCGGCTACCACTTCCCCGGCAATTTCATGGCCGAGGGTAAGAGGAGGTTTTGTGACAGTTGGAACTCCGTCATAGAAATATGACATGTCAGTATGGCATACTCCACATCCTGCTACTTTAACCAGAACTTCACCGGCACCGAGTTCAGGTACAGGAACCTCTGTTCGCTGCAATTCGCCCGGAGCAGTGACCTTGCCGGCCTCTTTGTTATAGGTCGGACCCTTAACCATTTGCCAAGTCTGAATTTTGTTTGGAACCATCGCGGTTGTACCTCCTGTTGATGATGGGGTGAGATTAGCCAGTTTTATAGCGGTGAAACGAGATTGTTACAAAAGAAGACACGAGTATAATCAGCCTACATGTTCAAGGATATTCGGAGCATCGGTTTATGTCAAGTGAAAACGCGGAACGGGTGTTTTCCAGGATAAGCGACAGTTTCGCGATTCTGTATCGTGAACTGGCTAGCCTGGTGATTACGCTTTTAGTACACCCGAATTGAGGAAATCTCGAACCCTCAGTTAGGAGTGAACTGGATTGTCATTGCGAGAAGCGTTTCCCCCAAAGCGAGATTGCTTCGCTCCGCTCGCAGTGACAGGGTTCCGGTTACGGGGTCGCAATGACATTCTTTGGCCGACTGTAACTGAAAAGTTAGGAACTCCCGAAGCTCTTGCCTGAATCAATAGGCGTCAAGATATGTGTTCACAGACCCAATAATCGACTCAGTTATGGGGCCGGGTTTACCGGTCCCTATAATCGTCTTGTCTATCCGCGTCACAGGGAGCACATTACGCGTGGTCGAGGCAATAAACGATTCGGCAAGGGAACTGATTTGGCTTAATAAAAGCGGGATCTCGCGTATTTTGATATCTTGTTGTTTAAAATTTCGAGGACCACCTTGCGAGTGATACTATCCAAAATCCTCCCATCGAGCGGCGGAGTGAGAACGTCTCCATCGGAATTGACAAAGAAAACCGTAAATGTCGAACCCTCCAGTATGGTTTGCCGATCACATGGGTCCACGAACAGCACTTCCTCGGCAGATGCTATAGGCACAACTGTTTGATGCGCCATGATGGCGCCTATGTAGTGAAGCAGCTTAATGTCCGGGCAAATTCTCAGGTGTGGAAACGTGGCGAGCGTAATTCCCTTTTCGTACTGTTCATCAGGAGGCGCTTCAAGGAGTTGCACAGCTATGTAGAGGTAAGCTCCATTATCTGATTTCTTCATAGTATTGCCGGCAAGCCCGCCACTGAAAATTATATCAATCACCAAATCATCCTGGACACCGGATTTCACGTTTCGGTCTACGAGTTCCGCCATGATTTGCCTAAGGGCTTCTCTCTCCGTTGGCGGTTTCATATGAATCCCGGACGCAGAGTTATAAAGCCGATCCAAGTGATCTTCAAGTCGGAAAATCTTGCCTCTGACAGTGCGGCACGCAGTGAAAACCCTGTATCCGCGTAGGGTGCCACTTATGTCGTCGAAGAAAGGAAACGACAACTCCGAACTAGGAACAAAATGGTTTCTTTGATATGAGATAATGGTGATAACCTCCGGTTAGTCGATATCTTTACCCGGTCAGCGAAGCAACTTCTGTTCTCATACTGGCTGGCAAAATCCGAGATTGCCACGGCCTGACGGCCTCGCAATGACAGAGCACATCGCTACGGCCGTGTCATTGCGAGCGGAGCGAAGCAATCTCGCTTTGGGGATTGCTCCCCCGCGGAACGCCGAATTTCACTCCTGCAATGACGAACCCACGCCCGCGTGACTTAGGGATGTCGCCGCAAGTCCCTTTCTTCACGTACGCTGCAATTCGATCAATGAAAAATAGGAAGCCACTCACGCGGAGATCCACAACCTCGACGCCCCTAAAAAGCCATTGAAATTATGCAGCCTTACCGCAACATTTTTTATATTTCTTGCCCGATCCGCAGGGGCACGGGTCATTTCGTCCCACCTTGGCTGTCTGACGTTTAACTGTCTTAGGTTTGGAATCACCCATGCCATCACCGTGGGATAATTGCATTTCCTGGTCGTGCTCGGCTGTCAGCTCTTGCAATTCGTCTTCTGTACGTAACCTGACCAGGAACAGATTTCTGACCGTTTCCTCTTTTATACGAAGACTCATATCAAGGAACATCTCATAACCCTCTTTTTGATATTCCTTGAGCGGATCACGTTGTCCATAGCCTCTAAGGCCGATCCCGTCCTTGAGATGATCCATACTGAGCAGATGATCTTTCCACTGTGTGTCAACGGCCTGAAGCATGATGAATTTTTCCAATTCTCTCATAGTTTCAGGCGTCAACTCAGTCTCTTTCTGATCGTATCTTCGCTGAACCGCAGTTAAAATATGTTCCGTTATCGCTTCACGATTCTGCTGCTCAGGTGACATTTGGGTGAAATTAAAGCGAATACCGAACTGACCCCATAGTGAATCGGATAGGGCCGCCAGATCCCAATCTTCAAAATGCGCACGATCGTCTGCATAGCGGTCGACAATGTCCTCGACTACATCGGCGGTCATGTCTTGCGCCGTCTCTTTGAGATTGTCACCTCCAAGTATAAAACGACGCTGAGAATACACGACTTCACGTTGTTTGTTCATGACATCGTCGAATTCAAGAAGATGTTTTCGTATATCAAAATTGTGCGCTTCGACTTTTTTCTGGGCGTTCTCGATGGCTCTCGATGTAAGTTTATTTTCAATGGGGACGCCATCCTCCATGCCGACACGTTCCATTATCATTTTGACACGTTCCCCGCCGAAAATCCGCATCAAGTCGTCTTCAAGGCTGAGGTAGAAACGGCTGGAGCCCGGATCTCCTTGGCGTCCGGAACGGCCTCTTAACTGATTATCAATTCGCCGCGATTCATGTCGTTCAGTTCCAAGTATATGTAGGCCGCCTGCTTCAATGACTTTTTTCTTTTCTTCCTCGCATTTCGTTTTGAATTCGGCTAATAACGCCTCGAACTCCTCTGAGTCTTCACCTTTTTTGGCCTTGGAACGTGCGAGAAAAACCGGATTTCCCCCGAGCAAAATATCCGTTCCACGGCCCGCCATGTTTGTGGAAATAGTCACTGCCGCGTACCGACCTGCTTGGGCGACTATTTCAGCCTCAAGAGCATGGTTCTTTGCATTGAGCACATTGTGAGCAATACCGATTTTCTTCAATCTCTTGGCAAGATACTCGGATTTTTCGATAGAAATCGTGCCTACCAAAGCGGGTTGGCCTCGTTGATGGAGATCCTTTATCTCTTCCACCGCGGCATCAAACTTTTCCTGCTCGGTCTTGTAAATCAGATCCGCGTTATCGTCACGTACCATGGGTAGATTTGTCGGGATAACGACTACCTCAAGATCGTAGATTTTCTTGAATTCCACAGCTTCGGTGTCTGCTGTTCCGGTCATGCCGGCCAGTTTTTCATACATTCGGAAATAATTCTGGAACGTAATGGTGGCGAGGGTCTGATTTTCGTTCTCGATGCGAACCCCCTCTTTCGCTTCGAGCGCCTGATGAAGCCCGTCGGAATAGCGTCTGCCGGGCATTAAACGGCCGGTGAACTCATCCACAATGATCACCTGGCCGTCTTTCACTATATAATCAACATCTTTCTTGAATAAAGTATGTGATTTTAGGGCCTGATTGACATGATGGAGCACCTCCATCTGGGAAGGATCGAAGAGATTTGAAACATTCAACGCCTTTTCTACTTTGGCGACACCTTCTTCGGTCAGTACAACGCTTCGTGCCTTTTCATCGATAGTGTAGTGAAGTTCTGCCTGCAGTCCGGGTATGACCCGATTTATTTTGTAATATTTATCAGTATTTTCGTGCGTCGGGCCGGAAATAATCAGCGGAGTTCTAGCTTCGTCAATGAGGATACTGTCGACTTCGTCCACAATCGCATAGTGTAATTCTCTTTGAACGTAGTCATTGAGGGAGAATTTCATATTATCTCTAAGGTAATCAAAACCGAACTCATTGTTGGTGCCATATATGACATCTGAATCGTAAGCGTTTCTCCTGGCGATATCGTCCATGTCGTGAACAATTACTCCCACGGTCAATCCGAGGAATTTGTAGATAGTCCCCATCCATTCCGAGTCTCTCTGAGCCAAGTAATCATTTACTGTGACAATGTGCACGCCTCGACCGGTAAGGCCATTGAGGTACACCGGCAAGGTGGCTGCCAACGTTTTGCCCTCACCGGTTTTCATTTCAGCTATTTTGCCTTGATGCAGGACTATGCCACCGACAAGCTGTACGTCAAAATGCCTCATCCCGAGTGTCCGTATTGAAGCCTCACGGACTAGAGCAAACGCTTCAGGAAGCAAATCGTCGACACTTTCTCCATTGGCAAGACGATCTTTAAATTCCTGAGTCTTTGCCCGCATGGCTTCAGCGGACAATGATTTCATACTAGGTTCAAATTCATTAATAGATTGAACCAAAGGGTCCAATCGCTTCAAATCTCGTTCGTTTTTACTTCCGAAGAACTTCCTCGCAAGTGCATCCAGCATTATACTTGTCCTCACTTCCCGCTAAGGAAGAAGATTTTCATAGAAATATGCCATGCCAGAATCGGATCACGGTTCTAAGTATGATACTCTTATAACAGACAAAACAATCGCCGCCTGGTTCGCGCTTTCGGCTACATTGTTCATCATGTTTGAAGTGCTATAATTGAATTGTATCTAAAGCCGAAAAGTTGTCCAACACAGTCAACTCAGCGCTCCGGACCTGGAATTAGCACAGCGCCCTTTCACTGTCAATAAATGCAAAGCTAAGACCGGTCCAACCGATTATTTTTCCGACGGCTTTTCTACAATCATTAAGCTATTGTCCCAACGGATTGTTTTGCTACAATCTTTGGAGACAGAGGTCCTGATGGGCAAAAAGAAAAGAGAATTAGAAGGTAATAGTACCCGAAACGGGAATATTCCTG
Organism: uncultured delta proteobacterium; assembly: GCA_963741425.1. Classification (GTDB taxonomy): domain Bacteria; phylum Desulfobacterota; class Desulfomonilia; order Desulfomonilales; family Desulfomonilaceae; genus DATJPW01. The sequence goes on from CAVUHP010000021.1 coordinate 335,679, forward strand.
ACAAGGCGGTGGAATTCGATTCGGGCCGTAAACCGGTCAGGGCGCTGATAGTCGGCGGTGAAGAAGCTCTGGATGAATGGGAGCATATCAGTGAATCACTTTCTTCTATAGGACTGGATCCAATCTTGCTGGGAATCGTGGTGGAAGGCTGGCCACCTGACGCGGCCAAATCGGAAATTGGCGGCAAAATTCCGGTCTTTGATGATTACCGGAAGATCCTGAAAGAACACACGCCAGACTTGTTGATCATAACCTCTGAGGATCCGCGATTACGAAAGCATCTCTTAAGGGTGGTCCCGCCTCAAACCAGGATTGTTGACTCCTTTATTCTGGGGGCTTTTAGGACCCTCAGGATGGTTTCGGGTCAACTCGGAACGGCTCAGAGCAAGTTGCAGAGCGTCGAGTTGATAAAAGAAGCCCTTATGGAGAATGCTGAAATAAGTATTATGCAAGTTGACGAGGACTTCAAAGTCAAAGAAATTAATGACGCCTTCCTCCGGCGTACCAAACTGAAAAGAAAGGATTGTCTCGGTCGCCCTTGCCATTGGATAATCCATCGCAGCATTGAACCCTGCTATCATCTCGGTCATAAATGCGTTCTCAAGGATATCCTGACCAAAGGCCAAGTTACTCATACGGTCAGAGAAGAAGCGCGGGAGGACGGTCGGTCCAAGTATTACACAATCAGTTGGTATCCTCTTAAAGAAGACGAACACGGGAAAAGAGGGGCTCTGATCATGTGGAAGGATGTCACTAAAAGCATGGATCGAGCGCTTGACCGCCAGGTCAGGAACATAAGAGAAAACGTGTCTCAAATATTTCATGAAGATAGAATGATAGCGCTTGGAAAACTTGCCGCAGCAGCGGTTCATGAGATCAACAATCCCATCCAGGGCATATTGACCTTCTCAAAACTCATGAGTTCCTCACTGGACGGCGATACCATAACCTCCGAACAACTCAAGAAATTCCGAGGCTATCTCGAGCTTATATCCTCGGAATCCGCGAGATGCGGTCAGATACTTCGTGGCCTTCTCTCATTTGCGCGTCAGAGCAGCTTCCGCAAAACCGCGCTCGATCTCGCAAACTTATTGAACGAAATCGTCCTTCTGATCGGCAATAGAATGGAATTGCAGAATATTACTTTCGAGAAACGAGTCGAAGATAATTTACCTGCTATTCACTGCGATCGTGACCAGATAAAGCAAGCTTTGCTCAATCTTGTGCTGAACGCAGTGGAAGCAATGCCGGCCGGCGGACTGATTCGGGTGGTCGCTGCTATCCATAAACGAGGGAAGTACGTTACCATACAGGTGACCGACACGGGCGGAGGCATTCCCAAGGAAATCCAGAGGACTATTTTCGAACCCTTTGTTACCACGAAAGATGAAGGTAAAGGAGTGGGGCTTGGGTTGAGCGTGGTTTACGGCATCGTGTCCCAACACGGCGGGACAGTAGAGGTGGACAGTGAAGAAGGAAAAGGCACAACTTTCACTCTGAATTTGCCTCTGGGCGAGCCTGATGAACTAGACAAAAAGGTTAGCAATGTAGCTTCACTTACAACCGACTAAGATTGTATGCTGGAAGCGTTCCACTGACTTTACCTGTACCGGCACGAGCCGGACGTGTATCAACATGGTCCCTGGCTGAGGAAAACCTAAGGAGGCGCAGATCCGATTATGAGCCGAAAAACCAGATTCATGGTGGTGGATGACGAACTCATCGTAAGGGAATCCCTTGCGGCATGGTTGGAAAAAGAAGGAGCAATCGTGGATCGAGCCGAATCTGGGGAGCAGGCGCTGGATCTGATGCAGCAGAGTGTCTACGATATTCTCTTTGTCGATATCAAGATGCCCGGCATGGGCGGCTTCGGTCTGCTCGGAAAGGTCAAGAAATCGTTTCCGTCCACGGTCGTGGTCATAATAACCGCATATGGGACGGTTGAGCATGCTGTAGAGGCCATGAAGCTGGGCGCCAATGACTTTCTCGTCAAACCTTTCGATCCCGAAGGTCTTGGTCTGCTGATGGCAAAGCTCATGGAACACAAGAAACTTCTCGAGGAAACACAGTACCTTCGGGGAGAGGTGAGCAAATTCAGGACCGCCACAGACAGGATTATCGGCAAGTCCCAGGCAATGTTGGAACTATTCGATGCAATAAAGGATGTGTCGGCCAGTGATTCGTCAATTTTGATCGTCGGTGAAACCGGGACCGGAAAAGAGCTTGTGGCAAGGGCCATTCATGCCAACAGTAAACGAATGGGTAGGCCATTCGTGCCAATAAACTGCGGGGCTATCCCGGAAACCCTTATGGAAAGCGAGATGTTCGGTCATGAAAAGGGTTCGTTCACAGGAGCGGTCAGGCCCAAAAAAGGATTGATAGAAGTAGTCGAGGGCGGCACGCTGTTCCTGGATGAGGTTGGGGAGATAAGTCCAAAAATGCAGGTAGACCTGCTGCGAGTCTTACAAGAAAAAACCTTCTACAGGGTAGGGGGAGTGGAACCGATCAGGGCCGATTTTCGACTCATAAGCGCTACCCACCGTGACCTGAACGAACAAATCGCTCAGGGCAATTTTAGACAGGACTTCTTTTACCGTATTAATGTGATCTCGCTTCGAGTCCCGCCTTTAAGGGAAAGGAAAGAAGACATTCCTCTCCTGGTAAACCATTTTATTCAGCATTTTGCGCAAGAAACCAATCGTGAAGTCGATTCTGTGTACGATGATGCCATGGCGCTTCTAGTCGAGTACGATTGGCCGGGAAATATTCGTGAGCTTGAGAATGTTATCGAGCGCGGGGTCGTAACATCGCGGAAGCGCTCCATCGGGGCCGATGCGTTCCAATACCTGAGGCCGGTCGAGACATGTGCATCCATTAATTCCCAGCCGAGATCGCTGGAGGACATGGAAAGATGCCATATTCAACTCATCCTCGATCAAGAGGGATGGAACATAAGCCGAGCAGCTAAAACTCTTGGGGTAGACCGGACGACGCTCCATAAAAAAATCCGCAAGTACGATTTAAAATCCGAATCTTCGCATTGATACAGCATGCCCTTAGATGAATAGGATCCCGCAATCAGACAATTTATGACGAAGAAACCAAAGAACGCCAAATCCCCCGCTACAAACGCCGGCCTGATAACGGTGGTTCCACTCGGCAGAACGGGATCTGACGTGGTTCGAGTCGTAAGCGACAGTTTACAGGGAATGCTGAGGCTCCCTATAAACCTGGGCCAGCCGGTTCCTCTGCCGCAAACCGCATTTATAGAGTCGCGAAACCAATATAATTCCATGTCTGTGATCAAGTATCTGGCTGAAGAACATTCCAGCGGAGGCCTCAAGGTGCTGGGCATCACAAACAAAGATCTCTGCACTCCAATACTGACTTACGTTTTTGGAGAAGCGTACATGGGCGGAGAAGCCGCCGTTGTGTCATGCTATCGCCTTTATCGAGGACAATCGGGCGAACCCGTCTCCACTGATCAATTCCTGGACAGACTAGTGAAGGTCGCTCTCCACGAAGTGGGCCATACGTTCAATGTGCCGCATTGCCACACCGGCAGGTGTGTAATGCGGTCATCCAACAGTCTCAAGGAGTTGGATGAGAAGCTGAACTATCTGTGTAACTACTGCGAGCTATTCCTTTTTGAAGCTGTGGCCGAGGCGATGAAATCGCTGGACAAGGCGAGCCGTTAATAATTTCGTAGATCCCCCCTTCACCCAGCCCAGATGTGGATGTACTTGCAAGTAACTCCTCAGTCACAAGAGGTCAAAGAGTGTCATTGCGACCCCGTTGAAAAAGGGGGGAAGAAATCTTGCAAAGCTTCGGAGATTGCCACGGCCTGACGGCCTCGCAATGACAAGTTGACGCCTGACATTACGACAGCGTCACCCGAAACCTGTCATTGCGAGCGGAGCGAAGCAATCTCGCTTTGGGGATTGCTTTCCAGCAGACGCGGGATTTCACTCCTCGCAATGTCAAATCCACGCCCCTGCCAAGTGAGGGTCTACGCTCGTCCCAATTTTTTACTTGACTCAGATGAGCTGGCTCAATTATTTTGTATACGAAAGGATCTCGTTAATGCCATATGAAGATTGCATGGTCTATCTGCTGGCTAAGGCCTACCAAAAGGCACACGCTCAACTCAAGCATCGGTTGGGGGCCTATGGTTTGACACCCGTACAGCAATTAGTGCTGGGCGCTTTGTGCCGAGAAGAGGGGATCTCTGCTGGTGATTTGGGAAAGAAACTGTTGCTGGACCCTGCCACACTATCCGGCATCCTGGATCGCATGTCCGACCGAGGATGGATCGTCAAACAGATAGATACGGAGGACAAGAGAGTCTTGAGAATTTCTCTCACCGATGGGGCCAGGGAACTCGAACCCAAGCTCATGGAAGAAAGAGATAAAGCCAACGAGGAGCTTCTGAGGAACTTGACCTTCGAGGAGAAAGTGATTCTCAAGAGACTCCTTAAAGTGATACGCGACTGATTTTTTTTGGAGGGAAATTTCGTATACAAAAGGATGTGCCAGTGGTTAGAGCACGAATAGAACCAAATCAGAGAAAGGGACTTCTCGAGCAAGGTCAGGTGCCCTGCAAGAAAGCCTTTGTCCAAGCGGACGTCGTCTCTTGCCGGAGGCAAGAGACGCATTGATAGGAGTTTTTGGGGAGGGGTCCGGGGAGGGACTTTTTGCAAAAAGTCCCTCCCCGGAAGCTCTTCAAAAATTTCTGCATGCCGGAGGATCAGATGTGGAAAAAGACGGCCTGTATTTGTTGTGCGCAGAACTGCGGCCTCGAAGTTCTGGTTGAGGCGAACCGCATAGTCAAAGTGCGTCCGGACAAGGAAAATCCCCGCAGCCAGGGATACAATTGCCGGAAAGGATTGAAGATCTTTCATTACCAGCACAACGAGGATCGACTGAAGCGGCCTCTGAAACGAGTAGGGGACAAGTTCGAAGAAATTTCCTGGGACCAGGCGCTCGGCGAGATAGCGGAAAAGCTCAAATCGACCGTTGATGCCCATGGTCCGCACTCGTTCGCCTATATGGGCGGAGGCGGTCAGGGGGGTCATTTCGAAGCTGCATTCGGAGTAAGGCTTCTCAGGGGATTGGGATCCCACTACCATTACAGCCCGCTCGCTCAGGAACTGACAGGCTACTTCTGGGTCAATGGTAGAGCGCTCGGGCGACAGGTACTTCGGGACCATTCCCGATCACCATCACACGGACATGCTGGTTGCAATAGGTTGGAACGGCTGGCTAAGTCATCAGATGCCGCAGGCTAGGCGTCATTTGAAGAGGATCTCGGAGGATCCGGACAAGTTGCTGCTGGTAATTGACCCGAGGCGTTCCGAGACCGCTCAGAGGGCTAACATCCATTTGGCTTTACGACCAGGAACAGACGCTCTGCTGTTGCGAGCCATGATCAGCATGATTCTGGAAGAAGGCCGTCAAAAAAGCGACTATATCGCGGCTCACGTGAGCGGCTTTGAATCTATCAGCCCCTGGTTTAGCGATTTTGACTATCGTTCCGCAATCAAGACATGCGAACTCGAATATGAGCAAGTCCGGGAAGTTTGCGATCTCTTGACTACTCGGAATTGGTCATGTCATTGTGATCTTGGCATCCTGATGGGCCGAACCAGCACGGTAAACTCATATCTGGAATTGATCCTGCTTACAATTTGCGGCCGGATTGGAGTGCCGGGCGGGAATTTCATACCAGGCGCGGTCATGCCTCTGGGTGGTCACTCGGATGAGCGCAATCCTAAGACGTGGCGTACCGTTGCCACGGATTTTCCGGCAATTATGGGCACATTCCCGCCCAATGTCATGCCGGAAGAAATTCTGTCCAATCATCCGGAGCGCTTAAGAGCAGCCCTTGTGAGCGCTGCCAATCCTCTGAGGTCCTATTCGGATACTACGGCTTATGAGGAGGCATTCAGAGCGCTGGACTTATTGGTCGTCATGGATGTGGCTTTCACCGAGACGGCCAGTCTGGCTCATTATGTGCTTCCGGCCGCATCCCAGTTCGAAAAATGGGAGGGGACTTTCTTTACCTGGACGTTCCCTGAGGTCTTCTTTCAGATGCGACCTCCGGTTGTGGATCGAGAAGCGGAAACTTTGGAAGAAGGTGAAATCCTTACACGTCTGGCCGACAAATTGGGATTGCTACCGGAAATCCCTGAAACGTTGTACCAAGCAGCGTCCGGTGACCGCATGAATTATGGCCTCCAGCTCATGGCATTTGCTCAAAATGAGCCGCTGGCCATGAAATTTATGCCTTTTATTCTTGGCAAGACGCTCGGCAAAGCGCTGGGTTCGACGAATTTGGCTGCACTATGGGGAATGCTGCAAATAGCACCGAAGTCTTTTCGGGAGAATGCTGTCAGAGCTGGATTCAGTCCGGGTATGGGAATGGGGGAAGAGATTTTCAAAGCGATTCTAGAGCATCCTGAAGGTATCCTGATAGGAAAGAGCGATACCGAAAATCATTTCAATGAGCTTCAAACCGAGGATAAGCGCATAAATGTGCTGATTCCTGAGTTGGAGGAACCTGTTAAGCGGATCACCGTCGAAAACGAAGAAGCGGCCCTGCAGTTACCTGCGGATTACCCCTTAATACTCGCGGCGGGAAGGCACATGGACTACAATGCCAATACGATCATGAGAGATCCGGTCTGGAACCAAAGCAATCCCCGAGCATGCACCCTTATGATGCACCCGAGCGATGCCGCTGCGCTTGGATTAAAAGATGCTCAGATTGTGAAGGTAATGACCGAAGCTGGCTCGGAGGAACTCGAACTGGAGGTCACCGATACCGCTCGACGTGGGCACGTCACAATCCCGCATGGATTTGGTCTAATCTACAAGGGGAAGAAATATGGCGCAAATGTGAATCGTCTGACAAAAAATACCAATCGGGATGCAATCGCCGGCACCCCTCTCCACAGATTCGTACCGTGCAGAGTGGAAGCAGTATAATTAGGACCACTTTAATTCGCTGGGATATCGAGGCAAGATTCTTCTGTCGAGAATAAAGGGAGACACGATTCATGGACATTATCGATCTCAACAAAGAGGATCATGTTTTCATTCTTACAATGCGGAGTGGACAAAATCTGTTTAACCGAATGTTTGTGGACGCCATGAATGAGGCCCTGGATACGGTGGAAGGATCCAGCGGCCCGGCAGCGCTTGTGACAACCGGCGGAGAGGACAAGTTCTACTCCAATGGTCTGGATTTGGCCTGGCTCGGCGGAGACGGTAAAGCGCAAGCCATGGAAGTGATCAAAGACGTTCTGAAACTTCTTGGAAGAGTTATGGCATTTCCGATCCCTACTGCAGCCGCGATAAACGGGCATTGTTTTGCCGCGGGAGCCATGCTGGCGCTGGCGCATGATTTCAGGGTCATGCGAGCCGACCGTGGATTCTTCTGCTTGCCCGAAGTCGACATCAATATTCCCTTTGTACCTGGTATGACGGCTCTTATCAAAAGCCGACTCACGCCCAATGTGTTTCGATCTTTGCTTCTCAGCGGGGCCAAGATAGGAGGGGTTGAGGCGAAAGAAATGGGCGTTGTCGATGAAGCAGTACCCGTGGAGGATGTCATGCCGCGGGCCGTGGCCAGTGTTGCACCTTTGGCTAACAAGAACCGCCATACATATGGAGCCATAAAGCGAGGCATGTACTCCGAGGCGGTAAGTTTGTTGGAAGAAGGCGTTATTGATATGAAAAACGCTGTATTGTTCTGAAGGTGAGCTTTGCGTGAGAGCGATTAACATTTAGGAACTGCCCTTGTGGCAAACAGGAGGCGAGCATGAGTGACAAAGTGTATTACGATTTGCGGGAACAAATGGATCAGTATTCAGTGGGTTTTCCGTCAACCGAATCCGGGGTCGAGATCAAAATCCTCCGAAAGCTTTTCTCCGAAGAGGAAGCTGAACTTTACCTAAATATCAGTATGATGCTCGAAACTCCGGAAGCCATAGCACAAAGAATTGGTCGAGAGCCGGGTGAAGTGGCGGCGATGCTCGACGGCATGTTCAAGAAAGGACTGATCTTTAGGCTAGTAAAAGAGGGATCTCCCAAATACGGAGCAGTTCCTTTTGTTGTTGGATCGTGGGAATACCAGATCAACGTCATGGACAAGGAATTCGCCCAGCTCTTCGATCAATATTTTAACGAAGCGTTTGGGAAACATGGCATCGCTCAGGCCGCGCCCTTGCGGACCGTACCTGTAAACAAGTCGATTAGCCATTTGTGGCCCGTGGCCCCGTACGAGGATGTGAAGAAGCTCTTCGACAACAGAGAGAAGATCTCCGTAGCAAACTGCATTTGCAGGGTTCAGCAGGGTATCTTGGACAAAGGCTGCGATAAACCGCAGGAGGTTTGTTTCCAGTTCGGCACTCATGCGCAATATTATGTCGACAAAGGCATGGGGCGGTTCATTACGAAGGAAGAAGCCCTTGGTATAATCGACAAGTGCGACGAAGAGGGGCTTGTTCCGCAACCGTTTATTTCTCAGGATGCGGGTGGCATGTGCAACTGCTGCGGTGATTGTTGCGGAATCCTGCGCTCGATCAAAATGGACCCTAAACCTGCGGAAAGAGTATTGACCAACTACTATGCTGCCGTTGATCCCGATGCTTGTTCGGCCTGCGAAACTTGTACCGAGCGCTGCCAAATGGAAGCCATCAAGTTGGGCGCTAATGATACGGCGGAAGTGGACCGAGATCGGTGCATCGGGTGCGGACTTTGTGTTTCCACGTGTCCCAGCGAGGCTGTCTCCCTCCAGCCAAAACCTGAATCAGAACGGAAAGAACCGCCCGCTACGGGGAAAGATTACTTCATGCAAGTGGCCTCAGCCAGAGGGAAATCTCTCATCCCGCTGGTCATGTTGAAAAAATCTCAGGGCTGAAGGGTTCGGACAAAGAACGTTCGAAAACACGAGTAAAAAAGTAGGATGTGGTGAGCAAAGCGAACCGCATCAATCGGGAACTAAGAGCTTTTTTCCTCTGACAAAGGAGGCTATGCGATGGGTGATCAGCATATGTTGGACAAATCGTTTCACGCCATCATGAAACGCATGGTGAAAACCGGTCAAGCTCCACATTACACTGAGTTGGCCGGCGAATTAGGGCTCTCAATTGAAGAAGGGCGAAAAGCCGTGCATGCCCTCTTTGAGTCGGGAATTCCGGGATGGCTGTTCCCGAGTACCAGTTTGATTGCCTCATTTGCGCCTTTCAACAACCTGCCTACGCAATACAGGATAACTATGGACGGCCAACAGAAATGGTTCGGTCAGTGAGGTTTTGAGTCGCTGGCGGTCTGCTGGCTTTTTCCAGGCAAGACAGTTCGCGTAGACTGTCCATGTCTTGATTGTGGACTTCCTATTTTTGTGGAAATGCGTGACGGTCAGGTCCTGCGGTCGGAACCGCAAACCTTGATTGGATATGTAGCGGTTCCCTTCTGGAAATGGTTCGAAAACGCGGCCTATTCCTGAAGCACAATGAATCTCTTCCGGTCGGAAGAGCATATTCGGAATTGGGCGGATTTCAAGGAGGGATCTGAGGAAGGGATCATCCCTCTGGATGATTTGGTCAAGCTGTTCTCCGGGAGCTATTTCAGAAAGCGATTAGATCCGGATTGGGTTTCCCACCAGCGGGAATACGCAGGTGAGATGATTGCAACGATGAAAGAAATCGGTAAGACGGGGCCGTTTTGGCGAAGGCCGGAACGGTAATCAGGCTTAGCCTTGCCGTATTGATCGATCAGAGACCTTATGTTGCGCTTTGTTGGCGAAAGAGCAGGATGTGGTGAGCGAAGCGAACCGCATCGTTCGCGAAAAACCTCGATTCATGCGGTTTCTCTTGGTCACCGCATCCTACGGGAACTACACTTCTCTTCTATTGCCTTGCCCCCGAAACAACTTTGAGCGGCTTGGTAGGGATCATATCTTTCTTGGTCTCGCCGTTCGCGGACATAGGTTCGAGGCCAGAGCGTTCTTCGGCTGCGCGCAGGATGTTCCCCAGCATTTCAGGATAGGACATTCCGGCATTAGCAGCCATTTTGGCAAGGTGGCCGTCCCAGCACCAGCCCGGGTTGGGATTTACTTCCAAAATTTTAGGATTACCTTCAGAGTTCAGGCGCCAGTCAAGACGAACATAGTCTCGGCATTCCAGCCTTTCGCATAGGACAACACACCATTGGACGATTGCGTTCTTGGTCTTATCCGAAAGCTCAGCAGGTACTGATTTCAAGCTCCCGTATGGCGAATCGGGGCACCACTTGGCCTCATAACCGCAGATGTGGGGCAATGAAGGAGGCAGAGACGAATAATCTTCTTCGGCCATAGGAAGCACTGTGTACGAGGTGGGTGGATTGCCGATCAGTCCCACAGTAAGATCCTTGCCCGTGAGGAACTCTTCCACCAGAATCGGTTTTTCGTACCCAAAGTCACGCCGGATTTCCAGGACCGCATTGATGAGGTCCTCGGGTTTGTAGGCCACCGAACGGGCGGTTATTCCAAAACTGGAGTCACCGCAATTCGGCTTCACAATCACCGGAAAATCTAAAGGGACATCAAATTTAGAATCCTGAGGTTTGATTAGAAAAGCTTCAGGAACGGGGACGCCCATTTCTCTCGCCAATCCGCGCAACAAAGATTTGTCATAACAGAAAGCCAGGCATTGCGGACCGGATCCGGTGTACGGGACACCCATCGATTCGAGTATTGCGGGAACGTGCAACTCTTTACGCGGATCGTTAAAATGGCCTTCGTCACACAAGTTGAAAACCAAATCTATTTTTCCTGATAGTCGTAACAGGTCTCTAATCAAGGTCTCATGGTTGCTAAGATAGGTGAATCTGTATCCTTTAAGCTCCCGCAGAGCTGCTTTCATCGCGTCTATAGTGTAAAAATCGTCGTCATCAAACACGCTCAAAGGTTTTAGCGGGTCAGGTTTCTCCGGATCGCCCAGGATCACGACCACATGTTTTTCGCCGTTCTTATGGCGCTGTCGGGAGGGGGTCCATTGTTTCCTCGCCTGCGCAGACACCATGATGCGCCGTTCCATCATTCCAAGGTCTTGATTTCGCTCAGAATCTGAACTCAGTGAAGTTGGAGAATCGATTTCGCCGAAACCCGCTTCCTTCAAAAGTCTCGTAAGACTTTCTTGTGAGTAAAGCCTTTCAGCATAGAATTGGTCCGCAAGCACACCTTTGGTCACATGTGTGATAACTTCTCTGGATACGAGGCGCTCACGATCCAATGACAGAGACCGTTCTCTGCAAACAAAGAGATTGTTATCAATCCATTCCCATGAACGGTTGCGAAATGATTCCTTGAGATAGTCTCCATCGGCAATGTCAATGAGCAGTTTGCCCCATGGTCGGAGGATCCGCATAACCTCGCGAAGGACCTTCAGGTCATCCTGCAGGGTTTCGAAATATCCGAAGCTGTTGCCTAGGATCAATACTGTATCGAAGCTGTCCGCTGCGTACGGGAGTTTTCGCGCGTCTCCTTCTCTGAATCGGACAGTCAGTCCCTCGCCTTTTGCGCGCTCTTTGGCTTTTTGGATCAAATAATGTGACCGGTCCAGGCCCTCGATATTCCTAAACCCTCTTCTGGCAAGCTCCAAAACGTGACGTCCTTGACCGCAGCATAGATCCAATATCTTATCGGAATTCGATGGCTGAAGTGTGTCACATATGAGGTCGATCTCCTGGCGCGTAATGCGCAAATCATCCACAACATCCCCGTCAGTCTTCAGATAAAACGAATTGAAGATCCGGCACCACCAATCCGGGCTCACGTGATCTTCAAGGTTCTGCACCGGACCCAAACTGGACGACTGATTCCGTCCTTTTCGGTTCTTCTGAAGAAGATCAGTTGCGCCTTTTCTTTTATCCATAATTCCTTCAGTGCCTCCCTTGAAGAGAGAATTTCATGTTAATTGTCCATCCGGGTTTGCAGCCGTTACGTCTATTCTTAAGCGACATTCGTTTGGAACAAGTGTTCTACTCATAAGTAATGAAATCGTAAGTGGAACCGACATGTTGACGACCAGGCGATTGAAAGAGGCAATTCCTTCCGGCGAAACCAATAGTTTCCGACAGTGACACAGGACTCGTTCGTTCTACGGGCCATTCTTGCATGATTCGCAATGCGCTTATATCAAGTTGCGGTCTGTCGTCAAGATCTAATTTGTGGTTAGCGCAACCGTTTAGTTACCGGCGCCCAGAGAGTGTCATTGGGACCCCGTTGAAAAAGGGGGGAAGAAACCTTCCAAAGCTTCGGAGATTGCCACGGCCTGACGGCCTCGCAATGACAGGTTGGGGCCTGCCATTACGACAGCGTCACCCGAAACCTGTCATTGCGAGCGGAGCGAAGCAATCTCGCTTTGGGTATTGCTTTCCAGCAGACACGGGATTTCATTCCTCGAAATGACAAATCCACGCTCCTCCTCTCTGAGAATTATGGTTGGCGGAATATCGGTGCTTTACCGCAGGGAGGTAGAGTTTGCAGGCAGGGCGAAACCAAACAGTATTGAATTATCGCCTAAACATTGAAAAATGGTGACTTTGCACATCTTGAGGTGCAATGCGGCAACGCATCGCCGCTGAGGACGTTCTACCATGAATGAACAGGTCGAGAGGGTTTCACCCTAGGCCAAAAAACGATAATGGGCCATTCGTACGATCACTCCTCTTTTTCTTCCTGGGGCACAGTTGTTTCCGAGGTTGTCGTTACACCGAACATAACCAAGTAGAAAACAACAGCGATAACCACAAAGGATACAATAGTAAAGATTGGATCAAGTTCAGTGCAGTAGAAAATGGATTCCGTTTCCAAAGCCGAATTCGCGTAATTGACAATCAACACGGCAAATAGGTTTATAGCCGCATGTATCCCCATTGCCATTTCCAGGCTGTTACTTTTCAAAGTTATGATCGTAAGAATGCCTCCAACAAGAAAATAATAAAAAGCCATGGGCCAGAATCCGGCAGTCATTTCCGGATTGGCCAAATGCGGAAGCATGAATAACACGCCGGAAGCTAGCACGAGCGCTGCACGGTTCCGGGTCACCAGCGCCATAGATTGCAGCAAATAGCCTCGGAACAGAAGCTCCTCCGCTGTCGTTTGAATTGGGGTCAAAATAAGGCCTATCGGAGCGAAAACCAAGAAACGTTCCAGTTTCAATCGTAATTCGTAAGTTGAAGGATTTAGAAGATAATCTACAACTGTCGCCAACGCGATGAGGCCAAAAAATAATCCGAAGCTTTTCACAAACTTTTTCCAATCAATAGATTCGTGAGGAGTCATGAGGGTAAGGAAAGGACGTAAGTGAATAACTTTTACTGCCAATAGGATTCCGATAATGAGACATGCCTCAAACCCGCCCGCTTCAACGAAAGCTATGATTACATCGTTTAGACCGAAAAAGTGGTAACCGATACGGTCGTATAGTATGGTGGCAATAATCGTCAGCGCCACAGGAGTAGCAACAATCAGCACTAAGCCTAAAACATATCGCCACCAGTTGTTTTTTCCCAGTTTCGCCAAGTCAGTGAATTGTGTCATGTAATTTAAGCTCCTCGACCAAAGAATTTACCGCAGAGCGCGCGAAGAAGGCAGAAAAAACGTATCCTGATCTTGTTTGCCAAAAGTTTGAGGCGTATTGCCACTCGTCACCCCGGCGAACGCCGGGGTCCAAACTTTGTCCTGAGTAAAGCCTGGAGGCAATCTTTTTCCTGGATTCCGGCTTCCGCCGGAATGACCATATAAAGCTACCTCTAATCGGACAAAACGTTTGGCAACCCGTATGAAATATCTCTGCGATCTCTGCATTCTCCGCGGCGAACATGATGTCTTAATTTCTGAGAAATGATATGCTCGTATTCAGCTATTGTCCGTCAAACTGTAGAGGGAAACCCTTCAGTTACAGGCGGCCAAAGAATGTTACTGCGAGTGGAGCGAAACAATCTCGCTGCTTTGGGGATTGCTGGTAGGACCGTCTCGCGCAGAACGCGGGATTGCCGGTCATTTTAATGCACAAGCGAGACGCCTGTTGCAACATAGACTCCTCGCAATGACAAATCTGCGCCCCTACTAACTCAGGGGTTACTGGAGAGGAGCAATGGATTCAGAAATATTACAGGCCGCAAACTTACTGAGCAAAGATCTTAACAGGATAGCTACAGCTCTGGAAAGAATTTCCATGAGCCTAGCCAGGCTTCAAGAACAGAAGGTGGCTGAGACCTGTCCCCCAGAGACCTGCGCTACATGCGATGGATTATAGTCTGAGATTAGTAAGAATTCGTGGCAGGTTAAACACATTGTACGCGGATTGGCAGTCGCCCTTGGCTTATGTCCCTCATGTCATTTGGCGCGAGCTACGGAATATGGAACGCGTTCACATCAAGACGCCGGCGAAAATCAACTTATTTTTGCGAGTTATCGACCGTCGGCCAGACGAGTATCATAATATTGAAACAATATTCCAGGCCGTCGATCTTCAAGATGAGTTGATAATTGAAAAGACTTCCGATCCAAGTATCCTTACCGTCCCAGGATATCCCAATCTGGAAAACGAAGAAAACCTTGTGATCAAGGCGATTAGACGGCTGGAATTGCAGATCGGATACGAGTTGCCGACGAAGATTCAACTTAATAAGAACATACCAATCGCTGCCGGACTTGGCGGAGGCAGTACGAACGCTGCCGCGGCACTAATCGCCGTCTGCTCGTTGTTTAATCTGGACATGTCCGAAGAAGCGATTTGTGGGATGGCCCGCTCTCTCGGTGCGGACGTCCCATTTTTTCTCAATGGCGGCAGCGCAGTCGGTCAAGGGGTTGGGGACGTGCTTACTCCAATCGATTTGCCCGTAGACTACAGCATACTGCTTGTTAACCCTGGATTTGACGTGTCAACCGCAGCGGTTTACCAGAAACTTTCATCGAGCTTGACAGGCCCAGCCAGTGACGGTAAGCTTTGGACAGTAATCCGGGAGCACCAGCACCTGGAAGATCTGCTCCATAACGATTTGCAGCCAGTCGCTGAGGGGCTGTATCCTGAGATATCGGAGGTCCGAATCTTTCTGAAGCGCAATGGCCTGAATAAGACCCTTATGAGTGGAAGCGGCCCAACAGTATTTGCTATAGGCGCTTCGGACCAACTGAGTAGGGTGGCAGGCATTTTACCAAGTAAATGGCGAGCTTGGATTGTCAATCCAATCAAGCATGGTCCAATAATGAGTTGATGATCGCTCCTGGAAGAGGGGCGTTGCAACTAGCCTAATGGGGCGTCGTCAAGTGGCAAGACACGGGTCTTTGGAATCCGCATTCGGAGGTTCGAATCCTCCCGCCCCAGCCAATCTTCAGCGCAGGTAGTCCGGGGGGCTTTTTCATGCAAGAATACCGCTCCCCGGCTGCCACGAAGAACTCCTATAAATAGTACTCAGAACGGTGCTGTGTGGGTAACGCTACCTTGTTGTTCAGCTCAATTCGCTTGACTCGGAACGGCTGAGATACTAGTTTACAGCACCTTGTTTGCACTCATTTTCAAAAGAGGTGGTCTATGGCATCGAAGCAATTGCCGACACGACAAAATCAAAAAGCGCTTTATACCAGGCAAACTGAACAGCGAGTCGCCCTGCTCAAAGAAAAAGGATTAGGTGAAAAGGACATAGCCAAAGATTCAAAGGTAAAACAGCTAAAAGCTAAACTGAAACAACTCGATTCCGCCATGGCGCGAATTTCATTCCTGGACGAACAGAAAAAGCAGCTCCAGGAGAGAAAAGAACAGCGAAAAGCGGAAGCTGAAGCAGCTAAAGCCGCACCGGCCGCTGCGGAGAAGAAGGCGAAGAAGAAGTCTGAAGAGAAAAAAGGTGCTGCGCCTGAGAAGAAGAAGGCCGGCGCTGCAAAGCCGGCTGCCAAGAAAAAGACGAAAGAAAAATCTTAGAAAGAAACAAGCTGGCGGCGATTTGGAATCTGACACTCAGTGGGACATCGGCTTAGATGATCTAAACGAAGCAGGTTACAGTCGCCCCACAGTAGACATACTGCAGTAATTATTACACATGGGAAACTTAGATATTTATCGCATCGTACAAGAGATTGTTTCTATCGCACCGGGTTTTCTCTTGGCAATAACAGTCCATGAGTTCACGCATGGCTACATAGCCTATAAATTCGGCGACCCCACCGCAAAGTTAGCCGGCCGACTAACTTTTAATCCAATAAGCCATCTGGACCCAATTGGAACTATCATACTCGTGCTTACACGAATGATTGGATGGGCGAAACCGGTACCGGTTGATCCGCGCTATTTCAAGAATCCCCGTACGGACATGCTTTGGGTCAGTTTGGGAGGACCTGCGGCCAATCTGGTTAGTGCGGCAATATTAGCTATATTAATACATGTCTTGATTTTTATAACGGGCGGTCAGCTTTCCGGCCAGATTTCAACATTAATCCTGGTACCGCTGTATATGATTCTTCTTTTCGCTGTCAAGATCAATGTTGTCTTAGCCGTATTCAATCTGATTCCCGTTCCTCCGCTCGATGGTTCCAAAATTTTGTCCGGTTTGCTCCCTCGACGGCAGGCCTACGAGTTTGAAAAGCTGGAACCGTACGGATTTATCATTCTGATAGTTCTCATATTTACGAATGCCATTAATTACATAATATGGCCTCCGATCCGCATAATCGAGGGGCTGCTTCTGGGTGGGCTGAGATAGCATGTCCTATGAGGTCAAACTCGAAGTTTTCGAGGGTCCGCTGGATCTGCTCTTGCACCTCATCAATCGTAACGAATTAAGTATCACCGATATTCCTATAGCTCTCATTACACAACAATATCTCGAAACAATCGAGTTGATGAAATCGCTCAATCTCGAGGTTGCCGGTGAATACTTGGTAATGGCGGCTTATCTTACGCATATCAAATCTCAAATGCTGCTTCCCGTAATCGATGAGGATCAAGAGGATGGGGAATCGGTGCAAGATCCGCGGGACGAGCTTGTGGCACATCTTCTTGAATACAAACGTTACAAAGAAGCTATGGAAAATTTGGGCGCATTGACACAGCTTGACCGCGATATATTTGTGAGGGAGCCTGCGGAGGACGAATCGGATTTTTCTAAAGCCAAACAGCCGCTTGAGGTGAGCATGCCGCAATTATTGCACACCTTGAGAGAGCTTTTGGCCCGCACAGCGAGACGGGACCTGATCGAATTGGAACCGGAACGACTTCACGTTAAAGACAAAATTCACGATATTCTCGAGCGCCTGAACATTAACCCGCAAATCACTTTTCGATCTCTGTTCGAAGCTTCTGCATCCCGAATTAATATTTTAACTACTTTTTTGGCTTTGTTGGAGATAATCAAACTGCAACTCGTCCGTGTTTATCAGGATGAACCGTTTGGTACCATTTTGATATCAAAACGGATTTTGCCGGAGAAGAACGAAGCAAATGATTCAAACTTGAGTGAAGGATTGATATGAGATTTGTTAGGGGGCGACCGACGAGCCGCCCCTGGTCATGGCCCCGCAGACTCAGATTTCCTCAACGGTAATCGCCTCTTCGGGGCAAACCGAAACGCAAGATTCACAACCGAGACACTCGCTCGGGTTCGCGACATTGGTTTTATCATCCGCGGCTTCCAATACATCCGCCGGGCAAACATCCACGCATTCACCGCATGATTTGCATTTTTCCGCATCGATTTTCGGCAAGTACATACATTCACCTCATCAGATTTTGGTTCGGATGCGCCAAACAGAATGGCATCTTCCATTTCGTGATTTCACGATTTGGCAATATTTTGCAAGTATAATCAAGCTTGTCAAGCTTTTCGCGCAATGCGAACAGTTGCCTTTGACCGGCATTTCCGGCGGTTATTCAAAGAAAACTTTGCAATTGATTTTCAAGCCTTTATCCAGCTTCCGGCAATTTCTCTTCCCGATTCATTTACTCTTCTTCCATTTCCAAAATGTCTCATTGTGAACATCAGTTATTTTAGGATTCGGATCACTACGGGTTTCACTCGTTGACAAGAAGTTGCTCCAGGTGTTACCCTGCAAGCACTTTTGAGGGAGCGCTGCCAACTACTTTCCCGAGAGTCTAAGGGATTGTCATGAAAAATAGTAAAAAATTTAGAGAGATGATCATTGCAGGAATTGCCTCCGATACCCGCAACATGCAGCCCGTGGTTTTGTTGAGAGAGAAAGGCGGCGAACGAGAACTGTATATTTGGATAGGCCCAGTTGAAGCTATGGCGCTCCAAAGGGCTATTAATAAAGAAGTTTTTCAGCGTCCGCTCACCCATGAACTGATGAGGAACATCATTGAAAAAGCAGGCGTGATTATCGAGCACATAGAAATAGACGACCTCAGGGACCATACCTATTACGCCACCATTTACCTGAAAAATGCCGAATCAAAACTTATCACAATTGACGCTCGCCCTTCGGACTCACTTGTTCTGGCGACATGGACCGGGGTCCCGATTTTTGTAAGCGAAAAGGTGATAGAAGGTATGACTCAGGCGGACCAAGACGAAGGGGCAAAGCCAAAAATGATCTTCACGCAAGAGGATATTGAGCGTACCGATGAGGAATTAACTAAGATTCTCGAACGAATGGACCCTGAAGATATCGGAAACGCGTAGCTGATTTGGAATATCCCGCCTCGACATAAAATACGTGAGTTGTTTCCAGGCAGCAGCAACCATTTTTTGTTTACTAATCCAATCTAATTCAATCGTTGGGAATATTACCGAACCGACCGGCGGTCAGTTCACTGAGCTGTTCCTGTTTACGTTGAGTTGGCGAAATGATAGATGTTGCTTGGCAACAATATGAGAGTAGGTGATTTTTTATGCCAGGCAATATCGTTCCGGAGGTGAAGCGCGGGGGTCCATTTAGATTACTGAAGTATTTTATTGTCTCAGCCTTCGTCGTCATCACCGCCGTAACCCTTTTGCTGGCGACCTTTCTTTACACGAGAAGTGTCAACACGCTCTTAAAAGGAGCCGAGAGCTACGCACGTCTGTTGGCTGAAAACCTCAATTATAATATTTACATAGGTTTTTACGGTCCTCTCAAGGCCCGTGGGATTTCGATGGATCTTCGCAAATGGGACCAATTTGGCTCACTTGACTCCTTGATAAAGGATTTTACCTACGGGCTTAAGATCAGGCGAATCAAAATCATAGATAACCAAAGGAAAATAATTTACAGCACGGAGTACGATCTCATCGGCAAGTACGAACAAGACAATTCCGCAATAGATCAAGCGTTGAATGGAAAGGATCTGACGCTGATCGAGCAGGAGGGAGGGTCCTCCCTGCTTTGGTATTCGACCTGCCTGGCGGACACTTACTTTCCTCTCAGAGAAGTTTCAGGCAATTTTTGGATGCTGGGTAATATTTACGGAGTTATTCAGATCACTCAAGATGTCACGGATCAATATGTCAATGTGCAGCGCTCCATTATTGTAGTCATATTGGTTGCGGTAGGATCGATGATTTTCCTCTTCATCATGCTGACTTTAATTGTTCGAAGGGGAGAAAGAATCCTACTGGAAAGGGCAAGGGATCAAAAGAATTTGGAGGAAAAGCTCCAACAATCCGAAAAGCTCGCATCGATCGGCCAGATGGTGGCTACTATAGCTCACGAAATTCGCAATCCGCTCGGCATAATTCGTTCGTCGGCGCAGGTGCTGGCCAAGGCGGATAATCCCGACCCTAACCGGATACGAAAACTCTCAGGTGTTATTGTGGAAGAGGCGAGCAGTTTGAGCAATATTCTGACAGATTTTCTAGAATTTGCTCGACCTAGATCTCCTTTGATGAAAAACACGGACGTGCTTGAAGTTATATTAAGGCTGCGCAATAATTTGGCGCAAGAAATTCAGGATAGGCGCATAGAATGGTCCGATACCAGCTTGAACGGAACGGATTCCAACGTCCAAGGTGATCCGGAACTACTATATCAAGCGTTCCTGAATATTACCATGAATGCATTCGAGGCAATGGAGGACGGAGGCAAGTTCCGCATCAGCATAGTTTCGGAGGACTCTGTTGTCCGGCTCGACTTCATTGACGATGGACATGGCATCAAGCAGGAAGATCTCCCAAAACTTTTTACTCCATTCTTCACCACGCACGAGATGGGTACCGGCTTAGGATTATCAGTCGTACACAACATAATTACAGCTCACGGCGGAGAGATTTCTGTCGAAAGCGAGGCCGGTGGGGGCGCGACGTTCAGTATTTATCTCCAGCATGGAAACCCAACCTCTCAAATGAATTCCAACTCTGGGAAGACGAGAAGTCACTAATGAAAACGGTTCTGGTAGTAGATGATGAAAAGAATTATCTGGTCGTACTGGAGGAGCTTCTTCTCGAGGACGGGTACCTGGTAGTGACCGCCGGTTCGGGGCGGGAAGCGATGGAAATAGTTCGGAACACGCCGGTTGATACGGTGCTTACAGATATTAAAATGCCCGGGATGTCCGGCATCGATCTACTTGATAACCTTAGAAACGTTGGATTCAGATCTGCCGGTGATCCTGATGACCGCTTATGCCGAAGTTGATCAGGCAGTGAACGCTATGAAAAAGGGGGCCTTGGATCACATTCAAAAGCCCTTTGACAACCGAGATGTAAAAAGAGCGGTGGCCCGTGGAGTTGAAAAGCGTCTGTTGATGAAGAACATCCGTCACCTGGAGACCGAGTTGGGTGCTCTGTGGGGAAATATAATCGGAAAATCCAAGTCAATGGAATCGGTGTATACAGTTATGAAGCGGGTTGCCGATACTCCCACGACCGTGCTTATTTGCGGGGAATCCGGTACCGGTAAAGAGCTGATAGCGCGAGGATTGCATAAAGCTTCATCCCGCGCCGGTCGCCCGTTTGTCTCTATAAATTGTGCCGCTCTCCCGGAGACTCTTTTGGAATCCGAACTGTTCGGTTATGAAAAAGGGGCCTTCACGGGCGCGACAAGTCTCAAGCAAGGCAAATTCGAATTCGCCGACGGAGGTACGCTGTTTCTTGATGAAATAGGTGAGATGTCCCTTAATTTACAGGTAAAGTTTCTAAGGGTGCTACAAGAGCAGGAATTTCAGAGAGTTGGTGGAAATAAGGACGTCCGGGTGGATGTCCGCATCATAGCCGCGACTAATAAGGACTTGAAAGAGGAAGTGGAAGCCGGGAGATTCAGGGGCGACCTCTACTTCAGACTCAATGTTGTGCAAATAGGCGTTCCAGCCCTGCGAGAGCGACGTTCCGATATTCCGTTTCTTGTAGCTCATTTTGTTCGAAAATTTTGTACTAAGTTGGGCCGCGAAATACAGGAAGTGGACGCCGAAGTCATGCGTTCATTGTACCGTCATTCATGGCCGGGAAATGTACGGGAATTGGAGAATATTGTTGAACGAGCCATAGTTATGGCTAGAACGCAAACCATAATGCCTGAAGATCTCCCTCAGGAGATTAGAGAGTCCCCTGAAATTGAAGAAGAATTGAACCATCTGATTTCGTGGGAGAAAGGACTTGCAGAAACACTGGAGATTATTGAAGAGAGAATGATCCGCCAGGCTCTGAAGAGATGCGGCAGCATTCAGGCACAGGCTGCGAAAATACTGGGTATTTCAAGAAGCAATTTGCAGTATAAAATGAAAAAATACGGTATGCTGGTTTGATTTGGGCTTCTATAAGTAGACAATCCAGCATTGCTATTCTAAATCGATTTAGATCTTTCGGAACAGTTTTTCCGGAAATGTGACTTAAAAGATCATGTCTTTGCATTACAGACGGGGCCTTCCCTCAAGCGCCTGGCCGTTGACAAGGACTGGCAATTACTTTATAGATAAAAACGATTTCAATGCAATGAAGGAGTTTTCGCCGTGATGCGACAGAACCGGCAATTAATCACGTGCAATAAGAAAACTTATTTACGGCTGATGGGAATATTGTTTTTGTTGGCAGTTCCCGTGAAAGCTCAAATGTATTATCAGGATGGAAATTATTCGTACCAGTATGGGAATGATAATGAGGCCTATCAACAACAAAGGCCTGGGGACCGCCAGCAACCCCATCTCCAGTACGATCAACGCGACGCGGAGATGATCCTGCGCGATCAAGTTGAGCGCAACAATGGGAATAATCAAGGCGTCCAACAACCGCAACAGTCAATATATGATAATAATTATGGCCATAGAATTAACGATGAGGCATCTATTAGAAGAGTTATGGCCGAGGCGCGAAACATTGCAGGTTTGGTAAAGAATAGAAACGGTAAGTCTTTCATTATCTTTGATAAACGAAATGTGCAGTTTTATCTTTTCGACAGGAATGGTCGTTTATTGAGAATAGGCCCTGCAGCAATCGGCAAAGGAAAAACCGAAACAGGAGCTTTTGAAACTCCCGTGGGGGTGTTCCCGATCAAGAGTAAGGTTCCTGTAGACGATTGGATTCGCCCTGACTGGTATTTCAAAGAAGAGGGAGAGCCCATCCCACAACGACACGAAGATCGGCGGGTCCCGGGTTTTTTCCGCTACAAACTCGTGTTTGAAGGTTCACGCTACATCCATTATGCTGAAGCCACAGGCGGCAGGCTGACTCACGGTTGTCTCGGATTGGACTGGGAAGATGCTGAGGCGGTTTTTCATACGTTAGATGTAGGGTCATATTGCATCATTGTAGATTCTGGTTTTATTAACAAGTTGGCTCGCGGGGAATTCCCGATTCATAAACCGCCGGTGGCAAAACCAAGTAAACCTGAGGAGCCTTCCGAGGCTGTTCCGGCGAAGGCGGAATATGAGCGTCGTGAAACCGTTACTCGCTACGATCGGCCACAGGACCAGGAAACACACTTTCGAAATCTTTGGTAATGTGCTGACAATCCGCTTCCGATTATTCGGTTGCAAAAGAGGCACTCATTTTGAGGATTGACGGAATGCTATGTAGATACAGAGCATTACTGCTCGTATTTGCCGTTATAACAATCTTTTCATGCGCCTCTTGTGTCGGTACAGGGGTCTCAAAAACTGCTCGCGTCGACCCTGGTGTTACAGGTTCGTCCGCATTGGAAGCCGCAGGAGACAAGGGAATTGCGGACACTTGGGAGCTGCTTTACCAGGTGAATGAAAAGGGCGATGAGGAAAGACCCAACGAGGCTACCAGGACTCTGATTGAGTTCACAAAAAGCGGGCAGGTCATTTTTAACAGGATTGATAATGAGAACTCGGATCGAGTAAAGAGCAGAACCGGAAAATACAGCATTGACAAAGCTGAAATAAATATCACGGATGATGCCGGTAATACCGTGAAGTGGCCGTACCAAGTAACCGGCGATACCCTGGTAATATCAATGCCGGAAGTTAAGAAGAAGTTTCATTGGCGTCGTTTTCGTTGATGTCGGCGCGATTTTGGCGGATTGCAAACTTGAATTTAATGCACCGGCACGAAAAAGAACCAGTGTTGCGATGACAGCCGCGATATTGCGGCCAATCACTTGTTAGCGGAATTTTGATGAAGCCGAACTTTTTTAAATCTTGTCAAAAACCTGCTCTTGTCGCTGTAATCTTGATTTTTTGCATTTTGCCATTTTCCCGCATCAGTTATTCGGCGGAAAAAGAAGAGATTTTGCGTTATGAAATTACGTGGAACGGAAATAAGGCAGGTCACGGCGATATTACGACTCGAGCTAATGTGAAGCATGTCACTGTGACAGTTCAGGCGGTCTCGGACGGTGTCTTGAAAAGCTTTTGTGAGATTTGGAGCAGGATTAACTGCACTTTTGCGGCCAGCGACTTCAAGCCCAAATCGTATAATTTTGCGCTGAAATCTAACATGGTAGGTTCCGAAAGTGTCGGCCTGATCTTTGATGATAAAACAGGAATGGTGCAAGTCAGTAAACAAAAAAAGGGTGA
Source organism: uncultured delta proteobacterium (assembly GCA_963741425.1). Taxonomy (GTDB): domain Bacteria; phylum Desulfobacterota; class Desulfomonilia; order Desulfomonilales; family Desulfomonilaceae; genus DATJPW01. Next base: position 359,627 of record CAVUHP010000021.1, read on the forward strand.
TGAAAACGAAAACCACTCAGAAACGGTTCGCGGGGTGTACGATCCTGTAACAGCGGCGTTTCTGCTTCGCAGCCAAAAAGATTTAAGCAAACCGATGTTTGTTGACATATATGACGGGAAGGACAGGGCGCGATTGTACGTGGACCCGGTCGGGACTGAGCGCATTCAAGTGAAGGCCGGAGTGCATGCCGCTATGCGTCTCCATCTCAAATTGGTAAAACTCGGCAAGGAAAGTGAGGAAATTGGAAAAGGCAAGCTCTGGCTTTCGAATGATTCTAAGAGAATTCCTCTGTTATTGACCTCATCCCCGATATTGGGAACAATCCGTTTTGAATTGGTCCAAGCCCAGCTCTAAAGACAGTCGAACACGAGTTTGATCCAGAAATAGGCCCATCCATTCATCTTCTGGTATCATGAGCTATGGAAATGATACCGGAGTCCGGTAAAAAAATCCTGCGTATTATCAACGGCCTCGTTCCTGAGTCTTATGTTGTGGGGGGAGCTATCCGCGACCATTTGATTGGGAGGTTCCGGAGAGCCGATCTCGATATTGCCGTAAAAGGTGACGGCCTGGACCTGGCCCGTCGTGTTATTGATCAGACCTCAGCAACCGCCACTCTTGTTGTTCTCGATTCAAAGCGTTTCACAGCCAGGATTGTATTACGATGTGACGGCGTTTTGACCATAGACGTCTCACCGCTAAAGGGTCATACTATCCAGGACGACCTCCGCAAAAGGGATTTCACCATCAATGCTATTGCCACCTCTCTTGGCGATTTTCTTCAATCCGGCCTACAATATCTCATCGATCCTCTTCGCGGACAGGAGGATCTCAAGAATAAAATAGTTAGAGCGTGCTCACCCGATGCATTTCAAGACGATCCCCTTCGAATTTTGAGAGGTTTCAGATTCGCTGCTGCTCTTGGGTTCCGAATTAGTGCGGATACTCTGTCTCTTATCCCCGGCAGCCTGGCACAATTGCAAAATGTCTCCCCCGAACGAGTGAGGGATGAGTTACTAGCACTTCTAGCAACTGATAACGCCTTTCCCGTCTTACAAACAATGGATGTGGCAGGTGTATTTGATCTTTTGTTTCCCGAATTGGCTGCAATGAAAGGATGCGGCCAAAATGAATATCATCACCTGGATGTATGGGACCATTCGCTGGAAGTTGTTCGATGTCTTGAACAACAGGTAGCGCTGCGGTTTCCCTGTTTTGACACTATGATTCCAGTTCTCGATCGGTACGTGAAAGGAGAACCTGTCATAGGCAGGCCCCGTATAGCTCTACTTAAACTGGCGGCGATTTTCCATGATTCGGGAAAACCCGAAACCAGGTTCGTGGATCCGGCCGGCAGGGTCCGATTTTTCGGACATGAAAAAGTATCAGAGACGATTTTCTTGAAAGCAGGAGCTCGATTAAAGTTGGCTGCTAGAGAGATTACAATCGTCAAGCAGTGGGTGCTGGGCCATATGAGGCCGATGTTTCTTAACGAGGAGCCGATCTCAAAGCGGGCAGTGCATCGCCTGTATAGGAAATTCGGTAAAGATATTTTAGGATTACTACTACTGCATCTGGCCGATTTGGCGGCTTCCCGTGGTCCCGCTCGAACCTCTGAAGCGGATGAGACTGCATGTAATTCAGTGGCCAAAGCCCTTGAGATTTGCCTTGAGCTGGAAGAATCCCCTCCAAAACCTTTTCTGAACGGCCGAGACTTGATGGATTTATTCGAGTTGCAACCGGGGCGTCACATCGGGAGAATTTTGAGATATCTCGCGGATCTTCAGGCAGCAGGTGAGATTACTTCTATTTATGAAGCTATATCCGCTGCCCGAAAATTCTTAGATGGATAGTCAGCGCGGATACTATTTGGACTCCCGCGCTATTCCTTGCCAACCAAAGTAGTCCCGAGTTCCTCTTTTAAGAGGTCACCAAGATTAGAGGCCACAACTTCCTGGTTGTGGGTATAACCTCTCATCTGACCGTGATCCGCTGCTCTCTCGAGACTCTTAATTGAAAGCGCTATTTTTTTGTCCTTCTTATTCACCTTCAGAAACTACTGCACTTAGGTTGTCGGCTACCTTGCAAAAATCGCCCGGAGAATTCACCCTTTCTCGGGATAGTTCGGATACGTGGATCATTCCTTCGATTCCTTCTTCTATCTCGAGAAACACCCCGAAATCGGTGACCGAAGTCACTTTTCCGGTAACCTTTGTCCCCGGTGGGTATCTGTCGGCAAGAGTCTCCCATGGGTCTTCATACATCTGCTTTATACCGAGTGAAAACCTCTCGTTTTCCTTATCTATATTCAAGACCACCGCTTGGACGGTTTGCCCTTTTTTGTAGAGTTCCCCCGGGTGCTTGATCCTCTGAGTCCAAGAAATATCTGAGATATGGACTAATCCATCAATACCTTCATCAATGCCTACAAAGATGCCGAAATCAGTGACGTTTCTTATTTTGCCTTCTATTTTGGTCCCTTCGGGATACCTCTCCGCAATAACATCCCACGGATTGGGTCTGAGCTGCTTTATGCCGAGAGAAATCCTCTTTTGATCTTTATCTACATTGAGAACCATAACCTCGACTTCCTCCCCAACCTGGGTCAGCTTGGAAGGATGCCTTGGTTTCTTGGTCCACGTCATCTCCGAAACATGGACAAGGCCTTCGACCCCTTTTTCGAGTTCTACAAAAACGCCATAATCTGTTATACTTACAACTTTTCCGGTCCATTTCGATCCGATCGCATATTGCTGTTCCGCGGTTTCCCACGGATCGACCTGGGTTTGCTTAAGTCCCAATGAAACCCTTTCCGAGTCTTGGTCAAATTTGAGGATCTTGACCTGAATTTCATCTCCGACTTTTAGAATTTCGCTTGGGTGATTTATTCTGCCCCATGACATGTCAGTGATATGGAGTAATCCATCAATCCCGCCGAGATCAACAAATGCTCCATAATCCGTTATGTTCTTGACGGTACCTGTCAGAACGCCGGCACTTTCCATTGCCCGCAATATGAAATTCTTTTTGTCCTCTTTCACCTTTTCGAGCAAAGGGCGCCTTGAAAGGACAATGTTTCCCCGCTTGCGATTATACTTAGAGAACATTGAACTCAAATGTCTCGCCTATGTATTTTTCGAAATTTCGCACAGGCCTGAGATCCACCTGAGAACCGGGAAGAAAAGCCGGAACTCCTATATCTACTTGTAGGCCGCCTTTAACCCTGGCCAGAAACTTTGCCCGGGATCGTTTTTGTGTTTTCATAAACGTCCGCGATATCTTCCCATATTCGGATCTTATCAGCTTTGGATTTCGAGATTCTTAACTGGCCGGAAGATTCCTCGGTATCTTCAAGGAAGACCTGGACATCATCGCCCACGCTAACGGTCAGATTGCCCGTTTCATCCATGAATTGCTCGATAGGTATCTGTCCCTCGGACTTGGATCCGACATCTATCATAACGAATTCAGGAGTTAACTGTACTACTTTCCCTGTGACGACTTCGCCTTCTTGAACTCTATGGAAGCTACTTTCGACTAACTCCGCAAAATCCTCTTCTCTCGCACTCTCTTGTTGATTTCCTTCTGCAGGAACGTTGTTGTTGGTTTTGGTTTCGGTTTCCGTGTTCTCCATCCGGATGCTACCCCCGATTAATTTCCCTCTTGTGACTTTTATCTGTTACAGGATAATCGTTCATTTATAACCGTTTCTCCATAATCTGACAAGAGAAAGTTTGATTGGAGCGCACATTTTTAGGAATGTCGTCACGATCCGACCTCAATAGCTCATAAAAGACATTATCCTCATTTAAGGCGGTTTGATTAAACTGATCTCGGCTGGATCGCTCGCCCAAATCTTACCTATAATAATAATGCTTTTTTGCTCCGAGGGTTATAGATTAGTCTTTTCATTTGCTCGGAGTTGCCAGAATTTCTGCTATCATTGCACTCATGCGTTCGACCACTTCCTCGGGACTCAATCCTGTAGTGTCTACGATTACCGCATCTGGAGCCTTGATTAGCGGAGACATCCGTCTTGATTCATCGCGATGATCTCTGCGCCGCATTTCGGAATCGATTTCCTCGAAACCGGCATCATTCCCTCGCGCAATAGTTTCCAGATAGCGCCTTTTGGAACGCTCTTCAGGGTTTGCCGTCAGAAAGAATTTTACTTGGGCTTCAGGAAAAACCACAGTTCCCATGTCTCGCCCTTCTGCTACCAAATTCCATTGCGAACTACTGCGGCGCTGAGTTGCCAGCAGTACTTTCCTGATTTCAGGACGGGTCGAGAATCTTGACGCTGCCTCTCCGATATTTTCTTGCCTGATTATTTCGGTTACGTCTTCAGGACCAAGAAAGATTTTCATGGATCCGACGTCCGGCTGAATTCGTAACTCAAGTGAATCGATCGCTTTTTCAGGTATTGATTCGTCCTCGGGCGAAACTCCGCATCTGGTAAGGTGCAACGCCATAACACGGTACAAAGCCCCACTATCTAACAGAACGAAACCAAGCCGTTGCGCCAGCATACGGGCCACAGTGGATTTACCGGCAGCCGCTGGTCCATCGATAGTAATGGTAATCAGATTCTCATGCGAGTTCATTTTCCCTATGATTAGTTCGCCTCTTTTGTTGATCAGGATCTCCCAAAGATATCTTTCAGCGCATTGATAAATCTCACATTATCTTCTCTTAGTCCGACAGTGACCCTAATACATTGATCCATTCCGAACGAGGCAAGGTGTCTCACGATTATGCCTTGTTCCAGTAAGGCATAATAAATCGGCGTCGCATCATATCCCATACAGAAACTCACGAAATTCGCTTCAGATGGAATAACCTCCGCTCCTAACTTCTTCAGTTCCTGAGACAGGAACTGAATCCCTTCACGCGTCACCTGGACGGTGCGCTCCAGGTGATCTTTATCACCGAGAGCTGCCAAAGCTGCTGCTTGAGCCAAGGCATTTACATTGAACGGCGGTCTAACTCGATTCAATAATTCTATTAGCCATGACTCGCCAAATCCATAACCCACCCGAAGACCTGCTAAACCATAAATCTTCGAAAAAGTTCTCAACACCAGAACGGGTAAAACTTTTCCTAAGTATGCGATTCCATGTGGACAATCACCATTACTGACGTACTCTCGATAGGCCTCGTCCACAATCAATACCAGGCGATCAGTCGGAAGATCCTTAATAAAACTATCAAACTCCGCCTGGGATACTATTGTTCCGGTAGGACTATTGGGAATGGCCAGAAATATTAATCTGGTCCTCTCAGTCACCGCAGACGCAATCCCTTTGAGATCAAATTTATAATTTCGTAAGGGCACGGTAACTGCCGTTCCACCAAAAGCTTCCACACAGATTCTGTACATGGAAAAAGTCGTATCCGCCATAATTGCTTCGTCACCGGGAGTAATGAACACGTGGGCGCACATTTCCATGATTTCATCAGAGCCGTTTCCGAGAATCACTGAATCCGGCGATATATTGAATCGGCGGGCCAATTCCGATCTAAGCATCGGAGCGGAGGACTCCGGGTAGATATTTACTCCTTTGAGATATTCCTGCAAAGCATTGACGGCGGCCGGCGATGGTCCAAGAGGATTCTCGTTTGAAGCCATTTTTATCGCATGCTGGATGCCAAGTTCTCTTCTTAGCTCCGCTATTGGTTTACCAGGAACATAAGGCGGAATGGACATGACGTGCGAAGCGACAACGCGATCCACCCAAGCCGGTCGTTGCGGTTTCATAATTCCTCCGGAGTCAAGCTTCTCGATGCCGATCTAATCCGCTCAGTACAGGAGACACTCGACAGTGATCCTGATTTTATAGTCCTCAGGCCGGCGGGAGTCAACTTCAGCAAATCAGCACTGCTGAATTCAAATTGCTTGACAACCGTACTACAAAATTATAGCTTATAAAAAGTGATGAATTCGAGTATATTATATCATAAATGTCAAGTAGATTATTATTAAAAGTAATTCCTTTTCTCACCACATTCGTTATGGTCGCCTGCTGTTGCGCTACCTCGACAGCAGCTTTTCATCAGATCCCACAGATCAGTGCAGACCAGCCACCAATTGAGCGAAATCCGTTCTTGCCCGCACCGAATCCTTTGAAGTCCATAGAGCCTGAAATGCCGGAACTTTATATTGATACTACTCTGCGACAAGGGCTGAACGAAGTACTGCCGCAGGCCTTTCGTAAGGGACTGGATTTCGGAGCAAGTTATGATCGTACATTGGGCTTGCCCACAATGCAATTCGACTATTTCCTTCCGATAAAGGCCTGGAATGATAAGAATGTCTTTGTCACGCCTCGATGCTCGTTATCAGGTACCAAAGAGACATTCTCGATGGGGCTCGGTTTTCGGCAGCTCCTCGGTCATGAGGTGATGATCGGATTTCACGCGTTTCACGATTGGGAGAGGACGAGACGACAAGCCGGTCCGTTCTTGAAGCAAGCGGGAGCGGGTATAGAGTTAGCCGCGTTGCCAGGCAAACATTCAAATCTAGTTTTCTCTTTGAACGGGTAATTGCCTGTCAACGAAAAGCTCACATGGCTTGGGGATGGTGAGGTTCTCAGACGCGAAGCACTAAGCACTGGAATAGATGCTCGGTTGAGCTTCACATTACCCGCCATGGTGGACTGGTTGGATATACGGCTCGATGCCCGTGCTCATTCGTTCCGAGGCACTCGAATCGACGATACGGGATACCGAGCTGGAATCTCACTGGCCAGCCGAGATGGAATGTTCAGGGCCTCATATGAACGAGAGCGGGACAACCGGAAGGGCGAGCAGTACAGGGTGGAGGGATCTATAAATCTGGCTTTTGATTGGAAGGACCTTTTTCAAAATGAATTGCCTTTTTCAGCTCCATATAAAGTCCCCCAACACCGTTATGACAGAAAAATCGGTGAAAAATTAAGCGAAAGGGTAGTGAGAAGGCACGATGTTCCCACTGACCGCAATGAAAATCGAGTCACCTTGGCCGCAACAGTTTCTGATAACACGGTTTTTTTGAGTGGAGGGTTCCCTGGTCTGCCCAATTCGAAAGTAACTGTACAAGTTTCTCAAAGCCCTTGGCAGGACTGGGCGGATATTGCCACCAATTCCTCCGGATTCTATTCAAGTACCGTAGATCTGCCGGCAGGCTCATATCGAGTGCGACTGATTCATAAACCCACTGGCCGCGTATCCTCAGAAAAGACCATACATGTTCGGGGCTATCGGTAAAAGCGACTGATGACTATCCGGCTGAGCTGGAATCCTGGACCGATCAGACTTTCAATAAATTGAGCGGATTTCTTGTAGGATCATTCTGCGTACCTTCTCTGAGGAGAAAAGGATTCCGACGTTCAGACGATAAAGAGAAGTTTCAACTGTCCGGGAGGGCTATATCTATAAGGAGACGTGCCCTACACGTCAATTGTTTTGCGAGCTCAATTAATTCCTGGGCTTCCTTCTTATCGGTCCTCACTCCGGTCAAGCAAACTTCCGTCGCTCGCACGAGACTTTTGAGTGTAACTAACAGTTCCTGAATCTGTTTGGAATGATCCGGGGACCTCATCTCGACTCCTATTAGCTGCATTTTCCTAGGCACTGAATGCCTTCGAATGCTGAAATCCAGTCATCTTGGAGACACGATAAGGGCCGCTACGAACCGGCGAATGCGTATCCTCCGAGAATTCCGGAATAACTTCGGCCGAAGATGACTCTGCGATGGCTCCCAGCGCCAGCACTATGGATTTTCTGAACGTTGCGGTCCAAGATCCATGCGCAAGATAAGCGCAATCTCAGTCTCCGTCCGCTGATAATCGCGCCCTGAACGTAAGCGTGACTGCGAAGAGTGCGCTTTTAGCCGTCTTGGGCCGTCATTTGGTTTCCTCCGGAACGGAATCGATTCCTTCTCGAGGCTGTAAGTCAGCCTTCTTTCGGCTCTGATCCCTAGTTTCGGTCACGTGGCGGAATCCTAGGAATTCCTCGATTTGGTCTAGGTCCCCTAGATACTGCGGACCGGTTTCTTTGTTGCACGATGGACGTGTGTGCAAAGGGTCTCGTTTTTTCATGACCCCCCCCCTTGCTACGCTAATAACCGGAATCGATTATTACATCTGCATTGCTCATGCCAGAAAGGTGCCGAGAAGAAACATCGCGAATCATATACCGTAATCAATAAGGTTCCTGCATTCTTCGGATTAAAATGGGGAATGATTCAGAAGTCGAATCGGGTCAAACGGAGTGTCTGTGGTGAGTAGGGATGTGTGAAAAACACTCATGGTTGTGCGAAGGAGGCAAAGATATGATGAGAATTCAAAGAATTAAGAATGCGGGATTTCCACATACAATTATAGTGGCATGGGTGATTATCACTTACGAACGCCGAGAGTTTTCATATGGTGCACAAAAGAATCCCTAGAAACCTTCAAGAGTTCAGCGGCTTCTTTAATGCTACCGCCCGATTGCCGGAGACTTTCCGCCAATAATCGTCGTTTCGCTTCGTTTATGGCGTCATGAAAGGAACCCACTTCGGACAGTCGGACGAAGACCGAGATGCCATTTTCATCCGTCTGACCGGGATGGCTCTTCGGTAATTGTAAATCCCGGGCAGTAATGCGGTCTTTATTTGAGAGAATAAGGCCTCTTTCCAAGAAATTGCGGAGTTCTCGCACATTGCCGGACCACTCGCGATACGCCAACGGTTCGATTGCCTCCAGTTCAAGAGTCGGCACATGTGAGAGCCCAATGCGCCGCGCAAGTGACTCCAATATTTCTTGCGCAAGGAGCGGTAGGTCCTCACGACGCTCGCGTAGAGGCGGTACCTGAATAGTGAAAACATTTAGGCGATGAAAGAGGTCTTCCCGAAAATTGCCGTTTTCCACTTCTCTCTTGAGATCCCGATTTGTTGCCGCAACGATTCTCGCGTTCACCGAAACACTCTTTTCTGCGCCGACTCGCATGAATTCTGCAGTATCCAGGAACGCGAGAAGCTTAGACTGAAGTCGAAGTGGTAACTCTCCGATTTCGTTAAGAAGTATTGTGCCCCCTTCTGCAAGCTCAACCAAGCCGCGTTTTCGACCATGCGCTCCTGTGAAAGCCCCGGCTTCATGGCCGAAGAGTTCGGACTCGACCAGTTCCGAAGCCAGAGCCGCACAATTGATCGACAAGAAAGGCCCTCCTGCTCGTTTGGACTCTTCGTGAAGATATCTTGCCAGGTAGTCTTTACCGCTTCCGCTTTCGCCCAGGAAGAGGACCAGGCTATCGCTTTCGGCGACCAGGCGAACCTGCCTCAAGGTCTCTCTCATTGCACTGGAGGGATAGTGTCCTACTTCTGCTTTGGGTTGGGCGTCAATCTGAGAGCGCTCGGTGTTATCACGGCCGATGCCGCAGATACCAATAATTTCACCCGTGGGCCCCCGGAGAGGAAACCTGACCAAATTCAACGTCCTAAGAAGACCTCTATAATTCACAGCGTGTTCCGATTCGATGGTTTGACCTTTCAGCACGCGGGATTCGAGATCTTGGACCTGTCGCTCGTATTCTGCACCGTAAAGAACTTCATCGGTATTACCGATGACATCGGATTGCTCTCGGTCGGTTAGTCTGAGCATGGCCGGGTTTACGTGCGTATACCTGAGATTGGTGTCTTTGAGGAAAATAAAATCGTGGGCGGCCTGGAACACTGTCCGAAAACGTTCTTCGGTTTCACACAATTCTGCGGTACGACGCTCAACCGTCTCCTCCAGCTCTGCTCGATGACGCTTGATAGCATCCTGGGCCTCTTTCATCTTCAGCATTGACGCTACCCGGACTTTCAGTTCGAGTTTGTCAATCGGTTTGGAGACAAAATCATTGGCTCCAGCTTCCACAGCGCGAAGTCGATCCGATTTGCTGTTCAGTACAGTCACCATAATAATCGGTACATCATGGCACTTCAAAGAGGCTCGAATTTGCCGCGCAACATCAAAGCCGTCTATTTCGGGCATCAGCACATCCAGTAAGACCAAGTCAATTTCAGAATCCAGCTTTGCTATTGCATCATCACCACTGATAGCTATCTCGGATTCGTAGCCCAAGGATTCCAAAATAGCTTGCAACAGATCACGATTCTGTTCTTCGTCGTCCACTATCAGAATCCGTTTGCACCTAACCATGATTCCCGGTACCTTCCGCGACGTATTTTATGGAGTGACTCAGGACGGTTTTCGTCCGGCAATAAATGTCTGCACAGTTCCTGGAAATGCTCTCGTATCGATAGGTTTTCTGATATAACCTACGCAACCGGCCGTCATGGACCTTGCTTCATCGCCCGGCATGACGGAGGCCGTTAGGGCCACAACAGGTATGTGCATCGTCAGAGGATCTTTTTTTAAAATTCCGGTGGCAGTCAGTCCGTCGATGTCAGGAAGTCTAACGTCCATCAAAATCAAGACAGGCTTTGCCGACCTGGCCAGCTCGATGCCATCTCCGGCTGTCTCTGCCTGAAGCACAGCGTAACCCGCGACTTCCAACAAATCAGTCACCAACTCCATATTCAGCGGATCATCCTCCACCACGACTATCTTTTGTTTATTCATGCGATTGCCGGCCCCCTCATTTTTGCCGTGGGTTAATAGTGGCTAGTCCTTAAATGCTTGCACTTTTATCCTATCATCAAGAGGAGGGAAGGGTGGCCTTCGCCGCGTCTTGAGAATTACGGCGAATAGGTAGTGTAAAAATGAAAGTGCTTCCTTTCCCGATTCCATCACTGTTGACCCAGATTCGGCCGCCGTGTAACTCGACGAGACTCCGCGCAAGCGCCAGCCCAAGTCCGGTTCCCTGCTCCGGTATTTTCGCATTACCGAAATCTACCTGCTCAAACGGAGCAAAGATACGTTCCTGGTCCTTCGGCTTCAGTCCTACTCCTGTGTCCGCAACGCTTATTACCACTTGTTTTGTTTCCAAATGGGCGGAGATCCCTATTCGGCCTCCGTCCGGAGTGAATTTGGCTGCGTTGGAAAGAAGGTTGAAGATAATCTGTTTGACCCTCACTTCGTCCGCCTGGACCTGCAAGTCCGACAACTCCGCCTGGAGGCGAACATCAATGTGGATCCGATGCCTAAGGGCCTTCTCTTTAATCATGATGATGCTATTTTCCAGCAAAGTCGTCAAATTCACTGCGGAGAGGTGAAGTTCGGCCTTGCCAGATTCCACCTTGGCCAAATCCAGAATTTCATTAATAAGTTGTAGCAGGTGCTGTCCACTGGAGTGGATGTGCCTCGCGTACCGCAATTGCTTCTCGTTCAATTCTCCGAAAGTTTGATCTTCCAGTATCTCCGAGAAACCGATGATGGCATTGAGCGGTGTGCGCAGCTCATGACTCATATTGGCTAGAAATCTGCTTTTCGCCAAGTCGGCGCTTTGAGCAGCTTGCCTCGCCTTGTGTAATTCCATTTCGGCCAGCGCTTGCCTGGTGATATCTCGGGAAAAAATTGCTAATTTCTCGACCTTGCCCGCTCTCTGCAAGACTGGGAACAGACTGTTATCGGTAAAGGTTCCTCCATCCTGATACACGTAGCGGACGGAGGCCCCTGATTTGGCAACTTCAGTCGCTCGTGCCCTAAATTCCTCAGCCATATGAGGTGTCAACAATTCAAAGAAGTTGCTGCCTATGAGTTCTTCGAGCCGTCCCGCCAAGTCTTTGCGCAGCCACTTCGTTCAGGGCCAAGAGGTACCGTCCAGACGAACCAGTAAGGCTGCATCCACAATGGCATTCAAGAGGACCAGAGCGGTTTGTTCACTTTGGCCTAAAGACTCATCTGACAACTCTCGGCCCGATTTCCCGGCTGCAGGTTGCGCAACCCGTCCGCGCAATCCCGCCATATCCCGGACGAGTTCCCTCCTGGTCCGGCTGCGTTTTTCCATAGGGACTTCCCTTCGGATTCGTCCTCATCCCAGCCTTCGACTACCAAACCTCTTCGAAACACGTGGGGCCAAAGCGGCGGCCTTATTTTGTGAAGAAGGTCGCCAGTGTGTCAAATGCCTTCCGATTTAGCTCGTAATCGGATGCATCACTAGAGTCAGGCTGCGACCCGAATTTGGCAACTACCATATGGGCCGTGGGATCAATGTACAGCCACTGGCCGTGCACACCAAGAGCGAAGTACGCTTTGTTCTGATTGTTGGTTGCCCACCATTGGCTCCGGTATGACCCGGCCGGATACGTCTCGCATCCATGCGCGAAGGCTTCGGGGTCTCCGCCGTTCATAATGTCCTCTACGACGGTCTCCGGGACCACCTGCTGGCCGTTCCAATACCCCATTTGCCGCATCATCTCCCCGAAGCGAGCAAGGTCCCGCAAGGTTACATTCAGTCCGCCAAAAGCGGCCTCTTTGCCTGCCGAGTCCACCAAATAGTGAGCATCGCTATCAGCTCCTATTTTGCTCCAGATCATCTCTGAGATAAGCTGCGACAGCGATTTATTTGATTTCTTGGTGATAACCCATGCGAGCACGTCAGCATTTGGTGACTTGTAACAGAACTTTTCACCGTGTGGCCCTGCTCGATCTGTCCAGTTCACCAAGAATTCACGAAGATTAGATTTCAGGGGGATGCTGGGCCGACAAACGAACCAGCCGGCTGCCTCCAAATAGCGCCCAATGTCATAATTGCAAATTTTATCGGAGTCGTATTTCTCTGAAAACTGGACCCCGTCGCGCATGTCCATAACCTGTCTGAGAGTTGCGTCGCAATATGCCGAATTACCGAGCTCAGGGACATATTCCTTGACCAGCGCTCTTTCATCAATAATCTGACCTCGGGACGGCGATGCCATGACAGCCGTGACCAGTCCCACAAACGATTTGCTTATGGAAAACAGGAGGTGGTGCGTTTCCGGCTTCATGCAGTTTTCGTAACGCTCGAAGATGATCTCGCCGTTGTGCAAAATAATCATGGCGTCCGTGTGCGTTCTGAACATAAATCCTTCAAGAGAGATGCCGTCATCGAACAATAAGTTATCAAGGCTTTCCGATGCCTTGTGCAATGCCGCACCTGGAACTGCCGGATCCCGAGCGACTGGGGTGGTCTTAAATAGGTCTCTGCAATGCTGAAAGGACCACATCCTGTTCGCGTCCTTCAGCCAGCCTCCCGTTGTTACTTCTGTTGCCTCCGTCGGCGGACCACAATCCAGCGGCTGTGCCGCCACCTGACATACCCCCAGTATGAGCACCCACACCAGTATGCCTGCTCGTCTCATGATTCTTCTCCCCCTTCCTAGCCGGGCAGTCCAAAATCAACAGACTTCCCTTACAGCCTACGTCTGACGCAAAGGACCGTCCAAAATAGGAATGATCAGTGAGCCGTGTTAAATTAGAAGTATCAATGAGATCTAAATTAAATCTTTGAGTTCATCTACGTCCACGGCACAGTAAAACGTGGCCTCGATACCAGTTTTGAAAGTGATCTCTGAGCAATAGCGATGTAACCCTTGCATGTTTTTGGCTAAGCCAATGACAATGAGGGTTCGCGCCCCGATCAAACTGTAGGCCCGGGTGTGCTTCGGAACGATTTCAGTTTCCTTTACCAACTTATCAAAATCTAGCCACTTTTTGAATTGCTCCCGGGCTACCTCATCATCCTGGGAAGTCCCAAGTGAATATGGCCACGAAACGGTAGTAAGCTCCTACCAGAAGATCCCTTTCATCTTGTGGCACTCCCTATGCTAGTCCTCCTCTCATTCACAGTGGGCACACGCCCAAGTTTCTTGGCATAGTTTCTGGTTACTCTTCTCTGTAGCCAGTCTCTATCTTGCGACACCACCCTTCAGCGCCACATTGGCTGAACAGGCACATTGCCTTGGTCAAGTAATCTTTCTCCTCGTCCAGTCGACCCTGCAATTTGAGGAATTCCGCGAACACCATATAATCACGAGCCAAATCCCACTTCATCCCCGTTTTCTCGTGATTGAGAATCGCTTCATGGACCCACATTTCCGCGTCTTCCAAAATGGGCTTCGCTAACATGAAAAAGGATGTCAGCCAAGTAACGCGCTGATTATTCCATAGTACAAATTTGACTTGTTGGATTTCAAAAGCTGCACCAGCGACGGCACGTCTAAATCTATTTGACCTGCGGCCAAAGCAGTTCTGGCCAGGGCCATCTTATCCAGGCTAAGACAAGAGGGAAACATTCCATTCCGCTCGCGCAAAAGGATGGCTTTTTGGTAGTGCGTTTGGGACAACGGATAATCGCCCGTTTGAAAATAAGTGTGCCCTAACCCATGATGGCCGTTCGTCAACCACGTGAGCAATTGGATCCTTTCGCACAGATCTATTCCTTTCAGCAGATGCTCTTCTGCTTCTGTGAAAAATCCCTTATAGAAAAACGAGATGCCGTGGCAGACGTACGCCACGGCCCTGGAATAAATATCCGCACTGCTTTCAGCCATTTCCAAGGCTTTCAGACTGATGGCGAAACCCTGCTCCACGTCGCCGTGATAAATATAGGCCCAGTAACTTAGATTGCTGTTTAATGCGGAAACAGCCCAGGGCCTTTGAATTGCTTCCTCGATTTCTAGGGCTTTCCGAATGCTTTCTGCTCCTTTCTCGAATTGGCAGTCCCAGCATAGCGCCATCCCATAGAACCAATGGGCCAAAGCAGCTAAATGTGAATCGGTCGTCTCGTCGGTGTTCTGTATAGTCTTCCGTAAGAGTTCAAAGCCCGGCATAAGATCCTCTTCGATGGAATATTTGTACGACCCCAATATAAAGTAAACGTGCGCCAGTCGCGCTTTGTCGCTGCTTTTGAGAGCCATTTCGATAATCGGATCGATAGCCTTGTAGGCTTTCGATCTGAGTGGTCTGACAGGGATAGGATTTTTCAGAATAGACAGGAAAGTGAAGGGGATTTGTCAGTGTAGGTGGACGAGGGAACGGGTCTTTGGGTGACTTGTGATATGAAGCGGGCGGTGGCTTGGTGGAGCTACCGCCCGAAGCATGTACGAGCCCCGGTGGACCCGTTAACAAGGTGATCCGATGATACTGGCTGTTTGCGTTTCCCTCAATGAGATTCTGGAGAAAGAGAGAGATTTCCCATGGCCCAGACCGGAGGGTTGCCCCAAATGCGGAGGCGAACGGATTTGGTTTCACGGCTTTGTACCTGGCCTTCTTCGATGGATTCACCATTGGGCTTTGGTTGAGGCGATTTCGGTGTCCTGACTGCAAGGGGGTTCACCGGATGCGTCCGTCCGGATATTTCAAACAATTTCAAGCTTCGGTTGCCTCGATACACTTGTCGATCGTTCGTCGACTTGAAACAGGGCGATGGCCCCTGGGATTGTCACGTTCGAGGCAGGGGCATTGGTTGAGAGCGCTGAAGGAAAAAGCTTTGGCTTTTCTGGGACTGGACTGGCTGGACCGTCTTGTGGAGGCATTCGAGCGGCTGATCGACATGGGAGAGATTCCCGCGAGCCGTTCATTCAAAGTGAAGTTCCTATCAGGTGAAACGTACCCTACCCAACACTGCCCTTGTGGCGATTGTGCGGCTGAAATAGGAGGTCCTCCATCTCAGAACACGGAGGGATCTTCATGGACGACGACAAAAAACGACAGATTGCAGTCTTCAGATACCAGGTCATCGGCGACCTGGTGGGCAATGCGGAGCTCTTGCCTGGAGAGCAAGAGCGACTCATTCGGGAAAAATGCGGTCGCAAGTGGAACATCCCGTTCTCCTCCAAGACGCGGCTCACCCGGAGTACTATCCTGAGATGGGTGAGGCTTCACAAGGAGTCCGGCGGCAAATTGGAGTCTCTGGTCAATCGAGAGCGGTCCGACCAGGGCAATAGTCGGGTCATCGACCAGGAGACCGGTTTGGCCCTGATCCGGCTCAGGCAAGAACTCTCCAAGGCCACCGTCGCTCGTCTCATTGAGACGATGCAGAACCGAAAACTTGTCTCACCGGGCTTGTCGCTGGCTCCCGCAACCGTGTACCGCTTTTTGAAGCGTCACGGGATGATGAAGATGGATTCACCTGTACCGGAAGACCGACGCAAGTTCGAAGCAGAGTTGCCGAACGATTTGTGGCAATCCGATTGTATGCATGGCCCCTCGGTCCTCCATGACGGGAAAATGCGAAAGACATATCTGCTCGCCTTCATCGACGATCACTCAAGGCTCGTGCCCCATGCCCAATTCTTTCTGTCCGAATCGCTGGACTGCTATATCAGGGCTCTTGAGCAAGCCCTATCCACCAGAGGACTACCCCGGAAGCTGTATACAGACAACGGACCGGCATTCCGCTCTCATCACCTTGAATATATCACGGCAAGCTTGGGTATCGCCCTTGTCCATGCCAGACCGTACAAGCCTCAGGGCAAGGGGAAGATCGAGAGGTTTTTTCGCACGGTCAGGAGTGATTTTCTGCCCGGATTCAAAGGTGACACGCTCGACGACATCAATCTTGCGCTGCATTATTGGCTCAACGACATATACCTCCAGAGAATCCATTCCTCCACCGGGCAAAGCCCCTTCGCAAGGTTCACCGCACACATGGAGTGCATCAGGAAGGCCCCAAGGAATCTTAAAGACCATTTCCGGAAGACCGCACGACGAAAAGTAGCAAAAGACAGGACGGTGAGCCTGGATGGAAGGCTGTTTGAAGCCCCGGTCCCTTTGATCGGCAAACAGGTCTCTCTGTTGTACCACGATGAGGACCCGCTACAGGTGGAGATCGTCTTCAATGGACAGTCATGCGGATTGCTCACCCCTTTGGACATTCATGTCAATTGCCGCGTGAAGAGGGACAAGAACAACAACCCGGAGTTGATCTCAACCGGTCAAGGACGGATCTACAAAGGCGGAAGCCTCTGGGGGAGGAGCAAAGACGATGACCACTAATTATCGCGCCTTCTTCGGCATGACCAGCGATGCTTTCCCTCAAGACTTGGCGCTCAAAGACATCCTTGAGACACACGACATCTCTCAGATAACAGAGCGTTTGGACTATGTCTTGGCCATCGGAGCCATAGGACTGATCACCGGCGAGGTAGGAAGCGGAAAATCCACCGCAATCAGATATGTCCTCTCAAAACTCCACTCCTCAGAGTATCAGATCATCTCCATCACCGCATGTTCAGGCTCTATATTGGAATTCTATCGCCTGCTCTTGGCCGAGCTCAACATTGAGCGTCACAGCTCTTCACGAGCGGCTATGATCCGTCTGGTCCAAAGGGAGGTTAAAGAGATTGTACTGGCGAAGAGACGCAAAGTCCTCCTTGTGGTAGACGAGGCATCTATGCTCCGACTCGAAGTGTTCGCCGAACTGCACACCCTTACTCAGTTCGACCATGACTCACACGCTTGGCTGCCAATCATATTTGTGGGCAGGACCGACCTCGCAGACAAATTCTACTATCCCGCATCAAAACCCCTGGCTTCCCGAGTCGTGGCAAAAGCCCATCTGGAACCCGTGGACCGACAGGATATGGAACGCTATCTGGCTCACCATCTCGCACTGACGGGAATCAGAAATCCTCTCTTTGAAGAAACTGCCATCACGGCCATTCACCAAGGCTCCGGGGGATTCTTCCGAAAAGCGAACCACCTGGCCAGAGGCGCTTTGGTCGCCGCCGCATGTGACAAAGCAACAACTGTCACTCCAGAGCATGTCCGACTGGCTTCTACGGAAGTCTTCTGAACCTCTCTTCGACGAGGAGATCTGGAACAGATCTCCTCGGTCAGGACAACCTGAAAAAACTGCTCCCCAGTCTCAAATAGTCAGAAAACATCAGTCAATTCAATGTGAAAAACAACACTTTTGGCATTTGCATTGTAACCAGCCATCAACAAAGTCAGGCCGAGCCAAGCCCTGGAATCAACCAGTTGAGCTTCAATCTCCGGAGTTGGAAGCAAGTGCTCCAGGGCGGTGATTCTTTTTTGCGCGTACGAAATCGCCGATGTAAGTGCGCCCTGTGATCGAGCTCTCGCAGAGACCAGTTTTGAATAATTCGCGCCTTCTTCGAAGTTCTCGCTGATGACAAAGTGATCCGCCAAAATACCGTAATAAACATCTAGGCTGTCACGATACAGATCTTCAATGGCTTTGCCGATCTTTTGATGCAGCAGTTTCTTCCTGCTGCTCAGTATCGACTCATAGACCACCTCACGAGTGATTGCGTGTTTGAAAATATACGTAGACTCAGGGAAGATCCCACGTTCGTAGACAAGTTCCCCGTACATGAGAGCAGACAGACAAGAGAGCAATTCGTGTTCCGGGAGGTCCGTGACCCTCTGTATCAGCTTGTAACTGAATTCTCGGCCCACCGCAGAGCCAGCTTGCAGCAGTTCCTTCGGAAACTCGGGCAACGAATCTACGCGGGCCATGATCACGTCCTGGATCGAGGAGGGAATAGCCACACGATCTGTGTCCTGAGCCAAATGATACGACTCGTTTACAATTATGATTCCAAGATCCTTCAGCGCTTGCACGAACTCCTCAACAAAAAATGGGATCCCGTCGGTTTTTTCGAGTATCAGTGCAGCGAGATCCATAGCAAGGTCATCGCTGCCCAGAATGTGGGACACCATGGCGAGGCTTTCTCGGTTTGAGAGACGACTGAGATTGATCTGATTGTGGAAGGACTTGCCTCCCCACGTGTGAACGAACTCAGGCCGATAGGTGAGTATCATCAGTATCCTGGCCCGCGGTATACTCTCCAGTAGGTATTTGGCAGACTCTTCCGAACTCTTGTCCGTCCAGTGCAGGTCTTCAAACACCAATATCAAGGGCCTTCTTTCTGATCCCTTGACGATCAACCGTTGCAGGGAACGAAGAATCCGGTCCTTCTTTGCGGCCGGGCTCATGGGGATATCTTCGATTCCACTGTTTTTGACGGATAAGAGATCTAAGAGGTACGGCAGGGTGGAAGCCTCATCGATCTCCAACATGGAAAGCCCTGCCTTGACTTTGTCTTCAACGTCCGCATCCGTGTCTCCGTCCTCGACACCAAAGTTCGACTTCAGCATGTCCACGATCGGGTGATATGCATCCTCTCGGCCGTAAGAGAAGCACTTCCCTTCAAGGAACCGATGTCTTCATTTGCCACCGCCTTTCTGAACTCGTACAAAAGTCTGGATTTTCCAACGCCGGCCTCGCCCATGATGGAAAACGCCTGGCCGTGGCCTGCTTTGGCACGATCAAAACCTTCAAGAAGAAGTTCAAGCTCTCGTTGTCTTCCAACAAAGCGGGTCAACCCACGCTCTGAGCTCACATCAAATCTGGTCCTTCTAGTGCTTGGCGCGATCACTCGGTAGATCTTGACCGGCTTCCTCTTTCCTTTCACCCGTCGTTCACCCAGGGCCTCGAATCGGAAGAAACCTTCGGTAAGCTTGAAGGTCTCTTCCGTCACATACGTTGTCCCAGGTTCCGCCAATTGCTCCATCCTCCCTGCCATATTGATCGTGTCACCGACCGCCGTGAATTGGACTCGAAGATCGTTGCCCAGGGCGCCGACTACTACCGGGCCGGTGTTTATTCCTATCCGGACCAACAGGTGGAGGAATTCCTTTCTCTTCCCTGATTTTTTCACTGAATCTGGCCATCTCACGATGGATCATCAAAGATGACCGTATTGCCCGCTGTGGAGCATCTTCCAATGCTATGGGAGCTCCAAACAGGGCCAAGACCCCATCTCCCCTTAGTTCATTGACAGTCCCTTCGTAATCGTGGATGCTATTTATAAGAATCTCGAAAACCTGATCCATAAGCTCGAACGTCTCTTCAGGGCCGAGGTTTTCAGCGAGCGGCGTGAAGCCCTTCATATCAACGAACATAATGGTGACTTGTCTTCGCTCACCCTCTATTTTATTCTTTTGCGAAAGGATCTTCTCCGTCAGGCCGTCGGGCAGGTAACGCTGGATCTTTGCCAACTTTTCATCAAAGGACAGAGGTCGTGGGACGGTGGAGCCTTGTTCTGGACCTAGGCGGTAGCCGCACTCTCCGCAGAACGTGAAGTCCGGAGGGTTGGAGGAGTTGCACTGCGGACAAAATTCTCCTCCCAACCTAGTGCCGCACTTTCCCGCAGAATTTAATTCCATCTGGGTTCTGAGACTGGCAGCTCCGGCATTTCATGGCTTCCCCCGCCAGAATACTGAGCTCGAACAGAGATAGGACGATTAAATTATGAGGGAGCACAATGCGAAACGTCTGGTGGCCACACCCCCTCTATTTTACGAATACCTGAACCGTATCCTTTTGTCAATTGAAGATCGGTCGTAACGAATTTACTCGCGCCGGACGCTTATGGTAGGCGCTGTTGCTGTGCACACGCAAGCTGGAACATTTCATAGGACTTGGAAGGAACTACGTCGAGACCCAGCGCATCACCAGATCACGTACCCACATGAGGGTTTGACCGTTATTATCGACTCCTCGGGCGGTCCATACAAATCCCTCGTCATTTCGTGCCGTGATACGACCCTCAAGCATAATAGACTCGCCTTGCACACACTTTCGGGAGAAGCCGATCTCCCCGATCCTGTGCGGAATAACTTTTCCGAATTTTTTGAGTGGATTTCATCACAAGAGGTGGACTGCCGGTCTCTGCGGGGGTGCGGTCCCGGGACGGGGCGAGGAGGCCCAGAGGAATCCTGTCCTTTAGATTCAACACTCTCGTCATGGAAGTAGCCTTGCCTTCAGCTACCGCCTGACGTTCGTCGATGTATAAGTCTGCCGCACGTTTGCATCAGCGCCTCTAGTAGGTATGGTGAATACTGGTAACGGGTCTGCAAGAGGAGGAGCGAAATCTTCGGACTCACGATATACCAAAAGTGCTCGAACAGCATCGGGCCCGGTACCTTCCACCGCATCAATTACTCGGTACCTTCCTGTTAGGGAGCTGATCGTTGTACCATTTCAGCACTTTCTCATGGTTCATGGGTCCACCGTCCAGTTCTTCTTTTCTTATGGGAAAGCTCTCTGCGATCCATCAGAGAGGTATGCCGGTTTCACGGCCCAGAACCACTTGTGCCTTGTAGTTCAAGAATGTTCGATCTATGATGCGTCCTGTGGGAGAGATCTCGCTGCTGGAGAGAGAGACCTCGCAGACAATTTCTCCAGCGCTGGACGGATATCCGCCGGCAGAAAATCTCCGACTGGCGTCCGATATCAGGAGGGCATTCCAGGATATCCAGAAACTCGGCTTCACGTATTGCACGCACCGACAAGTGAGGATATAACAGGCGTGCTGCCTCCATAAAAGATTCAATGACCATAATTGCCGAGACCACGTGGATGTTTCAGGAACTTGATACGGCTTGTGGTCAGCAAGCCACAGATCTTTTTCAAGCGAAAATACCTTAGTCGCATGCAATTCTCCTTTAAGCAAGTCAACCTCAGTAATGGAATCAATCATAGGAAAACGTTCGTGTTGGGAATAGCCCTGTTCCGGACACCATTTCCTGGTTTCCCGAAGGCAGCGCTGACGAATCCAGCAAAATGCTCGGAATATGAGGTAGGGAGCGCATGAAAAGAACCCAGGCATCTTCCGTTCCCATCACCAATTCCCTGCCGAAGAGAGCGGCCAACTCATTTACGTGCACGTAGCCCACATTCGCTTTTTTCATTAACTCTCGAATTTCGGCGATCCTCCGCCATCCCGGCACCTTTAATTGGTGGAAGCATGAAGGACTTGCACATCAGAGAAGGAGTCTCTGACCGGAGCTGGGCCACCAACCCGGACATAGCTCTGTTCGCCGCCGTGTAGTTGACCTGCCCCGGGTTGCCCACGATTGCAGCCACAGAAGAAAGGCATACGAAGAATTTCAGCTCGGGATTTTTCGCGGCTGCATGCAAATTCGCGGCTCCCCGCAATTTAGTATCTACGACAACGGAAAACTCTTCTGGGGACATTTGATTTGCCAAGGCGTCTCTTAGTATTCCAGCGCCGTGGACAACACCATCGATTCTTCCATAGCGTTGCAGAATCTGCGCAATAACCGATTCCGTCTCCGTAGCGTCGGTCACATCGCAACTGTAGTACGTGGCCTCAATCCCGGCGGCCCGCAAGACTTCCACGTTGCGGACGATCTCGACAGCTTTTCGGGCTGATGCCGTTTGCTGGTCACCTTGGCACAGTTACTTCAGAGAGCAACTGCTGGTATTCATTCTCCGGGTCCAGCATTGTCCTCCCAAGGAAGACCAATCGACAACCAAGTGGCGCCAGGATACGTGCCAGTTGGTATGTTATGCCGGTGGCTCCGCCCGAGAGAACAATCACATCTCCTGGAGCAATATATAAACCATCGCCGTCCCTGTAGGTACTTAACGCGGGTTCCCATTGCCTAGTAAGGACTTCTCCACTCCGGAATATGGCCTCCATGACAGGTTGGTTTCGGTCAAGCGCCACAGCAGCAACTGCAGACAAATCCGTGTTTTCATCCATTCGTACGACGCGGAATTGGACGGACGGGTATTCATGGGTAAGGGACAGAAACATTCCCACAACCCCTTCGTAAACAAGCGTCCCCACCCAATCAGCCCGCTGCCCAGTGTGGATAAGTGTGGCAAATCTCTTCGCAGGTGAATTGAGAAAGGCTTTCAAGACTACGAACAATCCAGATAGCAGTCCGGACACTTCGTCCACGTTTTCTCACGGTCGAATCATCATGAATGACGAAGATAATCCCGGCCAGCGACTCGAAATCAGCGAGCCTATCCGCCGCCTTTGCTGCACTTTGCATTTGGCGGAGATCAAATCCGGTACCGTCCGCAACCTCGGCAAGCGATCCGAACTGCAGATGTCCATCACCGGAATCTTTTGCAAAATGCGCTAGAATTTCGTCGCCTATATTTCCGGAATTTCCTGCTGTAAAAACGACTACCGAATTATTTCCGGTTAATTCAATCGATCTGCGCTTGGTGCTTGCGGCAAAGACACTTCTCTGCAGACCAGTCGTTGGATGGGCAGTTGATCTTCGCCGATCAAAGACTCTTCATCAGTTCGCTGGATAGGAGCTTCCCGGATTGGTTCCCGGTTTGATTGTGCTTTCTTTTTGCATGTCTGTGGAAACCACCTCCCTAAGTTTATCGGCAAAATCGGCAACAGTTCGGACAGTGGTGAAATCGCTTAAGCGAAGTTGAATTCTAAAGTGGCTTTCGGTCCTGTCCACCAGGACAGGGAGACGGCTGGATCGTATCGACAGATCTTCCTTGAGATCCATGCCGGGCTCGATCTCGTTTCTTTCGTACCCTGTGGCATCCATGATGATCCGTATGACGGCTTCCATAAGTTCATCTGTATCTTGTGGAGAAGACTCTTCATCCGGAGGTTCGGGAGTAGACCGAGGATGCCTATTTGCTGTTCCTCTGATCGCGGCAATTGGGGCATGGGCAAGGAATCGACATCAATGTCCTGGGAAGACCGTGGCCAAGGCCGCATCAAGTTCCTCTTCACTGTATTTTGGGTTGTGCTCGCGACGAATGGCATCCAGAAGAGCGGGCTTGACGTAATGCCCGAGGCTGTGCCTTACAAAGTCCCTAATTTGGCTGAGCACAACCGGGTCCGTTCCCTCAAGCTGTTAATGTTGTAGTTCTAGGCGAAGGAGCTCTGAGACTCAAGACGGGCGTTTCACCCGCCTGACACTCGAACCTAAGAATCTTATGGTCCTATGTTGCGCATCCACTGACAGATGACCCTTGGCGAAAAGTTGAGCCAAGGCTGTCCTGTATGTTCTGTTTTCGTCTTCGCGTGAACAGGTATGAATGCAGTCTGCCTCCTCCAAAGTATCCAAGATGAGTCCGCTGAGAGTGCTTCCAGGTCCCACCTCCACAAATAGCCGGATACTATAGTCATCCCAAAGAGTCCTGACATTTTGCATCCAGTAAACTGGACACTCCAAGTGAGCCAAAAGGATCTTCTTGATCTCAGAAGTGTCAGGAGGGAAAGGTTGCATTGTGGTATTGGAAATTACCGGTATTTGGGGCGGATGCAAGTCCATGCTCGCCATGAAATCTCCCAATTCTTCACGGGCGCATTGCATATTCGGCAAATGGAAGGCCATGCTGACAGGAAGCACGGTTCGACGGTATCCTTCTTTCTTTAATTCCTCGCCCAAGGCTTTCACCGCCTCGGTATTCCCTCCCAAAACGACCTGGCGAGGCGAATTTATATTTGTGATATGAATATTGTCGATTTTGTCGATCCTGGCTTCAAGGTACTCTAGAGGCGCGTCCACTGCCATCATTGTGCCTGGGTCTGCCTGCATCGCTGCGGCCTTGTCCATGCACTCGGCCCTCTTGTTTACGAGGCGGAATCCGTCCTCGAATGAATAAACCCCGGCAACACACAGAGCCGTCCCTTGTCCGAGACTGTGGCCGGCCAGCGCAGTAGGCCTCACTCCCAAGGAGAGCAGGTACTGTGCCAAGGCGTACTCCAGTGTAAACAGAGCAGGTTGCTGCCAGCGGGTGTTTTGAAGCTCTTTTTCGGACCCGTAAAACATGATCTTCAGCAGATCGAACTCAGCCACCTGAGCCGCACGATCCATCCATTCGCGGATCACTGGGAATGTCTTATAGAGATCACGCCCCATGCCCTGATATTGGGAGCCCTGGCCCGCAAACACAAAGGCCAGAGCTTCAGGAGGCGCTTCCTCTTCTCCAGGGAATACACCGACCTTAGCCAAGATCCTAAGGTCTCTGGAAGCAATTACCCCACGACCGGCATAGGGTTCAATTTTCTCATTCAACGAAGCAGCTTCCTCTGCGGTCTCTGCAACCACAGCAACCCGATAGGACTTGGCACGTACATTGGTTGCGAAGAAGTGGACTCCCGAAGGCAGTGGAACTCTTGCGCCGGTTTCCGAGCCTGATTCAATCGCTGCGGCCGAAACCAGGACTGTATCTTCGGAATCAGAGACCCTCTCGAGTTGAACTATATAATTGGAACCTCCAAATCCGAATGCGTCGAGCTGGAGCCGCCTGGTTAGCCCATCCTTTAGTTTCCAATCGGCGGGTTCGGAGAGTACCCGGAACCCGGAGCTTTCAAGATTAATAGCAGGGTCCGGATTTTCGTAGTTCAGGGTAGGAGGGAAAACCCCCGCGTTCATGGCCATGACTCCGCGAATTAGACCGTTCACTGCGGAGGCCCCCAAGGTATGGCCTATCTGTGACTTAAACGACGTGAGAACGGTTCGATTGCTTGGATTGAAAAATGCTTTTAAGGCCAGGACTTCTTCCAGGTCGCCCTGCAATGTACTCGTGGCGTGGCATTCCACAAGGTCCACCTGATCGGGACCGTAAGAGGCGTCATCGAAGGACGCTCCTATGGCTATCTCCTGCGTGACTCTGGAAGACTCAATCATTCCGAAATTATTGCTGCTACCCCCCATTCCGGTAATGTACGCATGCACTTTCGCTCCACGTTTGACGGCCACTGATTCCCGTTCAATCACTATCATGCCGCCACCCTCACCGAGGACCATGCCGTCTCTTTGCGCATCGAACGGTCGGCTGGCCTGATGGGGCAGCCTCTCTACGCCCGAAAGACCTGCCAGAGCACTAAGTGCGGAGAAAATAAGAAAGTGCAATGGAGTGAGCGGCTCCTCGGCCCCTCCGACAACAGCAGCGTCGATTATTCCGTTGCGGATCATCAAGTAGGCGCTGAAAAGTGCGACAAGACCCGTAGAGCAGGCAGCGGAAACGGCAAAACTTGGGCCCTGAAATCCATATTTATTGCAAATGAATCCTGCCGCGGCTGAATTGAGACGGCCCGTAAGTGACGTGTCGTCAATGGCTGCTCGCCCATTTTTAACAGCCTCTTCGGCCGCCCTGCGCGTTTCAGGTGTCATGGAGATGACGGTCTGCAGTGATTTGACTATGTCAGTGGCCGAGGCCCCTAATGAGTGAATTCGTGAGAGTGGAGGCCATTTCTGCTGCGTTTTGGGAAACAAGAACCGCGACTCTGTGGCGCGGTATTTCCGACCGAAGTATTCCCGAAGCCTCGATAGCCCTTTCCGCTAGCCATAATGTGATCTTCGTGGACATGGCCATCGTGCGAAAATCATGAGGAGATATACCCAGTTCCTTTCGAGAGACCTCGAGGTCCTGGAATGCAGCCACATTGGAGTATGTTTTGTCAGGGATGCCGGGTCGGGGGTCGTAATAGGTTTCGTGATCCCACTTTGAAGCCGAAACAGCTACCACACCGCTTTTCAAGGCAAGGCAATTGGACCATATCTCCTCAGGACTTTTCCCGAGGGAGTTGACGACGCTCATTCCCGTTATAGCCACCCGCTCCCTCTCCGGCGAATGGTAGACCGTTCTCTTTGCCACGGTGGTGGAAGAGGCATTAGCTTCCATGCTGTTGCTACTTGCTGAAAAAGCACGCACCGGCCCAAGAAACGGAATTCCCTGTCGCATACTCGCCTCAGCCAGTTCAACATGAAGCTCAGTCAGGCTACGCACATCCGAGACAATTCCGGCGCAAGCTCCGGCCATGAACTGCCCCTGTTCTAGGCAAATTTCCTCGTCTAATAAAGATCCGCCCGGCTTATCGAAGCCTCGGGCCGCAATAAGGAGGCTACCCGCGCTTAGCTGCTCCATCTCTCGGCGAAAAGAGGCTTTGTCCATTGATCCTGCTACAAAATCTCGTTCCAGCCTACAAACCGCTTCGATTTTCTGTGTCACTAAAGATCGCACCCTCAGCCCGGTTCCTTCCCCGGTCACCACGGTAGACCCTGGACGCGCTTCCAGCACCTTGCGCTGGTAAAGATGGCTAAGCGCACCTGTCTCGACAATTTCAGTGGTGGAAAGGTAGCAAGTACCAGCCTGGATCGCATCTGCCCCTAGCATCGCGGCCATGAATGCGGTCTCTCGATCACAAATGCCGCCAGCGAGAATTACGTCGGCGATTATCGAAGAAATCTGGGTCACGATTCCTCCAATCCAGAACAATTTGAGCGAATGTCAGGGTCGAATATTCTCCTACGTGGCCGCCTGCTTCATTTCCCTCGCAAATCACGTACCTGACACCGGCGCCGAAGGCTAGCTCCATGAGTTTCTCGTTAGGCGCCACGTAGATTATTTCTAAGCCATTATCCAAAAGTTGCCGTGCATGCAGAGGATCACCTGCCGCAATCACGACAAATTTAGGCCTTTCGCTGCGTACCCATTCAAATTGTTCTTCTCGGTGCGGATTTTCATCCAATGTGATCACATTCACAGCAAAAGGCCTGTTCCCCATGATCTCGCGAAGATTTCCTAGCCTATCTTCCAGGACTAATCTTGGCATGGATCCCAGGGCGATCGTAGGAAGAGCGCCGGCCTCGGACACATGTGAGGCAAATTCAGGCAAATCTGTGATACACGACATGGCTCCTTGGACTAACGCATACTCGGTACCCATCTCTTCAGCAGCGGGACTGTTTATGAATGCCTTTTCCTTTTCTGCGGCCAATGCGCATAGTGTCTCGATTTCCGTGAGGAAACGGTCCATGGCCTCTTCGCCGGAAGCGCCGAAACGCCTTACAAAGGATTGAGCAAACGCTGCTTCGATTCCTAGAGGGATAAGCTCTTCTCTCGAAAAGCTGCTCCGTCGCGGATGAACCCAGTTTTCTTGGATTCTTTGAGCCAATAGGCGACGATCTTCCTCACGGATTTCTTCTCCACAGACGGAATTGGCCAGTACTTTCAGCTCTTTTATCGCGAGAGAATTGCCCTTATTGAATAGGCGGCAAGGTACATGAAGATTCAATCCCACAAGATCAGTATGATCGGGACGAAGCGCAGATATTTTGTCCCGCATCGCCTGATCGACCGCGCAGAGATCAGTTAGCCAGTGGAGGCTTTCGAAGACAATACCCTTGCATCCTACAGCCAAAAAGGCCGCTGCAGCCTCAGGCGTGGCGACGCCTCCCCACACAAGCAAGTTCTTAGGATCACCGATAGTGGGGCCCATGTGGCGCACTGCTGAGAAAAGGGTGAAAATGTTTTCGCTGCTGACGAATCCCGCGGCTTCCGCACCCTTAAGTACTATGTTCCGAAGTCCCGGGTACTCGTCAACGATGAGGCCTATCAGATCCAGGTTTCCCACTATTGGATAGCAATTTAACCTGGAGGATAGTCGTACTAGTCGATCTAAGTAGTTCCTAGGATGGTTACGAATAAGCACCGGATTCAATTCCACCCAAACGCCTTTGGCTCCGGCACTTTGAAGAAAATTATCGAGCCGAGCGTCCGTAAGCCACTCGGATGAAATTTTGACGTGAACTGCGTCAGCCAAGTCGTGTGACGTCAGCATCGCTGCAGTTTCCGCATCCATTTTAGTTGAGGTCAGGTCAATGACAGCCTTGCAGCCGACCCTGTGGGATGTCTCCAAGATTGTGGATATCCAGTCCTCCGGACTCCACACAAAAGCAATCAAAGGATATTCGTTGCCATTAGCCATGTGTCCGGCACACCCCCCGAACTATTGGAACAGCGTCCAATGGACGCATTCCACGTGAATTCCCGGTGCGGATCTTACATTGGTCGGGCGCTTCTTGAAGCGAGGCGCCGGCTAATAGAGATCAATCTATCACAATCCCGTTGCAGCATTAAGGCTGCGCCCGTGAAACATATAACGAGTTCTGTCACATATTGCGCCGGTATTGCCCACCAGCTTTGAATAACGTGTCGGTGATCTGACCCAATGAACAATATTTCACAGTTTCCATCAACTCCTCGAATATATTGCCGCCGGACAGGGCAACGCGATAGAGCCTTCCCAGAGCGGTCGGAGCGCTATCGCTGTTTCGCTGATGGAATTCCTTCAGGCGACGTAGCTGCGATTGTTTTTCTTCTTCAGTGCCACGGGTCAATTCCTTGACCCCGCATGACTCCATATCTTCCGCATTAGGGTTCAAGAAAGTATTTACTCCGATAATGGGATACTCGCCGGATGTTTTCATATCTTCATAATGCAGCGACTCATCCTGGATCTTTGCACGTTGATAACCGGTTTCCATGGCGCCGAGAACTCCTCCGCGTTGGGAGAGTCGGTCGAATTCCAAAAGCACAGCCTCTTCTACCAAGTCGGTCAACTCCTCCAAAATAAAGCTACCCTGGTTCATATTAACAACTTTGCTTAGACCCCATTCCTTATTGATGATTAATTGTATCGCCAGCGCTCTCCTGACCGATTCTTCCGTAGGGGTAGTTATAGCCTCATCGTAAGCGTTGGTATGCAGCGAATTGCAATTGTCATAAACCGCAATCAACGCCTGGAGAGTGGTACGGATATCGTTAAATTGAATCTCTTGAGCATGAAGAGAGCGACCACTGGTCTGGATATGATATTTCAGTTTTTGCGATCGTTCATTGGCGCCATATTTTTCGCGCATGGCAACGGCCCAGATCCGTCGCGCCACTCTTCCGATTACACTGTATTCCGGTTCCAGCCCACTGGAAAAGAAGAAGGATAGGTTGGGAGCAAAATCGTCAATGTGCATTCCCCGCGATAAATAATACTCAACATAAGTAAACCCATTGGCCAGCGTGAACGCCAACTGAGTTATTGGATTGGCGCCCGCTTCAGCAATGTGGTAGCCGGAAATCGAGACCGAATAGAAATTCCTAACATTATTCTTAATGAAATACTCCTGAATGTCAGCCATCATTTTTAAAGCGAAATCAATGGAGAATATGCAGGTATTCTGACCTTGATCTTCTTTGAGTATATCCGCCTGCACCGTGCCACGAATCTCTTGCAAGACACCGGCCTTGATATTGGCCGCCTGCTCCCTGGATGGCTCCGTTCCGTTCTCCGCGCGAAATTTATCCATCTGCTGCTCTATGGCCGCGTTGAAGAACATGGCCAGCATCATAGGAGCAGGACCGTTAATGGTCATGGACACAGAAGTGTTGGGCGAGGAGAGATCGAAACCTGAGTACAGCTCTTTGACATCGTCCAGGGTACATATCGAAACACCGGAAGTGCCGACTTTTCCATAAATATCAGGTCTTTCCGCGGGATCTCTCCCGTAAAGAGTAACTGAGTCAAACGCGGTGGACAGACGTTTGGCAGGACTATTGGCCGAGAGATACTTGAACCTGCGGTTTGTCCTGAAGGGATCGCCTTCTCCAGCGAACATTCGCGTCGGGTCCTCATCCTGTCGCTTGAACGGAAACACACTCCCTGTGTAAGGAAACGATCCGGGGATGTTTTCTCTCAGAAGCCATCTCAGTATTTCGCCCCTGTCCTCGAAACGAGGCAATGCCACAAGCGGAATCACGGTTCCGCTGAGAGTCCTTGTTCTCAATGGGGTGCGGATTTCACATCCGCGAATGTGCTGCACGAGTTCCTGTCCTGAGTACGCATCCCTGACGTCGTCCCATTCTCCCAAGAGCC
This sequence comes from uncultured delta proteobacterium, assembly GCA_963741425.1. Lineage (GTDB taxonomy): Bacteria > Desulfobacterota > Desulfomonilia > Desulfomonilales > Desulfomonilaceae > DATJPW01. The sequence continues at coordinate 389,995 of CAVUHP010000021.1, forward strand.
GCAGAGATCGAGGATCGAGCTTTCTCTCGATCTCTTCCTGAAGATGGCGTATGTGGGTCATGGGTTCGGACGATTCAGCAAGTCCATCCTCTCGTAGGGCCTTGGCAGCGGCATCGAGCTGCCATATTTTGCGGACCAGCCGTACCTGTTCGGCTCCCCATATGTGGTACCGACGGATAGTGTCCGCTATTTCGGAGAGATATCGAGATTTTTGTGGTGGAATAATGATTGTTTTGGAAGACGGCTTTTTGTCTTGTCTTATCGGCATAGCAGTGGACCAATTTGTCCCGGTCTTTTTGTTGATCGCTTCTAATATTCCCGCATAAAGAGTGGTCACCCCGTCGTCGTTAAATCGTGAGGCTATGGTTCCGTAAACCGGAAATTCCTCTGTTCTCTTATTGAATTCAACCCGGTTGCGCTGTATCTGTTTACGCACATCGTGTATAGCATCTTCAGAGCCTTTTTGATCGTATTTGTTTACCGCGACCACATCGGCGAAATCGAGCATGTCAATCTTTTCGAGCTGACTCTGCGCTCCGAATTCACATGTCATTACATACAGGTTAACGTCGGCCAAAGGCACTACAGCAGCGTCCCCCTGGCCGATACCCGCTGTTTCCACAATGATGAAGTCGAATCCGGCAGCTTTGAGAACAGAGATAGCGTCCTCCAGATGTGGAGGGATCTCCTTTCCGTAACCTCGAGTGGCCATGGAGCGGTAGTAGACTCTCGGATCGTGTATGGAATTCATTCGTATTCTATCGCCGAGTAGTGCACCGCCGCTTTTCCGACGTGTTGGATCGACGGAGATTATGCCGATAGTCTTATCTCGCTGATCATTGAGGAATCTAAGGACTATTTCGTCGGTAAGGGATGATTTGCCCGCACCGCCCGGGCCGGTGATACCTAAAACCGGTATTCTGCGATCTCCGATCTTCTGCTCCAATTGAGCGCGAATTAGAGGCAAGTCGCCGTCGCCGGATTCTGTTGCAATTTCTACGGCTGTTATTGCTGCGGCAATTGATTTCCAATCCCGCGTCTCCAGACGTGCAAGGTTTCCATCCAGCTCGCCGTTCCAAGTCGAAAAATCGCATCTCTGGATGAAATCATTGATAATTCCCTGGAGGCCATATTTTCGGCCATCTTCAGGGCTGTAGATCCTGGAAACGCCGTAAGATTCCAATTCCCGGATTTCCTCCGGCACAATAACCCCGCCGCCGCCGCCAAACACTCTTATGTGTTCAGCCTCATATTTTCTGAGCAAATCCACTATGTATTTAAAATATTCTATGTGGCCGCCCTGATAGCAGCTCACACCAATGCCCTGGACATCTTCCTGTATCGCCGCGGTGACAATCTCCGACACTGAACGGTTATGCCCCAGGTGAATCACTTCGGCCCCTGAAGCTTGCAATATTCTGCGCATAATATTAATGGCCGCATCGTGTCCATCGAAGAGCGAGGCCGCTGTAACCAACCGAATATGATTTGACGGTTTGTAAACAGCAGGGGGCTCATTCATCTGGTTCACCTCCCCAAAGTCTCCAAAGGCTAATTTGCTTTTTCTTTGAAATACTCTTTTATGAAAGCCGCGGGCGCGTCGATATCGGTCCCCCCCGGGAAGACTTCGGCCACTCCCAATTCCTTCAGGACATGTACATCCCGTGCCGGAATAACTCCGCCGATCAGAACCACGATATCTTCTGCGCCTTTTTCCTTCAACAAGCTCATCAGTTTCTGACAGATGGGAATGTGCGCCCCGGACATTACGGAAAGACCTATGATATCAGCATCTTCTTGAATGGCGGCCAGAACGATCATCTCCACCGTTTGATGTAGTCCGGTATAAATTACCTCAAACCCTGCATCCTTCAAGGCATGCGCCACCACTTTTGCTCCGCGATCATGCCCATCCAGACCGGGTTTCGCCAGAAGAATCCTGGGAGTACGTCTTGAAATCACGTACGCCTCCTATATTCACAATCCGTTTTGTACAAAGGAGTTACACGGGAAACATAATACATTTGGCTGATAGATTCAACGCATCAATTAATGACTCTTTGATTCCTCAGCTACGAGGGGCGTGGAGTTGTCATTGCGAGGAGTGAAATCCCGCGTTCCGTGGAAAGCAATCCCCAAGGCATCGAGATTGCTTCCCTTCGCTCGCGATGATATTCTTTGGCCGCCTGTAATTCACTTTACGGTAAGGTTTAAATCCACCTCCTTTGACAGACGGGGCAGGGGGGAGGGTAATGATCATACGAGATCAATCACCGAGATTTTCCTTAAATTAAAGCTCATGCTTCCTTTCCCAATTCAAAGTAGGACAAAGATAAAGTACTTTGCAGTCGCCCGCGTTCACAAAGAGGTGTCTTGTCGCGTAATCCTAATGAATGCTCCGTGGCGGCAGTAATTCCTTGACACACCGGTTTCAGATGCTATATATTCACTGTGATCATATGGAGTTATCCGTGGTTATTTCAAGCAGGTATGGATTAGTCCCGAATACTGCTGCCAGGGTGGCCGTGCACGTTTGCTTTGTTTTCGTGCTTGCCGGGATACTAATCTCGCCGAATATAGCAATAGCGCAAGAAATACCGTCGTGGTGGGGGTCATCCGCGTGGTTTGACTGGTCCGATTATCGATTCACTCTCGGTAGTCGAATCTTGCTAGGTAAATTGGCGACTGGAAGCGTCATAAAAGGCGACACGGAATACTCTTTGTTAGGTCCCTTGGGAGTAACCACTGATCTTCAAACGTTTCCACGAAATATGGGGAATATTCTATATTGATCGTCTTGGAATTAGAGGGAATGCGGAAACTCACAACTTCTGGGGGAGATCTGATAATCCCAATGATCAAAGGTCTTCAGAATTGGAAGCAAATTTTTCGCGCGTCGGTGTGGACTTGGACTTGATCCGCTATCCCTTTTTTAAGTTCGGAATTAATGGAGATTACCAGTTCAATCCCGTCGTATTTAGAGACCGATCCGATCCCGTTGTGGGTGTGGGCGTTGGCGAATTTCCTTATCAAAGCAAAGAACCCTGGACGCTGGGTATATATGGTCAAGCCATTCCCGTCCGTGTGAGGGATGTTCCGATTATTGCCCATGCACGGTTTCGATTTCCCATGCCTTTCATGAGCGGCAACATGGCGAGAATTACCGACTGGGAAATAGGTGCGGGGGTCCGCCCGGCCATTTGGTCAACAAGCATGTTTGCGCACAGCACTTTTTCCTTCGGGATTGAGGCTGGTTACCGTTCCATAAATCTGGACATGAGGGCTACTGCTACCGACCAATTTATTCAGCAGCAACGAACTCGAATTAAAAGCTCGCTGGGAGGGCGCGTTTTTTCAAGTCCATGCATCGTTCCGAGGTTCACTACCTTCTTCTTGCCCGTGTATCCTATATCCCAATAAATGTCGTCTCAATAAATCCAGAGCTTGCATAGCGCCGAGCGTCCGAATCCATTCACGCGTTCCGGGGAGCACGAAACCTCTGGTGAGTGATATCTGATCCGTTGCAAGACCTATGAAGAAGGTTCCGACCGGCTTGTCCGCTGTTCCGCCGTCAGGACCCGCTATACCGGTCACGGAAAGCCCGACATCTGCTCTGCCAACGCTGCGAGCGCCAGTAGCCATTTCACGAGCACACGCATGAGAAACGGCGCCGTGTTTGTTAAGCGTCCGTTCCGTTACACCCAAAATGCCCGACTTCATGTTATTGGAATAGCTGACGATCGATCCCATAAAAGTCCGCGAGCTGCCTGGCACACGAGTAATCATTTCTCCAATCATCCCGCCTGTTATGGATTCGGCCAATGCCAAAGTGAGGCCGCGCTCCTGCAAAAGCTGAAGAACAACGTGCTCCATTAATCGGCCGTCATCCGAAAGTATATTCTCCGGCAGCCTGTCGCTCAGGACCTTTTGTTTTTCGTCAAGTTTTCGATTCGCTTCTTCGGCGCTTGCCGCGCCTGCATCCATTCTCAATCTGATGATGGGGAACCTCGGCAGGAACGCCAAATGATAATCTTCTTCATCGGCAGAAACATCAGCCAGGATCTCTTGAAGTTTCGATTCAGACAATCCGTAAATATGGAACGTTCTTGTAGTAAAATATTTCTTTGTTGGGCCGACTTTTTCCAGGATTATTGGTAACGCACGTTCTCTGAGCATCCGCACTAGTTCACGGGGCACTCCAGGAAAAAATAATGCAAGCCGCCCGTTTTTTTCGACCATGAATCCAGGGGCTGTTCCGTAATCATTTGGTATGGCAACCGCCGGCTCAGGAAAGAAAGCCTGTTTAGCATTTACTGGCGCCATTGGTCGATTCCAATTACGGAATCTCTCCTCAATACGCGTCAATTGCTCTTGGTCGAGACGTAGCGGGACTCCAAGGAAGTATGCAGCAGAGGCGGCGGTTTTGTCGTCTTCCGTCGGGCCCAATCCTCCTGAAACTATGGTCACAACTGCATTTTCCATGGCTGTGCGGAGCGCATCCGCTATAGCCTCGCGATCATCACCAACTGACGACATTCCTTTTATGGCTATCCCGACGGACCTGAGTTCGCGAGCGATGCTCTCTCGATTAGTATCTGTAATAACTCCATTAATGATCTCGTTTCCTACGGTCAGGATCCATGCATCAGGCAAGTTTTCCATATCAGTGCGCCTCATCCCAGTTTTTACCTATACTTGTGTCCACCACGAGCGGAACGGACAGCGAATAGACTTCTTCCATCTCTTTCTTGAGTAGCGCACGGGCATCTTCTGCCGCGTCGTCCCGCACTTCCAAAACAAGTTCGTCATGAACCTGCAGGATCATGCGTGCCGGGATTTTGTTGCGCTCGATCGATTCGTGTACCCGGATCATGGCCAATTTCATTAAATCCGCAGCGCTCCCCTGCATGACGGTATTGATTGCGACTCGGCGTGCGGCTTGCTTGGCAATTTTATTCGGATTATTTAGATCCGGGATGAATCTCTTTCTGTCCAGAATTGTTGTCACGAAACCGTCGACCGCGGCCCTCTCGGGTAATTCCTCCATGAATTTTCTCACACCGGAATAAGTCTCGTAGTAATCTTCCAGATATTGCCTGGCCATTTTCATCCCGACCCCTATTTGAGAAGCAAGCTTATACGGCCCCATGCCATACATGATCCCGAAATTAATGGCCTTTGCCTTGCGACGCATTTCCGGCGTAATCTGCGCAGGTGAACACTCGAAAACGCTTGCCGCTGTAATGGCGTGAATATCTTCGCCGGCCGTAAAAGCCTCCATAAGACGGGCGTCTCCGGAAACATGAGCCATAACGCGCAACTCGATTTGAGAATAATCCGCGCAAACTAGAGTATGCCCTTTATCAGCCACGAAGGCTGTGCGGATTTTGCGCCCCTCGGCTGTACGTATCGGTATGTTTTGGAGATTCGGGTCTGAGGAGGACAGCCGGCCCGTTGCTGCCACCGCCTGGTTGTACGAGGTATGAATGCGATTGGTAATAGGATCGGCCAGCGTTATCAAAGAATCCACGTACGTGGATTTAAGTTTGAAGATTGACCTATATTCCAGAATTTTTCTTGGAAGATCGTGCACAAGTGCCAGTTCTTCCAAGACATCTACTGCCGTGGAAGCACCGCTTTTTGTCTTTTTGGAGGATTTAAGTCCAAGTTTTGAAAACAATATCTCCCCGAGCTGTTTCGGAGAATTTATATTGAAAGACTCTCCTGCCAATCGGTGAATTTCAGCTTCCGAGATATCTAGCATAGCTCCGAATTCCCCGGAAAGCTTCTCCAAGTAAGGCACATCAATGCGAACTCCCGCCAATTCCATGTCCGCCAATACCGGAATCAGGGGCAATTCGACTTTTCTATAGAGATCTCCCAGTCCTTCCGATTCGATCCTGGGCATGAGGACAGAAGCCACGCGGAACGCAACTTCAGCGTCCTCGCAGGCGTAGTCCACCGCTCGAGAAATTTCCACCTGACTGAACATTATCTGGGATTTGCCCGTGCCGATAAGTTCCTTGATAGGGATCGTTCGATGCTCGAGGAAGACCTCGCCAAGATCGTCCAACGAGTGCCCGCGTCGTGACGGATCAAGGAGATAGGACGCGAGCATAGTGTCAGATACAATGCCGCGTATTTCTATTCCTTCCTTCTTGAAAATGATCACATCGTACTTGATATTCTGGCCGATTTTACGGATGCTTTCATCCTCCAAAATCAGGCGGAGCGCTTCCAGCACCTGATTCTTGGGTAGCTGAATCCCCTCGGTGTGCCCGACTGGTATATAGCAAGCTTTTTCTTCTTCGGCGCATAATGATATGCCGACAAGCCTTGCCTGTACTGGTTGCTCTGAAGTGGTTTCAACATCCACTGAAACAACACCCACTTCTTTGATTCTTTGCATCCACGAGTTCAAATCATCCATGCTAGTGATAGTGCAGTAGCCGGTGAAATCGAGAGTTTTCCGCGCCGGTAACTCCCCTATCAGGCGCTTGAACTCCAATTCCTTGAAAATATCTCTCAGTTTCTCGGAGTCTTGCTCCACAACACGTAAATCTTCGAGCGTCTTGTCAAGAGGCACGCGGTCATCCAATCGTGCAAGCTCGCGGCTAAGAAATGCTTTGTCTTTGTTGTCCGATAGCTTTGCTCGCACCTTCTCCTGAGGGATTTGCTCAAGGTTTGAATATATCGCCTCCAGTGAACTGAACTCCTGAATCAGAGATGAGGCGGTTTTCGGGCCGACACCCGGTACACCGGGTATGTTATCGGAGGTATCGCCCACAAGGGCCATTAAATCGAGCAGCAGAGCAGGCGGGACTCCGAACTTTTTCTCTACCGCAGCGGAATCGTAAGTAGTATCACGCTGGGGGTCCCACATAGTCACCGAATCTCCGACGAGTTGCATGAGATCCTTATCCGCGGATACAATTGTGACTTTCCAGTCCTTTTCAAGGGCCTCACGCGTCATGGTCGCGATTATGTCATCGGCTTCAAATCCTTCCACAGAAAGCGACGGCAATCGATAGGCGTCCACAACGGTATATATCCATGGAATCTGAACTCTTAGGTCTTCTGCCATGGCAGGACGATGCGCTTTGTATTCCGCGTACCTATCATGACGAAAAGTCTTCCCCTTTGCGTCGAAGACGACCGCGATCCATTTGGGATTCATATCTTTAAGAGTTTTTACTATCATATTGGTAAAACCGAAAACTGCTCCGGTAGGAAAACCTTTTGAATTAGATAGACCACCCATCGCGTGATATGCCCGATGTATGTAGGAACTACCGTCTATTAAATAAATCTCTTCCTGTTTCTTTGACATGCTCGCCTTTCTCTAATCGTGGCCTGAATACCTAAACGGACCCAAATACCCAGCCTACCAGATCACTTTCTAAATTGAATATAAATTTCGATTATTATTATAAAGACTTATTTTATTACGATTCGTTCCAAACCCGCCAGAATTGACATGAATAGAGGGTGCTCTCCCAAACTTTGTCCATGTCCTAATAAGATAAGCTTTGACCGTGCTCTGCTAAGAGAAACGTTCAGCCGTTTTCGATCCGCGAGAAATGAAGTTACCCCATCAGACCGGGCTAAAGATAATATTATTACTTCTCTTTCGCCACCTTGAAATCGATCTACTGTATCCACGGACAATGACTGTCGTTTTTTCAGATGTTCGGATAGAAGCGATCTAATAAGTGCCTGCTGAGCGCGGTATGGAGTTATTATTCCGATTTCCTGCGACGGCACACCCAGCGTAAGAAGAGCCCCAACTATTTTGCACGCCATTTCAGCTTCTTCGGCGCTTGCTTTTCCGCTATCTGCACCCGGAATATCGACAAACACAACAGGAAGATCGGGATCCAATATCTTACTGATATCTTTGTCAGCTATGCCTTTCGGTTCAATATTAAGCCGCCTCCCGGCCACATCTGTAGACGGGACAAGACTGCCATTGTAAAAGATCCGGGACGGGATCTCCTGGATTTCACGATTCATTCTGTATTGGGTCTTGAGCCGAGAAATCCTTGAATCCGAAGAACTTCGGAAGAGCCGCTCAAACAGAGATTGCTCCAGTCCGCTATTCTCCTCCGAAGAGGTGGAGTTACACCTTCCCTTGACAACAGGTGGCAATTGGAAATGATCTCCGCCCAGAACGAACTTTGGAGCAAGACTAATAGGCGCAAGCGTAGCCGGTTCGTCCAGTTGGCCCGCTTCATCCACTACAACACGATCAAACCTTTGCCGAATAAAAAAGGAATGTGCAGCGACTTGATATGCTGTTGCGCCTATCAGCATCGTTCGCGAGATTCCATTCAAAAAATCCGGAAAATTTGGGTGAGCCCGACAAAAATCTTCGAGCAGGGCAGGAGGATTACCAATGTTTTCCAGCGCCTCAAGAAATTCCCCCGAAGCACTTGAACGCCCGCCAAGGCGAAGGAAATCTCTTAATCCCAAGTTCATGATAGCGATAAGCAGACGGTCGAGAGCTATATTAGTCGGGCATGTCACAAGTATCCGTTCTCCGCGATCGAGGCATATCCGGATCAGCCTTGCTAAAACTCTGGTCTTTCCAGTGCCCGGCGGTCCATGTATCAGATGGTAAGTGGGGCTTTCCAAAGCCTCACGGATTGCTGCTTGCTGGTCCTGGTTAAGCTCATTATGCAAGCCCTCAGGAAAACAGACGTTATCCCTTGCCGCACTAGTCTCGAAAGTCTTATCAGAGCACTCCTCGGGGTATTCACCCCTTGAAGTCTCTCCCTCGACAACGATCTTGAGAACTTGAGAATTCGCATTCGCAAAGAAACCAAAGAGCGATTGACGAGCTATCTCTCTAGCCCTTGAGAAAGGGACCCGGTCGAGAAACCAACCTTCAGAGTCAATTTGGAATGGAAAACCTTCGCTGGACACGGCGCCGGAAAATCTGGTGAACGGAATTTTAAGCGCAATGAGAATTCGACCTTCTTTCGAGCTATGCACATGACCCCTGAAGCTCGGCTCAGCGCAAGGATTACCGCGGTGAAGCATGACTTCCTCACCCGGACTGACCTCAGCATAAGCATTCTCTGTCATTATCTCTACGTAGATTCGTCCCCTCAATCGTGTAGCACCCGACTGGTTGGACGCTTCAGCCGGAGCTCGATCCATCTGAGGCTGGGAATCTTCGCCGTAATGATTTTTGCTTTCCTGAAACTTAAGATTAGTAACCTTCAGAGTAATGCCCTCAAGAATCCTTTCCGACAGTGTTTTTTGGTCCAGAACACGTGCAAAATCGTGGTACGCAGCCCATGAATCAATTGACAGGAGTCTGAACCAAAAATTGTAATAATCGCGTTCCTGGTTGTTCCGGAACAGAGTCTGCCCCGCAGTGGGGTCGCAGAACAGCCTTTGGCAAGCAGATCTCACGAAACATCTGGCATTTCGCGTACACTGATGCTCGGACAATGCGCCTAGGTCTTGTGTGTACGCATGTTTTAGAAAAACCGCGCGATTTCGGCCCATCAGAATATTGCGCTTCCATTCATGGTTATTATTACCAAGTTTGATGGCTCGACCTGTCGAGGAGTAAATTACGTATCCATCAGCTTGAGATTTAACCGCCTGATCAGCGAACAACAAGGAATATGCGTAAAGCTGTAGCATGTGAGCGTCAACTGGAACTTTCCCCGATTTCAATTCCAGGATCGTCCGGCGCTTTCCTTCGTCATAAAAAAGAGCATCCGCTCGACCTTTTAGCCCCAACCGGGTGGAGATCCCATCCACTTCCGCCTGAGCGGTAGCAAATATTTTGCTATTTCTCTCCAACCACGATCCGAGATTCTCGAAATGTCCTCTAGCTTCACTTTCCAGTGCCCTCTCGTCCGTCACAACTTTCGATCCCGGAAGCGTGCTCATGAATGCGGGAAGAGCGCTATGAAACCCGGCCTTAAACGAGCGGGTCCAATCGTTTCCACCGTTCTGTACGAGATGTTCGAATAATGTATGAATGAGCTTGCCTTTTGCCATAAAGATGGGTTCGTCCGGTGCGACACGGTACCTAACGTCTGCGATTCGAAGACATGATGCGGCTTCCACAGCTTCAGTCACGCTCACAAGGTGATAAGGCTCAATTACAAGTTCGCTTTTTTCTGCAACGGCGTAGATTACGGTGCCGTCTTCAAGTCGATTATTGAGTTCAAGATCAAATGCCGCAATGTGTGCGTCTTCCCAGCAGAGTAGTGGAAATTCGTATAGATCATTCCCCGCAAAAATTGGAAAGATAATGAATATCCGATCATCTGTCTCTCCGGACAGTTCCAATCCGCGGAACAGATATCCCCCTTTAGCCGCAAGTTTGGGCTCCGAGGCTATGCGGACTACCCGGCCTTCCATTGAATATAGAGTTGTTTGGATCATCGGCGGCAATCTAACATACGCCGCGGGTGACTACAACGGAAGTAGGACAGGGCAGATGTGGGGCTCCTATAAGAGAATCCAATCATTAAAGAACAAAACTTTCACCGCAAAGAACGCAGATGTCGCAGAGAAGAAGAAAATTATCTGATTTTATCTGCGTCATCTGGGTAATCTGCGGTTAGGTCCTAAGAACCTGAAATTTAATTTCTGTGCGCTCCTCGCATAACCTGTGCTATCTGCGGTTAGTAATTTCTTCGCCTTTTGCTGATGACTCTGTCCATTCATGTTTTCGGGAAGGATGTCTTCCGCAAGTGTGCATTGCCTACGTAGTGAGGCAATCCTCGTCCATTTGCAACTGCAGTGCCGGAGATTGCTTCGTCGCTGCTGTTAGCAACAACGCATCTGACGCATATGACTTCTATGATTCTCAAGCCTCTGAAAAAACAGGAAAGCAGGCGGAAGCAGCGGTCACAATATCATTTATCATTGTTTTCACTTTCGCCTTCGATTCAATTATGTCTTTGTTTTCCAGTTCCAAAGTCAAGGTGTGGTCATAACCTTTGTTTAAGAGAATCTTCATGATTCTTTTAAAGTCGACAATCCCGTCTCCTATGGGCAGGTGCAGATCGTCATCAACCCCACCTCCACCTCGATTATCATGAAAATGCAAGTGTCTGATATGATTCATTAGCTTGTCCATAATTGCAAATGAGGTGTTTATTGGGGATAACAGTTGGCCATGTCCGACATCCAGCGTTATTCCAAGCTCAGGTATTGCATCCAAAATATTGGCCAGGTCATCTGCGGTTTCCGAGAGATTTTCCAGACTGATGAAGACTCCCATATCGCCACCATAATGAAAGAGATCAGATAGAGCCCGTTTCTTTTCCTCGATGACATCACTTTTTACAAACCTGGGATCCATCCACAGATGAACTGTTAAAAAATTTATCTCCATAATTCGAGCCACATCGACTGTCTCCCGCAAGGCCGGCAAATACCGGTTCCGCAGATTATCAATATCATTTGGCGGACCTTCAAAGGGGCCATGGGCTATCAAAAAGAAATTGGACCGGCCGCGGTTTTTGATCCCGGATGTTTTCCAATATTCACGTGCTCTTTTGTCTCGAATTACCACTTCACCGAAATCGAAACCTGCGACTCGCAGAAAATCAATGTCTTCCAGGGATTTGATGTGTCCGCCATAAAGCATGTGTCCCTCCAGCGCCGGGAAATCCAAACGGGTAAGTCTTACATCCAAATTGCCTTTAACCACAATTAACTTCGAAATACGGAGAGATTTATGACGCAAATATCAGATGTGAAGGGTGGAAAACTAAGCCTTTCAGTTGCGGGAAGATCGTTACAGTTCGGCCGTGCCTGGACATCATAACAAGATTCGATATTTACGCAGCCACAGGCCGACTACTCGGCTGGTTGTATCTCTTGATCCGTGAGATAGCAGGCCGGGTCCGGGGCCCAGACGTCTCCATGAACAGCTTCTGCGCGAACACGGAAGTTGCCGCCGCAGATGTCCAGCCATTTACAGTGAGAGCAACGGCCCTTGACGTATTTCTTTTTTTCTTTCAACTTCATTAAAAACTCGTCTGATGAATCGGTCCAGATCCTGCTGAATGGGCGCTTACGCACATTTCCGAAACTATGGTGTCTCCAAAATTGGTCCGGGTGAACAGCTCCATCCCAGGAAACACATCCGATGCCGCGGCCGGAGTTGTTACCTTCGTTCATCTTTAGGAGCTTGAGAACCTCGTCAGCTCTGCTTCTATTCTCGTTGGTCAGCCTGAGATAGAGATACGGACCATCCGCGTGATTGTCCACTGTGAGGACTTCCACAGGCATCCCTCTATCGTGAAGGATTCTTGTCCGATCCATAATAAGATCGACAACATCTCTGGTTTGGGCATGATCGAGGTCTTCGTTTACAAGCTCCGTGCCCCTGCCGGCGTAGACCAGATGATAGAAACAGATTCTGGGAATATTCCGTTCCTCCACCAAATCGAAGATCCCTGAAATATCATTTACATTTCTGCGGTTTATGGTGAAGCGCAATCCCACTTTTAAGCCCACTTCCTGGCAATTCCGGATGGCAGTCATTACTCGGCCGAAGGTGCCGGGAATTCCGCGAAATGCGTCATGAACGCTTTCTAAACCATCCAAGCTTATGCCAACATAAGAGAGCCCAATCTTCTTGAGCTTTGTCGCGACAGCCGAGGTTATTAGAGTCCCGTTGGTAGACAATACAGCCCGCATTTTTCTGCTCACGGCATGCTCTATCAAATCGAGTATGTCGCGACGGATAAGAGGTTCGCCGCCGGAAAAAAGAACCACCGGTGAGCCGAATTCAGCGAGATCGTCTATAAGCGATATGCCTTCGGTTAGAGAAAGCTCATCGGGATAATCGCAATCCTCAGAATGTGAATAACAATGCACACATTTCAGGTTGCAACGCCGCGTGACATTCCACACCACAACCGGCTTCTTATCCGATGAAAACTGCAGGAGATGAGAAGGCAATGCTTTGGAATGACGGCCGTATCGTAACGGGTCAGAAGCTTCCACAGCGCCGCAATATAATTTGGAAATTCCGATCATCAAAGACCTCGAAATAAAATATACAACAACAGGATAACCGCCATTAGACCGAGTTGCAATCCCTGTCAAAAATGGGGAATTTGTCTGATCTTAGGGTGGACTTGCATTCTATACTTTTTTCCCCAACTGTTTTTGCTGAGCAAAAAAATCGTCAAGAATTTTGGCATGATCGAACGCGATATGGGACGGCAGTCTGTCTCGTGAAAATAGGCCGATATCAGCAGCGTCGTCCGAAGCTTTCGGTTGACCGTCCGCTCTGGCAGTAAAAACTACCGTGAGAGTATGATGCCGCGGATCTCTTTTGGGGTCCGAGTAGACCCCGAACAGTTTCAGATCTTTGATGTCGAGGGATGTCTCCTCAAATGCCTCTCTTATTGCCGCCGTTTCTGCGGCTTCGCCGTAGTCGATGAATCCGCCGGGAAGTGCCCATCCTTCAGGAGGGTTTTTTCTTTTTATCATTACGATTGCATTATTGATCATTATGATTATGTCTGTCGTAGGAATTGGATTTCGATAAAGCGTTACAACACCCCCACAATGCGGGCAGGAAATGTTCGTTTCCATGAAAGTTTCTCCCTTTTCCCGGATATTCCACAAGTTTAACAATAAAAGGAAATAAGAGCGAACGATAGCATGGGGGAATCGTCTTTTGCTTAGCGAAAGGATACCGAGATTCTCGAGTCATATGTCAGAAGTTTGCATTTAGCTGTCTTTTCACATTGATGGGAGTGATTTTTTGATTGGTATGGGGGCAAGGGGGTTGACAAAATCGTCGATTATTGGCACTCATATTAGATGAGTGCTAACAAGCACGCACACCTATGATTTCTAAACAAAACAACAAATAGGAGGCACAAACATGAAATTTCGTCCTCTGTACGACCGAATCCTCGTGGAGAGGGTTGAATTGGAGGAAACTACCAAAGGCGGGATAATCCTCCCGGATACCGCGAAAGAAAAACCCCAGCAGGGAAAAGTGATCGCGGTTGGCCAGGGAAAACGGACCGAAGATGGGAAATTGATCCCGTTGGAAGTTAAAGCAGGCACCAAGATCCTTTTCGGAAAGTATTCCGGATCAGAGGTTAAGATTGAAGGTACCGAGTATCTGATCATGAGAGAAGATGATGTCCTCGGCATAGTGGAGTGATCTCTCCAGGATGTTGTTTTTGGAATAACAACGATACAAATAGGTATTCAAGGAGGAAACAAATAAATGGCCCCAAAAATCATTATGTTTGAACAACCGGCAAGGGACAAGATCCTCAAGGGTGTCAACGTCATGGCCGATGCCGTGAAATCCACCCTGGGACCCAAAGGCCGCAATGCCATTCTGGAGAAGTCATGGGGTTCTCCCACAGTGACCAAAGATGGCGTAACCGTTGCCAAAGAGATCGAATTGGAAGACAGATTCGAGAATCTTGGCGCGCAGATGCTCAAAGAAGTTGCTTCCAAGACTTCCGATGTGGCGGGTGACGGCACCACCACGGCTACAGTATTGGCTCAGGCAATATTCCGCGAAGGCGTTAAAATGGTTGCCGCCGGCGCATCACCTATGGATCTCAAACGAGGGATCGATACCGCGGTCGAAGCCGTGGTTAAAAAACTGAAAGAGCTTTCTAAACCTACCAAGGACAAAAAGGAGATCGCACAGGTAGGCACGATTTCCGCCAACAACGATTCGACCATCGGCAATATTATTGCGGAAGCCATGGAAAAAGTAGGCAAAGAAGGAGTCATCACGGTTGAAGAGGCAAAAGCCATGGAAACGACATTGGAGGTCGTGGAAGGCATGCAGTTTGATCGTGGTTATTTGTCCCCTTATTTTGTTACTGACGCAGAGCGTATGGAAGTCGGTACTGGACGAGCCGTACATTCTGATTCATGAGAAAAAGATCTCTAATATGAGGGATATGCTTCCGCTGCTGGAGAATGTTGCTAAAATGGGGCGACCTCTGCTGATCGTCGCGGAAGACGTCGAGGGTGAGGCGTTGGCTACACTGGTGGTCAACAACCTGCGGCGCACCTTGTCAGCGTGCGCAGTGAAGGCGCCTGGTTTTGGCGATCGCCGGAAAGCTATGCTCGAGGATATAGCGATACTCACCGGTGGCCAGGTTATCTCGGAAGATTTAGGCCTGAAATTGGAGAACGTAACTGTCAACGATCTGGGGCGTTGCAAGAGAGTAACTCTGGACAAAGACAATACCACAATAATTGACGGCGCAGGTGGTAAGGACAAGATAGAAGGACGCGTAAGGCAGATTCGAACCCAGATCGATGATACAACTTCCGACTACGATCGGGAGAAGCTCCAAGAACGTCTTGCCAAGCTGGTGGGCGGAGTTGCCGTTATCAACGTGGGTGCTGCTACTGAAACTGAAATGAAAGAAAAGAAGGCCCGTGTGGAGGATGCCCTCAATGCAACCCGCGCTGCCGTGGAGGAGGGGATTGTTCCCGGCGGTGGAGTAGCCTATCTGCGATGCCTGGGAGCTGTGGAAGCCCTGAAGCTGGAAGGTGATCAGGCTTTCGGCCGTAAAATAGTATTGAGAGCGCTGGAAGAGCCGCTTCGACAGATCGCAAACAACGCCGGTCAGGACGGTTCGATTGTCGCGGACAAAGTAAAGAATAAAGAGGGATCGTTCGGATTCAACGCTGCTAGCGAGCAGTATGAGGACCTTATGGCGGCCGGGATCATCGATCCGACCAAGGTTACAAGATTGGCCCTGGCGAACGCCGCGTCAGTTGCGAGCCTTATGCTGACGACGGAAGTTATGATTGCAGAGAAGCCGAAAGAGAAAGAGCCACCAATGCCTGGTGGAGGCATGCCGCCCGGTGGTATGTACTAAGATCTTTGAATAGCTACTTGGGAGCCACTTTTTGCAAAAACCGGCTCCCAAGGCTCCTTCCAGAATATATATATCTTAGTTAGGCGTGTTTCTCGTCCTGAAGATGTTCCTATCTCTTTTCCTTGTACTTGATCAATGGCCCGAAGAACATTGTCTCGCAATAGTGGCACCTCAGTGTAAGCGGGTTGTTATCCATTACGAAAAATTTGCCTGGGACTTCCTCGTGATTTGTGATGCAGAACCTATCGGGGCATACTACAATGTCACCAACCCGATTTGGGATCTCGACCTTGTGCTTCTCAATCACTTCTTCTTTATCTATCCTTGAAATGGTAGCAAGGGGGGCAATCAGAGCGACAACATTGAGCATATCTCGAGTGAGGCTAAGATTTTCTACCTTTATGATATCTTTCCTGAGTAGGCTGGGCGACTCAAAGTTGATCCCTATCGCAATTATGTCACCTGTTTCTCGTGCGAGTGCATTAAGCCCCAACACCTGAGCTATTAAGAAAGCTTTGCCTGCTGGGATATGGTCTATGACTATCCCTTTCTGAATTTTGGCTATAGTAATCGGTCTTTTCTTCATTGCACTGCTCCTAGAATAAGCGCAAGAAGCGTTTCGCGAACAAAAAGCCCGTTTCGAGCTTGCTGAAAATAATAAGCATGAGGAGTTTGATCAACGTCCGGGGCTATTTCGGTAACGCGGGGCAGGGGGTGCATCACCTTCATATTTGATTTTGCTGATTTCAGCATTCCGGCTTGGAGGCGGTAAATGCTTCTTAACTTCTCGGTCAGAGCCGTGCCTCCCTCCAATCTTTCAGTCTGAATTCTAGTCATATACAAGACATCCACCCGAGATATGTAATCTTCAATGCGGCTTCCTTCTTCAAAGCTCGTGCCGTGGGTGACGGATGCTTTTTGGCATTCGTCGATGAGGGATCTCGGCATAATCAGCTCGCGCGGGGAGATGAAGATCAATTTGCATTTTTCATATTTCAGCAGAGCCTCCGTCAGCGAATGCACGGTCCTGCCATATGCCAAATCGCCTACCATAGCTATGGTGATTTCGTCGAGTTTTCCTTGGGTTTCTTTGATGGAATAAAGATCGAGAAGTGTCTGGGTGGGATGTTGATTCGGGCCGTCGCCTGCGTTGATTACCGGGATTTCCGCAGCTTCCGCGGCAAGTCTGGCTGCGCCTTTTAGTGGATGGCGAATCACGATCACATCGAAACCGTAGCCGTCATGCATCTTGACGGTATCCCAAAGCGATTCCTGTTTGACCGCGGAAGTAATACTGGCATCATAAAAGCCCCCGACCTCGCCGCCCAAGTTGCGCATCGCAACTTCAAAAGAAGTGCGCGTGCGTGTCGATGGTTCAAAAAAAAGCATCGCGGAAACTTTATTTTTGCAGAGCTCTTGTTTTTTCGGGTGATCGCGCACGATCTTTACTTTGAGGAGTATCTGATCTATTTCCTCTCTAGTCAGATCGTTCATCGAAATCAGGTCTCTCCCTTGGAAGCTCATCTTTCACGACTCCGATTTAAATGGGTACTGTTTACCTCGGATAATGGTTTTCGACGACTCTGCCGGGAAGGGGAATTGAATCGAACGGAGACCAGCCACACAGCGTTCCTAAACGACCGCGACCGAGCGATTACATCGTCTTGCACTAATGTGGCCGACTGAAGGTCCAGCACGGTGAAAGACGCTATTGCGCCAGGTTCGATTATACCGTGCGTGCGGTCCAAATCGTGACTGAGCAATCGGGCTGGGGCCGTCGATAGTATCCGCGCGACATCGGGTCCCGTGAATCCGCATTCATTAATAAGCCACGCAGCGAACGCCCCGAGAGTGTCCAAATGCGGCATCCCGGGCGCTCCCCGTCTTTTGTCCTCCAAGGTGTGAGGCGCATGATCTGATGCTATTAGATCTATTGCACCTTGTTTCAGAGCATCAAGTAGGAAGCTGCGATCCATCTCGGACCTGAGTGGCGGGTTACAGCCCAAAAAATCCGGTCTGGCGATCTTTCCTGGAACTGCCGAGAGGATTTCCCCGCTTTCAATACTGAAAAAAAGGTGATGCGGAGTGACTTCGCAGGTCAATTTGTCGGTGGACGCATGATTATATTCCTGAATCATTTGCACTGTTTTTTGTGTAGACACATGGCAGATGTGGCTATGTAGACCGAACTTGGCCGTGAGTTCAAGGATTTTTTCGACCGCAGAGATTTCCGCTTCCGGAGGGCGGGTTTTCGATCTAGGTCCGGTTCCGCAAAATTTCTCTAATATTTCCGGGTCCTCCGCGTGAAAGAATACACGATGACCTCGATATCGACCCAGCACGGCTTCAAGATCGCTCCATCTGGTAAATGAAACAGGAGATGGCTCAGCATCAAGGTAAACCTTATAGGGAATGTTCGCCCAAGGTTCCGAAGATCCGGTTATGGAATGCAAACAGGATGACAGGGCAAGCTGACGAAACCGCCACGGCAATTTTTTGGGCATAAGATTGTTTATTATCCGGAGGTGTGGGGTCATTGGGCATGGCCGCAAAAAGAGTAACTCCGCCGTTTATTGCGGCTCGACCCGCGGTTAAGAAGGTCTCCTTTTGACATACAGCGGACCACTTTTTTAGTGCCTGATCATTCGGATTCTGAGGGCGAGGATATTCCCTGGCGTGAACATGCACGTCGATAAAACCGGGGAAGATTAGCAGATCATGCACTTCTGTGGCGGGAAGCTCTGAAACCGAAACAATTGATTGAGTGGCGCGATCCACGGAGATTTGCGCGTGAATAGTGCCGTGCGGAAAAACAACTCGTCCGTTGATGGATGTCAGTTCCATAGTGAGCGCCGGGTATTGGAGGCTATCGTAAGTTCACTAGCAAAGTGAATCAGACCATACCGGTTATTTTGAGTTAATTGTAAATTTTCCGTGTCATATGAGTATTCTAAAAGGAAATCAGGATGAAAATTCTTTTTTCATCCTGGCTATTCATTTTCCTTCCATTGCTTCAATAATGGTCCGGCAGAAAGAGGGAAGATCATCCGGTTTGCGGGCTGTTACCAGGTTGCCATCTCTCACCGTTTCCGAATCTTCCCACAGCGCCCCTGCATTGACCATATCATCTTTAATGGCAACGTACGATGTGGCCTTTTTCCCCTTGAGAATCCCAGCGCTGACCAGCATCCATCCTGCATGGCAAATCGCGGCGACGATCTTACCCTTGTTGAAAGCGTCCCTCACTAGAGAGACCATCTCTGGATGGATTCTCATCTTGTCCGGAGCATAGCCCCCAGGTATCACCACCACGTCGAAATCATCGGCCTTCACTTCTGAAGCCTTTTTGTTGACCTCAACCGGTAATCCGTACTTGCTGTGATATACGGAAGCCGTCCCGGACCCAACGATGGTTACCTCGATTCCTTCTTCCTTCAGCCGATAGAATGGTATCCATAATTCAAAATCATTGTACATGTCCTCGGCCAGTAAAGCTGCCTTTTTTCCATTCAATTTCATCTTAACTCCTCCAGTTTCTCATTAATCAGGAATCCTCAATTTCCAAGGAAACGATACGCATTTCGTCCCGGCCTTCAACTATATTAAGAGCTGGGGACGAACACATAGGACAGAAAGGTTCGTAATTCTCCATGATCTGTTCATTCCCACACTCCCTACATTGTACTTTAATGGGAACAATTTTTATGTCCAGTTGTGCTCCTTCAGCGATGCCGTCTTTAGATAAAATTTCAAACGCGAAACTAACGGCCGCTGGTAGTACCGCAGTGAGTGCCCCGAATTCCAGACTGACCCGCACAACCTTTTTTGCATTGTACATCTTGGCCTGCTGTTCTATTATGTCCATAATGCTCTGAACTATGGCCATTTCGTGCATATATTCTAACCTTTGCTCTCCCTTAGTCTTTCGGCATCTCTAGCTTGGCGATCAACTCTGTGCCAACCTTCTGCGGCAGTGAAAAATGAGATTTCTACTTTGCCCAGGCAGGCAGGTACCACTGTAAACCAGGATTTGCTTCCTGAAAGTTGCCGTCTCCTCTCATATCTATAAAGATCCTGCGGGTCTTTTGTGCGTCCGAGTTGGAGTGCACGCTAAATGCCACATTCCGCCCTTTATAGGAATAGACCGTGTAAACCTCTCCAGTCGGTGCGGTGTAATAATCCATCATGGTTTCTTTGCCGGGAATATCAGGAGCATGATCCGAACTACCTGTGGTCAGATGTTTAAAAGATCTCAGGTCGGGCAATCGGTAGAACTGTTGCGCTGAAGCGCGTGAAACCAATAATGAGCAAGTGATAGTTGCAACCAAAATCACGATCGACCTACGCATGATTTGTTCTTCCTCCGGAGCGCAAACTATATTTAAACCGATTCTTATAACAGATCCTTAGTGGTGCAACAACGTACGGGTCGCGTTGTGTATGAAAAGTCAAACTGATGGAGAAGATTTCTCCGATGTGACCCTTCAGTTACAGACGGCCAAGGAATGTCATCGCGACCCTGTTGAAAAACGGGGGAAGCAATCTCGCTTTGGGGATTGCTTTCCCGTGGAACGCGGGCAAGGACAAATCCACGTCCCTCCTAACAGAGAAGTTACTTCTTTGGAGTAGCTCAGAAATTGACACTAGCTCAAGATTAATCCATTATCCCAGACAATACCAACGTCAGGAGTAAGGATGAAAACTTCCGACAACATTGCGCCCCAAGACATGCAACCATATTTGGATTTTCTATTTTGGCATTACCGAGTTGTCGATGCATTCTGGTACATTTACATTGAAGAAGAGCACGGCACGGATGCCGCCAATCGGTTCAATGAAAAGGTATGGCAACGAGTTGCAGGATTGGCGGCTAAAGATATAGTCAAACGTTTCAATATTCTGGAAAAAGGGCTGGATGGTTTTGTACGGGCGGTTAAATACTTTCCGTGGACGATATTGGTGGGTTATGAAATCGATCAGAGGTCCGATCAAGTAATAATTTCAGTACCGGAATGCCCCACACAGAGAGCACGTTTGGATCGCGGATTGGGAGAATATGCGTGCAAAGAAATGCATCGCGCTGAGTTCATTGCGTTTGCCAAAGAGATAGACCCTTCAATTCTCGTGGAATGTATTCACGCGCCATTGGACCCACATCCGCCCACCAGATTTTGTCAATGGAGGTTCACAGTTGCGTGAATAACGCGGGGCCATGGCCATTCTGATTGTAGTAACTTTGTATCTTTCTTGACATAATGCACCTGAAAATGCTATTTTCTATATTAATTAATGATAAATGCTAAAGAGTTAACGACAATCCCCACCTGGTAGGTGACCACGTCCGATGTCTGCTGAGATTGAGGCCAAGGTTCTTTCCGCCCTGTTACGTGACCGGTATTTACTTACTCGCGTCACAGGCGACGGCTTTAGTCCGGATATATTTCGAGATCGCAATTTTCGGATCATTTTCAAGACACTTCATGACATGAGCCTGCTGCCAGGCCAATTGATTGACTGGATAACGGTCGAGAGCGCCATTAAGAGGAAGGAGTGGTTTTCGCCGGAAATTGAGCAGGCGCTTGAAGATTTAAAGCAACAGGAGCAGCCGGAACCCGATCAAATAATCGCCTATGTAGATATACTTAAAGACCAGAGTCTTCGCGATAAGACTATGAAGCTGGCGCAGGTGATGGTTGGTTATTGCCAACGTAAAGGCCAATACCGAGACGAGGATTTCGTTGATTTCAGCGGAAGAATCATCCAAACACTAATCGAATTTCAGAAACAGAAAGTAAAAAAACGACTTACGCCTCTGAAGGATACGATTGAAGAAATTCGCATTTCTACCAATAGCGCTATCGGAGATGAAAAAAGACTATTGGGTTTTACCATTCATCCCTTCGACCGCCTACAACACCTTCTCTCAGGTATCAGAAAAGGCTTTTATTACGGTTTAGCCGGGCCTCCTCGTCGCGGCAAGACAACATTCGCACTGGATATGGCCTCCAGGCTGGCAGAAGGAAACGATTTTCCAGTGCTTTTCTATACATGGGAACAGACTCGCAAGACCCTTGCCGCTAGATTACTGGGCCGAGAATGTTACCTTAATCCGGTAAAACTGCTAACTGAGGTTTCTCCGGAAGAGAAGCAGCGTCATGCGCTGGTTAATCGAGTTATCGAGCGTTCCGCTGCATATAGCAAGAATCTGTATATTATAGAAGCGGGACGCCAGGATACGATAGATCGCATCAAGGCGCAGGCTTATAATGTGATGCATGAATTCAGATCAGGCAACATAGCCATTTTCTTTGATTATCTACAGAAAATCCCGCTCGGTCGCACGTATGAGGATGTTAGAAGCCAGGTCAATGAAACGTCCGCTCAACTGGCTGATTTGAGCTTACAGCTGGAGTGCCCGATCCTTGCAATATCGGCTATGGATAAAGAAGGATGCAAACTGGATGAGAAGCCGCCGTCATACGACGAGTTTTCCACAACTTATTACGCTAGGCCGACAATGCATAACTGTGTAGGCGGCGGGGATTTGGAGTACGATCTTGATGTGGCTATGATACTGTCCAAAGACTGGGTCGCCACCAACAATTTGCGCGAGCGCTTAAGTCTAAAAGACAAGGATCAACAGGCCCAGGACCTTCCCCAAATTGATATAATAAATCTCCATGTGGACAAGAACCGGGATTCCGCGGGCGAAATCGCACCAACTATTCAGTACGCTTTTTTCATTAATATAAACAAATTCGTGGAACTCGGCTTTAAAACCGAAGACGAATACAGTAAAGAATTTAAAGGGTTTGCCAAAGCCGAAGATATGTTTGGTGCGCTTCTCGATACTGGCATTTTCAAGCTTTATTAGGCTCCCCGCCAGCCATCATCTTTCAGTCAAAAATCGGCCGGATGGATATCCGAGGGAACGATATTCAGTATGTACCTGAAAAGTGTGGCCATAGATTCCGATACTTTTCCAATCAACGATCGGTACCCGTTTAATATTCCTATATTGCATTCCACCCGCAGGATTGAATTCACATCACCATTAACCTTTTTCGTGGGTAAGAACGGGTCCGGAAAATCAGCGATTCTGGACGCTATAGCACGCAAGAGCGGGTTTCTGCCGTGGGGCGGTACTAAAACGCATCGCGTCCATGATAATCCTTATGAAACGCGGTTGGCCAATCATCTTACGCTTACTCTGCAGCCCCGTCACTCGTACGGTTTCCATTTTCGCGCCGAAGCGTTCCTGAACTTCGCTGCCTCGCTTGATGACATTATTCTCGACGATCCCGCTCGTGATTATTATTTCGGCGGGAAATCGTTAAATGTTGTATCCCACGGCGAGTCGTTTTTGACTTTTTTCAAAAGCTACAGTTGTCAGCTCGATGGCCTTTACCTATTCGATGAACCGGAAGCGGCCCTTTCGCCACAGAATCAATTGGAATTCGCACGAATTCTGCTTGATTTTCTGCAAAACGGGAATGGCCACAAGCAGTTCATCATAGCTACTCATTCGCCAATTGTCATGGCCTGTCCCGGGGCTGACATTTTGACATTTGATGCGGAATCGGTACGGCCGATCGATTACAAGCTTACAGAGCATTACAAATTTTACCGAGAGTTCCTTACCAAACCCGAGGAATTTTTTTACCCATAATACTGTGTTGGCAGTTCCGATCTTTTTGAGGTTGCAATATCCAAGTAACAGAGGTTCTGTTCGGTGATGACGTCAGTAATACCCAACCTTGATTTGATTTCCGTCGTGTGCAGGGGTGATTCGGACCCACGGCTAATCGATAATATTCTGGAAAGCATAAGCGACAGTGTGATTGTTCTGGGACAACAAGGTCAAATTCTGTGCTGCAATCGGATTACGCAGAAGATGCTCGGTTACTCACCTGCTGAGCTGTTGGAAAAAGGATTATCGCATTTAATGATACAGCACGAAGATAATGAGGATTTTAACCGTATTTTCATCGAGACGATATCGAAACATAGCGTAAATAATTACAGAGAAGTAGATTACCACCATCCCGACGGGTCAACCAAAAGGCTTGCAGCCACTATTTCTTATCTTGTGGATGTCGGCCAGCACGAGACTTCATTCACCGGGTTTGTGGTTCTATTTAAGGATATCACCGAAATTCATAATTTGAGACGTAAAGAGCGGCAGTTGATCCAGGAAACGCACAGAATGGCGAGGGAAAAGATTAGGAGCCTTCAAAAATTGGCTATGGGAGTTGCTCATGAAATACGGAATCCCATAGTAACAATAGGAGGCTTTGCAGGTCGTATTGCTCGAGCGGCCCACGATCCTGAGGCTACCAAGCACTACGCGAACAATATCATAGAAGCTTCGAAATCCCTGGAAAAGGTTGTCGATGCGGTTCAGCAATGCTGTGATCTTCCTCAGATAAATCCATTCGAAGGAAGAATTTCCGACCTGGTCAGGTTGACGGTTTCGGAGATGGAACCCAAAGCACAATCAAGAAATGTAAATCTAAAGGTCTATGATGAACTTCCGAAAAATTACAGAACCGCTTTCGATCCTCTACTACTAAGGATGGCATTGGTTAGACTTATAGAAAATTCAATTGAATTCTCATCCCAAGGGTCCCCGGTGGGTATCTCGCTTTCGAAAAAAGAATCCGGGACTTGCCTGGAGGTCAAGGACTACGGAAGCGGAATTAGCGAACAAGACATGGAATATATTTTTAATCCCTTTTTTTCAACTTTGCCCAACGCGACAGGAATGGGATTGGCCGTGGTGGAAAGTGTGGTGAAGGAACATCTGGGAACGATTGAAGTTGACTCGAAACCCGGGACCGGCACAAGCATCCGGATATTCCTGCCGCATTCACCGTAAAAATCTTAAGATCTGGAACAATACAATTGGTTGCACTCACCGTCGGATAGAAAGACGGTCGAAACAGGAGTTATGGCCATGCGGCTCTACCCCATTATGATGAACCTTCAGGGTAAAAAGGTTGTCGTGATAGGGGGCGGAGAGGTGGCACATCGCAAGATAACGGGACTTCTTAAAACCGGTGCGCTCATCACGGTCATTTCACCTAAACTGGAGCAACGGTTGGAGGCGCTGGCTGCTGAAGAACTCATAGATTGGATTGCTGAGCCCTTTCATGCTTCGATTCTGGATGCTTTTCCCGAAATTGTTCTAATTTTTGGAGCGACCAATGATCGACAAGTAAACTTAACAATTTACGAATCTGCAGTAAAAAGAAGAATTCTCTGCAACGTCGCGGACGTACCGGATTTGTGCTCGTTCATCGTCCCCGCTGTCATCACACAGGGCGAGCTGATGATAGCTGTAACTACAGGTGGATCTTCTCCAGCGCTTGCCCGACGAATCCGCCAGGATCTTGAAAAACGATTCGGACCGGAATACGCTGAACTTACAAAGGTCTTGGGCGAGTTAAGAAAACTCATATTAAGCGCAGGCGGTCCCTCAAGTGAAAATCGGCAAGTGTTTAGGGATATAGTGGATTCCGAACTCCTGGTTGCCCTTAAGGAGAATGATCGAAACAAAGTCCTCGATATTCTAAGGGCTATTTTGCCGGATTATATCGATCCTCAAAACGCTGTTGAATAAACTCCGCGTAGATTTGATCCGGAAGGATGAAACAGTTGGACTTGATTTTTTTCAAGATTGCCGTTGTGCTTTATCTGGGCGCTTCGGTTGGTTACCTGGTCTTCTTGCTTTTTTCTGCTGCCGAAAGATCGGCGCTCGGGTTCTGGCTGGCGCTCGCGGGTTTTGGAGCTCATTCACTGTCGCTCTTACACCGGGCGATTTTTTCTGGATTTGTTCCACTCGGCACGGCATTTGACGCACTATCATTTTTCTCCTGGATTATTATCTGCCTTTTCTTAGTCATCACATACAGGGAACCCAGTCCCATATTCGGGTCTATTGCCACGCCCATAGCGACCGTTCTGATGCTTTTCGCCGCCACTCTCTCATACCAAATTCGTGAACCGCTGGTTCCGATACTGAAAAGTTGGTGGCTCCCCATACACGTGATTCTTGCGCTGCTCGGGAACGGAGTCTTTGCCATTCTGGCAATAAACGGTCTGATGTACCTTGTCCAGGAAAGGTTCATAAAAAACAAAAGAATCGGACGAATTCATAAGCTGCTTCCTTCACTGGAAACCCTGGACGTGATTAATCGACGTGGATTACCCATGGGGTTCTTCCTGCTGAGCTTGGGAATTATCTCAGGAGCGTTATGGGCCGGGAGCGCATGGGGGTTTTATTGGAGCTGGGATCCAAAGGAAACTTGGAGTCTGATAACTTGGTTCGTGTATGCGGGAATGGTTCACCAAAGATTGGCTCTGGGTTGGCGGGGCAGGCGAGCCGCACTGCTTTCGATTTTTGGATTCGCATTGGTCCTCTTCACTTTCCTCGGGGTGAGCGCTCTAATCGGCGGACACCACGCGTTCCAAGGTGCGCGGCGTTTTATGGGTACTGGGGGAATATGATGTCTGAAATACTAGTCATAGGACTAAATCACATCACGGCCCCCATCGAGATCAGAGAGAGAATCACGTTCCCCGGTGATGAATGCGGGCAGATCACTCGTTCAATACTTGGAGTTCAAGATATTCAGGAGGCGGTAATCGTCTCGACCTGTAACCGGTCCGAAATTATCACAGCTGCCGAGAATGTCGAAGCTGCTCCGGAGAGGCTCATTGATCTCATGGCTCGCTTACATGTGGTAGATCCGGAGACCCTCCGTGAATTTCTCTACATAAAAGTAGGCGAAGACGCTGTGCGCCATGTTTTCAGGGTTTCTTCCAGTCTGGATTCCATGGTACTAGGCGAACCTCAAATATTGGGCCAAGTTAAAGAAGCTTACAGCCGTGCTGCCAATGCGGGCACTACCGGCCCGATCCTCAATCGGCTTATGCACCGCGCTTTCTTTTCGGCAAAGCGAGTGCGCACGGAAACCGGTATAGGATTGGCTGCGGTTTCAGTGGCTTATGTAGCAGTGGAACTGGCCAAGAAGATACTAGGCGAGCTTCGTGAAAAGAGCATCATGATAGTCGGCGCTGGTGAAATGGCGGAACTCGCTGCGCGCCACTTGTCCGATCAAGTGGAGAAATCCCTGACCGTTTTCAATCGCACTTACGAAAATGCATGTGCGTTGGCCCGCCAACTTCGCGGACGCGCCGCTCCTATGGAAAGGTTAAACGAAGGACTTATTGAAGCCGATGTCGTTATTACATCGACCGGAAGTTGTGAGCCCCTAATCAACGAGGACCAAATTAGAAATGTAATGCGCCGGAGAAGATTCAGACCTATCTTTTTGATTGATATTGCTATCCACGCGATATTGAACCTTCGGTAAACAGAATTGAAGGGGTGTACCTGTACAATATTGACGATTTACAAACAGTCGTTCAGGAGAACCTGGGAGGACGGCGTCAAGAGGCTGAGAAGGGAGAGGCCTTAGTCGAGATCGAAGTGGAAAAGTTCATGAAATGGACCAAGACTCTGCACTCCACTCCTACGATCATAGCACTAAAAGAGAAACTCGAGACTATTCGTACTGGAGAATTGGCCAGATTGAACGGCAAGCTCTCTGACCTGAGTCAAGATGAGAGGGAAATTGTGGAGCTGATAACCAGGTCGATTGTCAACAAAATAGCCCATGACCCGATTTCCTTCTTAAGAAAGACAGGCCTGACGAGCAAACAAAACATGTATCTCGATGTAGTACAGCGGTTATTCAAGCTGGATTCATCTGTGGGGACCGGGGACTCGAGGGAAGAAGAACCATTTAAAACATGAAGCTTATTATAGGAACAAGAGGTAGCGCCCTAGCTCTGTGGCAAGCCCGATATGTAGCAGCGGCTATTGAGAAGCATAATCTCGGGTTCAATACCGAATTAAAGATTATTAAGACTCGGGGGGATAAGATCCTGGATACGCCGTTGGCGCAAATCGGAGGGAAGGGGCTCTTTACAAAAGAAATAGAAGACGCTCTCCTGGAGCATAGGGTGGACCTTGCGGTACATTCTATGAAGGACTTGCCGACCGAGTTGCCGGAAGGACTTCATATAGGCGCAATCCTCAAACGAGAAGACCCTAGGGATGTATTCATATCTCGGGATGGTCGCTCGTTGCAGGATTTAGGGCCGGGAGCAAGAATCGGGACCTCCAGCCTGAGACGCAAGGCGTTCTTGCTAAATCGATTTCCTGATCTGGAAATAATTTCAATACGTGGAAACGTCGACACGCGATTGAAGAAGATGGAAACCGAGGATCTGGCAGGCTTGATACTTGCTGCAGCGGGCATTTTGCGAATGGGCTTTTCAGACAAAATAACCAGTTACTTGGAACCTGATCTTATTATTCCTGCAATTGGACAGGGAGCGCTAACGATAGAAACACGGTCCAAAGACGCCGAAACGAATAATGCCGTGGCCGCGCTGAATGATACTGAAACTGAGAATTGTGTGCGGGTGGAACGTGCGTTTCTCAAGAGAATGGGCGGCGGCTGCCAGGTCCCTATGGCCGCGCATTGCGTTCCCGGTGGGGAAGGGATCACGATTATGGCCGGCGTAGTCCACCCGGATGGAAGTCCAATGTTGCGAGATACCTTTCGTTCAGCGAACGTTAGTATCGATATAGGGGTGCAATTGGCTAACGCTCTATTGGAGAGAGGCGCTGATAGCATTCTCAAGAGTGTGCTATCGGATGATTGGCAACCCGGCCCGACTACGGACATCATTTGATGGCGTGACTTAAATCTAACCATGGAGCATCAAACGAACATAGAAAAAACAAAAACAAGACATCCAGGCACGGTGTACCTGATCGGAGCCGGCCCGGGTGACCCGGGACTTGTCACGGTAAAAGCCCTCGAAAAAATCCGCACCGCTGACGCGATCGTTTACGACTACCTCGCGAATGAAAGCTTGATCCGAGAGGCCAAACCTACTGCGGAATTAATTTATGTAGGTAAAAAAGGGAGCGCGCACACGCTCGAGCAATCCGAGATCAACCAGCTGCTCGTTCGGAAAGCTGTGGAAGGCAAAAGTGTGGCGCGGCTGAAAAGGTGGAGATCCTTATGTGTTCGGTCGGGGAGGGGAGGAGGCGGAGGTCTTGGCTGAAGCGAATGTCCCATTTGAAGTTATCCCCGGAGTAACTTCAGCCATTGCAGCCCCGGCTTACGCTGGCATCCCCGTGACTCATCGAGATCATGCATCTATGGTCACTTTCATAACCGGTCACGAAGATCCCACTAAAGAAGATTCGGCCATCGATTGGACAATTTTGGCTCGCAATCCCGGAACATTAGTCTTTCTTATGGGCGTGAAAAACCTTCGCAACATTTCTAAATCATTGATTGAACATGGCAAAGCCGCTGACACTCCTGCGGCTCTTGTGCGGTGGGGCACAACATCTCGCCAGGGTTCGCTGACAGCCACCTTGGGAGACATACCTTTTGAAGCCGAGCGCACAGGAATGAGCGCCCCGGCGGTGTTGGTTGTCGGGTCCGTTGTCTCTTTGCATGATAAATTGGCATGGTTCGAGTGTAAGCCGCTATTCGGCAAAAGGATTTTGGTCACTCGCAGCCGTGAACAGTCGCGAAGAATGGCCGAACTTATCGGCGAGATGGGTGGCGAGGCAGTGCTCTTCCCCACGATAAGGATCATGCCGCCCGACAGCTTCGAGCAGCTTGATGAAGCTATCCAAGAGATAGATAGATTCGATTGGGTGATTTTCACGTCGGTAAATGGGGTTGAGCGTTTTTTCAGCCGGTTTTTTGAGCTGCGAGAAGATATCCGGGACATGGCAGGTCCCAAGATCGCAGCGATAGGCCCCGTAACAGCACGAGCTATTCAAGAACTAGGATTGAAAGTGAACCGCTTGGCCAAAGAGTTCACAGCCGAAGGATTACTCGTCCTTTTTTCGCCCGAAGAAGTGTCGGGCAAACGCTTCTTGATCCCTCGTGCGGAGAAGGCTCGTGAAGTATTGCCTCAAGGTCTGGCTGAATGGGGAGTCGATGTACACGTGGTACCAGTTTATCGCACAGGTTCCCCCGAAGATGCCGAAATTCAAGCAGTGCGTAAGATGTTGGAAACAGAATTTCTGAACGTGGTGACGTTTACTTCTTCTTCCACTGTGACTCACTTCATCGAGATGCTAAATATGAAGAACTTGCCTGAAATTATGAGAGGAGTTGTCATCGCATCCATCGGTCCGGTAACGTCCGCGACTCTCAGGGAAAACGGTCTGTCGGTCGATGTCGAAGCCGAGGAATATACGATCGATGGATTGGTGAAAGCACTTTCGGATCACATCAAATCACGCGAGAACTAATTTTGTCCCATTTTTAATCGTTCTTTCCCGAATGCAGGTTCCGGAAAACATTTATCATCTGATGATGGTTTCTCTCGATGGTGTAATTGGAAGCGGTGAGGTTGGCGGCCGCAGATGCGTCCTGCAATATATTTCTATCGAGAAAACGCTGCATCGCTGCACTCATCTCGTCTGTATTTCTCGGATCTTTAAGAATCAGTCCGTCCCTTCCTTCGGTGATTATCCCGGCAGCCCCATTGAATACTGTCGTGATAGCAGGTAATCCCGCTGCCATAGCTTCCAGCACCACTAGAGAACATGCGTCATAAAAGGTCGGCAGAATAAACACATCGCACGCGTGGTAAACTTCCTCCGGTTCAGTGGTGGGACCCGGAAAAATCACCGTGTCTGAAAGCTTGAGCTGCCTGACCATGCGTCGAATGTGAAGGGAAGGTGGACCGCCAACTATGACAACCCCAAAAGCTCCCGCGGAGAGATCTTGTCGTAGTTTCCCTGCGGCCTCGACCAAGTAACTGACACCTTTCTTTCTGAAATCATAAGCCATAAATAGAAATAGAATTTCTTTGTCAAAGCCCCATCGTTCTCGGAGGGAATTGCGGCCTCCTGATTCCAAAGTGCTGAACTTGGCATAATCGATGCCATTGTAGATCAGCTTTATCTCATCAGAGTTGATGCAGAAATAATCGGCCATGTCCTGTCTAACCATTTCGGAAATAGCAATGATGACAGGCCGTTGTTTCATTCGAAAAGGAGCTGATTCTATCCATGATCTAACATGATATTTAGGGCTACTTAGAAGGGCCGATTTCTTTAGAAAACGCAGTAAAGGATTCGAAACCGCCCGGAGCTTGCGAATACTGCTTACATGATGCACTCCGCCGTGGCTCTGATAAACATTCATGGCCAAAGTATTGCCGAAGCCAAGAATCACGTCGAAGCCCTGTGTTGCAGTCATCCTTTTGTGCTGTAAAGCAAAATCCAGTAGCCTTATAGAAGGCGGGATCCATCTGGGCAGGCGGCGAAGGCGATGAAACGCGGCGCCGGCCGGTTCACCGTCCCACGAATGACCGTAAAGGTGAACATCAAAGCCTTCCTGAACGAGAGTATCGGCCAATGCCACGGCATAAGCTTCCGCTCCGCCTGCATATCGGCTGAAATTTTCGATGGCTAAAGCTATTTTCATCACTCGGGTGGATTGTCACTGCCGGGAAGGCCTTTTTCCCAGGCTCTGGCGTGTTTGAGAAATACATAGAAGGCGCTGTTTACTGCTATAATCAGCCCCGGAATTCCATCTAACAATCCTAATTTCCAAACAGCGCATTCTAGAAATTTGCCGAAGGCATGAAACAAACCCCAGACAACATACAGGCTAGACGCCGGTCGAGATCGATTCTTGACGGCAATGAACGAAAAACGATCTATCGTTTTCAATTGATCGGAAATGTCGCGATACACGTAGTGAAGAAGCGGATGCTTCAGTTCTTTTATTTTCCCGGAGACCTCGATTTTTTCATGCAAGTCTTGGCCGGTCCAATGACCACAATCCTTTCGAATTAGCCGAACCTTTCTATCCGGGTACCATCCGCCATGCTTTATCCATCGATTCAGGTAACGACTTAACCTTGGCAGAGAGAAGCCGTTCACATCCGGCTCAACCGTTCTGATAGCGTTCAATATCTCCTCGCTAGACTCTTTTGAAACGACCTCATCAGCATCCAGGTTCAGTATCCATTCACCTCGCGTGCTTTCCATAGCAAACTGCTTCTGACCGGGATATCCCATCCAATCGTGGTGAATCACGGACGCACCGGCGGCCTCGCATATTTTAGCCGTATCGTCAGAGCTTCCGGAATCCACAACGACGATCTCGTCAGCCATATCCAGTCCTGCCAGCAGGCGGGGTATGCGATCGGCTTCATTCAGAGTAATTATTGCCACGCTCAAGAGCGGTTTAGGATTTTCGGGATTTTCACCCATCATATTACGAGTCCTGCGTGTCGATGACTCTGCCAATCAGTCATAAAGCGAACACGGTTGCGAGTTAACATAATATATCTTATCGGACTCTGACGGCATCGCAAGATTCCGTCTAATTTATTGGGGCCTCCACCAAATTAACCCGGACCTCTATGCCAATGGTGCGAATAGTGGCTGCAACAGCCTCGGCTTGGTCGTAAGGACCGTGTGCAACGACGCAATAGCCGGAATGATCGACCTCCCAAGCTATAGCGAATGCCTCATCCTCGCTGATTCCAAGCGCAAGCATACTGACATCGATTACCTGCTGATATGTGTTGAAATCGTTATCAATGATACGCACCTCATAAAGCTCGGATGGCCCAGGGGAATTCTTCCCGTCAGAAGCTTTATCTAGTGTTCTGGACCGGAATCGTCGGCCAACATAGCACAAAACGCCGGTGGATTCGTGAAGTGGTCTGCGTCCTTCGAAACGCCATGGCATCGATTCACAATCCAATTTCTTATTCAAGAAATGCAATGTGATTCCACTTTGCGCCTGAGCAAACATCTTCGATGACCCCAAAATATGGCATATCTTGCAGGATTTAATGAACAGAATCACGCGGTTCTATTTCTTGAAAACTTCCATAGCCTTTTCGATGTTGGAAACCCGGAATATGAAAAGAGCCGATTCACTATCTGAAAACCCGGAGCCGTAAGTATAATGGATGTTCACGCCCGCGTTTCCTAGACGTTTCGATATCTGATGCAACATTCCGGGTTGATTTTCCAGAACCAGACCGATTACATCATGGGCTTTGACTGAATAGCCGGCCTTGTTCAATACTTCTACCGCCTTTGAAGGATTGTCGGTTATCAGGCGGACCATGGAATACTTGGCGGATTCTTTTAAAATCGCGTCATAGTATTCCCTGGGTGCCACTCTGCGCCCTGTCTGACTACGGACGTCATATAGCGCCTGCAAATATTCGTTCGCATCCTGAATACTCATGGCCTCAATATTAATGTGATCGTTCTTGAGGGATCCAGTCAACTTGGCCAATTCGCCCGGTGCGTCCGCAAGCATTACCTCAAGCTGTTTTTTCAGCATTCTTTTCTCCCTTTAATGATATTAAAGTTGCTGCATATTATGCCTCAATTATATCCAGCCTCAAGTGAAACATGCTCGAAATACAAACATTTTGTAACCCATCAGTTAGGACGAGCGCGAATTTGTCATTGTCCACGCGTTGTGCGGAAATCAATCACCAAAGCAAGATTGCTTCGCTCCGCTCGCAATGACTCCTCGACCCCCTCAGTTACGCCGGGTATGGATTTGTTATTGTCCTGCGGTCTGCGGAAAAGCAGCCCCCAAAGCGATATTGCTTCGCTCCGCTCGCAATGACAATCGTTGGCCGTCTGTGGCTGAAGGGTTACAAGATTTTCGCAGTAAAGCTTTCAAACCAGAGCCTTTGAATATATAATCTTGCCGTCTCATCACTATTTTCGTCTAATTGCCCCGGGCGATCCGGGACGATATCTCGTCCCACACCCTTTGTATTTTTTCGATTGTCCAGGACAGCCAATTTGAGAAATGCGGAGGTCGGGTTGGAAGACTCTCGCGTCCGGCCATACTATCTCAGCGATTTATTGGGAAAAAAGGTGCTGTCTCCCACCGGAAAAACCGTGGGAAAAATCTGGGACCTTGTGGTCGATCTCGACCTTCCCCACCCCGAAGTGGTGAAATTGGTATGGCGGAGATTGTGGTCGCTGGAGCTTTTTTCCAATTCTTGGAGCGAAATCCTTTCAGTGGAGGATACCCACGTTGTTTTGAAGAGCGA
Organism: uncultured delta proteobacterium; assembly: GCA_963741425.1. Classification (GTDB taxonomy): domain Bacteria; phylum Desulfobacterota; class Desulfomonilia; order Desulfomonilales; family Desulfomonilaceae; genus DATJPW01. The sequence goes on from CAVUHP010000021.1 coordinate 424,020, forward strand.
GGACCATTCTGCCCGTTTCACCGGCCGTGGTGGTTTCCCGGAGTCGCAGATTTTTCTCAGAAATTTCCTTTTGGACAAACAAATAGTTGATATAAACGGCGCCAAAGTCGTTCGTGTAAACGATCTGCAATTCAGTTCGACCAATGGCAAATTGGCGCTGACCCAGGTGGATGTCGGTGTCAGGGGTTTGCTCAGGCGCCTTGGATTTGAGCATATTCTTGTCGGTTTTTTCGAATGGTTTTTCGATTATTCCATTAAGGAAAAATTCATTTCGTGGACTTATGTCCAACCGTTGGCCGATCCGAACAGATTGAGACTGCAAGTGCCGCAAAGCAGACTGGCTGAACTTCATCCCGCGGATTTGGCAGACATAATCGAAGATATGGATGTTCATGAACGGGCCGCAGTGGTAGCCGCTCTGAGCAGAGAAGTCCTTGCTGACGCGCTTGAAGAAATGGATCCGAAGGTTCTGGTGTCGATTATAGAAGGAATGGAGCCGGAAACCGCAGCGGATGTTATTGAAGAGATGTCCCCGGACGAGGCCGCGGATTTGATAGCAGACTTGCCGGAAGAGACCGCAAGCGGCATTCTGCGCGAGATGGAGCCGGAATATGAAGAAAAAGTCAAAGACTTGTTGGCCCATGAGGAGGATGAAGCCGGTGGCCTCATGACCACCCAGTTCATTGCCCTATCGCGCGATCAGACCGTGCTTGATGCTTTAGCTCACATTAGACAACACGTGGATAAAATTGACGCCATATACTACACCTACGTTGTAGACCAGGATTCGCACCTTCTCGGCGTTGTAACTCTGCGAGAACTCCTCGCAAACCAGATATTCACTCCATTGGAAAGCCTCATGACAACACGGCTAATGACAGCCAAAGTTGACGATGAGGCGAAAGATCTGGCCGACCTGTTTGCAAAATATGGGTTTCGGGCGATACCGGTCGTTGATGAAGAAAACCGTCTCAAAGGGGTGATCAGATTTAAGGCCCTTCAGGAAATACTTGCGCCGCATCTTGGGAAATAAGTGTTGGAGAGCAGATAATGTCCGTAGCCGATAAATGGCTTAACTCGACGGATCTCAAAGGAGCGATCAGGAGGCGTTGGGCAGTCTTCTGGGGCATCATGGTCATTATGGGCCCAGGCCTCATAACGTCGAATGTGGACAACGACGCAGGTGGAATTACAACCTATTCCCTGGCCGGGGCCCGTTTCGGTCTGACAATGATATGGTCGATGGTCCCAATAACCCTGGTGCTTATAATTGTCCAGGAAATGAACGCAAGGATGGGCGTGGTTTCCGGCAAAGGACTCTCCGATCTGATTAGGGAGCGTTTCGGGGTTAAGATTACCTTCTACTTGATGATAGTGCTGATACTCACCAATTTGGCGAACTCCTTGTCGGATTTTGCGGGGATTGCAGCATCCCTCGAAATATTCGGGATATCCAGATACATTGCTGTTCCACTAAGTATCTTCTTTCTCATGTGGCTTGCGGTAAAAGGAACTTATAGATCTGTTGAAAAGGTCTTCCTCGTTGCGTGCATATTTTATGTGGCATACGTTGTTACCGGGTTCCTGGCGCGACCTGATTGGGTGGAGGTAGTCCAGGCGACCACGACACCAACCATTAAGATTGAGACCCCATTTCTGGTGATGTTGGCGGGATTGGTGGGGACTACTATAGCTCCCTGGATGCAGTTCTACTTGCAATCCGCTGTCGTGGACAAAGGTTTGGGGGCAAAAGATCTAGGCGCAGCGAGGCTGGATGTAATAATAGGGTCCATTGTGGTTAGTGTGGTGGCATTCTTCATAATCCTGACCTGCGCAGCTACCCTTTTCAAAGCCGGAGTTCAGGTGGAAAAGGCCGAGGAAGCCGCTCTGGCATTGCGTCCTTTGGCCGGAGCATACTGCACCTGGCTTTTTGCATTCGGTCTGTTTAACGCTTCAATGTTCGCTGCTGCCATTCTGCCGTTGTCAACTGCTTATACGGTTTGCGAAGCATTTGGTTGGGAATCGAGTCTGGACAAGAAATTCTCGGAAGCACCGCAATTTTATGGTCTGTATTGCTTTATAATCTTTTTTTCAGGCTTGATCATTCTCATCCCCAGCGCACCCTTAATAACAATTATGTTTTTCTCACAGGTACTAAACGGTCTCGTGCTGCCAATAGTTCTTTTCTTTATGTTGCTGCTGATTAACGATGCTCAGGTGATGAGAGACCACAGGAACGGACCGGTGCTGAATGTTATATGCTGGGCAACGGTGCTGGCGCTGACACTACTGAGCTTGTCGACTGTGGCATTTACTATCAAAGATCTGTTCTGAATCAAAAACCAGACCATACAGAGTTCCGGATCGACTGGGGCAACGCTAAGTCGGCACAGTTTGCTTTATGCTTTGCCGCTAACACAGCCGGATCGACCTTTTGTGCGAGACGAGCGATCATGTTAGCCGACGCATCAACCGGGCAGGGAGATTGTTGTCTCATAAAATATATGGTTAATAATTATGGAATGATGCATTCATTTGTTAAAGTAATATATTGACTTTTAGGCTGGAATCCTCTATATTCCTGAACTGTGAGAACGACATTCGGCCAAAAAAGCCGAAGGTTCAGCTGAGACCTCTCCCCTGGATGGACACCCTCCCTCCCCCATAACCCCCCCATCCAGGGACGAGGTCATTTGCCTAATCGGGTTTCTACTTAAACCCATCCTTTTCTCGTTCGCGTCAGCGGCGGTCAGCATTCTGACCGCCGCTGACGCGTCTGAAAAGCAGTAGAACCGGTACATTGCGGTCCAAATCAAAATAGACCGCCAAGATGGCGGTCCTGATAAGATAACGTGTTCCGTAAAGTTGAAATTGATAAAACGCGGGGATCCACTTCAGACATTTTGGCGGATTTCAATCATTATAATTATCGTCTCGACCGAATAGGTCAAGAAGGCTTCTCATCCCTTCTTGAACCTGATTTAAGCTCTTTTCAAACAAGTTTACAAGATTCAAATATTCTTCCTGTCCGGGGTACTCACCGACAATATCAACTCGTATGGGATGTTGGAGCCAATAGTAATAACCCCTATCATCTTTATGCAGATCGCCGATTCCGACCTTGCTGATTAGCAAGTACTTCAGTCGACACGGATCAGGCACTCGAATGCAGCCTGCGGAAACAGCGCCTGTTGTTTCCCGTCTAATGCTGGAGGGATTCGGATGTGCCGAAGGCTGAAAACCGTGAATACCAAGTTCATGATAACGGCGGCATCGGCCTCCAGGTTCGCACAACAGTAACGGGGCGAAGAAGCCATTGTAAAGAGCCGGGACACGCTCATTTTTGGAGCTGAAAAATACTACGTCCGGATAACAATAAATATGATTAATCACAAATCGGCCCGCGGGTGTTGGTGAGTTGAGATCACCGAGGCCGACTTCCGATTCGTAAACTTCATCAACTGACCCCTCCGGCTTTTCACATTCTATGGTAAGTCTGAAAGAGGACCTGTCTATAACTATTTTGAGATTTGAACATCTCTCCGAATCTCGACCCATATGATCAAGGCTCATTTCTCCCCAGGTTTTATATAGCGGTGGAAGGCATGGATCGTCGGGGGGGGTTGGCAGTTTTTCGCCGGAAATGAGATCCTGGACCGATGTCGGCAAATCATGGAGCGGACCTCGAGTGGTTATGCTCTTAAAAGCCGGGCTGAATGTTATTTGCTCTCCAACAGAGGCGGGCACAAGTGTCCCTTCGGAGACGAAGGCATCCACAATCGAATATCCGGCCAGTAGGAACATGAAGCACAATGTTAAGCGGGACTTCATAAAATTGCCTGAAAATCAGTGGTGCGCGCCATATCCGCCGAGGATACACTGTGTTTGAGAATTCAATTTAATCCCTCGTTTCAGAAAAATCGAAACTACGGATTACGAAATATTCCGCGCCTGTCGGTTTCAAAACACTTTCGAATAATACCGCATGGTTTGCCATGAAAGTCGGTCCGGAAAATTCAGAGCTCTGTCGCACTGCGTCGATAAGCTCACTTGAATTTCGGTTCGAACGCACGCGTCCTAACGTCAGATGAGGAGAAAATGGTCGTTTTTCAGGTTTAAAACCGAGTGGTTCAAGAATATCTTCCAACCGTGATACCAACGGAGTCACCATTTTGTCCGGGTCGTTCAGTCCGGTCCATATCACACGCGGCTTTGCCAGGGCCGGAAATGCGCCCAGGCTTGAAATTGCCAACGGAAATGGCCTCTGTTTCTCGAAAATCGGCTGGAGTTCACTTTGAATGATCGAAATGATGTCTGTCTTCACATAACCTAGAAATTTTAGCGTGAGGTGAATTCCACTCATCCTCACCCATTTAACGTCAGCTCCGCATTTCTTCAGCCGGGAAGAAGTCTCTTCAAGAAATTCTTTGACGTTGTTCGGCAATTCTATTGCGATGAAGGCTCTGATTGTTTCAGCACCGGCTTTCATGACCTCACCATTCTTTAAAGTGGGCTTCCAATACCATATTTCACCTGTGCCTCGGAATAAATTTTTTCTGCTTCGGGAAGGAATTCTCGTAATTTCCGAACGCGCTCCTCATCTGCCGGGTGCGTTGAAAGCCATATCGGAATAGGAGGTTTCGTGACCTTGGACATTCGCTCCCAGACCTGCACCGCTTCTGCCGGGTCGTAACCGGCCCGAGCCATGTACATCTGCCCTATTCTATCAGCCTCTAATTCATGAATCCTACTGTACGGCAATACTATTCCTAATGTTCCTCCAAGTCCCAGCGCACCGAGCAGGAGTTTGGTTTTATTGTCCAGCTTTCCTTCCTTTTGTTTCAACATTTCTTTGCCAATATCAATTGCACCGTGGAGAGCCACCTGCTGGCTGAGTCGCTCTCCACTATGTCTGACAACCGCATGGGCGATTTCGTGTGCTAAGATAGCTGCCAGTCCTGCTTCGTTCTTGGCGTACGGAACCAGTCCCGAATGGACGATAATTTTTCCACCCGGGAGGCAGACTGCATTTGGATTATCCCTGTCAACGACTCGCACATCCCAGTTAAAACTCGGTTTATCCATGGCTTCGGCAGCTTTAGTGACGCGGCCGCTCACTTTCTTTACAATATCGATTAGCCGATCATCCTTGGATGCGGGTTCATGCGCAATTATTTCATTAAATGCTTGCGAGCCCAACCCGTCGAGCCGGTTATCAGGCACCATATTGAATTGCCGCCGTCCCGTATGCGGAACGGTTGCGCAGCTGATGAGCACCCACAATAAGCAAAGAAACAAGCTCAACCGCCATATCCGTGATGAAGACTTTTGTGTTGCCGCGCTGGACATCGCTTGATTTATCAAGTAGTTCATGTTAATCTTGCATATTAGGCGTTCGGTCCGTTTCGGAGGTGAGCATTGAAATGTGAAAAATGCGGTTATATAAGCTTTGATTACAATGTCATGTGTCCGCAATGCAACAAGGATTTATCAGCCGCTCGTAATAAGCTCGGAATCCATCAGGAACCTCCGGAAATGGCCTTTGATGAATTCTTCTCAGGAACGTCAGGCGCTTACCGGAAAGATCCGAGTACCGCCCCTGGACCCGAACTGGATATCGACGCCATGGGAGAAGCGGAACTCGATCTTGAAGATATGGGCGACGAATTTGAATTCTCCCTGGACGACTGAGCCACCTATAATTGATGATTTTTTCTAAATTATTCTGACACGTCATAATCGCACGAATGTGACCTACTAGACTTGTGCCTCCAACGGCCAAAGCCCCTTCTCATTGAGCACTTCCCTGAGCACCTTTAGAGCCTGATTAACCACGGGCATTCCCCCATAAATGCCACATTGAAAAATAACTTCCGCCACTTGCTCGGGACTACAGCCAACATTTAAAGCGCCATAAATATGAAGTTTCAGTTCTTCGGTTCTGCTCAGGACCGTTAATGCCGCAACGGTGATCAGTTGGCGAGTCTGGTGTGGAATGCGCTCACGCGCATACATTTTTCCTGTTACAAAGAGAGAAAGTTCGCGTGCCATACCTTTGTCAAACGCACGCCAAAGATCAAAAGGTCTTTCATCGGGGAAATCGCTGAAATAGAGTTTTGCCACCTCTGCCGTTTTCTCTTTAACGTCATCGCCCATAAACACCCCCAATTCTTAATTACGTGATCCGGAATCTATCACACAAGATTCGCGGTGACATCATATCCGACAAGGGCCTCCACTATCAACATTCTGCTTGACTCGTGGACCTTGGGTAACTTAGGCTTTGAAAAACCAACACATTTTGTTCAATGCAAAAAACGATCTTGTCTCTGTTGGCTGTGGGGCCGGCTTGGAGATCAAAACATTCCTATTCGGTTGGAAAATCCCTGCTAAATTCCGGAACCGGCAAAATCATTATCATTCCAGGTAAAGTGCGTAATGAGCGATCATTCTTTGTCCTTTGAAAAAGAAATAATTACCGCAAAATTTGTTGATCCGTCCGGCGAAGTTGTGGAGAAACACATCGAGATCCGTGTGAACCCTGTTTCGGGCAGAACCAGCAGAATTGCGCCGGCACGGAGCGCCGAAAAAGAACCGGGTACAGACAGCCTGCCCTTGCCTCCACCCAATGCCGATGATACGGCCAATTGTCCTTTTTGCAAGCCACAGGTAATGTCGAGAACTCCGAGGATTATTTCCGAAATCGTTCATGGTGGGCGTTTATACCAAAATGAATCGATCTTGTTTCCGAATCTTTTTCCTTACGGCCGCTATTCTGCGGTAAGCCTTTTTGACAGCCAACACTTTGTGGAAATCGGCAAATCGTCCGTATCTTCGTATACTGACTGTTTTATCAACTGCCGGAATTATCTTAGCCGAGTACTACGGTATGATTCCGAAGCCGTCTACATGGCGATTACTCAGAATCATCTGCCTTCTGCCGGCGGCTCTTTGATCCATCCCCACCTCCAAATCAACGCCGATAGAAGCTCTCCTAATAATCACCGTTTCTTACGGAAAAGAGCAGAGGAATACTTTGATCGAGTCGGCTCTTATCTGTTTTCCGACTATCTCCTGCACGAAAAGCAGGATGGTAGCCGTTATATCGGGAAAACCGGTTCATGGGAATGGATAAGTGCATTTGCCCCAGCCGGTTTTTTTGAAATTTGGGGAATTTTACCTACAATCAACTCTCTTCATCAGATAACTGACCCGGATTGGAATGATCTTGCTCAGGGAATCGCGAACACCCAGAAATTTTATCGAAGCCTTTGTAGAAACGGGTATAATCTCGGTATCCTATTCGTTGAAGACGGGAATCTATGTCTTGAGATTCGGGTCGTAATTCTTGTCCGATCGAACTATGCCCCCTGGACACGGAATGACCATACCGGCTTCGAGGTCATGATGGGAGACATGACGACCTTCGCATCTCCTGAAGATACTGCAAGAAATGCCAGGATGTTTTGGGCATAACTTTGCACAATATTCGGCATTCTTCCAAAGATTACTAACCGAATATCCGTTTGCAATCTGGAAGTGTTGAGAATAATTCCCAGGAAAAAAGTTATATAGAGTCACTTACCTCTATAGACAATGAGGCCGTGGGAGAGGTCATAGGGGGAAAGGGCAACAGTAACCCGGTCGCCTAAAAGCACTTTTATTCGATATCTCGACATTCTGCCCGAAAGCTTTGTTCTGATGCTTCTTCCGTCGTCAGTTTCAACCTGATACATTCCACCTGAATGGACCTTTACAACTGTTCCTTCAATTTTTACATTATCTTCTCTGCTCACGTAAGAGATTTTCCTCCAATATCTGTTCCCATCAACGATTCGAAAGCCCGCTGTGATACCACTGATGGACACGCAGTTACCTATCTGCAAGTACTCGATAGCAAGTAACACCTATCTCTCTTATTTGTCAAACCATCTTTGCATAAGTTTCGCGTACACGCTCCAAATCAGCAGGCGTGTCCACCTCAACGGAATCTTTATCTGTTATCACTAATTTTATCCTATGTCCGTTTTCCAGAGCCCTCAACTGTTCGAGCCGTTCTGCTTTTTCCAGATTACCCTGGGGCAGGCTGGAAAAAACTTGTAGGAAATCATTGCGATATGCGTAAATTCCATGGTGCTTATAATACACAGCTTCCGTGCTCGACTCCCCGAAATATGGAATTGTCGCTCGCGAAAAATAAATTGCGAAATTTTGATGGTCCATTACCGTTTTGACTGCATTAGGATGAGTTATCTCTTCGTCTCTCACTATCTTATAAATTAGCGTACTCATGGGAATTTCCGGATTAGCCAGAAGAGGTGTCACAACTTGTTCCACCATGATCGGGTCGAATAAGGGCTGATCGCCTTGCACATTTACCGCAATATCGTGTCTTGATAAACCGATTTCGCGGGCCGCCTCAGCGATTCTGTCAGTCCCCGAAACATGATTTCGCGAAGTCAAGATGGCCCTGCCACCATGCTCCTCTACTGCCTCCAGAATCTCGCGTGAATCAGTGGCCACATATACCTTATTCAAGAGTGGGGACTTAATAGCCCTTTCGAACACTCTCATTATCATTGGATGTCCAAGGATATCGGCCAGTGGTTTTCCCGGGAAACGCGTCGATTGCGCCCTCGCCGGAATGAATCCTATGATTTTAACGGATGATTCAAGCATAACCTAACGCAAACCGGACAGATCTGTGTTCTTCACAACAAATTTACAGTTTAGGAGTATCTTGAGGCGAAATCTACAGTATCTCTTCCGCAGCCGCCTGCAGTTCCATCACTATTCGTCTTATAAGGTCTTCATCCATCTGCAACGATATTGGAATGACCACCAGCTTTTCAATAATTGCGGTGCTGGCGGGGAGCATATCCGGAGAATATCGAAAATCTCCTCCATAAGGAGGGCCGGCAAAGGGGAAATCACCTCCCCAGGCTGTCTTCCTTCCAATAAGATGTTCCCAATTCGGTAGAAAATGCCAAAAATTATCCCTGAAATATATAGCACTGAGACCCTTCTCGGCCATGTATCTTTGAAATGCTCTTGCCTTATCGGCCTCGGGAAGGCTGAAGCACACGTGGGTGCAGGTATCTTTGCCGTTTTCCGGAAGCGCTCTCATGGTTACGGCATCAAAACTTTCCAAGGTTTCACGGATCAATTCTTGATTTTCTTGCTGGCGCTGTATCATATCATCCAGCTTGCTCAATTGAGCAATTCCAAGAGCGCCTTGAAGTTCGGCCATGCGATAATTGACGCCAAGAAAGCTCCTGCCTTCTAGGGCTCTGCCCACGGTAGGATTATGATCATGTCCGTGATCGGCATACTCCGATATCCTGACATACAGATCCCGATCATTGGTTACCACCATACCGCCTTCGCCGGTTGTCAGCGTTTTATACGAATCAAAGGAGAAGGTGCCGACATCTCCCCAGGTACCGACTTTCTTGCCGCCCACGGCAGCTCCTATCCCCTGGGCCGTATCTTCAATGACTTTAAGGTTGTGTTTGCGGGCTATCTCGATAATCTCCTGGATGCGAGCGGGTGAACCAAGCATATGGACAGGCATCACCGCCTTGGTTTTTTCGGTAATCTTTCTTTCAAAATCAGCAGGATCCAAGTTAAGAGTGTCATCGATCTCGGCCGGCACAGGTACGGCGCCCGATTCAATTATGGCCTCAAAGGTCGCTATGAAAGTAAACCCCTGTGTAATCACCTCGTCTCCGGCTCGTATCCCAAGAGCCGCAAGAGCCGCCATAAGGGCTGTAGTGCCTGATGTGACCGCGTGCGCATAAGCAGCGCCGTTGTACTGAGCAAATTTATCTTCGAATTCTTTAACTTTATAGACGCCCTTACGCTCATTCTTGAACTCATAACGAAAGAGAACACCAGTATCCAACACTTCAGTTATTTGTTTCTTTCTCAGCTTCACCCAGCCATTCGTATCCAGGCATTGAATTCTCCTCAATCTTTATTTCGGAGTTAAATCCGTCCGGCAGCAATGATTAGTTCTCATTGGTGGATACCGAATCACCCGAATGCACGCTCATAAATCTTTTGAGCATCTTCAAGACCTAACGTCCTGGGGTTGTTCTCAACGGGTCGAGTTACTTTGAGGGAGCTCTCGGCAAGCATCGGAATATCGGCTCTGGGAATCCCCAGAGCTGACAAAGTGGAGGGTACTCCAATATCCCAACCAAGCGTTTGGACGGCTTCGATCGCTGCATCGGCAGCTCGCCAAAGAGGTATGCCCTCGACCGTTTCGCCCATGCTTTGGGCTATAATGGCAAAGTGCTCTTGAGCCGCCGGCAAATTAAATTCCATAACATGCGGCAGCAGTACCGCATTTGCCAATCCGTGGGGGATCCTGTAGTTTCCTCCTAACGGATAGGCCAAGGCATGAGCTGCCCCTACCCCCGCATCAGCCAAGGCCATTCCTCCAAGAACACTGCCCAATAACATCTTCTCTCTGGCCTCAACATCATACCCATGAAAAACGGCCCGTCGCAGATTGCCTGCGATAAGATTCACCGCTCTCAACGCGAGCGCCTCTGTAAAAACAGTCGACGACCGACCGGTTACAGATTCTATCGCATGAGTAAGAGCGTCCATCCCCGTGAATGCGGTAATATCGGGTGGAAGCGATACAGTAAGTTCGGGGTCCAGAATGGCTCGATCCGGAAACAAATAAGGACTATTAATGCCCCCTTTGATCCCCGTCTCTCTTTTGGTGAAAACAGCGGTGAAAGTGACTTCGGATCCGGTTCCCGCTGTCGTCGGTATCATTATGGTGGGGGTTCCCGGCACTTCCACACGATTTAGACCGACGAATTGCTCTGCGATGCCTTCGTTGGTTATTAATATTGCCGCGGCTTTTGCCGTATCCATCGCGGATCCGCCACCCATTCCGATCACAATGTCCGCATTAAGTGCTCGTCCCTGATTCGCGGCTTCATCGGCATTATCCAGATAAGGCTCCGGATCCACCCTTTGAAAAACTTCCCCCACAAGCCCGGATTCATTTAGAGTGCTTATCACCGGTTCCAGCAAGCCAAGAGCTTCAAATGCAGGGTCGGCCACAAGAAGAAATCTTGTTCCACCGGTTTCCCGAGCCAGTTCACCCAAACTCGAAATTGAACCTCTTCCGAAATGGATGTTTGTCCGAATATGATAATTCCAGAGATTGTCAGCCATTTGAACCTCGCCCGTCCAAGGGTGTCATCCTACTTGGAGGGTCAGTTTATAGCAAAAAACCCGCTCGCGGGCAAGCGAAGAAAACTCTTACGTATTGGTCGGCCTTATGGTATGTAAGAGAGTTTTAGGGCAAAGTATATAATTTAGGAGAATCCTTCAGTGCTGGAGATCCTTACCAAGGGTTTTCGAGACGCTCAACATTATCTTCAAGGCATGCGCACTCTCAATGAGGAGAACCTTGCGGAAGCCTTGAAGATGATTCGCATGTCACTACTGGAAGCTGATGTCGAATTCCATGTGGCCCGATCATTCATGGAACGAGTCAAGGAACAGGCCTTGGGCCAAGTCGTTCAGGTCAGGGTCAAGCACAAGGACCAAAAACTAAGCATCGCTCCAGGCCAGTATTTCATAAACCTCTGCCATAAAGAACTTATCCACCTTATGGGCCCCGCTGATTCTTCGCTGAATCTGCGCACCAAACCTGTAAGCAGCCTGATGCTGATCGGGCTCCAGGGTTCCGGCAAAACCACCACAGCCGCAAAGCTGGCTCGTCTATTAACAAAAAGTGGAAAGAAACCCATGCTGGTGGCGGCGGACGTTTACCGTCCGGCCGCGGTGGAACAACTCAGGAAATTGGGTTCAGATCTAAATATTCCCGTTTTTTCGGACGGTGGGGCTGAACCGCCCGAGATCTGCAGGGAATCTATGCGCGAAGCGGCAATAAATGGCTGCGATGTTGCCATCTTTGATACAGCCGGGCGCTTGACCGTAGATGAAGCTCTCATGGAGGAACTTCGCAGGATAAGAGAACTTACTGCCCCTGATGACATTCTTTTGGTTTGCGACGCAATGATAGGACAGGATTCGGTAAATATCGCTAAGTCCTTCAACGAACGAATTCCGTTGACCGGTTTTATTCTGACCAAGCTCGATGGTGATGCTCGAGGCGGCGCGGCCATTTCTATAAAAGAAGCAACCGGGGTGCCCATCAAGTTCGTCGGTATGGGCGAGGGCATGGACCGGCTGGAGGAATTTCGGCCCGAGGGTCTGGCTTCAAGGATACTCGGATTTGGCGATATTGTCGGCCTAGTAAAAGATTTTGAAGAGGCGGTGGATGAGAAACAAGCCGAAGAAGACGCAGCGCGCATCCTTATGGGCCAATTTTCGCTTGATGATTTCTTGGGGCAAATAAAGGCAATCAAGAAAATGGGGCCGCTTCAAGATCTTGTCGAGAAACTCCCATTTTTCCCGGGTGGCTTGCCTGCATCGTCACAAGTCGATGATTATGAATTGGTGCGTATCGAATCCATAATAAATTCCATGACTCCGACGGAACGCCTAAGACCGGATATATTGAATCAGAGCAGAATCGGTCGGGTTGCCCAGGGCGCCGGGCGAAAAGAGTCCGAGGTAAAGGACCTCCTCACGAAATTTAAAGATATGCGCGATCTGATGTCTGCTATGGGTGGGGGAAAAATACGAGGGCGCTGGAAAGGGATGAAGGGACTCCGGCAGATGTTTGGCGGCATGTCGACGGGTCCGGGTTCGGATTCCGCGTATAATCCGGCGAACCCTTTCGGCCTCCCGGAGGTCAAAAAGGGAAAGATTACTTCTCAAAAGACTCTTGAAAAACAAAGGAAGAAAAGTAAATTGGCCAAAAAGGCCAGGAAAAAGGCGCGAAAACGATAATGCTTCCATAGGCTTTTGCGTGGAGTTACATGCACTCAACTGATAATCGAATGGAGGGGAGTTATGACCATCTTCTGGTATCTGATTGCAATGATAATTTTAGGCATATTGGGCGCGGCCCTCAGCCTTTACGGAAAGAACTACTATCTCCAGGTTTTCGATGACATTTTGGGGAGAGAAGAAGATGAAAAAGTCGAGACAAGGCTGGGCCGGGGCTTCATTTACGGATTCTTCTTTCCGATCTATTTTTGTTTGCTCCTTGGGGGCGTTGTGGCTCTTGTAGCCTTTCTCATTGTCGCCGGTATCATTGCGGCAATAGTTTTTGTGCTGGTCTGGGTTTCCGAAAAACTCCTGCCGCACGAGTGGTTCGGTGGAATTATGCTTGGGCTCTTTGAAAAGATAGGACTTAAGGGAGCAGTGGTCCCGGTTGAGCAAACCGAGACGGTGACCCCGGTCCCCAGCGAACCTGTTGCCACCGAGCAGCCTTCTCCCCCTCCGCCTGCACCGAGCGAAGAAACTCCGAAACCTGAGGGGACTCCATAGGCATAAGAGTTATGACGACCTAAGTTCGTTATTTCAAATAGTTGTCATCCTCACTCTGCCCTCTCCCGTCGAGGGAGGGGGATTTAGAACCCTTCCCCTGCCCCCATCATAGGCGTTAAAATATGGGGTACGCCCATGTGATGTCAGTTAGTTGACTTGAGCAGTGTTTCGACACCCCGGCGAAAGCCGGGGTCCAGATCATAGTGAAAACATTGGATTCCGGCTTCCACCGGAATGACGGAACTGGAAACACCGCATCTTTAAGTTAACGCCTATGCCCCTAGACCCCGCATTCTGTCCCACAGATCCGGCGGTCAAACTCCAAGAATTCTCTAGCTGTGAAAGATGTCCAAGATTTATTGCTTTTTAGTGTTAAAATGTATACCTCTTTCGTGCTCTAATGGGCCGCCATTCAGATACAGAGCGGCGTCGATTATTGATTTGTCCGCTTGCAAGGTCTTAGAATTGAGAATTGCAGTCAAATTCGCGCTTTGCACAAAATGCTTGTTCTTTACTGCCGCTTCCAATGCGGTACGAATTCTAACGATTTGCTGCCTTATTACTTTAGTTCACATTTGTGGCTGCACGTCTGCGCTTCTCCAGAGGCAACCCGGATCTACGGTTGAAAACAAGCTTGAGCAGAAGTCCGAACTCGTGAAGCCAAAAATTGCTGAAGTTCCCGAAAATGGGGCTGCTGGAACAGGGAATGGAAATCCGAAAACTCTCGGTGAGAAACCTTCGTCTCAACTCGCTTCAAAAGATACTACGACGGAATCCGAAAAACGGAATCAACCCAGGCAGATTGAAACGGAACGGCCAAAACCCGAGCATACGAAATCCAGTCCGGATTCATCTCCCGAAAAGACCGAGATTTCCGATCCAGCCAGGAGAATAGCAGCAAAGGCCGAAACTTCGCCTGTCGCATCCGAAACCGATGACGCCGGCGAGGCGAAATCAAAGGAGCCGTTCAAACGCCATGATCATGCCAAGTATTTAGAAATTATAAAGAATAAGGCAATCGATCTGGTCAACTCGGATAGAGAATCTGACTATGCTGTAATCTGCAAAGACATGATCACTGATCAATGGTCGCTCGCATTCTATTATACTCGGGAAAAGGCGTATAAATTTGTAATTTATATTTGGGATGAAATCGACGACAAATGGCAAAAATCTTTTGTATCCGACAAACGGCCTATATCAAGTCTGGAAAAACATCTTAAATACTCATCCTCGGGAAAAGACTGTAAGCCTCTTAAGAAAATACGGCGATAAGTTCGTGGATTCGTATGACTACGTGCATTCATATGTTATAATTCCAGGATGGGTAAGAGCGGGGGGAAGGTAATTTGACGCTATTCAGAGCAGGAGGTTTGGAAGTGCCCATCAGTGTAAGTAATCAATTTTACAAGAAATACACTCTCAGTGTTGCGAAAAGTTATAAGGCTTTATTTTTCTTGTGCATATCTGCGCTGATTATTTTTTCGCCGGTTCCGCCAGCCTTCAGCGCCCAGACGAGAGACCAATGCGAAAAATGCTGCAGAAGCTCGATCCAGGATGAATACTACAGCGAACAGTGTAGACTGAAATGCTTTCGCAATGCGGACCACTGCGCGGACCAGAAATCGAAGCCGGACGATCAAGAAGAGGTCACCTCGCCTAGCCCGACGCCTCGTGCAAGAGTCCGTCCCCCGACAGCCGCGCCTGGTCCTACACCACCGCGAGTTTCAGGGCCGCCGCCTTCAGCTCCTGGGACGATGGGAGCACCGCCCTCAGATCCCGGGATGATGGGACCACCGCCGAGAGGGCCGATTACTCCGGGACCACCGGCTACAGCCCAGAGACCTCCCGCGCAACCGCAGGGAGCGGCTCCCCCTGGAGGGATGGCTCCAAGACATGCGTCTCAGCGGGGCATGTTGGTTTTTCCAAGCCCATTGAATCTGGTCCCCGGTCGAGAAGCAGAGGCGGCTGGACAAATACTCAACCTTAATGGTATTCCTCCGCAGCACCCCAATTACGGAGCCGGAGTTCAGGCCATAACCGGCATCTTACAAAATTTTGCTCGTAATAATCCTTCAGGCGGCAGCTTGCCGACCGATGAGATGCAAAGAGTAATCATCCAATTAAAATAGTGAGCCCAGCTACTAGCGCCGGCATCTTGCCGGCGCGTTATTTGAAACCGGCAAGATGCCGGCCCTACTGACCCCATAGTTCCCGAAAACGTGAAATTTCAAAGACTATTCATTTCCTTAATTACTCTCCTTCAGTTCTTTTTGCCCGCATTGTCAATTCCAGATTCGGAATCGGGTCACCAAAGTACCTCATGAGTACAGGCTTTTCCCGACCTCGGAAGAAATGACTGGGCCGCAAGAGAGTCTCTATCCTGAATGGTGGGGTAAGCCGCCAAAGATTCCGGAGGGCGTCCAATGCGACGATGCTGGAAAATGCGTCGAATGCCACCAGGCGAGTGCTCTTATGGACCATACACACGCAATTGCCTGTGTACGCTGTCATGGCGGAGATGCAGCGACTCAAGATAAGCAGAAGGCCCACATTAATCTATTCCCGGATCCTGGCGATCTGCGAGTCGCGGAACAAACATGCGGTCAGTGTCACCCGGAAGAGACGACGCGGGTCCTCCATTCATCCATGGCATTAGCTCCACGAATGATAAACCACACAAGGTTCGCATTCGGAGGGCAGGAGAATTCATCAGCCAGGTACGCCGTGAGAGATATCGAATGGCTGAAACAAGTCCCCCACCCTGCTGCTTCCTCCAATCTCGGTGACGATCTGCTACGGCGCTCTTGCCTAAGATGCCATCTGTACACTGCCGGATCGAGCAGAGCAGGTGAGCGCCGAGGTCAAGGATGCTCCGCATGCCATGTGGCCAATTCGAATGCTCCTGACAACAAGCCGTTGGTACACAGGATAATTCGTAATGTCGGGACTACTGCCTGCCTCAAGTGCCACAATTCCAATCACGTAGGGGCAGACTATGTGGGATTATTCGAAAAGGACTCAGAACGTGGATTTCGGTCCCCTTTTGTTCAAGGGAAACAACCGCCTGGAATCTATGGTTCTGAGCAGCATCGATTGACATCAGACATCCATTTTCAAGCAGGCATGGGTTGCACTGATTGCCACATTCTTGATGAAATCCACGGCACTGGGCATGTTTCGAAATCGGCAACCAACGGAATCACTATTTCATGCGAAAGCTGCCACGTTAGCGGCACGCATCCTGCGGTCCTCAAGAAGCCGGAGGGAGTGATTACGCTGGCCACTGGTGGCGGAAGAGTCATCCCGAAATGGAATCCCGAACTGATCCCTCATAGAGTAAGAGAGCACGGGCAAAAATTAAAATGTTCTGCTTGCCATGCTGCATGGTCATTCCAGGATTACGGCCTGCATTTAATGCTCGAGGAGAGAGCGGATTATTGGAAATGGGCGCCCACGGCCTCGCAGAATGATCCTCAAGTACAGGAGCTATTATATCGAAACATAGGGACTGAGGCGGAACTAATTCCCAAGGAGAGAGGCACAAAGCCCGCGCTGCCGCAGGATCAATGGGAGCCTCCATTTACGAAAGACTGGCTGAATAATGAGGTGCGTTCAGGCGCATGGTTTAGAGGCTACACTGCCAGGCGATGGTCGCGGCCGACTTTGGGTTCGGACAGTTTTGGCAAAGTGTCGGTGATGCGTCCCATCTACCAGTACATTATTTCGCACGTAGATGCAGATCAAAATCTATTGGTGGACAGACATATCCCGAGTACCGGGCGAGGATTCCCGGCTTTAATATACAATCCGTACACCCCCCACACTACAGCGCGTATTGGGAAATCCTGCCATGAGTGTCATGGTAATCCCAAAGCCCTGGGGCTCGGCGAAGGCTTCATGGGAATTGAAAAGCCCGAATTTCATAATATCTGGAGGCCTGAGCAAAAAGTACCAGGTCACAGCTTCGTATGGGATGCTCTTTTGAATCAAAATGGTGAGCCCCTACAATTCAGTAGCTATCCGGGCGCTGGTCCGCTTGACGCCAAAACATTGAATGCTCTTCTTAACCCCTCAACACGCCATCGCGCCATGTGGTATCGCTACTTGAAAGGCGAATAAGAAAGGAACCTTGACACCGGGCGGCGTCAAACGATACTTTACCTTGTTGTACTTGGATTAAGAACAGCATTCTGGGGATAACTGAAAAGGGCCGAAATGAAAATTACATCTGAGCAAGTTGACTATGTTGCATTATTGGGAAGGCTTTACCTGACGCCGGAAGAAAAAAAGAAATACCAGGCCCAACTGGATGACATATTGAAATATATGGAAAAACTGGCCGAGGTCCCTACGGACGATGTGCCACCCATGTCCGGCACCGTAGAACTCTATACTCCCTTACGGGAGGATATTGTCCAGCCCTCGTTGCCGCCGGAAGAAGCGCTGGCTAATGCGCCTGCAAAGACCGGGACGGCGTTTCGCGTTCCCAGAGTCATTGAGTGATGCTCAAACCTGTATGCGCTGATAACGCAGGTCATTATGGAGTGATCCGAAAGAAAAGTTTAGTAGACGATATTCGAAAGTGATGTTGATCGAATAATTCCCCCGGACTAAGACTCTTCAAAGGAAGAAAAAATTGGCTGATCTATATAATATGACGGCATTCGCGTTGTCACGGCTGCTACACAGCAAGAAAGCCAGCTCCGTGGAGATAACCCGCTCGGTCCTGGATAGAATTGATAAGGTAGAATCCAGGATCAAAGCTTACATCACATTGGACCCGAAAACAGCTCTGAAAATGGCTCTAAGAGCTGATGAGAAACTGGCATCAGGACACTGCGGCAGTCTGACTGGAATCCCCATCGCTGTGAAAGACAACATGTGCGTCCGAGACACGCGGACTACTTGCGCATCGAGAATTCTAGAGAATTTTGTCCCCCCTTATGACGCGACGGTAGTGCGACTGATCAAAGATGAAGGCATGGTGATCCTCGGAAAGGCGAATATGGATGAGTTTGCTATGGGGTCGTCAACGGAAACGTCATTTTGGGGCACAACTCGAAATCCCTGGGACCAGGAAAGGATCCCTGGTGGATCGAGCGGAGGCTCAGCCGCTGCTGTCGCTGCGGGGGAAGCCATAGTTGCCTTGGGGTCGGACACTGGCGGTTCGATACGGCTGCCAGCGTGTTTCTGTGGCGTAAGCGGCATAAAACCCACCTACGGATCGGTTTCTCGTTATGGCCTTGTGGCATACGCGTCAAGCCTGGATCAGATCGGGCCTATTGCATGGGATGTCACGGATCTGGCCATGTTGCTAAATCTAATTTGCGGTCATGATCCATCCGATTCAACATCTGTCCCACGAAAACACCCGGATTTTACTTCTTTTCTCGACAAATCGGTTAAAGGTATGAAACTGGGAATTCCCAAGGAATTTTTCGATCAACTTCATGACCCGGATGTTGGCCGAGTACTTGGCGAAGCTCGTAAGGTATTCGAAAATCTGGGAATGGATTTTGTCGAATTGTCATTGCCCCATCTCGACTATGGGATAGCGGCCTATTACATAATTGCGCCCAGTGAGGCGTCTTCGAACCTTGCTCGATATGATGGTGTAAAATATGGCCACAGGGCGGAGAAATTCGACAGCATAATTGATATGTACTGCAAGACTCGCGCCGAAGGATTCGGCGATGAGATCAAACGAAGAATCATGCTCGGAACATACGCTTTATCCTCCGGTTATTACGATGCATATTACTTGAAAGCAGCCAAGATCCGTACGCTTATTACTCAGGATTTCAAGAATGCTTTCGAATCTTGCGACGCGATACTATGTCCCACTGCCCCTACCCCTGCATTCAAAATCGGCGAAAAAGCGGACGATCCCATTCAGATGTATCTAACCGATGTCTTTACCATTCCGGTAAATATGGCAGGCTTGCCGGGTATGGCAATTCCAGGGGGATTTTCCGAACAAGGTCTGCCGATCGGATTCCAGTTAGTGGCGCCGCATTTCGAGGAGGCGCGTCTGATCCAGTTATCAGCCGCGTTTCAGAAAGAAACGGATCACCACCTGAAAAGACCTTCGTTATAGGATACAATCATGGATTACGAGGCAGTCATTGGGTTGGAAGTGCATGCCCAGCTTCTCACCGATTCAAAGGCGTTTTGCTCGTGCACAACACGTTTTGGAGCCGAACCTAACTACAACACCTGCCCTATTTGCCAGGGCATGCCGGGCGTCCTTCCCGTGCTGAACCGAAAAGCGCTCGAGTTCACGGTCCTAATGGCAATTGCATGCAATTGCAGGATTAATCAGATCAGTAGGTTTGCCCGAAAGAATTATTATTATCCCGACTTGCCAAAAAACTACCAGATTTCTCAGTATGAATCACCGGTTTCAGAACACGGATGGGTGGAAACAGAAACAGGTGAAGGCGTCAGGCGCATCGGAATTACCCGCATACATATGGAAGAAGATGCAGGAAAGCTAATCCACGACGAACACAAGCCACTGTCTTATGTAGACTTGAATCGAACCGGAGTGCCTTTGATCGAAATCGTTTCTGAACCGGAGATACGCTCGCCTGAAGAAGCATCGGCATATCTAAGATCTTTGCATTCCATATTGGTTTATCTGCGTATATGTGACGGCAACATGCAGGAAGGCAGTTTCAGATGCGATGCTAACGTGTCTATCAGGCCTCGAGGAGCAGACTATCTTGGCGTCAAGACCGAACTGAAGAACATGAACTCGTTCCGGAACGTTCAGAGGGCGTTGCAGTACGAGATCGATCGGCAGACGGACATCTTGTCAGCAAACGGTAAGATCATTCAGGATACTCGGCTCTTCGACCCGGCCAGCGGAACAACAGCGTCCATGAGGAGTAAGGAACAGGCCCATGATTATCGATATTTCCCTGATCCGGATCTGTTGCCTCTTCGGGTAGATCCGGAGTTGGTGGAAGAACTTCGCCGCAAATTGCCAGAGCTTCCGGCTGAAAAGAAAGCCAGATTCGTAAAACAGTTCGAGATCCCTGCATACGACGCGGGGGTGCTTACCTCATCGCGTGGAGTAGCGGAATTTT
This sequence comes from uncultured delta proteobacterium, assembly GCA_963741425.1. Classification (GTDB taxonomy): domain Bacteria; phylum Desulfobacterota; class Desulfomonilia; order Desulfomonilales; family Desulfomonilaceae; genus DATJPW01. The sequence continues at coordinate 444,545 of CAVUHP010000021.1, forward strand.
TTGAGAAGGTCGTTGAAATATATCCATTTGCAAAACGGGTCAGTAATCTCCTCATGATAGACCCTACAGACGAAGGAGTCAGTCGCACAACTCCGACACAAGTCGCAGACCTGCTTAAAGCCGTTGATGAAGGAACTATCTCAGGAACCGTCGCAAGGACCATTTATGAAGAGATGCGCGGTACCGGCGCGGATTCGGCCGCTATAATTGAAGCGAAAGGGCTCGTCCAGGTTTCGGATGCCCATGAACTGTCTCGAATAGTCTGCCAGGTACTTGACGAAAATCCGGCTGAGGTTGGGAGATTCTTGGCGGGCAAGACTAAGCTCATGGGGTTCTTCGTGGGCCAAGTCATGAAAGCCACTAAGGGCAAAGGAAATCCGGCAATCGTGAATAAGATCGTTGCTGAGGAGCTCAAGAAGCGCTCAAGCTAGAATATGGTGTTGCTTCGTGGTTTAATCTGCGAGTTTCCTCACACCGATTTCTTCACCGATTTGTGGCCGTTAGCTTGACAAAACGACCCTGAAAGAGCTTAAATAGTACGGAAAAAGTGTAGATGCTTTTCTTGTTGCTTACAAAAACGTAGAAGTTACTTGTTTCGTTAGTTCATCGGTTGAACTCAAGAAACAAATTGAGGTGATCGTTGAGGTGCTGGGGGTTCGGAAGACGCAAGCGCTCAGCGCCGGGACCGACGTGGGACTGATTGAGCGGCAAGAAGGATACTCGAATCGACGGTCCTGGCAATCTTCAATAAGAGAGACAAATAACAAATGGAATTAGGCCCTGCAAAAATAGTGGCTTACCATTGCCGTAATCTTAGGCTCTTCGACAATGGCAACCAGAAGGCATTCGTTAGATCCATGCCTGGGCTTAGGCTCGTGGCAATTCCGTGCTCCGGTAAACTGGAAGCGCACCATTTGCTGGAGACACTTGCAGCAGGCGCGGAAGGCGTACTCATACTTGCGTGTGCGGAAAATGCATGTCAATATATGGAAGGCTCGATGCGTGCGAAAAAAAGAATAGATTACGCGCGCTCATGGCTCGAAAGAATTCAGATTGAGCCGGGGAGACTTAAATTCGTCCATCTGGCAGGTAACGACAAGGATGGACTGGAGGCGGCGCTTAAGGAATTTACCGCAAGGTTGGAGACCTTCGGAACCATACCTGCAATCGCCAAATCGCAAGCACTCTGAAACTCAATTACGTCGCTAATTCTTCCGAAATTCGCCTCTTGAGGAGGGATTTCGGCTAACGGCGCGACTCAGGCCGTCAGAGGAGGAAATCCGTGATTGTTGCGGAAATCAAAGAAATCAACGAAATCAGGCGCATGATAGACCGCTATTCGTCAATACTGGTAGTGGGATGCGATTCATGCGTCGCGGAGTGTGCAGCCGGCGGAAATCGGGAGACGATGCTCTTGGCCGCGGCATTGAAGTTGTCATACCGAAAGGACAATAAAGCTCCGGTAATTACGGAATCATGCCTCGATCGGCAATGTGTGGACGATTTTATCGAGAGAATCGCTCACCTGGTGCCGGACCACGAGGCCATTCTTTCATTAGGCTGCGGCGCTGGTGTGCAGGCTTTAGCTCGAGTATATTCGGACAAGCCGATAATTCCCGCACTGGACACGCTTTTCATCGGTGAGACTGAAATGCGGGGTGTATGGCAAGAGAACTGTCTCGGTTGCGGAAAATGCAAATTGGGGCATTTCGGAGCGGTTTGTCCGGTCACTCGGTGCTCAAAGAAGCTTATGAACGGCCCTTGCGGCGGTTCAAAAGAGGGCCTGTGCGAGGTTAGCAAAGATATACCGTGTGGATGGGACATGATAATTCGAAGGCTCGATGCATTGGGCGAACTGGATCGACTTGAAGAATATGTGCCGCCCGTTGACTGGTCCACTTCTCACTCGGGAGGACCACGCCGTGTCATTAGAGAGGATCAAAAGCCGTGAAGACCGAAAGCCGTTTAGAAAAAGTGCTCAGCACAGGCCAATTTGCTGTAACAGCGGAATGCGGTCCGCCTCGCGGGGCTGATGTAGCTGCACTTGAGAAAAAAGGTAGATATCTCCTTGGTTACGTCGATGCAGTTAATGTGACCGACAATCAGACTGCCATTGTACGAATGTCATCTCTGGCCGCATGCTCCATTCTTAAAGGGCTCGGGCATGAGCCAGTCCTTCAAATGGTTACTCGGGATCGCAACAGGATTGCGCTTCAGAGCGACGTCTTTGGCGCATATGCTTTGGGAATTCGCAATGTCCTATGCTTGACTGGAGATCATCAGTCCTTTGGCAATCAAAAGGAAGCGTCTGGGGTCTTTGATCTCGATTCGATTCAACTGGTGAAAACAGTCCGAGACATGAGAGAAGAAGGCACGATCATCGGAGGCGCTGAAATCCAGGTGCCGCCGAAAATGTTTATTGGAGCTGCTGAGAATCCGTTTGCCGATCCTGCTGAATGGCGTGTCGTGCGCCTCGCGAAAAAAGTGAAAGCCGGTGCGGATTTTATACAAACACAGTGCATATTTAACATCAACAAGTTCGAGCAATTTATGACCCGGGCACAGGATATGGGCCTGACCGAGAGCGTGAGCATTCTGGCCGGAATTACACCCCTGAAGAACGCGGGAATGGCCAGGTACATGTCTACCAAAGTTGCGGGTATGGACATTCCGGAGGGAATCATTAAGCGGATATCCTCTCTTCCCAAAGAAGAGCAACCGCGAGAAGGTATCAAGATTGCGGTGGAAACTATTCAACGAGTAAAGGAAATCAAAGGTGTCGCGGGCGTACATCTTATGGCCATAGAATGGGAGGAAAAAGTTCCTGAAGTTCTTAAAGCGGCAGGAATCGCCAAAAGGCCGAAAATCTAAACCGCTTCAAAAGCTCATCTTATGCATAGAATGCCGGGAAGAATGAAATGCCGAGAAAATACCACATAGAGGTTCAGCACACTCCAAATCGGTATCCGACTATAGGGAGATCCGGTATTGTCGACTGGGGTGAAGGGTGCCTCAAGTGCGCTCAATGCGTAAAAAATCAGTGCGTGTACGATGTCTATCGCACACGATCTTTTTCCTCTGAGATCCTGGCTGATACCATTGATGAATTGTGCAAAAGCTGTTTTCGATGTGTTCAAGGGTGTCCGAAAAGGTTGATACATAAGACCACAAATCCGGAATGGGAAGCCTTGGGAGACGACGTATATAATCCGGAGATAATAACGGCTACTTGGGCCCAGGCGGAATCGGGCCGCATTCCGGTTTCAGGAGCAGGTTACGGGGGCTCCTTTTCCGGACCGGGTTTTGACTCCATGTGGACAGATATGAGTGAAATCGTAAGGCCCACTCGGGATGGTATACATGGTCGCGAGTACATCTCGACGGTGGTCGATATCGGCCACAAACCCTCTGTGCTGAAATTCGACAACGACGGTGAATTGCTAACCGAATCCTGGCCTTCTCTCAGAATTTCCCTCCCCATAATTCTTGACATCCCTCCGTTCGGCAATCTTTCTTCAGCCGTTTGGAAAGGTATCGCTCTGGCGGCTTCAAGGTTAGAGACCGTTATGATTGTACCGCTCTCTAAAACCGAAGAATTGTCGGAGTTCGCATCTATTCTTGTCCCGCTAATAGAAAGTTACGATCCGGATGCGGAATGGATCGGACGTTACAGGATGGTCGAGATTCGCGATACCGATGATGCCGTCGATAGAATGCGATTCTTAAAGGGATTAAAGCCTGATTTATTAGTTTCGGTGCGCATGCCTGCCCTAGCCTCGAATGAAGGCCTACAGCGCATAGTAGATCTTACCGGAGCGGGATTCGATCTTATTCACTGTGTCGCGGACGAAAGAGGTTATGAGCCCGGAGGCGACGGTAGCCACCATATAAAAGACGTGATCAGGAAAGCACATTCAGCTCTGGTGCAAGCTCGTATTAGAGATGAAATCGGCGTTATGGCAACGGGTGGAATAGGCATGGCCGAGCATGTCATTAAGTCCATGCTTTGCGGCGCAAATCTGGTGTCCGTGGACGTGCCGCTTTTAATAGCGCTGGAATGCCGAGTATGCCGCAATTGTCGCGACGGAGGCGAGTGCCCTGTGCGGTTGGATCAGAGTGATCCATTGTGGGTCGAGCGAAGGATCATTAATCTCATAGGCGCATGGCACAATCAATTTCTCGAAATGATGGGCGCAATGGGCATTCGAGAAGCGAGAAGGCTCAGGGGTGAGCAAGGCAGAGTCATGTTCAAGGAAGATCTTGAAAGAGATTCATTCGCCAAGATCCTGGCCCGTCACAATTCCTGATAAGGATCGGTTTTACGATGCATGCACGAAATGTGTGGAGTGAGCTTCCAACTCGGGAGGTAATAAATACCCCCTCAAGGTTTGGACATTCCATTGGCAAATACATGGTTATAGTGTCCGAACAATGCAACGATTGCCTCAAGTGCGTGGCGGTCTGTCCGGAAAAGGTTTTCGTGCCTCAAGGCGTTAAACTTGCGCCGCCTCTGGATCATCTCTGTCTGGGGACAAATTGCTCCAGGAGAGCAGATCGGTGTGTGCGCAATTGTCCTGTCAATGCTATTCGTGTAGGAGTTAACCCGAGCGCAAAAGCATTGGGTGACAAAAGGTGGACGCCTGATTTGCTGATGAGCACCTGGCATATGGCTGAAACCGGCAGGTTGCCCCGAAATGATTTGGAATATCGGATTGGCGCTTCTGAAGGCGGTTTTGACAAACTGCGTTTTGTCTTTCCGAAAAAGCCGCCCCGGCCTGATCTGGCCAAAGACAAGATCGATACGTCTATTCGACTCAACAAGAAGAACGACGGTCGATGGCCGATAGAAATTCCAATACCTATTTATGGCGGAGGGATGTCTTTCGGATCCATCAGTCAGATCACGATGCTCAGCAGGATCAGAGCCTTCGGAGCCTGGGGGTCCTTTACATGCACCGGCGAAGGAGGCTATCCGGAGGCCTTATACCCCTTTGATGACAACATCATTACCCAGGTGGCCACAGGTCTGTTCGGAGTAAGCGAAGAAACCATACAACGGGTCAAAATTGTCGAATTCAAGTATGCTCAGGGAGCAAAACCAGGGCTGGGCGGACATCTACTGGGATCAAAAGTAACAGAAGCAGTCGCACGGATCCGTGAAACCGTTCCAGGTTCATCGCTTTTCAGTCCATTTCCGTTTCATTCCGTCTATTCGGTGGAGGACCACAAGAAACATATTGACTGGATTAAGGCCGTGAATACAAAGGCTTTGGTCGCAGTAAAGGTTTCAACCCCGACCGATGTCGACATGGTCGCAGTAGGCTCCTATTTTGCCGGGGCCCACATAATTCATTTAGATGGTTCATATGGCGGCACCGGTGCTGCGCCTGATGTTGCTAAGAAAAATATTGCTATGCCGATCGAGTATGCGATTCCCAAGGTCCACAATTTTCTGTCGGAAGAGGGGATAAGAGATGGAATTACACTTATCGTTTCCGGCGGTATTCGCACAGCATTTGACATAGCCAAGGCCATTGCTCTTGGCGCCGATGGCGTTGTGACGGGCACTTCCGAACTTGTGGCCCTGGAATGTGTGAGATGCCACACTTGTGAAAGCGGCCGTGGATGCGCTCGGGGTATTGCTACGACAGATCTTGAATTGGTCGGATTGATGGATCTGGCCTGGGGAACGCAGCGCATAATCAACATGCTTCATTGTTGGCGAGAACAACTGCAAGAGATACTTTACCGCCTGGGGATGACCAGTATCAGAGAATTGATAGGCAGAACCGACGTGCTTACTCACCTGGATTATAGCGCTGAGCAGCCGGATGATGACATAAGAATCGGCTGAGATGAGGTTGAAGATGAAACAGAGGCGATCCTTTGCCGAAAAGATAATTGCGTCCCGAATCAGAGAGATGGACCAACTGACCGAATCACGGAATTTCAAGAGAGAAGACGAGGGTGGATGCGGAGTTACCGGTTTCGCATGCAATGTGCCGATTGCCGGTCGATTCATTTTTGAACCCTCTGCATGTATGCACAACAGAGGCAATGGAAAAGGCGGTGGTGTTGCAGCAGTGGGATTGAATCCTGATATGCTGGGAGTCAGCCGGGAAGTGCTCGATTCGCATTATCTTCTCAACGTAGCGCTCTTGGAACCGTCGTGCCTCAAAGCCTTAAAAGAAACCTATATAACCCCTTTTTTTGATATTACAAAAGAAGAAAACGTAGATCATTTAGCGGATTATAGAGAACTCGAAGAGCTGGAAGTTCAACCCCCCGATGTCTGGAGGGCTTTTGTTCGAGTTAAACCCGATGTGTTAGAGCATTTTATTTCTGAGAGCGGTCTACATGGAATAACTGCCAGAGCCGCGGAAGATGAATTTGTAAGCCGTAATTCCTTCAGGATTAATAGGGATTTTTACAGTTCTCTCGGCGAAAAACAGGCGTTTGTCCTGTCTCATGGCCGTAATGTGATGATTCTGAAAATCGTCGGCTATGCGGAAAACGTTGTCCGATATTACAAAATGGAAGATTTCCAAGCCCACGTGTGGATGGCTCATCAACGATACCCCACACGAGGTCGCGTGTGGCACCCCGGCGGAGCGCATCCGTTTTCCGGATTGAACGAAGCCCTTGTCCATAATGGTGATTTTGCTAATTATTACGCCACCTGCGACTATTTGAAACAGCGAGGCATGGAGCCTCTGTTCATGACGGACACGGAAGTGAGCGTCATGCTGTTCGATTTGTGGAACAGGGTCTACGGATATCCTTTGGAGGTTATCATCGAGGCATTGGCCCCTACCAGTGAGCTGGATTTCGATATGCTCCCGCCCGAAAAACAAGCGTTGTACGAAAAAATTCAGATGGCTCATATCCATGCTAGTCCCGATGGACCATGGTTTTTTATTATCGCCAGGAATATTCCGGAAACTGACACTTACCAGCTCATCGGAATAACTGATACAGCGATGCTCCGTCCTCAAGTCTTTTCGCTGTACGACGGTGAAGTTCAGATAGGCCTCATCTGTTCGGAAAAGCAAGCCATTGACGCGACGCTTCGATCGTTGGCTTCGGAAGACCCTCGATTCAGCCCAGTGGCGGATAAATATTGGAACGCACGTGGAGGCTCCAGCTCGGATGGAGGTGCGTTCCTGTTCAACGTTGATCGTGACGGAAATGGATCTCATAAACTCACATGTTTGGACAAGTTTGGATGTGAGGTTAACGCGGAAAAGCGCAAACCACTGGATGTACGCCAACCTCTTGTCGAGCCGAGTAATTATCGGTCCCAAATAGCCCCTATTTTGGACGAAGCATTAAAAACCGGCGACCCACACAATGTGTGGAACTTGTTTGCCTATAATGCTGCATCCTGGGACTATAACACCTTGCAATGGGTAATTCGGAGACTCGGAGCAAAAGCTCAAAGAAATCAACATCTGCTGAATGTGGTCATAGACGGGTTGACTCAGGCTCTCGACAAGCGTTTTCCTCTTGGGGATAAGAAACGTTCGGCGGTGGTGCGTCGCATTTTAGAGGAATTGTATGACATCTTCAGGTCTTTGCCTGAAATGACGGATTCAAAAAAGGGCGGCTATTTAAGCCTTATTGATTACCAGTCCAGAGGACATCTACGGCCACCCATCTCAGTCGAAACCACAATTGTCATTGATGCGAAGGATTTCTCCCCGGAAGGAGACGATTGTGAAGCGCTCCTCATGGTTGAAGCATATAAGTTAGGTTGGAGGCGGTTCATTGTTTTTGACGTTCGTGGACAAAGATTTGATGCTTGCGGGTTCGGCTCCGGAACAGAAGGAGTCAGGATGGACCTGTATGGGTCGTCAGGAGACTACGCTGCCAGCGGTATAGACGGAATGGAAGTGTACATCCATGGAAACGCGCAAGACCAGATCGCTCAAATTATGAAGAGGGGAACTCTCGTCGTACACGGTGATGTGGGACAATGTTTCATGTACGGCGCGAAGGGCGGAGCGGTCTTCGTGCTGGGAAATGCGGCCGGTCGCCCTTTAATAAATGCCGCGGGCAATCCTCGAGTAGTCATCAACGGCACAGCGTTGGATTTCCTCGCCGAAAGTTTTATGGCAGGGGACCCATTGAACGGCGGAGGCTTTGTTATAGTGAACGGGTTAACTATGGACGAGGATGGAAAAGTGGTTTTTCTCGATCGTCCTTATCCGGGTTCTAACCTCTTTTCATTGGCTTCGGGCGGAGCGATATATATACGTGATCCCAAGAGATCCATAGTGGATGAGCAACTTAACGGAGGGACACTGAGCGGAATAACGGACGATGATTGGAAGCTGATTTATCCTTACCTGCTTCAAAATGAGAAGCACTTCGGAATCAAAGTGGAGGATCTTCTTACCGTCGATGGGGTACGACACGTGCCGGAAGAAATCTATCGGAAAGTAAGCGCTGTGCCATTGGCGGTGTTGACCCAAATCCCCGATACAGATGACTCCGTTTGGGCTGGAAACTCAGCTTCTACCGAAGACCGTGAACGCAATTCGGCCTGATTACGGAGACTTTTAATTTGTTGCGTGGGTAGACCCGAAAAGAGAGCTATCCGCTCCGTCTTCTTGACGCTGAATCTTTCAAGCATATACGCTCGGCAAAGCTCCGCAATCAGCTTTTTCGCTGTATCTCTAAACTTCCTAAAGCCCCCGCAGTCTAGTGGCAAGCAACATTATTATTAGTCCTACTACCACAATCCAAAATGTGTAGGGATTGAGCGCTGGTATTGCCAGCACACGAACGTACATCAGGATCCCCACTACCAGAAGCGCGAAGCATACCCACCACGTGACCAGTTTGGGCGGCGTAAGCAGATATCTCATAAGTACCCCCTGATTGCGATCACTTGCACGTAAGCAGAATGTAAAAACAACTGCATGAGACCAACAAACAATTTAAGTACAAAAAGGGTACTTCCGTTCAACTTGTCAAGACCGTTTTGTAGTGGAGCATAGCCCCTCAGTTAGGAGGGGCGTGGATTTGTGATTGTCCCGCGTTCAGAGGGAAAACAACTCCCAAAGCGAGATTGCTTCGCTCCGCTCGCAATGACAGGTCGCCGGTTATGTACTCGCGATGCCAGCGTTTGTCATTGCGAGGAGCGTTAGCGACGAAGCAATCTAGGATTTTGCGAAACCGCAGAGAATAGAGATTGCCTCCCGCGTTTTTCAATGGGGTCGCAATGACATTCTTTTCCCGCCTGTAACCTGAGGGGTTACAGTTGTGCATCTCGAAGGTAAGCACTAGACGATCTTTATTGCTGATAAACCAATCTCGTAAAGGCTACTGTATCATTCAACCAGTCGATCTTTTATAATGGCAAACCGATTGCGATATCCGCCTTGGTAAGAATTGAAAAGGCATTACTGATGGCAGAAGTTAAGGAATGGGAAACCTCATGTCCGATGAAATAAAACCGCAAGATTCGCTAACCAATGCTGAAGAGAATCGCTCGATGTTCGATGCCATCGCCGGTTATTATGATGGGACGAACAAAATTCTTTCATTTGGTTTGGATGGATTCTGGCGCAGTCGTGCTGTAACTAGACTTCAACCGGTTCCCGGGGGCAAGTATTTGGATGTAGGCTGTGGGACCGGCGACATTGCTCTGGAAATTCTTAGAAGAGCCCCGGGAAGCAAGGTAATCGGAATAGACCCGTCACAAGGCATGCTTGTTCAAGGGCAGAATAAGGTCAGCTCAGCCGGTCTGGCTGATTCAATATCCTTAATTCCTGGTGATGTGCTGGATCTAGAATTCGAGGACAACTCATTTGAGGGGGCTATTACAGCTTTCTGCATAAGGAATGTGACGAATAGAAAATTAGCGCTCCGTGAGATGTCCAGAGTAATCCGCAGCGGAGGCCGAATAGTCGTTTTGGAACTAACCCATCCCACCGGAAGGATCATGGAGCCCCTCTTCAAGATATATTCGAGAGTAGCAATACCCATACTCACGAAGATCATGTCATCCGTTTCAGCGTATCGATATCTCACTGATTCAATGGTTGATTTTCCAAGACCGGACTTGATTCTTGCCCTGATGAGAGAAGCAGGGTTTGTAGAATGCCGGTACAGGCATATGACTGGTGGTATCGTCACTCTTTTTGAAGGACAAGTTCCTATATCGTTAATATGATTATTGTTACTTCCGCGCCGTACCCCTCAGTTAAGAGGCGAGGATTTGTCATTGTCCCACATTTCGCGGGAAAGCAACTCCCAAAGCGAGATTGCTCGGCTCCGCTCGCAATAAGAGAGGTTCATCACAAATAGTAGGACCGGCATCTTGCCGGTCAGTTGTATTGGCATATTGAAACTGACAGAGAGAGGGATTCGAACCCTCGCTAGAGCTTCAAACCCTGACATTCTTTTGCCGCCAGTAGCGGAAGGATTAGGCTCAGTAATTTCTTGACACGATATAATTACACTATACAATGTAACTGTGTAGTAATGTCCTGCGCGGGTGAAAGATGACTCGTGAATTCCTGATGAGCTGCTGCTCGAGAAAACCTCAATTGGAAGACAGACCCACGCTTTCCGTCGAGCAAGCTGGCGAATTAGAGGCGCTTTTCAAAGTCCTCGGAAACATGACGCGACTTAGAATGCTTCAAACAGTCTGCGCTGCCGGTGAAATCTGCGTTACCGATCTAGCTGAAAAACTGAACATGAAGCCGCAAGCAATATCAAACCAATTACAGCGGTTAGTGGACCGAGGGATGCTCGGGCATCGCCGCAATGGAAATAATATTTTCTATCGCATTCTGGATTCTTGTGTGGTGAGCCTATTGGATGCCGCATTGTGTCTCATGGAAGAATCCAAAATGAGAAAAACAGGCGGTACTTTAGATGAATGATAAAGACTTGGGATGTGATTCGATGGTCAATTCCGGAAATAAATGTGAACCGACGCAGTCAACTGCTTCAATTAAACCTGGCACATGCTGAGCAGCCAGAAACGAGGCTCAGGTGAGCCGGTCGAGTTTGGACCAATCTTTTGTAATTGGCTCATTTAAGACGATATCGGGAATCATTCCACGTGTTTCCAATCAATTGACCGTGCGAGATCGCTGGGGAACGTTCGCTGTGCGTTGGGGAATCGGTCGTATGAATTACAAAGTGGACCCCGGCCTTTATGCGTTAGGAGAACCAAACCCCGATTCTCCGGTTTTAGTCACGGCCAATTATAAATTGAGCTTTGACGCGCTCAGAGCCGCCCTACCCGGCCGCAACTTGTGGATTCTAGTGCTCGATACCGATGGCATTAATGTCTGGTGCGCAGCAGGAAAAGGGACGTTTTCCACAGAAGAGCTTGTGCATCGAATTGAATCCAACGGGTTGGCACAGATCGTGTCGCATCGCCGATTGATAGTTCCTCAGCTTGGCGCCCCTGGGGTGGCCGCTCATCGGGTACAAGAGCTCTCCGGATTCAAAATAAAATATGGACCAATCCGTTCGAAGGACTTGCCAGCGTTTATTGATCAAGGTTTCAAGGCCACTTCGGACATGCGCCTTAAGACTTTCCCGGTTATCGAGAGGATTGTCCTGATTCCAGTGGAACTGGTCGAAGCCTTGAAAGGGGCCATGATTCTGATCCCATTGTTTTTCCTTCTTGGTGGGTTGATAGGATCCGCCGGCTATTGGACCAACGCCACACATCACGGCATTTTTGCAGTATTTGCCTTGGTAGCTGCCATTTTCGGCGGAGCGGTTTTGACACCGGTGCTCTTGCCATGGCTTCCCGGCAGAGCTTTCTCCATCAAAGGCGCTGTTGCAGGTCTATTGGTATCTGTGATTCCACCGGTCCTTACGCGTGCATTCTTCGGCCAATGGCCTGCTCGGCTGGATTTTATTGCTTGGATCTTTATCATAATTGCGTTAGCCGCTTTTCTCGGGATGAATTTTACCGGGGCATCAACTTACACCTCGCTTTCCGGCGTCAAAAAGGAAATGCGCTGGGCTGTTCCCGTACAGGTGGCAGCAGCTTGCATAGGATTGATTCTATGGTTCGGATCTAACTGGATAGCTTAAGGAAGGACATGAAAAATGGCTCGGTTGATTTACCTGAAAAACGTGGTGACCTTGGAGTTGGACGCGGAGAAATGCTCCGGGTGTGGGACCTGCCTTGAGGTTTGTCCGCACGGAGTGCTGGCTCGGAACAATGGCAAGGTCCGTATAGTCGAACGTGATGCATGTATGGAGTGCGGCGCTTGTGCCAAGAACTGTCTTACTCAGGCTCTGAAAGTGCGCACCGGTGTCGGTTGCGCCGCTGCGGTGATCAATTCGGCTCTTGGCCGCAACAGCTCTTCTTGCTGTTGTGTGGTTGAACCGGAGGCGTCTGCAGCGTCAAAGTCAGAGCCTAATTCCGGTTGCGGATGTTGCTAGACCCCTTGCCTCATTCTGTGGTAAAAATACCGAGTGCCTGTAGGTTCTCTACTCTCCTCGTTAAACTCAATCTATCTGACGCCAAGGCTTCGGCCCTATGATAGGCAGAACCGCATAGGTTTCTACTGGCCAGGGAGCGAGCAGGTGAGGATATTGCAGAAGTACTTGGGCGCGCTTGTCCAAGCTTCTGTGAAGAACAGGCCGTTGGACCTGAAAATAAGCGCTATTATTCTTGGAGGCTTTACATTTCTCATCGTCATTCCGTTCCTCTTGTCCATCGCCGGCTACGTTTTAGAAGGTTTGTGTCCGCAAGCGAGTGGAGATTGGCGCAAATTGCCTTTTCCATGGCGGCCGTCGGCGTCTGCCTTTTTATCGTGGCATGGTCGACCCTCACGCTGCGCGCATCGGAGGAGGCACCCCCGTGCCGCTCGTTCCGACTCAAAAGAACTGATCGTCTCAGGCCCGTACAAACTGTGCAGAAATCCACTCCAGCCTGGGGCATGCTCTATTATCTAGGTCTAGGACGCTTTTTGGCTCGGGTAAGATCGGACCCGTGATGCTGGTTCTCAGTTTCATATTTGGAACTTGCTATCACCGGTTTGTTGAGGAGAAGGAACTGATGCTGAGGTTCGGCCCTGAATACGAAGAATATAAGGCGAGGACTTCATTGCTCCTGCCGAGAATCTAGCGACAGAGAAGCTGGGGGGTTGATATATAAAACAACCAGTTAATAGGAGGCGCCACAATGCGGTTTCTGGCAAAGAGTCTGATGGGGAAGCTTGTACTCCTTTTCCTTTTGATTGCTCTGATCCCCGTTGCCATAGTAGGTTACCTGTCGTACCGAACCGCCAAGTCGGCCTTGCAGGAAGCCAGCCTTAGAGAGCTATCCACATCGAGAGACCAAACGCGTGAGAAAATTATTGCGGCTGCGCGGCAGGCATTCGGAGACATTGAGTACCTCGGATCAACTCCCGCGGTCCATACGGCCTTCCGGTACCTGGAGTCCGTGGAGTTCGGTGTGCAACTCGATCAGGCCAAAGCCAACATCGGTCCAACCTTTTCTCGATTCCTTGAAAGGTTTCACAAAGAGCGGTCCTATGACGACGTCTTACTGATTTCCCCCGACGACAAAGGCCTCATCACGTACACTGCAAGGGGACTGTCGGATATGGGTGAAAGTTTGAGTTCCGGGAAGTTGGCGAATTCAAGTCTGGCTCGCCTGTGGAAGAAGATCAAGGAGACCGGAAAGCCGTTCACGGTGGATGTAGCTTTCTATCCACCCTCCGGGACTGCCAGTTGGTTTATAGGCGTTCCGGTGATGTTCCGCGAACAAGGCGAGGCGCCCGGCATATTGGTTTTGCGTTTGGCGCCAATAACTATCGACAACTTCGCGTCAACCTCGGGACAGAATCAAACGGCGGATGACGCCTTGCTGCTGGGGCAGGACGGGACGCTGCGGGCCGACTCGTCAAAGATTGGAGGGCAAGTTCTCAAGACAAAGATTGAGAGTGGGCCGGCTGTCGAGGCCATACAGGGGAAATCCGGAGTTGGAGAATTCACAGAGAAAACCGGAATTCGCCGACTCTACTCATGGGCGCCCGTTGGATTAGCGTCTGTGGCAGGTCTTAACTCGGACTTTGATTGGAGCGTCATCACGGGAGTGGAGTCTTCGACGGCATTCCAACAGGTGGCCGACCTAGGGATGAAGCTCTTGGTAATATGGGTGATCATCGGAATTTCGGCTGCCATGGTGGCATTCGTTATTGCCCGGACTATGTCACGGCCGGTGCGACTCATGGCCGATAGCGCATCTCGAATCAGCTCGGGAGACCTCACGGTCGAGCTGCCGCACATCAAGAGATCCGACGAGTTGGGGAATCTTTCCGAAGCATTTCGCATCATGGTGGCCAATGTCAGAGGGCAGATAACGCAAATTTTGGAAGCGGCGCATGTCCTGATGGCCTCCACGGCGCAAATTTCCACAACTGTGACGGAGGTCGCTGAGAGCACCTCCAGGACATCTTCCGCTGTTACGGAAACAACCGCCACGGTCGAACAGGTCCGTCAGGCGGCCAAAATGTCCAGCGACCAAGCCAAACAGGTGGAAACCTCTTCGCAGGAAGCGGTACAGACATCGGAATCAGGAAAGAAAGCCACTGAGGGGACCATTGAGCGGATGCAAATGATTAAAGAGCAGATGGAATCAATTGGCGAGACGGTGGTAAGACTGAGTGAGCAAAGCCGGGCCATCGAAGACATTATATCGGCGGTTCAGGACCTTGCCGAGCAATCCAATATCCTTGCGGTGAACGCGTCGATAGAGGCTGCTCGCGCCGGCGATCAGGGCAAAGGTTTTGCGGTAGTTGCTGAGGAGATCAAGTCTCTGGCTGATCAATCACGCGCAGCGACGGATCAGGTACGAAGCATTCTGGAGGAAACTCGTAAATGGGTGAGCGCTGTTGTCATGGCCACGGAGCAAGGAGGTAAAGCCGTGGCGGCGGGGGTTAAGCAGTCGCAAGTCGCGGGAGAGGCTATAATGACGCTGACGCGCAGCGTGACGTCCTCATCACAGGCCGCTTCCATCATCACAGCGTCGAGCGAGCAGCAAGTTGCAGGAGTGCTCCAGGTTTCGCAGGCTATGGTCAATATTGACGAGTCCATGAGGCAAAATCTGGAAGGTACGAGACAACTTGAGGCGGCGACTCATCGGCTGGAAGAACTTGGGTTGAACTTGCAAAAACTCATTGAGGCGTACCGGATTTGACGAGCAACCATACCGGGTATCTAAATCATCGGCTCTTTTCGATTTCCCTCTTCATCAGGTTGATTGATTTGGTGACCGGTATTTCCTTAGGGCAGACTCGGGTACATTCAAAATAGTTTACGCAGGCCCAGACCCCGTTGGGGTAATCCAATTGTTTTAACCTGTCCTCTTTCTTTTCGTCACGTGAATCGAAGACGCGCCTGAATGCCTGGACAAGAGGCGCAGGGCCTATATAGTCCGCATTCTCATTGCAAACGGGGCACGCAGCGGTGCAACAGGCGCAAAGAATGCACCGAATGACCTTTTCCACTTTCTTGCTTTCTTCGGGGGATTGAAGTCGCTCTTTTTCCGGCGGATTTCCGGCAATGAGGTATGGTTTAAGCCATTCAACTCTTTCAAAGAATTGATCCAGATCAACAATCAGATCTTTTAGAACCTTGAAAGTGGGAAGCGGCTCCAGCAGCACTTCTTTGTCTTGATAATCTTTGACCAGTTTCTGACAAGCAAGCGCGCATCGACCGTTAATCTTCATGCCATCGGAACCGCACACCCCGTGCGCGCATGACATGCGATAGCTTAATGTCCCGTCCTGTTCCCATTTTATTCGGTTCAGACAGTCCAGTAACCGTTCCCATGGTTCAGCCTTTACCGTGTACTTTTTGTAATATGGCTCGCGGTCAACATCCGGGTCAAAACGAAAAATATTGAATTTCATTTCAATCATTAGTAAGTCCTAACCTTTGGCTCAAACCGGGTGATAGTCACAGGTTTGTAGGATATTTCCGGACCGCTGTCGGTTTGTCGGATCAGTGTGTGCTTGAGCCAATTCGCATCATCCCGTTCGGGATAATCTTCTCTGAAATGTGCTCCCCGGCTTTCCTGTCTGGCTAAGGCAGACACGAGAATCGTTTCAGCGAGTCCCAGCAGGTATCCCAATTCGATGGCCTCCAACAGATCGCTATTAAACACGTCGCCGTGATTATCTATCGTAACGCTCGGATATCGATCCCTGAGGTCTCGCAAAGTTGATAATGCCGTTTTCAGATCTTTCTCATTCCTAAAGACTGAACAGCTTTCCGTCATCAGTTGTTGCATTGCATTCCGCAGGGTATAAGCTTTTTCTCGCCCATTCCTTTTCTTCAGTTCTTCAATTGCTCCGGCAACTCTCGTATCGGGATTGGGAGGAAGCGATGTCCATTCCATATGCTCCAGATCTCGTCGGATAATCCGGCCGGCCCTGCGTCCAAAAACCACCAGATCCACCAGGGAGTTGCAACCTAACCGATTAGCCCCGTGCACAGAAATACACGCGCACTCACCTGCAGCATACAAACCTTCCACCGCCCGGTTATTTTCATCAAGGACGCGACCGTCCGTGTCGGTCGGAATGCCGCCCATCATATAGTGGCATGTGGGACTTACGGGGATGGGATCTGTCACCACATCCACACCCAGATAAATTTTCGCAAATGATGAAATGTCCGACAGTTTTTCCGCAAGCCTTTCTTGGCCTATTCCGGTGAGGTCGAGATGAAGGAAATCACGATGATCGATGCCCCTGCCCTGTCTGATTTCAGTTATCATTGCGCGGGAGATCAAGTCCCTCGGGGCTAAATCCTTTATGGTAGGAGCATATTTTTCCATGAACCGAAATCCTTCGGAATTCCGAAGGACTCCGCCTTCTCCTCTAGCCGCTTCACTTATAAGGACACCTAATCCGTAAATCCCCGTGGGATGGAATTGGACGAATTCCATATCTTCCAAAGGAATTCCGCATTTATAAGCGAGGTATACTCCGTCACCAGTGTTTGCGAAGCAATTAGAGGTCACTTTGTAAACTTTCCCGAATCCGCCCGTGGCCAAGAGCACAGCACGAGTGTGGAGGACTTGCAACTTGCCTGAAGAGATCTCATACGCTACCAGGCCGACCACACGCCGGTCTTTCATGACAATGTCCAAAAGTTGGAACTCAGAATAGATCTTAATGCCTCGTTTCGCCGCTTCAGCACTCAAAGTGTCCAAAATGACCCGGCCGGTTCTATCCGCAGCATGGCAGGCCCTTTTTATAGCGGCTTCCCCAAAATTCTTTGTGTGGCCGCCGAAGGCCCTTTGTGCGATTCTGCCATCCGCTGTGCGGTTAAAGGGGACTCCCATGTGCTCGAGTTCATATACAGCACGAATCGCATCGGTAGCCAGAACCTCTGCGGCGTCCTGATCCGTAAGGTAGTCCCCTCCCTTCACCGTGTCGTACATGTGCCATTCCCAGGAGTCCGGCTCCTCGTTTCCAAGGGCGGCTCCTATGCCTCCTTGTGCGGCCCCCGAATGAGATCTCGTGGGATAGACTTTGGTGATGAGAGCTACATCCAGGCCGTCAGCCACTTCCAAGGCTGCCCTTAACCCGGCAAGACCGGAGCCGACAATAACCACGTCATGTTTGGATGACATCTCTTTCCAATTCCGGAAATACTTGTTTCAATTCGTTCAAGCACAGTTAAATGCACTTCCAACATTGAACCAGAATCCGATCGCCTTTGAAACCGGCGTGACTCTGCGCTGCGCTTGAGACGAGTTCTGAAATCGTCGCAGAGGTGAATCGGCGCGCCCCATACGCCCTGCCCCATTTTCAAGGTCCCTTTGTTCGGTCATTCTTGCCATCAACCGACATTGAGGCGAGTCAAATTCACGTCATTCATTTTGACCTGGCCCTGTCACTCTCGCACTGCCATAGGCTCATAATCGCAGCCTATTAGGCCACAATAATGACCTACGTACTCGGCTTGCGGCCTGTACAGGGCTGGTTTCTCTTGAGCTTCCGCGAATTTTTCTTCAATTACGTGGCTGCACCAGCCGGCTATTCTTGAGATCGCAAATATTGGAGTAAACAGGTCTCTGGGAAATCCCATGATATGGTATACAGGAGCGCTGAAGAAATCCACGTTCGGTCTTATTTCATGTTTACCGCGCTTGTCGAATTCGCTGGCCGCGGTTTCTTCCACTTCCCTGGACAGATTGGCCCATTTCTCCATACCTTTGCTTTTTCCCAAACGCTCCGCCATTTTTTTCAGATACTTAGCCCTGGGATCCATTGTCTTATATACCGCATGGCCGAATCCCATAATCCTCTCTCCGCGATCAATTCTGTCCTTAACCCATCCTGCTATATCCTGTTCGTTTTCCAGACTCAGAAGCATCTTCATTACCCTGGAGTTGGCTCCGCCGTGAAGACTTCCCGCCAGCGCGCCTATGCCCGCTGCCACTGCCGCATACATATGAGCACGTGTTGAGCAAACTTCTCGGCATGCAAAAGTCGAGGCGTTGAACGTGTGGTCTGCGTGAAGTATGAGGCAAGTATCCAGATCGTGGGCCATCTCCTCATCCGGTTTGTTTCCGAAGACCTGCCAGAGGAAATTTGCTGCATGAGAAAGTTTGTCGTCCGGCGGAAGAGGCTCTTTATCCTGCCTAATTCTGTGCCAGGCCGCGGTCACAGCAGGCATACGAGCTATCAATCTAGCGGCCATGCGAACATTGGCTTCTCTGGATTGCTCATGCAAATCCGGGTCATCCATAGCCAGGAAAGGGAC
The DNA here is from genome assembly GCA_963741425.1 of uncultured delta proteobacterium. Classification (GTDB taxonomy): domain Bacteria; phylum Desulfobacterota; class Desulfomonilia; order Desulfomonilales; family Desulfomonilaceae; genus DATJPW01. Next base: position 463,313 of record CAVUHP010000021.1, read on the forward strand.
AGATCCTTGAAGCACATCCATCGGATCCGCTTTTTTTGGCAATTTCTTCAAGACCTGGATTAGCCAATCAGGGATATCGCGGGCCTGCCTGACCATCAGGTCAAATTCATCGAGTTCCTGTTTGCTCGGCAAGCGACCGTTCAAGAGCAGATAAGCGGTTTCCATGAAAGAGGAACTTTCCGCTAGTTCCTCGATCCGATAGCCGCGATAAATCAAAATACCTTTTTGACCATCAATGAAACTTACAGCAGTATCAGCTACTACAACCCCTCGTAATCCGATATTCTTTACTTCAACCGTTTCTGGCATGTTCCCCTCTTTAGGCATCGAAAGTCTCAGTTCACCTTAAAAAAAGATTCTTTCTTGGATGCACAAACCGGACATTTATCCGGAGCGTTATCTGCGATGGTATATCCACAAGTGCGGCACACATAGTAGTCTCTATCCGCAAATTTGCCGGCATTTTCCAATTGCTTGATTGCATCTTCATAAAGAGCGCCATGGATCTTCTCGACTTCATTTGCGTAATGGAATGTTTTCGTTGCCGCTCCCTGCTTTTCCTCCTTGGATTTAGTCAAGAAGACCGGATACATCTCGGTAAATTCGTAATGCTCTCCCCCGTACGCCTCCCTCAGATTTTGTAAAGTAGAATCAACACCTTTGAGAACATCCAAATGGTTGTGTGCGTGGATCGTCTCCGCCTCGGCTGCGGCTCGAAACAGCTTGGCCACACCTGTGTAGCCCTCTTCATCCGCTTTCTTGGCAAAGGCGAGATACTTGCGATTGGCTTGAGATTCCCCCGCAAACGCCGCTTGAAGATTCTTTTCCGTTTCGCCCATAATTCTCCTCCTTCAAAATTATTTAGCAACTAGTTTAAAGTATTGAATGGATCGTCTTATCTTGATCCCATGTGGGATCAGTTTAATAAAAAGCTAAAATTTATTAACAAAGCTTATTGATATTATTGTCAAACATCGTTCGAATATTAAAAATGTCCTCGGGTTGATTCATTTTATTATCTGCATACCATGTATAATTTTATGTTCATTGAGGGTCACGGCTGCAACTGCTTTTCAAATCCGCCTGAGAAAATTCAATTAATTTTCACTGTCGTTATTAACACGCCCTGTCAAAGCATCGCCTTTCTCCCGAAAAAACAAAGGACCGGCAAGATACCGGTCCTACTGCTATTTTGACAATATTTCCTTCCTACTGAGGTGCCAATGAACGGCAGGTTTTCACCCTTTTGTGATCCTCGGGATCATCAATTGATGATGCGGGCACTGAGACTCCGGATTCTGATATGCGCAATACGCGAAGCCCACCATGTATTTCCGCATTTCAGTAAACGGTATTACTTCGTCGACATAACCCCTTTTTCCGCAGTAGACCGGACGGGATTGATCGTAATATTGTTGAGCCAATGCATTCATTTTGTCGATAATCGGGTCAAGGGAACGGTTTGCATCTTTTTCTTTGACCAATCGCCGAGCGAATGACGCGGCTGAAGCTGTTTCACCGTGCATGACGTAAATTTCGGTTGCTGGAGTTCCCAACGTGAACGCGCAGTGATTATTGGCAGTCGGCCCACCCATAATGTAATGCGCTGCTGCCGTACCTTTGCGCAGCACAAACAACATCATAGGGACGTTCGTCTGCTCAATCGAATAGATCAGCGATTGGCCCAGGCCTAGAAGCTCGGCTTGTTCTGCTATGTCCCCCACATCAATTCCCGAAGTGTCTTGGAACCATATTATCGGAATACGATCCCGGCCACAAAGAGTCACGAAGTGATTCAGTTTGATTAATCCCTGCCTGTACAGCTTTCCACCGACGCCCGGGTAAGGCGCATATTCAGGATAGCCGGGAGGCAGCATTCCCTGTTTGTTACCGATCACAGCCATAAGAAGACCATCCAGTTTCACGAGCCCGGTGTAGACTTCCGGTCCGTATTCCGGCTGGAATTCCATGTGCTCGCTGTTATCCGTCAACCGCGCCAACATTTCCTCAAAGCTATAAACGGACTTCTGGTTCATCGGGACCAATCGATTAAGGTCTTCTTTGTCAAAGCGCGGCTCGGCAGGTTCCGCCACTCGGAAATATCTCGGATCGTACACGGGCATGTAGCTCATGTACTGCTTTATGGCGTCCAATACTTCTTCTTCGGTTTCATAGACTGCTTTGAAGAAGCCGGTGGAATCATAGTGTATTTTTACGCTTCCAGGTGGCTCCTCTTTGAAATGCCGGGTAGTCTCAATGAGCTGCTCCGCGCCTTCCAGATCGAAATAACCTTTGGGGCTCATTCCGCTGACGATTCCTCCGCCCCCCACCGCTATGTTGCAGTCTTTATGCGCGAGCAGAATCGTGGGGCTGATGCCCTGATAGCCGCCGCCGGCCGGATTTGTGCCGTAAATAGCGGCAAGCACAGGTATCCCGAGCTTTTGAAGCTCCGCATGCCTAAAAAACGGTGTTCCACCTCCTCTGCGATCCGGATACACCTCCTGTTGTTCGGTTAGCTTAACCCCCGAGCAGTTAACCAGCCATACCAAGGGAATATGAAGGCGTTTTGCAAGATCAGTGACTCTGAGAATGTTTTCCGATTGGCCGGCAACCCACGCGCCTGCCAACACTTTGTTATCGAATCCGATAATTACGGCCCATTTTCCGCCAATTTTGCCTAGACCATCGACGATCCCCGTGCTGCCTTCCTCGTTCGCCTTGGGGTCAAACATAGAGTGGAGCGGGAGCCAACTGCCCGGATCCAGGAGGTACTCCAGTCTTTGCATAACCGTGAGTTGTCCTCTCTTGTTGACAACCTCTGCGGGTAGACCTGCGTTTAATTTTTTCTCGACAGCTTCGCGAATCTCATCTTCCACTTTTTTCACTTCGGCCAAATTCGGCTCAGTGGATTTCAATTTTGACGCGCTGAGAGGTTTACCGAATGGCGTCATCTTCTCGAAATAGGGTCTCATACCATTTCCTCCGTCATTGCAGCTTCTCGCTTGGATAACCTGGGACAGGTTAGATTAGCAATTTGCTTCAGGGTTTTCAAGAACGAGTTAGATTTTAGAGAATTGCGGAGCCGCGTGATATTCCGTGGCAGGCAAATTCCTTCTGATACATGAGGTTATGTTATCTATTGCATACCGTCCATATAGGCTTCTCGCGTAAACGGTATTCCAGAAGCATCAAATTTGGAGCGATTCACGAACCGCCCTTCAGAACTATTTCCGAACCGATGGCGAATTGAGTCCAGAGTGAAGCAATTTTGGCAAACGACCCCAAAAGATACCCAGGCGCTTTCCGTGAAAATCTTCGAGAAACTGGTCAGAAGCCTCGACGATCATCCCCATCCGTCTTCTCGGATTGTTCCTTCAATTCTTCCGCACAGAATTCCGTCTTCTTTGGGGGAATGCTTCTGAGCGCCGGGAATAGACCCTTAAATCGCGGGGAATATTGCTCCATCTGATCAGGTGAGTGCAGAGACCAATAAGGTGTGGTATCTTCTTCTTCGATTAAGACTGTTTCAAGCAAAGCCGGATAACGATAGCGAGGATTATTTCCAAGAAAAGTGAGCATTTCGCGGGCTCGAAGGAATTCACCGCGACGTCGGTTTATTTCACCGAGCAGATACATGACCATTCCTGGATCGCCTTTTGTAAGGCCGCGCCTGAGTGCGTCATCGAGATACGCGTCGGCGGTCCGAAGAAGCTCAATCTCGGTGTTTAAGGACCCAAGTTCCCGGGCGGCCCAAGAACCTTTTAAGCTCACTATGCCCAAGTCTCTGGGATTGACCCCCCTGGTTTCAAGTATTGTGATCAGCGCCAGCCAACCCCTAGCGCAGAACTCTTCACCGGAGCGGGAATTCCAGATTTTGCTATATTTTTGTGAACGTACCACGTCCTTCACGTGACCGGGGACACGTTGTTGGAAATCTTGAACACGTGCTGTAAACAGACATTCAGGACAAATTGCAATATCAGATGAACGATTGCAGTCTCTCGGGAAAAGCCGAAAATCAAGCCCGTATCCGAATACCGCGGAACCAAGACTATCGGTATTCCGATCATGGGAGAAGTTATTACAACATAACGGGCAAGCAGAGAACTGTGGCCGAATTGTTCACACAATCCTCCTTCGAACAACGTTCAAATTCATGTTACCTCCCCTAGACAACCCGTAACGGACGTAGCATACCACAGATGAGCGCTTTTGACCACGCTTTTCTTAATCGCTTGCTTTGGCAATTCTGCTAACTACCTAAAATAATGCCGTCTTAATCGAGAATAAGGAATGCACGAACGACTTGGATCAATTAATTACGAACAGGATCTGAATCCGTCGCAGTTGGAAGCAGTCTCCATTGCCGGTGGCCCGGTCCTTGTAATTGCCGGCGCGGGTTCAGGAAAGACAAGAACAATTGTCTATCGCGTGGCCTGGCTGGTCGATTCCGGTGTTGATCCCTCGTCCATTCTGCTGCTTACATTCACAAGAAGGGCATCGGAAGAAATGCTCTCCCGGGCGGCTCAGCTGTTGGACAGCAGGGTAACCAGAGTGGAGGGAGGCACCTTTCATTCAGTTGGGAACCTCTTGCTGCGAAGGTATGCGGGGCTATTGGGATTTGACTCCTCGTTCTCCATCATGGACCAAGGGGATTCGTTGGATGCAATAGATCATGTGAGGAGAACGTTGGAGCCTCCGCTTTTGGATCTGAAAGCCTTCCCCAAGGCCAGGACAATAGCAGAAATAATCAGCAGGTCCGTTTCTTCCGAGATCTCAATTTCTGCAGCGCTAACAAATCGGTATCCTCACTTCGAGTCTTATGCTCCGGATATCGAAAGGATACGTTCGCAATACGAGCAATACAAGCAAGCCAATAACCTAAAAGATTACGATGAGTTGCTGACAGGCACCATTGAGCTTCTGGAGAAACACGAAGGAATCAGAGAAGAGGTATCCAACAGGTGGCGTCATGTTCTCGTGGATGAGTATCAGGACACGAATCATTTGCAGGCCAAGATCGTCCGGCTACTGGCGTATAGCCATGATAATGTAATGGTCGTAGGTGACGATTCCCAGAGCATCTATTCTTTCAGAGGAGCCGATTTCACCAACATTTTGGAATTCCCGAAAATATTCCCCGGGGCCAAAATAATAAAGCTGGAAGAAAATTATCGAAGCACAGCTCCTATTCTAAATGTGACGAATATGATTATCGAAAAGGCGACTCAGGGTTACCCGAAGAGACTCATTACTCGACAACTAAACGGTCCATTACCTCTTGCTGTCCGGCCCTCGACCGAGCGCGAGCAGAGCCGTTTTGTGGTTCAGTGCATAAAAGAGCTGCGAGATCACGGGATAGCGTTGTCGGAAATTGCAGTGCTGTTTCGAGCCGGATTTCATTCGTTCGATCTTGAAGGCGAGCTGACGCGCAACCGCATATCATTCGTTAAGTACGGCGGATTCAAGTTTCTGGAAAGTCTCCACATAAAGGATGTTCTTGCGCATCTCAAGGTTGTTAACAATCCGAAAGACCGCCTCAGTTGGATAAGAATTCTAAGACTTCTGCCGGGCATTGGCATGAAGACGGCCATGAAACTTGCCGCGGAATTGGTGGAAACCGGCTTTCCCAAAGATCCCGCACAGTTCGTTTCAAAAGACAAGAAATACAAAGAATCATTTTTCAACCTACACGAATTGTTGTCGAATTTGAGAAGTCAAAACGCTCCGATCTCAGAAAAAGTGGAGCAGGTCAACTTGTATTATTTTCCCTTCCTTCAGGAGCGCTATGACAATTATCCCAAAAGGATGCGTGACCTGGAGAATTTGGCGGACCTTACAGTCTCGTATAGGAGCCTAAACCGATTCCTTGACGACATGGCTCTCGAACCTCCCGACGATGAGGGTGCAGGATCGAATTCAAAAGAGAATAGCCTGGTCCTCTCAACCATTCATTCGGCCAAAGGCCTCGAATGGCACACGGTAATAATTATATGGGCTGCGGAGGGCCGTATTCCATCACCTATGGCGATGGATTCCGAAGACGAACTGGAGGAAGAAAGGCGCCTACTATATGTGGCTACAACCCGGGCCAAACACAATCTGGTGATCGCTGCGCCCAGGACTTTCATGGACCGCAGATACGGTCAGGTGGAAGCGAAGCTCTCTAGATTCTTCGAGGAAATTCCACAAGAATATTTCCGATATTATCGAGGGTGACGCAGCAAAAGATTCACCGCAGATTACGCGGAGATCGCAGAGCACGCTCAGAATGTCATTGCGAGGAGTGAAATCCCGCGTTCCGCGGGAAAGCAATCCCCGAAGCAAGGAGATTGCTTCCCCCGTTTTTCAACGGGGTCGCAATGACAAGGTAACCGATCAATGAGGTTCGAGTCGCTCACCACATCGCACATCTGCTCTAGTTCAGATTTATTCCTTAGCTCCGGCTCCTTTAAGCTGTTTATTGATACGTCTTTCTTCTCCGCGTTCTCAGCGCACTCTGTGTTGAGGATTCTCTTCTCTTGATTCCAATCATGCCCCCGATCGGACCAAATTCTTGACATTCAGGCTACATGGCAATACAGTACCACTCGTGAAGCCTTGCGGAGAGATGACCGAGAGGCCGAAGGTGCTCGCCTGCTAAGCGAGTGTAGGGTGTGAAGCTCTACCGAGGGTTCGAATCCCTCTCTCTCCGCCAGTTTCAATACGCCAATATAACTGACCGGCAAGATGCCGGTCCTAGTATTTTTGGAATCCACATCTCCGCCTTTCAAAGCCACCCCTACCCCTCAACCGAAGATCAGCAGGCATATAATAATCGATGCGATGACTCCGGCAGCATCAGCCAAGAGCCCGGCATGAAGCGCATATCTAGCCTTTGTTACAGCCACTGCCCCGAAGTACACTGCTATTACGTATAAAGTTGTTTCCGTACTCCCGATAATGACCGATGCCAATCGGGCCTGATAGGAGTCCGGTCCTTGTTTAGCAACGATCTCCGCAAGTATTCCTAACGAGGCGGCCCCGGACAGCGGCCTCATCAGGATCAGCCCAAGCACGTCCGGCGACAGACCGAGTGAATTCATGAATCCGGGTAATCCGCGAGATATAAGATCCATGGCCCCAGAGGCCCGAAACATTCCTACTACCACGAGTATGGCTACGAGATACGGAATGATCCTTACAGCCACTTCAAAGCCTTCTTTTGCCCCGTTTACAAATACTTCGTATACTTTAACTCCTTTGAAAAATCCGTAGACCGGTATTCCAACCAGAAAACCTAAGAAGATCACATTTGAAGCTATACCAGAAAGCTCAGGAAATCCTTGCATCTTCGGGCTGCTCCTCGATCTGTTGATCCTGACGAAAACGACGCATACGTGAAAGCAGTTTTGCAGCAGTCACCCCCATCACGGTGGAACAAATCGTCGCTATAATTGCAGGTAATACTATTACAGTAGGATCGGACGACCCGCCGGCTGCGAGTAACGCAATAGCTCCGGCAGGAACAAGTTGCAGACTGGATGTATTAATGGCGAGAAACATACACATTTCGTCGGTAGCTGTCCCAGGTTTAGAATTCAGAGTTTCCAGATCCCCCATGGCTCGGATGCCTAGCGGAGTGGCTGCATTATTAAGACCGAACATATTGGCCACCATATTCATAGCCATGCTGCCCAATGCGGGGTGATTATCCGGGACACGGGGAAAAAGGAATCGCATTATCGGAGCAATTAGAACCGTGAAATGCTTAATTAGTCCACTTTCTTCGGCGATCTTCATTATTCCTAGCCACAAAGCCATTATTCCTGTAAATCCCAGCGCCAGCTTGAAAGCAGAACCGGCACTTTCAGTGGCGGATATCACGACATCTTTTGTATGACCGGTAACCAGTGCCACAGCGACAGAACCTACCAATAGAACAAGCCAGATGATATTCAGCATTTTGACGAACCCCCTCATCCGAGGTGGACTACTACACGTTTCGCCCCATAAATTCAATCGCAGATGAAAATTATCTTATTTTGGTCTTTATGTAAGAAATGCTGGAAAGCGGAATGGTGAAAAAGTCATCCCCTGATTCAATCCCTATCAAGCCGTTTCGGTTCCACGTCATGACTCCGTTGATAACTTTTTCTGAGCTGACCAATGAGACTTCGACCTCGGTCCGAGCGGAGAAGATATCTTCAAGAAAGCTGGTCGTGGGAGTAGCCGTAGAAGTAGCCGGAGAGATCACAGATGTGGTCGACGCAATTGTTTCCCGATGAACAACAGCAGTATCGGTTTCAAATCGGGGGGGGGCCTCCTCTTCGGGAACATAACCTCTTGCGGGGGTCGCGTCGGCGGAAGCCGTCGTAACTCCGCTTCCTGTTACGCCGCTTCCCGTCATAGATATGTCGTCTATCAATTCATCGATTATAGTCTCGTCCAATACCAGAGATTCTGCGATAGACGGATCTCCACCGGCGCTGGCAGCGGGCATAGGTATTCTTACAGGTTCTTCTTCGCTAAAAGAAGGGATACCCGGCGGGCCGGAACTTCTCGCTTGCGTCGCAGCGGGTCCGGGCGAGGGCACTGCGATTCGATGTCCGAGATTTTCAAAATCCTCTACACTGTACCGAAAATTGGAGTTGATAAATTTGACCTCACAATTCACAGGTCTTGCTGGGATCTTTGTGTTCACGGTCTCCGGTAATCGGAGGACGGTATCCAAGCTGACTTCGGTATCGCACTGAAGAAAATCATTAATTTTCGCCAGAATTGATTCGAATTTTTCGTGATCATTAACTTCTGTGACTTCTCGTAATAACCAATACAGGTGTGCTCCCCTCCCTGATTCCACAATTATGGAGGGGGCCCGGGGAAAACTCCGGATTGCTTTAGCAGCTTCTCGAGGCCCTTCAAAAAATGTCTGTTTTTCGTCGTGGCCTTCAGAACCAATATCCAAGTCGGCCCAAAAAGCCACAATATAACGAACATGTTCCTTTTCGGCTTTCATCCGTTCGCGTGGACAGATGCCGAAGTATACATCTCTGTCTTCGCCATATTGCTCTTTAGCCAAGATGTCGACATTCGGAAAATATCGGGTGCTCATCTTGGCATCCCCCCGCTTGAAGCTTTTTACAAGCGTGAACCCACGATGTTCCCTGTAGTAATCCGCGAAAAGGGCCTCAAGAAAGTCCTTGCGACTGAACCTTGCGATCATGGAAGAGCCTTGAGATAGGACTAGAAGTCCGGTTTTGTTGCCTTATTCTATTACTCGTCGCGGAGAATGTCAATCGGAGCTTTACGCTCGATCGTGGGAACCAGCTCTGCAGAACATCCCATTTATCTCTAATGAGCTTTCTTCTTGTCGGCCGCGTGCCCTTTCTTAGGTTCGCTGACGTCAGCTTTTTGCTTGGCTCGATCGAGGTTTTCTTGAACTACTTTGTTTCCGGGAACTAGTTTTGCCGCCCTTGAAAGATAGAGCTGCTCCTGTTTGTAATCGCCCTTTTTCCCCAGACTTACCCCGTAGTCGTTGTATGCCATGGCCAAATCTTCTTTAATTTCCGCGTTGGAAGGGGCAGCAGATGTGGCCTTCTGCAAAAGTCGTATTTCTTCGTCGTGTTTTCCTTCTTCCCCCCGTTTAATCGCTTCGTTGTGATAAACCGCGGCAAGATTGGATTGTACCGATTTGTTATTGGGGTCTGCCTTTGCCGCGCGCTCCAACAATTCTATCGCCCGAGGTACAGCTCCAGCCTTGAACTCTCGGACAGCTTCCCGGAGGAGAAGATTGGCCAAATTGCTGCTAGTGGCCTGATTTTTTGGGTCAAGTTTCAACGACGCTTCCAAGACTGATACTCGTTCGGAAAAGGATGCCGTCGTGTTCTCTACCACTCCTTGATTATTATAAGCCGCAGCCAGATTTTTGGTTGTGGTAGCGTCTCCTGGCACGAGTTCCAATGATTCCTTAAGCAGGGCGATCTGGGAGCTTATGTCCCCATCTTTGCCTTTCAGGACGGCCAGATTTGACAGACCTTTTGCCAAGTTGTCAATTATTGCTTTATCTTTGGCTTCCAGCTTATGTGCGTTCCGTAGCAGCTCCACTTCACTGGTAAAGTCACCACTTTTCCCCTTGTCCATCGCAAAGTTGTAATATGCCGTGGCCAGATTCCGTTTGATTTTGATATTGCCCGGATCAAATAGCGCCGCCTCTTCGAGAACCTTAACCTCTCCAGCACGGTCACCTTGCTTACCCTTAGCGATACCGGAATTGTTTAATAAAGCTGCTAAAGCCTTTTTGGTGGCTGGGCTATCCGGCTGAATTTCCAGGACACGCCGCAAACATTCTACCTTTTCTGATGAGGTTACCTTATCATCAGGAGCATTTGCCGCCTGCAACGCAGCGCCAATGAAATTGGAACGTATGTCTTTGTCCTCTGAAGCCAAGTTCAATGCATTGCTCAAAGCGCGCAACGCCTCACGAAAATTCCCGTCGCGCGTCAATTTCAAACCCAAATTGTTGTATGCAACTGCAAGCATTTGTCTGTATTTTTCATTGCCGGGCTCAAGTTCCACCGCTCTTTCCAAAGATTCGACAGCCCCGGGAAAATTTTCCCTGGACAAAAGATGGCTACCGGTGAAAAAAGCGTTTTCAGCCTCGGCGCTTGCCGCTGAACCACTCACAAATGCCGGAATCGTGGCACCGCTTAGAACCATAAGAGCAAGAAATGTTACTATGGTGACGAGTTGTGAGGAAATCTTGCGCAACATGCTCGATCTTCTCCGAATGAGCTGTATTTTCCCAGTCCAGGCAAAGGACGGGAACATTAGGTATCGCACCGGTGACATAACACGGCAATGACATTGGGTCAATTCCCGTTCATCCAATTTTATCCGAGTAGTACAACTTCGAACCGAACAAATGGACGATACAACGTAATTTTTTGCAAGAGTTCCCGCACTGTTTTACGCGTTTAGTGTCTCAGGGACACAGTAGTACAGTGCTGGCCGAAACCCGCTATCCCCTGCAATCAAACGTTAAACAGAGAACAGGATAGCCATATTGGAGTTCAAAGCCTGAGTAAGGTGATGAGTTACTTCGCAGTGTAGTCGGAGGATCGTAGATCTCTTGACAAAACATTTCTCGTTAGTAAAAAAGAGTGTTTTAAGAATCAGGGTCTCTAACAGGAGGGACAATGGTCGAGGTTGAGAAACTTACAAAATATTATGGGCATCTAGCCGCCATAAAAGATGTCTCCTTTCGGGTAGAATCAGGCGAGATTGTGGGTTTTTTGGGGCCGAACGGCGCTGGAAAAACTACGACAATGCGAATTTTAACTTGTTTTTCTCCGGCCTCCTCGGGCAAAGCTACGATAATGGGCGTGGATGCTCGGGAAGACTCGATGAAGATCCGTCGCCAGCTCGGATACCTGCCGGAACATGTGCCAATATATGAATGGATGCGCGTTGGGGCATATCTGGATTTTGTAGCCCGAGCTAAGGCGGTTGCATCCTCGGCAAGACAGGAAGCAGTACATCATGTGGCGGAAGCAGTGGGCATCAGCGATGTTAGCGGAATGCTTATCAGAAATTTGTCAAAAGGATTTCGTCAACGAGTAGGTCTCGCTCAAGCTCTAATCGGAAACCCTCCAATTCTTATTCTGGATGAGCCGACGATTGGATTAGACCCGAAACAGATACGTGAGATTCGAAATCTAATAAAAGGGTTCTCTCGAAATCGAACCGTGATCTTGTCCACTCATATACTGCCTGAAGTCAGTCAGATATGCGACCGAGTCATCATTATTAACAAAGGGACAATTGTCGCGGAGGATACACCGAGGAATCTTATACAGAGCCACGGTAAATTGTCCCGTTGTGAGCTGGTGGTTGGTGCGTCAGAAGATGAGGTTCGACAGATGCTATCGGGTTTTCAGGCAATAAACTCCGTGCGCTTGACGCCTGTACCGGAAAACGGACGAGTATCAGCTTTTATAGAAGCAGGCTCGCAGCCGGATTTATGTCCCGCCCTGGCCAGGGCTGTTACAGAAAAAGGATGGGACTTGTTCGAAATGCGATCTTTGCATGCCACTCTTGAAGACGTTTTCATCGATCTGGTGACTGAGGAGACTGAAGAAGTTTCCGCACAGGAAACAGACGGAAAGGAGGTGGCCTGATGCACGGATTCTGGGCAGTATTCAGAAAAGAAATGTCGAACTTTTTTGTTTCCCCTATAGCCTATTCGATTATTGCCATTTTCTTACTTGTTTCGGGATTCTTCTTCTGGGCTAACGTATCTTTTATGAGCCTAGTCAGTTTGCAGGCTGCCGGTAACCCCATGATTGCCGAGCGCATTAACTTGACTGATATAGTAATTCGGCCTTTGGTTCAGAATATGGCCATCATCCTTTTATTTGTGATGCCACTTTTGACAATGCGTCTTTTTTCCGAAGAGAAAAAATCAGGAACCATAGAGCTTCTCCTCACCTATCCTATAGATGATTCCGCCCTTGTATTCGGCAAATTTCTCGCGGCTCTTGCACTGTTAGTAATAATATTGTTGGGCACTTTCACTTTTCCGATTCTGTTAGTTTCACTGGCCCAACCGGATTTTGGTGTAATTATATCGGGTTACTTAGGTCTTTTCCTGATGGGTGCGGCCTTTATGGCGCTAGGAACTTTCCTCTCGTCCTTGACCGAAAACCAGATCGTGGCAGCCTCAATTTCGTTCGGGACGGCCATTTTGTTTTGGGTATTAAGTTGGACATCCTCATTTGCCGGTGAATCTACCGGAACCGTCCTGAAACAATTGTCCATATTGGAGCATATGGAATCGTTCAACAAAGGAGTCCTGACTGCACCTGATCTATCGTTCTTTATTCTATTCATCGCGTTTTTCTTATTTCTAACTCTGCGTTCCTTAGAAACTCACAGATGGAGGGGGTAAAGAATGAACTTGTATGAGTCAAGAAGAAATCTCCTACTGGGCGGCGGGACAATCGCCGGAGCAATCATCTTTCTGGCCATTATTGTCGCTCTACAATATATCGCCATGCAGTACCCAAAGCGGTGGGACCTTACCAAAACCGGCCAATATACGCTGGCTCCGCAGAGCAAAAAACTTTTAGAAGATGTCAGGCAAAAAAAGATTCCCGTAGAAGTGTTGGCGTTCTATGAGACTAAAGATGTAGGTTCCCGCGAGTCCGTTCGAGATCTGCTGGATCAATACCGGGATGTCGATCCTGACCTGAAATACTCGTTCATCGATCCGGACCGAGACAGGGCTGTCGCTCTGGCGAATAAAATAGAGTCCTATCCCACGCTGGTGGTCAAAGTCGGACAGAAGGATGAAAGAATTTCCACAGCAGACGAAGAGAGCCTGACCAATGCTATTTCCAGACTGCTTAGAACAGAAGTAAAGAAGGCTTATTTCCTAAAAGGACACGGAGAACTCTCCCCCGCCTCTACCGACCCAATAGGTTTCAGCATTGCTAAAGAGAATATTGAGAAGCAGAATTACAAAACTGAAGACGTAGTACTCATGCAGACACCCGAGGTTCCGGAAGACGCTACAATCCTGATTATAGCGGGCCCCAAAACCGATCTGATGGACTCCGAACTGGAGCAAATTCGGAATTATCTCAAACGTGGCGGCAGTCTGTTCGTGTTATTGAATCCTTTTCAGGCGCCTAAACTGTGTAATTTCCTGAAAGATTATGGATTTGTTACCGCTGACGATATCGTAGTTGACAGAATGAGTCGCGTGCTGGGTGGTGACTATCTTATGCCGGTCATCACGACTTACATGAGATTTCCCATTACCAAGAATTTTACAGTGGCTTCGTTTTTCCCGGAGGTGCGATCAGTACAAGCGTCTAAGGAGGCCGGACCGAACGTAGTCGTTCAAGATCTGGCAATGACCAGCCCGGTGTCGTGGACGATAAACGAAGAACAACTTAAATCGAATAATGCCAACTTTGATGAAAAAACCGGTGTTAAGGGGCCGATTTCCGTAATGGCGGTATCCACCTACACTCCCCCCGAAACCGGGCCACAGGTATCCAAGGATACAAGTCAGACCGGCAGCAAACCGGAAGCTGCAGATAAAAGTTCTGCGGATGAGAAATCCGACAAGAAACCTAAGAAGGCCCGTATAGTAGTTCTCGGCAGCAGCCAACTGGCCTCGAATAAGTTTTTCAAATTGCAGGGGAATGGTGACCTGTTCATGAATACAGTATCTTGGCTGGCCGAGGACGAGAATCTGATAGCCATACGGCCGAAATCCGTTCGTTCCCAGCCCATGGTTTTACAGGCTCGCGACCAGTTATTAATTCTCGTAGTCCCGGTTGTGCTTATCCCGTTGGCTTGGATTGTGGCCGGACTGGTTGTTTTTGTGTATCGCAGGCGCAGCGTAAGCGCATAACCTCAGCTTTAAATTTGTGACATCCGAATTTTGAGGACACGCTTTTGTCTTGGAGGCGTAAGCAATGAAATTGAGCAAGCTAATAATGTATTTAGCCATTCTTGTAGCCGTTGTCGGATGGCTCTATATAGTTGAGATAAGGTATCGACCGGATCAGAAGAGACAGGAAGAGACGGGAAAGAAGATCGTTCAATTGGACAAGGACAAAGTAGTCCAGATTAGAATCGAGACGCACGATAAAGGCAATGTGGAAGTTCAGAAACCGGGCGATACGTGGGTAGTTACAGAGCCTGTAAAAACAAAGGCGGATAAATTAGCGGTTGACAACCTGCTGGCTACAATAGCGGAAGCCACACCCGAAAAAGTCATTCTGGAAAAAGATGTCAAGTGGGAGGATTACGGACTGGATAAACCTGAGTTTGTCTTTCAGTTTTCCACGCCCGATAAAAAGACCGAACTTTTGTTTGGCGCATCCAATCCGTCTAAGACAAGCTTTTATGCAAGAGTGGATGACGATCAGCGACTGTTGTTGGTTGCAGACACCTTGAAGATAAGTCTGAACAAGACGCTTTTTGATGTGCGTGACAAATCAGTTGTGGGCGTTGCGCCCGAGGATCTGGAAAAAGTTGTCATATCTCGTAACGGAAAACAGGTCGAACTGCAACGTGAAGGGCCGGAGAAGTGGCTTCTGACCTCACCCGAGCGCTTCCGAGCGAAAAATTCCGTCGTGTCTTCGGATCTGAGAAGCATAACCAATCTAAAGGCCAAGGAAATTATTGATTCGCCGGCCAAGGATTCCGATGAATACGGCTTGCAAAACCCAGGAAGAGTCGATACTGCTTTCGGGGCCCAAACGCGAGATGACTCTGCTTATAGGGAAATCCAAGGAGAACAAATCGCCGACTCCCGGAGCAGTATCTGACAAGTACGCCCGAATCAAAGATCACGACCCAGTGTACCTGCTGGATGGGCGCTCCCTTGCCAGCATCAAGACAGACCCGGAGGAGCTTCGAGATCGTTCGCTGCTTACATTTAATCCCCCCGATGTTGAAAAAATGCAAATAGATCTGGACGGAAAACAATGGAGCCTTACCAAAGATAAGGATAACAAGTGGACCCTGGAAAAACCTGAGAAGAAAGAGAAGATGGATAACTGGCTAGTATCAGGCATACTCTGGGATATCAAGGACTTGCAATGGAAATCAAAGACCGTTCGCAAGCCCGACGAGCCTGCGCCTGCGGAACTCGATCAGCCCAAGCTCGTTGTCTCCCTCTATAAGAAAGCTGACCAGGAGCCGCTGCTTTTGAAGGCGGGATGGAAAAGCGAGACAGCAGCGGCACCTGCTGAGAAACCCGAAGAACAGAAACCTGTCACGGTTGAAAAGCAAGCACCCGAAAAGGGTAAGGCGCCAAGTTCCGCCAAAGATCAGGCAAAGCCTACGACAGATTCCCAGCCTGCATTGCCTCCGACTATATTGGCAATGGCTCAGCCATCGGAAGAAGAGGGGGCCGTGTTCACGGTTGATGGAGATTTTGTTACGCGTATTCGACAGGATCTACAAAAAATTATAGGAGAAAAGTAATTAATGCTTCAATTCCTCAGAAGCCACAAAACTTGACAATGACGTGGTGATATCCGGAGAGTTGTCCAGTAATTGCTTGTCCACAGTAACTAAGACGACCCCGAGCTGTTGTGCGAGTGCTACAAACTCGCAATCATATGCCGAACAGTTACTGGCGGCGTCCAAGCTTAGCACTTGCTGCGAATCAACTTCGTACTCTTGCTCCTCCATCAAATAAAGAGCTTCATTCATGATCTGTCGGCTCTCTGCCAACGATAACCACTGCTTGCGAATGTATTGAGAGAGCACGTTGCGGAATTCGCTTCGCCATAGCAACGGCGCAGCCCAGTTGGAATCTTTGAGTAATGCCTGTTCCGCGTGCAGGGATGCCCGCTCTCCACGTACAAATAACAGATCACGTTCATCGACGACGATCATGCGCGGCCCATCAGCTGGCAGTGCGCAATTCATTGTCTGTAATTGGATGGTCCTTGGTCTTTCGGCGAAGGCGCCGCGCTCGGTCGAGCAGGATCTCGGGATTAACCTTCCGGCGCCCCACCCCGAGAAGCAACGTAGAGGATGAATATTTCTTTTCTCCGATCATATCCTGCTCAGTAGTTCTTTAATCTCTCTTAACAAGATTGGCAGATGGTTCACAACGGCGTTCCAGACAATCATGTCATCGACAGTGTCATAGCCATGTATAAGGATGTTTCTGAAGCCTACGATACGATGATGTTCGGAGATATCTTCCAGAAACTGCTCATTCCACTCTCCTGATTCTTTTTAGCGCTTCTCCGATAATTTCAAAATCCCTCTCAACCGCCCTGCGGGTCACGGGGCTGGCTAGATACGCTCTAAGATCCATACCCTCCATGAAACTGCGTATCTCCTCCGCTGCCTGCAAGACGTCAACAAGGTTCTTGCGTATCTCATCGTTCATAGACAACAATCCTTGTTTTTTCGACTGTATCCCTGAAAATCGGGTTCTTGAACGGTTTGTCAACCGTTAAATCGACTCCGCGGCCGAATACGTCCTCCAACCGTTCTTTCAGTTCGAAGTACGCATCAAATAGGTCGACATTCCCGTCCGTATCGAAAATCACAAGGACATCCACGTCACTGCCGGGACGAAACTTCTCGGTCAATGCGGAACCGAAAATGCCAAGCCGTTTCACTGGCATCGTCCTGCAGATCCGCTCGATTTCCGGTTTTAGTTCGGTAAAGTTGATCATGACTACTGCACAGTGCAAATCGCGTTCAGGGCCTCTCTTCCGAACGGTGAGACTGATCTCAAGAATGTGATTATCTCCGGCAACTCTCGGATAACGTAATCAATTTCTTCTTCAGTAGTGTACCGAGAGAGGGAGAAGCGGATCGATCCATGGACCGAAGTGAAAGGAACTCCCATAGCCCGAAGAACGTGCGACGGCTCCAATGAACCGGAGGTACACGCTGATCCGGAGGATGCACATATACCTTTATCGTCCATCCTCATCAGGATCGCCTCGCCTTCTACGAACTCGAATCCGATGTTTGAGGTATTCGGAAGCCGTAGTTCCTTATGTCCGTTGCGATGTGCAAAAGGAATCTTTTCCATAAGCCCCTGTTCAAGTTTGTCTCGCAGCTTTCTGACATATCGAATTTTGTCTTCCATATTTTCCAATGCCAAACGAGATGCCTCGCCCAAACCGACTATGCCCGGGACGTTTTCAGTGCCCCCGCGGCGGTCCGATTCCTGATGGCCGCCTATTACGAACGGAGAAAATCTCGTCCCTTTCCTAATGTACAAAGCTCCGATACCTTTTGGGGCATGAAGCTTATGCCCTGACAAAGACAGAAAGTTTATTTTTGAATGCCGAAGCTTCAGGGAAAATTTGCCGACCGCCTGCACCGCGTCTGTGTGCATTAATGCCCCGTGCTCATACGCAATCTCCGCGATTTCATGAATAGGAAAGATCACGCCCGTTTCATTATTTGCCCACATTATCGACACAATCGCTGCCTGATTCGTTATCTTCTGACGAACCTCCTCCATGTCGAGCATGCCTTCTTTGTCAACGGACAACCATCTGATCGTGTACCCTCTGGATCGAGCCAAATACTTACACAGATTCAGGACCGCCGGATGTTCAACTCTCGTTGTAACGATCTCACGTCTCTCCGGCATAGTCTCCAGAGCGCTCCAAATGGCGGTGGAATCCGACTCTGTACCGCCGGAAGTAAAAACAATTTCTTGCGGAGATTCAGCTTCCAGCAACGCTGCTAGCTGCGCTCTCGCATTAGCGACTTCACGCGCCACTCCTCCTCCGAATGTGTGCATACTGGACGGATTGCCATACCGTTCAGTAAAGAAGGGTCGAATAGCCTCCATTACCTCCGGAGCGACCATAGAAGTGGCATTATTGTCAAGATAAACGACTTTCATGCAGCCACCTCCTCGACATACAAATGGGGATCCACAAGCTCTTTAAGTTTAGACTCGATGCCGGTCCTGGTCAGTGCGGAACTCGGACACGACGTGCACATACCTCGAAGGGCGACCAGCACGCGGTTTCCATCGACGTCGACAAGCTCCACATCGCCGCTATCCTGTTGCAACATCGGCCTTATTTCATTCTGAATAACTTCTTGAATTTTAGCTATTTTTTGTATGTTCGTCATCGGTCGTCGAACATCGGTGTCAGCCTTTTCTTCCTTCTTGAGTTCACCTCTCACTTGGCTTATCAATTCTTCTATTTTTTCATGGCATAATCCGCATCCGCCCCCGGCCTTAGTAAAATCGGTTACTTGTCCGACCGTGGCCAGGTTGTTTTCCCTCACAACTCGCTTGATTTGCTCGTCGGTGACACCAAAACACTGACAAACCAGTTCGCCTTCTGCATCTTCTGCTGGAGCCTTGACCCCTTGGTAACAAGAAATGGCTGCGTGTAGGGCGTCTCTGCCCATTACCGAACAATGCATCTTCTGCTGTGGAAGCCCACCGAGAAAGTCAGCTATGTCCTGGTTGGTTATTTGCAGCGCTTCTTCCACGGTTTTGCCTTTTACCATCTCAGTAAGTGCGCTACTCGATGCAATTGCGCTGCCGCATCCAAATGTCTGAAATCGTGCATCTAAGATGCGACGTGAATCCGGATCGATTTTCAGATACAATTTCAAAGCATCACCGCAAGCAATAGATCCCACTTCTCCCACTGCGCTGGCATCTTCCATCTGGCCGATATTCCTCGGATTAAAGAAATGATCTTTTACCTTTTCAGTGTACTCCCACATAATGCACCTCAGTTTTGGATGAGTTCAGCCGTAGACACGAAATTATCAGACACCACCATCTACTTCAAGAAATTCAATTCGCAACTACACGTACCTTTAGATGCTTTACCGGCGCCTTTGGTTCGTCGTTGTTTTCCAAGCATCATCGACTTTGAACACTGCCCCGGCCCAAAAATAATTTATTTTGGGAACTTTAATTGTTTGTTGCGGACATGAATGTACATCGAGATTGGCAATTCCGATTAGCGTTGAATCAATTCTCCAGATTGGGATATGGGGGCAAAGCAGCCACTAATTAGCAACATCCTAATTATTGATCACCGGTGGTTTTTGTGGTACTTATGCAAAATTGTTCGACAGCCCTTGGTGAACATGATTGTTGGGTCTTTGTCTCCTTGAGGGAATGGCTAAATTGCTACAGATTGGTTCGATAATTTGTACCGGAGAAACATCGGCTCCGGTTGTGATTGATCGTCCTGAGCGATTTCCGGAATCTTTTGGTCGAGTTGTACCGACTGATCCCTATCGGGTACTAGATAGATGGTGGGGAGCTATAAAGATCTTCTCCGCGCTTTGCATTATCTTCATGGGGCTAGGTGGATGCACAGGAAGAAATTCCATGGAGAACGTGAGCTTGGATAACCTCATCAATACTCTGGAGAAGAGGTCATATCTGGTTAAGCAATTTCGAGCGGAATTCGTGAAAGTCCGACGGTCTCCAGTCTTCAAACGTGACCTGACCGTTAAAGGACGTCTTATTTTTCAGCGACCGAGCAAATTCGTTCTAACAATGTCAGGTGATGTTAACGTTGAAATCCTATCGGATGGCGGAAATTTGAATTTGATTCACGACCAAAAAGACATTGAAGCGTACCAGTTGCAAGGTGAGCGTGACGTTTCAAGGTTTGCCGATCCATTGATGATGGTGATTCAAAGCATCGGGGACGGAGGAATGAGGAGATTTTCGCTATCTAAGAAGCTGAACAATGATGGCTCGGTAGTCTTGGACGCGCAACCAAACGGTCAGGTGAACTTCGAAAGAATAGAAAAGGCGGAAATTTCTATTTCAGATATCGGGGAAATAGAAAAAGTCAGCCTGCTGCTCAAAGATGGTAACCGTGACGAAACACATTTCCGTTCGTGGGCACTCTTGAGCCAAGATGATCCAGCTATTTTGGATCTTAATAATAGATTAGAAAATCTTTCCCAAAGTTCGCGTCTGACCCGGCTGCGACCGGAACGGAATGAGGAAAAGGCGAGCATATCCGCCCTTGACATGCCTCTGATTTCATTTCAGAAATCAGGGCCTAATCTTTAAGCCCTAATATCAACCAAATAATATTAGAGTAATGAAATTCAGAGACCTGGATTTTTGTCACTGACCCTGGGATCTTTAAGATGCTTACCCACAATCCTGGCGTATACCATGAGAGGTGACGTAATTACTAAAGACAGGATTCCTAGAAGCAACACCAAAATTAATGGAAGTATCATGGCCGATATAAACCAAATAGTCCTGATCGAGGCCGCAGCGGCCAACCAATTGCTATTTCTTTTCACCTAACCCCTCATCTTCTCGTCAAAGTCAGATTAAGATGCCGGCCCGATGCGGCCGTAATAGTTCCGGCTATTTCTCTCGAATTTATTAGTTTACCGGAGAAGGAGTGTCCATCGCTATGGACCGCCTGAAGCTTCCCGCTTTGCACATGGCCGTTAAAATGGTAAGTGTCCTTCTTGCCGTCCGGACCGAAAATGTATGCGACACCACCGATTACACCACCTTCCTGATTAATATTAACCTCTAGCTTGTGCCCCATGATCCATGTCTCCCATTTACCTGAAACATTCTGTTGCGAGCCCGCTGGAAAACAAAGAACTAAAATCAGGAAGGCTGCCGCTATGAAATGTCGCACCATGACGGAAATCTCCTTTGACATCCAACTATATTGCGCCTGCAAAAACTGCCTGCAATAAAAAGAATTTGTCCCGGTTAAGCAGCGAGAGTTCCATATTTTTCCGCAATCCGCATCTCAAATTATGGAACATCGAGACGAATCAGCCCTGTAAACCTGCGCGCAGCCTCCCTTATCAGACGCCTGGCCAAAGACTGATCAGTTCGCGTTAGGACAGCAAAACCACCTGTATTGCTTCTGATTATAATTAACTGACAATTCAGGGGTATCAGCTCATCGCCCTTTTCCAAAGCCAAGGTGCTACAATTGATGAAGGAAACAGTCTCGGGGTCCAGTTCCTCCATAGCTATCAAGGCTGTCTGAACAACGCCCAATAAGAAGTGTCTATCAGGATTCGCGGAACTCTCGGCCGTGTAAACAACTGGCAGAGTTGTTTCGGTGATACAAATTACCAGGTCAAGATCTTGACCTAACAAATCGAGCGCAAGTGATGGATCTGCATGCAATTTCATCATAACGTGGATCAATTTATGTGAAGGAGCTATTCTTTCAATACGGTTCAATCAAATTGAAGTGTCTCTTTTCGTTCCATCCTTTGCCGGAGTATCTCTGCGAGAATTATGCTAGCCGTCTGCGAAACATTGAGCGACTCTGTCTGCCCAATAATCGGTATGGAGATAATATCATCACACTTTTCCCGCACCAAACGACGCATGCCCTTTCCTTCCGAGCCAAGAACAACTGCAATTTTGCCTGAGAACACCAATGAGTATAGGGAGCGCCGACCCTTCTGGTGTGTCCCATAGATCCAAAAATTCGCAGTTTTTAATTCGTCAATTACTCTGACCAGATTAACCACTCGGATTATTGCAATGTGAGCGGACGCTCCCGCAGCGGCTTTCTCTACTACTGCGGTGATTCCGACGCTTCGGTCTTTTGGGACGATCACCGCCGGCACGCCGAGGCATTCCGCGCTTCGAATGATGTTTCCGAAATTAGCCGGATCTTGAATCTGATCCAAAATAAGCAGTGGTCCGTGAATTGCTTCACTGTTGGACAAAAAATCATCCAAATCTACGTATGGAAACGGCCCTACGCGGGCAACTATGCCCTGATGATGCGGTGATCCGGCAAGGGAAGAGATTTCACCGGTTGACGCGCGCGTAATCGGAATCCCCGACTTCTCTATTTGAGCAACGACATCGATCGTAGACGGGGTGCTTCGGGCAAGAAAAATAGCTTCGACTCCCCGTTTGCCGGCCCTAACAGTTTCCAGCACAGGATGGACACCGTAGATGAGCGAGGATTGGGAAGATGCTTGCTTCTTTTTCAATCTGACTTATTTGTGATTATGATTTCCGGCTCGTCTAAGGGGTCTACAGCCGCAGGCAGTACGCCGGATACTTTTCCGGCAGCTATTTCGCGGAGGGACATAACTACTTCCCTGTTGTCCCTGTCTCTTACAGTCAGGGGAGCGCCTCTTTTGAGTTCTTTTGTTCTTTTAGCAGCCAGAACAACTAAGGCGAAACGATTTTCAACTCTCTCCAAGCAATCTTCAACTGTTACACGTGCCATTTGTTTTTTCCATTATTCAATATTTTGAATTTGCTCCCGGACTTTCTCCAGTTCGGCTTTCATTTGAACCACTCGATATGCAATGTCCGTGGAGGCAGATTTTGACCCTACAGTATTGATTTCCCTATGTAATTCTTGCAACAGAAAATCCATTTTTCTACCGACAGGCTCAGTTGAGAGCCCTAATGACAGGAACTGATCCACATGACTTTTTAACCGGGTCAGCTCTTCAGTAACATCCGAGCGCTCGGCCAAGAGTGCCACCTCTTGAAGCAAACGCTCTCGATCAAGTTCCAAACCACCAGTAAGATCGTGCACCCTTTTTTCCAATCGATCCTTTGCAGCGATCGTCACCCGATCGACCAGGGGTAAGATCTCCTCTGCTGATGCATGAATAACATTCAATCTAGCTTTGATATCATGCCACAGAGCGGCTCCTTCGGTTTTTCGCATGGAATTCAGATTCTCTAATGCTTGATCCAAACTTTCATCCAGCGCGTTCCATTCTATTTGGATTGCCTCTTGCTTTTCTCGAGGAACAATAATGTCATTGAAGTGCATCATCTCCGAAAGGGCTATATCACCGGACAATGAAAAATGATTCTTCAGTTCGGATAAGCAATTATAATATGAGGCGGCCAAGCTATGGTCCACCATGACCTCCATAAGGCTGCCCGTTCCCCCAATTCGGCTAATAGTAACTTCTAGCTTTCCTCTTTGAGCTTTCTTGGAAACGGTCTTCCTGATCTCCGGTTCAAAGACCGAGTACGTCCTCGGTATCCTCAAAGAGATGTCCAGATAGCGATGATTGACCGCCCGGATTTCAGTCTTGATTTCGACTTCCCCCAATATCTTACGACCATAACCAAAACCTGTCATACTTTTTATCATGAGCTGATCGCTGTCGGTTCCCTGAGACGACACTTATAATTCTCCCTGATTCTGTTAAGAATGTCTATCAATACGGGATCTGCGTAATCAGGATAAGTCCATTCAAGCGGGCGATACGTTCCTCCGCGAAAGACAAGTGTCAAATCCGCGAAAATACCTTTACCAAGATAAATTCTATGCGCGTTGTCCTTGCCGGTTGCCAATACAAAGTTGCCCAAGCTAAGCAATGCAGGATCCAGATTTATCCTTCTCTTGTCAAGCTCCGTATATGATTGTTCTATGCCGTTAGTCAATAGTTTGACAGAAACTAATGAACTTTTATCCACCAATTGGTCAAAAGACCATAACCATCTAAATATTCCGGGTCCCATTTCCCGATCATAATAATCCGTATAATTAAATTGAACTGGGCCGACTTGTTCTTCTAAGGGGCCTAATTCCTCGGCCAGTCGCGTCGAAACTTCTTGAACAAGCTCCTCGTGCGGAGTCAATGCACTTATAACCAGTCTTGCTGGTTCAGGAATTTTGGGTACGCTCATAAATTATATCAACAGCGTCGATGATGATGAAAACCGACGGGTCTTGTGCCCCGCAAGGCTATTTTATTTTCGGGAACGAAAAGTCGCGGGGAGAGGATTAGTATTCTTCTGATCTAGAGCATCGAGGCACTTTTCAATAAATTCTTGCACGTCCACAGGTTTCCCGCCGTGCAGGATAGAATAAATTTCTCCGAGAATAGGAGGATGAAAGCCACGCTGTGATGCCATCCTTTGAGCGAACCGTGCGGCTTCGAATCCCTCAATCGCTATCCGCTTTTTGCTGTATTGTTCCATTAATGTCCATGCAGCTCGAGTCTTCCCGTGCTTTTCATCCATCTGCGCCAAATCTTTTCCGAATTTCGCCGACCTTCCTCCACGACAGGTTGCCAACAGATCGGCTGTCCACACCTGGCTCTCCGCATCGAATGTTTCCCGGAGCGCGCCCAAAAGAACACCAAAGGTCCTTATTTCAGCCGTGGCGAGAGTAGCATAAGTGGCGAGGAAGTTTTCCGGAGCCTTTTTGGAACCCTCCAATATGCCGAAACCTATCGCATATACATTTTTTAGGGCAGCAGAAATCGTTGTTCCGATAACGTCAGCAGAATAGACCACCCGAAACATCGAAGTCTCCAATAGCGGTCTAAGTCTCTCAAATGTCTGATATTGTTCACACGCAACCTGCGTAACGCCTGCGCCGCCTTCAACGATTTCATGCGCCAGATTGGCGCCCGATAAGACAGAAATTCTTACTCTCTTGCCGAGACGTTCCATTTCCAGCCGAGCTGTCTGACATGGTAGCAACCCTGTCTCAGGAATAAATCCTTTTGTCGCTATTACCAAATCAGCGCCGTCGGGGCACAATTCCAGGACATTCACTAGGGTCGAATGATAATACTTGCTGGGTGTGACGATCAAAATCAACGATGTGTCCCCTACTGCGGCTCTGAGGTCGGCTTCCGGCCTGACGGTCCTCGGCATCCGGATATCTCTGAAATGCCACGGGTGCCTGCCTTCAACTGTTAACTTCTCGATCAGGTCTTCCCTTGAATCGTAGAGGATCACCGAGTGCTCTGAAAGCTCCTCATTCCTCAGAAGGTTCATTCCAATATGTAAGGCGAGTGTGTATCCCCAAACACCGGCATTCACAACCGTCATCGTATTCCTGCCACTCAGAGGATAGATCCTCCGATCCGCGTGATAAGCATAAAATGCTAACAGAGACGGATTGCTGGCAGAATATCTGCGGCGAAAAATCGTTTTATGAATGGCCCCTCGAACCGACAAGTCTCTGATACCCATTTTCACGGCCTCAGGCAAATCCGAGAGGATCAGAGGATTCATAGGGGCTTCCTTGTGGTATCTTGTCCTGAATAGTGTCCCCACATTATCGATTTCACGCTCTGCCCGTTCACGAAGCATTTGTTCATTCGGATTTTCAGATCCTTGCATGGCTTTAGCAATCAATTGGCTTGGCTGAATCACCTTGTTTCGGGCAATTTCTTCGACGGCTCTGTGGGATATGCGCTGCAAAGAAAGCGAATCGTCATTCGTCAATTCAAAAGGCTCTCCCAGATTAACACTTACTTCACCAAAGATGCCGGACAGACCATTGAAAGTCTTTTCCGCCGGTCCAATACCCAAAAACAGACGCACTAGATAATTCCATCCATGTGGAAACATCGAGAGCACTGGGAAAAACTTGGGTGATATTAAAAAGTTATCATCAGGAATAATCGAATAAGATAGAGCGACGGGAACTACAAGCGCTCGGCCTGTGCTTCTCACCGCTGCCAGCAGGCCGTGCGGAACATATGGTTCACGGAGAACACCATCGCGGGATCGGACCATATACCGACTGGTTCGGGCAAATATCGCCTGCGTCTCACTGCGCTCCGCCAATGCTGCGCAATACCACGTATAAGCCCTGTGCTGAAGAGCGGAAAAACTTTTCGGCAAGATCAGCGCACGGAATCCTTTGAGCAGACGAGCCAGCCAACTGCGCGTAATAGTGCCAGAAAAATGCATGATCGGCTCAGTTAGCCCTAGACGCTCAATCAGACGAGCAGTGAGCAAGTAATCAAAATATGAGCTATGACCTACAAAAAAGAATTTCGGCCCCCGGAATGAAGCGATTTTGCCTATAATTGCCGGTGATGGTGGATGAGAGATGTCCTTAAAAAAATTATCTCCCATAAATTGCAGCATAGCCCGCACTTGCCCAAACGAATTAGGGTCAAAAACCACCTTAAATTCCGAAAGAGCCCTTTTCAACTCACTTCTGTCGCTCCTCGGCTCGTACTCCTCGGCTAATTCGAGCGCACGTACACCAACTTCTTGGGAATCCAGCGGCAAAGCAAGGTTCTCCGAAAGAGACTCCTTGAATTCCCTGAATTTCTCGTAAGATTCAAAAAATTCCTTCATGCGACGCATAGGCATTCAGATTGGCCTCGCAAACAGACCGACAGACGATAAAGTCAAAATCAATTTACTATTCCCGTACCCGGTCTTTCAGGCTCGCCTACGGGACCTCGTGGTACAGGTCGAGTGCCTGGAGCTGGGCCTGGAGCTGGGCCTGGAGCTAGCCGTTGGCGTTGTTCGGGCAGAGGCGCCGGCTGAAACTGCATTCCAGGTTCCCGGCGTTCCAAACTCGGTTGCTTCTCGCGAGCGGGGGCGCGGGCGCGGGACGAGGCAGAGGTGCTCCTGTTCCCGGCGTAGGAGCAGGACCCATTGCAGGGCCGGGTTGAGATGCGGGTGAAGTTCCTTCCGAGACAGATTTTACGGAAACGAGAACGTCATTAAACAGCGGCTGGAGCTTTTCCATTACCGAGGAAGGCGCCAAGCATGAAATCCTGAGGAGCGTTTGTTCATATTTATAATAGACAATGACTATGTCCATCCAAATTTTGAGATTGCTCTCGTATGCTTGAATAAAGAAATAATACGCGCCCGGAACTTCGCTCTTAAACTCACCTTCATCAATGAGTTTGACTTCCTGCTTCTCTTTAGCTCCGGTCCCGGTTGTTTGCTTCTGCAAATCGGCAATTCCGTTTCGGAATTCCTGAAGATAAACATTTAGCGGATCCTTGACAGGTTTGTGGGCCGCAACGTGGATACGGTTCCTGAAATTATCCGTTAAATCGGGCGCCTGAAAAATTACATAATAATTGCCCTTGGGTTTTTCAATCTTCACCCAACTTGCAGGATACTGCATAGTAAATCCATATTCTTCACTCTCGAAGGTTTTGTATTCTTGGGCGCTCAGTGCTAGTGGGAATGCAAAAAACAAAATGGTTACTGACACAAACATTGTCAGCCTGAACCACACTTTGAGCAATTTCATGGAACCCTCTCCTTTCACACGGCGCTTCTGCAAGGTAGCCTATGATGATATCAGCAAAAGCCGCAATCGGTCAATCCTTTTCTCCAGTGCGCACCCCACTTGGAATTCTCTTGTCAGCTGGTTGTGGGTACTAAATCAAATACAAGAATCAATCAAATCACTCTTACAGAAAAATTATTTATAGACTGACCCGCGCCACCTTATTCCTTGATCGGAAAGCACTGCTATCAGCGCTGAGAATGCAACCCAAGCGCTTATTGCGATTCCTAAAGGGGCCGTAAGGCCATATAACCAATTACCGTCCTCCTGGTCTATGAAGAAACTGAACGGGATTATCACCGCTGCCGTTGCCATCGCTGCCAATAGAAAAAGCAGCGTCATGCCCATGGTTGTGGCGCCGCTGAATAATGCGATTCCCGAGAAAACTAAGAGAAACGCGGTTACAGTCAACGCAACAAAATTCGTGGTCAGCCGAAGCATTCTAACTTTATCTCGTTCAAGCCCACCGTAATAAGTCCTTTTCCAAAATCCGCACACTTCAGAAATGCCTTTAAAAGGCTTTGTACTAATCACGCCAGCGCCCCGAAGCACCATCAACTTGCGTCCATGCGCTTTTACCGCCTTGCTCAAAGCGACGTCTTCTGTGATCTCGTGCCTGAAGCTCCGCCAAGTTCCTATTTCATCATAAACTAACTTCCGCAACATTATGAAACAACCCGAGGCTATGCCCCCCGGTTTGGCCCTATCATTAACTTCGGTCATAGGGTAGAAAAAGGAGATACCGAGTGCTAGATGTGTGTACACCGCGTCTTCAATGAAGCCCCGCCGAGCAAAGGCCGGAAACAAACTCAGCATATCCAAATTCTCTTTTATAAAAAAATTCAAGGATCTCGACAAAGCATCCAGCCTCAGAACGGTGTCTGCATCCGTAAACAGCAGAATTTCTCCCGCAGATTTGGCGGCCCCTTGGAACATGGCATGAGTCTTCCCTGTCCACTCCTTCGGTAGAGCGGTTACGGAGGTGACTTTAACTCTATCGTCTTCCCCAGCTAGCTTTTGCATAATTTCAAGGGTGCCGTCTTGACTCCGATCGTTCACAAGTATGAGTTCGAATCGCTCGTAGTCGGATGCAAGAATAGCTCGGGCCGATCTTTCGATATGATCCTCCTCGTCTTTTGCCGGTATTATGATGGATATGAAAGGTAAGTCTGTGCCGGGATTCTGGCTAATGGGACCGATCATCTTTGGTTCTGTCAGGTAGACCTTGAGAAAGACCAAATCAAGCCGCGTTAATTCCAAAAGAACTATCGCAACAAAGACTACGCCTGCCCAGGCAGCCCAATCAATCCACATCGGACTTTATCCTCATCACCCCGCCTGCCTCGATATTAGGAAGCTCTGAATCCGATTAAGTTTATCTTTTTTTGATTTTTTGTCCAGGAGCAAGTTGTTGACAAGGAGAAAAGGTAGAAAAATGATGAATAATTTTCTACGAAAAGAGCTTAAGAAAGTGTCGTTTCCTCGGCATACAAATCGGACGCGATCCGTCACCCCCCCCCTCATGTGACTGGCTTTATTTACTAGACATCCTGGTAGATACCGCCCGATTTTTCTCAAGTTTTTGCGCTGTCGCATAATCTTTGCGAGCCAAGTCATTCCAGTTTATGGCTTCGTACAACACGGCTCGTGACCGGTAAGCATCAACATTTTCCGGGTCAAGACGAATGGTCGCACAAAAATACGCGTGGGCTTGACTAGTAAGGCCTCGCTTCATGGCTTCATTTCCCTTGGCCAAATAAACAACCGCACGCTCCGGGTTGGTATCATAAACAATGGTCTGTTCCGACGAAAAGTTACTCTCGCCTCGAGCGTTCCACGCAGTCATAGCAATATAGTAGAGATCCCCCTCCTTCACATCTGAAATAAGCGCGGAGCTGCCATCGGCATTCGCCATGCTTTTGTACTGTCCGGTTTCCGTTCCCCAGAAAATGGTGTAGTGCGTTGCCCCCGGCACCTCTTTCCAATGAACTTCCAAACCTTTTTCAGCTACTCGGATCTGAATACTCTCGGGTGAAGCCGGCGGTTTACGACGGACGGCCGTATCCCCCACCGAACTGCACGAAGTCAGTAACAGATTCGTAAATAGCAGAAAACAAGCCAGTAACGCCGCAACTCGTCCCATCAATTAATGAGCCTCATCAATAAAGCTTGTGCTAGTATAATTTCTCCTACTCAATCCGGCAAGAACTAGCTGTCGAGGATGGAGGCAACTGACCCGCCAATGCGTATTTGACTTGAGTAATATAGTATGCTATAAATTTCTTTTGCTGATAGATCATTAACCTGCCCTTTTATCAAAGACTTAATCCCGTTAATGAATGAAGGAGAAAAAAGTGTTGGCCAATATGTTGATCTCAAGATGTTTTTTATTTGCTGCCATTTTGGCTGTGACCTTGTGCGCGACCCTGTATGATCAGAACGCCGCAGCCCAGGACAAGGTACTGGCCAAGATCGGCGATCAGACCGTCACCGAAAAAGACCTCAATGAAACGGTCGCCTCATTCCCCGACAAGTTCTACGAGACTCCCGAAGGCCAGAGTAAGGCCCTGGATTATCTCATAAATATACACGTAATGGCCGCGGAAGCCCAAAAACAAGGCTTGGACAAGCAACCGGACGTCCAGAGATTATTGACATATACAACGAAAGAAATGCTTGCTAGGGTCTATCTGGATAAACTGACCAAGAATCTCCCCAATCCGACCGATGCCGACGCGAAAGCCTATTACGACAAGAACAAAGCGCAGTTTGTTATCCCGGAGAGTGTACTGTTACGTCACATTCTGGTTAAAAGCGAAAAAGAAGCCAAAGAAGCGATCGACCGCCTCAAGAAAGGTGAGAAATTCCCCGATCTGGCAGCTCGGATCTCAATATGTCCCAGTAGAGCCAAAGGCGGAAGTCTGGATTGGATGCCCAAAGGAACTCTGGTGAAGGAAATAGAGGACGAAGCTTTCAATATGAAGAATGGTCAGATGACAGGACCAATAAAGAGCAGATTCGGGTACCACGTGCTCCTGCTGGAAGACAAGAGGCCGCCTCAGGAGACATCCTTCGACCAGATGAAAGATTCAATAATCGAGCGACTAAAGTTCGAAGCTCAACAAGAACAATATGAAAAAATTGCTGGTGATCTCGGAACAAAGATGAATGTTCAAGTCGTCCAGCCGGCAGCCGAAAAAGCCACTGTCGTACCCGCTATCCCTACCGGACCCACTGCCGGCCCGAAAAATTGACATGTTGACAGGGGGAAAACTCAGTAGCAATAGGGTTTTCCCCAATCCTATTCAGAAAACTCCGTTCTGTTACACCGCAATCAGTAAGAGTGATACTGCGTACACGCAGATAGGTGCGTTCCGGGTTAACACATGAGATTCAATTTTTTTGGGCCAAAGAGAAACTTTCTTATGCTACGTTCCCTCGGAAGCTTTTCTATTCCTCCAGCGGAATGAACATTGCTTCAGCCTCTTCAGTGACTTCAGTCATATCGCCAACCTGCTCGTGTATTCTATCCAGTGCTTCTTCTGCTGCACGAGTCTTGAGGTCTTCGTCACGGATCATCACGGAAATCAGTTCATTGAAATATTCGGGGTCAATTACGTGTATTTTGGTCAGGACATCCAATGTCTCCTCGTCACTAACTTGTAAGTCATCCGGCTTAAGTTCGCTGCGATCCAGCTTAACCATGAAATCCGCGGGAAACGAAGCGCCAGTCTCCTCCTCGGGGTGTTCAATTCTTGCCGTGGTCGGCCGAATGATTTTGTCCTGGAAAGCTGAAGCGACGACTTTGAGATCGATTCTTTTGAGAATCTTTCCAAAAGTCTCGTCTTCTTCTTCCAGAAAGCTCACAAGCCAATGATACGCGGTTTGTGGATCGGTAACCCCCTGGGCCGAAAATAACTCTTGGTCCAGGTCCAGCATTGACTGCAAACGGTCGGGTTTCACCAGGCTGAGCACTCCAATATGAGTGGAACTCTGCGATTTCAAAATACGAAACAGTGGTCGATCGCTTAAACCTTCCAGGATTTCACGTCCTTCGGTATCATCTAAAAGAAAAACAAGATCCTGGGCTCCCCTAGGATCCCGAGTCGCCTGCCGGCTAACGAGTGATATCTGCTCCTCGCGTGAAAGAGCCTGCATCAGCTGTGATGCCTCCTGGCGGTCAATCTTAATCAAATCGATCACTCGTTTTCCACTGTCCGATATGGGGACCAGCTGAGTATCTTCCATTATTTTCTATTTCTCCTCAGTTGAAATCCAATATGGATCTTCAATGGCGCGTACGGTTTCCAGCAGAGTGTCGTCCCCGCCAAAATCCTCAGAGGTCCAAGAGTCATCAGGGGTAGCGTATGATTCCTCAAAATTCAGTACGACCCTTTTACGTTCTCTTAATATTGTCATTAGCTCCAGTGCCCTCACGAGATTTCTCTGCCGATCCGGCTCTTCGGAGTCACGGTAAGCAAAAATCACCTGGCGCAAAGTCTCGGCATTCTTCTTGTCGAGCTGAATTCCATGAAATTCGAGCACAGTCTTTAGCTCGGGTTCAGAATCGCCGCTCATGGACATCAGGAGCATGTCCATTAACTCGGGGGAAAGGCGAAGGAACTGTGTAAGGCTAAACGCGAGAGTCACCGGGTCAATTTCGAGCGGGTTTCTACCGACTATTTCAAGGTACTGTAATTCCTGTCCTGAATTTTCAGCGTACAACTCCTCAAAGTTCTGAAAATCGTGGCTCAATTCAGGGCCGATTGCAATTTCTTCATCAAGCGGCATGACACACTCCTACGAAGCGATCGATATTACCGCGGCGCCGAAGGAGATTCAAGGTAAGCCGCGCAGCGGTTTCATATTACTCAGTACTAATTTATTGCCGATTCGCTTGATGCGCACGTGTCCTGCGATTTAAATCTTATTTAATCTTAAAACAGACAACATAGATGTCAGTTCGCGGCAGCGGCACAGATAAGTCGACACTGAAAATATTGCTAATCCCCCAATGATGCACACGGACAGCACGACAATATTCAATAATGTGAATCCGTTCTTCCATTCGCCGAAGCTCTGACCGTAATAAACAAATACTCCCATTGGTAAAGAGGCGAGGCAGATCTTTGCGATAGAAAAAAGGAATTCACTCATTGGAAATTTTGCCGTCCCTGGCGGACTGCCGCCGGGACCGTTTCCTGGCCCATCGAGTCGTCTTATTAAGATGGAGAATAGTATTGCAAAATTCAGTGCCGCTGAGATGGAGGTAGCGAGCGCAATCCCACCATGGGCCATGGGACCCATCAACACCAGTCCTGCGGCCAAATTCGCAATCACAGCGATAATGGCAACCCATAAAGGCGTCTTGGTATCTTTCAAAGAAAAGAAAGCCTGGGTTACAACCTTGAGTCCTGAAAACGCCCATAGACCCACAGTGTAACAGATCAACGCATAGGCAGTCTGCTGTGTATCCCAGTAGGTGAATTCACCCCGCTGAAAAAGAATTGTAACGATAGGTTCACTCAGCACGATCAGGGCCACGGACGCAGGAATAGTAAAAAAAGCAATGATTCTGAGCGAAAAGGAAACGGAACGTGTGAGGCCAGGCATGTCCCCGTTGGTCGCCTGACGAGACATGGAAGGAAGGACCGCTGTCCCCAGCGCTATGGCGAACATTCCGAGAGGAAGTTCAACAAGACGGTCCGCATAGTAAAGCCAGGAAACCGATCCGGTGGGAAGCATCGAGGCAAGAATAGTGCCAATCCAGACGTTTATCTGGTATACCGCTCCTCCGAGAGCGGCAGGAATAAATAGTATTCCCATTTTTTTCAACGCCGGTTGACGAAAATCAAAATTGGGTCTCAGCTTAATTCCTTTAGCCCGGAGAAACGGAAGTTGAAGAGCAAGTTGCAGAATTCCCGCGGCCACAACCCCCCAGGCAAGGGCATAGAAAGGGGCAATACCAAAATATTTGCTAAGCACCACTACGCCCAAGATCATGGAAATATTAAGCAAGAGAGGAGCCGCAGCAGGGGCCGCGAAATGATCCATGGAATTCAGGATACCGGAAGCCAAAGCGACCAATGAAATGAAAAATATATAACAGAACATAATCCTGTTAAGTTCCACGGTGAGAGCGAATTTGACTGCTTCATCATAAAATCCGGGCGCAATGATTCGTACGATCAGCGGACTTAGCACTATTCCCAGAAATGTTACAACTGCCAGGATCATGCTCGTGAACGTGAACGAGGTTCGGGCGAGTTTTTCAGCTTCCGATCGACCTTCTTCGTGAAGAGTCCCCACGTAAGTTGGAATAAAAGCCGCGGACAGGGCTCCTTCTGCAAAGAGTCTTCTCAGAAGATTCGGGATTTTGAAGGCTACGAAGAAAGCATCTGCGCCGACCCCCGCTCCCAGGAAAAGTGCTATAACCATGTCTCTGATAAAACCGAGCACGCGGCTGGCGGTGGTCCACATCCCGACGACACCCGCGGCACGGGCCATTTTCTTTTGCTCGGATATCGGTTCCTGCTGATGCGGAGGTAAAAAGGGTTGACTTGGACTGCCGTTCTCAGACATAATAAAAAATTCCGTCAGAGCTCATTTCATCGGGCTCGATGAGGTTATGGTTGATATCAGATAAAATTTTCGGAGTCATCCGTTATTTGTGACCAGGAGTTCTCTAATGGCAAATCACGAATCAGCAATTAAGCGAATGCACCAGAATGAACGAAGGCGCATCCAAAACATGTCCTATAAGTCCGGCATCAGAACAGCGGTAAAAAAATTCCTGCGGGCGGCTGGGGAAAAATCCTCCGACGCTCAGCAGTTGCTGCGAGCCGCTATATCACTTTTTGACAAAGGTGTTTCAAAGGGGATAGTTCATCGGAATACGGCTTCCAGGAAGATCGCTGGGCTATCGAAAAAGCTCCAGGCGAGTTAACCAAGTCTCTGGCCCTATTATCAGAAGCTTTCCGGAGATGGCAAGAGCTTGCCCTGAGAAAACTCCTTCTCAATACCCGGTCTTATCGCTCTTACTCAGTTCGGATCACCAGATAATATCCAGCCTACCCAATTGGGGGGCTTCCCCGCAAAAGACGCACTTAACGCGCTTGACATGTCACGGGTATAGCCAGCCAGAGCCTGCCCTGGCGGAACCGTTTCAGAAATTTTCTTGAGAGTCGTCAGCAGGAAGTGCTCGTCGGCCCCCCAGTCCGGATCCGAGTAATTCAGCAAACACATACGACTCCCCGAATAAAATATCCCGCTGCTAAGTAAGACTGGCCCTTCCCCGCTGATCGAATCCGCATCTTTAATGTCAAACCAGGCAACCGGAAGGATCATCAACTGACAAGTCAAAGGGGTCGAGAAAAGTGCCCACGCGTCGAAAGCACGGTTGCCGTTCTTGTTCGGAGAGAAGAAAAAGGTCGGTTGCCGGTCTGCGCCCAATCTGTCATTAACCGCAAGGGGAACGGCAAGGATAGTTATCCTGTCGCTCATTTCCTTAGGGCTAATCAATCGATCGAATGTGGCTGCCGGTCCTATCAGAATACTGGGTTTCTTGAACAGCTTCTGAATACTCGTCACAATCTCTGAAGGCCGCGGATAAACCGGATTCTTGAGGATGACGCGCTCTACCGTTTCTTCATCAGACGCCTTTACTGAGACCTTCTTACGAGCATGCGATCCGGTTGAAGCTTCGCGAATTTCTTCAGTCGATATCCATGGGATTGATTCAAATAGCAGAAGATCACTTTCAAACACCAATTGATTGGCGCTTCGCTGCGATGACCTGAGGAAATTCAGCATGTCCACCGAGGGGATGGAGGCAATCAACCGATCGCGACCGAAAGGCCTATCCTCAGGGTCCAGCATGATCGAAAAAGGCAAATACCATAAGGACCTGTCCGGGATTACGAAAACTGTGTTCTTGTCTTCCGGCAGCGGCGGGAGCTTCCCCACAAGATGTCTATAGATACGCCGTGCCGGCTCTTTCCATGCATGTCCCATAAATGTGGATCGACCTTCCTGTGTGAACTCCCGCAACATCTCTTGCAGATTCAGCACCTCTCTGTCGACGTCCGCCCTATTCGCTGCGATTTGATGGTAAACCGCTGTTTCGAAGGTTATTACCCCAATCACTATCCGGTCAGTTAAGAGATTGAAATCCAAAATCAGTTCATTCTTTGCGAGGAGATTCCCGGTAACCTTAGAAAGACCGAGAAACGATCCCCTGCGGAAGAGAGTGTATCTCGGGGAACTCTTTTCAAGAGATTTCCGAACATCGAAAAGCGTATCTTGGGTCTTTTCCAGCTCCTGTCGAATATCGGCTGAGGGAATTTCAGCCCTGAGTTCCATCAGCCTACTCTGAAGCTGGCGTTCGTCCTTTAATAGATTTTTTGAAACATCGAAGAATTCAATCGGTCCTGCTTTTTTCAATGTAAGATTTCTCCGGCAGACTCGGCGCCGTTCCAAAAGCTGAAAAATCTCGCCGGCCGACTCCGCTGGAGGAGCAGCGTTCAAGGGCCCCAGGATCTTTGTAACGACCTCTTCAAAAATCGGGAATCGCACTTCCATCTGTTCCAACAGGGGATGAGCAGGTGGGATCTCGTCCAGCATAAATTCGTAATCATCAATGACCTTACGATAGGCTGCCATGGCAGCCTCGGGCTTCCCGGAAAGATAGATTCGACGTGCCTCCTTGATTTCTTTATCGAGTTTGGTTAAGACAACTTCCTGATCCGCTTTGCGAGAGGCTTGTTCTTCTTTTTTTTCTTTGAAAAGCCACCGGTACTTTTTCGAGGGCTCCTTCCCACGTCTTCCCGATCCTTGATCCGGCGAAGGTTTCGACAGTTCCGGTTGAACCGGCTGACCTTCGTCTGAATCCGCGGCCCAAGCGTGTCCTTGAAAACAGAGCAAGAGCATAAGGAAGATTATTCGTATGACAGGTCGGTAACACATAGAACCAAACCTTTATTTATCGCTCTTTTCTTGCCGATCTGCATGGACCCACCATGTGCTGTTCTTCTCTTTGAACCACCAGGCAGCAAAATCAGTGTTCAAAATAGTTCGGGCCAGACGTTTCCCGTCATCGGTACGCAATCTCTTGATCGCGGAGGTAATCCAGTCCGCCGCGTAGCGATTCCCGAGGTCACCGAGTTCCTTGAGTTGCAGTATCATTTCAAGTTGGTCTGCGTCGTGCGCTATGTTTGCCTCTGTAGTTCCTGCCGCATTGAACTCCTCCGCCAGCTCTCGTATTTCATTCCCGAAAGGCAGTTGGGCTGTCATGTCCAAAACTGCTGCATCCTCGTCTGCCTTCACATACCTCTTGTTGACGTAATTGAGATCCCCGGTTCGCGCTTCCACCAGGTCGTGGAACAAGCACATCAACACAATCTTCTCCGGTGGGAATTTACCTGACATCTTTGCCAATACGTATCCTATAATGGCCACCCTCAAGCTGTGTTCCGCCACCGTCTCGGCACCTGTTCCCAGAAATTGAAATCCGGATCGGGGCGTCCGTTTCAGCATTCCTACTTCGAATAAAAAATCTGCAATCGCCGTTAATTCCACTTCTGACCTCATCGAGCCTTCAAGATTCTGGGTTGAGTATCATGATTCTTATTATGTATCAAGGGCTTTGCCCGGTACCGGACTGCTATCCAGGAATGCGCGGAAAGCGCGCTTTCCGTGAGGTGAAATTTTGAAAACCCGTTTTGGGGCTAAAAGAGCGCCCCTGGAAGAGAGGAAGAGAAGGAAAGAATGCAGGGGGAAACGGCTTCTCCCAAGAAACGGGTTCGCGATCTTTGCCCTTCCGGCGCCCGGGCGAGAGTGAGAACAACGAAGCCATCTCTTCGGCAAAAGGATTGATTCGCTTCGATCGCAAAACATGAATAATCGGAATCGCTTTTCACTTTTATGATCACTTTTATTCTATAATTGCCGTTACGAATCTTACCGCCGGTCTCATGGTTGTCTTGGCGATCATGATTGTCTTGGCGATGTCGCGGAAAATGCAGGAAAAAATTGCAATCAAATGTGACCTGTGCGGGAGCGAACAGCATCGTCTCCTCTTTGTGAAAGAAGGTTTTCGACACGTCCGTTGTGCGGACTGCGGGATGGTTTTTGTCAATCCTAGACTGGCGGAACATCTGAATATTCAGACAATATCAGGTACAGGATGCATGGGGGACAACAGCGTCAGTACTGCTCAGCAGAAACGTTTCCAAAAAGAGCTTTCGAGTATGGAGCCTTTCCGTCGGCTGAATAGGATAATTGAAATCGGTCCTGGACAAGGCTGGTTCCTGCTTGAGGCATCCCGAGCCGGGTGGGATATTCTAGCTGTTGAGATAAATGCTCAAGCAGTTAAGTTCCTTAAAAGACACGGCATCAAACAAATTATTGCCCAGGCGGCGGAAGACTGTGGATCGAACGGGGATTCCGCTGATGTTATCAGAATGTGGGATGTCATCGAGCATCTTCGCTCACCAAGAAAAGCATTGACCAATGCTTATAGAATGTTGCGGCCGGGCGGACTATTAAAGTTGGCCACAACCAACTTTGCTTCATTGTCTCGCTGGATCAATGGACCTGAATGGGTCTACCTTAACGGGAGCGATCATATCTTTCTTTTCGAACCTCGGACCATAACCCGCCTTTTAGAGGATGTGGGATTCAGGAAAATCGAATTACGTACCAGATCTTTCAATATGAGGAGAAAACTCTACCATCCTGAAAATGAATTACCGGTGAGATTTCCATTGCTTATCCCGTTCAGGAAACTGATCGATGCGACTGTGGGCTTGACCGGATACGGCCATCAGATGATAGTGACCGCGGTTAAACCTTTGACACCAAAAAATTAATGAGCTTTAGCGGTATGCGTTTCCTCTTTATCATTCTTTGATCGCGATGCGTACCATAAAGGCCTGCTTGACAATCCACAACTGTTAGAGTTTGTAATGCTGAACCGACTTTTTCAGCTCCCCTCCCAAATCCCCCAGTCTCTGGGCAGCCGGATCCAACTGATTGATGCTATCTTGGATTTGACGCATTGCTTGTTCAATACTGACTATGGCCGTAGAAACCTGCGCTACCCCAACGAACTGTTGTTCACTTGATGTTTGAATTACTGTCGCCGCCTGAGAAGACGATAAGACGCTGCCGGAAAGTTTTCCAATGATCTCTCCCGCCTGGATGGATTGTCCCAGGCCGGATTGTACAGCTTTGCCACCTTGTTCTGTGGCCATGACAACAGCGCTCACCCATTTCTTGGTATCTTCAAGAATGCTTCTGATCTGTTCCGTCGCCTCCTTGGATTCATCCGCCAGGCTCTTGATTTCTTGGGCTACTACTGCAAATCCCTTTCCATGCTCTCCCGCTCTTGCAGCTTCAATGGAAGCATTGACCGCGAGGAGATTCGACTGATCGGCAATGTCTTGAACCGAAGCAATAATGGTGCCTATCTGCTGACTGTGCTCACTCAACCTCACAACAGTTTCCCCTATGGATTCCATCTGGTCCTTTATCAGATTCATCTTTTCGACAGTGCTTTCCGTGTACCTCTTGCCGGTTTCGGCCACCGTTACCGACTCTTGAGCATCGTGAGACACGCTCTTTGCCTTTTCACTCGCCAGTCTGGATGACTGTTTTACCTGTTCGACCGTTGTGGCCACTTCTGTTAGTGCTGAAGAGGTTTGAGCCGTGCTCGTGGCTACCTCAGTAACGGTGGCGGCAACTTCCGTGGACGCCGAATTGAGGATACTGACTCCTTCAAATATTCTGCGGATTTGTTCCTTGAGGTTGCTGAGCATTACGTTAAGGGATGTCCCAAGTCGGCCGATTTCGTCACTGCTACTGAAAGCGAGACTTCCCGACAAGTCTCCTTGTGCGATGGCCTCGGAAAAAGTCACAGCAGCCATCAGATGCCGAGTTATTCCTGACGCCAACAAGTAACTTATGACCAGGGTGAGCACAGGTACTTATCAAAAGGCCATATACGACAAGGTCCACCATAATCTTCGCTACACGTATTCCGTATTCAATCCGGTTAGCATTCACTGAATCCACTTTTTTCCGAAAATTTATCATGACATTTTTGAAATTATCCATGCTCTTTTCGGCTTTTGGCACGGACAGGATTTCAGTCAACTCCCGTATAGACTGAGAATCAGCGATGCTCCTACGACGTTCAAACAACGGCTCTGCAATCTCCGCTTGCCATTTGTCAATTAACCTCGCACCCTCATCAACTGCTTTTATCGCTTCATGATTGTCGCCTACCACCCCTTTCATCTTACTGAGTTCCCCCGACAAAGCTTTCCATGCTCTCTTGTACCGTTCGAATGCGGGCTGGCCTCCAGTCAACAGGAACTCGTGCGCGGCGCTTTCCATTTCTGTAGCATTTCTTTCAATCTCCATCGTATATCTGCTCACCTGTCCCGCCACACTGGTCGACCGAAGAATGTCTATCCGCGTGTTAAATGTCCAGACGCCGATCACCCCGATGAATATGCAGATGAGCACCGGCAGGAAAGATCCGGACATGATTTTAGTCTTCAGTCCTAAATTTATGAACCTCATCGCATTCTCCTTGCTCTATGAGCTTCTAGCTCGAGCGACGGCATTTGAAAATGTCCCAGTTCCCTTCGAAAATCCGACATCAATTATCGGCTCTTTTGGAAGTCCCGTCGATCGTCAAATCTGCAATCGCCTTGTTTAAGGGTGCTGCGCAGGGGGTAAGGACTCGTCTCGTTTCCAATCTCCATGCCAGAACAGTTAAGCGTTTCTCTAAAGTTTTTTCCGAATGGCGCATGTTTTTTGGTTCGTAAGTTTGCGGTCGGTGACCCAGGTCAAGGCGTCACAGAGGCGATCAATGAGATCGTCTCGGGTCTTTGCGAAGAAACCGGAGAACCACTCGGCTTTCATTAAGAGCCAGAGCCGTTCGATGGGGTTGAGGTCAGGCGAATAGGGCGGTAGAAACACGGGTTCAAAACGGCCCCATCTGATGGATTTGCTCTTGTGCCAACTTGCGTTATCCATTATCAGGAGATTTCGTTTGCGCTCAAAGCGGATATCCTCGTTGGCATGATCCAAGAAGATCTGGAAGATTTCAGTATCGGAATGACTGAACATAAGCGAATAGAATTCCCCGCTTCTCGGACAGACCGTTCCTGTCGCACTCATGCGAATGTGAGTCCCTTCGTAGGGCAGGCGTATCTTTTCACCCTTTTGAGCCCAGCGCCGACGAGGACGGGGATCTGCTTCTATCCCGGTCTCGTCCAGATACCAGGCGTCAATGTCTGAGTTTGCTAAGATCTCTCCGAGCCATTCCAGAAAGGTTTTCCGCTTCTGGTGGTCTTGCCCGTTCGGCCAGGGTCGAGGAACTTTAAGAGCAAAGCCCTGGTCATGCAGCCAGCGCACCACGGTGCTGTAACCAACCTCCTGGTCAAGCTCTCGGGTCAAATATCCATGAAACTTTCGTGCGGTCCAGTGAGTCTCGTTGGCACGATCAGGATGCTTGATCAATTGCCGGAATTGGTCTGCCTTCTCGGGCCTGATCTTAAGCGGCCGCCCGGATCGACGTTGCTCGATGAGCCCGTCAATCCCTCGGCTGTTGAATCTGTTTACCCAAGTTGACAAGGTCCTCCGGCTTACGCCGTAGAGTTCGGCCACATAGTCGTGCGACCCCCCCAACAGCAACGCTTTGATGGCCATCATCCGAACATGACTTCGTTGCGAGGGAACAGCTCCGGCCGCAGTGTGCAATTCCGCCAGCGAGCAGTTCTCCCCATTGGGCATGTTCGTAAGACGTCCCATGCCCACCCTAAATCAGATCTTTGACCCGAACGCGAGATAAATCTCATGGCAATCGGAAATTATTTTCGAGAATCGCTATAAGCTGTTTAAGATGTCAAGATATCATGTGATGCACCGACTCAAATGTGCATACTCTGTGCCATCACTTTTCGGGATTCAATTTAATGGAGTGGTGACTGACTTCAACAGATTATCGGTTGCAAGACATCTCGGGAGGTATTGGATGAAAGCCGGAACGGCCAGAAAAGTGCGTCTTAAATTAGGGCATGAAGGCTTCATTCAAAATGATGAGTAACTTATTGCAGAGCCTGAGAGGCTCGCATGCTCACACCTATGAGCCTAACCGACCCATGCGGCGGCATCTTGCGGTCCCGATCACGAAAATACTGGGCCAGAGTGTTTCAGATCCTGGCTTTGTCATTTGTTTATGCGAGAGCCGAATGATTGCTCTCATCTTCTTAATTGTAGAGTTAGCGGCCTGAATGTGGTAATATACCAAGTTTCGCGTTTTCAGTCGCCCAAGCTGGCCGCTTTTTTTGACTTATATTTTTTTATATGGTTACCGGAAGTTGATTACATAATCTAAAGTGATTTCATGATGACCGACTCAGTTGAATTAGGAAATGTTGACCCCTTTCAAGCCGCTGAAATTTTGGTGGCCGCACTGCCCTATATCAGGCGGTTTCGTGACAAGCGGATTGTAATCAAATACGGCGGCAGCGCCATGACAGAGCCCCGCCTCAAAAGAGATTTCGCCGTTGATATTGCATTGCTGAGCTTTATTGGAATGAAGCCCGTGATAGTGCATGGGGGGGACCGCAAATCGGGGAATTGCTCAAGAAGATCGGCAAAGAGACACGTTTTGTGAAAGGGCTTCGCGTCACTGATGAAGAGACTATGGACGTCGTTGAAATGGTACTGGTGGCAAAAGTTAACAAAGATGTGGTTGCGATGATCAATCAGCACGGTGGCAAAGCTGTCGGAATCTCGGGACGGGATGGTGGGCTTATAAAGGCCAAGAAGGCCCCCCCGGCCAGAGTCGCGGGTATTGACGAGGACCTGGGACTTGTAGGAGAAGTGGATTCCATTGACCCGGATTTGATCGCCTCTTTGGAAGCAAAGGGCTTTATACCCGTCATCGCGCCCGTAGGCGCCGGACCGGACGGCAAACCTTACAATATAAATGCAGACACCGCGGCCGGGGCGTTGTCAGCCGCACTGAAAGCTGAAAAATTCATTTTGTTGACAGATGTTCCCGGTGTGCTGGATGAAAACCAACAGTTGGTGTCTAGCCTACCGGAAGACCAGGCGGATGAACTGACGCGGACCGGAACGGTTTCGGGTGGCATGATACCCAAGATTCGCTGCTGTCTTACCGCCCTCAGGGGCGGTGTTCCCAAAGCCCATATTATAGACGGCCGCGTGCAACATGCTCTATTGCTGGAACTGCTGACGGATCAGGGGATAGGTACTGAAATTGTTAGGGAAGGCGCTCCGGTGTCGTGACCGAATGAGCGCACTCTGATTGAGGATAGAAATGACTGTGACCGACGATTTTATAGCAAATTGCAACCGTTATGTGTTCAATACTTACACACGGACCCCAATAATGCTGGTGGAAGGAAAAGGCTGCCGGGTTCGCGACAGCTCTGGCCGAGAATACCTGGACTTTATTGCGGGGCTCGCCGCGTGCACTCTTGGACACGGCCATGCCGGTCTCGCTGAACGCGATTTGCGAACAGGCCCGGAAACTCATTCATGTCTCTAACCTGTTCCACATAGAGCCACAGATTGAACTCGCGCAGGTATTGGTGGAGAATTCGTTCGCGGACAAGGCTTTCTTCTGCAACTCTGGCGCTGAAGCCAACGAGGGAGCTATCAAGTTGGCTCGAAAGTACTTCCACGATAGAGGCGAGTACGAGCGGTTCCACATTATTACTATGGAAGGCTCTTTCCACGGCAGGACTCTTGCTACACTAGCAGCCACGGGGCAAACCAAGTATCGCCATGGATTCGAGCCCGATGTTCAGGGATTCTCCCACGTGCCGTTCGGGGACATTAAAGCCCTGGAGACCGCTGTATCGCCGAACACCGCTGCCATTCTTATAGAGCCGATTCAAGGTGAAGGCGGAGTTCGGGTGCCTCCCTCGGATTTTCTTCGAAATGTAAGATCTCTATGTGATAGCCGAGGGTGCTTATTGATTCTCGATGAGGTCCAGACCGGAATAGGACTTACCGGGAAACTGTTTGCGTATGAATATTCCGAAATAACCCCCGATATTGTTACATTGGCCAAAGGCATTGCCGGCGGGGTGCCCATGGGGTCAATCCTCGCAACTGATAGAGTGGCCGGGTCATTCGGTCCGGGAACACACGCTGCAACCTTCGGGGGTAATCCCTTGGCGAGCGCGGCGTCACTTGCGGTGTTAAAAATAGTGCTGTCCGATGGATTTCTTTTAGACGTGGCCCGAAAAGGCGTGCATTTAAGGAAGCGTCTGGAAGAATTGGCAGGGCGGTACAATCTAATTCGGGATGTTCGCGGAATCGGGCTGATGCAAGCAATCGATCTTGCCATTCCCGGAGCGAATTTATCTCGGGACCTTCGTGAGGAAGGCGTTCTCGTCAATTGCACAGCGGATACTGTCCTAAGATTTCTTCCGCCACTTATAGTATCCAATGAGGAGATTGATGAAATGACCGAACGACTGGATTATGTACTGAGCAAGGTAGCAGGTGGGTGAGAATGGGAAAGACCAGGCATTTTCTCTGCCTATCGGATTTGTCTCGGGACGAGATCCTGTCTTTGATTCGTCGTGCGGATCAGATGAAGCGCGGCTTACAGGGATCCGGCCCCGTTAAGCCCTTAGCGGGCCGGTCTGTAGGTATGATATTTGAAAAACCATCAACGAGGACTCGCGTTTCTTTTCAGGTCGGTATTTCCCAACTCGG
The DNA here is from genome assembly GCA_963741425.1 of uncultured delta proteobacterium. GTDB lineage: Bacteria > Desulfobacterota > Desulfomonilia > Desulfomonilales > Desulfomonilaceae > DATJPW01. The sequence goes on from CAVUHP010000021.1 coordinate 507,619, forward strand.
CGGCAATGCCGTTTACCTGAACTGGGGTGATATCCAAATCCGTCGCGGGGAACCGATACGCGACACTGCCCGAGTACTTTCGAGGTATTTGGACGCGCTCGTCATTCGGACATTCGGCCATGGAATTCTGGAGGAATTCGCTGAGTGGTCCTCTATTCCGGTGATCAACGGTCTGTCCGACCTGCATCATCCATGTCAGGTGCTTGGTGACCTATTCACGTTGGATGAGATCGGCGTGGACATCAGCAAAATGAATGCGGCATGGGTGGGAGACGGGAATAATATGGCGAATTCGTGGATCGAAGCCGCTTCTGTAATGGGTTTCAACTTGACACTTGCCTGTCCGGAAGGATACGAACCTGCACTGGATCACCTTGCAGAATGTGTGAAAGTTGTCAGGGATCCGGTGGAAGCAGTCACCAATGCAGATGTCGTTTCCACTGACGTTTGGGCGTCCATGGGCCAGGAAGCGGAAGCGGAAACCAGACATAAAGTTTTTCAAGGGTATCAGTTGAACTCTGAGCTTCTTACATTCGCTCATGATGGAGTTTACATTCTCCACTGCTTGCCTGCGCATCGTGGCGAGGAAATCACCGATGAGGCGATCGAATCTCCGCATTCGCTGGTTTGGGAACAAGCCGAGAACAGGCTCCATATCCAGAAGGCTATTCTGGAAATGTTGCTCAAAGACTGAAGCAATAACGTTTCACGTCGTGCTACTAACTTCTTAAATGAATGGAGGCTTTGAAAGGTGTCAAAGGTAAACAAGATAGTCCTAGCCTATTCCGGCGGTCTTGATACCTCAGTAATACTTTGCTGGCTTCTTGAGAAATACCAATGCCCGGTCATCGCATTCGCTGCGGACTTGGGGCAAGGGGAAGAGCTGGATTCCATTAGAGGAAAAGCTGAAGCTGCTCGCGCGGAATCAGTTCATATAATGGATCTGAGAGAGGAGTTCGTCCGGGATTATGTCTTTCCGATGTTTCGAGCGAATGCAGTCTATGAAGGCAGCTACATGCTGGGAACGTCCATTGCCAGGCCGTGCATAGCCAAAGCCCAAATGGAACTGGCCGCTCGCGAGAACGCTAACGCTGTCAGTCATGGCTCTACTGGGAAAGGAAACGATCAGGTTCGATTCGAGTTGGCTTACCTTTCCATCGATCCTCACATAATCGTGATCGCTCCGTGGAGGATATGGGATATGCGGTCTCGGTCGGATCTCATATCTTACGCGAAAAAACATGATATTCCGGTCACTACCACTGCGGCAAAACCGTACAGCATGGATAGAAACCTGCTTCATCTTAGTTTTGAGGGCGGGATTTTGGAAGACCCGTGGGCCGAACCACCAGCAGAAATGTTCGTGCTGACCACAGATCCTTTGAAGGCTCCGGATCAGCCGGAAGAATTGATTATCACATTCAAAGAAGGTGATCCCGTGGCCGTCAATGGGCGACAGCTTTCGCCCGCGGAGTTGCTGGCTAATCTTAATTTTATTGCAGGGCGACACGGTGTGGGGCGGGTAGACATGGTCGAGAACCGGTATGTGGGGATGAAAAGTCGGGGTGTATACGAAACGCCCGGCGGAACTGTAATTTGCGCGGCCAGGCGCTCGCTGGAGTCGATCACTCTTGACCGGGAAGTTATGCACATTAAAGATGAATGGATTCCTCGTTATGCGTCGCTGGTTTACAACGGATACTGGTTTTCGCCCGAGAGAAACATGCTACAAGCCGCGATTGACGAGGCTGCGCGAGCAGTTTCAGGCGATGTCCGATTGAAGCTTTTCAAAGGCAGTATCACCATAACAGGACGTAGATCGGACGAATCATTGTATGATAATCGTTTTGCCACATTCGAGGAGGACGAGGTCTATTCCCAGGCTGACGCAGAAGGCTTCATCAGGCTGAATGCTCTTCGCTTGAGAATTCGAGCACTCATGGAAAATCGAAAGAGTTGATCAAGATAGTGAAGGCTAAGAGTATTTCAAGAGGTATTAGTGGCGAAAAAAAGTAATAAAACCAGCCGGCCTCGTGAGGCTTCGGGGATTCGAAAAGGCCGCTTTAAGGGTGGAATGGATCCTGAGTTCGCCAGTTTTAATGCCTCAATTTCTTTCGATAAACGGCTTTACAAAGAAGATATTCAGGGGACGATAGCTCATGTCACGATGTTGGCCGCACAGGGTATAATTGATCCGAATGAAGGCCGAACCATTCAAGATGGTTTGACGCAGGTCTTGGACGATATCGAAGAAGGTCGGTTAGAATTCAGGGACGACCTGGAAGACATACACATCAACATTGAGGAAGCCCTCAGGGCCAAGATTGGCGATATTGCGGGGAAAGCACACACGGCCAGGAGCCGGAACGATCAGGTGGCGCTTGATTTGCGCATGTACGTCAGGGATCAATCCCGTCTTATAATGAGAAAATTGATGGGTGTGGCCGGGAGGCTAATTGCAAAAAGCGAAAATTCACTCGATTTGATCATGCCGGGTTACACTCATTTACAACGAGCGCAACCCGTCCGGTTAGCTCATCATTTAATGGCATATTTTCAGATGTTTCGACGAGATTGGGAACGTTTCAGGGACGCGACGGTTCGTATGGATGAAATGCCCCTGGGGAGCGCCGCATTGGCCGGGACCACGTTTCCCATTGATCGGAATATGGTGTCAGAATTGCTGGACTTTTCGAGAGTGACATCAAATTCTATGGACTCTGTTGCGGATCGGGATTTTGCAGCGGAATTTCTGTTCAATTCGTGTATGGTGATGATGCATTTATCAAGACTAGCAGAAGAATTGATCTTATGGTCATCCTCGGAATTCGGATTTTGTTCCCTTCCTGATGCCTTTTGCTCCGGGTCCAGCATAATGCCGCAGAAGAAGAATCCTGACGCGTGCGAGCTGATTCGGGCAAAGACGGGACGTGTCTACGGAGATCTGATAGCATTGTTAACCGTCCTTAAAGGATTGCCTCTTGCGTACAATAAGGACTTGCAGGAAGACAAGGAACCTGTTTTCGATGCAACCGACACCGTACACGGGTCTTTAACGATTATGTCGGGATTAATTGCCGGAGTTGAATTTGATGGTGAGCGGATGCTGAATGCGGCTTCCGATCCGCAAATAGCCGCAACGGACCTGGCAGATCGGATGGTTCAGGAGGGCATTCCATTCCGGGAGGCCCATGCCCGTGTGGGGGCCATGATCCGTTCTCATACCGGATCGAAGAAAATCCGTTTTGGTTCCGTGCCTTCACCGGAGGAAATGGTCGAAGCTCGTAGACATAGCGGAGGCACCGGACGCGCCGAAGTGATAGCTCAAATCCGGGAGGCGAAGGCTTTCTTAAAGAAAAATGCTGAGAAAAGAACCCCAGAAACATCGCACAGCGGGTAAAAGCACCGAGTGGAGAAATTTTGCCAAATGCATTTGGGTTCTTATGGTATTTTGTCTACTTTTCGGCTGCGGATACAAAACCAGGCCACGGCCGATTACGGCCACGGTTCCCGGAGAGATAGGGCTTCCGGACGCACATGCCTATCCTGACAAAATAGTTTTGAAGTGGAATGTCCCGGCTGCAAATGCCGATGGGTCGCCCGCCACAGATATCTCCGGTTTTAAAGTGTGGCGGCTGGCGCGAAAAGTAGGAGACGAGTGTGAGAACTGCGAAGACAAAAAGATATTGTATGCAAATGTTGATTTCCAGAATCCCAGCAACGCAATAATCGAACAAGGAAAGGTCACATACACGGACCCAGCGGTGACATCGGGTAACATCTACAACTATTCAGTTTCCGTATATAATCTCAGGGGAAAAGAAGGACAGCGGAGCGAGGATGTTTCGGTAGCAATGGAGGAGCCTCCTCCTCCTCCTGAAAACGTTGCCGCGGATTTTGACTCTCAGGGGGCCGTCCTCGTATGGGACAGCCCACCGAGACTGTCAGGTATCAGAAATTACCGTATCTATCGCTCTGACACGGATTCAGACAAAGACATGAAACCCATCGGAAGCACTAAATGGGCAGAAAAGAATTTTGTCGACAAGGATGTGGAAAAGGAAAAAACGTATTATTATCAGATAAGATCGGTCAAAGTTACCCGCGGAGTTCCGATCGAGTCCGCTCCTTCTGAAACCGTAAGCATCAAGGTACCTAGCGTCCGGTGGCAGTCTCCGGAAAATGTGGGCTGTACGGTCGAGAGAGTAGGCATTCGCGTGAATTGGAAAATCGTGAAAATCGAAGGGCACGAGACCCGTTATAATGTTTATCGGTCAGAAGCCGGTGGAGCAATCGCCAAGATCAATCCGGAACCGCTTCGAAATCCACCGTTTTTTGACGGCAATGTCAAAAAGGGGAGAACCTACAGGTACGCAGTCACGGCCTTTCCTAAGGATAAACCGGACGAAGAATCGAGTCGATCAGGCTCTCTGGCTTGTACATTCCATTAATCGAGCGAAGGTCAATGCATTTTTTTCATTATCAGGATGACGGACTCTATTGCGAAAATGTTCCTGTTCAACGTATTTGCGATGAAATTGGAACACCTGTTTTCATCTATAGTCGTGCCACTCTTGAACGCCATTTCAGGATTTTCCAGGAACCCTTTGCAGATGTCGATCATTTGATCTGCTATTCAATGAAAGCGTGTTCAAACTTAACTATTTTGAGAATCTTCGGCAATTTCGGCGCGGGAATGGATATTGTTTCGGGAGGAGAACTTCACAGAGCATTGCAGGCCGGGATTGATCCCTCCCTTGTTGTTTATTCCGGTGTCGGAAAGAAATCTTCTGAGATGGATGAAGCGCTCGCCGCCGATATATTGATGTTTAATGTGGAATCCGAAGAAGAATTGGAGCTGCTGGACCAGAGAGCACAACTAGTGGGGAAAAGGGCTCGCATAGCTCTGAGGGTCAATCCGGATGTGGACCCGCGTACACATCCATATATAGCCACGGGTTTAAGGAAAAGTAAATTCGGTGTGGAGACGGAGCGTTCTCAAGCACTCTATCAGCGGGCCAAACAAATGAAAGGGATTGAGCCTGTGGGTGTCGATTGCCACATAGGAAGTCAATTGACCGAGTTGTCCCCCTTTTTGGATGCGATGGAGCGACTCAAGAAACTGATACGCAATCTTGCTGTGGATGGTATTAATATCCGCTACTTGGATATTGGAGGCGGATTGGGGATACCATACGATGAGGAGAGGCCTCCGGTCCCGGCCGATTATGGAGCGGCAATTGTCGAACAAGTCTCGGATATGAATGTCAAAATTATACTTGAACCGGGTCGAGTTCTTGTGGGCAACGCGGGCATCATGGTTACCAGAGTTCTCTATAGAAAGCACGGACCGGAAAAACATTTCGTCATAGTAGACGCAGGCATGAATGACCTGATTCGACCAAGTTTATACAAAGCATACCACTCGGTATGGAAGATCAAACGGACTAGTGCGGCAAAATCCGCCTCAGAAAAAGTGTTGGCCGATGTGGTTGGCCCGATATGTGAATCGGGTGATTTTCTTGCTCTAGAAAGATATATGGAACCTGTAGAGCCTGGTGAGCTGCTCGCGATGATGAGCGCAGGCGCTTATGGGTTTGCCATGTCGTCAAACTACAATTCCCGCCCCCGTGCGGCGGAAGTTCTTGTTGATGGGGACAATTATTTCGTGATTCGCGATCGTGAGACTTATGATGATCTGGTTAGACACGAGCGGATCCCGCAGAGTCTCATATCAAATTGAAGGAGCAAATTATGTTTTCAGGAGCATTTACCGCAATAGTAACCCCGTTCAAGGATGGTAAATTGGATGAGGCGGGCTTAAGAGAATTGATCCGTTTCGGTATCGACGGGGGTGTCAGCGGATTCGTTCCTTCCGGTACAACCGGCGAATCCCCTACTCTGAGCCACGATGAGCACCGGAGTGTGGTTGAGATCGTGGTCAAGGAAGTCGCCGGCCAAGTGAAGGTCATTGCCGGTACCGGATCCAATAGCACAAATGAAGCCGTCGAATTGACACGCTTCGCCCAAGAGATAGGCGCCGACGGCGCTCTCTTGGTGTCGCCATACTATAACAAGCCGACTCAGGAAGGGTTATATCAGCACTTCAAATCAGTTGCCGACGCTGTGGATATTCCCATTATCGTTTACAATATCCAGGGGCGAACCGCCATCAACATAGAAAACGCTACGATGGAACGATTGTCTCGGATATCCAATATTGTCGGGGTCAAAGAAGCTTCGGGATCGATTCTGCAAATGAGCGAAGTGATACGTCTTTGTGGGACTGAATTTGACGTCCTTTCCGGTGATGACCAGATCACCTTCCCTTTAATGGCTTTGGGAGGAAAAGGAGTTATATCGGTCATTACGAATATAGTGCCCGGGAAAATGGTAGAAATGGTGCGGAACATGCTCGAAGGCAATATCGAAGAAGCAAGATTGATACATTTTGAGATTTACGAGCTTTGCCAGGCGATGTTCCTTGAGACAAATCCCATACCTGTCAAAGCAGCTTTGGGGTTCATGGGGAAAATACAACCAGAATATCGACTGCCCTTATGTGCGCTGTCACCGTCCAACTCCGAAAAATTGAAAACCGTACTGGCTAGATATGGGATCATATAATTTGAGGTGATACGAATGAAAATTGCTGTAAGTGGCGCGGCGGGCAGAATGGGGAAACGGATTCTGGCGTTGAGTTTCGACCGGCCTGATTTTGAGATCACCGGAGCGTTGGAGGCGCCAAGTCATCCGGCACAAGGGAAAGACGCCGGTGAAATCGCCGGAATCGGTAATATTGGCGTTCCGATAAGTTCGGATCGCCAGGAGATCCTCAAAAATTGCGATATCATGATTGATTTTTCCGCACCGGCTGTTTCTGTGGAAAACGTGAAAGCAGCGGCTGAATTCGGGAAGGCAATAGTAGTTGGGACCACAGGTTATTCCGAGGATCAACGAAAAGAACTGGACGAAACCGGTCCTAAGACCAGATGCCTTATTGCCCCGAACATGAGCTTGGGGGTCAATCTTCTTTTTAGCTTAGCAGAGATGACAGCTCGCTCCCTCGGCCCGAATTACGATGTGGAAATTGTAGAATCGCATCATAAAATGAAGAAGGATGCTCCCAGCGGCACAGCCGACAAACTTGCCCGTGTGATAGCACAAGCGTTGAGCAGAGACCTGAACACTTCCGCTGTTTACGGCAGACACGGTATAATAGGTGAAAGGAAGCCGCAGGAAATCGGTATCATGGCTTTAAGGGGTGGAGATATAGTGGGGGAGCATACGGTCATGTTCATAGCCGAAGGTGAACGTATCGAACTGACCCACCGATTGCACAGCCGAGACGCGTTAGCGAAAGGTGCACTTCAGGCAGCTTCCTGGCTGATTTCTAAACCGAATGGGCTCTATGACATGCAGGACGTCCTTGGATTAAAGGGGAAAAAATGAGACTGATACGATTTAGCGTCAACGGCGAGGTCCTCGAAGGTCAAATGATTGATGATACTGTTCGGACCAACGACGCTTCACCAAGAGAATTTGCTTCAAAAGACGTAAAATTGCTGTCCCCTTGCCTGCCGAGCAAGGTCGTGGCAGTCGGCCTGAACTATCGAGATCACGCGGAAGAATTGGGGTTGGCCATTCCGGACGAGCCTATACTCTTCATAAAACCATCTACCAGCGTCATCGGACCGGGCGATATGATTGCTTTACCTCCGCAGAGCGTCAGGGTGGACTACGAAGCGGAATTGGCGATCGTCATATCGAAGTCAGCGAGAAATGTTCCTCGCGAAAAGGCCCATGAATACATCCTGGGTTTTACTTGCCTGAACGACGTCACAGCTAGAGACCTACAGGGCAAAGATGGTCAGTGGACCAGGTCCAAGAGTTTTGACACCTTCTGCCCTATAGGTCCGTGGATCGATACTGAAATAGACGCATCAGATCTGAAAATCGAGCTTGTTCTCAATGGAGAGATTAAACAAAAATCACGAACATCGAATTTAATTTTCAATTCCGCGGTTCTGGTGGAATTCATATCGGCAGTCATGACTCTGCATCCGGGAGACGTAATAGCTACCGGCACTACTTCCGGCATCGGCCCTATGGGACCTGGGGATACAGTCGAGGTTCGGATTGAAGGCATTGGATCTTTAGTGAACCGGACAGCGAAATCCGCTCCATGAGCCCCTTAGCGTATATAGGATTTGGTTCGAATCTAGGGGACCGAAAAACCAAGTTTCACGAGGCTGTGCGCTCCCTTGCACAACTGCCGAAAACTTGCGTCAAAGCAAAGTCTCGCCTTTACGAGACCGATCCGGTGGGCATCACCGATCATGGCCCGAAATTCTTAAATGCCGTAATATTGATAGATACCGAACTGCTCCCGCAGGAATTGATTGAAGGCATGCGCGTCATTGAGCTGGAGCTGGGAAAATCACTTTCTCATAGGAGCGACAAATCGCGACTTATCGACCTGGATCTGTTGCTTTACGAAAATAAACATGTCCGAGAAGAAGGCTTCGAGATTCCCCACCCGAGGATGCATCAACGCGCATTCGTATTGGTACCACTTGCAGAATTGGATCCGACAATTTTGATTCCCACTCTTGGACGTACAGTTACGGATTTGATACGGACATTGCCGGAGAAAGAAATCGCCGGAGTGACACCTCTCAACGATGGTGATGACCCGGATGAACATCATGTTACTTAGAGTCTTATTAGTAACGATCCTGATCTTTGTCCTATTGAAAGTGATTTTTTCTGTAGTCAATTACGTCCGTTTGTCTCAAAGAAATTCGCAGGACAAGAGCGAGGCTCCACAAGTCAATCAACTGGTCAAAGACCCTGTCTGTGGGGTTTATGTTGCTATTTCGGAAGCTGAAAGCCTGCCGTACAAAGAAAGGCAATTTGTACTTTTGTTCCGACCAATGTCGTCAGAAATTCTTAGACGGGCAGAAATAATCCGGCCATGGAGATGAAGTCCCCAAAAGCTACAGTATTGATCGCGGATGATTCCGAGATCCTGAACAATATGTTGAAGGATGTCTTTGAGCTGAACGGATTTCGGGTCGTGCAGGCTTTTGATGGAGAAGAATGCAAGAATATCTTTCTTGAGGAAGATCCTGATATCGCATTAATCGATATTCATATGCCCAAGATCGAAGGAATTGAATTGCTTAGTTATTTCAAGCAAGTATCTCCGAGAACAATTGTGATTATGATGACCGGGATAGGAAGTGAAGAAACAGCTCTCACAGCGATGAAATTGGGCGCTGATGAATATCTTAGAAAACCGTTTGATATGGACGAGGTTTTGTCTTTATGCGAAAAGCTTTTGGAAAATAGACAAATCGCAGAAGACAATGTCAGATTGAAGAAGCAAGTTCGTCGTCGCGAGAGATACCTCGCACATCTGACAACTATTATTCATGAGGCCCTTATAGCGGTGGACCCCTTTGGAAAGATCCGATTTGTTAATCGCGCGGCAGCCGAAATGTGGGGTTACTCACGATCTGAATTAAAGGGCAAAGATATTAGTCTTCTGATTCAACCCGAAAAAATAATGCCTATCTATAGTGATCTGGTCGAGGACACAATCAAGCTTGGCCGAATCGAAGGTGAGTTTCAATTCGAGCGTAGAGATAGTGCGGTCTTTCCGGGTTATCTGTCTACTTCAATATTAGACGATAATGGGCGACTGAGTGGCATTCTAGCTGTCGTGGCGGATCTGACGCGCGTCTACGAGGCAGAGAAAAGCTTGAAGCAATCCGAGAAATTGGCTTCTCTCGGTAAAGTCGTGGAAGGAGTGGCTCACGAAGTGAGAAACTGCCTTACTTCTCTTGGAGGCTTTTCGCGTAGGCTGCAAAAACTCACCTCCGGAGATTTGACCAGCACTCATTATATTACAATTATATTACAAAATGTGGCTCGTCTCGAAAAGATGGTTCACGACATTGAAGATTACGTGCATCTGTCTAGATTCTATTCGTTTCAATTCGGCGCTGTAGATTTGGTTGACATAATTCAAAAGGCTCACAAGAGAGTCATTGATGCCCTCTCAACCCTTCGTGTGGATTCTGTGTCTCTCAAATTGACCGCCGCGAATCATCTGCCTCGGATTATCGCGGATACAAATGCTCTTGAGGAACTATTCTATCAGCTAATTCTCAACTCATATGAAGCGATGCCTAATGGCGGAAATCTCAATATAGATCTTAAGAATTCGGGCGCGGCTATTTCCGTGTCAGTGACAGACACAGGAGTGGGGATTAATCACGAGGATCTATCGGAAATTTTCAATCCGTTTTTTACCTCGAAGACTACCGGAGCGGGAATGGGTTTGAGCAAAGTATATCTTCTGGTTGAAGAACATAATGGCTTGATTAACATTAAATCGGAACCGGCTAAAGGCACGGCGGTCGAGGTGGTATTACCCATAGACCGGGTCAACCTGGGATTCCGTCCTTGGAAAGCTCCGACCGGAGCAAGCTTAGGAAACCGGAAACACACTTAGATTATTACCTGACCTTGACTCTTGATAATTTTTTTTATTATGGTGCGCTTCGACAGGAGGGGTACGAAATCGTATGAAAAGGCATTTGCCGAATTTTCTTACTATGGGAAGATTGATCCTGGTTCCTCCTATAGTTATCCTATTATTTTTCCCCGGGCGATTCCCTTCGGCAATAGCCGGCCTCATTTTTCTCGTAGCATCCATTACCGATTACTTTGATGGCTTTATCGCGCGACGATTTAAGCTCGAATCCTCGTTTGGCCGTTTTTTGGATCCTATAGCCGACAAGGTGCTCGTGTGCGCTGCGCTTGTAATGCTCATATCCCTCGATCGAGTGTCCGCATGGATAGTGATGTTAATTATCACCAGGGAGATTGGCGTGAGCGCATTGAGGGCTATTAGCAAGACGTGGGACACCTCCCTGAAGCCAAGCCCAGTGGGAAAACTCAAGACGGTTTTTCAATTCTCCGCAATAGTCCCGCTTATCATTCACTACGAATATAACTTCTTCATTCCGATCGATTTTCACCTGATCGGGACCGTTCTTCTCTATGTGGCCCTGGTCCTGACGTGGTGGTCCGGCCTTGATTATTTCGTGAAATTTTACAGAGAATACGACATCCGGGAGGACGGAGACGGCGGATTTTAGATCTGGCGGAGGGAGAGGGATCTGCACCTCTGCCATTTTCTCGAAATTCATTCAGGGGGTCTCCTGCCGAATTCACGCAGGGAAGATTGTCTGATTTTGAATTATGCGTCGGTATGAACGCGCGGTTAATCCTGACCGCCGTGCAAACTCTATCGGAGTCGATTTACCTCAAGTCACACGATGTCACCGAACGGCACAAAGTTGGGTTCAGGAAGCCTGGTTCGGCCGTCTCTATTTTCTCGCAACGCAGCCCTCTGCGGAAGTCCTCTGTGTTTGAGCATGAATTTCAGTAGGCTGGCTATGTGGACCAGGAGATACAGTGCTTGCTTATGGCTCAGACGGTTTTCCCAGTGCTGACAAACGAGGTCCGGAAAGTACACGACCTGCCGATTCTTCTGCCACATGCGTGCACAGAGATCCACGTCTTCGAAATACAAGAAGAAGCGTTCATCGAAAAGCCGATCTCCGTTCATCTCAAATGGGCGAATGAACATGGCTGCGCCGGAGCCCCAGTCCACTTCTAATGGCGTCTGTTTCCGGTAATGTCTATAGTAGTGATCTCCCAAAACATTCAAGATGCGTTTGCGGAACCAGGGTATCCGCACAAGCAAGAGAGACTTCAGGGAGTAGAACTTCCTGCACGAGGATATGGGCCTCAGCCGAGCGTCAACCAGGGCCGGGATCAAAACTCCCACGCTCGGATTGTCATTCATATAGTGCCAGACATCCACGATCGCTTCATGATTGAGAACAGCTATGTCCGGATTGCACAGTAGTACAAGCCCGCGGGCATCGCGAACCTCTTGTAGGCCCCTGTTGAGACCGGCTCCATACCCTCGATTCGGCTCATGGACGACTTGAATAGGAAAATCCCCTTTGAGCCCTTCCAGTCGTTCACAGGGTGAATGGTTGACGACAACCAATTTCTCAACAAAATCGAGGGGGCTGAGCGACTGCACGAGCCGTCTCAGGTGTGCTCCGCTCTTATAGTTAACTGTTACAATATAAAGGCGAGGCTTCTCTTTCCAGCAACTATCAATATTAAGGGCTCCGCCGACATGATATAAATATTCTTCATTGACTGCGCTTGAAAGTGTCTCCATATCAACAATTCCTTTCATGTCCTTGACAAGATATGTGGTATGTATCAACTTAGAGGTCCACAAATATCTTTATCACGTCAATATTATTCCATAAGTTCTCTAAAAAATCAAATTATTCGGCAAAATCATGCTGTTGCCGGCCACAGGACTCCAATTTATCCAGTCGAATCAGATTTCGCCGCACAGTTTCATGTCAGGGAAAATGGGAATTGGCGGGGGAATATTTTTGTGCAGAGTAGGTGACGCTGAGACGAGCAAATGACCTTTGCCAAAATTTGCAGAAAGAGTGCAGAAAAACTCTATTAAGGAATTTGGGTGCTCGGTCTAATCATTTCAGCCAGTTAATGGCGGAGGGAGAGGGATTCGAACCCCCGGATCTGTCGATCAACGGTTTTCAAGACCGCCGCCTTAAACCACTCGGCCATCCCTCCGCTAATGAATCTAGCCTAGCATCTCAGGCGCTGTCAAGATCGAGCTGCACCTTAAACGAGGCTTGATCCGTATCCAGCCACACAGGCGCTCCGTGCGGAAGTGTTACATTAGGCAGAAACATGGCCGTGGGGGAATCCGGAGATAATCGGAATACGCTTGTCTGTCGTCAGTTCCATTACTATTTTGTCCACTTCAGGCCCTAAATCCTCCCCTTCAGGACCCAAGAAATGTCCCAGGATCAGCGCTTTCACTTTTCGGAACACGCCTGCCAGTCTTAGCTGTGTCAGCATTCTGTCGATGCGGTACGGCGCCTCGTTCACGTCCTCGACAAACAATATTGAATCCGTGAAGTCAGGAATATGGGGGGTCCCAAGAAGAGCGGCTACCAGCGATAGACACCCCCCGATCAGTTTCCCTCGTGCCGAACCTTCTTGAAGCAATCGGACAGAAGAATCCGCCGGCCAGAGGTCGCGATCATCTAAGGGCTCCGTCAAAGACTGAAGAAACGATTCTTTTGATATTTCGTCCAGCCCTGCCCCAATTTGCCCCGCTACCATCGGTCCTGAAAACGTTACTAAATTGAATCTCTGCAACATGGACAATTGTAAGGCCGTAACATCGCTCATACCGAGAATAATTATCGGATCTCGAACTATCGACTTGCCGTCCAAGCTGTCCAGGAGCCTCATGGCTCCATACCCCCCACGAGCAAAAAAGATTCCGCGTACCTCAGGGTCGCTTAACATTGCATTCAGATCCTCACATCTCTGATCGTCCGTCCCGGCCAAGTACCCGTTATTCTCATAAAGGTAATTGCCGATCTTGACCCGAAAGCCTGTTGCTTCCAGAAAACGAATCCCCTCATCCAAGAGATCCGAAGTGACCGGACCGGAGGCCGCTATTACTCCCACCAGATCACCGTTTTCGAGCGGAGCCGGGATTAGCAGAGATTTATGAGTTCTTGGGTTCTTGCTCATTGCTCTAATCCATGAAGGATTCAGTTCGGATACGATACACCCTCGCGGACAAAGGATCCATTTTATGACTTAGGAAATGCGTTAAGCTGTTTTAGCGCTTCATACACCACGATGCCTACGGATGTAGATAGATTGAGGCTACGCACCTTCGTCAAATCTATCGGAATTCTTGCCGCACGGCTGGGTAAAGATTTAAAAAGCTCCGGGTTCAAGCCTGTGGTCTCGGGTCCGAAAAGAATATGATCGTCTGCGCGATATTCTATCTTATGATAGATTTCGCCTCTTTTACTACTGGTGAGGACTATCCGATCCGGACTCACCGAGCCCAAATATTTTTCAATATCCTCCCATATTACGAGATCAAGCTTTTCCCAATAATCCAGTCCGGCACGCTTGAGAGAACGGTCATCCAGGTTAAATCCTAAAGGTCTGACCAAATGCAGGGTCGCTCCGACAGCACAACACAGTCTACCAATATTTCCCGTGTTGGGCGGAATTTCAGGGTTGATCAGGACTACATTCAGCATCGGCCGGCACACAAGGTATCCGCTATCAAACCTGCAACGTCCGAGATGAGCACTTCAGACAATTTCTCGGAATAGGATGCGTCGTCAATGATTAAGAAAGCGTCATCATGGGTGTGCATCCCGGTAAAAATATCATCAGTGGTAGGGGTATTTGCGTTAACGGAAGCTTTTATATCGTAACCTCGTCTTGGGATCACTACGATATCGGGGGCCATACTGAAGCAATCCCCTTTGTAGATCTCTTCCCGGAAAAACACATCGTCAAACAATTTTTCATCGCCCTCGGCATCTATATTGTCCCGTATACCGATTTCCGCCAGTCGTAATTTCTTCAGCTCGTCACGTAACCTCATGCGGATTTCCAGTGCAGCAGGTGCGCTCAGCGCTCCGTGTTCAAATCTGTCTCGAGAGTTTAAATATATCCTACTGGGATCCAGTGCAAAGGCCAAAGAGCCGGGATGTATATCGTCTATCGACTGCGGTTCGGTTTGTACGAATCGTAAGTAACCTAACATTTTGAGAATATAGTTTAACTGGACACTGGTCTTGAGATCTGTAAATCCATGATCCGAAAGGACGATCAATCTGGTCTTTGGCCCTAGCCTTTCTCTTAGACGACCGAAGAAATCATCAACTCTACGGTAATATTGCGTAAAATCCTGATGCCTGGGATGTCCAGGGTTACGGCAGGCATCGAAGAAAAAGTGATGCAGCCTGTCGGTCCCGGTAATCACACCGATGAACAGATCCCACGGCTGCTGTGACATCAATTCTGACATGACTTCCTCATGCACATTTATTGTCTCGAACAGATCCTTAATAAGGAGTCCCGGGTTCTGTCGACCTTTGACCGTGTCTACATCCGTCCTGTAGTTCTTTGACCTGAGCCAGTCGACCAGCCAATGAGGATAAATCGCCCTCTCGAATACGGGCGCTACAAATCCCGCTATCAGAACCCCTCGTAGAGGTCGGGCCGGATATGTGAAAGGAAGATTGACCACTACCGAATTCAACTCATTTGTCTTATGCCAAAGCACAGGCTGCTGAATGTCATCAAAAGACGGTAGACGCAGAGCAATCTCACCTTGCTTCAAGTCGGTAAAACCGAAAATTCCGTGCTCGCCGGGGTTGCGGCCGGTCATGAAAGATGTCCATCCTACCGAGGAAACTGCCGGCAGCGAAGTCATCATTTTCCTGAACGTCCCACGCTTCGCTATGTCCGCCAAGTTGGGCATGTATCCGGAATCAAACAGATATTCCAGTAGCGAAAACGGGACTCCGTCAAGACCGATTACAACTACTTTTTCTTGAAGGCTCGACATTTGCGGACTCATCCGGCCTGGAAACTCATAGCGCTAACTTTGCGTTGTCGCTAGCTGGATGGAAGAGGGAAAATTTCGGGAACCCGCTTTTTATGTAAAAAGCCGGTTCCCGAACCCTCCGGCAAAAACTCTAATATTTTCACGGTTAACTGGAAACGTACCGATTTGTCGTGTGCGGGCGCACCAATGAGTCATTTCTCCTCCTTGTGCCGCAACAGAATGGGAGTTTTCGGAAAGAGGGTCCAGGTCCACTGGGCGTGGGGCCAACAATGCACCTCAATGTCCCTTGCCTTCGATTAACTTAATGCCTGCACAAAGGCATTGGTCGCCGTGCGCGGAGCACCCTTTTGCAAAAGGGTTTTCCCCCTGGCAGTCTTCTTTCTGAAAGTCATTTCTCATCCCACCGGACTGAGCGAACGTCATAATCCATTGCTAAAAAAGCTAGTGCATATGACACCTGGAACCGGATTTTTCGGATTCTTGTTTGTTGCCACTGTCGGTCAATGGCTCTTTTGCTTTGATACTTTTCTTAAGATCCGAAAGTATTGAATAAGGCAAGGGACCGATCCCCGGCACGACCCCCATTTCGATTTCCGGCTTGTTTGAACCGTGAAAATCTGTTCCCCCGGTGATTGCCAGACCTAGCTTTGAGGCCACATCAATGAAAACTTGGGTCTGAGCCGCCGTGTGTTTAGGATAATACGCTTCAATCCCGGCAAGACCGTACGGCAGTAAAGATTTTATAATTTGTGTGAGGTGCTCAACAGATTTAGTACCCAGTGAGTACGGGTGAGCCAACACGCATAATTTCGAGGCATTAGCGATCAATTTGACAGCGTCGACGGAAGCAAGTTTCTTCTTATCGACGTACGCTGGAGCCCCGTACCCCAAATACAAATCAAATGCTTCTTGAATATTTTTGACATAATGATTTTTTACCATGACCTTCGCCACATGTGGCCGTCCCGGGACCCCTCCGGCCAGTTCGTGTTCCACTTGCTCGGGTGAAATGTGGACATCAACAGCGGCGAGCTTCGACAGAATCAGTGGAATTCGTTCGTGTCGTCCACTTTGTAAGAAATGAAGGGATTCCAAGAGTTGCGGATCCTCTAGATCGACATAATATCCGAGAATGTGCAGTATTCCGTTTTCCCATTGGGTACCTGATTTCAATTCCTGAAATGACTTCAAGGCCGATTCTCTCTCCCTCAGCTTGGGCGAGTGAAACCCCGTCCAGCGTGTCATGATCGGTGATAGCAATAGCCTTGAGGCCCATGGAAGCTGCATGGCGGACCACTTCTTCGGGCGACAGTGTGCCGTCAGACGCTTTTGTATGAACATGCAGATCGATCATAACTCAATTAGTCCTCAGTCGGCTGTGCGGTCACTCGCAGCGCGCCGCCTCCATAGACGATGACAAAAAGGTTGTTGCGGTAAACTTGACATGGTATACAGGTGGTTTAAGCATTTTTCAAGCAATAGAGGAAGGCTTTTTCCCGAAAATAATGAAATCTCCAAAATTATCCCGATTCTCACAAGTTAGGCCGAGGCTTTTGAAATCGGCAAACGTACTGAAAATCGGAGTAGTATTCGGGTATTTGAATGTCTAAGAGACTTTTCGGAACAGACGGCGTCAGAGGTGTTGCCAACCTGGAGCCTATGACAGCTGAAACCGCACTGAAGCTTGGCCGTGCAATTGCGTATGTTGCTCTGAGCCAAGCAGGAAAAAGGCATCGAATACTTGTGGGCAAGGACACCAGAATCTCAGGCTATATGTTAGAAACAGCATTGAGCGCGGGTATCTGCTCGATGGGTGCAGATGTTCTACTTGTGGGGCCGATCCCCACACCTGGAATCGCTTTTCTGACAACAAATATGAGGTGCGATGCAGGAGTCGTAATTTCAGCCTCCCATAATCCTTTTCAGGATAACGGAATTAAGTTTTTTTCGAGAGATGGATTCAAATTATCGGACGAAACCGAAGATAAGATCGAGGAGATGATTTTCTCCGATTATATTGAAGAAGTGAGACCGACAGCGGAGAAGGTAGGCAAAATTTCACGTATTGAAGACGCTCTAGGGAGATATGTAGTTTTCGTGAAGAATAGTTTTCCCCGCGACATGATCCTGGATGGCTTAAGCATGGTGCTCGATTGTGCGAACGGGGCCACGTACAGAGCGGCTCCACTTGTATTTCAAGAATTGGGCGCAGAAGTAGAGGCTCTGGGAGTGCATCCTAACGGTGAAAACATTAATCATGAGTGCGGCAGTCTTCATCCTAAAATCATGTGCGCTGAAGTCCGCCGTACTGGCGCAAGTCTGGGCGTTGCTCTGGATGGCGACGGAGATCGAGTTATTTTTGCGGATGAGCATGGCAATGAGGTAGACGGAGATCAAATAATGGGGCTCATTGCATGGGATATGATGAAAAGACGCGAATTGCAGAAAAATACCCTTGTGGCCACAGTCATGAGTAATGTCGGTTTGGAAATAGCCATGAAAGAAATGGGAGGGTCTCTAGTTCGCACCCCGGTGGGTGACCGATACGTTGTTGATAGGATGAGAAAAGACGGATTCAATTTCGGAGGAGAACAATCGGGTCATTTGATCTTCCTCGACAGGAATACATCAGGAGACGGCATCTTGTCTGCGCTTCAGGTCCTGAGAGTCATGCGAGACACCGGAAAGCCTTTATCCGAATTGGCCGCCAGGGTTAAGAAGTACCCGCAGATACTGAAGAATATTGAGGTCGCGGCAAAAAGAGATCTGAACGAAGTGCCCGCGGTGCAGAAAATTATCGATGAATGCTCTGATCGATTGAAAGACAGGGGCAGACTGCTGGTCCGTTACTCCGGCACTCAATCCATTTGTCGGGTAATGGCCGAAGGTGAGGACGAAGAAGAGGTGAAACTGGTTGTAAATATGGTGGCCGATGCAATTTCAAAGAATCTCTGAGAGTAACGGCCGAGCCGTAGAAATCGCCCGCTTGGTGCTGGAACTGGAAATTGAAGGTATCCGTTCAGTCATGGGACGGCTGGATGATAATTTTGATAAGTCTGTGGATTTGTTGTATTCTTTACGCGGGCGGATCATCATTACGGGCATTGGCAAATCAGGCCTAATTGGGCGAAAAATAGCCGCGACTCTTACCAGTACCGGATCACCCGCCATTTTTTTGCATCCGGTCGAAGGGCTTCATGGGGATCTCGGCATAGTCAATAGAGACGATGCTCTTCTGGCAATTTCCAATAGTGGCGAAACGCCTGAAATCACATCGCTAGCTGCTACAATAAAGAAGCGGGGTTCCCGAATAATTGCGATGACCGGAGGCAGTTCTTCGACATTGTCGCGCATGGCCGATTTGGTCTTGGATTGCAGAGTGCCGCGAGAGGCTTGCCCTCTGAACATGGCGCCTACAGCAAGTACAACGGCTGCTATTTCACTTGGCGATGCTTTGGCAATTTCCTTGATGATCAGACGCGGTTTTCGTAAGGAGGACTTTCTCAAGCATCATCCAGCCGGCACATTGGGTGAACGTTTGAATTTAATGGTTAAAGATATCATGCTGGATAGGAAGGCGATTCCCGAAGTAGATGAGAATGCCTCGCTTGGTGAAATTCTCTCCAGTATCAATAAGCAAAATTTGGGTTTTACTCTGGTGACAAACGGTAATCGTCTGTTGGGTATAATCACGGATGGAGACATTAGACGCTCGCTGGAGAAGGGCCCGTCCGTTCACGAATGCCGTTCAAAAGATATTATGACAAAGAATCCGATGATAATACATGAAAACAAAACAGCCGCTGAGGCACTTGAGATCATGGAGAGGAAGCTTATTACGGCGTTGGCGGTGTTGAACGAGAATAAAGAATTGACGGGGATTGTGCATCTCCACGATTTGCTTGGGCGTGGCGAAATCAGATTTACAGCATAACATCACCTTTGGAGGGATTCGATCCAAATCCTCCTTACGATTGATGCATCTATATACAGTGATATTGGCGGTGAATACTCGAAGGATTTCAGTTGCTACAAGGCGCTAGCAATTAACTATTCTTGGAGGAATAGCATGAAGTTGAAAAAGGAAGACCTGGAGTATTTCCGGTCCGTGCTTGAGAAACAATTGGACGAATTGATCCGCGGCGCCGGAAAAACCGTTGATGATATGGTTGAGGCTGAGGGTAAAGAATCGTTTCCCGACCCTACCGATCGAGCCTCTATGGAGTCTGATAGAAACTTTGAGTTGAGAATTCGTGACCGGGAACGTAAATTGATTAATAAGATAAAGAAAACTTTGGAAAAGATTGAGGATGGCACGTTCGGGTTCTGTGAGGTATGCGGAGAGCCCATCGATTTCAAAAGATTGGAAGCGCGGCCTGTCACGACTCAATGTATTGATTGCAAGACCTCCGCAGAGGAGGAAGAAAAAATTCGAAAGCTATAAACTGGCAGATTGTGGAGCCGTATCGGAGGTAACGGCGATGGATCAAAATTATTCACCGGAAGCGGTGTTCACTTTTGTAAAACACCTCAAGGAAGGTGACATTGTCTTGCAATATTTCCAACTCCGGGCCAAGGATTTACGAAAAACCCGTTCAGGCCAAGATTATCTGGACCTGACAGTCGGGGACGCTACGGGAACTATTACGGGCAAAATGTGGTCAGATGCTATTCGAAAGTGGGGACATGATTTTGTAGCCGGAGATTTCATTAAGCTTGAGGGTCGGGTTGAAACATATCGAGATCGGTTCCAGATCGTTGTGGATAAGATTCGGCGTGCAGATGCATCTGAAATTCCCGACACTTCTCTTTTGATCCGTACGGCGCAGTGCGACCCGGGTTCTCTCTTTCAAGAATTGATAGGCATTGCGGCAACCCTTCGGCCGGAATCGCTTGGCCAAGTGGTAGTTCATATCCTCGAGAAATATTCAGCATCTCTCTTGACTTACCCGGCGGCAAAAATGATCCATCACGCTTATGAGGGTGGTCTTATTGAACACATTTGCGCTGTGACACGTAAAGTGGCAGCGATAGTAGAGTTGGAGAAAAACATAAACGGAAGTATTGCTTTGGCAGGGGCTATATTGCACGATATAGGAAAGGTCATTGAAATCAACTCAACAGGACAGGAAAAAACCCCTGAGGGAAGGCTCATCGGACACGTGGTGCTTGGCGTGACAATCATTAGGGACGCTGCGATCGAAAAGAGTGCCGTAGATGCCCCATGGCTGAATGAGGTAGAACATATTATATTATCGCACCACGGTGAAACTCAATTCGGAGCCCCGGTTCGGCCTCTGACTCGTGAGGCCATGGTGGTACATTTCATTGACAATCTGGACTCAAAGTTGAAAATAATTGAAGAAGCGCTGGAAAACAAAGATTCTATTGGCTTCAGTCCCTATAATAAATGGCTTGAAGGACGAGCGTTTGCCGGGACCGAAACCAAAACAGAGGAGGAAGACGATGGCAACAATACAAGAAAAATTGACTGAAATTCGAGCGAAAGCCGACGAACTTCGAGGTTATCTTTGACCTTGAATCCAAGATATCCCGCCTGAATGAACTCGCCGTGATCCAGGAAAAAAGCGAATTCTGGAGTGATCCTCGAGCTGCAAAAGGCCTTTTAAGAGAGCAGAAACAGATCTCTCGGCTGGTTGCCAAATTCAAAGATCTGGACAGAGACCTGGAGGACGCCGCGGTCCTACTGGAGCTAGCTGTAGAAGAAGAGGATCAGTCTGTTGTTGATGAAGTAGCTGAAAAAGTTGCAGTTCTTGAAAAGGAAATTCGGCAATTACAAGTAGAGAGACTATTTTCCGAACCCGAAGACGCAGGTGAAGCGATCGTGGAAATACATGCGGGCGCGGGCGGAACCGAAGCCCAGGACTGGGCGGAAATGTTATTCAGAATGTATCTCAGGTGGGCGGAACGCGAAGGTTACAAAAGTCAGATTATGGACACACTTCCCGGCGAAGAAGCTGGGATCAAATCTGCAACTTTCTCGGTAGAGGGCGAATACGCGTATGGCCGTCTTCACGCTGAAATGGGAATACATAGATTGGTGCGCATTTCACCGTTTGATGCAAATTCGCGCAGGCATACGTCGTTCGCTGCTGTTTTTGTCTATCCAAGCGCAGATGATACGGTAGATATCAATATTGAGGAAACAGATCTGAAGATAGATACGTATCGTTCATCCGGAGCGGGCGGACAACACGTCAATACCACGGATTCCGCCGTCCGCATAACCCACATTCCGACGGGAATAGTGGTTCAATGTCAGAATGAACGGTCGCAACATAAGAACAAGGCTATGGCCCTCAAGATCTTGAGATCCAGGCTTTACGATCTTGAGCTTCAGAAGAGACGTGACGACAAAGACACTGCACACAGAGCCAAGAAGGAAATAGCCTGGGGCTCCCAAATCAGATCTTATGTGCTGCATCCCTATCAAATGGTGAAAGATCACCGAACGGGCTGGGAAACAGGAAACGTTAGTGCAGTATTAGACGGAGACTTGAACAGGCCTATTCAGGAATGGCTTCTGTACGAAGCCCGAGAAAGCGAGGCAGCAGCCTTATAGAATTCTCTTGCTCGGAATCGGGATATCAGGATGGTTCTCGACCGTTTTCCTGCTCATCACTCCCAGCGCCCTGAATATAATTTCTGGTGTAATTATCCCAAAATCCGCGAGCTTCTTCGCTGTCCGCAATTGGGGTTGCCGGCAGAGGCGCTTGACCGAAATACTCTTCAATTTTAGTCATCATATGTGAGGCGATGCCCTTGCGCCTGTGTCTCTCAGAAACCCACAAATTATTAGCTTGGGGCGCCCATCCGTGATTGGCATAGCCATTGATGTAGCCAATAAGTTCTTCGCCCCGGTA
Source organism: uncultured delta proteobacterium (assembly GCA_963741425.1). Taxonomy (GTDB): domain Bacteria; phylum Desulfobacterota; class Desulfomonilia; order Desulfomonilales; family Desulfomonilaceae; genus DATJPW01. Next base: position 530,035 of record CAVUHP010000021.1, read on the forward strand.
AGTCCTTATCTCATACCAGTCAATATCCTCATCGTACTGAAAATCTAATAAAAGTAATGTCGGGTATTTTTCATCCGGAAGTTCGAAAAAAAAGCGCAAATGCACGATCATTTCCTCCGCCACAAGATAGTTTCGAAGACTTCCCAGCGAAGACCATTGCCCGATTTTCCAGAACTGTCCGAATCATTTCAGCCAGGCAAAATAGAATCCGTGGTGCGCGTGCCGTAAGAACACGTCCAATCCATATTCCGTTGATCATGAATAAGCTGTGAATTTACCGGTGTCAAGTCTCTTTACGCTTTCGTTGACTTGCCAACCCGTCATTTATTGCTAATCATTTATCCACAGCTGTTAATAACTCAGAAGTTAGCTGAGCCATCAGATCCGGCCAACTAACCGAAATCGTTAAGTCAGCTTACTCTTTGTTTTCATTATTTAAATTGCATACTGCTAAACCCCTGGTTCAGACACCTATTTTGCCGCGGCATAGCCTCATTTCGGAAATAGTGACTTCGGTCGTGCAGAGTTATCCACAGGGCGGCAGCATATTTGAGGCTTAGGAAGGGAGAACACAAGCAGGTAAAGATCTCTGACGATTCGGATATCGAGCTATAGCCTATCTCAGGCCCAGCGCCTCTCTTATTTCATTCTCACGGAATCCCACTATAACCTTTTGCCCGATTATAATTGTGGGGAATGCGCAGCGCGTTGTAAGACGCTTAATTTCCTCGATAATCTCCGTCCTCTCCTCTTCGGGTAAGAGATCGACATCAGTAAATTCATACTCAATTCCGCACTCACCAAAAAATCTCTTGCAAGCTTTACAGTGACTGCACGTGCTAAGTGAATAGAGTTTACATTGTTCCATGACCGCTCCTTATGCTTGCTTGAAACGAAGAATGCTGACATAATCCAGTGTATCATTATCGCCACGGAGCAAAAAGATTTTTTGACCGTGTCTTGGCTCCGCCGGGATATCTTATTTTGATATTCTCAACGAAGATAGTTGCGAGTAGGCCATAAATCTGCCAGATTAGGATCTAGGGCAAGGGCGAACTGGCAGCTTAATATTTTTTTTACATGTGCGCTGACCGATCGGGTCAGGCGACGGAATGCCTGACGGTTGGAGAGAAGCTTCATTTCCAGTCAGTAGACTGAATGTTGTACGCCAGTAAGTGGCAAGAATATAGGGCTAACATGCCAAAACCCGTGCTCAAGATTTCCGTAAGGCAAGTGCTTCAAGACATTCGAAGCGGCATGGAGGATGAAGGGCTTATGAAGAAATACAACTTGTCTAACAGGCAGGTTCAGCGTCTTTTTAGGAAAATGATAGCCGAAGGATTTGTGAGCCCATTGGAAATGGCCAATCGTCTCTGCGTGACAAAGAGTCAAGTCACTGAGGCCATTGACTTGATGAAGAAGGCAGTTGACGAACTCGATTAATGGGCTGACACGCAATGAGCTATGCGTACACCGGCTCCTCAGCCGGGATCGTCCTTGCAACTGACAGTCTTCTTACCCGCCTTATGATGCTGTACACCGGAGAAACGACAATTATTCCGCTAAATACGGCCAATATCCATATTCCTGTTTGCGGAATCCTCGTAACCGACCACGTAAGCAGTGAAGTCAAATGACCCTGCCAAACGCTACGAGTCGTGCGCGCCGCATATTTGGTCAGAGTGACATATTTCAGGAACTGACTCGGTCCCAGCTTGACGAGCAATCGCGTTCCTTCGGGACCATATTTTACCGCAGTATCCAAGGCAGTTGAAATATCTTTATGATTCCCGAACCTTCGGAAGATTCTCAAGGAATCGTCTCCTCCAAGTGAAAGGAGTTTTCCGGTTTTCCTGCCGTAAGCTTGTGCCACCTTGGGCATGAGTCTTACATCGTGGACATTGTCAGCTCGCGAAATTACGGTTAAAAAATCTCGCATCTTCATATTCGGGCTTTTCGCTAATTCATAGATGGCATCCGATACAGGTTTCAATTGCTTGACGCTTCTGGTCCTCTGGGCTTCCTTAAATATCCTGAGGAATGATTTCTGTAGCGGAGCAGAAATTTTATCTGCTTTTTTTGCGACTTTGAGCAGAGATAACGATCCTTTAGCCGGAGCAGCCGCACCGCCCGACCCGTATGTCAGGGCCGAGGCTAAAATACCGATACTTGCGAGGGCGACAACGAAATCATCGTTAGGTTCGTTTCTCAACCATTTAGCCGCCTCCCAAACCAGACTTCGCACATCGCCTATGATCAGAAAGTCCGCGACTGTGGAAGAAATCATCGACTCCGAGCATGAGCCCTTCCCCGCCCACACGCCGTTCCACACATCCTGACCTCTGAATGCCAAAGAATCCCGCTTATCCTCGAGGTTTCTGTAGTACTCCAGCATGGCCGGATTCTGTTTAATGTAATCATAGTCCATGAAGTGTCCCATGTACTCCAGTGCCTGGCAATAATCCCCTTTGTCGGCTAATTCCGCGGCTCTGATTCGCGGATCTACCGCCTCGAGGGTCTCAAATTGTGTAATCAGATTCAGATGATCTTTTTCGAGAATTGCCGTTAAACAAAGGCCGAACAGCACTGCTGCGGCCACATAGGCGACCAGTTTTAGGATGGTTTTAGAAAAGAACATAATTGCTCTTTGGGTAAGGTTCTCTTTATTGCTTGAGGGGGTTTTCCCGCTTGATGCTTCTATCGCATCTATGATTCATTTGACCGTTCGAAGATCAACAAGTTCCGGTCATATATTTGAGATTACAATGTATTAGTAACGTCTCAGTCAAGATGGGCGTGGACTTGTCATTGTCGCGCGTTCCGCGGGACAGGAATCCCCAAAGCGAGATTGCTTCGCTCCGCTCGCAATGACACCTCTCTGGTTCACGCCGTCACGGTGGCAGTGCCCGACTTGTCATTGCGAGGAGCGAAGTCCCGCGTTTCGCGGGAGAGCAATCTCGGGTTTTGCAAGCCAAGCATGAGAAAGAGAGGACTTCCCCCGTTTTCCAACGGGGTCGCAATTGTAAATGACGTTCTTTGGCCACATGTAACTGAGATGCTACCTCCATTACGAGCACAATCAATCTTCATGTTGAGGATTCAGCAAAAATTTGCGAATCTTGCCGAGTGGGGTACGCGGTAAGTCTTTACAGAAAATGATCTTTCCAGGGATTTTATATTTTGCAAGTCTATCACGACAGTACGTAATGAGTGTTTTGTTAGAAACTCGCGCACCTTGTTTCAAAAGCACGAAAGCGCATCCTACTTCTCCCCAGCGATCGTCGGGGATTCCGATCACAGCAGCGTCTTCGACGCCTTCGCATTGTTTTAGTATCCTTTCCACCTCCGCGGGATAAACATTTTCGCCGCCAGAAATATACATGTCTTTTGCCCTATCCACCAAATAGTAGTATCCATCCTCGTCCATCCGAGCCAGATCACCGGTTCGTAACCACCCGCCGGCGAAGATTTGTTCTGTCTGCACGGGGTCTCTCCAGTACTCCTTCATCATAATTGACCCTCTGACGACTATCTCCCCTACCTTATTCGACCCGACCGGCCGTCCCTGAATGTCCCTAAGTGTGACTTCCGAGTGAAAGACAGGTCTGCCCACAGTCCCCGGTTTGCTCAGGGATTCTTCTTCCGATGCCCACAACAATATTGATGTCTCGGTTTGGCCCATGACCTGTCGCAGCGGAAACCCGCCATTCCAGCATTCATCCAACAGCTCGGGGGTCACCTTTTCGCCTCCGATGGCACATACCTTGAGCGAAGACATGTCTCCCCTCATGGATTCATCAACTTTCATCAACGAGCGAAATACAGTAGGGACCCCTAATAATTTGGTTACCCTGAATGTTGATATATCCTCATAAGTCTTCATGGGATCGAACCGACGATGTATGAGCAGGGTCGCTCCTTTGTACAGGCTTGGTGAAACCTGGATGAAAAGCCCTCCGGAATGAAACATAGGCAGAACGACCAGCATGCAATCATCAAACGATAATTGGAAGAATATCTCGGCATTCAAGCAATTGAAAAAAGTTTTTCGGTGGCTCAGCACAGCACCTTTGGGGCGCCCCGTAGTACCAGAGGTATACATGATTACGTGCGGTTCCTCAGGATCGGCCGGGCCCATTGACGAGGTCACGAAGGGGGTTTGACCGTCAAAAGACTCCGTGTCCTCACGATAGTTTTCAAACGTTGCGGATTTTTCAGGACCTCCCACAATAGCCACAAGCAGAGGCGGGCGATATGAAGATAGATGCAGCGCCTCAACTGTTTCTTGGAATTTATGACTGAATACAAATAATCTAGGACCTGAATGCTTGATCAGGTAATCTATTTCCATTGGCATCAGCCGAAAGTTCAGCGGAACAAAGATTGCTCCCAGGCGGGCGCACGCCAGATACAGTTCTATGAATTCGGGGCAGTTCTCCAGTAAAACCGCCACACGGTCTCCCTTCTCTATTCCTGATGATTGCAACCAGAAAGCTGTTCTGTTGGCCCTGCGGTGAAGCTCCTTATAGCTGATGGTTCTATCTTCAAACAATATTGCCGGTTTATCGGGTTGAAGCTCGCTCCAGCGTTGCACCCACCAGGAGGCGTTAACTGATTTGACCATGAATTCCTCTCGAAGAGTTATAGCTAATGCGCTCTGTACGACTAATTGTCAGTCCGGGCGATGGACTCGGCCTTCTTTCGCTCAAATTGAGCTATTGCTTCCGCACGCTGGAGCAACAATTTGGCACGTTTATAAACCGGGGTATCCACCATTACGTCATTCAGTTTTATCGCGGCCCTGCCATCGATTCGGCCTTGTTCGAATGCCGCAATAATATTCTTTGCTTGTACTATGCGGCCGGGAGATGGAGTAAACACGCGGTTCAATATCGCCACTTGATCGGGATGAACACAGAATGCCCCTTGGCATCCGAGCTGATGTCCCATTTCAGCGGCTCTTTCAAAAGCATCGACGTCGTTTATACGTGCGACTGTTCCTAAAGTTCCCAGCGGAATAATGCCAACGGAGCGGCAAACGATTACCATCTTTGAGAGCGGCCACAGTAATTCCATGTTGTCATCCGACGGCTCGACTCCCAGTTCCATGCAGTAGTCATCCACTCCCAAGCTCATGGATTCGACACGGGAGCCCGCTGCTGCGATTTCCCGCATGTTCAATACGCCCAAAGGGCTTTCAATGTGAACCGAAATCTTGACCGAGCCCGGATCCAATCCCACTGCAGTTTCAAATCCATAAATCCGGTTCTGTATGGAGATCACATGTTCGGCGGTTTCCACCTTAGGCAAGAAAATGCCGTGCAACCCCGGCTGAACCGCACTCCTGAGGTCTTCCTCGAGCAGCGACTCATCTGCATTCACGCGTACGAAAACGTCCGCACTTCCTCGGCCTGCTATTTGCACTGCATCCTTCAGGGATTCGCGTGCTTCTTCCTTTTTGGCCGTAGGAACCGAGTCTTCCAGGTCCAATACAATAGCATCTGCATCTCTCATGTACGCCTTTTCAACGAAGGGTCGAATGTGGGCAGGCAAAATAAGCATGGATCGCTGAATTCGAAGTTCCATGAATGACCTCCGGGTCTGTATCCGCAGAATATCTGCGCAGGGATAGTTCAGCAAGGACCGGTTCTGACTCGACTTTTATTACACGATCACGATACGGAATCAACCTCACGTGTGACGATTTTGGTTAGTGGGTAAATTTTGAAATGACAAAGCCGAGCTTTCTGGAATAAAGCAATCGGGCTAGTGCTCGAAGATCCAGAGGTGGATCGGGCTGTGCTCGACACGGTTTTCATGATCTCAGATTGGTAGCGGGCTGGCGTCCCTGCCGAGTCGAATATTCATTCCAGGAAATCCCGGCGGGTCCAGGTCGTTCATACATCTTTCCTCCCCTCGTTCCCTGCGTTCTCAGCGTGAATTTCCCTTACCAAGGACAGATCCATTGACCCTACCTGAGAAAACATACCGGTAAACGCGAAGAAGGTACGCAACACGAGCGTGCCTCAGCAGGGCAAGAATAGTTGTTTGCTCCTCAGGAGAAGTGTTTTGCTTGACAGGGGTACTCTTAATGGATGACCGCATCCACAGCGACCGCCTCCGGAATGTTAAGAATGCCTGCCCCTGGGGGACTATGGCACAGGTGGCTCGTGCTGCTGGCAGAATGGCAGTGCCCCAGCCACCGGCGTTCCACAGACCTTGCAAAGTCCCCTCCTGACCGGATCGTCAATCCTGTTACATTGTGCATAGATCTCTTCGGCTTTTCTAGTTTCCGATTCGGATCTCTTTTCCAGTTCTTCTGTAATCTCGACCATGCCTGCACCTCCACTGTGTAACCTTATCCTTTAGACGACGGCAATAGACAAAAGGATTCAAAAATTGGGGTTGAGGTCCGAATTGGGGGCGAGTCCGATCTTGACTCATCTTGCCTCTTCGTAATGTTTTCATTGTGTATCAGGCCATTGTCTGGGCCGATGCACCTACATAACCTGGGGAAACAACGGTAAAGGCGAAGAAAGGGCTCTGACAAAGGCTGTACGCAACACGGCCGTGCCTCAGCAGGGCAGCAATAATTGCTTCCGCGCCAGGAGAAACGCGTCCCTTGACAGACGGCCTCTTAATGGGTGAGCCAATAGTTTATGCTTTGCACCGTACTGGAAGAGATCAAGAGTAACTTACACTTGTAGGCGATCAGTTGAGGCCCAAGACAGTTCGGTTCTTCCTTAATCTGGCTACTCATCGCGCTCGTCTATATTTTGGTTTTACCCCGCAAGCGGAGTTCTATCTCACAAATCTACCTGCTTACCTTGGGCCGATTGGGCTCAAGCGAGCCATTCTGACCCTTGTGCTAATCTGCTTTTGTTCATGCTCAAATTATAATTTGCTGAAACAATAATAGTTTCATCAAGAGGTTGAGCTTTAACATTGTGGCACGCTTGTTGCAATTCCCGCCAAAGCATATATCCTAATTGTCATTTCCAACTCACTTTCGTGAGATTCAGTTGGGATTCGATCAACTCCGTGGTTCCGGACACATCGTGAGGCAATCATGAACAAAATATCAGGCTTAACAGGAAGCTTTATGGGTAGGCTGGTCCTTTGTCTCTTGATCTCTGCCTTGATCCCTACTCTGTTGGTTGGATATTTTTCTTTTGTCACAGCGAAAAGAGGTTTGGAGAAATTTGTTTTGGGCGAATTGGAGTCCAGCAGGAATAGAGTCCAACACGACCTTATCGGCTATCTCAAAACAGCCTTAAATGATCTGGATTTTATTGCCCAGACCAGTACAGTCAAAGGGGCATATCAATGGCTTTCTTCCATGGAGCCTGAAATCCGGAATCAAGAACAGGTCACAAATAAAAGCGCTTCCAAAGATCTTACAGTAATGATCTCCGCGGGTATGCCCATGATGGCCAACTTGTTTAAAACCTGGATGGAAAAGCATGAGGCAGAAAATAACTATCAAGATCTGCTGGTTATAACAGGCAAAGACCGAGGTTACCTGGTTTATTCATTCCACAATCCGCTGGAAACCGTTCAGAACCTGGGCAGCGAGCCTTTAAGCGGCACGTCACTGGCTCGGCTTTGGCAAAAAATTCAAGCCACGAAGAAACCGGCCATTGTAGACTTCACCAATTTCGGCGCACCGGTGAATTCGGTAGTTCTATTCATAGGTGTTCCTGTCTTTGTTGAGGGGGACGTCTCTGGGATATTGGTGCTGCAGATCGGTCCAAAACGGATAGGTGAAATACTGCGTTCGACGGGCTGGAGAGGTAATACGGGCGATGCCTTCATCGTAGGTGAGGATTATTTCTTAAGATCCAACGCTCGCGATGCTCCGTCATCAATTCTCCGGATAAAAATGGATACAAGCAGCTCCAGGGAGGCTTTTCAGAATAAGGAGGGCGTTGGAATAGATGTAGCTGGCACGTCACCTGCTTTGGTAGCTTGGTCGAAAGCCGGGCTCAAGGAACATAGTGATTTGGGAGCTGATTTTGAGTGGGCCGTCATTACGAAAATCGATGTATTAGAGGCTTTTGAGCCGGTTGCTCTATTAAGAAACAGAGTCGTATGGATAGGCTGCATTATTGGAATAATTGCCGCTTTGGGCGGTTTCTTGATGGCCCGAAATCTGTCGAAACCTATATCAGCACTGGCGTCAATTGCCAACGAAGTCAATAAGGGCGATCTCACCCTTGTGATCCCAAAATTGAGCAAAATTAAAGAAATTGGCGAGCTGGCGGATGCTTTTCGAATAATGATTCAGGGCCTGAGAAATCAAACCGCTGAAGTGATCGAGGGAATCAATGTTCTAAGACAGGCTGCTTCAGAAATTTCTGAAACCGTTTCGACGGTAGTTTCCAGCACCACTGAGACTTTGGCGGCTATCACGCAAACTTCTTGCACCGTGGAGCAATTCAGTCAAGCCGCTCGGTTAGCCGGCGTTAAAGGGAAGGATATGGCCGAAATGGCAAATAAAGCCTCGCAGATGTCCAGTTCCGGTAGTAAGGCTACTGAGGATACACGTTCGAGGATCAATATAATCAGAGAACAGATGGATTCTATAAGAGATACGGTACTTGAACTGAGCGAAAGAGCACAGGCCATAGAAAATATCATGTCGACTGTCCAGGATCTATCGGATCAATCCCATCTCCTGGCCGTAAATGCGTCTATAGAAGCGGCCCGCGCAGGTGAATACGGTAAAGGTTTTTCTGTAGTCGCTCAAGAGATAAAAGGATTGGCCGATCAATCGAAGGGCTCCACCGGGCAGATCAAAACTATTCTGGAGGATATACGCCGGCGGATCAATTCAGTCGTAATTTCAACTGAGCAGGGTTCAAGAGAGGTCCAAACCGGTGTAGATCAAGCAACCATAGCTCAGACCGCCATACAGAGTCTCTCAATCAGTGTTTCTGATGCTGCCCAGATAGCCAGTGTCATCGAAGCTACCAGTGAACAACAGGCCGTCGGTGTCAGTCAGGTTTCAGATGCCATGTCGAACATAAATCAAGCAATGCGTGACATCTCCGATAAAGCGACCGGACTGGAAGGGGCAGTAAGCAGACTTTCCAATTTGGGAATAACTCTGCAGCACCTGATAGTAAAGTACAAAGTGTAAGCGTCTACCTGAACACACGTCCGATGGACACGTGTACCAAAACCATCGAAACGCCGGCAAAAAACCCAACAGGGCCCAAACGTGTCATTGCGAGGAACGAAGTGACGTGGCAATATCGGATTTTTTCCGGCCACAGGTACTAAGCTGTCATCGCGAGGCCGTCAGGCCGTGGCAATCTCAGGATTGATACCTACCCCGCATGAGAATAGAGATTGCTTCCCCCGTTTTTCAACGGGGTCGCAATGACAAGTTTTTTTAGAAAGCGGACCATCAGGGGGAAACCCTTTTGCAAAAGGGTTGTCCCCCTGGCCCCTTTCCGAAAATTCTTAAATGGCTGGCGGCAGGGTAAACAGCGTTTTTCAATGCCGGGGGTCGAATTTCCGCTAGTCATATAGAATTTTTGCCGGAGGCGGTGCGGGTCCACTCGGCGTGGAGCCAACAATGCATATTGGGACTGACAGCTCTCGATGCACCCCGATGCAATACTGACGCATGATCGCCGTGCGCGGAGCACCTTTTTTCAAAAAGCGGGTTCCCCGGGTTCTCTGCCTGCAATCCGGTCGTTCATGCATTGGCTTGCTGAGTGCCGGTACGCATACAGCCTTGCGGTGCCAGCGAAACCAGGTGAGCAATACACGATTATTGGGTTCCATATTTCGGCGGAAATTAGCAGCATCAGAGCCCTGTCATCCAAGATCGGTTTCGAAGTTGTTCCTTGCTCAACGGTGTTGAAGATTATGCGTCGTAAAATGCCGAACACGAAATGACCCTTGATTAAATCGATGAATCGGCCATATTTCAAAAAATCGCCAATCATCTTGCGTGCGTTTTCTCTGGCCTTGCGGTTCAACCGACGGCCCAGCGGGTCAGACTCTGCGCCGGACGTGGTACCCAGCCTACAAAGCTAACGTTGGAGCAGTTGAGTATGGGTCAGGTCTGGTCTGCTCTTGACTCATTGCAGCTGGCGCTACCTTTTCATCCTTGGTGCGCACCTTAGGCATTTGTATCAACTCCCGAATTTCAACCGACTTTCGTACGGACTTTCGAAAACTGCAACTTATTAGTATCGTTGGATTACGACTTTCGCGACTTTCGGAAGGGCAGAGAAACTTCTTTTATAGGGAGTTAGTATTCGATGAGCCGTGAAATATATATACCCTATACACGCGCGTAGTTTTAACGTTTGAAAGTCTTGAAAGTCGTAATAGTGTCTTTTCAATAGCTTAGGCTTTTCGAAAGTCCGTGAAAGTCGGAATAAGCGTGTGGCTCGGAATTGGCCATGTACCACGCCAGAGATGGTTTCTTCTCTACAACAATATGAGAGCCGCGAGCATTTACAGAAGACGCTTCTCAGCTTCGCGTAATGCATCCTGCGCGATTTTTCAGCGCCAGGGGTACCCTCCCCCCCGCATAGCGGCATGCAGAACACGGCTCTAGCGCGAAATGGCTAAGCCTGGAAGGAAATGCCGGTGGAACCCCAGCGGGGCGGCTCAATACTAGCCGTGGATGGCAACCAACTGAAACTGTGTTATGACACGCAGGAGCCTGCCGGGGAAAGGAATCCGACCGGACAAAAGATGGGAAGCAGTTGCTACGGAATATGATATATTGAAGATAATGATCTTTGAGCACAGTTGCAGGAGGACTCTGTTGAACCAAAACAACACTTCTATATTTGAGCTGTCTCCGTCGGAAAAGCTGCAACTCGTGGAGGATTTGTGGGACGATCTTGCCAGCAGTCCCGAGGCAGTGCCGGTGCATGATTGGCAAAAAGAAGAGCTTGCCAAGAGAAAAGCCAATCTGATGAAAAACCCTGGTGCGGGACTGACGTGGGAACAAGTCAAGAGACGGGTTCGCGGTTCTCATGATCGCTGAATTGATTCTCACGCCAGAAGCAGCTGAAGATATCGCGGAGAGTTACGAGTGGTACGAAATTCGGCGGCCTGGCTTGGGAGAAGACTTTTTGAGCTGCATCGACGCATGCTTGCAAGCTATCCGCCGCACGCCAGAAATGTATTCTGTTGTCCACGAGAGCTATCGTCGCGGATTGGTACGCCGCTTTCCGTATGCAGTCTTCTACGAGTATGCGGCAGGCAGGGTGATTGTTTATGGAGTGTTCCACACCTCCCTCAATCCGGACAAATGGCGTCAGCGTCTTTGATCCCCATAATGATCAGACATGCCTTTGCGTTTCAGGTCTAAGGGGAAAAATCGGGGCCTCCGTGTCTGGCCGGTTCGCAGAAAGGGGCCCGGCACAGAAAATCAGAACCGATCAAGCCGGATCTTTTGTAACCGTGAACGTCTTCATCGCTGCCTCGAACACCTGATCCAATGCGCCTCCATCCTCTGCAATATTCGAACAGGTTACGACCAACTTCTTATTACCCAATTCAATAAAATAATAAGTCTGACGGATATTCTTGTTGGACTGGGGATCGTGCCTCTCGGTAACCATCTTTACAGCCCGGGCACCGCCCGAGATTGTGAAATCAGTTTGGCTAAGTATCTTCTGACCCTGAAAAATTTGTTGCATCGCGGCTACATTGTCTTTGACATAATCGTCAAGGGATTTTTCGTAAGCTTCATCTGTCACGACAATATTAGGCGCAAACCCTTTAACAGGCTCTCCCAGACAGATTTTATATTTCAGGCCCGGAAATTCTACCACTTTCCATCCATCGGGCGGAACGTATGAAAAGAGGCCACCACTCCCGAAATCCTGCGATACACCCTGTTGGGCATGGGCAACCGGGAACAGGGTGATGGTCAGCAGAAGGAGCACGCCGACTACTGTCATCACGTGGCTACATGCTCGTTGTTGGCTTGCAGCGGGCTCGCCGGCCGGTTTTTTGAAAATGGGCCGCGTGAAAGCTGTTTCATAGCGCCTTCGATTCGCATTGCTTTTCGTCTCGGCAATCCATTCATCTATAAGATTCAATAGTCTGCCCTCCTAGATTCTTTTGCGTAATCGCCTATTGCTTGTGCTCCCAATCGCATGACAAGTCAATGGAGAGTTCGCAGTGTGGTGAAGCGTCAGCGGTAGAGTTTGGGGATGTTCCGGGAAAACGTTTTTTACAAGTGCTCCGCACACGGCGAAATGCGGTCGTGAGATCTTGGGAAAGCGTTGAGATGGAGAGAGGACAATACCCCATGTCCGGGTACCTGCAACATTCTGTGATCTACTCGCAACAGTTTAGAGTTTTTGCAGGAGGGGCCGGGCCCACTCGGCGTGGTGCCAACACGCATCGTAAAGCTGAGAGCCATCGATACATCTCGATGTTGCATTATGCATGATCGCCGTGTGCGGAGCACCACAAAAAGCGGGTTCCCGGTGGCCTTCTCAGCGCCCCTTTCGACTCCGATCTTAGGTTATGCGCCGTGCACGACGCAAACAAAAATGCCCTCCGCTAAGTAGTGGAGGGCTGGAATATTGTCGGAAACCGATTTGGATCTGCCTTTAGCTAGTGCTCAGAGAAAGCTTTTGATCAGGGGATCCCATCCCTTTTCCTTGAATGCTCCGTATATGTCGCGTATCGGCTCACCACCTGTGGCTGCCGCGGCTTTCGGATCATCGGTGATCATTGACAAAAGCCGTTCAGCCTCAGTTTCTACGAACTTCACGCTCTCAATCCCGAAATAGAGTTCTTTCAGATCGGATCTCAACTCCACCGGATCCACCAATATAACCCAGCCTGCACTGTACGGGTCGGTATTCGCTGCGCCCGGGAAATCGAAAAGCTTCTGATTCACGGCGGTTACCATACCGGATAGAGGAACTCGCACACCCGCTTCGTGTCCGTCTCGCTGCAATGTGAAGCATTCCTCGCCGGCCTTGAAGCGAGTCCCAAGCGATGGCAGTCTAAATTGATCGACTTTTCCAACCAGGCTATTACCGAAATCGTCCAGTCCGACGCGAATTCTGCCACCATACTCGACTCTCGCCCAGCCATGGCCTTTGTGGAGGTAATAGTCTCGCGGAACCAAGTATCCGTGAGCATTGAGGTATTGAGGAGGCCCGAACAGAGTGTGATCCACCTGGATCATATCATCCATCATCTGGTCGAATGGGCAGTCACCGCATTCATAATTGCGAGCGCACATTTTGGCTTTGGGCGCGCGGCCTGTCAGCGCATGACGACAGCGCTGTTCTTCGCCGGCCAATTGGAACATCTTGGTGTCCCACCCCTCGTCAGGAGACTCCTGCGACATACGCCTGGCCATGGCTTTGTCAAATGTGCAGGTTGTGCAATCGAATGCGTTATCGCAGTATTTGGTAGGCACAACTCTGGCCCGCATCCAGATACATTCTTTTTCGGTGAAGTTGAAACCGGCAATGCCGCCTTTTCTTTTCTCTGAGGTAGCCATTATAAGCCTCCTTTATATCGTGGTTTCTCTATTGAGATATATGGAACCGGTGAAATTCAGACACTTTTCTCCGACCGCATTAGGCCGCTCTTGCGGTCGTTATGGGGATTTGTTTCCGAGCCGAGACGACCGGGGTCATATCTTCGAGCATCTGGTCGAACGGGCACGTCGCGCATTCGAAGTTGTGAACGCACATCTTTGGTTTGGGGGCCCGGCCTGTCAGGGCATGAATACAAATCGGATTTTCCGTGACCGGATTTAGCACTCTCGAAGTTTGTCCTGTTGCCATGATGGGCCTCCTTGGATTTTGCTTTGGATTGCGTTCTCTGCCCCTTGATAGAGCACGTACCGTGCCAAATCTGTCTACACGGGATATGTTATTGACATTACATGTGATTCTAATTTCAGGCGCTAACTTTGGAGCCACACCAGGTGAGGTGAAAAACATCAAGAGTGGTGTTGCAAAAGACTACTGTGCTAAGTAAGTAATTAACATAAAGTGATAATCAGGGTGCTGTGGTAAATGGCCACACCAGTGTAGCAAAAGACCACGGTTCGCTGTCGGTGTCTTGGGTAATTGTAAGCAACGTCAATTCCGGTGTGTGGAGAGCGCGCCATCTTTCCTGGTTCCCAGGCGGAGCCTGGGAACCAGAAGAAATCGGCTGACTGCAATCGCAACAATTAAAGCTGTTGGGACTACATAATGAGGCAACTCTCATCGGCGGTAAACCTCGCTGCGGTGACCAATTGTTATAACAAGTATAAGAAGCGATTCCTCATGGATCTCGTAAATTACCCTATAGTCGCCAACCCTCAAACGCCAAGCCCGTCTGCCGCTAAGCCTTTTGGATGCCGCAGGCCCTTGGGTGATCTGCCAAGGCACGTATCGCGGCTATAATTCGATCTTGATGTGGTTGTGTGATTTTGGCGAGTTGTTTTTGAGCACGAGTTTCAATGAGCAGTTCATATTTCAATCAGGTAGTCCTTCGCGAATCTGTGCCACAGCCTGCTCGAACGGGATCGGTTTGGAAGGGTTCTTCTTGGCCTCATCGTACGCCCGGATATCTTCAAGTTCCTCAAGTAAGTCGACAAGTTGGTTCCATTCTGAAATTGGTATTAGAACAGCTTTGCGATTTCCTGCCTCATCTACTACATATTCTTCATGCAACTGGATCATGGCCTAACCTCCTGGCCATTGGTTTCAATCTGATAGTAGCGAATTGTTTCTATTGTTTGCAAGTGCGATGAATTCGGAATTGAAATCCCTCAGTTACGCGTGCCGCGGGAAAGAAGCTCCCAAAGCGAGATTGCTTCGCTCCTCGCAACGACATTCTTTGCCGCCTCTAGCTGGAGCGTTACAGGCCGGCAATAATTATCCACTTGCGCGGGTTGATACCTGAAAGAAATCGGTCACCGAACAGAACGCGAATGACGCGGAAGGACCGACATTGTTTTCAGTCCATTGGGTTCAAGCGCGAGGATTGGCAATAATGCTCGAAAAAATCGAGTCGAATTCTTCTGCGGTGGAATCCCAGCTCACGCCGGTCTTTACAAGAAATTCACGTCCTGCCGCGCCCATTGTTTGTCGCAATTCCGGGTTGGAGACGAGCTGGATCAGACATTGACGCAGTTGTTGAACATTCCCTGCCTCGAAAAGGAAAGCTGTCTTGTTTTCCTCGACCATATCCGGGATACCCCCCACACGAGTCGTAATCACCGGCAATCCGGACGCCATAGCCTCGTTTACCGCATTGGGCCTCCCTTCCATATAGCTCGGCAGGCAAAGGATATCCGAAGTCCTCATCAACGCCGCGACTTCGGCAGGCGGAAGAATACCTTTCCATTCCGTTCGACTTTCGAGCCCGAGGTTGTCGCACATGGTCATCAATTGCGGACCGTACAACCCCTCGCCCACGACGGTCAGGCGAACATTTTCCAAAGCCGGATCGTCAAGCGCCTCGAGCAGGTCGTGCAGTCCTTTTCTGACGATAAGGCTGCCGACAAAAAGCAGCCTGACCTCCCGCCCTCTTCCTCCTTCGGACTTGGGATCGGGCGGGTGGAACATATCTGTATCCACACCGAAACGGGGAAGATGGCATTTCTTTTCAGGGACTCCCAATGCCCTGATTATATCTAATAATTCACCGCTGACAGGAGCCACCACGGAGGCGCGTGCAACAACCCACTTGGTTAACGTCCGCCATACAAATCGATCTCGTGCCAAGTACCCGTCATCTCCACGAAAAGAAACAACGAGCGGCTTACGGGTAAATAGATTCACGAGAGCACCAATAATGCCCGCGCCTAGCCAGTTGGCGTACACGATATCAGCCCTTCGTGATTGAGCTACGGACACAAAGAAAAATCCAACCATCATCGGAAATAGTTGAATCCGCGCGAGACGACTGTGAACCATGTTCTCAGGTATGCCGCCCGCTCCTCGGGTCAGTCTTTCCAAAGACCGAGGCAAAAAATAGCCGAACCGTACAGTGTCAATTGCTCCAATCTTGCGGTGACCATAAAAAGTTCCATCAGAAGGTGCCACTACCTTGATGGAATATCCACGCCTGTGAATAGCGGCCAAGAGCTTGGCGATGAAGACTCCCGAAGGATCTTCTTCATGCGAAGGGTACGAAGTGGTGAGCACCAAGACTTCGGCCTTGTTGGGTTTGATTCCGGCAAGGTTTTCTGTGGCGTTACGCTGCATCAAGGTACTCATGAATCCATTATAAATAAGTTCGGTGTAGTATTTTTCACGCTGGAGATTGCTTCGTCGTTTCACTCCTCGCAATGACATTGCCCTGACCTGTCATTGCGAGGGCAGCGAAGCAATGTCAGTTCCTGTGGGGCGATGCCAACATCGCCGCGTTTGTGAGAAGGTTATACTAAGCCCATTTCACCTTCACTCGCGAACCTTTCTGAACGCCCAAATCCAGGGAAGCATTCCCCAGGTTCACGGCTATTTCCAGGAATCCGAAACTATTGATTACCGCAATCGGAGCGCCGGTAGGAACCTCAGAAAAAAATGTCTTGATGCCTTTGATCTCCCATCCGCCTGTTTGAACGGAATCAACGGGCCGGTGGAGCATCCCGGATTCAATATTTGAAGAGAGATTCCCGAATCGATCGAGATGGATGATTTCTCCCTCAATGCCGTCCTCGGTCTGAATAGGTTCGGGTATACTTAATATCACAGGATCTTCTACAACCGCTCCAACGGCATCGAATGCTATCCCCATCGACAAATGCGCAGCGGCCGGGGCGAATACATCCCTCCCGTGAAAAGTGGGATGAGGTCGACGCAAGAACAGATTCGAGTTACTGATCTCCCGCACTTCTCTCGCGTGACTTCGTGCGAATACCAACGAGAATAAGCCGTTATCAGGACCGACATAGAATCGTCCATTCAGGCGCATAACGATTCCCCGCCGATTGCTGCCGACTCCGGGATCGACCACCGCAAGGTGCACGGTACCCGCTGGAAAATATTCCGATAAGCCCCTAATGACAAGCGCAGCTTCCATAATATCAAACGACTCGATATCATGAGTCACGTCGATCACTCGTGCTTGTGGATTGATACCGAGGATTACTCCCTTCATCTGAGCGACATAGCCGTCACGACTTCCGAAGTCCGTGGTGAGGGTTATCAAGGGTGACATGGAATCGGATGATATACCGGAACGCGGAGATTATCACGTGCGGAGTAGCGGAGTAGCGGAGTAGAAGAAAGGATACGGGGAGGCCCTTTTGGCAATCCCGCGGTCTGCGCGGAATCCGAAACCTTTCCCCAAAAACTGCGAGACGGTTCTGACTTAACCTGAGCCAGAGTACTCTGCATCAGCCTTTGACACCGCTAGCCAGTTAGTCCTGCGTTTTCGCGAGACTAATATTTTCAAGGTTAACCGGAAACGTACACCTTTGTCGTGTGCGGGCGCCCAAATGAGTCATTTCTCCTCCCACCACAAAATTATTGTCACCATATGAGAGGTTCACCAAAAGGCTATGGAATTATCCCTGATTTGCCGTGGCCTGAATCTCAGGTCGGGCGAGATCGAGACCTGTAATTCGCCGGCTATTGGAAGTCCGGACCTTGCGATCACTTTCAATTCGTAAATGCTGTAATTGCTTTAGGTTATATCTCCAACAACTCGACATCCAGGGGGAATATGTACACTAAATGTCTATGCGGTTTTCATTGTGCCCCGTGTAAAAACACAAAAAAAGAGCCATATAAGGCTCTGTGTTTTCAAACAGTGCAATAAATTCAATCCAAACAATCGGCTAGTTTCCTGGCCGAGGTGGCTGACATAATTATTGACAGGAGGTTCTTTGTCCCAAGTCCGGCATCGGTTTCCCGAATTGGGCTTCGGACGGCTTCTTAGCCCCAGCCTCACACGGATTCGCAAAAGATCGAGGTTCCTCCTTGTTTACAGCCGGATGGCTTTGCTCAAAAGTCGCATGCGGGTTGGCGCCCATTTTTCTATGAGCATCAGTTGGACATGCGAAATCTTCGCCGGCTTGAATGTCGTATTTCTCAGGCATAGGCTTTCCGCATGCCTCCTCGGAAAACTTTTTTGCCCCCGATTCGATCGGATTTGCAAAGGACCTCGGCTCTTGTTTGTTTACTGCCGGGTGCCCCTGCTCAAATGTTGCATGAGGATTAGAACCCCTTCTCTTATTAGCATCGAATCCGAATGTTTCTCTTACCTTTTCAACCATTTCTTCTATCATTGGTCGCCTCCGCGTATTATCTATCGTCGCAGCTTTACAAATCGGGTATACAACCGCCATATACCGTTATTACTCTTATTACTCATTGAAATATCGAGAAGCAAATTATGATGAGCCGAGTTCTTATCGATTAGATTATATGGTTGGCTCTGAAACTGAAGATTGTCTTCAGATATATCTGAGAAAGGGAATGGTGGACCCCTACGAGACAAAGGCGTTAACTTAAAGGCAGGTATGGTTCCGTAGGAACCTCTGAGAGTAGCCCGGCGATTCATCGCCGGGTAAAGAATGGGGCTCCAGTAAAGGCCGTTCAGTCCCATAGGGACGGTTGAAGGAGTTAAAGCCGGCTTCAATTGGGTGGATTTGTCATTGCGAGGAGTCTATGTTGCCACAGGCGTCTCGCCTGTTCATTAAAATGACCGGCAAGATGCCGGTCCCACTAGCAATCCCAAAGCAGCGAGATTGCTTCCCCGGTTTTCAACGGGGTCGCAATGACATTCTCTGGGCCTATGACTGAACGGTTACTTTTTGCGTGGATCGAACGGGAGCATTGATTCAAAATAGAAATCTGGTAATCTCAGATTATAAGAATTTTCGGGTGCCCTTCATGCGATGAAGATCGGTGCGAGGGCCTCGTTTCAGCCGCAAATTCCAACGAGGAGTTTATGGAATGGTTAGGAAGCTGTTTTCGATCCTTGTAGCTGCTGTTGTCATGTCGTCTGTTCCTGTGGCGATCGCATCTGATTACGATAAAGTCGATTGCTGTATCCGCGATTGCAGTTGAAAGCGTGACAGAAAGGCGAGGTGCATCCAAACGACCAAAGAAGAATGCGCCCGCCAACGCGGCCAGGTGGTCGCCGACTGCATAATATGTGATTGAAATTGTATGGGGAGTCCCGGTGCTGGATGGAAGAGGGAAAATTTCGGGGACCCGCTTTTTGAAAAAAGGGTACTCCGCTCACTGCGATTATGCATCATGGCAGCGGCGAAGTCTGTGGAGGCTCGCAGTCTCAAGATGCATGTTGGCGCCACGCCGAGTGGACCAGTACCCCCTCCGGCAAAAACTTTTATATTGCTAGCGGCATATCAAGGGCGAATGTAGGTACCGTGGCACGGGTTAAGTCAAGACCATTTGGGAGTTTTCGGAAAGAGGGTCCAGGGGGAAAACCCTTTTGCAAAAGGGTTTTCCCCCTGTAGTCCCCTTTCTGAAAGTCATTTCTCATCCCTCAAACGTAATTAATGCAACGATCCATTGCATTAGTCATGAAGGTCCCTGATAGATCGAGAATTACTTGATGATCCCATACAATCCTGTTTTTCCGCAGGATACAGCCCCCATCGGAATCTATATTCATATTCCCTTCTGTTCAGGGAGATGTAATTATTGCGGATTCGTCACCAATCTGCACGACCTGGCGCATGAGGAGATTTACATCCAATCCGTGCTCAGGGAAATGGAACTGTGGTCCCTGCCTGAATCATTGATTAATTCCAACCGCAGCCCTGCTGTGGACACAATCTACCTGGGCGGCGGTACGCCCTCTATTTTGAGGACGAAAAACATTGTAGCTCTGATTGACAACTGTAAGGACAAGTTTAGAACCGTTTCCGATTTGGAGATCACCATTGAGGCAAATCCGGGGTCAATCGATCTCAACATGCTGAAGGATTTGCGGGAAGCAGGGGTCAATCGGATTAGCCTCGGAATCCAGTCTTTCGATGACAATGAGCTACTGGCAATGGGGAGACGACATAGTGCGTCAGACGGGTTAGCTGTCTTCAAGCGCGCTCGAAAAGCAGGTTTTAACAATATTTCGCTTGATCTTATTGCCGGTTTTCCGGGCCAGTCTCTTGCCTCGATGCATTGTAATTTGTTGACCGCTCTGGAACTGGAGCCCGAACATCTTTCGGTTTATCTCCTGGAGGTAAAAGAAGGGACAGCACTGGAAGCCTGCATCCGAAACGGGAAGGTTCAGGCTCCGGATGACGATTTGACAGCCACGCTTTACGAACACATCTGTGAAACCGTGGTCAAAGCGGGCTACGAACACTACGAAATATCCAATTTTGCGCGACCCGGCCGCGTTTCACGACATAATCTCAAATATTGGCAAGACGGCATTTACATTGCCTTGGGTGCAGGCGGTCACGGGATGACCGGACAACATCGGTACGCCAATGTGGGAGACCTCGACAAGTACTCGGAATCCATCAACCATGACGAGGTGCCATTTGAGTCTCTCACCGCACTGACCCCGGAAGTTCGTTTCAGAGACGCTTTGATAATGGGCACAAGACTGGTCCGGGGATTGGACCTGGAATTGTTGGGAAAGCGCTATAATATCGATGCTGAAGCATTTGTACGAGACACAATAGGAGACCTCTCTGATTCGGGGCTTCATACAATTGAACAGGGCAAATTGAGACTCACTCCCAAGGGCCTTCTACTTTCAAACATTGTCTTTTCCAGGTGGGTTTGACATCCCCTAATTAGAACATTGACCCGAATAGTCACGCATCATTGACTCTTTTCGTGGTCTTCCTTAGAATTCGGAAAGTTTGTAATGCCTCGGTTACGCGAGGTGTAGATTTGTCATTGCAGGGAATGTATGACGGGCTAGGCGTCTCGCCTGTCTATCGGAATGACCGGCAAGATGCCGGTGTTACCAGATTTTAGACGCCAATAATCGGGCATGTCGTGCATATGGTGAAAAATGAAAAAGGAATCAGAAAAGCTGATCTTAAAAGGCGTTGAAATCCATCTCGTGGATCCGCCTGACCTGGATGTTGAGTGGGTGGGCATGGAAGAGCCTCTCACGCAACTCTTGGCCGCGTGGTCCGATGAGGGCTCGGATCCGCCGATGCAGCCGAGGATACTCGGCAAACCGGGAGTTGGAAAGACTTCTCTGGCCATAACTGCTGCGAAGAGAATGAAACAGGATCTTTACATTTTCCAGTGTACCGTGGATACCAAGCCGGAAGACCTGATCGTTTCCCCGGTAATAGCAGACAACGGCAGGATTCGGTACGTCGCTTCTCCCTTAGTTTCAGCCATGCTTCGGGGTGGAATATGTCTGTTGGATGAAGGCAACCGCATGAGCGAGAAGAGCTGGGCCTCTATTGCACCTTTACTCGATATGCGTAGAAGTGTCTACAGCATAGTTGCGGGAGTGACGCTCAATGCCGAGCCTGAATTCAGGATCTGCGTCACCATGAACGAGGACGCTTCTACATTCGAAGTGCCGGAATACATATATTCCAGGTTACAACCTGCTGTGCACATGGACTATCCAACCAGAGAAGAAGAATTCCGCATTCTCAGAGGAAAACTTGACGGCCCCTCAGATGAATTAATTAAAGAAGTGGTTGGCGTACTCCAAGAATCCCACGCCAAGGACGAAGACATGAGCGTGCGGGATGGCCTCAATATCGCCCGATTTGCTCACAGGCTGATAAAGTTTTATCCGGAAATCGGATTGAGAAAGGCCCTCGATCAATCAATACTCCAAATTACCGGAGAAAGCCGTGTCTCGCTTGATGGGCCAAAACTCGTCTGATCTGGTCAGATTCGAGAATATCACCCTTATAGGGGTGCTCCATTTTCGTATTGAGTTCGCGGTCCTGGTAAACCAATACATCAGGAACGAAAAGCCGGACTGCATATGCGTGGAACTTCCTCACGCTCTCCGCAATGAGATCTCCTCTGCGCTTCGGCAATTGCCCCATCATTCGGTGATCCTGTATGAAACAGCCGCCAAGGAGAATTCCGTCCTGATCATCGAGGGCTCTGACGGCGTCCAGGAAGCGGCTCGGCAGGCTTCTAGAGAATGAGATTCCATTGCGTTTTCTGGATCCTCTGCCGCTCAGGTACCCTCTGTTCCGAGACAACCTCCCCGATGCTTATCTGATAGACTCCATCGGTCAAAAGACATTTTTGGATTTGTTGGCGGGCGCCGGTAGGTCATTGAAAACCGACATTGATAATGTAAAGCGAGAGACCTTTATGGCAGCCGGGCTGCAAGAAGCTGCAAGGAATTACGATAAGGTCTTGTTTGTAGGCGGTCTTGCCCATATACCGGCTCTTGCCGAATTGCTTACTGAACCTCAAGCCTCGCCGCTGATGAGAACCGGAGTTTCCGCAGCGGTAGTTGCGCCTCTGCACCCCGATTCACTGAAGAAGGGGTTCACTGAGATTCCCAAGATAACGGAAGCATTCGAGAATTGGCGCAAAACTCCTGACGCTCCGACCCCTGAAAATCGCCACGAGATGATTTTGTCGCTAATGAAAGCCGCAGCGCAGTACTTCAGCCGTGAAACTCGGCAGGAAGTTCCCGAGTACGTCAGGCTTACCTGGGCGAAGTTCCTTCGAAAATGGCTTTCATATAAGAAAATACTTTTGCCCGATCTTTACCATCTGGTTGCTGCTGCAAGGTCAGCAATGGACGAAGATTTTGCCTATCACGTGCATTCTTTCTTGTCGGACTATGCCTGGTCTAATGATCCGTTAGATCCCGGGGCCGTGCTTCTTGACGAGGATAGCCTGATGTTCCACGGCCACAAAATAGTTCTGCATAAGAAGCTACGGACCTTTTTCCGCCATTCCAGGAAATACAGGATGAAGGCGGTAAATACCGCCAAGTGGAAAGATCATCTGAAGCGCAAATGGGAAGCGGCCAATCCTGAGGATATAGATATTTGCTCCTATCCGCCGGAGGACGTCGAGGTAGAACGCTGGGGCTCGGTCCTCATGAAACACGCGAATCATCTGCTCCAGACAGCTCAAACGGATGCCGAACCATTCGTCGCGGATTTCGGAGGCGGACCGGATATTCGAGAAACCCTCAGAAGGTTTTACGAAAAGCGGATTTACGTCAGAAAAAATGAACAGGGCGGAACCGACTTCGGTTCCATTGTGGTGATTTTCGATGAAGATGAGCGGTACGTAAAATATCCGTTTCAAATGACCTGGCTTGGCGAACATTCCCAGGAATCGGACATGGCATTCTATTCTACCTTGCCCGGCGAGCAGATCGTCGGCCCTGGTATCAGCCGGATGGAGCATGGCGGCTTCGTGATGTCTTATCCTCCTTTGAGGATGTTCGACATTTGGACTGAACCGGAATTCGATTTTGTTTCCACCAGACATGAGCGGCTCTTGGTTGCAGGCATAGTATATTCGGAGAAGACCGGTATTGTGTATGTGGCCAAGAAACCGCCTGCTGCAAAATGGAAAAAGCTCGCAAAAAGCATGGGCAAGAAAATTGTGTACATCCCTCTGGGATCGCTTAGTCCGCTGCACGTGAAACGGATGAGAACATTCCATATGCTGCAAAATAAGGGCGTCCGAAACTACGCACCGGATTATTTGAAAAAGGACTAGCTGGTCCGGCAGGATGTTGGTCTCAGTTACGTGCGATAATTGGTCTCCAATCTGTCATTGCGAGGAGTGACACGACGAAGCAATCTCCCAGCCTTCAGGAAGAAGATTGCCTTCTAATCAGTTGTCGCGTGGCAATCCCCGAAGCTGTGAGAGATTGCTTCGGTCCGCTCGCAATGACACTCTTTGACCGCTTGTAACTCAAGGATTGCAATCTTTTGCCAAATTTCATTGACAGCAAATACCCTCCCCCATTATCATGAATCCTTGCACGTGCCGAGGTAGCTCAGCCGGTAGAGCAGAGGACTGAAAATCCTTGTGTCGATGGTTCGATTCCGTCCCTCGGCACCACGAATCGAAAAGAATCCCGCCTAGTTAGCCCACCAGGGCTAGGCGGGGTTTCTTTTTGAGAATGACCATTGTAATCCCCGCGGTTGATTGGTAAGAATCCTATCATTAGTACTGCCCTGCTAATACGATTCATTTAGCGAGCAATTGACCGCGAATTATATCGAATGGTTGTGCGTTGTTACTATTAGGAGCGCTTCTCTGGACCGTGAACAATGCAGCGGAGTTTTAACTGTAATCCTGGTAGGTTGCTAAATGCAACTGTTTATGGAAGATATGCGAGCAGCATTGTGCCGGGATTCGGGGCCTCTAGCCTTCCACTCCGCCCGATACTGCCAATGTCTGTTCGAGTAGGCGACCGCATGAGAGATTATGTTTGACCGGAGACGAAACGATGAGGTACGATCAGAAATAGCGAGGATGTAGCCTTCTCAGCAAAATGGCCGCGGTTTTGCCTGCGTCAGGTCGTGTTTGACTACAGACGGAGACCTTTTCGGGCTCACCGGAGCTATCCCTCGACCGCGCAGCGATAAAGCGCCTCAAATGGCAGGACCGCCGAAGAATTCAGGTTCAAATTCCCGAAATACCGTAGATCGACATGACTCTGAGATCGAGTCACAAACTGAGAATTTTCGGACAATCTGCGAGGAACGGCTTTTTAGTCTCGTGAGGCCCCAGATCGTTCCCGATAACTCTCATGATTCCGGATGACAGTCCGCTGTTTACGGATAATTGTCCATTCACCGGGATTGCCCTAATGGAAATCTTACGCGCTGCGGCTATACAAGTAATTGTTGCCGGATGCCAGCGTGAAAATCAGGCGAGGTAAAAGAGGTAAAAATGAGACTGGCCGACCTGACCATACGAACAAAGCTCACAGCTCTTGCAATAATTTCCATCCTTGCGCTTGCCATTCCCACGATGGTGATCTTGTCGATCTTGTACGAAGTTGCGGAATTCTTTCCTAAGATCTCGAAAACTCACGATATTATTAGAGCCGTCGCGTCCATTCAAAAAAGTTCGTTAAAAATGGAGACTGGTCTTCAGGCATATGCGCTCGGAGCGGGCGAAAAAAATCTTGATCAATACCGGGCCGGGTATCAAGAAAGCATTGCCGAACTCGGTCACCTGAAAACGCTTATCGCGGAAAATCCCGGCCAGCATAAGCAGGTCCGTGATGCTGAGGAACTTCTTTCTACATGGAGCGCTGCGGTCGCTGAACCGGCCATTTCAAGAATAAGGAAGTCGGAATCGGCCCCGGGCACAGAAACCGCTTCGGCAAAAGCCCCGAAGTTTGAACCCGTTACTGAAATGATGACCAAGGTTCTGGCCATTGCAGAGGATCAAATGAAGGGTTCAGAAGCTTATTCGCTGACTTCACAGAAGAACTTCGACAGAATCAAGGTGCGTCTGTACCTGGGCGCTCCCGCGTACGCCATAATCATACTGCTCATCGTTTTTGTTTTGGCGCGAACCATTGGAAAACCCGTGTCGGATGCGGCAAACCTTGCGGAAGCCATAAAGCGGGGAGAATTGTCGAATCGGGTAGATATTTACGGAACAGGTGAAACTCAACGACTCGGTGCGGCCCTCAACAGCCTGGCTGAAAATCTCAGCGCATATAATAAACGCATTTTGGAAGGTGTGGAAGTATTGACCAATTCGGCGGTTCAAATCGGGGCCACGTCATCGGAGCTTTACGTCGGGGCCACTCAAACTTCTTCTTCCATCAGCGCGACAGCGACGACCGTAGGCGAAATGGAGCAGACTGCAAGAGTCGTCAATGAAACAGCGCGTAGCATCGCAGAGCAATCGGAGCGCACCGACGAAGTTGCGAACGCCGGAGCGAAGGCCACATCCGAGACTCTGCAAAAGATGACTCTCATAAAAGATAGAATGGATATTGTCAGCACTACGGTTGTTAAGCTGAGCGATGACACAAGATATGTCGAAGAGATCATTTCAGCTGTCCAGGATTTTGCAGATCAGTCGAACCTGCTTGCCGTCAACGCTTCTATCGAAGCCGCACGAGCCGGAGATCAAGGTAAGGGTTTTGCGGTAGTCGCTCACGAGATAAAGTCGCTGGCCGACCAATCCAAAAACGCAACTGAGAAGATTACCCAGATCCTCCAAGAGATTCGTAAATCGGTGGCGTCGGTGGTTATGGCGACTGAGGAAGGCGGAAAAGCGGTGCTGGACGGCGTAGAACAATCTCGAACGGCGGGAAAGTCAATTGAAGACCTCGCTGATAGCGTGACCCGATTCACTAAGGCGGCCGGTGTGATTTTCTCCGAAACCGGGAAACAGTTTGCCAGGGTGGAGCGTGTCGGGTCCACGGTCAGGGAAATTGAATCCGCAATGCAGAACAGCTTGGAAGCCACAAGGCACTTGGAAGAAGCCAGCAAGGAACTTGAACAGTTGTCTTCGTCATTCACAAAAATGCTAGCCGGCCGAGGAAAAGGCAGTACCTCCGACGGTTAAAAGTTTGCCCGACCTGTCCCCTCAAAAACTGGTCCAGGTTTCTGAGCTAGGTGAGCTTCCTTTGTGTGAATTTTGTGCCAATTGGTTATGAATCGTTCCGATTTGTGCTGCTAGCTGGAACGATCAGCCTGAGGCAAGCACTTGATTTAACGGGTTTGTTCAACTTGTTGCTTTGTCCGAGGCCATTCTTTTGGCCTCCCCTTCTGTGTCCGGCTCAACATTTATAACTTGATTACCCCAAGATGTGCGGCAGACTCGACCCCCTCCGGGCCAGAACCCTTCTTCCAGTCCGTACCTGATAGATACGTCGCCTTCCACGGCTGACAGGTTCCTAGGTCAGTGCGGGAATGAATTTTGTATCTAAATCACTTCTTTAAAAGCGACATGATATCACATATATAATTCCTATACCTTATCCCTTAAGCAAGCGGGTTCCAACCCTCGATAGGAGCCAACAGCAAACCCGTTTCAATTTCTATTGACGAGGATCAGATGATAGGATAATCCTACTATCGACCTAAGACCCTGAGAACTCGGAACTCATTCAATTCGCCAACCCGCTGTTGTGCGATGTTAGGAGCCCTGACCTTTGGATATTCAGGCTATACATAAGATGTCGACATCGGACGAGGTTTTCCGAGTTCTTCACGATCGTATTATGTCAGGGGAGCTCAAACCCGGAGATAAGCTTCCGTCTCAGAACCTGCTGGCCGAGCAGCTTTCAGTGAGCCGCAACACCCTGCGAGAGGCGATCCACAAGCTCACAGTCATGGGACTGCTCGCGGCCAAACCGGGCGTGGGAACCTCGGTTCAAGTAAGTTCGCCGGCCTGCTACGTAGGGTCTTTATCCCCTCACCTTCTCCTCGATTCGGCTACGGTGCGGGAATTCCTGGAAGCCAGGCTCGTCATGGAAAAGGCTTCCGTCCGCTTGGCCGTCCTCCGTGCGACGACGGAAGGGATCAACGGCCTTCGAGCCATTCTGGATAAACAGACGATTGCTTCGAAAAAAGGAGATGTGGAGGAGTTCAATAAGCTGGATGCAGCATTCCACCTTGAATTAGCTCGGCTCGGCCAAAATCAGGTCCTGGTGAGATTCCTGGAGACGATCAGCGACCTTCTCCATGAGTTCATCTCTGAAGTCAACCAGTTGCCGAGCGCACTTCAAAAGGCTATCAGTTACCACCGGAAATTAACGGCCCTATTGGCTGCCAGGGACTTGCAGGCAGCAGAGAGAACAATGGTGCAGCACCTGAAAAGTGTTGCAGACATCATCCAACGGAACCTGGGAACCCAACTGGACATGAATGCCCTTTTCGAGATCGAGCTGGGAGAGCGTAAGATATCGGTTCGAAAAGATGACAAAAGCTAAAATTAAGCGCAAGTTATGCAAAGAAGAGGCTTTATGGCTGATGCCGGCCCATTATATATTCGGCTGCACCCCGACGACAATGTAGTTGTGGCGTTGAATAATCTGAGCCGCGGAGAACGGCTTCCCGATTTGGACGTGGTCCTTCTCGACGATATAACAGCCGGCCATAAGGCTGCTGTGCGCGGAATCGATGCGGGCGAGGCTCTGATAAAATACGGCCAAATCATCGGATTTGCCTCGGAGGACATCGAGCCCGGCCGGCATGTTCATACCCATAACGTTACTCTGCACAGCTTCAGCCGTGATTATGCCTATGGCCGGGACGCCCGGCCCACTCAGTTTCTTGCGGAAAGCGCTCGGCGCACCTTTGAGGGATTTTTGAGACCTGATGGCTCGGTCGGGATCCGCAACTATATTGGCATCCTTTCCACCGTCACGTGTTCATTGAGTACCGGCCACCTGATCGCCCGGCATTTCGGCCCGGAGGTCATGTCCCTTTACCCCAATGTTGACGGCGTTGTGGCTCTCGGAGCAAACAGCGGATGTTGCATGACACCTGGCGGCGATGCTGTTACGTACTTGCAGCGCTCGCTCGAGGGATATGTCGGGCAACCCAATTTCGGCGGCGTGCTGATTTTGGGGTTGGGCTGTGAGCAGAATCTGGTGGAATCTTTCCTCGAGGCGACCGGTTTGCGGCCCAACGAACGGCTGGGAACCATGGTCATTCAGGATGAGGGCGGCACCAACCCTACTGTGGAAAAAGGGGTCGTTGCGGTGCACAAGCTACTGGAGCAAGCGGACCGGGCACAGCGCAGCACCTTTCCTGCCAGCCGCCTTAAGCTGGGACTGGAATGCGGAGGCTCCGACGGGTACTCGGGAATCACCGCCAATCCGGCGTTGGGCGCGGCCGCGGATTTGCTGGTTCGCAACGGGGGTACGGCCGTGCTTAGCGAGACTCCGGAGATTTACGGAGCAGAACATTTGCTGACGCGTCGTGCAGTTAACCGGGAGGTTGGGGAAAAACTCGTGGCTCGCATCCGCTGGTGGGAAGAATACACAGCGCTAAATGGCAGCCAGCTCAACAACAATCCTACGCCCGGCAACAAGGCAGGCGGCATTACGACTATCCTGGAGAAATCCCTGGGGGCGGCCACTAAAGGCGGTAGCACAAACCTCATGGAGGTGGTAGGATTTGCCGACTCGGTGAATGTTCCGGGTCTTGTGTTTATGGATACTCCCGGCTTCGATCCTGTATCGGTTACGGGCCTGATTGCCGGGGGAGTGCATCTAGTTGCATTCACGACCGGACGCGGGACTGTTTTGGGGTCTGTTCCAGCGCCTACGGTGAAACTTGCGTCAAATAGCGCTTTGTACAATCGGATGGAAGCTGACATGGACGTGGATTGCGGACAGATCTTGAATGCAGGGATGACGATCCGGAAAATGGGAAGCCGGATTTTCGATCTTGTCCTGGAAATCGCTTCCGGCCGGAAGACAAAAAGCGAACTGGCAGGCCAGGGACAGATTGAGTTTCAGCCTTGGTACATCGGTGCGGTAGTGTGAGAAGATCGGTTAGCAGCCAAGCAGGCGAATATTCGCATTTCGCGGGAGTGGTTGTTTCTCCGATTTTTCAGGATATGATATTGGCGCCGGGAATAGCTCCCGGACTGTATGACATAACCTTCAATCCATGAGCGGTCGCTCAGTGCGGCGGCTCCGGAACCGAGGAGAGGACATGGAGATGAGAAGGCTTACAATAGTGTTGGCAGTTTGTGCCGTGGTTTTGGCGCTGATTTGCAGTCAAGCCCTGGCCCAGCAGAAGGTAATCAAGATTGGCGCGATTTATCCGCTTACGGGCAACCTGGCCGCCACGGGTATGGACTGCAAGCGTGGCGTCGATTTGGCAGTTGAGATCATCAACGGCAAGTTCGACCTGAACCTTCCCTTTGCCAAGGAAGAGGGCATCCCTAATCTGGGCGGAGCCAAAATCGAGGTCATTTACGCGGACACAAAGGGTGACCCCAAGAATGGCCTGGCCGAGGCAGAACGTCTGATCACTCAGGAGAAGGTTGTGGCCCTGCTCGGCGCGTATCAGAGTGCAGTAACCAAGACCGGTAGCCAGGCGGCGGAGAGATTGAAGATCCCGTACGTTTGCTCTGACTCGTCTTCGCCTACCCTGACCGAGCGCGACTTCAAATACTTCTTCCGCGTGTCACCGCATGACGGCACAATGGCCCGTAACCAGTTCGAGTTTCTGAAAGACCTGGAGGCCAAGACGGGCAAGAAGGTCAAGACCGTTGCCATAGTCTACGAGAACACCGAGTTTGGCGCGAACGTAGCCAAGATGCAGAAGACTTACGCCAAGGAGTTCGGATACGAAGTCGTGGTTGACCTTGCGTACCCTGCGAACGCGAGCGACGTGACCAGCGAGGTGGGCAAGATCATGTCCGCCAAACCGGACGTCGTGATGCACGCGGCCTACATTACAGATGCCATTCTATTCACCAAGACCTTCAAGGAGATGAACCTGGTTCCTCAAGGCTTCTTGACTATGGCGGGATATGTGGAATCCGACTACCTGCCCACGGTCAAGGCAGACGGTAATTATTTCCTGGTGCGCTCTACATTCGCTCTGGACCTGGCCAAAAAGAAACCAATGGTGGGCCAGGTCGCGGAGTTGTATCAGAAGAAGTACAACATTCCCATGGGAGAGAACACCGCCCGGAGCTTCTCAGCGCCATTTGTTCTGGCCGACGCTTTCAACCGTGCCAAATCCACGGAACCTGAAGCCGTCGTCAAGGCGCTTCTGGAAACGAATATTCCTGGCGATCAGATTATTAATCCATGGAAGGGCATTCAGTTCGATCCCAAATCTCACCAGAACATTCACGCCTCAGCGATGCTAGTGCAGATCCTCGATCAGGCCTACTATACCGTCTGGCCTTTCGACGCCGCCAGTCGCGATGTGGTGTGGCCGTTCCCGCCCTGGAAAGACCGTAAGTAACCGCAACCCAAAACCAGACCGTTGCTGGAAGCTAAGGGCCTCCAGCAACGGATGACTCGGAGTGTTCACATATGGATCAACTGGTACAACAACTGGTTAACGGCATACTGATCGGTCTCGTCTATGCGTTGTTGGCAATCGGCCTCACTTTGATCTGGGGTGTCATGAACGTGCTCAATTTCGCGCACGGCGAATTCCTCATGATCGGCATGTTCATTTCTTACTGGCTATACGTGATGGCAGGTGTAGATCCGCTGTTTTCCATACCTATCAACGCTGTAGCTCTTTTCTTGATGGGCATGTTCATTTACCGGTTTATTGTCAGCAAGGTAATGCGGGGACCGGCCTTGGCGCAATTGGTGGTGACCTTTGGTATCAGCATCTTCCTTGCGAATTTCGCGGCTCTGATCTGGACTCCCAACTTTCGATCCATCGAGCACACACTATTAACCGGCACTTGGGACATTTCCGGAATAAAACTAAGCATTCCCAAGTTTGTCAGCTCGATCGGCAGCATCGTCACCTCTTTCGGATGCTTTTGGTTCCTGCGAAATACCCGGACCGGCAAGGCTATTCTAGCAGTGGAAATGGATCGTGAAGCCGCGGTGATTATGGGTATTAACACAGAGCGCATCAACTCGCTGTCGTTTGGGATAGGCTCGGCGCTTGTGGGTGTGGCCGGAGCGTTGCTTGCGACCCACTACTACATATATCCGTTCGTAGGAGGCACTTTTGGCCTGACCTGCTTCGCCATAGTGGCCCTGGGCGGATTCGGCAGCATAGAGGGCGCTTTCATCGCAGGCATTCTGGTGGGAGTGGTCCAGACGTTGGGAGGATACATCTTTGACCCGGCCTATAAGCTGGCAATCGTTTTTGCCATGTATCTGATCACTGTCTGGATCAGGCCGCAAGGGCTGAGGGGATGGTAGAAATGGATACTTACGACATCAAAAAACTGTCCCTGGGCGTAATCGTGCTGGCGATATTAATCATTTTACCGCTGGTGATCGACTCATCCTTCGGCGTGCATGTCATGATCCTTATTTTCATGTTTGCCATGTGTGGAGTGGCCTGGAACTTAATGGGCGGATATGCCGGGATGTTCTCCTTCGGCCAGGCGGCCTTTTTCGGGATCGGGGCATATACCTCTTCCTACCTGCTGTTGACCTTCAATATCAGCCCTTGGATAGGTCTCGTGGCAGGCGGGATCATTGCTTCCCTGATGGCAGCAGCTATTGGATACCCTTGCTCCAATCTTCGAGGCCACTACTTTGCCATTGCAAGCATTGCTTTCGCCGAAATCCTTCGTATTGTCTTCAACAACTGGCAAACAGTCGGGGCGGCAGAGGGGTTCACGATTCCTATGTTAAAGGAATCACTGGCCAATTTCATGTTTCATTCCTCCAAGCTGCCTTATTACTACATCATGCTGGCTTTCCTGCTTTTCGCAATAGCTGTTTGTTACTGGGTGTCCACCTCAAAGACAGGATATTACTTGAGGGCTATCAAGGAGAGCCATGATATCGCAAATGTTTTAGGTGTCAATGTGGTGCGATACCGTCTGTATGCCATCATGATCAGTGCATTTCTCACTGCAATGGCCGGTACTTTTTACGCTCAGTACATCCTTTATATCGACCCGGAGAGCGTGATGATCCTGCCGATTTCCGTCCAGATAGTGCTGGTTGCCATGCTGGGCGGAGCCAACACGGTGCTCGGACCTGTGGTGGGATCGGCCATTTTGATCGCACTTTCCGAATACAGCAGGGCCTGGCTGGGCTACAAAGGTACAGGTGTGGATATGATTTTTTATGGTACCCTGATCACCGTTATTTCCATGTACTTGCCTAACGGGGTGTGGGGCTACATGACCAGCCTGGCAGGGAGAGGCAAATGAGCGCTTCATTGCTATTGGATGTAAAGGGCGTCAGCAAATACTTCGGCGGGCTGCGCGGCGAATGAGGACGTGTCTTTCCAGGTGAACCGGGGCGAAATTATCAGTATCATCGGGCCTAACGGCGCAGGCAAGAGCACGCTCTTCAGCTGTATCACGGGCTTCCATCGCCTGGACAAAGGCCAAGTCTTATTCAAGGGCCGGGATATCACGAACCGGAAACCGCACGTCATCAGCAAGCTCGGCATCGTCCGCACATTTCAAATTGTGCAGGTCATCAGCGATATGACGGTGCTGGAAAACGTCATGACCGGTGGTTTCTTGCGGCACACCAGAGTTCACGAGGCGCGGCGAAAGGCCGAAGAAGTGCTTAGCTTCACGGGATTGATCGAGAAAGAGAACTACAACGCTCTTGAGCTGACCATATCCGACAAGAAAAGGTTGGAAGTATCTATGGCTCTGGCCATGGAGCCCGAACTGCTCATGCTGGACGAATCCATGGCCGGACTTACACCGGTGGAACTGCGAGGAATGATCGGGCTAATCCGCAAGGTGCGCGAGAACGGGTTGAGTGTGGTGGTAGTGGAGCACGTCATGGAGGCGGTGATGGAACTTTCCGACCGAGTTATCGTGCTTAACACCGGTTCTAAGATCGCTGAGGGCTCGCCGAAGGAAGTAGTGGCAAACCCCGAGGTCATCCGCGCTTACCTGGGAGAGGGGTACAATGCTGTCCGTCAATAATATATCAGTGGGTTACAAGGGACTTCTGGCTATTCAGGATGTCTCATTCGAGGTCAAAAAAGGCGAGGTCGTTTCGCTGATCGGTTCCAACGGTGCGGGTAAGACCACCCTGCTCAAAACCATCCTCGGCCTGCTCAAGCCTACAAAAGGCGAAATTCGTCTGAACGATCAGGTGATTTCCGGACGGCAGCCCTATGATGTCGTCAAGATGAAGATCTCACTCGTGCCCGAGGGACGGCGGCTTTTCCCACGCCTCTCAGTTCAGGACAACCTCGCTATGGGGGCCTATACAGTCGATTCCAACGAGCAGATTGCGGAAACCATGGAATCGGTATTGCGACTTTTTCCCTGGATCAAAGAACGGGCGGACCAGCGTGCCAATACCCTTTCCGGCGGCGAGCAGCAGCAGGTTGCCATCGCACGCGGTCTCATGTCCCAACCCGATCTGCTCATGCTGGATGAGCCGTCGCTGGGTGTAATGCCGATATTGATCACCGAAATCTTTCGCACGATCGAGCGCATTACCAGCGAAGGCGTCACCGTGCTCCTGGTCGAGCAGAACGTATTTGAGGCCCTGAAGGTTTGCCACCGAGCGTACGTTCTTCAAACCGGCCGGATCGTCATGGAAGGCACAGGAAGCGAGCTGTCGCAATCCGACCTTGTCCGCCAGGCCTACCTGGGAATGTAATTGCCGGAAGTATTGGCTTCTTTCCGCATGGCGCCAAAAGTTATCGATTAATATTCGACCGGCAGGGACGCCGGCCGCTACCAGAGTCAAGGGCGGCGTCGTA
Organism: uncultured delta proteobacterium; assembly: GCA_963741425.1. Taxonomy (GTDB): domain Bacteria; phylum Desulfobacterota; class Desulfomonilia; order Desulfomonilales; family Desulfomonilaceae; genus DATJPW01. The sequence goes on from CAVUHP010000021.1 coordinate 564,281, forward strand.
CCAAAATTGCGACGATATTCGAGCTCACATCACCCAGGCTTCCGGTCAAAGATGTGGACACATTGAGACGCATTTGATGCAAGTGTACCACGAGTGATCGTCTACTGCCGTAACATGGTTTATCATCTGCAGGTCTTCGGCCGGCGGCTTGGCCGTCCTCATAAAATGGGAAAAAATCGGGCTCTTCATTGAATTCTTAAGACACGCGGTACCGTTCACTTTCCCGTTTTTTCCGATCGCCTGAACAGGACATGCTTCCTGGCAGACAAAGCAATCCGCGGGACATCCCTTGTCATTCTTCTCAGGCAAACTGGTCGGGGTTAAAGACGCGGTTGTGGCGATCCCACCCAGAAGCAGCCTGGGACCGTATCGGCGATTGAAGAGCAATCCGTTTTTCCCCAATTTACCTATGCCGACGGCCTCACCCGCTTTTACAAGACTTATGTACCCCCTGAAATTGCCCCACCCGGGGACATCGTAAGGAAATCATCCGTACACAGGAACGGCCGTGTCACCCTGCTCTTCTATAATAACAGCGGCTTGCATCAGCATAGCGTCAATACGTCGGTAATGAATAGCCGCAGCTCGCCAGTACATTTGTTCCGCTTTTCCCGCGCACTTGAAAATTCCTTTGGGCAAAGGTATTCCCAGGCAGAGAATGCTTCTTGCCCCTGGGAGCACATCCGAGGGTCTGTAGCCGGACGATTCCGTCTCAAGTGCGGATGCCGGGGCTGTCCCAAACACACTAATATTGTTGGACAGAAGAAACGCCCCGATCTTTTCCGTGATATCATTCATAAAACACCTTCTCTTACGCATCGGCTCATTGAGCGCCGAAATGTTCTATTTCTTTTGTACGGATAGTGGAATAAGAGATTTGCCTCGAGAAGAAGCCAAGCTCATGAGGTATTCTTGGCCCGAAACCGGGGGTGTCCGACATTCCGATTCGGGCTTCCGCTGCAAAGTCACAGCCTTTGCCGGACAGGTGGTTGTGCATAAACCGCAACCGATGCACCTATCGCTATTGACTTCTGCAACCTCTTCTGCACCGATTTTAATTGCTTCCATTTGGCAGCGGCCAACGCAGGTCTCGCACGCCTGGCAGCTGTCGCGGTCGACAGCCGCACGGTAATTTGTAAAGACTTTTTCTGCGGGCTTCGGATGCGTTTTAATCGACTTCAGGATTTCACAACAGTCACCGCAGCAATTGCACATTCCTCCTATCTCCTGCGCCACAAATGGTTGAGGGACAAGGCCCGCTTCTTCGCACCGATCGATTATGCCAAGGGCTTCCTCCTGACTTATTAGTCGCCCCATACCCTTGTCAACGTAGTAATCCGCGTGGCTCCCAAACTGGAAGCAAACCTCAACCGGCTTATCGCATGCTTTATCTAAAAGCCCCTGCGATGTCCGGCATATACACTTCGCGACAGAAATCTTGTCTTTGGACTTAAGGATCTGCCTCACATCTTCGTACGGAGCGACAGGCCAAGAATAATCGATGGACTTGTTAACCGGCACGGATCGCAATGGGGGCGCCTGTCCAATGTCTTTCCGGAAAGCTTCACGAAAGTACCGATCAAATAGCTCTGCACTCTCTTTATCGATGTTCTTCATCTGATAATCCCACGACCCGACGACATACGGGATCGCCCCGTACTTCGGCGGCTGCCCTTCTTTCTTGAGCCTAAAAATCAGACCCTTGTCTACCATTCTGCTCCAGCAACGACGAAATCTTGTTGGTGTCCCGGCCGAGGCGCTGAGCCACCGATTCAGATGTTTCGAGCATCATGCTGAGGTGCAGGTACAGCTCCGCTTCGTCTTCCGAAAAGAGCTTCTCCAGGATCTTCATCTCAACCCCGGATTCGGTTTCGGGAAACCCTACGGAATATTGGTCCAACTGTTTGCGGAGATCATAATAAATCTTGTTTGGCATTGTCTTTCCCTCCCTTTAGGAATGATATTGCTCGTGTCCATTTCGCTGCCCAAATGATAAGGTGCTCTCGTCCGCTAAAAGCGCCAATCATTGTCATTGCGACCCCGTTGAAAAACGAGGGAAGCAATCTCCCACAGGTTCGGTCATTGCCACGGCCAGGCTGCAGCGGAATGACAAATCGATATCAAGGTAACTGAGCGGTATATCGACACATTAGCGGCCTGCCTTGATAGACTACCTTGAAGGGGCAATCCACGGCGCCGTCTGAGTTTCCTGAATTGGGGAAATCACATCCCTTTGAATTCTGATATGTCAGCCAGGACTCTTTTGAGGACATCGATCTCATGTTCGGAAAACCCCGTTTTGATTGCTTCATTGACTCTTCGGATTATGGGTTTCGCCCTCTCAACTTCTTCCAGTCCTGCGGGTGTTGCACATATGAGCAAAGCCCTACGATCGGCCGGGTCCATGACTCGTGTGACAAAGCCTGATTTTTCGAGTCGGTCCACTAGACCGGTCATGGCGGAATTCTCAATACCGAGAATCCTTCCAAGTTCAGAGATCATCCGGCGGTCCTGTTGTTTGAGTAGGAACAGAATGCCTGATTGTGCGACAGTGATTCGTACACCCTCAGCCGCCAGGAATTTATTTGCATGCCTCTTAACCGCCTGCTGGGCGGTTGAAAGCAAGAAGATCAGTCTGTCATCTTGACTCATGTTCACCTAATGCAGCAAAGTTAGTGAGTTTTTTGTATAATCAAGTAGTGGATCATACGCATATTGATATTACACTAGTGAACTAATGGCAAGAGATTTTTTCATGCACTGGTCAAACCGCTCAGTTCCCTTGCTGTCGATTTGTCATTGCGAGGAGCAAAGCGAGGTAGCAATCCCGGATTTGTTCCTGACACGCATGAGAATGGAGATTGCTTCCCCCGTTTCTTAACGGAAAGTTATACTTGGCTCACCCGTCTCCTGAATTGTGGTAGTGTCCTAATTTGAAGTAGAAGAGATCATTCGCGTTCTGTTTTCTGTCCATCAAGACGCCCAGCAAGGAACAACACGGCAAGCCCCCCCACCAGGCAAGCGATCAGACCCCAAGTGTGGGAAAGATCTGGAGCAATTATATGCACAAAGATTACCCATAATCCTACGCCTACAATCGAGTTCAATCTAGCCATCAAGTTACCTCTTTGTGGGAATAGCGGGACGCCTTTCTTTGTGATACTCAGCCACAATTGCAGCGCGTACGGAGGCACAATCGTCAATCGTGTCCCCGGATTTTCCTCCGCATTCGCTGTATGTCAAGTATAATATCGCGTTTTTCAACGGGGTCGCAATGACCGTCTTTGAGGTCGCGACAGTTGGAATACTTGTCATCGAATTGAAATTACTCATAATTCTTGTGTCCACGAATGAGATCGGTTATCCGTGTTATATTGAGAGATCCTCATCAGTGGACGACGGCCTCTCTTGAATAGTGCTATAATAAATAGGATCTTTTCAAGCTCCGGAAATCTCAATCATTATGAGCGGCCCCATGCACTCTAGGAAATGTTTTTGACCGATCTCTCCAAAAGAAAGCTTAGCGCCAAACAGATCGTTGCAGACATTCGTTCGGGAATGGACGGAACCGGGTTGAAACGCAAGTATGGTCTGTCGGACAAGGCGCTTCAATCCCTTTGCACAAAATTATTAACCGCAGGAGCCTTGTCAGAAAATGAAATTGACCGGTTGAGGCCTCCGCGGGATTGGGCGAAGGAGTTTCACGAAGGTCCGGTAAAAGCCTTATGGCACTGTCCGGCTTGCAATACGCCTCAGGCAACGGAAATGTCTGAATGCCCTGCCTGCGGGGTAATTGTGGAGAAGTTTGTCGCGCGATCGGAACGAGATGACCACGTTTTCAGTGCAACCGCTCCTCTGTCAGGGGATGCCTTCCCGAGCAAGCGAACAAACTGGACGCCGATTATAATAAGCCTAGTGGTTTTTCTAATAGCAGGAAGTTCTCTGCTGCTCTGGTCTACACACAAGGCCTCTGAGATTTCCGAAGTAGATGTCGAGACTGAGTCGGTGCAGATGGCTGACACCGAAGCAGACGAAACCCGAGAAGACATCGGGGAAGAACTCGAAAGCACTTCCAAGAAATACAGCGAAGCAAAAATAGGAAACCCCAAAGACGATATAGTGCTTCTTAAGCCGCCTCCTGTTGCAATCCCACATAAGAACCGTGAACCGGCCGTGGCTCCCCCTCGGGAGCGAACCCCGTCGCCTCGGGAAGAGACATCGTCCCCGCCGGAAAAACCTACATATATCACAGGCGTGTTGCGGCGGTTTTCCTCGAGCGACTTCAAAAGGGAAGTGGTGGAGGCATCAAAAACCTACCCCGTGCTATTCCAGTTTTATAGTCAAACCTGAGTGCCTTGCAGGCGGATGGCATCCGTCCTCAATGAGGTTGCACTAGAGACAAAGGGTCAGGCGATTGTCGGGTTGATCTCGACGACGGATGGGGAACTGGCGCGAGCCTTCGGAATCAGGAGAATACCAACAATCTTCGTCGTGCGTAATACTGAGATCACCGCCTCTTTTATTGGACTTGTCCCTAGGAAGACGGTTGAAAAAGCCCTGAGGTAACCCTCCGTCGCAGCTTAAATAATTGACGATTTGATTACGGGTGGCGCAGCCTTGCCGGAAAATTATGATCGACCGGCAGGGACGCTGGCCGCTACCAGGGCCAAGGTCAGCGCTTTACCAAAAACGAACCTTTGGACGTTCATTTTCCCGAGGCATGGGGGCGGATTCTCCGGCTCGATTCCGGTAGCGGCCGGCCTCCGTGCCGGTCGTTCTGAAATGAGGGAACCGAGTTCTCGTGAAAAGTCCCAGCTTAATCATATACCGCAGAAGACTGCCTCACTGGCGAATCGACTGCTCTGTTTGTTTTGTCACATGGCGTTCAGCCAAGTCTCAGCCTTTGCTGAAAGAAGAGGAAAGAACAGTGTTGGTAGATGCTATCAGGGAGTTCCATGGGGAGAAGTTGAGTCATACCGGTCGGGATTAGATCCCCGAGGGCTCGCCAGGAAAATTCTGCTTCCTTCGATCGTTTCAGTAGACCTCTTCGTGAGTTCCAATATCAATGAGCAGTATCGCTTCTTCGATTGATCCCGAGTCAGGGACGAAATTGAAAACGATCCGAACGTCATGCTCCACTGAGCAAGCCCACGCACCGGCGAGTTCACCGTGAAGCTTATGCGTTCGAAGTTGTGGATGAAACGGATCCGTCTTCAGAAGGGTCAATGTGGATCGGAGCTTTTCCTTCAGTTCCGGCCTACGCTTCCCAAATTTGCGGATCGCACGCGTGAATGAGGAACTCCAAATTAGGTCTCTCAACGGCCGAACTCTTCCATCAGTTGATCGACGGTACCGCTGCTTGTCAGCCCTGCAGCGAACTCCTCCCCCGACTTTCTAATGTTTTCCGCAATTTCCTTTCGCCGTAGCTCGGCTCGGCGCCGTTTGATCACATCGATGAGAACGTCCTGATCTTCGGTCGAAAGATGCTCGAGCTGCTCGAGAATCTCGTGAAATGACAATGCACTTGGCGGCCGTGGCTCATCCGGCGGCGATCCCGACTGCATATGATTTTCACGTGGTTCTGTCATGTTGAATATCCTTTGCCTCAGCGGCTTGTCTTCACATCTCGATCATCGATTTCGGACAACACAATAGCGTCTCGTGACTAGTATATCATGACGTAACGGGCAAAGGCCAACCAAGAGAAATTCGGTGATCAGTTTGGGACAGGAATAGTACTTTAGAATCGGGCCTTTGATCTTGTTCCCAGACTCCAGCCCAGGAACAAGAAAAATTGGAGTTCTTGCCGGAGGGGCAGCGCCCACTCGTCGTGGAGTCGACATACCCTATGTCACAGTAATTGCAATATTCCTCGGTTCAACGCTAGCCATTTAGGAGTTTTTTGGCGGAGGGTTCGGGAATCCCGCGGGACGTGGGACAAAATAGCGGGTTCCCGATACTTCTCCCTTCGTCCAAAAGCGGGTTTACGAAACTTAAACCGAAGGGCGGCAGCCGCCGAAAACCGCTAATTCGAAGTATTTGAAGAAGCAATCTACGTCGACGTATCCGATTTCCCTTAACCAATCGCACTGAGTTTCGACTGGGGAAAACAGGTTCGCTTCCCGATCCGGACGGTCAAGATACTCCTTTTCAACATCGGCTCTTGTCTTGTTTAATTTTCTTTGCATTGCAAGTTCGTAGAGTGAGTCCACCCTGATCTGATCCCAGAGTTCTGCAAGGCGGTCCGTCGGAGACGAGACATGTTCCATGTTTATGAACATCCCCCCGGGTCGGAGGATTTCAAAAATCTCTGTATATAGACCGTGCTTTCTCGCATCAGGCTGGTGGTGGATCGAGAATCCCGATACAACCAGATCGAGAGGGGCGTGTTGCCGAACCGTCTCGACCCATGCCTCTTTACCGTAATCGGCCTCACACAAATGGATTCTTCTCGCAAATCCGGCCAATTCCTTTTCAGCCGCATTCAACATGGGTGGAGAATGATCCACAAGAACTCCATCGGAGCCCGGAAACTCTTCTAAGAATTACGGCAGCGAGGATTCCGTCACCGCACCCGAGGTCCATAAAATGATTAATCGGACCTCCAATGCCTTTGATGACCGTGAGCATCACATCTATCTGCTCCCGCAGAAACGGTCGCGATCCTTTTCTTTCCAGATAATAGGCCACTACCGATTCGGACTTCCATACTGCATCGGTCTTTTTACTCATGCTGCACCTATTAATGGAATAAAGCGTTAACTTTAGGTTCCATCTTAATTAGGGTTCCCCCTCTCCCTCCCCTCTCCCGCCAGGGGAGCGGGATGTTGAATCACCACGCCAGTTCAGCCAGCTAGGGAAAGGGCTTTGATCCCCCTCCGTTAACGATAGGTGGCAGAAAAAGGGTGACAACTATTTGAAATAACGATCTTAGCTTATCATAAGTGAACGCCTATCAAGCGTTTGGCCGCATTACCGCATCAAGGATTGTTGACCTGGCCAACATCCAACCATTCAGCTAACGTGAATGCGTAGTCGGGCTCCAAATGCCTGCAGGAGTAAAGAAATACGGTCCCCACGGAGGTGGTCGTCCGGGCGATATCGTTATACTCTTCCTGCTTATTGATTTTTGCCAGACAGTCCAGAATCTCTTTTTGGGTCAGGTCAAAAGGGGACTTGGTGAACATGTCCAGTGGGACCGGCCGTGGATAGATTTTTGAATTGTCTCTCACGACTTGGGCTATCAGTCGAAGAGATCCTTCCTCTTTGGCTATCAGTATTCCCGCGTATGTTTCGCTCAAGCTTCGAGTAGAATGATAATAAGTAGTTCCATTTTCGGTAGAAATTTCCTGGAGGTCTGCGTTTTCTTGAACCACCTCTCCGAGTATGGCCTCAAAGTCGGTCGTTTCATTATTTGCATCCTGAGTCACATGCCCTGCCCTAACAAGCTCCGTCCAAATCTCTTCCAATGGAATAAGTTGACCGGCCTCGCTTTGCTCGCGAATTGTCTCCGCGATTGCCCGTCTGATTTGTTCCCGTTGCTCCATTCTTACCTTAAGGCAGAAGCTGTTTTTTACTCAGATCATCGGCCACTGTTGCCAATCCCATTCTTTTGTAAGCAGCGGTGCTGGGAGAACCGGTTTTTTTGTCCCACCCCATCTCTTCGTAGTACAAATCCATGGCTAAGTTGATATCTTCCTTGTCCATACGGTTGGTTCCCTTGCAAAAGAAGCTTTGCCCGCGGGATCTGCAAATACCCAGTCCGGCACCGTATCGTGCTTGGTCCGCATTTCCTTGGTTCCCATATCGCGGACGGTCAATGCTCGATGGAGCATGAAGATCCGTTCCGCCACGTTATCGAGTTCCTCGCGGGATTTCTTGTCGCCCGTAGCAATACTGTAGAGTAAGGATTCGATGGAATCGTCACCTCGGTACCCTCGCTCCTTCAGGGGCGAAGCAATCCAGGGACCCATCCAATTGCAGAGAGACAGAGAGTCATGCAGTTCTTTTCTCAGAAGTGACCATTTAGCCATTTTGGCCTTGTAAACGTTCATCGGCGTGTAGGCCGAGGCAGCGTCCACCGCATCCGTCGAGCCCCAAATATCCATAGCCAATCGCTTTTGAACATCTATCGGTAATCCATTGCGAATGAAGTTGACGTGGGAATGGCACTGAACGTCTCGATTATATTGCGTGTTGATGATTACGCCGCACTGTCCGGCGTCTTCGTTTGAATGATGTTTAGGATGGCCCATTTTCCAATAGAGGAGATTCTGATCTTCAAGCCACTCTTTTTCCGGAATGCCCCATCGCTCCAACATGCCGCCCGTACCCAATCCAAGCGCCGTGGCCAGTTCACCTTCTTTGTACGCTATCTTTGGCAGAAGCTCGAAAAGAAATGATGGATCGCCTTTTTCATATTTATCCCATGAATATTTCTTGAATTCCTCCTGGCCCACCTTGCCGCTAATGATGCCTTCGTAGTACAGCTTTTGAAAATCGCGTTGCAACTGACCGTAGTTTTCCCAAATGCCAAGATCGTCCGCCAGGTGCATGCCCACCATACATGCTTCAATAGAAGTCTGGCCCTTCGGGCCGTCTGGAAATGTTTTGAAGAAAGGCGCGGCCGAATAGCAATCCAGCGCACGTATTCTGCCCGACTGCCGGAATACCGTATTTATCGGCTACCGCAGGAACTTTGATCATGGTGTGGCAACGAATAGGGCAACTCGGGCAACCATTTCCTCTGACAGTATACTGCCAGGCCTTATCACCAAGAAAAAAGGCTGCATTATTAGTTCGATACACGATCCTATTCAAATCGTGAGGGTCGCATGCGCCTGTATCGATATTCGGGTCAGCCGCGCCCCATTGTCGCCTCTTGGACGCGACCCATCGTGAACCGGGGCTGTAGTATTCGGCCCATGGCTGGGGACTGTTAGGCACAACATGCTGATTATTGGCCCCCAGGAGGGAAAGGTGCAACTTGACCACTCTCTCCCATTCTTCCTTGTTTCCGGCAATACGCACGCTGCCCGTTCCTCGGACGCCGATAGCCTTTAGGTTCTTGGAACCCATCACTCCGCCAACGCCTCCGGCGGAGTGAGAAAAAGAGTTCATCACCACAGACATGGGAATCAAATTCTCACCGGCCTGACCGATAGCCGCTACTGAGGCCTCGGTTCCCATCTGCTGATTGATCTCAACAGTGGCCCGGCGTATACCTTGCCCCCAAATGTGTCGGCCGTCTTTGATTTCCGCTTTTCCGTCCACTATCGAGAGCCATACCGGACGATCGGCCTTCCCTTCTATGATTACGGCATCATAACCGGCATATTTGAGTTCCGCGGCGAAATGGCCGCCCATATGACCGGTGGCAACCAAAGGCGTCGGCCAACAGGTAGGCCACAAAGTAGTTACGGCCGTCCGTCCGTTGCAGGGAGCACCTGTCCCGGCCAAAGGACCTACGCCAAAGACGATCTTATTTGCCGGATCGAAAGGTTTGGTTCCTGTTGGGACTTCGTCCCAAATCACTTTGTATCCGATTCCAGTTCCGCCTAGAAAATCCTTATATTTTTCAATGGTATCTTCAGTCGAGATCCTGCCGGTTGACAAATCGACCCGCAGAACTTTTCCTGCCCATCCTCCGGGCTTAGCCATTCTATTACTTCTCCTCCCAGCTACTCTTTGTGGCACTCGAGACAGCTACGAGCTTTCTCAGGAGTAATCACGGGTGTGGGCGTCATTCTTCGCGGCGCCTTGTCGGTCAAATCTCGCCAAGCCATGTAGCTCAAGGCTGCGGCTGGGCACGCCTCAACGCACTTGGGGTCCCCATTGCAGAGGAAACACTTGGTGGCCTTGTTCGTGTCCGAATCGAATGACATCATCTCCCAGGGGCAAGCCTTCAGACACATTTTGCAGCCTATACATTTATCGACATCAACAACACGGGCATTTGTCGGGGGTTTCATAACGATCGCGTCATTCGGGCATGCGTTCGCACAAGGCACAGGATGAGGACATTGTTTGCATAGATCCTGAATAACCAATCCATTTCCCCACGTGCCTTGACCCCGCTGCCCAGCATCAAGTCCTTTTGGGCCAAAATGGAGGTTCCGCGCGATTTTAATCCTGGCCATAGAAGGAGAAGCTTTTCCGTCGTTAAATTCCGTGCATGCCAGTTCACATCTCCTACATCCCACGCACTTCGTAGGATCTGCTATTACGAGACCTTTCGCCTGATCCATAATGATAAGTGGGGTCTCTTTTTCGCCTCTCGCCTTCAGGGCCGAAAAACTTAGAATCAGGGCTCCACTTATGAACAGAAATCCACGGCGTGAAAAAGGACTATTGAGACTGAGAGAGTTCAGAGTCTGTTCCAGAGTTTCAGATGTTTTCTCTGCAGGATCGCAGCTTTGTTTAATGGTCTCCGGCACTTTACGCTCGCTTTTCATTCTTTTGCTCGGGCTGGATGTTAAATCGTAACCGGAATTAACCAGTTGGTCAACATCGGGAAAGATCTCAGGGCGAATGCTTATACCAGTTGTCAAAAGCTCTGTCCGATCGAACGTCGCCAGATTCCGTCATTCCGGCGGAAGCCGGAAACCAGGAAGAACTGGTTCCAGGCTTTACTTAGGACAATGTGTGGACCCCGGCTTTCGCCGGGGTGACGAGTGGCAACACGCCATCACTTTTTGGCAAACACTATACGTACGGTCCAGACCAGATTCAGCCGTATCCGCAAAAAGACCGCTTGGAATTGGATTGATAATGAAGTTAGTGCATCGCGTGGTACGAAGCGATTCTCACTGACCCCCACGATTATCTGGGAATCCCTCAGTTACATGCGGCCAAAGAATGTCATTGCGAGCGGAGCGAAGCAATCTCGCTGCTGTGGAGATTGCTTCGTCGTTTCACTCCTCGCAATGACAAATCCACGGCCCTCATTACTGAGGCTTTACATTATCTGAGGATGTTCATTATTCTTTTACATATTATTATCGTATTGGAGAGACCCAACTCCTGATAGATATCGGAGGTCAGGACATAAGGCCGTCCGACTGGACGCGAATGGGCAGGTGACAGACTTTGCCACGCTACGGAATGCGAATCGCAACCGTGCGCTGGGCCCTTTGAAATTTTCTCTCCCCCGTCTGAAAGTGAATTATGAGCCGACTCTTCTCTCGTCGTCCTGCCAATGTTGTCTCTCATCACCCTCTTCAAGATCTTACCTGTTGGGCTCTTAGGTAGTTGGCGTACGAACTCCACAGACCGGGGCTTCTTGTAGCTGGCGATTGTCTGTTTGCAAAGATCGATGATTTCTTGTTCAGTGACTTTCATTCCTTCTTTGAGAATCACATAAGCTTTGACCGACTCCCCCCAGTAATCATCGGGCACACCAATCACAGCTGCTTCCAAGACGGCTTCATGTGTGTAGATGACTTCCCCGATTTCTCTTGGATAAATGTTCTTGCCCCCGCTGATGATCATGTCATGTTTACGGTCCACCAGGTAACGGCTTTAACCTCCCCGGACAACCGTTTCCTGATGCTCTCTTCTACGAGCGGCCAGTCCTCTTCAAAAACAGTATCTTTGGGACCCCGCTTGTCCACCAGATCATCGACATCATAGCCATAAATGCTGGCCATATTGGGATTGACATACCGGAATAGGCCATCTTGAATGATTAGACCCCTACAATCGATTTTTCCGTAAGCTTTCTGAATAATGTCTCGGACCGGTGTAGTGCCTTAGCAACTCGCCTCTGCTCTGATTCCAATTGTGTCTCTCGTGTCGGCTCCTGTCTGAGCCGGTCCCTCTGATTTTTCCGGTCGTGTTTAGTCACTTTGCGGTCTTTCATCGAGAGATCCTCTCCAAGGTCTGCGTAAGAGTAAGGCCAGGTTAATAGTTGCTTCCCAGGCCAGAAGAACGCTCCTCAAAATAGCTAAGTGAGTATCCCCTGGTCAAGGAGAATCCCTGGTCGCAGTAAGACCTCAGTCACGGGGTCCGGAAATCCGATATTTTTGACTCAATGAACCCTATGACAAGCCGATACGTGGCCAACGCCCATGAATGGTACCGGATTGATGGAATACGGTTTGATCCCTATAGACTGTCATGCCTCTGTCCTGCCGGCCTCTTTCTGATCCCGGGCAGTTCGTCGCGTCATCATCTCACGAGAATAGAGATTGCTTCGCTCTGCTCGCAATGACAGGCCTCGGCTTTCCCCTTATATCGCGCGGAATAACCAGTTTAAGCGCGTCTTGATGTAGCCCCTATAGTGCAATATGCTTCACCTTGACAAATATTCTCCAATAAGAAAGCATGGTCAGAAGGCCAAATCGCCGATTGAAATTACTGATATCGGGAGGAAGAAGAAATTGCCGATTAGATTATTCTCGGTCGTGCCACCCCGGATTTTGGCAGATTAACTATGTATTACAGTTGGTTTTCTTTCTTGACAGAACCGGCAGGGCTCACATAAAAGCTTCACCCATGTTCAGCTATTTTTTAAATTAATAGCGGAGGGGCATCAAAATGAGAAAGATACTCTTGCTAGTCGCAGTTGCTGCTTTGATTATTCTGGGTACACTGGTGTTTGCCGAACAACCGTTTATGGTTAAATGCTGCGTTAGAGGGGAGTGCCGCGAAATGACGAGGCCTGAATGTCCAAGAGTAGGTGGTCACATTGTGGCTAATTGCGGGCAGTGCAGAAGATAACGCGGAAGCAGATAAATTCAGAAAAAATTTGCTGGCGATCGTTAGGCAATACTTATGAGTTCAGGGCTTGGGCTTGAGCGGAATGCGGACTTTCGGATCTGATGTCGCAAAATTACCCAGATCCCTTCCCCTGTATGTTCAGCCCTACCATTTTTACCCGAACGAATTAATCTATGAATGAGAATTCGGAGTTCCTTTAGATTTGTTTGAGCCGAACTCCTTAAGAGGGAAAGATGTCAAAAGGGCTCTTCATGATTTTTATCTTCGGTCTGGTTCTTTGGATTCCGCTGGATCTGGTTTACTGCTGGTTCTCAGGCTCTGAAAGTTTTTTTGCGGAAAACACCCAGTTTGTTTTTGGCATTACAATTCTGGCCGGGTTCATGATTGCTGTAGGAGTTGCTAATGGTCGGAGATTGGGTGTGGCGGCACGTAGCCCATTGAACCATCAGTAAGGGCATAGCTGTTCCGGGGAACCCTTTTTTATGCAAAAAGAGTTCGGTGGAAGTCTGCGCAAATTCCAATATGTGGCCTATTCGGTGAGAAATTTGATACCTTGCAGATGAGTTCTAATCAGTGTAGAGCATTTCCAAAATGGGGACGGCGGCGTTGACACTTGTCTAGAGCCGATATATTCTCGGTCATAATTGTAAGACAATGCGGAGGTATAGGATGGGCATCTCGCCCGGTTCATCGCAGGAGTTCGCGAGATCATATCTCGAACGTGTCACGACCCTCTTGGCTGCTCTCGACACCAAGGAGGTCGCTCGTGTGATAGACCAGTTATTGGATGCACGCAGACGCGACGCAACTATTTTCTTTATGGGAAACGGTGGGAGCGCCGCAACAGCTCTGCATTTTGCCAATGACATGGGGGTCTGCGCATCACCCGAGGGGTGTAAACCGTTTCGCGCGATAAGTCTGACAGCCAACACTTCGTTAATAACTTGTTTGGCCAATGATATAGGTTATGAAAACGCTTTTAGCTGGCAGCTAAGGAATTTGATGCGACCGGGTGATTTGGTGGTGGGAATTTCGGCGAGCGGGAATTCTCCCAATGTTGTTCGAGGGTTGGAATACGCGAGCCAAAATGGCGGCGTCACTGTTGCCATAGTAGGATTCGACGGTGGCGTCATGAAAAAAATCGCTAAATACGCAATACATGTTGTCACGGATCAAGGTGAATACGGGCCTTCGGAAGATGTGCATATGGTGCTCGATCACCTGATTTCAACCTTCCTGGCGTTAATTCCGGAATGATTAGCGTTCAATTTGATAAGCGACGCCAGAAGTTCAACGCGTAAGGGGGCCTGTATTCCAGGCTTATTCTATTTTCGCCTGCCTTCAAATAGATTCCTTGAAAAGTGTGGTGGACCGGGAAAATCCTTGCATAGTCGGCCGTTTACATTCGCATGCCAGAATGGACTGTAATTATTGCTTATAATAAGCATGCCGTCTGAATCCTGACGAGTTTTCAGCGCCATACGATCGGAACAATATGAGATCAGGTCGATTTCTCCATTTATGGAGCCTGATTTTTCGCCGGATAAACCGATGTTCTCCCGGAACATATAGGCTGTGCTCCGGAGTTCATTGTGATCCGCGCGTTGAAGGGCAGTGAGCAGTTCTCGTGTATCAGTGAACGTCCGCGCCTTGCCAACCAGGAAAAAGCGGGGGAAGGCCAGCTTATTCTCGTAAATGTATAACTGAGACGCAGGTTTGGCGAATCGAAGATAACCGCGTTACCTTCGAAATTAACGGAAGTTTTTCCCATTGTCGTGATTCAGCATCGTTCTCCCGCGGCAGTTCTATCAGGTTCTCATCTTGTAGGGGCCAGGGAGAGACCACAAATTTCACGTTCGCCAGAGACAATAGATTCAAATTCCAACATTCGCTAAATACAATGATTTTATCTCCCATTTCCCTCAGTTGCCGAATTGAGCTGGTGTAGAACGGGGAAAAGAGATACACGCGGCTACCCCAGTAATGGAAGTAATCATGGATCCATTTGTTCGAGGCTGCCAGTGGAGCGATGACCTGCTCCCAATATTGCTGATATTGTTTCGAATAAACATTAATGTAACCGTCGGGAGTATTTAGATTATAGGCCCACGCCAAAGCAGGATGTTGAAGCCCTTGCGCTACAGTGGCTACTCGAAACGGCGGTGAGTTTCTAGTCCCATCGGAAAGACCGTTGAGCGCAGGATTTTGATATAAGTCTCTAAAATTGAAGCCTTGTACGGCCAAGTACAAGATCTTGGCATTGACGAAACACGATTGAAAAAGAATAATTGCCAGTGCCAATGTGAGCAATAGTGGCCTGATATGCAAGTGCCGGACCGGACTTCGCATAAATAGGTAAGGGAAAGACGCATTCCTTGGAATGTAGTTCACGCCAATGGCGGCCCCGGTGACCACAAGGAACGGGACAAAAAGATATATCCGATCAAAGGAGACGGCCGTTAGAAAACCGAGATGCTGAATTGCAATGGATTTCAGCAGGCCGTACGCAGGTTGGAATGCTAAACACAGAATGATGAGTGCAAAGACTGCCATCAGTAATCGATCCCGGCATCGGGAATAAATAAGACCAATCAGCAGCAATCCTAACGGCACAACATTGTCGGATATTAGACCCCACACAAAGAGAATTTTTTCATACACGTATCTGTCGAGGTCACGATTTCCGATATCTCCCCAGAGAGCGAGCGGCGACCAGCCCGCGCGATGGGAGAATGGCACGTTCACTGCCAGGGCATAGATGAACGGCAATGAGCTAACTGCCCAGGATAGAGTGAAAAGAATCGGAATAAGGATTGACCCGCGGTCATATGTACGAAGAATTATAAAATGCCAGAAAAAGATCATCGGCAACAAGAATGCCGCATTTACGAACCATGCGGTACTTGAAAAGAAAAGCCCCAACAGTACGGCATAAATATAGGAGAGCTTCTTCCCGGCATCCAGCCCCGAAAGCCCCCATAAAATGAATGGCAAGCCTGCTTCACAGAGGAAACCATTGTCCAGAGTGAAACCGGCCCAGTGCCCGTTTATAGACGCCTGAACATACAACGAATAGGCAAGACCTGCATAAAAGGCAGGGCCGCTATCGAGCTTAATCGAATCCGTTAGAAGCCGAAAAGTGAAATATCCGGCCATGAAACGCTGGGCCCATGTGATCAGACCGTAAGCCAGCCACGTGGGAAGTAAAGCAAGCAACAATATGTCGGGCTGAAAAGGCGAAACAAGCATGGAAAGGAATGCGGCGAGTTCCGTTCTCAGCTCATCCCACTTGCCCTGATGTGCGAGAGCCTCGAGCAGCATCCGCTGTAGTTCAAGTTGGGCGTTTGACCCGTAATGCAAGGGCGCCATGTGAGGTCGGCAGGCGCGCTCCGCTTGCTCGGGCTGGCCAGCGGACAGAAATGCGTTGGCCCGGCTTGCAGCTTCTGCGGCCTGGGTCTCCCAGGTCGCAGGGAGCCTGCCCAACATGTCCGCGAACACTTCCGACAGTTGCTGGCTAATCAGGGACCCGTGCCCGGCGCGGATGATCTCGTCTAGAATTTGTAGACTCATGAAACAAAATCGCGACGCGGCTTCGTGAGTATCACCGTCTGCCGCCAAACGTTGAGCGTATACGACGATGTGCTCGAGGTTTCCAATTGCGTCGTCAGTACGGATCGCGTCACTTTGCTCACCGCTCACAAGAGCGCGTGCGAGGCCCAGTCGCGCCTGCTGCACTAGGAACTCGTCAGGCCTCTCAGCGTTGAGGAGAAGCTGAAGCTCAGTCTCCAAGAGTCCAACGGCAGTATCCAGGTCGTTAGACC
Organism: uncultured delta proteobacterium; assembly: GCA_963741425.1. Taxonomy (GTDB): domain Bacteria; phylum Desulfobacterota; class Desulfomonilia; order Desulfomonilales; family Desulfomonilaceae; genus DATJPW01. The sequence goes on from CAVUHP010000021.1 coordinate 580,822, forward strand.
CGACGTAAACCCCGGCAAGATTACCCATGAGAACCGCAATTTGACCGCTGGCCACGCCAAGGCGCCGCAAATGATGAACAAGGGTTTCCGCGTGTGGCACAAGCAGATGCGCCTTGTCGGCTTCTCCGTTGTCGACGGCTGAGCTCAGCCAGTGATCGAGATGGTGGGCGAGCCGTTCAAGGTTATACTTCCAGTTCGGGAACGTCGGATGCCTTTCAGCTCGAGCCCGCATTACCTCCTGGAGGACGGAGTTCATGGCGATGGTGCGTTCTGCGGTGGGCAGGTCAGTTTCCCGGCGCGGCAGCGACTCGTCTAGATGTACAAACGAGACGCGGCGGAGGGAGCGGACGGCTTCATGGACCACCGGGTCATCGAAGATAATCGGGCCGCGGTCCCGGGGGAGTGTGTCTAGCTCAGTGTCACCGGCGGAGACCAGAAGGTGGACGGGTATCTGTCTGGCGGACAAGTAAGAACCCTCCATGACCATGTTGGCGGCCAAGTTCAGGAGCCCTTGATCCGTATTGGGGGCTTCTGCCAGCCGCCCTGCGGCCAGGTCGATAGCAGCGATCAGCGTGGCCGGATAGCCTTCGGGGATCGATGACCAGTCGTCAAGCGACCGGAGTTTCAATGTTTCGATGTAATACGGGATATCGGAGGTAGTGTAGCCGCAGCTTCGCAGGTAGCCTGCGGCCAGTTCCAGTGCCAATGGCCAATACTCCAAAGCCGCGGCAAGCTGCGCGATGGGCTCAGCGTCGGCCAGTGCCTGCTTGGCGGTCAGTTCCAGACGCGCGGTCAGTAGATTGGCCGCCTCAGCGGGACTCATGCCGCCAACCGGAATTGGGCGTGTGACCCCGAAACCGCCTGTGCTATCGATCGAGGTGATTAGCACATCGCCATCGCCGATACGCGGAACCCACGATGAAATAGTTGCAGCCGTTGCATCATCGAAGATGATCAGCCAGCGCCCCGCCAAGCGGCTGAGGCGTTCGTGCACGGCAGTTCGAAGTCGCCCAGCACCCACATTTGAGTCGACTCCGAGTTTTTCCGCGGCGGCGCGGAAACCCTGGATAAGTGTGTGCGGAGGTTTAGAGGCATCGATCCAGAACACCAAGTTATAGGCATCCAGATATTCCGCCACGTACCAGGCAGCCAGACTGGACTTGCCGATGCCTGACAAGCCTGTGAGTGCGCATTTGTTGACCGTGTGCGCAGCAGGGCGAAAAGGTTCGAGCGCGCTAGTAATTGCCTCAATAAGTTCTGGGCGCGGCACGTCAGGGACGGGCGCTAGCGGCCCGAGCACACCACCCCAGTCCCGTTCCCCGAGCGCCGCCACGAGGGAATTGTCATCGAGGTGCAGGGCATTGCGGACGTCCGACATGACCCACTCCGCGTCCTCAGGTGTTGCGGCACGCCGGTGAATCTCCAAGTGCAGATAGGCGAGCAGGAGTCCGCATGAGTGTGTGCCAACACCTTGTCCGTCAGTGCGGCGGATCTCACGCACCGCCTGCAGCAGCGCATTGCGCAGCTCAGTTCGGTTCCTCCGATCCACACCGATCTCACAGCGACCAAGGCGCCGGACCTGTTCATCAGTGAGACCATCCAGATACCGCTCCGCCTCGCCACGCAGCAGAAGACTCAAGGCGGCCCGGCATTCGGCGGGCGCCTGGTTGCGAGCCAAGATCCTCGCCACCTCTACAGCGCCCGCACTTATTTCGGTGTTGGTCAGCAGCACATACTTTTCAGCATTGTCTTTAGCCACCAGCCGAGCGAAGATCGTGAATACATCTCCCGCATGCAGCCGAGTTTCAGTCGCTCCGCTCTTAACCTGGACCGACCAGAGCACCTTTCCATCGCGGTCAATAAGGTCGAAGTCCACGATGTCCGCGCCGCCCACCTCGAACGGGTAGGGATCTCCTTCCACACGGCAGGCATGCACCCGGCCGTCCGTGGCGAGTGCGATGAGTACCGCCTCAGCCGTGCGCCAATATTGGTACAAGTAGCCGCCCGCTGCGACTCGACCGCCGTCCATCCTGACCTCCGCTGATGTGATCAGAACCGACCGAAACCCTCTCGTCCCATTAAAACAGCCGCAGGGCCCGATCGAAGTCCTCAAGTCGGCTCTGAGCACTTGCTCATGCCCCATACGTGCCCAGTTCTGGCCGCTGCGTTGCGCCGTTCCTGGTCAGGGCTTGATAGCTTGGTCCTCTGAAAAGCGAATGATCCACGCATCCGGCTATTTAGATGATACGTCATGTAACTGATGGGGCGACGCCAGAACCGGGACATCTGCGCGCAGATGCGCTGCTATGGCAGCCAAGCGTCAACTGGAAATAATCGGCAGGGAAATGAACCTGGTGATCACCGCGAGGAACGACCGGTCCGGTCCGATCCTACGAAGACCTTCTTACCGGCGCTAGCCGCTCACATCCGGTACGGCCGTACCCGGTCCCGGTACGGCCGTACCCTGTCCTCTGCCTCGGGTACCCCATGGGAGCACCAGGCGGCGACGTTGACCATCTCCGTATACCGGGTGAGATCCACGCCGGACTTGATCGGCAGCATGGCCGCAGCCCAGGAGATCAGGATGTCGGTCACCTCAAAGCGGAGAGCCGTGGCCACCCCGGGTTCGGCCCTAGTGACCGCGCGCACCGCGGCCACCATCGCCTTATCCGGCCGCTTCAGGATCGCCATCGCCCTGGTGCGGAGCAGGTACAGCAGGGCGGTGGCCTGGCCATCGGTGGCCTGCTCGGCTTGGTCGATGGCGGCGACAGCGTCCTGGACCATGGAACTGGCCAGCAGCAGGTTCGCGGTGCTCTCCCAGCTCCTGACCTCGGCTGGCTGCTCGCGGACCGCGAACTGGGCGGCATCCAGTCCCTCGGCCACCAGTCGCGGGTGCGCGAACCCAGTGCTGTTAACCATGCTGGCCACGACCCAGGCAAGCGCGGAGGCGGTATCGGCGTTTTGCCGGCGGGCGACCGCCGCACGGGCGACCCTGAGTGCCTCATCGTGTTCGTCCGCGAAGACGTACCCGGAAAGGATGCGCCACAGTTCCTCAAGCGTCTCGGAGACCGGGGCCGGGATCTCGGTCCGGCGCCGCCGCCCTGGTCGTCGGCCATGCCGCGCTTGACTGCTTGCGAGACGCGCTGGATCAGCTTGAGAACCTCGGCTGCCTTCTGCCAGGCCGGCCGGGGTCCCGCTGTTGCTCATGTGATTCCAGCGCCGGCGTTTTTTGCTGATGTTGTCGTCGAGCGCCTCGACCGTGGACGGCGGGATACCGAAGAACTCGAGCATCTGCTCGTAGCTTGCGCCACTGGGCAGCGTCGACGTGATCTCCCACGTGCTGTGTGGATCCAGGTCCTGGCCTTCCTTGGCGTCTGGCATGGCCGCGCCGCGGGTCAGGTCCTGGCCTTCCTTGGCGTCTGGCATGGCCGCGCCGCGGGCTAGGCCCTGGCCTTCCTTAGCCCCTAGCATGGCCGCGCCGCGGGCCACGTCCTCGTCGAGGTTGCGGGAGAACACCGGCGGCCTGCCGAAGATGTGCTCGAGCATCTGCTGGAACGCGGGGATCCGGCTCGACCCGCCGACCATCAGCACGGTGCCGATGTCGGACGGCTGAAGGCCGGCCGTCTCCAGCGTGTACACGGTGGTGTCCTCGGTGGCGGTGATCTTGTCCTGGATCAGCTTCTCGAACTCCGCGCGGGTCAGCTCGAAGGGCAGCGGCCGCCCGCTACCGGTCAGCGACGCAGCGGCCGTGTCCAGCGTGGACAGCTCCTTCTTCAGCGCCTCGGCCTTGACGTAGGCATCCTGCCGCGCCCACGGCTCGGTCTCGATGTCCAGGCCGCCCTGCCGGGCGGTAGCGATCATCTTGTCCACGATGAGGTTGTCGAAATCCATCCCGCCGAGCCTGCGGACGCCCCCGGTGGCCAGCACCTTCATGCCGCCGTCCGGTGCGACCTCCATCACCGTGACGTCGAACGTGCCGCCGCCCAGGTCGAAGACAAGGAGCCGCCCGGTGCTGGCGCCGTCGCGGCCGTGCGCGATGGCGGCCGCCGTCGGCTCGTTGACGATGTGCAGGACCTCAAGGCCGGCGATCTCCCCGGCCGATTTGGTCGCCGCGCGCTCGTTGTCGCCGAAGTACGCGGGTACGGTGATCACCACCTTGCGGACCGGCTCACCGAACCGGTCCTGGGCCGTCAGCGCCAGCTTCTTCAGCACCGAGGCCGACAGTTCCTCCGGCGACCAGGTTTTCCCGTCCACCACCCACGGCTGCTCGTCGTCGAGGAACGTTTTCTCGCCCATGCCGCGCTTGAACAGCATCGCGACTCGCTCAGGTTCGATGACCGCCCGCTGCCTGGCGCTCGTCCCGACGAGCTGGGTTCCGTCCTTGCCGAAGTAGACCACTGATGGCACGATCCGGTTGCCGTCCTGACCGGCGATCACTTCGGTGGCACCCGTTGGATCGGTGTAGGCAATCGACGGAGTTCGTGGTGCCCAGGTCGATCCCGAAGATCCTGTCTACGGCTTTGCCAGCCGCTGCCAGGCTGGCCGGGCCGCTGATGTCCAGGAGTTCGTCCTCGACGAGGTGAAGCAACTCGCTGTGGCCGATATCGGCCCCTGTGCTTAGAGCGCGGGCGGCTGCGCTGGCGGGATCGGAGAGCATCCCGAGGACGAGAACTCCTGGTGTGATCGGCATGCGGTAGCGGTCGCTGATGTCAGCCGCAATGCGAAGCGCCTGGGCGCATGTCGCGGTCAGCTCGACCAGTCCCCATCGCTCACGGGGCTCGATACGCGGATCGGTGACGGCAGTCTGGTCGGCGATCTCGTGATCTGTGCGTCCGCAGTTCAGCCATATGCGGTCCCACTGGCCATGGACATGAACCCGCGCGACGGCAAGGAAGACCTGGCGGGTGTCCAGCGGCTGCCCCGGAGGGCACATTTCTGCGGCGTACCTGAGGGAGTCGGCGGCAACGGAGTCAAGCCCGTCAAGACCGGGCAGCACCGGCGCGGCGGACTGTGCTGCAGTATTCGCGGACGCGTCACGATCCTCAAATGTTGCCGGAGTGGCGGGAAGCGTAGCGGCGGTCTCATCAAATCTCTGCCTCGCCAGCTCGTCCCGGGCCTTACGCATTTCTTCCTCGGTGAGGCGCGATTGCCGATTGATGGCGGGGCGAAGCAGGGGCTCCCCGCTGTATCCGTCGAACGTCTGGACAGAGAGCAATCCGTCGCGGGTGTAGCCGATTTCTATGTTACCGGATACCCGACGGGCAGGCCCGGAGGCAGTTCTGCGCGCAGGTTAGCAATCTTTTTGACGTTTTTGGGGTCTTCCTCGTCCCCTTCGGTCAAGGGAATTTCCAGGGTCGGCTGGTTGTCTTGAGTGGTCGCCCAGGCCAGTCCCCGCAGCTGGCCTATGGGCGATTGCGGCGAGTAGAGGACGAGGTTCCGTGTGCCGCCCGCCGTGCCGGGGGCCGGGACAATGACGCCAAGGCCATGGCTCGCAACGTCGATTGGGGCAGGAAGGCCACTGCGGTCATCCATGGAGGAGTGCCGTGCGGCCGGCGGCCCGTCGGCGCCTTCTCGTTCGGCTTCCCTGGCCCTGTCCGGCTGCTCGACGGCGTTGCAGCAGCTGGCCTGGTGCTGCAGGGCGATGTGCAGCTTGCCCCATTGGCCGGGGTCGGCTGCAGCTTGTCGACGGCGGATTACCACTGCTTCGTCGATGGCGGTCAGGGCCTGGGCCAGCTTGCCGGCGTTGGTATAGCGAAGCGATAGATTCTGCAGCCCAGCAGCTAGGGCGATGTCATGGGTACCCGGGCTGGTCACGGCTAGCTGGCGGTATTGCGCCACTGTGTCTTCAGCCAGACGGGCGGCAAGTCCAGCGAGTACCGGGGAGTACCGGGGCAGGGCGGCGTTGACCGCCTGCAGGACATGGTGCCCGGGGTGAATCTCGTCCAGCGTCGCCGTCAGCTGGTCGAGCGTTGCACGGCCTGCGGCCAGGCGGCCGGTGCTGGCGTCGCCGAGTGCAGCCCGGGCGAGCACTGTGATCGCCTGGACCTGCTGGTCGTCTGTAGCGCCAGTGAGCAACATCCCCAGCAGGCCGGGAATCTCCGTGACCAGGGTGCTGGCGTGCGCTTCCGCGAACCGTTGGAGGAGGAACTGATGAACTGTCCCGGTGGTAGCGGCGGAGAGCCGTGGCAGCCACAGCGCGGCGGCCAGCACCTTATCCGGCGGCAGGTAGCCCAGCCTCGCCAGCGTCGCCTCCGCCTGGTCCCGGGTGGCCGCGCCGCACAGGCAGCACGCAGCGACTGCCTGGCGGAGCAGGACGGCGGCAGGCTGCCCAGGCGCTGCGCCCGGGCGGTCTTGTCCCAGTAGCGTTCCTCGTGCCGCAGCACGATCGTTTCCACCGGCTCGCCCGGGTCCGCGGGAAATTTCCCGGGGCCGGCCTGGAGCAGCCCGGCCAGCGCCGCCATCTGCACGCTCAGCGCCGTCTGGGGATGGTCGCCGTCCAGCCCGCCTGGCACGGGCACGCTCCCCGCTAGCGTCGGCCAGTCGGCGTCCGGTATCCGCGGACCCGACCGAGCGGCCGGGCCAGGTCCTGGACGGCGCCAACGAACGCATCCTCCCGCTCTGCGGTGGTGTCATCTAGCGGGCCTAGCTTCATCTCCGGTGCGCTGGCCAGGATCTCGTGCACTCCTGCGGAAGCGCCCATCGGGTCGGTCTTCCACGCCCCGGACGTCCGTGCCAGCAGCAGCAGCCGCACCCGGCTCCCGGCATCCCGCGATAGCTCGATCAGCCGCCGGACCAGCGCCGGGCGGGATTCGGCGTAATCAACCACTGCCAGCACCGGGCCGCGCACCAGCGCGAACGCGGCCAGGTCCGGCAAATCTCCCGCCTGGTCCCAGTCGGCGCCTGGCGCTATCTGGCCAGCGGGATGGCCCTGGCTGCGAGCAGCATCCATCAGCCAGCGCGACAGGCGTGACTTGCCCTGCCCTCCTGGCCCGGTCAGCACCAGCACAGGCGGGTCCACACCGTCCCCGGTGAACCACTCCAGCAGTCTCTGCCTTTCCGCAGCGCGGCCTCGGAAGCTGACCACCTCGACGTCAGCGCGCAGCAGCATCGCAGGCGACCGCAGATCACGCGACACAGCAGCAGCGTCGAGAACACCGGCCAGCTCCACCGGTTCGATCAGGGCCGGCTGTCCGCTGTGCGCGGCGATCAGTGCCGCTGCGTCCGCGTTATCAAGAACGTCCCGGATCCGGGTGGCAGTCAGCCGGGCTCCGTGCAAGGCCCTCCGATCCGCGCGGATCACCCCAGTCAGGAGAGCGCCGCAGAACACTGCCGCACCGGACATTCCCGCCCACTGGGACCGGCTGCCCCGCCGGGGGCCGGAAGCGGTCGTCGCTGACGATCTCATACCGTCCGGCCAGCTCGCCGGTGCCAGGACTGATCCGTCCGTAAACCTGGTCGTCGAACCGGTCGGCGCCCGCCTGCTGCAGCCGAGGGAATCCGCGGGCGCTCGCTGGCTGCCCGGGAACCGTAGTCACCAGCTCACCGAACCGCTGTGCCCCGCGGCCCTCAGACACGCGGCGGCGTCACCCAGCCGGGATCATCGATCTCCGCCAGCGCAGCATCAACCGAGCCCGACACCTGCCGCCAGCCCACTGACGCCTTGAAGCGGCCCGGCCCCGCATCGGGGCAGGCCACCTCCGCCCTGGAGCCGGGGCCACCGGCCAGCACATGACCAGATGTCAGCACCAGCCTGGCCCCAATCAGGTACCCAGTGCCGAACGACACCCCGCCATCGGCCTGCACCGCCCGGACCTGCACGACCGGTCAAACTCCACCGCCGTCTCCCCAGTGCCTCAGCCCAGCCGCTCAGTCGCCATCATCGCTGAGCTCAACATCTGCACCGTCGTCCAGCCGCGGCGTCAGCGTCACCGTCACCCGATTCGCAGACCGGTCAGAACGTTCCCCTCGCCCATCCGCCGACGCCACGCCGAAACGCAACCCGCCGCCCAGCGCCCCAGAACGCACCAGTTCCACCTCCAGTTCCACAGTGACTTCTCCCATTACAAACCGCAAGGGATGCCCCGCCGCACGCAGCTGAGCCTCGACTACCTGATCGCGTAGCAAGCCGATCGCATCCGCCAGATCCAGCCAGCCCTCGTCCGAACCCGCGCCCATACCCACACTCCTTCCGCCCGCTCAAACAGGCGACATTCCCATGCCAACGATGAGGCACCCGCAAAGTTCACACAACGATTCTCCGTAGCTGGCGGAGCGCCGAAGACAAACGCGCAGATTTCCTTCAGCTCCATCCCTCGCTGGCCGCGCATCGTCTCGGCCGTGGCCAACGGCAGGGCACCCCATGCCTTAAACTCCTCATTAAAAGGAGCAGCCAGAACCTAGTCCGGCATTTCAATCGCTGCTGGCTCCGCAGCCAATTTAAACACCAGCGAATCCGATTACTCTATGTGATAACCGTGGCATCGACATCGTGACCGTCGCTGGGCACATCCCGATGGCCGTCCACAATCTGGCCTGGCGGGCGCGCAAGCGGTCCTGCTACGGCAGGACAGCACGGGCCAGGATCGCAGCCTGGGCCATGCACGCTGCTGTTACCAGTTGCCTCTCGGAGCCTGCTGATACTGGGGAGGGTACGGGTAACGGATATAGGTCAGTGGCGGCTCGCGGCCTGGAGTCCCGGCAATTTCGTGGACATTTCCATTATGCTGCTTTTGGTGTCCAATTGTCAAATTGGCGCTCGTAATCCGCTGGGCTTATCTTGCCGAGCCGACGTTGTTTCCGGACGTGATTGTAATATCGCTCGATGTAGTCGAACACGGCGGTCCTGACCTCGCCCGCGTCGCGCCACACGTGCTGATAGATCAGCTCCTTCTTGATCGTCGCATTAAACGATTCCGCTGCCGCGTTGTCGTAGCATATGCCGGTGTGCCCGACCGACGGGATAATACCCTCGGCGAAAAGGCGATCGCGGTACCTTCCCGAGGTATACTGGGAACCGCGGTCATGGTGCGCCACAAGCTCGCCTATGCCTATTCCCGGCCCGCGGGCGGCCAGCGCATTATCCAGGGCCTCGAGCACCAGGCCCGTGCGCATGTGGTCATCCACGGCCCAGCCGACGACCTTATTCGAGCACATGTCGATAAGCGTCGCCAGGTACGCGAAACCAGAATACGTCCAGATATAGGTGATATCGCCGACCCACAGCTGGTCCGGCTCCGGGGCGGTGAACTGGCGGTCCACCAGATCGACCAGGCCGCCGATTGCCTTGCTGTCCTGCACGGTCGTCCGCGCCGACGGCCCGGGATGCACGCACTGCAGGCCCGCGGCCCGCGCCAGGCGGCGCACCCGCCGCTCGGAGGTGACGTACCCCTCCTCCTGCAAGTCCCACAAGATCCGCTCGATGCCGGCCCGGTTCTTATGCCTTTCCTGATGCAAGTACCTGATCCGCGCGGCCAGCTCAGCGTCCTTCTGATCATGCGCCGAGACCGGCCGCTTCTTCCACTCGTAATATCCCTGCCGCGTCACTTCCAGCATACGGCACATGAAAACGACGGGAAAGCGCACCCCGGGAGGCAGCTGCCGCTGCTCTTCCGCCACCTGGCCAATGAACGAGAATTTCACAGGTTCTGGCTCGCGAAGTACGCACTCGCTTTTTTCAGGAACGCGTTCTCCATGTTGAGGCGGCGGACGTCCGCCTCCAGTTCCCTGATCCGCGTCCGTTCCGCTGGCGTCAGCGGCGCCTCACCCACCGCGACCGCCTCATTATCCTTGTCTTTCTTGACCCAGTTAGCCAGGGTCGATTCCTTCAGCCCGAGATTCCGGGCCGTCTCCGCGATAGTCTGATTTGATTCCCGGTAGAGCTTCACGGCCTCGGCCTTATAGCCGTCGCCGAACTTCTGGTACTTCGTCACCATCGGGTTCCTCCTGTGCCCAGTGATCCTAGTGTGGTCACTGTCCACGGAAGTGGCGGGCCTGGGCCACGACTTGGCCGCGAGCGAGTCGGCGGTTTGCTGACCAGTGGTTTCACAGTTCGCGAGGGGCAGAGTTGCGCACTACGGACGGATCGATGACGCGTTCACGCGCCGCAGTAGGCTGGGCGGCATGACGGCGCAGATCGGGTATGACGGACTCGATCTCCTCGGTGATCCGCGGACGGAGCTGCTGAGTGACGTCGCGGGGGTCCAGCCGGAGCCGAGGGACGAGTGGGTCCATCTAAAAGACCGGCTGGGCTTTCGCTCGACTCAGCGGTTGTGGATCAGCGAGTCCCCGGCGGCGTGGCGGTGGCGACGTGGCCGGCTGAGCTTGCGCGGCAGGCGCGTTATCTCTACGGTGGCGGACTCGGGTCGGCTCTTGTGGCTGCTGCGATCGAGCGCGGATGGACGGTCGAGGCGTCGCCCCACATTGCGTACTACACAGCGTCGGCAGACAGACGGTTGTACATGAGTCCGCTGGTCGCGCCGCTTGACTATGCAGCGTGCTGGGAGGACGAGGACGGGTTCGGTCGGATCGGCGGCAACTACACCCGGGAGTACGTCGAGAATGAGCTGTGGCCGTGGCTAAAGCAGAGGGGATTCGCTGACGACGGCGACGACGCCGTGCTAGCACGTTATCTCGACGAGTATCTCCGTATGCCCGCGCAGATGCGTCCGGGCCTTCGATTCCGCCGCGACTGGAGTCCCGCCGAAGTGGCCCAGCTGGGCTCTGCGCTCGCTGAGACGATCCGCAGCGAGTTCGATGCCGTGTTCGCTGTTGCGGATGAGCCGGCGTTGAGTTCAGTTGGGAGGACCGCAAGCCCTGGCCTCGGCGCGCCCTACCGCCAGGTACCGGTAATCGAACTGTCCGGAAGCCGGGATCCGTTCAGTGTTGATCCGGCGCTGGTCGAACGGGGCCTGCGAGGGCACACCGAGACCCAGAACGAGCTGGCTAGCGTCCTAAGCAACGCCGGAATCGAACCACGCCGCGGCCTGCCGCCAGGACCGAACTTTGACCTGGCATGGCAGAAGGACGGAACCGTCTTCGTGGCGGAAGTCAAGAGCATCACCGCCGAGAACGAGGAACATCAGCTCCGGGTCGGTCTCGGCCAGGTACTCCGCTACCGGCAGCGTCTGTCGGCACTCGGGCATGACCGCGTCGTAGCTGTTCTCGTGCCCGAGCGTCAGCCGCGCGACCCCTCCTGGCGCGAGCTGTGCCAGGAACTCGGAGTGGTGCTGCTGTGCAGAAACGAGTTCGAACGCGCGCCTGGGCTGGATATACCGTAGCGCTCGTGTGTCGGCTTCCACGATGACCTCGGCTGTCTTAGGGCGTGGGACAGGCCGATCCGGACCTTCTGCACGCCGATAATGATTGCCCCTGCACGCGGAGACAGATATTTCATTCGCACCGCCCGCCGCTATCGCACCATCGAGATCCAGGCCGGATCGCACATCGTAATCGCCGATCGCCCGGGCTGCCGGATCTTCGATTTCGAGCATTCAGGCTGGGGCGCGGTCGTCCTCGACGCGTCCTACCTGCTGGCGCCCTTCCCGATCGTGAATACCGAGCGCATGACGCCGACCGCGGCATGCCTGATCAGGCCGGCCGCATCTGACGAATCTGCGGCGGTCGCGCTGGACGGCTGGATCACTGGCAACGCCGGGTGTACTGCGCCCGCCGGGATGGCTCATTTCGAGACGGCTAGGTTCCGGTCGGCGTATAGCGGCGCGAATTCGTGCCGGTTTAGCCTTCACTGGGGGGTCGTGAGATGTTCCCAGTTCCCAGGGGCGGCACGGTTCCCGCTGGCGGGGCTCGCCTTTCACGCTGGGACGTTCCTCGCCGCGGCTCCAACGGAGCCGGGCCGACGGTATCCGGACCCGCTACCGGCGCCGTCACGCTTCGGCCCCCCACGGCCTGTCACCTGCGGAACAGCTGCGATCGGCGGCTGACATCTGGCCTGCCACCCGGAAGGAGGCAACATCATGCAGGACTTCAAGAGAGGAACAGCCCGGGCGAATCAGCTGACGTTCGAGTACCTGACCCAAGGAGAGGGCCCGCTGGCGCTGTGCGTGCACGGGTTCCCCGACTCGCCTTACAGTTACCGCTACCTGCTCCCGGCGCTGGCTGAGGCCGGCTACCGGGCAGTGGCCCCGTTCAACCGCGGGTTCGCCCCCACCGAACTGCCCGCCGACCGTCACCATATCCACTCCAGCACGATGGCCGCCGACCAGATCGCGCTGCATGAGGCGCTCGGCGGTGATTCCGATGCGATCCTGGTCGCGCACGACTGGGGCGCGGTAGGGGCCTGGGGCGCGGCCGGCAAGGAACCCGGCCGGTGGCGCCGCTGCGTTGTCCTGAACATCCCGCCGTTCGCGATCTTCGGCGAGAACATCGTCAAGTACGACCAGATCAAGCGGTCGTTCTACTTCTGGTACTTCCAGAATCAGCGGGTGGCTGAGGATGTCATCAGGGCCGATGACTTCGCGTTGATCGACCGGATCTGGGCGGACTGGTCGCCCGGCTACGACGCCGCCGAGGACCTGCCCAAGGTCAAGGAGTGCATCCGCGACCCGCTATTTCAAGGCCGCCCTGGGCTACTACTGGGGACAGTTCGACCCCAACCGGTTCGGCTCGGAGGAATGGGCAGCTGAGCAGGCGGCGGCCTGGGGCGCGGACATCACCCAGCCCACGCTGTACCTGCACGGCACCCAGGACGGCTGCCACGGCATGACCCGGGAGCAGGTCAACCGGGTGCCGGGTCACTGCGGGCCCGGATCGCCATCCCGAGCTCATCAACGGCGTCGGGCACTTCCTGATGGTGCAGCGCCCCACCGACATCAACAAGCGGATCCTGGAATTCCTGGCCGCATAGCCCCCGCCCGCCACCAGCACAACGGCGACCATCTCGCACTGCCTGCCCGGAACGCGGTCATCCCAGACCCGCGTCCGGGGTACCGGCCGTGACAGGAACCCACATCGACCGCGAGACGAACTTCAACGC